>NZ_JAHPJI010000041.1:0-620 GCF_020515785.1 Vibrio sp. E14
TAACGCCCTGTTAAGGTGTGAGCAACGCAATACCGAAGCCGCCGCATACCACCTTAAACACTAAACGCAACGCATAGTAAAAATGCCACGCGTTGCGAATCACTCTTAAACAGTTTGTTAGTTTGCAAACCCAAAGCGTTGATTTTAAATTATTTTAAACTTTGCAAACAATAAACTTTATGTGTTCTGATGCAATTAGGTCAGGCGTAGTCTCAAAGCGGCTACTCAATGAAACCACTTGGAACAAACAACGCCGCGGAAAAAGAACTCACAACACCAAAAAGTGTTTTTGGAAAACCAATCTCACAATGCGGACTTTCAACAAGGTCACTGAAACCACGTGAACTTTCCACACCAGAGACAACGTCATTTCAGCGAGTAAAGCGGCTTTTGTACCAACAAACTCAACGAGCAGAGTTTCAGCAAACAAATTCAACTCAGTTAACCCAAAAGTTGCCGCACCAAAGAACAAACCAACCGTTGAAACGATGCCAATTTTGGATTTTCACCACGCTAGTTAACCCTGAAATTGAAAGCCAATACGACAACTTAAACTTTGAGCTTTTACCACTAGATCTTGCGAGATAGCTGCGTTTTTCCTCTTGCAAACTAACGCCCTG
>NZ_JAHPJI010000042.1:0-612 GCF_020515785.1 Vibrio sp. E14
ATTAAGGTGTGAGTGGCGCTTGGCTATACTTGAGCGAAGCGAAACTGCCAAGCGTTGCGAATCACTCTTGAATGCTTTGTTATGTGCGTACTAAACGGTAGCGCCTTACCGTACCCTCTCTGTCATCTGTGTAGTTACCGAGGTATTCACCACCACAGTTTTCTATGACTTTTTGAGACGCGGGATTGTCAGTTGAGCAAGTAACAATAACTGAATCAGTGACAACATGGTCTCGCACCCAAGCAAGCAGAAATGAGGCTACACCCTTACCACGAGCTGACGGTCTAGTTTCGTAGCCAACATGACCAATGACATTTTCTACGTTGGCATTAGTACCTTTGCGAACTCGGATTGCACCTAAAATTTCGGAGTTCGATACACAGTAGTAAGTTGTGCTAGGTAAATATCCCTTTGGTAACTCGGAGATTGCCTTTGAACGTTCGACCAAACCTGACAAATAAGCTGTCGGATCTTGCTCCACACCCGAATATTTTGGAATACCCGATTCTAGGCATTCTTTCGCATAACTCACTAATATTGGGGCCAAATTAGGGTTGGCCTCTACCACTTCCATGTCAATTTTCCTCATAAGCACATAACGCCCTGTTAAGG
>NZ_JAHPJI010000043.1:0-584 GCF_020515785.1 Vibrio sp. E14
CCTGTTAAGGTGTGAGCAACGCAATACCGAAGCCCCCGCATACCACCTTAAACACTAAACGCAACGCATAGTGAAATGCCAAGCGTTGCGAATCACTCTTAAACAGATTGTTATGTGCGTACTAAAGTTGTGCGTACAATCTCAGCATGTCTTTGTGTTGAATACCATTTTCATAGATTGGCTCTGGATAATTCAGCAAAAAGTAATCTTTGACGATTGAGTCAACCCTAAAGCCAAGACGCTGATAATAAGTCAGTTGATAGCCAAGGGTGCCTGTACCCAGTTCAACACGTGAGATTCCCTTACTTGATAACTGAAACAGAACCGACTTAAGCAATTCAGAACCAACACCTTGACCTTGTAACTTTGGATATACAGAGACATTGAATATCTCAGCAAGGCTATTGGTTTGTGGCTTCACTATGCAAGCAGCTAAAACACGTCCATTATCTAGTGCAGCGAAGCACCATGAATCGGATAAATATGAAGAAATACTCGCTTCAGAAGGATCGGCTTCAAGCAGAAAATCTAGCGGAATCTGGCTACTCTTGACTTCGATATATTGCATTTTTCCTCCAAGCACA
>NZ_JAHPJI010000044.1:0-558 GCF_020515785.1 Vibrio sp. E14
ACGCGGATTTCATGACTTAAGCTGTAGATAATACGATAGTGACCAAAAATAATTTCACGATAATTCGTATGAGGCATTTCAGGAACAAAGCGCCCCATCTCAGGCATACTTCCAAGTAGTTCAGTTTTATCAAAAACTTCGTTTACCCACTTTTCTGCCGCAGATGGGTTATCCAAAGAAATGAACTCCGCTGCATCGCCTAACTTTTGAAGCGCTAATGGAGACCAAACTACTTTCATTTTTTAATGCGCCCCAAAACTTGAGCACGCGCATCATCATTGGAAACGCCAAGACCTGAAGCTAATTGAGCTTCCGCTGTCCGCATTTCTTCCAGTAATTCGATTTTCTCTTGCATTGCTTCATACTCAGCAACGTCAAGGACAACAGCAACACCTTTGCCACGTTGAGTAATTACCAATGGACGGCGAGTCTCATTGATTTGTTTGATGTAAGAAGCTACACCTGCGCGAAACTCAGACAACGGCTGAATGTCTTGATCGAAATGAATACGACTCATATTGAACTCCAACTGGTACAAAATAACGTACAAATAATAGT
>NZ_JAHPJI010000045.1:0-558 GCF_020515785.1 Vibrio sp. E14
AGCGCACGATAAAATTGAATATGGATGGTCATGGATAATATCGAAAAAGAGCTCTATCAAGCAGCAATAGAACTAGTAAATATGCGATATCCTTCTGGTTGGGGTGGAGCTGCGGCTGTTAGAACAGAGTCAGGAAAAATATTAACAAGCATTGCTCCTGATACTCAAAACGATGCTCTTTCACTATGCATGGAGGTGGGAGCGTATTTAGAGGCTCACAAACTCAATGAGCGAGTGACCCACTCATTATGCCTGTGTCGTGTGAGCGAGAACGATGAATTTCTAATCTTGTCACCATGCGGAGTTTGCCAAGAGCGCCTCGTCCATTGGGGTGGGGATGTCAAAGCAGCAATTACGACTCCAGAGAATGCACTGGTTTTCAAGACTATACGAGAATTAATGCCTCATCATTGGTCACTTGTAAACGGCAAAGCGCTATAACAAACTGTTTAAGAGTGATTCGCAACGCGTGGCATTTTTACTATGCGTTGGTTTTAGTGTTTAAGGTGGTATGCGGTGGCTTCGGTATTGCGTTGCTCACACCTTAACAGGGCGTTA
>NZ_JAHPJI010000046.1:0-556 GCF_020515785.1 Vibrio sp. E14
TTGCTAAGGTGTGAGTAACGCAATACAAAAGCTACCGCACAGCGCCTTAATCACATAAGCCACCGCAAAGTAAAAATGCCACGCGTTACGAATCACTCTTAAGCAATTTGTTAGTACATGCGCTACTTCTATTTATGCGCTCCAAGATATTGAAAAGTAGCATAAAATGAAAGGCTTTGAACACTGAAGTGAGACGGGCAGTTACAAAACTTAAACTCGATTAAGAGACAAAAGTTGGCTAGAAGAAAAACGCACTTAACTCCCCTACTTTTACTGGCTTCAAATTAGAAAAGGATTCGATCCTCGTACTTAGACGGCAACACCAAAGAAAGGCAATTCTAACTTAGTAAAAACCACGAAAGAGAAGAAGTGCCAAAGAAATAGGCTTAGAGTTAGAAACCGTAAGCGGTGAAATCAAAGCAAACACTCCGCATATAGTGCCACCGGAAAGAACGTGAAAGGTACAAACTGAAAGGTGTAAAAACGAACGCCAAAACATATAAACACCAAAACTTATGACCTTTGATGTTAAACCCGTACTAACGCCGCGTTAAGT
>NZ_JAHPJI010000047.1:0-552 GCF_020515785.1 Vibrio sp. E14
GTGCTAGGAGATAATAAGGAGCATTATGAACTCTACATTGAGTATCCCTACGGACAATCCTTACAAATTGATGGCAATAATTGGTTCGGTGATATTTATCCTAAGTCTGTATTTTCTCGGATATCAAACGTACCGATTCAATGACTCTGTTTTCGAATCGTTGGAGAAAATTTCGATTATTTCATCAAATGTAGAGTTGTCTGAGTCTGACAAGGATTATCGTATTGCGATTGAAGAACGGAAAATAGAAATAATTGAGAATGATCGGAAGTTTCTACCTTTCGGTTGCGCCATTTTCTCTGCAATAGGTTTATTTCTCGGTTTTTACGGTTTTCGTCATTGGCTGATCGAAGTTTATCCCGTTGAGGATTCTATGAGGAAAGCACAGCTAAAAAACTTGGAACTTTCTAATCAAGAGCGGTCTCGTTTTAAAGTTAAAAAACGCACATAACAAAGCGTTTAAGACGGATTCACAACGCTTGGTGCTCTCGTTTATATCAGCTTAAGTGTTTACGGCACAATGATTTAGAATCGGTGTTAGCGTTGTTCACC
>NZ_JAHPJI010000048.1:0-517 GCF_020515785.1 Vibrio sp. E14
TCTGTTAAGGGGTGAGCAACGCAATACCGAAGTAGCCGCATACCGCCTTAAACACTAAAACCAACGCATAGTAAAAATGCCACGCGTTGCGAATCCCTCTTGAACAGTTTGTTAGTACTAAAATTCCTCGCGAGTATCACGCTCTTCATATTCTGGGAAATCAATTTCGATGAAGCCGTCATCATTAAGGACAAACAATACACTTTCATGTTCGATATCAGCTTCATTCATATCAGAGCAACCACGATAGACTTCCCAATCGTATGAATAATCGAGTTGATATTGATTACAGCCCACAAAAGAAATGTTTTCGACTTCTATACCACTAACATTGTGAGCCATATGATCTATATGAGATAGATCTGGGATAAGTTTCTGTTCAAAGTCACTTTTGTTTTCAGATAGAAATCTAGTTAACTCTTCGCACAAGTGAGCGCCGTTAACTAAGAGTTGAGATGAACTAGAAAAGAACATTTCCAAATACTCCGAAACCTAATTTAATTTTGGTACTAACGCC
>NZ_JAHPJI010000005.1:0-385805 GCF_020515785.1 Vibrio sp. E14
ACTAACAGTTCGTAATTGTCGTCAAATGTTGTCGGAAGATGATGTGTAAAACTGCGTTCTAACAAAGCATTTAAGAGTGATTCCCAACGCTTGGCATTTTTCACTCCATCGTTGGGTTTTGTGTTTACGGTGGCATTGTTTAGGTTAGGTGGTAGCGTTGCTCACACCTTAATGCGGCGTTATGTGTATTGGAGTTCCGATGGAAATTTTGAATTTAATTAAAGAACCAATCTTTCTTGTTGCATCAACAGGAATGTCAATTTTAATTTCGGTAGCAGCAAATCTGCTAACTCCCAAAATTTATCAGTTATTATCCTTTTTCTCTTCTTCGCTTAAAACCAAACAGACTGAAAAGAAGCGGGCATATGTATCGAAGGTAATATTGGCTGCTTCAGATGAGAACAAAGTCATAAACATAAAGTTAGATGTTTCTTATGCATTGCTGAAATCATTGGTAATGATTGTTTTTAGCTTATTTCTATTATCCGTTTCACCTTATATATACTTCGCAGAGTATGTGGCTATTTTTATTTCATTATCTTTGGTCACTTATGCTCTTTCGTTGTTCAACAGTGCGCAAGTGAACTATAGAATTGCAACATTAGCGACTTTACGGGCTGAGAAAATGGCGTCTCTGAGAGCTGAGTTACGTGCTGCTTCTCTCAGTGAGTATGACAACTATGCTAATGAATATGTTGATCCTCATGAAGAAATGTACATGGAGTATCTAGCGGAATGGGATAAAAAGCACCTATAAAAATACACATAACAAACGCTTTAAGACGGATTCGCAACGCTCGGCGGTTTTTGTTTGGTTTAGCTTTTGTGTGTACGGTGCAATAATTGAGTCTTGTGGTAGCGTTGCTCACCACTTAAGCGGGCGTTATGTGTGTCGGGCCAATTTGCATTTAGGAGTACAGTTTGGCTAAAAAGTATTATGTGGTTTGGAAAGGTCGAGAGACTGGCATTTTCACAACGTGGGCGAAGTGTAAATCATTAGTTGACGGTTTTGCGGGAGCAAGATTTAAATCGTTTGCAACTTTAGAGGAAGCCGAATCTGCGTTTGGTAAAAAAGCAAAATCAACAGCACCAAAGGCTAAAACCAAGATCGTTAAAAAATCTAGCAAGTTGAAATCAGTTCCTCTATCTCAAGAACAAATAGACGCAATGCCGTTTGAAGTGAAAATCTACACCGATGGTGCTTGTGAACCTAACCCTGGAGAGGCGGGGACGGGGCTTGCTGTATATGAAAATAACAAGCTAACTGAACTCTGGTATGGTTTGTACCAATCATTCGGTACTAACAATACTGCCGAGCTTCATGGACTCAATCAGGCGCTATTACTTGCTAAGGAAAAGCTAGCAACAGGAAGTTCAGTTGGTATCTTTTGCGATTCAAAATACTCTATCGATTGTATTACAAAGTGGGCTAGTGGTTGGGAGAAAAAAGGTTGGACTAAGTCTGGCGGTGAAATTAAAAATTTGGACATAATTAAACCAGCTTATTCTCTCTACCAAGATATATCATCTCAAATTACGATTCACCATGTGAACGGGCATGTTGGTATTGAGGGTAATGAGTTAGCTGATAGGATGTCCATTATAGCTATTGAGTCTCAAGACGAGAGTCTTTCTTTGTATAGAGAAACTCATAATATTCCTGAACTTTTAGCGCTGCGTACTGGTTGATAGACACACATAACAAAGCATTTAAGAGTGATTCGCAACGCTTGGCATTTTCGCTTCGCTCAAGTATAGCCAAGCGTCGCTCACACCTTAATGCGGCGTTAGGCGACGGGCAGGAAAGTTCTTTGTTCTCATTTTCTTAGGTCTCTTTGAGCATTCGTTTTTCTAAGTCGGCAATTCAAGATTGTCGGTTCAAATTCTTGAATCTCTCTGGCCGTAAAACATGCCAAGGTTTGCGGGTTGCCTCATTGGTTTTCACAGTCGCTTGGTTGTGAGTTTAACTGGCTCAACGTGTGGAAAGGGCAAGTTAATCGTAGCTTTCGTTTTTGCTATTAGCTCGTAGCTGTTAGTTTCTCAGGTTCAAAAACTGCTTAGTCGCTGCAAATTCGCATTTCGTGGTCGTTGGAAATTTGGCTGAAACATAGTGAGTCTTGTGGTTCTTGAATCACAAAAAGTCAGTGGGTGTTTGGTAGCTTATTTTGTTTCGGGTAATCTGCTTTCAAACCAACTTAAACACTGGTGGGAAACTTCGCCTAACAAGGCGTTTAAGGCGGATTCACAACGCTTGGCGATTTTAGTTCAAGTCAGCTTAAGTGTTTAAGGTACAATGGTTTAAGTTTGGTGGTTGGCGTTGTTCACCACTTAACGCTGCGTTATACAAAAGGAGGTTTCAAAACCATGGATAAGGTTGATTGGCATAAAAATCATATTGATGACAGCACAATAATTACAGATAGCTATAAAACGACTCAGAATGTTCGCAGATATTTCAAATCAAAATTTGGCGAAAACTTTAAGTTTGATCGTGATTTCATGAATTGGATTAACAATGCCACAGGTTTGACAATGGGGGATGCCTCACAAGAATGGGCTAAACGACAGAAATCAAAGTAATTGATATTAAAGTACATTCACTAGGATTTAGTGGGTAGCCTACGCGCTGTAGGTTTTTGTATAACAAATTGTTCAAGAGGGATTCGCAACGCGTGGCATTTTTACTATGCGTTGAGTCTAGTGTTTAAGGTGGTATACAGCAGCTTTGGTATTGCGTTGCTCACCCCTTAACAAGGCGTTAGTTTGCAAAGGGCAGAAAAGCGTTTATGGTCTAAAAGCCTTGTTCTGCGTTCTAGCTATTCACCTGTTATTTCCCAAAGACTTTTTCATCGAAATAGGCATCTCGCGTAGCCAGTTTTCCGGCTAATTGGCTTTTGTGTCATTCAATTCTTCCGTGTTAGTAAGGTTCATTTCTCAATATTCTTGCACGCTGCTTCTTTGGTTTTGAAAGTTAAGTGTGAGCATTGAACATTGCATTTGTGGCTGTCGGCATCTACGAAAGTCTTCTTAGCCAAGTGCGTTTTGTTGGTTGGGTTTAAATTCTGAGCTGCCCGTTTTACTTTTGCGTTCAAAGCCAGTAGTTTTATAGCTAATTCAGCACCTTGGCGCTAAATCTCTGGTTTCATCGCGGTGGCAAACTAACAAAGCGCTTAAGACAGACTCGCAACGCGTGGCATTTTTAGTATGCGTTGATTTATGTGTTTAAGGTGTTATGCAGTGACTTCGTATTGCGTTGCTCACTACTTAGCTTAGCGTTATGTACTTTGGAGAAAATATGGAAGTTGTTACTACTGAAAAACACGTCTCAGAATATCCCAATCCGTTTTATTTGAAGCAAGGTGAGAAAGTAGCTCTAGGTACAATTGACGACGAGTTTCCCAACTGGATCTTTATAACCAGTGTCGAAGGGGAGCAGGGTTGGGCTCCAGTTCAATATATCGAGAAGATTGAAGGAAGCTCAGAAGGTATCTTGCTTGAAGACTATGACAATGTTGAGCTTAATACTGTCATTGGTGAAAAACTATCAGTGCTATTCGAACTCAATGAGTGGTATCGAGTTTCGAGGTCAACGGGTGAAATTGGTTGGGTACCAGTGCGTTCGGTACAACGTACATAACAATAAATTTAAGAGTGATTCACAACGCTCGGCGCTCTCACTTCAAGCCAGTTTAGTGTTTATGGCACAATGGTTTAGGTAAGGTGTTTAGCGTTGTTCACACCTTAATTTGGCGTTAGGCAGATAAGGAAATCATGAAGTTTAGAGTTAGAAAAGCATTACTAGATGATGTCGATAGAATCGCAAATATACACGTTAGTTCATGGGCATATGCGTACAATGGTCTGATGCCTCAGAGCTTTATCGAAAGCTATACATTAGAAAAGCGTCAAAAATTGTGGTCGAACATCATTGAGCGAAATTTGGCGGAAGTTCTCGTCGCGGATTGTGATGACGGATTAGTTGGTTTTCTGTGCTTTGGGCAGCCTAAAACTTTGAAAGGCACTGAAGTGTATGAACTGAGCTCGATTTACATTGCCCCTGATAAGGTTGGGACTGGTATTGGTCAAGCGCTTTATAATGAGTGCGAGAGATTGCTCCGCGTATTGAAGGCTCAAAAGGTTTCGTTGTGGGCACTTGATAGTAATGAACGTGCATTGAATTTTTATACAAAGCAGGGCTTTACTCCAACAGGTGAGATCAGTAAAGAGCGTACTAATGACGTTGTTTTGAATGATATAGAGTTAGCTAAGGAGCTATCTGCCTAACAAATTGTTCAAGAGTGATTCGGCACGCGTGGCATTTTTACTATGCGTTAAGTTTAGTGGTTAAGATGGTATACGGAAGCTTCAGTATTGTGTGCCTCACACCTTAACAAGGCGTTATACGCTTTTGAGGAAATAATCCAATATGAACAAGGTAGTATTCAGAAGTTGCGATGAGAATAGTCAGTATTGGGTTGTTCTAGAGAAGCTGTTTCAAACAGAATGGTCTGATTTTCTGCTCGTAGATACTTATAAAACCAGAATCTAATCTTCCACCGGTAATTGTCGCTCTCAGAGACAATCAAGTTATCGGTGGTCTTGCTTACTCGCGCTTTAAAGAACCTCATGGTGATTCAGAAGTTATTTGGTTTAATGCTGTTTATGTTTCACCAGAGTGGCGTGGTCAGGGTATTGCTAGTGAACTGATTAACCGAGGTGTTAGCCAAGTATCAGCAGCAACTCAAAGTAACCTGTATGCTTACACCAATGTACCATCGTTGTACGAGTCATTAGGTTGGTTAGTGGTTGACATTGAAAGTGAGCCAAATCATAAGGTTATGACAGTTTCGTTGTAGTGTCAGCACGCGTATAACAAAGCATTTAAGAGTGATTCGCAACGCTTGGCGTTTTCGCTTCGCTCAAGTATAGCCAAGCGTCGCTCACCCCTTAATGCGGCGTTATGTGCTTTAGGAGAAAACGATGAATAAGTGTCTAATCATCATATTAGCTAGTCTTTCACTTGGTGCTCTTGCTGAAGAAGAGTCCATTGACTGTAATAATGCGATGACCATAATCGAGATAAACCAATGTGCTGCTATTGAACTAGAGTCAGCACAAGTTAAATTAGACAAATATCTAAACACTAGCTTTGAGCACAACTCTCATGACTCAGAACTGATCGCAGCAATTAAGCTTGCTCAACAAGATTGGCAAGCATATATGTCCTCTCACTGTGATTCAGTTTATACGCAATGGCGTGATGGAACTATTCGTGGAATTATGGCGATATCGTGCAAAACTAAGTTAACTAAGCAAAGAACGCACGAGTTATGGGAAAACTTTTTAACTTATATGGACAGTACACCACCAGTTTTACCGGAGCCAAGTGTAGAGTAGGTTTCAACCACGCACATAACAAACTGTTCAAGAGGGATTCGCAACGCGTGGCATTTTCACTATGCGTTGATTTTAGTGATTAAGGTGGTGTGCGGTGGCTTCGGTATTGCGTTGCTCACCCCTTAACAGGGCGTTATATTTAATATAAGTAAGGAGTACTTGGTGTTTATTAAGCGAGCATGGAACGGCGAAATAGCAGTCTGGCAATCCGTCGTATTGGTAAGTATTGTTGGCTATATTCTTACGTTTGCAGTGGTTACAGCTATTAATATGGCTTTACTGCAAATTAAGTTAGTTGGTTGGATTGATAGCTACTATATAGTTTTCATGAAAATTTCAATGTCTATATTCTTCTTAACATTTGGTATTTTTGCCACTAGATCTTTATGGAGATCTGCGAATAACCCTAAAGCAAAAATCGGGCATGCAATGGCTCGATTTTGGGCGATTTGTTTAGGCTTGTATATCGCCGGACTCATAATGAGATGGTTATCGATTGTGTAATATTAAATATAACAAACTGTTTAAGAGTGATTCGCAACGCGTGGCATTTTTGCCATGCGTTGATTTTAGTGATTAAGGTGGTGTGCGGTGGCATTGGTATTGCGTTGCTCACACCTTAACAGGGCGTTATATTTTTTGGAGTTATTTTGGAAGTCAATCAGTTTTTAATATTTACGGTGTTTTGTTTTGTTTTTTGGTTAGTAGCTTTTTCAATAATTGTAAATATGTACTTACTTAATCAAAAATTAACTTTTTCTTCAAAAGGTAACCGCTTGATGATTAGTGGGATGTTGATTGGTGGAATCACTGCTGCTTTTCTCGTGGTGGTGACAGGTAAAAAAGCTCAACTTGTATCAGATATAACGGACCCTAGTGAAATTCAAATGTTTAGAGATGTGCAAGAGTACTTGGTTATATCAATTGACAACTTTTTCCAATTGTTCGCACAAATAGTAACGTTAGTTGGTGGAGGTACAACCGGGGGATTATTTGCATCAGGGTTAGTTTCAAAAGTTGATTCTATGTACGAGAATTGTAACAAATCTCTATGTGCAACTAATATTCAGTATACTCCTCAAATTTACAAACCTAATTCACTAGATAAGTTTGCTAGAGTTGGGCTTTCAGTTAAAGAAGCCTACAGACGCAGTAGTAAAATATAACAAACTGTTTAAGAGTGATTCGCAACGCGTGGCATTTTTACTATGCGTTGGCTTAGGTGTTTAAGGTGGTATGCGGTGACATCGGCATTGCGTTGCTCACACCTTAACAGGGCGTTAGGCGAAAGGTAAGATATGAAGATTGGTGAACAAGATATAAATAGGGTGTTCGTAGTCGAGTGCTTACGTGAAAATGATTTGAGTACAGGTACGAAGATCATGGAACATATCTTAGCTCAAGAACCAAATGCGGATGTAAGATATTTAAACTGTATCGGCAAGTCAGACTTTTTACGGCATCTCAACGAAATACTAAATGCTGCTACTAGCGATGATGGTTTTCTATTGTTTATTGAAGTGCATGGATCTGTCGCAGGAATTGAACTTGGAGGGGATCTTGTTCCATGGTCGGAACTAACGACAATCCTTCAAGCCATAAATGAAAGATTACATATGGGGCTAGTGGTAGTTTTTTCATGTTGCTTTGGTGTTCACTTTTACAGGCAGACGTCGATTTTGGGACGAAGTCCTTATTATGTAATGTTTGGAGTTGATAACAGCATTTATGCTGATCGCTTGCTTAAAATGAATCAAGCTCTAGTGGATGGTTTCTACTGCAATGATAGTCTTATGGAAATTGAAACTCGTGCGAATACACAGTTAAACATACATGATATAAATTTAACTCATTTGGAAGCAGGTGCGCTCTTGGTAGGTGCATTTACTAATTACTTTACCGAGCAGTTAGCAATTGTCCCTCTATTGAATAGATTTGAAGAAACCTATCAAGTGTATCGGCGAATTACGCCCGAAAACGCAATGACTCATTCTCAGTATAAGAAGCACTATTTTGACTTTATCTTTAAGCGTGAAACATTGGAGAATGGCTTCAATGATATTCGAGAAAAATTTCTTATGACTGATCTTGATGGGACGTTGTATGAAAGATTTCACGTGGACTTCGATGAGGTTTATAGCAGGCTAAATGTAGAAGCTAGAATAAAACAGGTCTGTGGTGAAATTTTCGCCTAACAAAGCATTTAAGAGTGATTCGCAACGCTTGCCGTTTTCGCTTCGCTCAAAGTATAGGCAAGCGCCGCTCACACCTTAATGCGGCGTTATATGCAATGGATTGGAATATTTATGAAAGGATTTAATCAGATCTTAAATGGTTTTTCTTGGGGAATTGGCTTCTCAGTTGCACTCATTCTGAGTGGGTTGGTTTATACAAAGTTCGTTGAACCGTCGCTCGGAAATATTCTTGAAGACAAAGAAATCGATGATAAAGCAATTGAGTATTTGGCAGATTTCAAAACTGCCTATGGTTTAACATTGGAAAATGTCTTCAAAGATGGGGACGATGTGCGTTTGGCTGTCGTACAGGAAAACCTTACAGAAGAAGCGTTATATTCTCGTGAGGTTTTAGCATCTGCGTTCGATGTGAATGGTAATTTTATTGGTAATTGTATCGGTGAAAATGAAATCTTCATTATGCAGCCAAAAGAAACCTCTTATCTTGAAATCAAATGTGGGTTTGTGCCATCGCAAGTCGAGCAAATCGAATCATTTAGGTTAAGGATTAAGCCGATTTAGTAAGCACCAGAAAATTGCATATAACAAACTGTTCAAGAGGGATTCGCAACGCGTGGCATTTTCACTATGCGTTGGTTTTGGTGTTTAAGATGGTATGCGGCGACTTTGGTATTGCGTAGCTCACCCCTTAACAGGGCGTTAGGCGATTAGGAGAGTTCATTGTTCGAAGTTGGTAAATTTTATAACCGTCGCTCTGATATTCACGGAGTATACAAAGGGCAACAGTATGGTGGTATTGCTACACCAGCTAATCATCCTTATGTATTTATATTTACCAGCGATGCTGGTGAAGAGTTCGGCTATTCTGATGGTTTTGGCCCTGATGGTACGTTTAGGTATACAGGCGAAGGCCAAGAAGGTGATATGCAGATGGTCAAAGGTAATTTGGCAATCTTCGATCACCAGAAAAATAAAAAAGAAATCTTGTTGTTTGAGTCGACGACAAAAGGTTTTGTGCGTTTCGTTGGTGTATGTAGTTACATTGAACACCACATCGAGCAGCGACCAGACAGAAATGGTCAGCTTCGAGATGCTTTCATCTTTCACTTGGATGTACTTCCACAATCAAGGCTCCCAGGAGTGGAAAATGGAAAGTCTCCTTACTTAACAAAACCAACCAGAAGTAAATCACTTAAGCAATTACGCGATATCGCTACCGCTGTCACCCCAAGTAATGTGGATGTTAAAGAACAAGTTGCTCATATCCGTTATCGTAGTGAAGCTATAAAGTTATATGCTAAAAAGCGCGCAAATGGGGTTTGTGAAGGTTGCAGAAGTAAGTCACCCTTTGAAACTAAGGCTGGACCTTATTTAGAAGTCCATCATTTAACCAGGCTTGCTGACGGTGGTGCTGATTGCCCGGAAAATGTTATCGCTCTATGCCCTACGTGTCACAGGAGAGCGCATTATTCAATCGACAACAAAGAGTTCAACGAAAAGTTGTTAAAAACAGCCCTTAGCATCGAAGAAAAAATCGCCTAACAAGTTGTTCAAGAGGGATTCGCAACGCGTGGCATTTTTATTGTGCGTTGGTTTTAGTGATTAAGGTGGTATGCGGAGACATCGGTATTGCGTTGGCTCACCCCTTAACAAGGCGTTAGCTGTTAAAGTGTAATGGGGTATATATGAGAAAGTTAGATAGACCGCTTTATTGGGTGTATAAAAAAACAAATCGATTCCCGTTAACTTCAGTGAAAGGTTTTTTTACGATATTTGCTTTATTTATTGTTGTGAATTTATTGGTTGGTGATGCCTCTCAACAGCAATGGGTTTCCATACCACTGGGGTTGATAGGGGCTTCAATCCCATTGCTAATGGGGTTTGTGTTAACTAAGTTAAAGTTCAACTTCCTTCTTAATCGTATACCCAAAGCAGAGCATGCTTACTTTATACAAAGTGATATTGGATACGCACTGGACAAAGGGGTTAGGTGGCTAATATCTACTTATATTTCGTTGTTGCTGTACTTGTGGCTTTTGGGGTCAACTCTTGTAATTGTATCTATGCCAATACTGATAGCCGTGTCGTGACAACACAGCTAACAAAGCATTTAAGAGTGATTCGCAACGCTTGGCGTTTTCGCTTCGCTCAAGTATAGCCAAGCGTCGCTCACACCTTAATGCGGCGTTAGTTGCCAACGAGAAAAACGTAGCTAAAACAGGATGTTTAGGTCTAATAACTAGCGTGTTTTTTGCTTGGTTTTGTGTTTCGAGTTTCAGGGTTTTGTCTGCATAAATCGCTCTTCGTTCTTTTGTTGGTTTGCCGCTTCAGAAGCTGATTAGACTTGTTGAAAGTCTGCTCTGCTGTATTGTCGTTCCAAAAGGTTTATTTGGTGCTCAAAGTTCGTTTTCTACGGCGTTTTGATTTCCAAGTGGTTTCAGGGAGGGTTACATGCCCGTTTACGAGTGATTAACGATGGAACAGCCTGCCAGTTTAATTCATTTAGCATGTCGTCAAGATGAGGGAGTAAGTGGTTGATAGCTTCGCTATGAACTAACGACGAACATTTTTCTAAGGGGGTTTCACCAACAACCCAATGGCCAAGCTGAAACTTGATTAATTCTTGGTGAACACTATGACATTGTAAGTAACGCCTTACGTAATGGCGGCCAAAGTTGAGCGGCAAGTCTATGAACTCACGTAGATACTTTGGCCCTGAGTTCTGGATACGTATTGAGCTCTGTTCTTCTTCATTCCCCTGGTTATTTGGGTTGTCTTGTAAAAATAATAGGAATAATCCGTCGTTGGTATGTGAGTTTTTCACTGATAAAAACCATTCAAGTTTTTCAACTTTGGACGGCAAATTTATTGCTTGGTGATCACAACACTGTGCATGAAATTGTTGAGATTCACGGGGATAATGGTGACTTATCAAGTTGGCCATTGTCTGCACATGTTTTTGATAATATCTTAACTGCGTTTCGAGTATCGAAGGGCATGCGATGATTCTAGTATGAGAAAAGGTTTTGCTAGAGTCTTTGTCTGAAATACACAGTGCGTGATAGCGTATCAACAACAAGTCAAAACTAGGGGGAGGGTTATAAACTGCTCGATATCCAGAAGCATTGATAAGTAATATTAGTGTATAAACGGTATATTGATTGTTGTAGTTAATTAATTCCGCAATGTTTTTGACGGTATCAAATGTGCTCCATTGTTCCAGTTTGCGGCGATGTTGAGCTATCCAGTTAGTCAGAGCTTCTTTGGTCGGGGTGTATTGAGACCCGATACCTATTTTTTCGTCGTAAACTATCGCATTTTTGAGCGTTGGTAGCTGATACTGTGGGTCGTATAGTTGAATCTGTTCGAACATCTCTGCCCATATATCCTGCGCTTTTTGGTTTACCTCTTCTTCGGAGTACCATGCGTAATGTCTGGGAGAGCGACTGTAATAGCTTAATTCACCACTTAAGATCTCTAACAGTACTGGGTCGTGCTTTTCTCTTGCCATCATACTATTCGACAAATAGTGCTCGATTCGCTTTAAGCCAATTTGGCAGTGGTATAAAAAAAAGAAGAGCGTTGGCTGCTAGTTCATTTTGGTGGTCATAAAAAATAAATAAAAGTGAATAAAGTGGTCGTTGGCTCATCCATCCTTTAGCTGATACTGAATTACTGTATTGTTTATAATAATCAGGATTTATATCAGTGAACAAATCGAATAGTTTACTTAATGTTGGAATGTCGATTTCAAATGCTTGGCTAAAGTATGCTTGATTAAGCTTAAATAGGTACAACAGTGAAGCATGAACTTTTTGTAAACCACGAAAATCTTCTGGGCAATCTATAAGCTCTAAGATTTGCTCGATATTATCTAGCATTTCATTTGAAGCTAGTGGGAGAAGTTCTTTTATGTCATCTTGATTTGGTGTTGACATGTTGCTCTCCTACAAATCAGCTTTAGATATTGATAGAAAGCTCGCTACTTTTTCAGCTGAATTCAGTGCGGGGAAGTAGGTGAGCCATTCTTTAGATTGGTAAATACTTCGTTTCCCTTCGTCTTTACTAAACCATGATCGTAAATAGAAACTGATTTTTTTGTGTCGCTGACGAAGCACTTTGATAGCAGGTCGTTGGTTAAATCGAAGAGAACAATTCCGCGTCTAACTGCCGCAGAGGGTTTCTTCTTAAGCACAAAAACTAGTACCGAGGAATCCTCAGGTAGTTGATGCTGCGCGATAGCGCAGCTTAGCTTGGTTAGAGTAAACCAACCCGTTAATATCTTATAGCGTTTGTGATATCTATAGCAGATGATTGGAGACTGAAGAGATAGTAAGTTAAACAAAAACGCTGTTCGGTCTATCCCTTCGTTTGAAGTTCTTAGGCCGCCGTGAGGATTGGCGTGCTTAAATAGATCTACGATAATATCGTCGGAGCTTAGATCTTTGATACTCACATTTATAAGATCGACATTATTGGGTAGAGAAGCATCGAACCTAAAAATTTCACCTTTCAAAGTTACCTTCCGCCACAATTAACTCAGATATAAATATTTTAGAATTGTTGACCAAGATGTGTCCAAATTTACGCAAATAAATGTGATTTGGTTCAAAGGTATGAGTCAAAATCAACGTTCCAAAAGGGTTTTGACGTTTTAACAATGATTTAAAATATAATTAAATGTCTTGACATGGTAGGGGTCGGCGATTCGAGTTCGCCCGGACCCACCAAATTTTAGAAAAAGCCCACCAAACGGTGGGCTTTTTTGTATCCATAATTTGTTGATACTCAGATTTAAACACCTTACTTTTCCTTTGCACTCTTTCTACAAATACTCCGTATTGCCATCAGTGTAAATTTGATTGGTTTTACAAGAACTTAACTCGTTCATCTAAACATTCATTGGAGCCCATTTCGAATTCGCGGCAAATCCAAGGCCTATTTTCGTAAATCGTACACATTAATGTGTCTCTGTCTAAAGCTGCACACCAACCATCATTTAGCCGCATCATGGTTTCGCCTCCATACTGGTCACGTGCAATAAACTCTTCAGGTACGCCAGTATCTGAAATAATCATAACCTCGAGACGGCAACAACAAGCCTTACAGTTAGAGCAAGATACATCAGAGGGCAGGGGAGAGGGAGTCTTAGTTGGTATAATCATGAATAACTACAATTTGGTCAATTGTGCATGGTACCGTAAATTTAGCACGAATGAACTTTATTTCTGAAATAGAACACCCTATTAACGATAAACCAAGTGAACGCATTTTATGCGTTCACTTGCCCGCCTTTCCGAGTAAGTCGGTAGAACTGACAGTGATTCACACCAATTAACCTTATAGTCAGTGTAATTTTGAACGCCGATTCTTTGGCATACGTGTACTTTACACAAGATCTGCTTCTGTAAAGTTTGTTTTAAATGTGAAAGCAAATGGCGTATCTCCGTTTTCGCGCAAATGCTGAAGGCGTAACAAGGCTTCTTGTGGTGTTGGTATATAGCCGTCTTCTACCCACCACAGAACATAGCTATCCTCCGCTAGACGATGAAACCATTCGCTTTTTCGGCGCATAAAATCTCTATGACCGGTACGAAACATAAAGTTTTTAAGTGAGTCAGTACTTTCCCAAATAGACATGTTTACAATCATGTTCGGGTCATCAAATAATTTAATGCTTGTTGCATCACCGGAGTCGTCTTTTAGACGCCAGATAAAGCCTTCACTTTCTTCAGCTATACCATTAATTAAGTCCAAATTGTCTACGAAATCTTTAATTTCTGGTGCATCCAAAGGATATTTAGCAAGCGCAATATTTAATTGAGCTAATTTCATTTCATGACCCTCCCTGGTCGATAAGCCTGTAATGCTGGTAAAAAGCTCTAAGTAGCTTTTCCTATTTTATCATGCAGTGTGTTGCTAGTGCCTTCAAAGGTCAATTGGAAAGTTAGTGACTGTGGCGAGTCATTGGATGGCAAAAAAGTCGTTTTATACATTGGTTATGTTGAGCATAAGCCCCTCTTTTCTCGCGATTATCGTCGGTAAGTCTCACTCAAGAGAGTTGCTATCTTGGATATGCAGCAGTACTCTCATTTTCTGTGGCAAGCCTTGCGCTTCTATACTTCTTATTGAGATTCGATCCTCACTTTTTGGTGTGTGAACGTGAGATAGTGTTCATGTCACTCATTAATTTAAGTTGTTTGGCTGAACGTTAGGAGGAGCTTTGATTACAAAGATAACAAGAAATGCCATTTTGCTTGGCCTAGTTCCCATTGCTGTTTTTGTTGTGGCTTTTAATTCAATAGCCAATTTTTACATCAGCTATATCAAAGAGACTAAAATAGACACCTATGTCGATTATTTACACCAACGATCCATGTATTTGGATGAGGCGATTGTAAAGCAGGTTGCGCAGTTAGATTTCACGTGCAGTAATAGTGATGTTAGAACATTACGCGATCCACGTTTTTATAACCATTACATCCGTTTTATTGCGATGGAAACGAGTGACGGTAAAACATGCTCCACGATTGGTCGTGAAGTATCTCATTTATCCAATGCGCAACGATTTCAGCTTGGCGAAAACTTTTTTGCATCACTTATTTTACCGGAACACCAAGATCAAGTTGAGTGGATGGTCATTTATGAAAATGAACATGTTGAAGTTGTCTGGGTTCTCGATAATAGTTGGGTTAAAGAAGTGATAAAAACGCCTTGTGAAGACTGTTTGTTCGTCGAGTTTATATATGATGAGCCTGTATTTGGAGATTTAACAATAAGTCGAGGAAAACCAGCCATTGCAGCAGAAGAAGCGGCAGTTTCAAAAGAGTTATTCTTCTCGGCTGATTCTCAAGCCAATATGCTCATCAAAATACACAGTGGCGAGAAACTGAAGAGCTATGCTCAGGAAAGAGTCTTTCTATGGGGAGGCCTAACCAGTGTGCTTATGGGGCTGGCTCTTGCGTTTGTATATGTGTCCAGTAAGAGCTTGAGAAAGTCTATCAAAGGCTTGATCCAGAATGGGATTAATAATGCGGAATTTATCCCTTATTACCAAGCGATTGTCGATAGCCGTGATGGTGTAACAGTGGGGTATGAAGCACTGATTCGGTGGTCTCGTCGTGAGGGTATGGTGTCGCCAAACATGTTCATTGGCGCTGCAGAAGAAAGTGGTCTGATTGTCCCAATGACGAATCAGCTTATTCGTAAAATCATACAAGATCTTAGTGTGTTACCTGAGCATGTGTGGGTCAGCATCAATATTGTTTCTTCCCATTTAGAGTCAGGTGAACTCACTAAGTTACTGTCAGAACTGAATTGGCCATGTCCGAAGAGAGTGCATTTTGAGTTGACCGAGCGAATTCCTGTAAAAGATACAGAGGCAGCGAAAAAAGAGATTTTGTATCTGGCGAATAAAGGCTACAAGTTCAAAATTGACGATTTTGGGACTGGGTATGGCGGCTTTTCTTATTTGCAAGATCTGGGTATCCGATGCTTGAAAGTGGATAAGATGTTCATCGACCCAATAGGCTCTGATGACCAAAAATTGAAAGTGTTGGATTCTATTGTCTCGGCAGCAAAGAAAGCGGAATGTGAGATGATTGCAGAAGGTGTAGAGAGCGAGGCTCAAGTCGCGTATTTGGCTCAGCATTCTATTTACCTTATTCAAGGGTATGTCTACGCTAAACCAGAGCCTATTAACAACCTTGTGATGACTTAAAGCAAGGCATAATGGGGCGTATTCATTATTAAAGGTGTCTTTCGGCACCTTTTTTATTACTGAACTTTTTTGGGTTCACTGTTCGATAGAACACCTGTGAGGTCTTAGAATTCAAACGGAGTTTACAGAGAATATGAACGCCCGATTCTAGCATCGGGCGTTAGGATTTTACTTAGGAAGAAAGGGCGGCTTTTTTGGTTTTTAATGAAGCGATCAATTGAGGGAGCAATGACATAACAATCATCCCTAGCATCAAGCTGTATTGGAGAGGGGTGAAAGTCTCACCTAATAGCAGCAAACCTGACACAATGCCCGCAACGGGGTTGGCAATACCACCAAAAGTAAAGTCAACGACCGACATACGCTGCAATAGCCAAACATACATGCCGTAGCCTAATGCAGTGTTCAGAATGATCACCCACAGCAGCCCAAGGGTGTTCGTCATTGATAAGTTTTGAATGGCTGTAACGTATGGCTCTGGATTGTTTATTGCCAGCATGCTTGTTGCGACAGACATAATCACACCACCCAAAATGAGCTGCCATGTTAATACTGTCCACCAATGCATTTTCGTTCCTAGTGACTTCGTTACGCTACTGCCTACCACAATACACATGATGGCGGAGATCATCGCCAGCAAGCCCATAGGGTTGAGCGAAATAGAGCTAGGATCAAATAAGAACCAAGCCAAAGCAATCAAAGTCGCTCCGCTTATTGCCTGTATTGCGCTTGGCTGGCGCTTATAGACTGCCCAGCCAAATAGCATCGCAAAAACGGGCACTGATACCATACCGACACCTGAGATCGCAGAAGGAAGCGTCAACGCCATGACAAAAATGAGACCAAAGAAGCAAGCGATGTTGATAGTTCCTAAAACAAGCAGCACTTTCCATTCACTCTTTTTCGGGAAAGATGGCTTTATTGCGAGGAGCAAAAGACCCGCAGGCAATGCTCTTAGCGCACCAAGTAAAACGGGAGGCCAGTCCGGAAGCGTAAACTGAGTAACAGCATAAGTTGTCCCCCAAAAAAAAGCCGGGATCATTGCAAGCAAAATATTCATGTTAAATATCTTTACGTTGAGATAATTAATTGTAAAGATATCGGTAAGGTTACTTTTTGTAAAGTATCTTTATGTTAAAATAAAAATTAAATGACGTTTGGAGAGAAACCATGGACGCAATTGATAGAGTGGTAGAGCAGTGGGCTAAGGAGAAACCAGAGCTCGACACTGAACCGATGGCAATTATGGGTCGGCTAATGCGAATTGCTAAGCACATGGAGTGTCAGGTCGCTGACCTACATAAGAAGTACGATCTTAAGATGGGTGAATTTGATGTGTTGGCGACACTTCGCCGAGCAGGTTCACCATACTGCCTTACTCCCTCGGCGCTAATTGATTCGATGATGCTCACTTCGGGCGCGATGACGAACCGATTAGATAAACTCGAGAAGAAAGGCTTTATTACCAGAACACACAGTAAAGAAGATAGACGCAGTGTCACCGTTGAGTTAACCGAAAAGGGCTTAACCTTAATTGACAAGTTGATCTTAGAGCATGTGGACGTTCAGCAATCGCTGCTACATGGTTTAGAAGGCAATGAGAAAGCGCAGGTTAACCAGGCGTTAAGGCTACTATTGCCTTTGTTTGAGTAAAAGATACAGGAAGGGTGGGGCGGAATGAGAAGCAAAGAGTTAGAAGGCTATTTAAGTACCTTTATGTGTGCAGAGAGTGATTTCCCATTTGGGCCAGAAGCACTTGTATACAAAATCAAAGGTAAAATGTTTGCGATTATTGCAGAGAGAAACGGTCGGGAGTATGTCAGCGTAAAAGTAAAACCAGAAGATGGAGAAGTCTTAACATCGCAGTTTACGGATATTACTCCTGGTTATCACCTAAATAAGCGTCACTGGATAACGGTTTATTTTAATGGTGATGTGGAAGATGGATTGATTCAGGATTTATGTGAACGCTCTTATACTCTCGTCGTTGCCAAACTACCAAAAGTGCAACGAGCATTGCTTGGTCAGTAATAGCTATTACAGAAAAATTCGCACCTTTTCCATCCTCAAGCTATATAAGAATAAGTAGGCGGAAAAGTAGGAATGATATGCGAGCATTATCTGAATGGCTAAAAGAATATGGGGAGAGCCATCAAAACCCCATCAACCAAAAGATTCACACAATCGCAGTTCCGGGTATTTACCTATCTGTGGTTGGTCTAATTTGGTCAATTCCTCAAATCTCCATCTTGGGTTTCGAGTTTAACTGGGTCTGGATTGCTGTCATACCTGTATGGGTTTTCTATTTTCGTTTGTCTCTCAGCGTCTTTATGATGATGTTAGGGTATACATTAGCGTGCATCGGCCTGATATGGTCTTTGGAGGTATTGGCGCTGCCCGTACTGCATATTTCGATGCTCCTATTCGGTGTACTGTGGATCTTGCAGTTCATTGGTCACAAAATAGAAGGGAAGAAACCGTCTTTTTTCGAAGATTTGCAGTTTCTTCTTATTGGTCCAATTTGGGTGTTCCGAAAACATTAACTCACTCCGTAATTAACAAGCTGATATCTCCCTGTATTGTGCGATCATGCTAGCGTCCATAAGGTCGTAAAATGCGCAGCATGATGTGCCGCTTTCTCATTGCCATGACAAGCATTCGCTTCTGATTCACACTATCATTAGAGTGCAGCTAAAGCCGTTACTTTGCCTGAATGTTTGTGGCTAGTGACATTGTCACTTGGGGGGATGAATGTACGACCGACAACATAAATATGCCTATTGGCGAGAAGAGCGTAAAAAAGGCAAATGGCATTACATCATGAAGTCTTTTTTTATGATTTGTTGCGCACTATTGCTTGGTAAAGTCATTGGTTTATTCATTTTTGGTGAGTTGCACTCCCTGAGTGATATTTTGGAGCAGCTGCCCGCGGATCTTTTTATCATGATGCTAGTGGGCTTCCCGGTTAGTGTTATCGGCTGGTATCACGAGGAGTCGAAGTTTTTCCGAGCGTTACGACGTAAAGAAAAACGCTTGAAAATGAATCGAGATAAACAAAGCTAACTCTGCATCGATCTTTGTGTTATTTACTCGTCTGATTCACATATTTCTTTCAAGTTATTCGGTATTTTGCGTTAGGCCTCGCAAGCATGTCATTAAACTTATTGCAAAAAACGACATCATACATTCTGTTAGTCAATCTCGACAGGAACTCGTATTGCGAGGTGTTCCAGCAGCCTGAAGCTACTGGGCAGATAGAACGGAGGATATTATGGATAGTGAATCAATGCTTCATAGTCAGAAAATATATTTTTGTAATGATGAAGCGTTAGTCGAGCAGCAAACACAGTGTTTAGAAGTTCTTTACGATTACAACCAAACTCGGCCTTCTGAATCTGAAAAGCGTACAGAAATATTACGACGTTTGCTCGGCGCTGTTGGTGACAACTGCTATTTTGAGCCGCCGCTTCGAGCGAATTGGGGGAGGCATACATACGTTGGTGATAACGTGTATGCAAACTTTAACTTAACCCTAGTCGATGATACGTATATCTATATTGGCAATAGCGTCATGATTGGGCCCAATGTGACACTAGCAACGGCAGGCCACCCGATTGAACCGGAGCTCAGAAGAGAAGTTGCGCAATTCAATATCCCTATTCATATTGGTGATAATGTATGGATCGGCGCTAACTCAGTGGTATTGCTTGGCGTCAAGATTGGAGAAAACAGCGTAATTGGTGCTGGTAGCGTGGTAACGAAAGATATACCAAGTAATGTTGTTGCGGTAGGGAACCCGTGTCGTGTATTGCGAGAGGTAGGCGAGCATGACAAAGAATTCTATTACAAAGAGCGTCAAATCACGCACAACATGTATCAACGATAACAAAGGTAAATGCCCATGGTTTATACGATGTCAGTATAGAAAAGTTAAAAAACGAAATTTAACATCAGGGTGTAAAGATTGGCGCCGTTATCTTCTGGTATCGATGAAAACGCGCCAGTATCGTTATTGTGGGCGTTAAACTTTTGCCATTCAGCATTCAGTGACACGTTATAATCTAGGTCGTATCTCACCCCAAACAGATAGCTGTCCCCATTCTTTGTATCACTGCTATTAAACTGCTGGCCGTAAACTATGTAGGGGGTCAATTTATTCACGTTGTAACTCGTTGTTGCGTACCAAGAGGAGGAAATGTTGCTGGTTTGTCCTTCCGCCATTATCACAACGTTATCAAGCTCATACCTTACTCCTAGAGAAAACTGGTCAATCGTATTGCCTTTTTCTTTTAGAACCAAACGGTCAATTAACATGGTTCCCCCTTCAGGTGTGGATTGCTTGGTGTTGGAGAGAACCGTAGTTTGGTCATAGTCGCCATGTAGATAAGAGAAGTTTAAACGGTAGGCATTTCCGCTGAGTGTTAAGTTTATTCCGGCTGTGTTGTCTGATTCGATCTTCAGTTCAGTGTCTTCGTTGAGGGTGACATCACTGCTGTCTTTAAACCCTATAAACGGCATTGCAGTAAGCATGATTTGCTCATTGAGGTCGTGATTCCAGCGAATGGATAAACCATTGTAAGCGGTGATGCCTAATATGCTGTCATACACTTCATTTGGTGGTCGAGCTTGAGTAAAAGCGTGACCGACATAATTATACTCAGACATCAAAAACAGCGGCAGCCTCAATCGTCCCCCACGTATCTCTACATTTTTATAGGTATAAGCTAAATATGCCCACTCTAATTGGGTCGAGTTCCAATGATCTTGCGGACGCTTGACTATCTGTGCGGATGCTCGAAATGCCTTGTAAAAGTAATCAAGCTGCAGGCCGAAGGTTGTGTCACAATCGTAGCAGGCTTCATCATGAATAAAGCGGTTGACGAGAACCGTTGTGGAGTTATCCGACTTAGACCAAGATGTCGAACCAAAACCACTCAAAGACAGGTGTTCTGATAACTCAATGGTGGCTAAGCTCGGAAAGGCGACAATACTCAGTGATAACATGGTCAAATATTTTTTCATATTAATCCTCCGAGCTCACCACACACAAAATACGAGCATTTCCAGGCACGCTCGAAGCAGGGGCATAACCAATCCGATTGGGCTTTTCTTGCATCCACGTGATCAGCGCATCAATGCTAGAGTTTGCAATCACTTTGGGTGGCCTCGCTTTGCCTGAAAAAGACAAGCTCGCCCAGTGCGCGTTCATTTGCGCCAAGTTTTTATTGAGAAGGTAGCGATAGAACTCCGCTCTCTCCGCTGATGTCGCTGGCCAGTCAGATAGCTCAATTCTCTGCCCTTGTAAGAGTTGCGTTTTTCCTCTGTACAACTTTCGCGCTTTATTGATGGTTAGGGGCGAGAACTCACTATTAAACGAGAAAACGGCGTAGCTCTCTGCAGCAAGTACTTGACTATCTATTGGTAGAAGGAAAACAACAATGAATAGGTAGCGTTTTATGCAGCGCAAAAGAAAACAGAGGAGAGAAATGTCGCCGCTCATCATCGCTACCTATATCGCATTTTCAATCTGGTACAACAGCTTTTCTCTACGAACAGGCTTGGGTACATAAGCGTCCATGCCTGAATCGAAGCAGCGTTGAATGTCATCATCCACAACACTTGCCGTTAGCGCGATAATGGGAGTCTTCGGAAGACCCTTACTTGCTTCATAGGCGCGTATTTGTCGTGAGGCTTCGAACCCATCCATGATCGGCATCATGCAGTCCATCAAAATGATGTCAAACCTACCATCTTTTTGGAACATTTCGACCGCAACCTGTCCGTTTTCGGCCACTTCAAATTGATAACCTGCTTTGGATAAAAGCAGCGAAGCGACTTTTTGATTTACTCTGTTATCTTCGACGAGCAAAATCCTTTCTGAGCGAATAGGCGTCACGGTCGCTTCTGATTGTTCAGCATGCGAGGTTTTTGCAGGAGTGTGAATGGTGTTTGTTGCCAGTCGCTTTTCATCAGAAGCAATATTGGAAATGCGTAGTCCAATAGCTTTATCTAATTTCTCTTTCAACAAACCCGCTTTAAAAGGTTTGGGCACATAATCATCCATTCCAACATCAAAACACTTTTGAATGTCATCATCGACTACACTTGCTGTTAGCGCGATAATTGGGATTCTGATCGTCCGTTTTTCTTTTGCTTCAATTTGACGGATCATTTTGGTTGCTTCAAACCCATCCATCACAGGCATCATGCAATCCATTAAGATTAAGCAGTATTGATTTTGTTGAAACATATCTACGGCTTCTTCTCCGTTTACGGCGATATCAAAGTCGAAGCCCGCTTTTGTGACGTGTAATCCAGCGATTTTTTGATTGACGGTGTTGTCGTCGACCACCAAGATTTTTGGGAAAGTCTTAGCATTGGTTGTTGTCGTGTTCTCTTTGTTTACTTGAGGGAAGTTTGCAGCACAAGTTTCAAGTGCTTTTACTAAGCGCTGTCCTAAGAGGGGTTGAGTGACCAATGCACTAATGCTGTTACCAAAATCACGTTGGGCGCTATGAAGGTGTTTAATAAGACAAACTCGAACATTTTGCATGCAAAGTCTTTTCATTTCACCTAGATGTTTGGCTGCGGTATTTGGAGAAGTTTCTACGTTGATAACAATGATGCGCTCGTTATCAATCCACGTTGGCAGAGCATCCAGTGTATTTACTGATTGCTGAACATTGATGTGGAAAAAGCTCAACTCGTCACGGAGCTTTTGCTCCAAAGTAGGGTTGTTGCAAACTATCCATATATCGTTGTGATTAAGGGAGTGATAGCCATTGAACTCTTGAGTCACAATTGGAGCCGTAAGTTCGAAGAGAAATCGGCTACCTTTGCCTTTCTCGGATTCAAGCTGAATCTCACCTCCCATCAATTCTACCAGCTGCGTGCTAATTGCAAGCCCAAGCCCTGTCCCTCCAAACTGTCGGGTGGTGGAGTTATCTTCTTGGGCGAAAGGAGCAAATATCTTCTTTTGTTGCTGCTCATCAATACCGATCCCTGAGTCTTTGACTGAAAACTCGATGCTCGCTTCACCATTTTTGATTTCTCTAGTGATGACAGAGAGTTCAACGCTACCTTGTTCGGTGAACTTTACGGCATTGGACATGAAGTTCATGATAATTTGGCGTATACGGTGATCATCCAACATAACGTGATAGGGCGTATTGCGGCTGATGCTGACTTGAACATCAATGCCTTTTTCTTTCGCTTTCGGGGAAATAATAGAAGCAATATCGTAGATGGATTCACGAACACAGGTTGAATGAGGGCTGATAAGCAACATACCAGATTCAATTTTAGAGAAGTCCAGAACGTCATTTATTAAGCTCAACAGTAATTGCGAGGAGGTTTCTATCGTGTCGACATAATCACGCTGTGTCGCCGTTAGCGGCGTGTCTGACAAAACTTCTGAAATGCCAATAACGCCGTTTAAAGGGGTTCGAATCTCATGAGACATATTCGCCAGAAAGCTACTTTTGGCTTTGCTTGCCTCGATGGCATCATCTTTCGCCTTTTCAGCATCTTCTTTGGCTTGGGTTAACTTTTGTCTTGACTGCTCACGTTCATAACTCAGTTTTTTTACCTCTTTAGCAAACTTACTGAGTTCATCTTTCCCTTTGGTCAACTCTGTCAGTGGTGAGTTTTCATTGTTGTCCTCTTCGTAAGTTTCTCGACTTAGGAATTCGAGGACTAAATTCAAGTTGCCAGTGACCTTACGCACTAACCTCAGTGTCAAACTCACAACCAGTAATGTCACGAGGCTCATTAGCGCAATGAAGCCAATGCGGTGCTGTGTTGTTTCACTGATCGTCTTGGATATATCCTTCACAAGTTGTTGTTCCATCTGGTCATCAACGTTACGTAATAAACTTAAGCGTTTATAAAGCGCAGACAACCCGTCATCTATTTGAGCGGGGGTCAACACGCTAAGGTTTGTTGGCTGCAACAAATTGGTTCGAAATGCTTGGCTTTTAACAAACACATTATCGGTAAAGGTTTCGATGAGGAGGTTGACTTGCTGCTTATTCGCATTAAGTGTGACAAAACGTTCGAACAGCAGTTGTTGGTTCTGGATTAATGATTGGATACTGGCTTGGATAGCTGGATCGTAAATCTGCCCCTGTTCTGTGGATTCCACTAAGTATTTGCTGAGTCTATGCTCTTCTGTTGACCAAAACATTAACCACTCAAGCTGCATCAATGAGGAGAGGTGAGTGTTGGTTTCATAACTTACATGGCTGAAGTAGACCCTATCCAAACTCAAAAGAATCTCTTTGAATGTGTCGGCACGCCACTCAGCAGCATCTAACTTATCTTCTGTATTATTGGACGAGAGCATTGACAGTGTTGCTTCTTCGAAATTTGCGAGCTGATTTAATATATCGGCATTGTCACCAAAAACAGGTGAAGCTGTATCTTGTAAAGTTTGAACGAGCTGGCGGGTTTCTTGAGCGTTATTCGCGACCCTTGGATCGCTCGTCAAATAATAAAGCGAGGAAACACGATCTATATATCGGGAGAAGAGTTGTGCTTTTTGAAGTTCTTGAGCTTGGATAGAGAGGTTTTGTACATGTTTGCCCGCCAGAAGCAATAACAATAAGATTGGTAGTAGGACCAATCCAAAAAGTTTCTGCTTCACAGACAAGTTGTTCCAAGCAAATATCCCGACCACACGCGTTTCCATATCCAAAGAGTTGATATGAAAAGTGTAGTTTACCTATCTCAAATGTTAGATTTTAAGAGGAAATTCATACTGGCGAGATGGCGAAGTGTGACCAATATTGCAGAACGAATCCCCTTTAATTCAATGGACGCGATAAATTATTTCAGTTAAGCATAGTTGCTTGCGGTTGAGTCATCTATTGCTTGGCGTTGTTGCTCAAACTCTATGATTTCTTCTGCCGGCACTGGTCTACCCAAGAAAAAGCCTTGCACAACGTCGCAGTGAAGTGATTCCATCCTTATTAGTTGGGTCTGGGTTTCTATGCCTTCAGCTACCACTCTCATTCTTAGGTTATGAGCCATGGATATAATCGCACGGACTAATGAATCATCTTGTTCATTTTTTTGGATTTGAGCGATAAATGAACGGTCAATTTTAAGTCCATCAAACGACATTTGTTGTAGGTAGGCGAGGGCTGAGTACCCAGTTCCAAAATCATCTAGCCACACTTCTACGCCGTTAGCTTGTAATTTTTTGAGCACGTACTGCGCTTTCTCAATATCATCAATAAACAGAGACTCTGTCACTTCAACATGAATGGTTTGAGGGGGGACTTGATATTGTTGTAAATATTTCGAAAAGAGCTGACTTAAATCTTGGCGGTAGATCTGCCTAGGAGACAAATTTAATGCGATATGAAAATCAGCAGCGAAATGATCCGCCCATTGTGCTCGCTGGCTAATTGCTGTCTCGATGAGGTATTCACCAAGCTCTAAAATTAAGTCACTTTGTTCTGCAATCGGGATAAATAATTCTGGGCTGATATAACCCTTCTCCGGGTGATTCCACCTAACCAATGCTTCGACACCAATCAACTGGTAGGTGTTGAGGTCGAACTGGGGTTGATACCAAAGCTCGAACTGAGATAAATCACGTATTGAGCGGCGCAGTTCCTTTTCTATGTATAAGCGCTGCTTCACGGTCTCATCAAACGCGGAATCGTATATCGTCATGATATCTTTTCCGCGTCGTTTAGATTCTTGCGCCGCCAGTGAGGAGAGTTGTAAAAGAGACTCTGCGTTTGAGCCAAATTCCGGATACACCGCGACTCCAAGGCTTGCCGTAATTTGAATATCGTTCTCTTCCAAGTTAAAAGGAGAAAGCAGTTGGCGATGAATATCGTCCGCTTTTTCTCTAGCGTCGAGACTGTCTTTGCATGGAAAGACCAGCACAAATTCGTCAGCGCCGACTCGGCTTACGATGGTTGAAAGACGGTAAAGAGGCTGGAAGTAACTCGGCAAACGACCTTGAAGTTCAGAGGCGAGATGACCTAGCAATTTATCCCCGATACTATGCCCGTAGTTATCGTTAATATGTTTAAAGTCATCCAGATCAATAAAAACAACCGCGAGTGAGGGTGATTTGCGGTTCGTTATTTGCTTTTGGATATCAATGAGCAACTTTTCTCGGTTAGGCAGGGAGGTAAGAATGTCGTGATACGCCATGAACTCCACCCGGCTTGTGTATCGGTTCACTTTGTTCGACATTTTGTTATACGCCGAAATAAGATCACCTACTTCATCTTTACTTTTTATATCAGTGATTGGCAGTGCTTGAGTATTTGACTCTGTAAATTGTTCTTTAAGTTGTTTGAGTGGCTTTATCAATGAGCGACCCAAAGCATACGCGATGGCACTTCCGAGCAGAACGGATATCGCACTGATCGTGAGCAGCAAGTTAAACATCTTTTGCTTATCGTTTGAGGTAAGCGCTTGTACTTGAGCAATGTTTTGTTCTTTCTCTTCTAATAGATGTGCTAGGTTGAGTTCAAGATACACCGCGCCCAGTGTGATATTCGATTGCTGAATCGGTGCCGCAATTTCTAATTGATGTTTAGAAAAAGAAATGAGAATTCTAGACTCTTCTATTGCTTTTAAAATAAAGCGAGAACGGTAATGAGGCTGGGCAAACATACTCAGCTGAGTAGTACCGTCGTGAAAGATTAGCCCTTCATTATCAACAACGTGTATCTTCGAGACATCTGGTTGGCTTAATGTTGCTTTAATCTGCTCGTATGCTTGGCTGATATTATCCGTATAGAGTGGGTCAAAAAGTTGCTTTGATAATAACTCTGCGTAAACCAATCCTTTTTGCTTGACGTAAGACTCTGTTTTTTCTTGTGAGTTCTCGGTGATTTGGCGGGTTAAGTTATTTGAGTACGTATCGTAACCATGCATATATAGTGCGAGGTTTATCACTACGACAAACAGGACAACAAAAATGGTCGAGCAAATGTATTTAGTTTCGAGTGAGAGTTTGTGGAACATCAATCCACCTTCGGTAACAAGTGAATAGATGTTCGAACGGTATTTAAAGACGCGGACATTTCTGGCGTTAGAGCGGTGATCTTTTTCGTGTTTTGGAACTGTTTAAGTGCTAAAGCACCTTGCTGAGATGCCTCCATACCGAGCAATATTGACGTGATTTTATGTTGCTGATCTTGACTTAAGGTCGGAGAGGCGAGAATTAAGTCTCTAGGTATTTCTACCGAGCGAGCGAAAATCGTTAGTTTGTCTTTCATGCTTTCTGGAAGATCTTTAGGGTTGCTCCAATTGAAATTGCTGAACGCTCCTGCTGCGACTCTCTGTTTATACACCCATACTGAAAGGTTGATTTCATTTGATTGAGCCAAGTGCTCGTCAAGGAATAAATATCCAATACTGTCTTTGGCTGGTTTGTCATCGGAGGAGGGGAGGTATTCTAATTTCTCCCCTTGATTAAGCAGTGTAATAGCGGGTAAGTAATAGCTGCTGGTGGATGTACGCTTTTCAAAAACAAGTGTTTTTCCGCGCAGATCAGAAATCGACTCGATACCACTCTCTTTGTGGGTAAAGAATACCGTATGATATTTTTGTAAACCTTTTTTCCAGCGTATGGCAATGGCTTGGCTGCCAGATTCTGCCTCGAGGGTCATTGCATTGAAGGGGGTGGCTGTTGCAATTTGAACGGTGCCATTTTCAAGTGCCACCGCGAGCTGGCGATAATTTTTAAATACTTTTACAGCACCCTTGGTGTATCCGTATTCAGCCAAACCATTGGTCACGTACTGCGTGAAAGGCGTCGACTTTTTGATTTTGCTTTCAGCTTTATTGGAAACAATGCCAAACGTGAATGTTTTTTCAATATTTTCTTGTGCACTGACGACAAAAGGCGAACTCAGCAAAGTGAGTGATAACAGAGTGCAGGCAGGTTTCATCCGGCTTCAACTTCCTTCTGGTGCATGTCAGTAATATTTAGCATTTATCAATGCGCCCCAAATCAATAGTAAAAACAGTATGATGTACAAATTTCGTTTTACTAGCGCACTTTTATAACGTGACTTGGTCACTTATTCCGTTCAAATAGTACCGAATTTGAAGTTTATGTACAGGATGAATGTTTCACCGTGGGTTTTAATTCACTGGATTCTTAGTCAAGTTCAGTAGTGTCTGTGAGCGAGTACACCTTCTTTATCATGATGTCGTGTTAAGAAAATCTCTCCAATTGCTTTTGATATTTTTTCTCGAGTGCTTCATTACCTGCTGCACGTTCAAGTTGAATCATGAGCTGTAAAGAGGGTTTCTTAACGCCATACATTTGATTAAATCTCATTAATCGAATTCTGGCTTCAGTGTAATTGCCGCTATCAATTTCTAGCTTGGCTAGCTGCAAAATAGATTTTGGCCTATGAGGGTCATGATCAATAGCTCGGGCGAAGTAGTATTTCGCTTTGTCTTTATCTTGTGACTTCAACGCGCAAAATGCGGCGTTTTCATAACTGGCCGGAATGAGATAGTAATAAGGCTGCTCAATGGCTCGATTAAACATTTGATCGGCTTTCTCGAAGTCACCCCGCTTGCAAAGAAAGGTGCCGTAGTTATTGAGCACGTTACCGTTTTTGGTGTGTTGGCGTAGAGACCGTTTATACATTTGCTCGGCTTTAGCATCTTCACCAACCGTTTCATAGTAGTGAGCCATCGATAACTGAGCACGATAGTATTGAGGTGCGTGGGTTAAGGCTTGTTGCAAGTTATCATGCGCGCGAATCATATTGCCGCCTTCTAAATAACCTAGGCCAAGTGCGATACGTGATTCTGCCATTGCTACAGGATCGGCTTTAACGACAGGACTACCATCTTCTTTCACCGTCACGCAGCCCACAAGTGCAAACTGAGAGATTAATAGTAGTGCACCGAGCTTTGTTGTTTTCATTCTTTGTCCCTACATCCCTGAATCTCCCAGCATGATATGAATTACGTAGCAAAAGCCTATGGAGGAAAAAACACTATGCGATCAGGTTTGCAAACTGGTATGAAAAAGCCGCCATATGGCGGCTTGGTTCACATATTACATTTAGGCATCATAAGCGCTTTGTTTGCGTGCTTTGAGGTTAATCGTCTTTAGTAAAAGCGTCTTCACTGAAGTGATCAAGATCATAAGGTGTTTGCTGGTAAACGCAGTAGTTCAGCCAGTTTAAAAAGAGGAGATGTCCATGACTTCTCCAACTGGCAATTGGTGGATTATCAGGATTGTTGTTTGGATAGTAGTTGACGGGAATGGCTGGTTCCATGCCTTCGCTTAAATCGCGGATATATTCGTTATGTAAGGTATGCGAATCGTATTCAGGATGCCCAGTAACAAACACATTTCTCTTGTCTTTTGTTGTAGCTAAGTAAACACCTGCAACATCCGATGTGGCTAGGATGTCTAAGTCGGTATGTTCTTCTAAAAAGTGAGGGGAAAAGTCAGCATAGCGTGAATGAGGCGCTAAAAATGTGTCATCAAACCCACGTAACATAGGATGGAATTGATGATGAATCTGGTGATGGTACACGCCTGAAAGTTTTTCTTTACGCGTTTTCTTAGGTAGATCGTAGAGCAACTTCAGCCCTGCTTGTGCTGCCCAGCAGACATAAAGAGTCGATGTCACATGATCTTTTGCCCATTCCATGATGGTTTTTAGGTGGTCCCAATAAATGACATCTTCAAATTGAACCAAACCTAGTGGGGCACCAGTAATGATCATGCCATCGAAATTTTTATCTCTCACCATTTCAAATTGACGATAAAAAGTATCCAAATGTTCGGTTGGCGTATTTTTGCTTGGGCGGTTATCAATGCGCAATAACTCGACATTGACTTGTAATGGGCTGTTTGAGAGTAGACGCAAAAACTGAGTTTCAGTTTCTATTTTTTTGGGCATCAGATTCAGGATCAGCACTCGTAAAGGACGTATTTCCTGACTCGCAGCACGCGTTTCACTCATTACGAAGATGTTCTCTGTCCTTAGCACATCGGTGGCTGGTAATTGATCTGGAATTCTAATTGGCACGACTTTCTCTCCCTAAGTATAGTCAATCTAGACGTCTATACTTCTAAAGCTAACTTAATTAAGTTTAGATGTCGATACGAAATATGACTTTTCAATCTACTCTTTACATTATGGTAAACCGAGCTCGAAGCTGTCACACAATTGTGACTAGAGCGGAGTTTCTGATGAGATATGTTTGAAACGCTGTTCGTACTATTTGCTGGTAATTATGTGATCACGTTAATATGCGAAAGTGACTTCGTTGTAAGGAAGTCTCAGATTAATGAGCCATACTAAAAACAATCAGCTCACCAATATGCATTAAAGTGTGTATTTGGAAACATCGTCAGTGGAGGACATTATGTTCGGTATTTTTAAAAGAAAGACAAAAATTCAGAGCATCGCTCAAGAGGTTCCTAGCGTACTATTGCGCTTGTTTGGCGATAAAGACACTTATACGCCGAAAGAAATTGATCAAGCCCTTCAAGAGCTTGGTCATGATAAGAGCAAGGATCTAAGTCATTATCAGTATGCCTATGGAATGTTTGCCAATGAAGCTTCTTACGAGCAGCTAGGGCTGACGGATGAGTTAGGTAATTATGGTCACTTTCAACGAGAAGTGGGCAAGATGCTACTCAATACACCAGAGCCAATTGATATGCACATCTACTTTGAAATTGCTCGGCAGCACCAAAAAGCAGGCCTGTCGCTTACTCATCAAGAAGTGAGTGAAAGCGATGGCGTGTGAATGTCTCTATATTCAAGTGATCACGCTGTGAATCCTGCATTTTGAAGCTGCTTGAGTAAGAGGTATTCCATCGAGAGATGAGTTGGGTATAATGCGCGACCTAATTATCCGGACGTGTTGTCGGTTACATTTCTGTTGAGCGTTAATGCCTTATGTTCAAAATGCTTGTCTCTATGCCGCCAATGTTGGCGCTGTCGATCGCGATTGTATGTGAAGTGATTGCCACTTCCTATATTCCCAAAACAGAGCAATTTACGAAAATGATGCCGAGTACAGTCGTTCTGATTGGTTACGGCATTGCTTTCTTCTTGCTTTCCGTCACGGTAAAAACGATGCCTGTTGGGGTTGTTTACGCCATATGGAGTGGGGCGGGTATTGTTTTAGTTGCGACGGTTGGCTACTTTGTTTATGGACAGCGGCTAGATTTGCCGGCGCTTGTTGGCATTGGGTTTATCCTCACTGGTGTGATGATTGTTAACCTGTTATCCAAGACTGTAGGACACGGATAACCAACACCACTTGTGATGCCAAAGAAAAAGCCGTAGCGAGAAATTGCTGCGGCTTTTTAATGTCAATCCAATAGTTAACTTACTAGTACCTCAAGTATTTTGCTTTGTTGACGATGTTTTCGAGTGCGATACATCACGGCGGCGAACGCTGGGAGGCTAAATGTGATAAACCCTAATATCAGTGCATATGCCCCAGTTTTTGCGCTAATTCCTGCTGGTACGTCAAAAGATACAACAATCGTCACCAAGCAACTCATCAAGCCTAATCCTGCCACTAAACACATTCCTATTTTTCCGCCCGCAATTCGAAATGGGCGCTCAATATCTGCGTGTTTGTAGCGTGAGACCAAAAAGCTAACAAAAATACAGATGTACATCACCATATAGAGCTGAGTCATCAGGATATTCAATAACCACATGCCTTGATTGACGTTAGGAACAAAAATGAAAACCAAAGAGAGCACGCTAACAATCGTGCCTTGCAAGAGCAACAATGAGACGGGGGCTTGGTTGCGGTTTTCTTTGGCGAGCGACATCGGCATGAAACTATCTTTTGCGGCAACATGCAGACTTTTAGTCGGGGCGATTATCCAGTTATTCAGGCTTGCAAGCGTGCCAAAAACAATAGCAAGGGCAATGATAGGCAGCAGGAATGAGAGGTGCAGATCATCAAAAAAAGCTTTGAAGGCAAGTATCACTCCTTCACTCAAACTAGAATGGTCACTTGAGACGACCGAAGAAATAGACAGTGAGCACGCCGTCAGAGAAACCAAGATTAAGATTGTGGAGATCAGCAGAGCTTTGGGATAGGCTTTTTGCGGATTTTCGACTTCGCTTGCATAAGAGGTCGTGATTTCAAGGCCTGTAAGTGACAGGACTACCGCAGTAAAACCCGCTCCTATCCCATCTTGAGAAAGGTCCGGTAACCAGTCAGATACGTGGCGAAGCGAGATATGAGACTCTCCAGGATGGGTATACGCCCAGTACCCGCCTAATCCGATAATCAATAGAATCGGAAATATCAAACCTAGGGTGCCGAATACATTTGTAATCAGGGAAGAGAGGCGCAAGCCAAAGATATTAACTAAAGTTAACGCCCAAAAAATCACATTAATCATCACCAACATAAACATGTTGTTTTGCGCCAGATCTGGGGAAAAAGGGTAGGCCCCCGTTGCAACAATGAATGAAATTAAAGGTGGATAGTAAACAATATTTTCAGCGTATTGATACCACACGGTGGCAAAGCCAAAGTTTGGCCCTAGTGTTTCTTTGCCCCAAAGATATACACCACCTTGCTCTGGATAAGTGGTACTTAGCTCAGCACACACTAGCGCTGTAGGGACAAAAAAACAGAGTCCAGCAAGTAAGAAGAAAGAAATGGCATGGCTACCAAACAAAGCCGCCCCAGGAATGTTCCTTATGCTGTCGACCGAAGTTACGGTAATCATGATGATAGAGAAAACACTCAATTTAACGGCGGATTTAACGATATTGCTCATTCGATACCTTTAATGGATGAGCGCACAACTTCTAGGTTGTAAAAGTAGCGTGCTACAAGTAAGACTCGCGTATTGTAGATTCCTCATAAATAGTGGGTATATAGCGAAAAACGGTATGTATTTATCCGAAAATGAGCTGAAAACAACGCGCTTTATTTCCATGGGATATAAACGAGTGATATGTCGGATAAATAAACACTTATAGCGATAAATTAGAACCTTTGGGTAAAGGTTTGACTTTCCCCTAAGGTTAAGGAGTACATTAATGCCATATCGAAATGAAACGATGGAGAAACACAATGGGATGCTGTAACCAAGCGCCAAAAGGTGGCACCGGAAAGTTGTCTTACTTGTTCAGGGTAATGATTATCATGTTTATTGTTATTTTCATGATAGCTGCATTATGGGGTTAAAAAAACACCATTATCTAGCGCATTGAAAACACAAAGTTATGTTTGTCCAAACTTTATGAAAGTGCGGTAGATTAATCACTCCAATCGATGTTAACGTGGTGATTCATCTTTGCTGCTTTTTCATCCCCCTACATATTTCTGCAAAGTTCTTATTGTGTAGTGTGTCGAAGAACCATAGAATCCGCGCGCTTTAATTTATGTTATTAGCGCTATCAATGATAAAAGTGCAGTCCATTATCATTGTTTTTATCACTTATAGATGGGCACATCTGACAATACTCACATGAATAAATACCAAAAGCCTGAATTCAAGGCTGAATTTCTTTTGCCTCGTTACTGGGGAACCTTAATTATCATCAGCGTGATGTACTTACTCAGTCTCCTTCCTTTCAAAGTTCAGTTAGCATTAGGACGTGGCATTGGCCGTTTAGCCATGCGAATCATGAAAAAACGTCAAGTTACGATTAGACGCAATCTTGAGCTTTGCTTTCCTCAGATGGAAGAATGCCAACGCGAAGCAATTTTAAAAGACAATATCGACAATACAGGTATTGCGCTATTTGAGACCGCGATGGCATGGTTTTGGCCTGATAAACGGGTAAACAAACACGTTACGATAAAAGGAATGGAGCACCTCGAGGCTTTAGAAAAATCAGGCAAGGGGGCATTAATGTTGGCCGTACACTCGATGAACTTAGAGTTAGGTGCTCGTGCTTTTGGCATTAAAAAGTCTGGCACTGGTGTTTATCGCCCAAACAACAATCCGTGTTTTGATTACTTTCAATACAAGGGGCGTTCTCGCTCTAATCGTACGCTTATTGACCGCAAGAACGTTAAAGCCATGCTTGAAGCGCTTAGAACGGGTGAGCGGGTCTGGTATGCACCGGATCATGATTATGGAAACCGACGCTCAACGTTTGCGCCATTATTTGCCGTTAAAAATGCTTGCACGACGACAGGTACAAGTCTGCTGGTTGATTCGACAGATTGTGCCATCGTGCCTTTTACGATGGTAAGAGGAAAAGACGGACACTATACCTTGACGATTAGTGCGCCAGTCGACGGTTTCCCGAAAGAAGATCCTCAAGGTGCGGCAGTTTTCGTGAATAAGATAGTTGAAACGTCAATCATGGCAAGTCCGGGCCAATATATGTGGCTTCACCGTCGGTTTAAAACCAGACCTGAAGGCGAGGATTGTTTGTACAAGCCTAGACTTATCCCTAGCTTGGCATAGCATAGAAAGAGCTTAAAAAAGCCCAAGGAACATACGAACCTTGGGCTTTTACGTTCTATTCTTTTTCTATTTACAGGTAGCGGCCTTTTAGGTGCGCTTGGAAGTGCTTAGCATTTAGTGTTTCACCCGTTGCTTCTCTTACGAGATCATCCGTTGTTAATAAGCTGCCTTTACTCCAGATGTTCTTCGACAGCCAATCGAATATCGGCGTCAGATCGCCAGAGCGAATAACCGCGTCCACATCTACTGTTTGCTTCATTGCGGCCATGAACTGGGCTGCGTACATCGCACCGAGAGTGTAAGACGGGAAATATCCAAAACTTCCATCCGTCCAATGAATGTCCTGCATACAACCGTTTTTGAAATTGCCTTCCGTTGAGAGTCCCAAATACGCTTTCATTTTTTCGTTCCAGAGCTCTGGTACGTCTGTATGCTTGATGGCACCGTTCATAAGATCACGTTCAATCTCATATCGAAGAATAACGTGGGCAGGGTATGTTAATTCGTCCGCATCTACGCGAATAAAGCCTTTCTCTACGCGAGTGTAGATTTTGGCTAGATTGTCTTTTTCAAACTCATCTCCAGAAAAATGCTTGGAAGCCATGTGAGCAAGATGGTCGATAAATGCGTTGTTTCGTCCTATTTGCATTTCAAAGAAGAGCGACTGTGACTCATGAATTCCCATAGAGCGGGCTTGGCCAGCTGGCGTTCCTGCTAAATTTTTTGGTAGCCCTTGCTCGTATCGAGCATGGCCAGTTTCGTGGACGATCCCCATCAATGATTGGACAAACTCTCTTTCATCATAACGTGTTGTAATACGCACATCTGTTGGCACACCGCCACAAAATGGGTGGACACTTTCATCAAGCCGACCGTGTTCAAAATCGAATTGAAGTAGCTTCATGACTTCCAGTCCCAGCGCTTTTTGTTTTTCCGCAGGGTAGTGCGCAGTTGGCAATAAGATGTTGTCTGATTGCTGTTTTTCAAGCGCTTCGTCTATCAAGGAAGGTAGCCACGTTTTTACGTCAGCAAAAAGCGTGTCTAACGATGCAGACGTTGTGCCTGGTTCATAAATATCAAGCATGGCATCGTAAGGCGTTGTGCCGTTTGCTTCGGCTCTAATTTGCGCTTCTTCTTGCGATAGTTTGACGACTTCTGCCCAGTTCTTTTCAAAGCCAGACCAGTCATTTTCTCCGCGTTGCGTACGCCATGCATGTTCACATTTGGAGCCAGCAAGAGATTGAGCTTGAACTAATGATTCTGGTAGCAAGTTAGCTTGTTGCCATTCACGTTTCATTTCTCGTAGGATGGACTTTTCACTTGCAGATAGCGTCTCTTCTTCTGCCTGAGCGAAAAGCTCGTCCAAATGTGGCTGAGTCATCAATGAGTGGATGTGTACATCAAGCTCTGCCATAGCATTGGAGCGCGCTTCAGCGCCACCAGATGGCATGACCGCAGCTTGGTCCCAACCTATGATGGCAGAGAGGTGCTCAAAGTTTGCCACTTTTTTGGAATGTTCAATGAGTTTTGTAAATGCTTTCATGTGACTACTCTTATTCTTTTGTTCTTTCCCTAAACACCCGATAACGGGTCCTTTACGTCGAGTTGCACGAAACAACCTGCGTTAATTTACTAATAATTAACAATTAATCGTCACTCATTGTCCATAAATTCACTCAGTTGTATAGATCTCTTAAAAAAGAAGCTTGCGAATCTTGTAGATTGACGGTATTGATGACGGATTAACAATTAATTATCACGATAATATGGATATCTTGAATTTTGAGGCATTTATTATTGCCATCACTATTTTAACGCTAACGCCGGGTTTAGATACGGCCCTTGTTATCCGTAATACCAGTCGCGCGGGTTTAAAAGACGGATGTACAACCAGTTTAGGGATTTGCTTTGGCTTATTTGTGCATGCTTTCTTTTCAGCGGTTGGAATTTCGGCCATTCTGGCGCAATCTGCAGAGTTGTTCCAAATCGTAAAAATGATTGGTGCAGCTTATCTTATTTGGCTTGGTCTGAGCAGTTTAAAAGCCCTGATGTCGTCGAAGAATGGTTTGTCAGTGACTGAGCAGGTTCATGAAGTGTTTAATGGCAAACGCTCTTTTAGAGAGGGCTTTCTTTCTAACGTCTTGAACCCAAAAACGGCAGTTTTCTACTTGGCGTTCTTGCCACAGTTTGTGAATCCAGAAGGTTCTCCTTTGCTTCAATCAATGATGATGGCATCCGTGCACTTTATTATTGCGATGGTTTGGCAGTGTGGTTTGGCTGGCGCACTTAACTCAGCTAAGAGCCTGTTAAAGAATGCAAGCTTTATGAAGTGGATGGAAGGGGCGACGGGCGCTGTCTTAGTCGCACTTGGCGTAAAGTTATTGATTGAAAAGCCCGTGTAATGCGCAATATTTACCACCTTTTGATATTGCTCGTTGTGTTTATTACTGGCGTGGTTGGTGCGATTGTTTGGCAGACATGGCCACAGGTACAGTTTGCGCAACGTGGCATGACCTGGTCTTGGCACTGGGGCTATTTCGAGCCATTTTCCAATGGAATACAACAGACGCGAACTCAAGATACGAAACAGCTATTACTTCGACGTGTGTATATGAATGACGGTATTGTCGTTTTTGTCTCGACAACAATGGACAATAAATTTGAAGTTGATGTTGTAAAAGAGCAAAGTTGCGAACCTAAAACGACAACTTGGGCTTCAGTATCCGTCAACCATCAACGCATGAGACATGTGCCGATGGTTTGTGATGCACTGGGGCAGAGCTACTTTTATCGCTACATCGGGAAGCATCTTGAATCGATTGAAGTTGGGGTTGGAGATTCGTTCGTAACAGAGGCGTTTTCAGACTGGCCGCTATCAGAGCTGAAGTCGGATCAATTCAAGCAAAAAAATGCGAAGTTTTTTCAAGAACGCGGAGAAAATGTTGAGCATCGATGGTTGAGAGATTAACCGCTTAGCTTAAGATAAAATAAAGCCCGCTGAAGACCAGCGGGCTTTATGTTTTTACCATTTCCAATTTACTTTCAGCGATTGACGGTTCATTACTGAACACTTGTCATGTCACTAAGCTTTTACTGCTTCAATTTCATCAGATTGCGATGCTGAGCTAAAGAACAGCTTGGTTTCTGCCAGTACGACGTGACGCAGTGCGATCAAACCGATTAGGTTAGGAATCGCCATCAGACCATTTACGATATCGGCGAGTAGCCAAATCATGTCTAGATGGAGGAACGCGCCTGATGCCACCAAAGCAACGAAAATCAGCTTATAAGGAAGCACCGCTTTTGTACCAAAGAGGAACACAACGCAACGCTCACCGTAGTAGTTCCATCCAAGAATGGTTGTGAATGCAAAAAACATCAAACCAATTGAAACCAGCATTGGGCCAAATGTATCCGCATTCAAACCTACCGCAAAGGCATGAGTCGTCATTGCTGCACCAGAAAAGTCGCTTTGCCATGCGCCAGTAAGGATCAAGGCTAGGCCCGTCATGGTACAAATAATGATGGTATCAAAGAAGGTACCTGTCATTGAAATCAGGCCTTGTTTCACACAAGAGTCTGTTTTCGCTGCCGCTGCTGCCATAGGCGCGCTACCCAAACCTGATTCGTTTGAGAATACGCCACGAGCGATACCTGATTGGATTGCCAGCATGATACTTGCACCTAAGAAACCTCCGGTCGCTGCTGTTGATGTAAATGCTGAGACCAACACTAATTCAACGGCGTTGACTAATTGGTCTGCATTCATGATGATCACGCTTAGACACGCCAACACATAAAATACAGCCATGGTAGGAACCACTTTTCCTGCAACGTTAGCAATGGATTTGATGCCACCCAAAGTCACGAACGCAACCAAAAGAGTCAGTACAAAGGCAGAGAGCTCACGGTCAACACCGAGAGATATCTCACTTGCATCCAGAATCGCGTTTACTTGTGGAAACGTACCAATACCAAAACAAGCAACACCCAAAGCAAACACTGCAAACATGATCGCGAGGGCTTTTGAGCCAACACCGTATTGCAGATAGTACATCGGGCCACCAATCATTTGGCCTTTATCATCTACTCTTCGGTATTTAACCGCTAACAAACATTCGGCGTATTTAGTCGCCATTCCGAAAAGGGCGGCGAGCCACATCCAGAATAGGGCACCTGGTCCACCAAGTTTGATCGCGGTGGCAACACCAACAATGTTACCAGTACCAATCGTTGCTGAGAGCGCAGTACAAAGTGCTGCAAAGCTAGAAACGTCACCTTGTTTATCAGATGACTTATCTTTACTGAATACCATCGCTAGCGCTGTTGGGAGATGTTTAAACTGGATCAAGCCGAGGCTAAAAGTGAAGTAAACACCGGTACCCACTAGCAAAATAAGCAGTGGTGGACCCCAGACAAAATTATCGATGGTTTGTAGTAAAGATTGTAGGTCGTTCATGATTTCCCCTTAATAAAACAACTAATAAGGAGAAGAGGGAAAGGACGAGATCAACGATCTCTAAAAGAACTAAGCTATTGGTTGTAGGCGGGAAGGCCAAGCAAAATAGTTAGGTTGTAACTTTCCACTCCTCTGTCCTTTTGCCTGAGAGTTTCACCTTGCGTGAGTGCAAGACTTGCTCCTTCGGCGACCGATTTAACGGTTCTCTCCAGAGGTTCCTCCAACTACAGTCCCGCTACCTAGGTAGCACCTGAAATAGTTAATTCTTCGGCGAGTTATGCTAATCAAATGTTAAAATTTGATTAATAACCACTCTCCTGCAGTCTTCATCGGAACAATTACTCAATTAAATGAGTAAAGGTTAGTTAATGATGCTGGTCATCATTAACGTGTGAACTCTATCATGTTTTTGGTCCATTTCAACACCCTATGTCAATTTATTTTCAACGAAATAACCCCACTTATTTTCACGAAGCTATGTTTACCAAGTTTTTTGTGTGAGCAACTGCACAAACAAAACTCATTGGGCTAGGGAATAGAACCAAGAACACACTTCAGAACGATAAATGTGTTTCGATTATTACGGCATAAGTTATTCAATTGAGAACACAAATTTGATTAAAATCGAAGCACTTATTTTAAAATCTACGCTAAGTTGACCTTATGGGGCGTATAAATGAGTTACAATAAATCTTTGTGAAACCGTCTATGGACCTAGGCAGTTTTTCATGAGTGGACAAGGAGGCGGTATGACCAGATTATTAGCCATTGCGGTGTTGATTGCAGTAGCATTTGTGCTGTTTCGTTATCGAACCAATGAAAAAGTCCAAAAAGCGACCGTTATAACATTAATTGGCGCCTTTCTGATTTATACAGCATCGATTATGTTTGCGGAATTGATCCGCTAGCAAAGTAAAAGAGTCCTTGGAGTAGTATACGGTGAGTTCTCAGAACAAGATGGAAGAACAAGACGACGTTGTTGTCATTGAAGAGCGTGACAAACGTACTCATATCTATATCGCGATTGCTGCGGTATTAGGCTTGGCATTTGGTGGCCTTGTTGGATCGATTGTCACTGCGAATAAGTGGGAATCGACTTATCATGTGCTAGAAGAAAAATACCAAGCGTTGACGCAAGATAAAACGCAGTTGGTGTCTCAAGTAAAAGTGCGTGAAGAAGCGCTCGACCAAGAAATACAAGATAAAGTCACTGAACTGCTCGCAGCGAAAGATGAAGCGCACGAGAAAGCGCTTAAGAAGTTACAAAAGCAATTGACTGAGGTCGAGAAAGTTAACCTGTCGCTAGAGTCTCAATTGAAACAACAGGCAGATAAGATCAACACGACGAAGTCGGAAAATGAGAAGCTGAGTCGTCAAGCGGATATGCAAGCGACTATCTTTGAACGATCGCGCGAGGTGTTTCAAAAAGAGCTGAAAATTTCGCAAGAATTGGAGTCTCTAGAGAAAGAAAGGGCGAAATTATTGCCTAAGATCGAGAAACTCAAAAAAGAGTGTGATGTATTTTTGGAAGGTAAATCTTGGGACGTGAAATCGGACGCGTGTGATAAACACGATGAAGCCAATTCACGACTAAGTCAGGTCGATCAAATGATTGAAGTTTATAAAATGGATCTCAAGCAAATCAAAGCAATAACTGAAGATATCGGCCTCTAGATCTTTTATACCTGATTTTGGAAAGTAAAAGGAGCTCTTTAAGAGCTCCTTTTTCGTTGCTAGCTTTAAACTCGGGAGCTAGCGTTTATTCTTAGATACGCGAGGCGTCATAGCCTGAAGCAAGCAGCAATTCTCGCTCATGTTTAATCAGTTGGGCGCGATCTTCAATCAGTTCATTGAGAGCTAGTGAGGGCTTGCCTGCTAAAGCCTTGAACGACTCAAAAGATTCCGCGGTGTCGATTTTATCAATCATCTGACTGATGACATTACGAGCCTCACACGGGTTACTCGTAGTGGTAAAGTATTCCACTTGCTTTGCTGCCGATTTCATCTCTGTCAACAGCTCAAGTGGGCTGCTCTCTTTTGCTACCGCCATGTAGTTATCCAGCACGCGCTTTGCATAAAGCAGTTCTTTGAGGGGGATATCTCTTCCACTCTCGATTAGAGATTCGCTAAGGATCATACTTGAGCTCATGGGCATTCCTTCTTATATACAACGCAGCTTTTGATGTTTCCCTGAGTCTAATTTATTGAAGTCACATTGGGAATGGGTAAAAAGCATTTTTAACGCATTTTTATTCACTAATAAAAACGCGAATGCGATGTTTATCCGGATCGGTAGCCACAAAATTTAAGCCATACACCGAAGTCATTGGTGGTTGAGCAAACTCAACGCCCATGTTTTTCCAACTGTTGTAAACGTGCTCTAACGTATGGCGGTTGCGCACTGCAAATGATAACTCGGTGCCACCACCTTTGATGTCGCTGGAAGGGGAAAGAACATCACTTTGCTTGAGTGACAGTTTTAAGCCATTTGCGAGTGGCATAGAAGCAAATGTTGGAGACAAAAACGTGACCTCACAATCAAACAGTTTCGAGTAAAAAGCTTGGCTTACGTGGATGTCCTCAACATAGAGGACGAATGAATTGATAGTTAGCATGGTCTGTTTCTCAATTTACTAGAAGTATGAGGTTGAATCTAACGGAAGGGTAAGACGAGTTCTGTCAGTAGAAGATTCGAAGGAGAGTGTAAGAATAAAGAAAAGGAGCCAGTTGGCTCCCTTTTAACTGAATCAGCGGATATTAGTTGGTACGTTTCGAAGCGTACCAGTTGTTTTGATACGCCTTAGATGCAAACAATGCGTTTGCTTTTGCGCGTTCAATAACGGATTCATCGACTTCTAGCGGTTTCATGGTTTGGCTTTCAAAGTCGTACGCCAGGGTCGATACTTTTTCACCAGGAGAAAGCACAACTAGGTTGTCACGCGTTAAATAACCAAAGTTTTTGTCGTATTGCATCATTGCGCGTTCATCTTCGCGAGCCAGTGGTTTCGTTAAATCACGACCAATCATCGGCGTTTTGGCGTCTACGCCAATAAGAGACAACAGCGTAGGCGGCATATCTATGTTGTTTGCGATACGGTCATCTTTACGTGGTTGAATGTCTTTACCAATGATCAATGCAGGAATGTGGAAGTGCTTAACTGGAACCAAGTTAGCGCCAGACACGCGGGCATCGTGGTCTGCAATGACAATGAAAATAGTATCATCCCAGTAGGATGAGTTTTTCGCCTTTTCAAAGAACGTACCCAAAGCGTAATCTGAATATTTCACAGCGTTGTTACGCGTCATGTGTTCGGAATCGTATGGCTCAATTTTACCTTTCGGATACTCATAAGGACTGTGATTGCTTGACGTAAAAACTAAGCTGAAAAAAGGTTTGTCGCTTTTTGAAAGACGTTCAAACTCTTCGTCTGCTTTGTTGTATAAGTCTTCATCACTGACCCCCCAAGAGCCAACAAAGCTTGGGTTATTGTAATCATCTTCTTCGACGATTTGATCAAAACCATTACCGAAGAAGAAGGTTTTCATGTTATCGAAGTTTGCTTCACCGCCATAAATAAATTGCGTGTGATAGCCTTGTGCTTTGAGTAAGTCTGCGATGGTAAAGAAGCCTGTTTGGCTTTTGCTTAGTTTCACCACTGCGCGAGAAGGGGATGGAGGAAAACCCGTGGTTACAGCTTCGATACCACGAACAGAACGAGTCCCCGTTGCGTACATTTGCGTGAACTGCCAACCTTCAGCCATGAGTTCATCTAGGTTTGGCGTAAGAGGCAGACCACCCAAAGAACCCACAAATTGCGCTCCTAAGCTCTCTTGTAGCAAGATCACTAAGTTCTTACGTTTACCATGGTAAGTCGCGGGGTTACTGTTCATGGTTGGAAGCAATGTTGGATCAAAGTCGGACTTTTTTGACGAAGCGCGAACTAGCTCCAGCATCTTTTGATTATCCATCTTGCCGTAGAACTGCTCTGCGCTTTTTTCTGACTTCATGCTGTTGACAGCAAACAGCAGTGAGTAAGATGAGTTTAATGCTAAGTCGTTAAGCAGTGGATCGTTAGAAAATGCCACCATGGCAGGGTTTAGTGGGCGGTGGCCTAAAGACGAGCGTGCGCCTGCAACACCAAGAAGTACAACAAAAATGGCTAATAGTGGGCGCCACTTCCATTTGATCTGCTGTGCATTGTCGGTCAGTTTTTTGCTCCACTTCCAACCCAAAACTAGAGTTAATGCCGTGCCTAACGCGCCAATAAACAGCTCTAGCTTATAGCCAGTCCAAAGCATGCTCATGACCTCTTTCGGATAGATAAGGTATTCCACAAACAGACGGTTTGGGCGTAGGTCATATTCCTGAATGAATGGTGCCGTTGCCAGTTCCATATATACGAGAATCCAAAGCCCTAAAACCATCCATATGCGCAATATCCATTTCCAGCATTGCCCAATCTTGCCGTTTAATGGCATTAGGGCAGAAAGCAGTGCAGGGAGAATGAACAACCAGCACAGTGTTGCAATGTCTACGCGTAAGCCTTGGCCTAGGATATAAATTAAGTCGTTGAAAGAGTCAATTCGATCAAGCTGCCAAAAGGCGAGCAAAACGCGTGAGATAGACAAAAATATAAGTGAAAACAAAGAAAAAGCAGCAATTGGCTGCAAAGGCCCCCACACAGAGCCCTTAGATAAGTTTTTCATATTTATTCGAATAGTTTAATTGTTATGTTGTGTTGTTTTTAACAAAGCAAGCGTGAAATAAACGTGAATTATAATGTGGGTTTATGGTCGAGTAGTGTAAGTGTTGGTATGTCTATGTAAGAGTGGGGGACGTCTCATGCTTGGTGCGAAACAAGGCGATAGAAGTGTGCTCCATATCGCCTTTTTAGTCGTCTTTTTTCGCTAGTACTTTGGGAATGCGACGACAAACGTGTTCTTGCCGTTTTCTCTCGGAATCAGCTCTATCGTTGCGCTGTGTAGCGTGGCGATATCTTTGCAAATAGACATGCCCAACCCCGCACCATCGCCTTTTTCTGAGTGACCTCGGTAGAATTGTTCAAAGATCCTTTCTCGCGTTTCTTGTGGAATCTCTGGGCCAGTGTCGGAAATTAAGACTTTGATTGTATTATTGTTCTCTGTGACGCTTACTTGGATATCACTGTGCTCGCCGGAGTAACGAATCGCATTATCGACGAGGTTACGAAATAACACCTCTAACAACATTCGATCACCGGATATAGCGATGTTGGAAGATGATAAACTGATGTCTTGCTTATGCTTCAATGCTAACGGTGCCAAATCAGCAACAACGGTTTGCAACAAAGGGGTTAGCTTAACGGTGTCGAATACACGTTCTGATAAGCTATCTACTTTAGCTAAAGTCAGTAGCTGATGGATAAGGCGGTCAGTGCGTTCAATGCCTTGTAGAATGTTGTATAAATCTCCTCTTAGTTGCTCCGGATCATTACTTTCAAGTGCATTTTCTACGTTAAGACGAAGGATTGTTAGTGGGGTTTTTAGTTCATGCGCTGCAGCACGTGTAAAGCGTTTCTCTCTTTGCCAGGCTAACTCTAGTTCAGAGAGGAGAGAGTTGAGTGAATCGACAAGTGGTGCGAGTTCAACGGTGTTGTCTTTTACATGAATGCGATCTAATCGGTGTACGTTTCTTTGTGTGATGGCGGTGCGCAGGTCGTTAATCGGTCGGAAATGTTTATCGATCAACCAAAACAGCAAAAGCAACAAAGTTGGTAGTATCAGCAATTGTTCTATTGATGTGGATAGGGCAATTTCGTGAATGATCTCTTTACGTATCTTGTATTTTTCTGCAACCACGACGTATTCATTATCATGTTTTGTTTGTGGCAGTGAAATCTGAAATGTACGCCATTGTGTACCGTCTTTTACGATATCAGCGTAGCCGTTATTATCAAAGGACGTAGAGAGTGCGTGCAAGCCTTGATCAGAGCTCCAGATCAGTGTGTTGTCTCGATAGAATTGAAAAACCAAGTTTTGTTCATAAGGGTGGCCGAATTTTGTGACATTGTCGTCGTCAGACTTTGACATTGACTCAATGTTTTCCATCCACTCATTAAATAATTCTCGATGGTTAGCGAGAGTCCTCTCTTCCGTTGAAATTGAGAGCGTCAGCAACATTAATTTTGCGGATTGTCCAAGCCTAGCGTCATAAACTTCTTCGACCTCGTGCTTCGCAGATTGGAAACTGAAATAAAGTGAGATGAGTAAGAGAACACTTACCAACACGCCTACTGATAGAGTTAACTGACGTTTGATCGAGTACGATTTCTTATCTTTCAAGAATGTACCCCACACCGCGAATATTTTTAATGACCACTTTGGGCGCTTTTTTACGCAAATTGTGAATATGAACTTCGATAGCGTTGTCGCTTGAACCTTCATCCCAGCCGTGTAGTGATTGTTGCAATTGCTCCTTACTTTGCACGCGTCCGGCGTTCGTCATCAAACTGGTGAGGATTTTAAATTCATTGCGTGTGAGTTTAAGCGGCGCGTCATCGTAGCGAATGCTTTGTTCCGATAAGGATAAAGATAACTGTCCAACTTGAATGATTTCTTCTGCACTACCGGATTGACGGCGAATCAACACACGCAAGCGAGCGAGCAACTCTTCGAGTGCAAACGGTTTTCCGAGGTAATCATCTGCGCCGCCATCAAGGCCTTGAACGCGATCGCGAATGTCGTCTCGTGCGGTAAGTATCATCACTGGGAGCTTAAATCCGCCTTTGCGAATATTACGCAGAACTTCCAATCCATCGATATCGGGGAGAGTGAGATCCAATATTACGGCGGTGAACGCTTCTGTTTTGAGTGCGCTAGTCACGCCAGAGCCTTTTTCCACCCAATCCACGGTGTACCCATGGCGACTTAATGAAGTCACCATGGATTGACCGAGTAGTTTGTCATCTTCTACGAGTAATAAGCGCATGGATTATTTCAAACTCCCAAGAGTCGCTTCAATTTCCAGTTTTCGACCTTTATCAGCCAAAGGTCGGTCAGGGCGAGGTGACGCCTGCATTGCGCGAGTCAAATACACTTTCGCTTCTTTGTCTCGACCCTCTTCTGCAAGGAAGTCTCCATAAAAATAGTTCGGATCGATGCCTTTTGGATTGATCTCTAACGCCTTTTTCAACATTTCTTCGGCTTTATCGTCATCACCAAAGCCAATTGGCCACCCCGGAACTTTGTAATACAGAGAACCTAAACTGGTGTATGCAGATCCATCAAGTGCTTGCGGTGAAGTTGCGATTACCCCTTCGAGTAAAGATTTGGCTTCTTTGGCGAGTGATAGTGCACCCAAGCCACCTTGAGCACCAGCCAGCGATGCTTTATTGATTGCCAGCCAAACAGTGAGTTCGGGATTGCCCGGTTCTCTGTCGAGATAAATACTGGTTTTGGCAATCGCGCGATGGAAGCATTGTTCCTTTTCGTCTCCATCGGGCGTGTTGTACTGACATTCCGCCCATTTCTTTTGAACTTGTTGCAGTGGAGTATTACCTGCCAACGCAGCGGTCGAAGCTAACGTTGAACAAACCGTCAAAGCGCAAAGTAGTTGTTTGGTCTTCATCGTCTATGTCCTCTTCAGTGACTGACTCGGTTTACGTATTGATGAATGGTTTCTTGCTGCTTACGAATCGCAGAAGAAACCACGCTTGGAAGCAGTTGATTGATGCGCGCAAAAAGCTTTTCTGGCCAACCAATCCATTTCGCGGAAATTTCTTTTTCCAACATGGTGACAACGTGATCGGCTACAACTTGCGGCGAGTCCGTTTTGTTACCCAGTTGTCGATTCATTTCATTGACGGCATCACTATTGAGTGAGGTTTCTGTCGCCCTTGGTGCCAAATACAGCGCACGGATTCCGGTTGCGAACAGCTCTCTGTCGAGCGATTCGGTAAAACGGTGCAACCCCGCTTTTGCCGCGCAATAGGAGGTATAGCCTGGGTAGCCAATTGAGCCGAATGTGGAACCTATATTGAGAATCACCCCAGGCTGTTTTAACCACGTTAACGCCGATTGGCACAGCAGCATTGGCGCAACGAGATTGAGTTGGATTTCGTCTGCAATCTGCGTTGGTCGTTTGTGGCTTAACAACGAGAAATCGTTGCTGCCCGCATTGTTAATCAGTGCGTCCACTTTTTGATGTTGGCGCGCTCGATCTTTAATCATAGTTAATCCTTCTGATGAGGTGATGTCTGCAACGACTAGGTTATGGCATTCTGGATTCGACAGTTCACGCTGTAGTGTTTGCAAGCTCTCTTCGTTTCGCCCAACAAGAATGAGGCTGGCACCGCGTTTTGCTAACTCTTGCGCGATGGCTTGCCCAATTCCGCCCGTTGCGCCTGTCAGGAGAATGGTGCTGTTGTCAATGATCATGCTTCACCTCACGCCGCTTGTTGGGTTGAGAAAGAAGGCAAAGAACGCAGCATTTGTCCGTACAATGCGAACACCATTTTTGCGGAGTCGATGATGACTTGTTGATCGTCCACTTTGGTGATTTTGTTCATCAGTGATTCAAAAAATTGCAGATGATCTTGGTCTAACACGCTGTGTGAAACTAGGTAAGTCATTGCGGAAGGCGGTAGGCTTAGCGTTGACTGGATTTTTTCAGCCATTTGGCCACCAATACCGACGCTAGTGCCTTCTAATACCCACACCATGCCAAACAGCGCGAGTGGGTTGTGGCGGTCAATGTTGTGGTAAAGGTAGGAAACCATTAATTCAATCGGCGCACCGACGTGACCTACATCTTTGTTATTGCGCACCGCTTCGGCATCGCCGCCGCACGCTTTGATGTCATTTAAAATCCATTCTTGATGGCCTTTCTCTTCCTCGATGTATTCGGCAATGGCGTCTCGTACCCATTCGTATTCGCCAGATAGTCGGCCCCCACACGCCATCAGCAAGGGAACGGTGTGCTTAACGTGATGGTAAGCTTGGGTTAGAAAGGCGATATACATACCTTTGGAAATGTTGCCTTGTTGAACGTCTGCGATGACTGGCGCAGTTAATATTGCTTGTTGAGCAGCTGCAGTGCTTTGTTTGAGTTGTTCGAAAAATAAAGTCATAACCTTCTCCTTAAGAAGCCGTTAACTAAGATGCAGTTTGGAAAGACGTAATGTGTTGCTGAAAGGGCCAATCGATGCGTTGGATCTTTTGCGCTTGCAGCGTTAATTCAGGCGTTGTGCACGCTAATAACTGAGCCACATCATGTTCGATTTGATTTCGTTTGAGCTTGCCGTTATCCGTGTACCAACCAGAGATGGCTCGTGGGTTGTCCAGCAGCAATAAGGTTCGGATTTGAGCGTAATCGGGTAGGGTTCGGTTTAATGCATGAACCTTTGCTTCGACGTCTTCGCTATTGGCAATGACAGCGCATAATGTTTGTTGGTTATCGCCCGTAACGATCAGTGGCGTCATCGGCAAATACGCCAACGCTTCTGATTCAATCCATTCCGGTGAGACATTTCTTCCATACGCGGTGACGATAAGGTTCTTCTTACGCCCCGAGAGAGTGACAAAGCCTTGCGCATCAATTTGGGCTAAGTCGCCAGTTGCCAACCATTCTTGAGTAAACGGCTCATTCAAATAGCCAAGAGCAACGTTGCCTTTGACGAGCAGTTCACCATCTTCCGCGATACGAATTTGAGTGTGCGGAAGAGGTTTGCCACACGTTCCTGCTTTAAATGCGGCTGGTGTATTCAAACAAACGACGGAGCCACATTCAGACAAGCCATAACCTTCAAATGCAGGGATGTTCAGCGCATGCGCGGTGTTAATCAGTTGTGGCGATACTCTTGCACCGCCAACGGCGACAAATTTTAGAGAATCCACAAGAGAGGGCTGCTGTTTCGCGATGTGAATGAGCGCAAGCAATAAAGCCGGTGTTAGCACTAAACTTTCTGGTTTGATGGTCGCTAATGCTTGTGCAAACAAACGCGGTTCGAATTGGCTTGAACCGAGTAGGCCGGTTTGCTCTCCGGGTAAAATATATGACGTCACGCCCAACATGAGTGGTACATAAACACCGGTTATGTTTTCGAGAAGCGTCGATAACGGAAGCAGCACTAAGTGCGAGTGCGCCGTGCCGTTTACTGCGTCGGCGAGCGATTTCGCCACTAAACACAAATGATCATTGCTTAAACACACGCCTTTAGGCTGACCAGTCGAGCCCGACGTAAATGTGATTTTTCCGGTTTCTGGTAGATAAGCTACCTGTGTATCTTCATCTCCCAACTGGTTACGACGCAGCAAAGGCAAATTTGCAATGGAAAACGGATGGTCTTGCTGGTTAAAGTTTTGCTTAGGATGAGAAGCCAACCATGCTTGCCAATCGCCGACTAAAGCATCGACGTCTGATTGTTCTAACGTATGTTCAACTTGTGCATCAGAGAAAAAAGTCGGAATAGGCACGACGACTATGTCTGCCGCCATCGCCGACAAATCAACAATGGCCCAATCGATGCTGTTTTCTGCGCGTAGCGCGAGTGCTTTGATGTTCTGTGCAATAAGCTCGGCGGCAACGAGTTCGATCTTGTTTAACAATTCAGAGTAAGTCAGTTCAACCGTTTGATTCGCTTCGTAGCCGACAAGTGCTACTCGATCTGGTGTCGTTTTTGCCCATTTTGTAATGGCATCGAGGAGAATATTCATACATCACCTATATTCTGCGTTGTGTTTAACCAAGTTGTTGTGGTTGTGTTTGCGTTTTTAACGACGTTTACTTTTCTATCTAGGCTTGCTTGCGTTTTCTTTCTTGGACTAATCGAAGACGTTCGAGTCCTTTTTGCAAATTGCCTGCTAACACACGCGGTTGATGTTCGTAGTACGAACCCCAAGTGGACTTGGCATAGGGGACTTTATTTTGATCGGCCTGCGCGATGATATGAGGCTCCAATCCTAGACGCGCCATCATTGCGTGAAGTGGGTCTGTCGCGGTGAAGATGCACCATTCAAAACCGAGATTGACCAGCATTTCTGCGATCAGGTAGAAGTGCAGAGATGACATGCCCTTAGCGAAAGATGCCAAGTGACCAAACTCCACTAAGTTCGAACGTTTTACGTCGCAGTTAAATACGTTAGAAACCAGCTTTTGGGCGTCGTCTTCTAAATACTGTTCAAGGAACAAAGGTTCATCTTCGGCGATGCGAAAGCCGCATACGGAAATAATTTGACCGCCGTCAATGAGGGTTAAATACGCCGGCATAAACTGTTTGAGCTCGGCAAAGAATGCTTCTTGATAACGCTGAGAAACATGCTCGATAACTTGGCTCCAAAGCGGATGCATTGGATAGACGATGTCTAAAGTAAAGCCATCTGCAGAAATTTGTGCATGGTGTTTCATGAGCGCTTCCTTTGTTTGATTGGATATCAACAAAATAAAACGCGAAACTTAAGAAACTCTTAAGGAATGAAATTAAATAGAAACTTTAAGAAAATACTTGGGAGCAGGGCTCAATATTGTTGTAACCCTTTTTACTACGGTGAATAAAATTAGAGCCAACCGATGTGATCGGTTGGCTCTAAAGTTAGGTGTCACGTATTTTAATGGTCGTGTCGGTTACATGGCTGCTTTTTTAGCTTCGTCTACCCATGCGTCGAACTTCTTCTGGTTCGCTTTGATCCAGCCATTTACATGAGACTCGATGTCTGCTGAGCTGTTCTTACCTTGGCTCATCATCATATTCTGCGCACTAACATCATTGATGTTTAGCTTGATGATTTCAAACAGCTTCTCTGCTGCTGGGTTCTTTTCAGTAAACTCTTTGTTCGCAACGATGCGCATAGAGTTCATCTCAAAGCCGTAGTTCTTACCGTTCTCTAGTGTTGTGTCGATGTCCTTACGCTCACCAGGAAGTGAAGAGAATGGCACTTCTAACCAAACAACATTTTTACCCGGAACTAAGACGCCGCTTACCCAGTAAGGTGTCCAAGTGTAGTAAAGAATCGGATCGCCTTTTTTGTAACGAGAAATCGTGTCAGCGATAATCGCAGCGTAGTTACCTTGGTTGTGCGTTACTGTGTCACGAAGCTTGAATGCATCCAACTGATGCTCAACGACCATTTCACAACCCCAACCTGGGTTACAACCTGTTAAGTCCGCTTTACCGTCACCGTTGGCATCGAAAAGCTTGGCCAGTTTTGGATCTTTTAATTGACCAATATTTGTGATGCCATATTTTTCAGCGGTTTTTTTATCGATCAAGTAGCCTTGCGCAGCACCACTTACATATTGACCTTTGCGGAAAAACTTATCATCACCGCCAGACATTGTGTACTTATCGGCGTGAAGAGGGAACCAACCTACTGCTAAGAAAGTGGCGTCGCCTTTAGCAATAGAGGTATAGCCTACGTTGTAATCCACTTCTTTAGTTGGTTTTACATCGTAACCAAGCTCTTCAAGTGCACGGTTTACGATCAATGTTTGAAACGTTTCCTCTGCAACGGTTGATTGAACTGGCTGAACAGTCACACCTTCACCCGGTAGTTCGCTTGCCACACCATAAGTTGAAAATGCGATAGTACTTAGAGCTCCAACAGAGAGCGCTTTCTTCCATGAATTATTCATTGATGTTTCTCCTAAGTTTTAGATCGTCTTGGTTCGTCTTTGTTTTCAGTTTTAATAGGTATGAAACAGGACCTGTGTGATACCAGCGAAGCTTGGTGTTACCCGCATTAACCCCTAATACTTGGGTAATACGGTCTAATAAAATGGCAAGAATTACGATGCCTAAGCCACCGACAGCAGCAAGACCCATATCAAGTCGGCCGATACCACGAAGTACCATTTGGCCCAAGCCGCCAACCGCAATCATTGAAGCGATCACTACCATAGAAAGTGAAAGCATCAAGGTTTGGTTTACCCCTGCCATAATCGTTGGTAACGCCAATGGCAATTGGATGCGGTAAAGCATCTGTTTTTTGTTTGCCCCGAAAGAGTGGCCCGCTTCGATCAGCTCTTCAGGTACTTGCTGAATCCCTAAAATAGTCAGGCGCACAACGGGAGGCAGTGCGAAAATGATGGTTACTACAACGCCAGGAACGTTACCAATACCGAATAGCATAACGATTGGCACTAGATAAACGAACGCGGGGGTCGTTTGCATTGCATCGAGTATTGGTCTAACAAATTTGGCTGCGGTTTGGCTTCTCGCCAACCATATCCCCATCGGTAGCCCGATAAGCAAACAGAAGAAGACGGCGGTTAAAACCAGTGCGAGCGTTGTCATCGCCTGTGACCACGCACCAATTAGGCCGATAAAAACAAGGGATACAAGCGTTGAAAAACCGAGTTTTACATTGGAAAACTGCCACGCCAGCAAAAATAAAATGAGCACCATGATGGGCGCAGGTGTGGACACCAAAGCAGTTTCAAACGAGGTAAGAATAAAGTCGATTGGAACTCGAATTGCTTGGAAAACAGGGCGACCATGTTCCACCAACCAGTTCAATCCCGATTCTACCCAGCTATCAAGTGGTAGAACCGCATCTTGGAATGGGTTCATAATGTCGAATGGCGCTTGCTCTACAGTTTCTGAGCTTAACCAGTCATTACTTGGGGCAGCGTCAGCACCTACACCTTGTGACCAAGGATCATCTTGTGCAGGAGCGGTATTCGACCAGGGATCATTGTTAGTTTGCTCTGAAGACATCGTGTTAATCCTTATCTAGTGTTTGTAGAAGACGTGATTTAGTCACGACACCAAAGTAAGTACCTTGCTCATCAACGACAGGTACGGCATAAGGAACGCCTGCAACTAGTCCCAAAATGTCATTGATTGACTGCTCTGGCTGAAGAGTGACTTCATCCGTCAATTGAGCACTGGCTAGAGAGCGGTTTTCTTTGTGAGCCAAACGTAGTGAGTCAAGAGACACGATGCCGGAATATCGGCTAGATTTATCGACGACAATGCCGTAATCACGGTCATGATCCATCAGAATCTGCATCGCAGAGCCCGGGCCATCATTTTCCGATTTCTTAAAGACGGCGGCTGGCTTCTTGCGAGCGATATCTTTTGCTGTCAAGACACTTGCGATGTTTACGCCGCGGAAAAATGCTTCAACATAATCATTTGCTGGGCTGTGCAATATTTCATCAGGTGTGCCAACCTGAACAACCTCACCGTTTTGCATGATGGCGATACGATCACCAATACGCATTGCTTCGTCCAAATCATGAGATATGAAGACAATTGTGCGTTTATCATCGTTTTGTAGACGAATAAGCTCATCCTGCATCTCAGAACGGATTAATGGGTCTAAAGCGGAAAACGCCTCGTCCATTAATAGAATGTCTGGGTCACAAGCCAATGCCCTTGCTAAACCCACGCGCTGTTTCATACCACCGGATAACTCGTCAGGGAAAGATTCTGCATAAGGGTCTAAGCCAACTCTTTCCAAGGCGGAAAGGGCACTTTTCTGACGTTCATTAACATCAATGCCAGCAAGTTCTAAACCGAATGCAGCGTTTTCGATCACCGTCATGTGAGGCATAAGTGCGAAACTTTGAAACACCATTGAGATATTGTTGCGACGAACTTCTCGAAGTTCGTCTTCAGAGATATGGGCAATATCTTTCCCTTTGAGATAAACACTGCCTTTCGTTGGCTCAATGAGTCGGTTTAGGAGTCGAACGAGAGTAGATTTTCCCGAACCAGAAAGCCCCATGATTACGAAAATTTCACCTTCGTTAATGGTGAGAGATACATCGTTTACGCCGACTGTTAAACCTGTCTGTTCAAAAATACCGTCCTTATCGATACCTTTTTCGATAAGCGAGAAGGCTCTTTCTGGGTCTTCTCCAAACACTTTATACAGTCCCTTAACTTCCAGTATGGGATCCATGTTATCTGTCCTTTTTTGTGTGTTTATAACTGTTTAACGATTTGTACTCTAATTAATTTTAGTTCAACTTTCAACGAATGGGGTTCGGTTAACTGGGTTTTATGTGCATACAATGAACAATTAAGTAGGTGTGGCTAAATGGTGTTTTTATTAACAAAAATAGATACTTATGGTTAGTCTTGTCTTTGCATAACTTTTCCATGACATTGGTTTGAATTTATTTTGAAGTTTTTAGTACATTTCAACTCAGCCCACCTGCATAGCTATAAGGAGAAATAGATTAGAGGTCTATATTTAAAAACGTTAGAGCTCTAATTTTTAATTGGAGTTTTATTCTGCGAACTGGGTTAGGTGTTGTTATTCTTAGATTTATTCATTGATTGATTTCAATCTTGGTGATATTTATCGCTGTAGTTTAGGCAACGTATGGAATAAAAGATGGAAGCCGAACAGTTAGAAGTGCTCAACTTCATTAGTCAGTACCCACCTTTCGATGATCTACCCGAAGAGCAGTTAAAAAAGATCGCTCTAAATGCCGAGGTTGCATACTTTCGGCAAGGCACAGAGATACTCAATTTTGGAGACACGATCCGCGACTTATATATGGTGAGAAGCGGCGCTGTGGAGATCTACCGACGTAAAGGCGAACTCTATAACAGGATTGACGCTGGTGGACTGTTTGGACAGATGGGGTTGTTAATGAACAACCGTGTGCGTATGCCTGCCAAAGCGATAGAAGACACCTTGGTTTACTGTATTCCGGAGGATATTTTCAACGAGCTTTGTGACGAGTTTGAAAACTTTGCTGACTACATGGAACTGGAAGACAGCGCGCGTTTGCGAAGCGCAATATCCAGCCGCTCAGAAAGCAATGACTTTACCACTGCCAAGGCACGTAAGATCTTAGCGAGAGATCCGGTAACGTTGGAGGCGACGGCATCGATTCAAGAAGCCGCGATACTGATGGCGGAGGAAAATGTCACCTCTTTGCTTATTGTTCGCCCAGCAGAAGAACTCACAGAAGAAGATGATGAACAACTACTTGGAATATTGACTGACCGCGATCTATGCATTCGCGTATTAGCTCAGGGCATTGATACCAATATCCCAGTGAGTGAGGTCATGAGTTATGACGTGGTGTCTCTGGATTACAACGCTTATGTCTTTGAAGCCATGTTAACCATGTTGCGCTACAACGTGCACCATCTCCCAATTTTAAAAGATAAAAAGCCGATAGGAATTATTGGCATGACGGATATTGTCCGTTATGAATCTCAAAACAGCTTGCTGCTCGTTAGCTCTATCTTCCAACAAACCAGCGTTGAAGATCTCAAGCAAGTTTCTGAACAAGTGAAAGACTGCTTTGTACGAATGGTGAATGAAGATGCCAACGCTCATATGATTGGTCGAGCCATGTCGGTAATTGGTAGTAGCTTTAAACAGCGTTTGGCTGAATTAGCAGAGCAAGAACTTGGCCCTGCGCCAATTCCGTATTGTTTGGTCGCTATGGGATCGATGGCCAGGGATGAGCAGTTAATTGTAACGGACCAAGACAACGCCCTTATTCTCGACAACAGTTATGATGTTGAGATGCACGGGGAGTACTTTGAAAAGTTTGCCAAATTTGTTTGTGATGGTTTAGCAGCATGCGGCTATGCTTACTGTACTGGCGACATTATGGCAACCAATCCAGAGTGGCGAAAAACCCGAGCGGAGTGGGAGGAGTGCTTTGGCAACTGGATAGATAACCCAACTCCTGAAAGGTTGTTAAACAGTAATATCTTTTTTGATTTATTAGGTGTTCATGGGCGAGTGAAGTGGGCGGAACAATTAAGCAGCTTTATTGTTAGGCGCGCGAAAAGAAACAACCGCTTCCTTGCATGTATGGCTTACAACGCGATACGTCGTACACCGCCATTGGGCTTCTTCAAAGATTTTGTTATGGAAAAAGATGGTCGTCACCGCAATTCTATTAATTTGAAAAGAAGAGGTACTGCGCCATTGGCAGATTTGATTCGAGTACATTCATTGGCAATTGGTTCCCGTTCGCAAAACTCGTTTGACCGTTTAGACGATATCAATAATGCGGGCATTTTACCTAAAGGTCGAGGAATGGACTTGAGGGATGCAATGGAATTGATCTACATGGTTCGAATTCGTCATCAAGCACTCGATATCGAAAATGGAGATGAACCAGATAACAACATTGAGCCAGAGAACATGTCAGAGTTTGAGCGCCGAAACTTAAAAGCTGCTTTCCAAATCCTTAGTAATGCACAGAACTTCATCAAGTTCCGATACCAGAGAAGTAGCAAGTAATGTGGTTCTCAAAAAAGGCAGCAAAAGATCAGCCGTTGTTGGATACGTCTCGGACGCCAGAGTGGTCAACGTTATTCAAACAGCTCGAGAAAGAAGCAAGAGACGAGAGACTCAAACGTTATTACTCGACACCGATGGTTAATGGGGAAACCCCAGTTGAGGAAGTGCCATTTGTCTCGGTAGATTTTGAAACGACAGGTTTGAATGCGGAAGAGGATGCAATTCTCACGATTGGACTTGTGCCGTTTACCATTGATCGTGTTCAATGTAGTGGCTCTGCGCATTGGGTTGTTAACCCTAATCGTGAGTTAAACGAAGAGTCAGTCGTGATTCATGGCATCACTGATTCTGAAGTCAAAAACGCGCCCCAATTAACCCACATTTTAGGGGAAATATTGGATGCGCTGTCAGGCAAAGTTGTGCTTGTTCATTATAAAAATATCGAAAGGCAGTTTTTTAATAACGCGTTGCTAAATAGCATTGGGGAGGGGATACAGTTTCCCGTTGTCGATACGCTAGACATTGAACACGCGATACAGCGCCGTGAATGCAGTGGCCTATTCAATAAGTTAAAAGGTAAGAAGCCAGGCTCTGTCAGGCTGGGGCATGCTCGTGAAAGGTATCACCTTCCTGCTTATCAACCTCATCATGCTTTGACCGATGCGCTGGCAACTGCTGAACTGTTTCAAGCACAGTTGCAATATCATTTTAATCGAAGCATGCCAATCTCTTCGATTTGGCAATAAGCGTTGTTTATGATGAAGACAATAAAATGCAATGAAAGGTAGGGGGCTTTGCGATTATGATGGCGGACTGAGTAACCGCTTATAAGAACTATGTTTTTTGAACATGTGCTTGGTAGTGATGGGAGGCTTCATCACTCAAACTCCGACGAAAGTAATTTAAATTTGGTCACGTATTTTTAAGGAGATTATCCGTGAGCACCGATAATAACGGTGGCATTCAACGCCCCGATGGAAAGGTAAACGCGATAGACACTGACTATCAAATTGGTCAGGATAACGTCGCGTTAAAAGTAGGCCCGTTTGGCCTTGATATTCATAACCGTGTTTTTGCAATTTCTGGTTTAGCAATCATCCTATTTGTTGTAGTAACACTATTATTTCGAGAACAGGTAGAGCCGTTTTTCGCAGATCTAAGAGCGGGTTTGTTACACCATTTGGATTGGTTCTTTCTCGCATCTGGTAATATTTTTGTCATTGTCTGTGTTGGGTTGATTTTTACACCGCTAGGTCGGGTACGAATCGGCGGTACAGAAGCGACGCCAGATTATTCCTATGCGGGTTGGCTGGCAATGCTCTTTGCAGCAGGTATGGGTATCGGTCTGGTGTTCTTTGGTGTATCAGAACCTATGTCTCATTTTAGTTCTGCTATTGGTGGCGTGAACGTTGAGAACGGTGTTCGTACTGACTGGGCCCCTCTAGGTGGTGCAGAAGGCGATGCAAGTGCTGCATCTGCACTAGGCATGGCGGCGACGATTTACCACTGGGCACTTCATCCGTGGTCAATTTATGCGCTATTGGCTCTTGGTTTGGCGATTTTCTCGTTTAACAAAGGCTTACCACTTACCATGCGATCCATTTTTTACCCACTGTTTGGTGAGCGTGTATGGGGTTGGACTGGTCACATTATCGACATTCTTGCCGTTGTCGCGACAGTTTTTGGTCTGGCAACGTCTCTAGGTTACGGTGCGTCTCAAGCCGCAACGGGTTTGAACTTCCTGTTTGATGTTCCAATGACGAATACTACGCAGGTACTATTGATTATTGGCATCACCGCACTCGCTTTAATCTCAGTCGTTGCGGGACTAGACAAAGGCGTGAAAATCTTATCTGAGATCAACATGGGTCTCGCTGCGCTTTTACTGCTTTTCGTTATTGTTGTCGGCCCGACGATCGCGATTTTAACGGGTTTCTTCGAAAATATAGTGTCATATGTGGCTAATATTCCTGCGCTATCAATGCCATTTGGACGAGAAGACGTAAACTATTCTCAAGGTTGGACAGCATTCTACTGGGCTTGGTGGATTTCTTGGTCACCATTTGTCGGTATGTTCATTGCGCGTGTATCTCGTGGTCGTTCCGTTCGTGAGTTCATTATTTGCGTTATCCTTATCCCTTCTTCTGTTTGTGTGTTATGGATGACCGCTTTTGGTGGTAACGCTATAAGCCAATACGTGAGCGATGGTTATGAAGCCGTGTTCAACGCGGAATTACCGTTAAAACTATTTGCCATGTTAGATGTGATGCCGCTAGCTGAAATTACATCTTTCGTCGGTATTATTTTGGTGGTGGTATTCTTCATTACCTCTTCAGACTCTGGTTCACTGGTTATTGATACTATTGCTGCGGGCGGTAAGGTCGATGCGCCAACGCCTCAACGCGTGTTCTGGTGTACGTTTGAAGGCTTAGTTGCGATTGCACTGATGCTTGGTGGTGGCCTAGCGGCAGCTCAAGCAATGGCCGTGACCACAGGCCTACCATTTACGATTGTTCTGCTTGTTGCAACGGTTTCTCTAGTAAAAGGCTTGATGGATGAACCTCGTCCAAAAGCGGCTTCTAAGAAGAAATCGAAATAACCAACATCAGCAGTTAAATATTTGAATAAAGCGGCATGCGAAAGCACGCCGCTTTTTTTTGATTTTTGAATTTTTTGCTGAGAAATGAAGACCATGGAGGACTGTTTTCTCTGTTCGTTTTTTATACTTATTCTTTAAGTGATTTTTTAATAAATTAGACCTCGAACTATTTTAAGATTTGGTTAAACGGCATGCTTTTGTGATACACGTCACAAAAATACCGATAAAAAGGCGGATTATTTGATTTTTAGTCGCGAGGAATGCCCATAATAAAAAGGAAATTTAATTAGACCTCAAAGGATATGTATTTCCACATGATCACATCAGCACCTTGGGTTCTTTATCCAGAGATTGGAGAAGACTCAAGTAAAAAATGGATTTTTCGTGAGCCTAAAATCTCTGATGGTGACGACATTTACAGCTTAATTGCAGACTGTCCTCCATTGGACATGAACTCATCTTATTGCAATTTCCTACAGTCTACGCATTTCAGCAAAACCAGTATTTTGGTTGAGCAAAAAGGCGAAATCGCAGGTTTCATTTCCGGTTATCAGAAACCAGACGAGCAAGACGTTTTATTTGTCTGGCAAGTTGCAGTCTCACCTCGCTTTAGAGGTCACGGTTTAGCATTCCGCATGTTGAAAGAACTTCTCACCCGAGAGGAATTGGGCGGTGTTAAATCGGTAGAAACTACCATCACGGAAGATAATAAAGCCTCTTGGGCATTGTTCAAAAAGTTAGATGCGATGAACGGCAACTCTGGCCAAGTAAGCACATTTTTGGACGAAGAAGCCCACTTTAAAGGCAAACACGATACAGAATATTTGTATCGCATTCCTCTCAAATAATCCTCAAACAATAGGAATTAAAAACGGTCTCATCATGGATATTTTCAAAAAGCAGGAATCCAACGTACGCTCATATTCAAACAATTTCCCAGTCGTTTTTCGTAAAGCGAAAGGCTGCTGGCTGGAAACAGAACAAGGTGAACGATACTTAGACTTCCTTGCTGGAGCGGGATCTCTAAATTACGGCCATAACAACCCAGTACTTAAGCAAGCACTGCTTGAGTACATTGAGATGGACGGTATTACTCACGGTTTGGATATGCACTCAGAAGCGAAAGCATCGTTTCTTGAAGCGTTGGATACTTACATCCTTAAACCAAGAAACTTGGACTACAAAGTCCAGTTTACTGGCCCAACTGGTACTAACGCCGTTGAGGCAGCACTTAAGTTAGCGAAAAAAGTAAAAGGTCGCGACAGCGTCGTTGCATTTACCAACGGTTTCCACGGTTGTACAGCTGGCGCACTGGCTGCAACGGGTAACCAGCATCACAGACAAGGTAACGGTTCTAGCTTAAGTAACGTCACTCGTATTCCATTTGAAGGTTACGCTGGCGTTGATGGTCTAGCTCTGTTCGAAACCATGCTGAACGACAACTCTGCAGGTATGGATAAACCAGCCGCTGTACTTCTTGAAACTGTGCAGGGCGAGGGTGGTTTAAATGCTGCTTCAAACGAGTGGTTACAACGTTTGAGCAAAATCTGTAAAGCCAATGACATTCTTGTGATCGTCGATGACATTCAAGCTGGTTGTGGACGCACAGGTACTTTCTTTAGCTTTGAGCCGTCAGGTATTCAACCAGATATCGTGACGCTATCGAAATCGATCGGTGGTTACGGTTTGCCAATGGCCGTCGTTCTACTTAAACCAGAGTTAGACCAGTGGAAGCCAGGTGAGCATAACGGCACGTTCCGTGGTAACAACCATGCATTTATTACCGCGGCGAAAGCTTTAGAAATTTATTGGGCAAATGATGACTTTGAAACACACATCAAGCAGTGTTCAGACAAAGTAAGTGCTGTTATTGATCGCTGTGTTTGTCGCTTCCCACAAATGTTTGTACAGAAAAAAGGTCGCGGCATGATGGTTGGTATTGAGTGTATCAACGGTGATATGGCATCTGAAATCGCGAAAAACTGTTTCGAAAACGGAATGGTAATTGAGACAGCTGGCCCTGACGACGAAGTCGTTAAGTTCTTCTGCCCACTTACGATTAGCGAGTCAGAATTAGACCAAGGACTAAGCATCTTTGAAAGTGCAGTGGAAACCATCGCTGCGAAACATTTCAAACAAGCATCTTAATAAGGATTATTAATTATGATCGTCAGAACACTCGATGAGTGTCGCAACAGTGAGCGACGTGTGGTTTCAGATAACTGGGAAAGTGTCCGTATGTTGTTGAAAGATGACAACATGGGTTTTTCTTTCCACATTACTACGATTTATGAAGGTACTGAAACACACATTCACTATCAAAATCACCTAGAATCGGTTTTTTGTATGAGCGGTGAAGGTGAAATTGAAGTCGTTGGTGGAGAAACTTACCCGATTAAACCGGGTACGTTATACATCCTTGATAAACACGATGAGCACTACTTGAGAGCTTATAAGAATAAAGAAATGGTAATGGCGTGCGTATTCAACCCACCAATTACCGGCGCTGAAGTGCACGATGAAAATGGTGTTTATCCTCTCGTTGACTAAAAGATAGAGGTGGGGTGCTTGTCGCCCCACGATCAACTATCTCTTCTTTTTTCTTTTAAAGTTACCAATCAAAAAAGGCTTATCATGACATTTACCGTAGAAAAAATCGGCGGTACATCAATGACAGCATTTGATGCTGTTCTCGACAACATTATTCTTCGTCCTAAATCGCCATACAATCGTATCTTTGTCGTTTCTGCATACGGCGGTATGACCGACGCGCTACTCGAATGTAAAAAAACCAGTAAGCCAGGTGTTTATCAGCTTATCGCGAAACGTGATGACAAATGGGAAGAAGCGCTAGCATATGTAGAAAGCCGTATGCTGCTCACAAATGAAAATATTTTCGCGGACCCAATGAATCGTATCCGTGCAGATAAATTCATTCGCTCACGTATTGCTGAAGCAAAAAACTGTATTGCGAACATTTTAGAAACGTGTCAGTACGGTCAGTTTTCGCTACGTCAGTATTTGCCTCAAATTCGAGAGTTTCTGTCGTCTATCGGTGAGGCGCACAGTGCTTACAACACGGCACTGAAACTAAAAAATATGGGTATTAACGCTAAGTTCGTTGACCTGTCCGGTTGGGACAATCAAGCGCCAAGAAGCCTTGATGAATCGATCAGTGATGCGTTTGCTGATATCGATGTGTCAAAAGAACTGCCAATCGTTACAGGTTATGCTTACTGTAAGGAAGGCCTAATGCACACTTATGACCGAGGTTATAGTGAGATGACATTTAGCCGAATTGCAGCGATAACAAAAGCGGATTTAGCGGTAATTCACAAAGAATATCACTTGAGCTCTGCAGACCCGCGTGTTGTTGGTCCTGAAAAAGTTTTGCCAATTGGTAGTACAAACTATGACGTAGCAGACCAACTTGCTAACCTTGGCATGGAAGCTATTCACCCAAATGCAGCCGCAGGTTTACGTGAGAGTGGTATTGAGCTACAGATTAAAAATACATTTGAACCTGAACACGAAGGCACTTTGATTTCTTCAAGCTACCGCCCAGAAGAAGACAAAGTCGAAATTATCGCAGGTAAAGAAAAAGTGTTTGCACTGCATTTGTTTGACCAAGCGATGGTGGGAAAAGCCGATAACGTTAGCTACGAATTAATGGAAATTATCTCTGATGCTCGCGTAAGTTTAGTTGGTAAAGAGATGAACGCGAACTCTATTACTTACTATCTAGGTGGCAGTACTGATAGCTTGAACAAAGTATTGTATAAAGCTGAAAAACGCTATCCGAATGCGTCGATTAAAGGCCGTATGGTCGCGCTGATTTCAGCCATCGGTTCTCAAATTGACACCAACAAGACACTGGCGAAAGGTGTACTTTCTTTGATGAACAATGGCGTAACGCCAGTTGCACTTCACTCATCAATGAGAAATGTAAACGTTCAGTTCGTAGTGGGTGATAAAGAATATCAGCGTGCGATTTGTGCGTTGCATGATGAATTCTTTCAGAGCAATAGTTTAACTAAATCGGTTAACGTAGCTTAGTTTATTCACGGTTAAAATACAAAGGAGAGCAGGTTTGCTCTCCTTTTTTGTTTTTCTGTGTTCTCAATATAGGCCCGCTTTGCATGGAGTAAACTACCGAGCTAAGTGTGTCCGTAGAGATACAGATAAGACAGCAGAGCTGCTGGCTCAGTAACGCAATCTAGAGTGATTAATTAGATTACTTAACTTTATTCACTTCCTGTTGAAGCATTTCTAACTGCTGCATCTTTTCTTGCATCTGCAAAGAGTCGTAATTTAAAGAAGCAGGGTTCATAGTTGTACCGCGTTGCATTGGGTATTCAGGTAACGTTTTAAAGAAGTCGCCAACAACGTCTTGAATTGGTACAAACAACCACATGTTGTCTGCCATCCAACGTAGATACATTTGTGACTCGCTAGGACCTTTTTCAAATGGGTCAGCACGTAAGTGAATGATCTTAGGCCAGTTTGGTACAGATCGCACGGCGTCGCTTAGGTTTCCTTCCAGAGTTGCAAAGTGAAGTTTCCAGTCATTCCAGCGTACTGCGTTTAGTTCACCATTTGAGGTGAAGTAGAGCAGAGACTCACGTGGTCCTTTCTCTTCTTTTCCCTCGAAGTATGGCATGAAGTTGTAGCCGTCTATATGGACACGCCAGTCTTTACCATTTGCTTTGTAACCTTCAGCAAGCTTTTCTTTCACGTCAGGAACGCCAGCTGCCGCCAACAATGTTGGCAACCAGTCTTGATGAGCCATCATTTCGTTGATTTTCGTTCCTGGCTTAATGACACCTGGCCAACGCACAAGTTGAGGCACACGCATACCGCCTTCCCAAGTCGTACCTTTCTCACCGTGGAATGGGGTTGCGCCCCCATCAGGCCAAGTCATGGTCTCTGCGCCGTTATCTGTTGTATAAATAACGATGGTGTTGTCAGCAACGCCTAACTCATCGAGTTTGTCGAGCAATACGCCGACTTGATCGTCATGCTCTAACATGCCATCAGCGTAAATGCTAACACCGGATTTACCTCGGTACTTCTCTTGTAATCGGGTCCACACGTGCATGCGCGTAGAGTTATGCCAGATGAAGAAAGGCTTATCTGCTTTAACCGCTTTCTCCATAAACGATAAAGTGCTTTCGAGGAACTCTTCGTCCGCGTGTTCCATGCGTTTACGCGTCATTGGGCCAGTATCTTCAATCTTACCGTCGGCATAAGATTTAATTACACCACGAGGACCATAGTTTTTACGGAACTCTGGGTCTTTAGGGTAATAGTAGGTTTCGGGCTCTTCTTCTGCATTAAGGTGGTACAAGTTACCAAAGAATTCATCAAAACCATGATTGGTAGGTAGGTGCTTATCTTGATCGCCCAAGTGGTTTTTGCCGAACTGAGCTGTCATATAACCTTGGTCTTTTAGTAAGTCAGCAATAGTTGGTGCCCAATCTGGAATCCCATGGTTGGAACCCGGCATACCAATCGTCAGCAAGCCAGTGCGAAATGGTTCTTCGCCAGTAATGAATGCTGCTCGACCGGCAGTACAAGATTGTTGGCCGTAATGGTCTGTAAACAAAGCACCTTCGTTCGCGATACGATCGATGTTAGGGGTTTTGTAACGCATCATACCTTGGTTATATGCGCTGATGTTCCAGTAACCGACATCGTCACCGAAAATTGCAAGTATGTTGGGTTTGTCTGCCGCCATCGCTGCGCTGGACGTTGCTAACAGTCCGACGCCTACTGCGATTTTTCTCAATTGGTTTGCCATAAAAAACTCCAGGTGGTTGAGAGTAACGAGAAGCACAAGTAAACCCTGTGCTTAGGTGCTGCATAAGTTAATGATGTGTATAGAAAAATCCTCTTATACTCTTTATAACCATAAGTTATTGAGGGTATTTAACTATTTGTTTCTAAATAAAAATACTTGTCATTTTGATGATTTGGGGAGGTTTTAAAAATAGAGATGGGTCACTAATGAACACCAGAGCAGGTTGCTGGTGAGACGAATAAAGTTTCAGCAAAAACACCGAGATACTCCCTAATCGGGGGACGAAGAATGGAGCACTCATTTTGAAGGCCTTTCACTTCTAATTATTTGTATAACCAAGGGGTTAGCGACTATATTGATTCAAGTTGCACCATCTAAATACTAAGGATAGTTATGAGTCAGTGGGCAGGTCGGTTTCGGTGTCTATTTCTGGGTATCGTCATGGTGAGTGGTTCGTTTTTTTCCCAGGCATCAGTGATAGAGAGTTCCCAAAATACCACGAAGCTTGGGTTGGAATATGTCGGCACGCAAACGTGCGCGGAATGTCACCAACAAGAGGTGGAGGCTTGGAAGGGCTCTCATCACGATATGGCAATGAAACATGCAAACTCAGAATCTGTTCAAGGTGATTTTGATAACCGCACATTGACGCATGATGGGCAACCCAACCGTTTTTTTAGACAAGGCGAGGAGTATTGGGTCAATATTCAAGGCCCTGATGGTGAATGGCATGATTATAAAATTAGCTACACATTTGGCTGGGAACCGTTACAGCAATATATGGTGGAGTTTGAAGACGGTCGTGTACAGCTCATTCCTTTTGCGTGGGATTCAAGGACGAAATCGGAAGGTGGTCAGCGCTGGTTTCACCTTTATCCAGAGACAACAACGACAGATGAGTTTTACTGGACTAACACTGGGCAAAATTGGAATTTCATGTGTGCAGACTGTCATTCGACCAATTTAAAGAAGAACTATGACGCAATCAAAAATACCTACAATACGTCTTGGTCCGAGATCAATGTTGGTTGTGAAGCGTGTCATGGCCCTGCAAGTGGACACATCGAGTTGGCGAAAAACGTCGCATCTACAGGAGGCTTTTTCGATACAGATAGTCACTATGGTTTTGACCGAAATTTATCTAAAGCGGTAACCGAGTGGGTATTTGAGGAGGGCCATAGAACGTTACAACCAAAAGCAATCGCAGAAACAAATCAAGTTCAGACGTGCGCACAATGTCACAGCCGTCGAACGCAGTTAAATGAGACTGGTGATCACATTCAAGGCTCATTTTTCGATAAATATCGGTTAAGCCTGATCACTCCAGAACTCTACTACCACGATGGCCAAATTTACGATGAAGACTATGTTTACGGTTCATTTCTTCAGTCTGAAATGGCTGAAAAAGGCGTAACATGCACCAATTGCCACGATCCTCATTCGGCAAAACTAAACATCCCAGAAGAGGCGGTATGTTCACAATGTCATATTGCGTCAGAATATACCCCAGAAAACCACACCTTCCATGAAGCGGGATCCAAAGCGTCACAATGTACGACTTGTCACATGCCAGAAACGATTTATATGCAAGTCGATCCTCGTAGAGACCACAGTTGGCACGTACCTAGACCTGACTTGAGCAAACACATCGATACGCCCAATGTATGTACGTCTTGTCATGAGGATAAGAGTAACCAGTGGGCGGATGCGCAGATAGCCGAATGGTTTCCTCACTCTCAATACCGCAATCAACAACACTTTGCTGTCGCGTTTTATGCCGATGCAATTGGGCACAAAGGGGCGGCGAATGCTCTGGCTTACTCTGCTCAGGATTCATCATTAAAAGACATCATACGAGCTTCTGCATTAGAGCGAATGGGCGGCAATACTGACCAAAATACGACTGTTTCGCTCGCAAGGGCCGTTAAAAATGAGAATGAAATGATTCGGCTCGGCGCAGTCGCGGGCTCGTCTGGTTATGAGTTTCATGATCGATGGCGAATTTTAGAACCACTGCTGGATGATCCCGTACTTTCAGTGAGGGCGGAGGCGGCTTCGGTATTAGTGACCAGCTATGCGCAAATGACGCCGTTACAAAAAGATAGGATTCAACCATCGCTTGAAGAGTACATGGACATTCAAAAGTTTAACGCCGATCGTGGTTTTGGTAGAACCAATTTGGCAAATGTATACCGCAGCTTAGGCGAAATCGATAAGGCAATTGCGTTATACCAAGAAGCGATAAGTATCGAGCCTTATTTCGAAAATAGTTACGTGAATTTATCGGACCTGTATCGACGCCTTGGGAAAGAAAAAGCTGCGCTCTGGGTGTTACAACAAGGGATGAAAGCTCAGCCTAAATCCAGCTCATTACCTTACAGTGCCGGTCTTTCTTTGTTACGCCAAGGCAAGGAAGATGAGGCCAAAGCTCTACTTAAACATGCCGCAGAATTAGGAAAGACTAACGCTCACTACTGGTATGTTTATGGTCTAGCTTTGGAAAAAAGTGACGTTCTGGAAGCCAGTAAGGCATTGCAGACTGCGTTTAAAGTCGGTGGGAACCCTCAACATTTATATGCTCAATGCGAAGTTCTAGCGAGAAATCATAAAAAAGGCGTTGTCGCTTTTGCTTTCGATAGGTGTCTAAAAGAGCTGAGTAATTATGCTCCTAAGCAGGCTATTGATCAGCTGAAAGCATCTATTGCGAATCTGTAGAGATTAAACACCAATAGTAAAAAGTGGAGCCTTTATCGCGCCACTTTCTCTACTTAGTTTAGTATACGTCTTTCGCTAGTCTAAGGCCCATGTCAGACATAATGACGGATTGGCTGGCAAAATCGCGGCGATAGTTTTCAGATTCGTCTGCGTCATAAGCAAAGCTGCCGCCACGTACAGACTTGTGTGCAAGGCTTTCTTTTTCCTCTTTTGCGTTTACCGGATTATCACTGGGCGCTGTTTTGTAATAACCTTCGTCAAAAGCATCAATCACAAACTCGCCTACGTTACCTGTCATATCGTACAACCCGAGCTCGTTTGGTTGCTTTTGACCTACCTTATGAGCCTTATTGTGCGAGTTATTCGCATACCAACCCACATCGTCAATATTGTTTGATCCAGAAAAAGTGAAGCCTTTGCTTAAAATTCCGCCTTTAGCGGCAAACTCCCATTCAGCTTCTGTTGGTAGACGGTAATGCTCTCCCGTTTTTTCATTCAATTTCTTAATGAAATAATTGGCTTGTTGCCAACTAATATTATTGACGGGTGTATTTGGATCTCGAAAGTAGCTTAGAGAGGAGCCAGTGACAACTTCAAAGAGCGATTGAGTTACCTCGAATTTTGACAAATAGAATCCATCAACGTTAACAGTGCGAGCTGGGCCCTCTGACTTTTTGGCTGATGGATTATCTGCGCCCATCGTAAACTGCCCACCTTCGACAAGAACCATATCTTGATCGATTTTCTGAGCGAGAGAGTTTGGTGGGGTTGTTGCACACCCATTAATTATCAGCGTGACCGATATGGCTGAGACAAGGGAAATAATCTTACTTTTGGGATGCTTCATTCGGCAACTCCGTCAACGACTTTGATCAAAAAGTCTAGCAAGCAAAACCATAACAAACGGTTATACACACTATAACAAGCGCCGAGAATAATTGAACATTATCATCACCCTAGGCGATTAACTCGATGATTAGGTTTGACATCATTGGGGACAGGTTAGCAACTAAGAAGGTGATGAATGCACATAACTCAAGGGCCGCAGTTCAACGGAAAAGCATCTAAGCGTTTACATGTGATGGCAAAGCCCATTGGTGCTGCTTGCAACATCGATTGCACTTATTGTTATTACTTAAGCAAACAAGATTTGTTGGAATATAAGCAAGGGTGCTCGCCAATAATGGATGACGAAACCTTAGAGAGCTATATCCGCCAATACATAGAAGGGCAGAACACATCTGAAATTATCTTCTCTTGGCAAGGTGGAGAGCCAACCATGCTGGGGTTGGATTACTTCAAAAGAATTGTTGAATTACAAGATAAATACCGCCCTCATGGTATTACGATCTCTAATGATCTTCAGACTAATGGCACGCTTCTTAATGATGAGTGGTGCGAGTTTCTAAAAGCGAACCACTTTCTTGTCGGTTTAAGCATCGATGGCCCTGAGATGATGCACAACGCTTACCGAACAAATCGAGCGGGAAGAGGCACATTTAAACAAGTGATGAACGCCGTTGAGCTATTACATAAGCATGAAGTGAAGTTTGCAACGCTCACGTGTGTGAACAACTTGACCAGCCGAAACCCATTGGAAGTGTATTGCTTCTTACGAGATGAAGTACGTTCCCCTCAAATGCAGTTTATTCCGATTGTTGAGCAGAAAACTTTCAGAACAACAGCGCCACAAACTTGGAAGCCCAATGATCAACTAATGCAAGGTGATAAACGTCTGATTCCCGGCCACAAGGATTCGGTTGTCGAGCCATTTTGTGTGGCGGATGAAGCATGGGGTAACTTCCTTATCGCGATATTCAATGAGTGGGTCGTGCATGATATTGGTAACGTTTTTGTACAGTATTTTGAAGCGAGTTTGGAAACATGGATGGGAAGAAAAAACCCACTATGCACGCTAGGTGAAATCTGTGGCAAAGGTTTAGCAATGGAACCAAACGGTGATGTCTTTGCGTGTGACCACTATGTTTACCCGGAATACAAGATCGGAAATATTCACCGCGAAAAACTCGATACTCTCGCTTATAGCCCTGACCAGCAGAAATTCGGGTTTGCTAAAAGTCGTACACTGCCTCAGCAGTGTGTTAATTGTGATTATCAGTTTGCATGCTTTGGAGAATGCCCTAAAAACCGATTTATTCGCACCAGAGAAGGTGAGCCCGGCCTTAACTATCTATGTGCAGGTTGGAAGAAGTTTTTTGCGCATGTCGACAAATCAATGGCGTACATTTTACGAGCGGTGGGCAACCCTGTGGTACACGGTAAATACAGTGATAAGGTTTTGCACCTGAAAGCGTCTAATCGACCTGTTTTTGACACTAAGTTCTAAGATTCAACTGGTCCAGTTTTATAAAAGTAAGGTCTCATCAATGCAAAAGATAACGCGTTTTACGAAGTCACTTTTAACTTTCACGATGAGTGTAGCGTTAAGCCAAGGCGTTTGGGCTCAAGATAAACCTCCGCTCAATTCAGATAGAGTTTCACCCGTTGAGATAGCATCTCAAGAAGAACCTATGACGCCAGCACAGCAAGTCGAAAAGTTGTCTTATGATGCACAAAACAAAAAGTTGTCTTCAGAAAAGCGTATTGATGCTTTACGTGAACTGGCCAACTACCCCAGCCAAAACGCTTTGGTTGCCGTCGCTCGTGGTTTGAAAGATGCAGATGCTGGAATTCGTGAAGCGGCAATTGTAGGAGCTCAACCCTATATGATAGAGCATCGCTGGCGTCTGGTTTCCCCGTTGCTAAGTGATGACGATGCAATGGTTCGAATTACCGCAGCGATAAACTTGGTTCGAGATTACGCCAGTTTAAGTTCGGAGCAGCAACAGTCACTCGAAGGCGCGGTGACTGATTTAACATCCTACTTGTCGCAGAAAACTGACAACGTTTCTAGATTACTCCTTGCCGATGTATATCGTTGGCATCGAGAGTGGGACAAAGCAGCATTGATTTATCCAGAGCTAACCAAGCTGATGCCAAGTAACCCGCAAGTCTGGTTAAGCTATGCGGACAATTTTCGAGCGCAACAAAAAGATCGACAAGCTATCCAAGTACTTGATGAAGCAATCACACTTTTTCCTGATAACGCTGCTTTGCATTACTCGAAGTCATTGGCGCTAGTAAGACTTGGTGAGAAGCATGATGCCGCTAGCGAAATTGAAAAGGCCGCTAATATGGCGAAGAACAACAGTTATTTTTGGTACTTAAATGGTGTTCTGCAAGAAGAGTTAGATCTTAAAAAATCTGTGGACGCTTTTGAAAAAGCTTATTTGATCTCTGGCGCGCCGGAGCAGCTTTATGCAGTGTGTGATATCTACATTCGTTACGACAACCCCAAGTCTGAACAGTGTTTAGCGGAACTTAAGAAAGTGGCTCCGGATTACGTGATTGATGAGCTTAATCAGAAAAAGGGACGTCAAAGTACTTCAGAGCAGGTTGACGCCAGCTAACTCAACACTTTATCAGTAAGCTTCTTTAATTAAAGCGTGTTTCTAGTTACAAGGTCACTTTCTGGTGTCGTTGCATATGTTGCTCTGAATTGCGCTTGTTAATCGTGAACTATACTTTCATTTGGATTTGCATCCCGTACCTCAATATAAGGAATTAAAATGGCTATAAAGTTAAAGGTGATTGTCCTTGCGACAAGTTTTGCTCTGTCTAGCTATAGCATTGCTGCTGATGTGCAAGATCCTCTGCCGTCATGGAACAACACCGGTGCGAAGCAAGCTATTGTGGCGTTTGTTACTAAAACGACGACTCAAGGCTCGGACGCTTATGTTCCTGAAAGCCAAAGGATCGCTACGTTTGATAATGACGGGACGCTGTGGGCAGAAAAACCCGTTTATCTACAGCTGTTTTTTGCGATCGATAAAGTGAAAGAGATGGCCTCTGAGCATCCTGATTGGAAAACAACAGAACCTTTTGCTTCGGCAATAAAAGGTGACTTGGAGGGGGTTGGCAAGCAAGGCCTTGAAGGGGTGATGCAGCTTGTTATGGCGACTCACTCCGGAATGTCGACTGATCAGTTCCATCAAGAAGTGAAGGAGTGGATGAAAACGGCCGTGCATCCTACGACGGGAAAGCCATACACTGAAATGGTTTATCAACCGATGCTTGAGTTACTCGACTATTTGAGAGCAAATGACTACCAGACCTATATAATTTCTGGAGGTGGCATTGATTTCATGCGTGTTTGGGCACCAGAAGTATACGGGATCCCAACGCAAAATATCGTTGGGACGACATTAAAAGCGGAGTATCAGGTCGTTGATGGAAAGCCAACGATTCAACGCTTGCCAGAAATTGATTTTGTGAATGATAAAGCGGTGAAGCCTGTCACGATCCAGAACTTCATTGGTAAGCGCCCGGTGATGGCATTTGGTAATTCTGACGGTGACTTACAAATGCTAGAGTGGACTAAAGCGGGGTCTGGCCCACGATTTTCAGCGGTTATCCATCACACGGATGACAAGCGTGAATGGGCGTATGATAAAGACTCTCACGTGGGGAAATTAGACAAATCATTTAAAGTGGGTGAAGAGCAAGGTTGGCTGTTTGTCGATATGAAACAAGATTGGAATCAAGTTTTTAAAGAAGCGATGAAAAAATAGCGACCCAGCCAACATAAACATTACACCAAACATTTTGTGATAGGGGGTGATGAGCAAAACGCTCTTCATCTCCTGAACTTAACAATGCTGTTTGGTATAAGCATAAGCAAATATTGCGTGTGTCCGTATTGGTTATTTGATTGCTGTGTGGCATTATTGCTTAAAACCACTTAAGTGAATTTAAGTAATGACGCAAGAAGAGCGATTGATAGAGCTCAGAGCCAAGCTAGAGCTACAAAACAAAATAACGTTATCGGAAGTTTGCGAGTATTTTGGCATCTCGCGAGATTCAGCGCGTCGAGACTTAGTTAAGTTGAGCCAACTACCGGGATTACAAAGAATCCGAGGTGGCGTCATGCTTGCCCCGATATCTTCCTCTACAGAGGCGTACTCCAGTCGAGCAATTAGCGACACTAAACATCGCCTCGCTCAAGCGTCCGCTAAGCTTGTGGATGAGCGTGACCACCTTGTTGTTGATACCAGTACTATCTTATCTTTGCTCCCACTTTACGTAGAAAAAGCACGCTGTGAAGAAGATAAGCTCAACGTGGTCACCAACAGTATTGACGTACTAATCGCTGCTGAAAAAAGTGAATCAATGGACGTCCATTTCTTAGGTGGACACTTTGACCCCTACGCCAGAGCGATCTTGGGTGCACAAGCAGAACAACAAATGAAGCAATATCATGTGAATAAGGCGTTTATTGGTGTGTGCGCGTTGTCATCCCGAGGGTTGACGACAAATAATGAGCTAGAAGCAACCATGAAACAAACCATGATAGAGCAAGCTCAACAAGTCATTGTCGTTTGTGAATCCCGCAAAATTGGAAGCGACAATTTTCACCATGTATGTGATTTGTCAAAGATCGACATCGTTATTACCGATCATGCTCCTCAATCAGATTTTCAACAACTTCTCGACCACAATGATATTGAATGTATTGTTGTTTCACCGAAATAAGGAATCTTAGTATGGCTTACGATCCCGTAAAGACCGCCGTGATTGGTTACGGATATTCAGCAAAAACTTTCCACTTACCCTTCATTAAAGCACTGCCAAACTTGACGTTGAGCGCAATAAGTTCTCGTCAACAGGAAGCGGTCCAAAATGATTGGCCAGATGCTCAGTGGTTTGCTGATGCCAATACTTTACTCGATGACAGTGACGCTGAGCTTGTGATCATCACTGCGCCAAATGACGTGCACTACGAGCTCGCAAAGCGCGCGTTGAACAATGGGAAACATGTCATTGTTGAAAAACCGTTTGTAACGCGCATAGAAGATGGGAATGAGTTGATCGCCTTAGCAGAAGAAAAAGGATTGGTTCTGAGCGTTTTTCATAATAGGCGTTGGGACGGCGACTTTCTCACCGTTAAATCGCTTATCGAACAAGGTAAGTTAGGTGGTGTGAGGTTGTTTGAGTCGCACTTTGATCGCTACCGTCCTGAAGTTCGTCAACGCTGGCGAGAGCAGGCTCAAGATGGCGGTGGTATTTTATTCGATCTTGCTCCCCATCTTCTCGATCAGGCCTTGGTGTTATTTGGTTTGCCAGATGCGATAGACGCACAGTGTCGAATGATGCGTCCGGGCGCGACGACGATTGATTACTACAACTTAGTGCTTCATTACCCAGACCATATTGTGCATTTACATTCAAACTTATACAGCCCAGAACCAAACCTGCGTTATAAAGTATTGGGTACTGAGGCTAAATATGAAAAGTTCGGATTAGATCCTCAAGAAGGTTACTTAAAAGAAGGCCGATTACCGGAGAACGATGCTTGGTCGGAAGAGGACGAGGCGTTATACGGTGTCCGCTACGACGAAGACGGTGCGCAAACTATCAAAACGGAGAGAGGTGCGTATCAAGCTTATTTTGTTGGTGTGGCGGACGCAATTCGCCTGGGTGCTGATAACCCGGTTCCTGCCGTTCAAGCAGTACAGAATATCGCTCTGATTGAGATGGCATTGGAAAGCAGTAAAACGGGTAAAACGATTCAGGTGAAATCATGAGCTTAACGCTTGAGCTCGTCGCTCAACAAGAGCATGAGCTTCAATTGAAAGAGTTTAACCATCAAGTTGCGTGGTCTATTGGTTTAGCTTTAAAAGAAGCGGCGGAAGCCTGTGACGCGGCTGTGGCTATTGAGGTCTACGGTTTTGGACAAACGCTATTTCAATACGCGATGACAGGAACGTGCGCTGACCATTTGGATTGGGTTCGTAGAAAGCGAAACTCAGTATTGAGATATGGTCGCAGCTCTTACTACCTCTCGCTATACAATAAGCAAAAGCAGCGTGATTTTGAAAATCAGCCACATCTCGATGCGCGTGAGTATTGTGCTCATGGTGGCGCGTTCCCAATTCGAATCATGGGTTCTGGTTTAATTGGGGTTGTGACGGTATCGGGTTTACCGCAGTTAGATGATCATCAGCTTGTTGTCGATGTATTAAAGACAATGGTAATGACGAGCACAGAGCTTGCTTAAAGTTGTGCGATATTACAGTGGCACGGCATTTATTTTGTGTCACTGAATTCTCTTATTAGCTCATTTTGCGTTCTATTATGTGAGAAAATATTTAATATTGCTCCCAACTTCCTATCTGAAAATTAAATCGATTTCATATAACCTATACGCTCATTCATACAAAAAGCCATCGAAGCTGGCAGTTGGCAAATGTCCTTTAGAAGAAAAGAAAAACTTAATCTTAGAAACCTTATTGTAATCCTGTGTGTTTTCAGTGTGCTTGTCACTTTGATCAATGCGTTTTATTCGATCTATCGAGTGCAACGAGATCTCATCATCAATAACACGTTAGAGTCCAACCGCGTTTATGCGCAAAAAATGTCAGAAATGACGGACTCTTTCATAGAAAGCTCAATGTCGCAGCTAAAATACAGTGCGAACTTGCTAAAAGATAAGATGCACGATGCTCAGTTTCTTGACGAAGAGGCGGAGAGGCTGAGAAAGCAAACCAAATCATTCAACTCTGTGGTTGTCGTTAATGCGAAAGGCGTCATTATTTCTGTATCACCAGAGACACTTCAGGTTAAAGGTGTAAAGCTCGTTGGTGAAAGAAAACGTCAATCTTTAAATGCTCAAGCGCCCGTTGTCACTGAGCCATTCATCTCACCCGCAGGAAATTATCTGTTAACGATCTCATACCCTATATTTTCTCAGTCCAATGAATATTTAGGCTATATCGGCGGTACTATCTATTTAGAGAAGGACAATATTCTTGCGGAATTACTTAGCCAGCATGCTTACAAAGATGGCTCTTTCCTTTACGTTGTGGACGAAAGCAATACGCTGATCTACCACCCAGATAAATCGCGGGTTGGTGAAGTGATCAACGATAATATGGCAATTAACGCCGTGACAATGGGTCAGCGTGGTAACAAAGAAATTGTGAACTCTCGCGGTGTTGAAATGCTAGCAGGGTATGCACCAGTTGAATCATCAGGGTGGGGAATTGTCGCTCAGCGCCCGAAATCAATGACGTTAATGGTGCTAGATGAGCAGATGTGGAGTGTATTTTTCAAATCGATTCCAATTGGTTTATTAACTCTGCTGTTGATCTGGTTCTTCTCTCTACTTATTTCAAGACCATTATGGCAATTGGCTGGCGCTGTTCGAGGAGTAGAAGAGCACTCCTCATCCATCGATGATTTGAAGCTGGTTAAGTCTTGGTATTTTGAGGCTTCACATTTGAAGCTCAGTTTTCTCAAAGCGTTTGGTATCGTTTCAAAAACCATTGATAAGCTGCAATTGGATACGCTAACAGACGCGATGACTGGGTTGTTAAATCGACGCGGCTTAGACAAAGTTCTAGGCTTGTTTAAGCAAGAAAACACCGCTTTTTCTATTTTAGCTTTGGATATTGATCACTTTAAGAGCGTCAATGATAACTATGGTCATGATGTGGGTGACAATCTACTCAAAGAATTCGCTCAGTTGATGAAAGAGCAAGCCCGAGCGAATGATCATCTTTGCCGTTCCGGTGGGGAAGAGTTCATGATGTTCCTTGAAGCGACGGATGTTCATCACGCGGTTGATGTCGCTGAGCGGATTAGGCATAACGTAGAAAAACACGATTTCCTGGTCGTTGGTAAGGTAACGGTATCACTTGGTGTTTCTCACTGGAAAGGCAACGATATGCCAATTGAAGCGGTAATGAAAGACGCTGACAACGCTCTGTATAAAGCAAAGCGCAACGGAAGAAACAGAACCGAGTTAGGTGAAGACGCACAATAGGTATAGTGCTATGCACTGAACGTAAAACGCGCCAGTTACCAAGCTTTTGTTTTACTCGTTGGCGTAGCCGCTACCAATTGCTCTAAATGGCAAGTCGAGTTCTAACTCTGGAATTTGCTTGCCCACCCAAGCCGGGAATGTATTGCTATTTGGTCCTGGAAACAACGTGTATTCTTCAGCCCAAGGGTATTGGTTGATAACGCTTTGTATTTTTGGGATAAGTTTATCGGCTTTTTCACCTTGTATTGAGAGTATTTTTTCTGGCTTCGCACCATACCAGTAGCGATCTGGTGTGCCCGTTTGGTATTGATACAGAGCGGGTTGTCCACGATTCACGCGCCACCCGACCACTTCATACACGGTATATTCGTTCGCATTTTCAGGCTTTATCGCAAACCAAGTGTGCACCGCAAACCAGCCTCGCCAACCAAATGCATCTGCGGCATAAAACTCAATTACGGCATGTTTCACATTGGAAGGGTCAGGCGCGATACCGGCAGGTTCTCTGCTTGCGGTACGCCAATCTCCTTGAGTGCATCCACCCATCAAAGCTGCGATTGATATCAAGCCAACTTTTAATAGATGAGTAAAACTGAGAGAGTTTTTCATTGATCGCTCCTAGACCAACCGATGTTGGAAATGCTTTATTGATTTTAGCTATAAAATAGGTGCAAGCCTTATTGTTAAATCTTCCCTTCGTTAAAAAGAAGGGAAGGCTAGCGCCACAATATCGGGTCATACGTAATAATGAGGTAAGCAGATTTGTAACATGTGGCATAGACAATATTGTCTCTCTCTATTAACTTGCTTAGTTGCGTATGAAAAAGTAAGAGCTTGTACGTATATGGCTTACATTGTTTATTACTTTTAAATTCAATAAAAACAATTGCTTGGGTGTTGTTGGTGGCGATTAAATAGGCTGGTTTATCCTCAGATGTATTGTGATCTCCCCATTTTTAGCGGAATTTTATCGTACATCCTTTTACTGTATTTAGAGACTTGCGTACACCTGTGGCACAATGGGCGATTACGGAAGGAGTGCTGTTTGGTAATGCAAATGGCAGAAAAATAACTAGAAATTGAATAACCAATGTTTAAATCAAAAAGTATACTTGCATTATGCATGTTCGCATTTGGCTGTTTTGCCAATCAAGATAGTGAACCAACGTCCGTTGTACTGAACTATGGTGACTCTTCACTCAGCGCTGATATTCAAGCAAATCGAAAATTTCATGTGGTTCAAGATAATGAAAGTGAACATGTGGAGTTTTCTGGAGGAGTCACGAAGGAATATTCCGATTACATTGTGAATATACATATCATCAGAAAAAGCAAAATACGCAGATCAAGTCGAGAGCTAAATACCACCGTATTGATGAACAGCGATCAGCTTGAAAAGCCTTTAGTGGTTGGTATTGAAAATGATGAGTTCACCAGTATTACTTTGCGTTAATACTTGGTATTTATCGAATAGGAATGGTTGAATCGATGCTCTCAATACGTCGCTATCGCACAGAGGATGCTCCAATATTGTGGACACTTTTTTACCACACTGTACGAGTCATTAATCGTCGCGATTATACCGAATCACAAGTTTCAGCTTGGGCCCCATCAGACTTTGATCTCAATTCATGGCAACGCACAATGGATGCTATTCAATCCTATATCGCGGAAATAGAAGGGCAGATCGTTGGCTATTGTGATTTGCAAAGTGACGGCTTGATTGACCATTTCTTTTGTCACCATGAATATCAAGGCCAAGGTATTGGTCGTGATTTGATGTCTTTTCTATTTTCACAGGCGAAAGTACAGGGGATAGAGCGACTGTACTCTGAAGTGAGTATCACTGCACGACCTTTCTACGAGAAAATGGGGTTCACAGTTAAGGTTCAGCAACGTGCTGAAGTTAGGGGAGAAACCTTAACTAACTTTATGATGGAAAAGTATATTTCACTGAAATCGTGAGCATTTAGTGAGCTTGAACACAGATATAAAATGTTTTCCAATGTGAAAACAAGTTCATTGATCTCGCACCAAAGTTTTGTTTGAAAACAGTGTGCATAATCTTCTCTGGAACAAGCCATTACTGCATTTTTCGTCTCTGAAGGCTTAGTCAGAGCCTAAAAGCTTCGGTATTGCGGTGGGTAATGGCGTTCCAAACGCCAAACGTGTCTGGCTAACCATCTCAGGAAGAGAAGTAGTACTATGCGCCCTTATCTCAAATACATTATTCCAACATTGATACCATTGCTTATTTGGTTAATGCCCCTCTCTGCATTCCCATTTGATGGCATTACTATCGTCCAGCAGAGAGTGATCGCAATCTTCTTGCTTGCTGCACTCTGCTGGGTGTTTGAACCTATTCCAATCTACGCCACTTCGGTCGTTATCATTGTGCTCGAATTATTGCTGGTTTCGAATAAGAGCATCGTGCTTTTTCGCTTGCAAGAAGGGCAGCCACATTTTGGTGAGCTGTTGCAATATAACGAGATAATGGCGACTTTCGCTAGCCCGATTATTATGCTGTTCCTCGGCGGGTTCTTCTTAGCTATGGCGGCGACAAAGTACAGGCTGGATGTCAACTTAGCGCGCGTGTTGCTAAAACCATTTGGGCAAAACCCAAAGTTCGTTATGTTGGGTTTGATGTTGATCACCGCTGTCTTTTCCATGTTTATGTCAAACACCGCAACAACAGCGATGATGTTGTCGATTCTAACCCCTGTGATTGCGGTATTTGGACCTAAAGATCCCGGTCGAATTGCGTTTGCCTTGTGTATTCCTGTTGCCGCCAACATTGGTGGTATTGGTACACCAATCGGCACGCCCCCGAATGCTATCGCGCTGAAATATTTGGTTGGTGATAACTTAATTACGTTTGGTGAATGGATGGTCTTTGGCGTGCCATTCGTCATTGTGATGATGGCGCTAGCGTGGTTTCTGATTGGCTTTTTGTATAAAGCCGAGCAAACCACCATTGATCTGAATATTAAGAGCAAGTTTTTGAAAACACCAAAAGCGATGATTGTCTATGTCACCTTCGCAGGTACGATTATTCTCTGGTTGATGGGGTCAGCACATGGGATGAACTCTTACACAGTGGCATTAATTCCGGTCGCGGTATTCTCATTGACGGGCATTATCAACAAGGAAGATTTGAAGAAAATTTCTTGGGACGTGCTTTGGTTGGTGTCAGGTGGTATCGCTCTGGGTCTTGCTCTGGATAAAACAGGGCTTGCGAAGCTGGTGGTACACAGTATTCCGTTTGATCAGTTCTCGCCATATGTGGTCTTGTTTGGTGCGGCTTTCTTGTGCTTGTTAATGGCAAACTTCATGTCGCATACGGCTACTGCAAACTTACTTATGCCGATTATGGCTGCGCTAGGTACCTCGATGACTTCGTTAACGCCATTGGGTGGAGAAGTGACGCTGATCTTAGTCGTGACATTTGCCGCTTCACTCGGTATGTCGTTACCAATCAGTACGCCACCAAACGCGTTAGCTCATGCTACTGGGCATGTCGAAAGCAGCCAAATGGCTCGTATCGGTGCAGTGCTGGGCGTGATTGGTGTATTACTTAGTTTTGTTATGGTTTGGATTTTACATACCGTTGGGCATATTGGGTAACCCATGTACGAAACGAAACTAGATGCGTTAGTACAACGCTATTTTAACCATCTTGAACGCCGATTAACGGTCCTATCCGGATCGGTGCTTATTGAGCAAGCTGGCTACAACGATCGGTTGTACTACGTGCTTTCAGGAGAGTTGGCTGGCTATTATGCGGAAGATGATAAGAAGCCAATTCAGGTATTTTCTGCGTCTCAAGGTGCGTTTATTGGCGTACATAGTTTCTTTTCTGGTACATGGACGGCCTCTTCGACAGTTATTGCTCAAACCGATGTTGAACTGGCTTGGATACAGCGTGATACGCCCGCGGTGGAAGAGGCGACATACGGACCATTGACGACACAATTTATGCCAGTGATGGTGAACGAGTTATCTCGGCGTCAACGGCGTGCAATGCAAGAGGCCTTGGCTAAAGAAAAAGCGTTACAAAAGCTGCATACCGCAGAGCAAATGACAACGTTAGGACAGCTTGCCGCGGGTATTGCTCATGAGTTGAACAATGCTATTGGTGTGGTAAGCAGTAAATCTGAGCGACTCGAGTCGGTCATCATGGAACTGCTTGAAGAAGTTCATCCGGAAGCGAGTCAGTTTTTTGATTTTGGTTTGATGCAAGGACAGAAAGTCTCTTCCAGCGAAGCGAGAAAGCGGGGGCGTCACTTCGAAAAATATTACGGCTTACCTAAGGATCTCGCGCGTGATCTCGCACGTGCCGTTCCAAATAATTTCCTGTCGGAGCATTGGTTAAAAAGACCCGAAGAAGCGATACGTTTCTGGCAAATGGGGCGAGACCTTCATGATTTGCGTATCGCCTCTAAACATACTGTTGGCATTGTACGTTCAGTGAAACAATTGGGGCGTACGGATATCGACCTGGATGAAGCGTTTAATATTAATGACTCAATCAATCGAGCGCTGGCCCTATTGCAAAGTGACTTAAGACGCGTGAGCGTACGTTTTAGCCCAGCGGAGTTGCCGGACTTTGTTGGCTCTCAAACCGAACTCGTACAAGTTTGGGTCAATATTTTAAAGAATGCGTGTGATGCACTTGGTCAAACCGAAGATCCGGGGATCGAAATACATACTCGAGAGAGTAAGGGGAAAATTTTGGTCACGATTGCTAACAACGGACCAGAAATCGATGAAGCGACACGCAGAAAAATTTTCCGGCCAAACTTCACCACTAAAAAGGGTGGGTTGTCGTTTGGTTTAGGATTAGGGCTGTCGATTGTGAAACGCATTATCGCCGGATATAACGGCTCTATTGTGGTAAAGAGCGACAGTGAAAAAACAATTTTTAGAATCAAGTTACCAGTAGAGGGTGAACATGGAAAAGCTTAATGTAATTTGCGTTGATGACCAACGAGAGGTATTAAGCGCGGTTCTACAAGATTTAGAGCCGTTACATCAGTGGTTGAATATCGAAGACTGCGAATCCGCAGGTGAGGTTCTAGAACTGATGGATGAGCTTGATGCAGAAGGCGAGATGATCGCATTAATAATTTCCGATCATGTCATGCCAGGTAAAACAGGAGTGGAACTACTGACAGAGGTATCACAAGACAGTCGTTTTGTTCGCACACGTAAAGTGCTTCTGACGGGGCAGGCGACGCACACGGATACCATTAATGCGATTAACTCCGCAGGTATTGATCGCTACTTTGAGAAGCCATGGCAAGCGAGCCAATTGATTGAGTGCGTTAGAAACTTGGTGACTCAATATATCTTTGATATGGGCTTAGATTACACTCAATATCACGAACACTTAGATCAGAGTGTTGTTTTTGAGCGCCTACGTTAATCAAGGCTCTCTAAGGTTGTTTTCGTCACGGCCAGTTAGTGTCTGAAATTTACTGTGAGTAGTTCAGCATGCTTAACGTGGCCGTGCGGAATAGCGTTAATTCTGGGATTATTTCGCCGAAGAACGGTTTAGCTCAATGAATAGCGACTGGCACTGGCAACAGAGAGTGGTTTAGAGAACCAATAACCTTGCAAATAATCGACGCCCATCTCGGAAAAGAAGTCACACATTTTTGCGTCTTCGATGCCTTCTATCACCACTTCAATATTGTTTTCCTGACACATAGTGATAAGAAACTTCAAATACTCTTGAGAGGAGCGATTGGTCAGTGTCTTCCATGCCATCGACTTATCAATTTTGATTTGTGTCATCGGCAAGTCGAAGAAGCTATTTAATGAACTGTAACCAGAGCCAAAGTCATCGAGCGAGAGTGCAAAACCTAACTCCCTGAGCGTGCTTAGGGGGGCAATAGCCGTCTGGTTATTATCCAAAATAAACGTTTCTGTCAGTTCCAAAACAATAGACTCGGGGTCAACGCCTGCTTCATCCGCCATGGCTTTAATTCGCGTAGGGAATTCGCTGTTCATCAACTGAAGTACAGAAACGTTCACGTTAACACGAACTTGGTTTTGGTAACGTTCACGGTAGTTTTTGATGAATTCACACGCTTTGGCAAATACTTGATATCCCAGTTCGACGATCAATCCTTTGTTCTCTGCTACAGGGATAAACTCGTCGGGATAAATTTCGCCAAACTCTTTGCTACGCCAGCGCACTAGTGATTCGAAGCTCACCACTTTTGAGCTTTTGGCGTCAATAATTGGCTGGAACTTAACACTTAATGTCTGTTTTTCTAGCGCACTTTTAAGACCTTGCTCAATAAAGAAGTAGCGATCAACGGCATGCTGCGTCTTCTCACTGTAGACCGCGACGCGGTCTCTATTTTGTTCGCTCGCGTACTGACAAGTTCTTGCCGCTTTACGTAAAATTTCCTCTGCGGAGTGACTAGGGTCAATACAAGGATACAAACCAATGCTAATGTTGCTACCTAGGTATTGGCCTTCTTCAATCACCGCTTCATGGTAGGTTTGTTTTAAACTTTCAGCGTAACTCTGTAGCGCTTCTATTGAGCACTCATCGTGAATCAAAATCGCAAAGTCATCATCATGCACGCGATACACCGAGCTGTTTGGAGAGGGCAAGTGACTGAGAGTTTGTAGCAACTTCTCTACTAACCCATCGACCAGTTCACTGCCATATTGATTCAAGTAAGATTTGATGTCTTCGATCTGAATATAACAAATAGACGCGCAAGAATCGGTGGTACGTACACTGTCCTCGATATCCAGCAAGAGATGGGCGCGGTTAGCCATGCCTGACGCGTTGTCATGAAATGCAACTTGATGGATGTAACTTTCCATCAGCTTACGCTCAGAAATATCGCGATGGCTGCCAACCATGTAATGGCCATGTTCTGTTTCTTTGGTCATGGCTACGCCTTCTATCCAGACGTATTGTCCATTGGGTTTACGCACTCGGTAAGTGGTTGTAACCCTCTTATTGTTGGTCGTGATGTGCGCATCGACCCTTGTGGACAGCCTTTCTCGATCAAGAGGATGAACAAGCTCTAACCACTGCTCTAAACTGATTCGGCCAGCGTTAATACCGAGCTGTTCATAGAAGCCTTTGTTGTAAAATACCATGGTACCAAACTCATCCATGTAGAAGAGGCCTTCGTTAAATACGTCGAAGATATGAATGAATCGTTCTTCAACGATTTTCAGGAACTCTCGGTCACTATCTGAGGCTTGTTGGTCAAATATGGTGGTCAAGATATTTCCTCCTCGAGCGTGTTAGCATCAGAGATGAGTGTGGGGGTTTGATAACATAGAGTTGATCTGTTGGCGTACATTACAATCACAAAAGTATCAGTTCAAATTGTTTGGCTATCATTTTATGCGCTACTAGGTTAATAACATACTAAGATTAGGCGGCTAATCATCGACATTTATAAAAAATAGTCAACAGTAAAAATCATTTATAAAATACAGTTATTGATGCTGTCCGCAATCTATAAATATTTATGAATAATTATCCTCAAGTTATTTTAAGACGTGTCGGTTAGAGGTTCTGTTCTTGAGTGTCATATCTGTATATTTGCTAGGCTAAAGACCATATTAACAAAAAGGGCTTAGTGATCGCGATGGGTTATTAATTGGCAGGATGCTCATTAATAGTAATCAATTCTAATTTATTATCACGCCAATTAATCAAATCTCTTATAATACTGCCGTTAATATCGAGTAAGCTTTCTTTTTATGCAGTACGATCCAAAAAATTCAATCAAAATTGCGCTCGCTGATGTCGGCGTTGGTATGTTTGTTACCGCGATAGAGCACAACAAGCGTGTAAATTTAGCCAATGCAGGGCGGATATCTAGCCCAGAGGGCATTAAGAAGCTTACCGCGAGCGGCGTGAAGTATGTTTGGGTAGATCAAACATTATCTTCTCAGAAGTGTGTTTTTAAGCCTGTGGATGAATCTATTGTTGCCGTAGAAGAGGAGCGAGAGCCCAAGTCCTCTGACTTTTCGAAGGTTCAACGCGCTTATCGCTCGAGAGATGTTCAACATAAACGAGCCAAAAAGCTAATTGCGGAAGCAAAAGATCTGGCGCAGAAACTATTGAATCAAACTTTTGAAGGCAAAATCATTGAAGTTGATGAGGTAGAAGCTTGGGCCGATGATGTCATTGAAAGCGTTTTTATCGACTCAGATGCGTTGCAATGCGTTTCTGCACTCCGAAAAAAAGACTCCTACTTGTTGGAACACTCCGTCAATGTGGCTTGCCTTTTAGTATCATTTGGTAAGTACTTGGGGTTAGATAAGCAGACATTAAAGCAGCTCGCTATTGGTGGCATCATTCATGATGTAGGTAAAATTAAAGTTGATGACAAGATTTTGCATAAACCAGCAAAGCTAACACCTGAAGAGTTTGAACACATGAAGCTACATCAAGTGTTCGCTGGTGAGATTATTCTCCATGTAAAGGGCCTTAGTGATGTGAGTCGCGATGTCTGTTTGATGCATCATGAGAAGTTAGATGGCAATGGCTACCCTAGAGGCTTGAAGGGCGATGAGATTCCGATTCACGGCCGCATGAGTTGTATTGTTGATATTTACGATGCATTGACGGCCGATCGCTGCTACAAAAAAGGCATGAGCTCAGCAGAAGCGTTTAAAATCTTGTTGAGTTTAACGCCATTTCATTTAGATGCAGACCTAGTCTACAAGTTCATTAATTGCGTTGGGGTGTACCCAGTGGGCTCTATTGTTGAGTTGAGTGATGGGCGTGTTGGTATTGTTTGGTCCTCAAATGACTCTCAAGCTTTAAAGCCAGAAGTGAAGTGTTTTTACTCACGCAAATATCAGCGTTATATCGATGTGGCGATGGTCGATTTGAAAAATAGTCTACACAAAATAGAAAGAGCAGTCGCTCCGTCATCGTTAGAAATCGATCCCAAGCCTTTTTATGATTAAGAAAAATAAACATGCTTTACAACCTTGCATGCAGAGCGTATTTTGATTGCATAACTATCTATTAATGGTTTCTAAATTATGTAGGGATTAGGTGGTTATTAAAGAATCGAGTTTCATGGATGGAAACTGAGCTAGGAATATCTCAATAAAGATTGAGATATAACCCTCTACTTTTTGCGGGAAGGGATGCCAATGCAAATTGATACATGGATTTTTTACACTCTGGCCGTTTTGGTGCTTACTGCATCGCCTGGGCCAAGCTCGTTGCTGTGTTTAAGTAAAGGTGTGAGCAGTGGGTTTCGTATTGCCCTCATGACTGCGCTAGGCAGTTTATCAGCGATCACTATTATACTAACGCTTTCTTTTACCGGGTTAGGAGTTGTGATTGCCTCATCTGAGCTGGTCTTCAATATCATCAAATGGTGTGGTGCCGCTTATTTAATTTGGTTAGGCATTCAAGCGCTGCGCTCTTCTCAAACGGATTTTAACAAAACGGCAGCCGTCCAAAGCTCCTCGAATACGCTCAGCGCGTTCACCAGTGGTTTTATTGTTGGTGCTAGTAACCCGAAAGCGATTGTCTTTTTTACCGCTTTGTTTCCTCAGTTCATTGATCCCTCTGCGCCTTTGCTGGCTCAATACGCGATTTTTGCATCTACATTTGTGGTGTTTGAGCTAAGTTGGCTAACATTTTATGCATTATTAGGTGTAAAAGCTTCAGACTGGCTGTTTGTCGCTGGAAGAGCCAAGTTGTTCAATCGCCTGACTGGCGGAGTATTTATTAGCGCGGGCGTCATGTTGTCGACGGCAAACCGATGAGAAAGCACGTGTTTGGTGCATGGTTGGGTTATTTCAATAGCGTAAGTTGTAATAACCTAATTTAGCGTTAGCTTATTTCCATTATGGAAATAGACGTTTTGTTTATTTTCATTAGTGGCAACAGGTAAGCCGGAGTAAAATCACGTTGCTCTTTAGGGGTAGAATCCATGTTTTATCTTGTGGGTTTGTGGTTACTTTTTCAGGGACATCTCAGATGAAAAGCCTTTCTGAACTACAACAACGTTTTCTAGACATTGCGACTGATGTTCGTCTTTCTCCAAAACAAAAGTCGAACTTTTTGGCCTTGGAGGCGGAAGCATGTATTCCTTACATGTCGATTTCCCCATCGCTAAGACAAGCAATGGATGAAGGAATCATCTGTGATATGTTTGAAGGCCATGCACCTTTCAAACCACGCTATGTGCTGCCTGATTACGCTAAGTTCCTATCGCAAGGCTCTGAGTATCTAGAGTTGCTTCCAGCTGACGATTTCGATGATGCGCTGAATATGCTCACCATCATTTACCATCATGTTCCATCGGTAACGAATATTCCGGTGTATTTAGGTCAGTTGGATGATGTCTTGCTGCCTTACATAGGCGACCTAACAGAGAATCAAATTTACAAAAAGTTAAAACATTTTTGGATCATGTTGGATCGCACATTGCCAGATGCGTTTATGCACGTGAATGTCGGACCGACAGACAACGTTATTTGTCGCACTATTTTAAAAGTGGACGCCGAGCTCAAGCAGATTGCGCCAAATCTTACGTTCATGTACGACGAGTCGGTCACGCCTGATGATTTACTTCGTCAAGCGACGCAGAATATTTGCGAGTGTAGTAAGCCTCATATTGCCAATTACCCTGTGCACTCGAAAGCCTACAGCGGTTCACGTTTTGGTATTGTAAGTTGCTACAATTCACTGCCACTGGCTGGTGGTTCAAACACGCTGGTGCGAATGAACCTAAAAGAAGTCGCAGAACGAGCATCGGATTGTAACGACTTCTTAAACAGTGTTTTACCTCTATACCATCAATTAATGGTTGAGTTGATGGACGCTAGAAGTACGCACTTGCATGAAAAGTCCAATTTCTTTCAAGGATTTTTGACGCAAGAAGGGTTGATTGAAGAGTCCCGTTTCGCACCAATGTATGGCATTTATGGTATGGCAGAAGCGGTGAATCTTCTGTTCGAAAAAGAAGGCCAAACGGGGCAGTACGGAAAAGATGAACGTGCGAATGCCTTTGCTCATGATGTTTCAGCCACACTGGCGAAACTAGTGGAGTCAACCCCAGTGAAATATGGTTTGGATGGCAAAGCGCTCTTACATGCTCAAGGTGGTATTAGCTTAGATCTTGGCGTTACGCCAGGTGTGCGTCTTCCTTATGGCACGGAGCCAGACCCTGTCACTTATGTACAAGCAACAGCTGAGCATCACCAGTATTATCGTGCAGGTATCAGCGATATTTTGACGATTGATGAAACGGTGAAATCAAACCCAGAAGCGATGTTCAATTTGTGCAAAGGGGCGTTAAATGCTGGTTATCGTGAGTTTACCGCGAATGTGGCCTCAAATGATTTGATTCGCGTTACGGGATACATGGTCAAGCTTTCTGATATCGCAAAATATGATGCAGAAGGTTCGAGAACCAATACGACGTTTCTGGGAGCAGAGGCGGCAAAAAATACTGGGATTTTAGATCGCTCACCACGTGTGGTGAGTCATGAAATGACACCGACCTACACGCAGGCGTAAAGGTCGGTTTAGGAAAGAACAAGATGTCTAGACGAAGTGGAAGCCTTTTGGCAAAAGTCACTCGTATCCTTCCTTTCTCTTGTGTTGATGGGCCAGGAAATCGTCTAGTCATCTTTCTACAGGGTTGTAACTATCAGTGTTTGAACTGTCATAACCCTCATACAATAAACCATTGTAATCACTGTGGTGATTGTGTGAGTGAGTGCCCGGCAGACGCACTGAAGTTCGACGAAAACAACAACGTTGTTTGGCTTAAAGAGGAGTGCACCCACTGCGATCATTGTATAGAGATATGTCAGAACCAATCTAATCCAAAAATTACTGACTACTCTGTGGTAATAATGCTCGATTTGATACGCAAGCATCGCTTTTTTATCAGTGGTGTTACAGTATCCGGTGGGGAATCTACCTTACAACTTCCTTTCATTATTGAGCTGTTTAAAGGGATGAAGCAAGATCCTGAGTTACAGCACCTTTCTTGTTTCATCGACAGCAATGGCTCTTTATCAGTGACAGGTTGGCAGCGTGTGCTTCCTTTTCTGGACGGTGCGATGATCGATTTGAAATCGTGGCAGACAGAGACGCATCAATGGCTAACTGGGCGTGATAATCATCGTGTATTCAAAACGCTTCAGTACCTCGCAAAGCATGAAAAATTGTATGAAGTTCGGTTACTGCATATTCCAGGGAAAAGTGATTTAGATATAGAAATCGTAGCGATTGGGCGCTATTTGAGTACTTTGCCTGAATCGGTGCTTATCCGTTTAAATGCATTTCAACATCACGGAGTCATGGGGGAGGCGCTAACTTGGGATGTCTGCTCGCGCCATGATATCGAACGCTTAAAATCAGAACTTTTACGTTACGTGAGTAACCCCATCGCAGTGCCGACTATACTCACGTAATGCAGTTTTGATTCGTTATCTTACTCACGCATCGCACGCGTCTAGCGTCTAGCATGGCACAGGCATCGAGCAATTGTTTTTGTAGCCATTTTAAAGCCGGATCGTTCAAGCTCGCTTTGTTCCAAACGAGGCTGTAGGCTACCTGCCCATAATCGAATGGAAGGGATTGTTCAACCAAGCCTTTTGCTTGCATGGCCGCCCTTGCCCAAAGTTTGGAACAGGTGAACAAGTAATCTGAGTGCTGACACATCACCGCAGCTGAGCCAAAATCCGCTACACGCATAGCCATATTTCGCTTCGAGTGCCTTTGTGTGAGGTTCTGCTCGAAATAAGGTTGTGAGAGATCTTTATCATGAATCCCAATGTGTCTTGCACAGAGGTAGCTTTCAACAGACAAAGGCTGTTTAGAGAGTGGGTTTGATGGTCCCATTAAACAAACCATTTCGTCTTTCAGAATGGTTTGCCATACCAAGTCTTTGTTTTGCGTGGGCGGCTGACTAAGATCGTGTGGAAGCAGCAAAAAGTCCACTTGGCCTCTTACCAACGCATCGAAACTCATTTCCTCTTTTGCATGAACATTCAAATGTGCGTGATTACCGAGTTGCTGAGATAAATGCTGTAGAACTGGGGCAAAAAGCTCAAACGAACTTTCGCGCATAGCTAATGAGAAACTGCCCTGATAGTAAGCTGGATTAAATGAGCCCTGATGTAATAATCCATTCATGCTAGAGAGTATGCCATGGATTGAGGGGCCAATGTGCAGCGCAAATGCTGTTGGTACCAAGCGAGTACCATCGCGATAGAAAAGGTCATCTTTCAGCGTTTCACGTAATTGCCCAAGTGTTTTACTGACGCTCGAAGGTGTTACACACAGGCGCTCTGCGGCAAGGGTAACACTGTGAGTGGTTAACAACATATGCAATACAGTGAGATGTTTTAGGCTAATGCGTGAAAGAGCAATGTAGTCCATAAATAGCATGGTTTCTTATGATTTTTGGCAGTATATCAGGATGAAACAAATTTTTACTATTGTTTATCTCGTAAATGAGCATCTTTCGCTTTGAGCTCAATGTATTTAACGTGTTGCTTAAAAATAACTTGCGCTTTGTAAGATTAAAGAATTCTCTTGGATTTGTTAGATCTTTGGCGTTTTCCTTTCCTCAATTTTAGAATTTCTATTTCATTTATCTTTCTAGTGCGAGGGCTGAATAGTTTGTGTACGAATGAAAAGGCGTCATTACCTATTAAAAATAGCCATTGTGTTGTTAATTGTTTGGTGATTTACTCAAGATTCTTAAGTAACAGAGGTATAAATAATTAATGGACGACCCCTTTAGTCGACAGAACCCTTCACCGTATGTCTTCTCATCATTGGAGGCGTACTCATGTTAGAACTTTTCATGCAACCAGAGGCTTGGGCGATTTTTGCCACTTTGTTTGCGCTTGAAGTTGTCTTAGGCGTTGATAACGTCGTTTTTATCTCCGTCCTATGTGAAAGATTGCCACAGCACCAACGTAAACTGGCAAGAAACCTTGGCATCGGCCTTGCCGTTATTGCTCGTATTGCATTGGTTTTTTCTATCTCTTGGATTATGCAGTTGACTCAACCACTGTTTTCCTTCGTAAACCAAGCGTTTACCGGAAGAGACGTGATCATGATCGCGGGTGGTGCATTCTTATTGGCAAAAAGCCTGAAAGAGTTGTGGAGCTGGCTAAATCACAATGAATCTGGCCACTCGACTCATGCTCGTACTGGATTAGCGGTAGTACTGCTGCAGATTGTTGCTGTGGATGCGGTATTCTCAATGGACTCGGTGATAACCGCCGTCGGTTTGACAAGTGATGTCCCGCTTATGGTCGCGGCGATTGTCTCGTCTGCAATCGTGATGGTAATGACTGCTGAAAAAATCAATAATCTGGTGACGCGCTATCCCGGCTTTAAAACGTTGGCATTGCTGTTCCTCGTTTTATTGGGTGGCTTATTGATGGCAGAAGGCTTCGCAATTCATATCAATAAAGGTTATGTGTACTTTGCGATGGCATTTGGTTTGATCCTGGAACTTTGTCATATCCAGCTAAAAAACAAACAGCGTCCTAGCATTAAGCGTCTTCGTCCGTTGCGAATTCGAGCAACGAGATTAGAAGCTCGTCAATAACAAACGACATTGCCGCTCACATGAGCGGCATTTTTGTATCTTGTATCGTCTATTTTAATTCTCGTTTTGCTTAGTTGTCGTCTCGATAAAAAATCGCATTTGTTGTTGTGTCGCAGATTTTTTATATAGAGCGCCCAACTAACACGAGTGAACGAAAATAATGAATAAAATGATCGATGCGTTAGCAACCAATGGCTACTACATCTGGGATGACTTTCTTTCTGAACAAGAGGTGGCTCAACTGCGAGATTGCATTCCAAGCAATTGGAAAAAAGCACGTATTGGTCGTAACGATGATGTTACTCGTATTGAATCTATTCGTAGTGACAAGATTCAATGGTTATCGCCAAATATGGGGCATGCTGTTACTTCTTACTTGGATAAAATGGAAGAGATCCGCCAAGAAGTGAACCGTCACTTGTTTCTTGGACTTTTTGAGTACGAAGCTCATTTTGCCAAGTACGAGAAAGGGGACTTCTACCAAAAACATTTAGATTGCTTCAAAGGTAACGAAAACCGTCGATTGACGACCGTTTTTTATATGAACGAATCCTGGACGGAAGAAGACGCGGGTGAATTAGTAGTATACGATTTGAATGACAATAAAATTGCAACCATTCCCCCACGCTCAGGGCGTTTGTTCGTATTCTTATCAGAGCAGTTCCCACATGAGGTGTTACCAACCAATGCCGAGCGTTTTAGTATCGCTGGTTGGTTCAGAATCAATGGTGTGCGAGATAATTTACTTGATATTGCTAGGTAACTATTTGTCGGCCTAGTCTTATCATCCTAAAAAAGGGGGGCGTGTGTTCGCCCCTGTTTTGATTAAACGTCGGTTGAGAGTTCGTAACACTCTGTCATGTTTCGTTCTAATACCGCATAAACGTCAGAGCAAAGCTCCTCTTTGGCTATTTGCTCACCCATAATGTCGGCGATCTGTGTTTGAGTCATTCGTCCTCGATAGGGGCGATCTTGAGACAGGGCTTGGAAGACATCCGCGACAGCAATGATACGCGATGGAACATCGAGCTCGTCGCCTGTTTTGTGATAGGGATAGCCCGACCCGTCTAAACGTTCATGATGATTGGAAGCCCACTCCGCTATTTTCGCGTTAGGGAAGACCTTATGCAATGCGAGCTGAGTATCAATGGTATGGCGTTTAATGCGTGTGTACTCTTGTTTGTTTAGAGAGCCTTCTTTGTGAAGGATTTCATCTGGTGTTTTTAACTTTCCAATATCATGCACCAGCCCTGCAATATATAACATTTCTTGGTCGTGCTCGTTTAGCCCAAGCTTAATTGCTAGATAACGAGATAATTCCGCTACTTTTTGTGAATGTTGATAAGTGAACGGGCTCTTTGCATCGACAATTTGAGCGATAAACATTCCCAAACTGTTCATATCTTGGATGGTTAATTGTTTTTGAAGCCAATCAATGCTTTTAAAATTTAGGCCTATGGTTTCAATATTTTCCGACTCCATCGCGAACCAAAACGCGTCGGTCATGACGAGTTTAACCATTGCTTCGGCCATGCTTGGATTAAACAAGGTTCCAACGTTTGCCATGATGCACTCAGCAATCAATTCCTCATGAAGTGTGACAATGTCACAGTGGCAGTTTATGACGTATTTTGAGCGCATAAAATCAAGGCGGTCTGATAAGTAGAGCAGGGCGGCCACCTCTTTTTCAAAAGGCGGTAAATCGAGCTCTTTTAGTTCGCTCCAATGTGTATGGTGGTAAAGAACTGGTGTCGCAAATTGGCGCAACAAACGACACTGCTTGAGGCTTCGGTACCCTCTTAAGCAGTGTGTTTTTACATCTTGTGGCACGAGCTCTTCAAGTAACATTTTATGTTCTTGTGTTTCGGAGACTCCACAGTCGTGGATCATACCTGCGAAGTAACAAAACTCCGCTTTTTCTGGCTCCCAACCCATGACGCGAGCACATTGGTAAGCGATATAAGCGACACGATGGCTGTGGTGAGTATCGTCAACACCGACATAATCGAGTGCTCGAGCAACCCAGATAAGTGCTTGTTTTAGATCGACTTCAAAGCCCGTGTCCGTATGGGAATGGCAAGAATGATTCATGGTTTATACCGACATTGCTAATTAGCCCATGCGAAACCCAAATCAGAAGGTGATAGGAAAATTGGGTACGACAGCGAATAGACCCCAAAAAGGTGGGCGTTTAGACGTAGTTTTAATTATGGGGCGGATAATAATCCTAGTTGCATAACAATATCACCTGAAGCTCATGATTAAGAGTCAGTTATTTGAACTAAGTATTAGTTTTGAAAGATTATTGTTGCTTTTATTGACTTATTTGAAAACGACAATAAATCATGATGTAACGCATTCTTATTTGTATTTTTATAAGTGATGTTCGGATTAGATTACTGATATACCGTACCGTTATGTGATTAAGCAGAATTCATATTTTGAGTTTGTATGAATGATAAGGCACCTTCAATAACCACTTTATGATCGGCGAAGCCGAAGAGGGGTGAGTTATTAAGGTAACGCTAATGGCAAATCATAAAAAATAATTTTCTCTACAGCTCACGTGATGTGGGGAGAGCAAGTAACGGTATTGCTCCCTCAGCAGCATTTATGTGTTGATGGAATGACTTAATTAAAAAATGTGTGATTGCAAAGTAAGCATAGGTGATAAAAGTAGCTAGAATGATAGCTCTAAATGAAAAGGATTTCGTATGTTGAAGCATCGCTTATATCGGACTTACACCGCAGGGCTAAAAATAGCAGCTCTTATCCTTCCTATGCCGAGACCAACCTTGTTTTCCGGCCCTGGTTCGATGAATGAGCTATTAGAATCGATGACCGAACTGGGATTTAAACGCGTCTTATTAGTTACCGATGAAGGGTTAGTCCAAGTCGGTATTGTCGATAAGGTGCTCGAAGCGGCAGCACAGCTCGATTTGCAGTTAGATGTTTTCTCGAAAGTACAGCCCGATCCTACCTATGATCAGGTAGAAAGCGGTCTAGAGGCTTACCATCGTTTTCATTGTGAGGGCATATTAGCTTTGGGTGGCGGCTCTGCAATGGACTGTGCAAAGGTCATTGCTGCGAAAGTTACCAATAAACGGTCAATAAAAAAGTTAGCTGGACTATTGAAAGTATGGCGAATGCCAGCGCCACTTTTTGCTATTCCAACGACCGCAGGAACAGGAAGTGAGGTCACCATCGCTGCGGTCGTGTCAAATCCCTCTTCACACATTAAAACCCCTTTGATGGATCCAAAGTTGGTGCCACTAATGGCAGCTTTAGATGCGAACTTAATGATTGGTTTACCTCCTAAGATCACGGCTGATACTGGCGTTGATGCATTAACTCACGCTATTGAGGCGTATGTGTCGAGAAATGCTACTCAAGAAACTAGGGCTTACTCTGTTGCCGCCATTAAGTTAATTTTTAAGCATCTTCCTCGGGTCGTAGCGCAAGGGGATGATGTTGAAGCTCGACATAAAATGGCCATGGCATCCTACTATGCAGGTTTAGCATTTACGAAAGCGAGTTTGGGTTATGTTCATGCGTTTGCTCACACATTCGGTGCGAAATATGGAATACCTCATGGCATGGCAAACGGACTAGCCTTATTACCTGTGCTGCGCTTTTCATTGTCAGAGATAGAGCCTCAACTAAGAAAACTCGATGCGTTGACGGCCGAAGGGCAGTCAGGTGAGGCGAGTGCTCAACACTTTTTGACGCACGTGGAGTCTTTGTTTGCAAGCATTGATATTAAGCAGAAAAGTGCACTCATTAAGCGCGAAGATGCTGATGCGCTTGTAGATTTAATTCTGAAAGAGGCGCACTGGAATTACCCTGTCCCTAAGTTCATGAGCAGGGAAGAATGTACTCAGCTACTGTTGGATATTAGTGGTGTGTAAGTTTTTATTTACACTTGTGGTTTTTTATCCTTACACTTTGCTTGATCTTCTGCTGAAGATCCTACAATATCGACAGCATTACAAATATGGTGTTGGTTTCGGTACGCCGTTGCCCGATCTAATACCGATAATTCCTAATAAAGTGTAAAGATAAATATACAATGAGTCGTTCTAAAGTATTCGGTAGTACTCTAATTATCGCGGGAACTACAATAGGTGCTGGCATGCTAGCCCTTCCACTTGCCTCTGCCGGCATTGGTTTTTCAACTTCAATCATCATCATGCTCAGTTTATGGGCTCTGATGGCTTTCACTGCCTTACTCATGCTTGAGCTTCATCAGCATGCAGAAAGTAGTGCAACTCTTCATACTTTAGCGAAACAGATCCTAGGCCAAAAAGGCAAGTGGGTGGCAAGTTTTGCGATGCTTTTTCTGTTCTACTCATTGTGTGCAGCATACATCGCTGGCGGTGGTGCTCAGTTCGGAGACCGCCTTGCACAATGGTTTGACCTTGATATTTCAGGGCCTACATCAACGATAATCTTTACCTTGATTGTGACTTTAGTTGTGACAGTTGGTACAGGTACGGTCGATAAAGTTAACCGCGTGTTGTTCGCGATGAAACTTGTTGCGATGGTTGCTGTGCTTTCTTTTCTTGCTCCAAACGTTACGGAATCTTACTTATTGAGTATGCCGATTGAGCAAGGTCTTATTGTAGCGGCGATTCCTGTTATCTTTACTTCGTTTGGTTTTCACGGAAGTATTCCGGCAATTGTGAATTACTTAGATGGCGATACTTCTTCTTTGCGCAAAGCCGTTATTATTGGCTCGACGATTCCGCTCGTGATTTACATCTTTTGGCAGATCGTGACGTTGGGTGTGGTTAGCCAAAATACACTTATTGAAAACGGTGGGTTGAGCGCGCTTATTGGTCAACTATCGCAGACGGTGCACCAATCAAACTTAGGCAACATTGTCGGTGTATTTGCTGATTTGGCACTGTTAACGTCATTTCTTGGTGTGAGTTTAGGTCTATTCGAGTTTTTGGGTGACACCATCAAAGGGAGCAACGATAAGCCTAATCGCTTGGTTGCGGCACTCGTGACGTTTACCCCACCGCTGGGCTTCGCACTTTTTTACCCTCAAGGCTTTATTATGGCTTTGGGCTATGCAGCGATTGCCTTAGCGATTTTAGCCATCTTTTTACCTCTGGTTATGGTGATCAAGGTTCGTAAATCGGATGATTTTACAGGAGAGTACCGAGTAGCTGGTGGCCAAGGCGCATTAGTGATAACGGGTATCGCTGGCACAGGTATCGTATTAGCTCAGCTGTTAATTACGCTGGGTGTGCTTCCTGCTCTGGGCTAGTTGTTTAGAACGTTCTCTGAATAACCTCTAGTTACTGAATCCATCGTAATCAATCAGTATTGTTAAGCCAACGAGTTTCGCTCGTTGGCTTTTTTAATCTGGATCAAATTACCGTAAGATATTCGGTGAAAGAATTGGTAGAAATGTGCTTTTATTTCGTACACTTAAGTTGTGGTATATCGATAATTTAAGTGGAGAAAACCGCTCAAAATACCATTGAATTTACAACACAATGAGCTTCTCTTGTTTCTCTGCTTGGGTGTGGAGGTGAAGTATGGCGCACCGGAGTTTTTACCCGTTTGCAAAACCGCTTAATGAGCAACTGCAAACGCTAAAGGGCAGGATGCAGGCGCACTTGCCGTGTATTGATAGGGTGTCATTTGCTAAATATCACCCAGACCAAGATGTGCTCAAATCATTTGCAGAAAGTGAGTTCGACACTTGGTGTTTAGCCCACCATGAGTCAGCATTCCGTAAACTCCACCACCTCAATATTGCCTCCAAAAACGCGATTCCTCGGATCGTCGAAGACCTTCACTATATTAATCACTGTCCTCGGGTTCAAACCTTACTCAAACACGGATACCAGTCGTCGGTTGCGATTCCTTGTTACGACAATAAAGCATTTACAGGCTTTGTGTTTTTAAATTCCACTCAGCCCAATGCGTTTAGCTTAGAAGCGTTGAATAGTCTTAAACCTTATTTCGAAATGATTCAATTTGCGGTTGAATCAGAAGACCACGTCGTTAGCGCGATAGAAACGTTGGCGAACCGAATGCAATGTATGATGCCAGGCTACTCCCCTGAGTTTTACGCGCATACCAAACGAATGAAGTATTACAGCCAAGTCATCGCAACGCAGTTAGCGGATCGTTATCACCTGAATGATGAAATGGTCGAAGATATTGGTATTTTTGCTCAATTCCATGCGCTCAGTGATATTCAGCTGCCAGTTGAAATTGCTAGTCGCCGAACAAATTATACACAAGAACAAGAGGCGATATTGATTCAACATATTGAGCGTTGCATCGACTCGGCCGATGACATAGTGGCTCGTATCGGAAATCCGGTTCACCCGAGTGTGACTTTGTTTTTGCAGATGGTTACTTATCAATACGAAAACTTAAATGGTACTGGTTATCCGTATGGTTTAACCAGTGACGATGTACCAATCGCCGCGCAAATTACGGCTGTCGCGAATGCCTTTGATTTTATGACGACGCACCATCCGCACAGACAAGCGTGGTCCATCCCATACGCATTGTTAGAACTTGAAAAATGGGTATATCAGGGGTGGTTATCTCGAGAATGTGTTAATGCTCTGCGAGAGCATCAAGGTTATATAAAGCAAATCATCCACAAATATCCTGAGCACTATACAGGCTTGGGGTTAATGTGAAGAGCAGTAACGAAGTTGAAATGTTGACGAGGAGGAATATTTAAACAATACTGTTTTTATATACAGTAGTAAGTTTGGAGGTGAAGTATGTTGTGGGAAACCCTTGAAAGAGTAAACCGCTTACGCCAACAAGCACTTGCAAATCCTGAGTTTGTTGAGTCAGCAAAAGAGCACGAACAAGCACTTCAGGAGCAAGAATACCATTATCAAACGAAGAAAAAGCGTTCAGCCAAAGACAAACAAGGTAAAAAGTCGCTGGCCGATATCTATAAAGAAGTAGAGTTTGGCGCTGACGCTCGTCATTAATTTATTCACTGCGGCATTTCTCATTTCTTCATGCGCCGCAGTATTCATTCAAATTTATGCGAGGGCAGTGGTAGACCGCTGCTCTCGTTGACCTGCCGACAATCCGCTAATGAAGTCATCCGCAACGAATAATCATTAACGCTTAGTAATTCTCTCAATGATCTTGTTGATGTAATGATAATGACAACGGTTTGCATTTGTATCTTTGTTGTTATATAAAACCTCCCTTATTAATCGTTCTGTTGAATAAGAACGGCAAATGTGATGAACGAATGAAAGCGGTTGATTAGCTTTCATTTGTGAATGGCTATTAGGTGAAGTAGGGATGTTGGAAGCTAAAGCACTCCAGTTTGAGATTGAAGGCAAGTCATTGCTAAAAGCGTTTGATGTGACATTTGAACCCGGAAAAACATACGCTCTTGTTGGGCACAATGGTTCAGGAAAATCTACATTGTTAAAGTTGCTGGCACAGCAACAGCCATACACCGCTGGTGACGTGGTTCTGCATGGAACGAGCATTAACGATCTCTCAGCGAAAAAATTCGCCCAACACATTGCCTACTTGCCTCAGCATCTTCCGGTGACCGACAGTATTTTAGGTCGAGATTTAGTCGGTTTTGGTCGTTACCCATGGCATGGTTTACTTGGTCGTTTGAGCAAGAAAGATCATGACATTGTTGAAGAATCAATGGCGATGACAGGAACACTAAAATACGCAGATCGCTTAGTTGATACGCTATCTGGAGGGGAGCGCCAACGAGTGTGGCTAGCCATGCTATTAGCGCAAAAAACCGAGTATTTGCTTCTTGATGAGCCTTTGTCTGCGTTAGATATTAGCCATCAAGTCGATATGTTGAAGCTCATCTCTAAACTCAGTAAAGAGTTGGGTTTGGGCGTTATTATCGTATTGCACGACATCAACTTAGCGGCGCGCTTTTGCGATCATATCGTTGCATTACATCAAGGTGATTTGATTGCACAAGGCAATGTTGAACAGGTGTTTACTGAACCTAAGCTAAGGGACATATACGGGATAGAGATGAAGATCTCTGACCACCCTGCGGGTTATCCGGTGGCGATGCCAAGCTAGAGGTTGAATAATGAGCAGTACAAACACTCGACTTAAACATTTCTCTTTCGCTCTCTCACTTAGTGCGCTTTTGGTCAGTTCCTTTCAAGCAGTAGCTGAGGCGTCATCTCGGGTGATGTCGGTTGATTGGACACAAACTGAAACGATGTTGGCGTTAGGGGTCGTGCCCGTAGGCGTCGCTCAAGGGCAAGATTACGATGCTTGGGTAAAATCGCCACCGTTACCACCTCAAACTAAGGATGTAGGGTTAAGAACTCAACCCAATATAGAGCGTATTTACGAGCTCAGACCTGACCGTATTTTTATTGCCCCGTATTTCTCCTCAATGAAGCATCGCTTAGTCGATATTGCCCCCGTTATCACGATTGACTTATATGAAAGCGGGATTACAGATTGGTCGGTACTTACTCGTTTCACTCGGAGGTTTGGTGAAGAGCTAGGAAGAGAAGCGGAGGCTGAGGCACTTATCCAACAATATGAAGAACGTTTCTCTTTACTAAAACAGCGCATAAACAAAGGCCAGCCGCCGCTTTTAATGATTCAGTTTATGGATACGAAGCACGTTCGTGTTTTTGGTCAGAATAGCCTTTACTCTCAGGCTATCGAAAAGATTGGGCTGAGTAATGCGTGGAACGAAGAGACAAATAGCTGGGGCTTCAGCTTAGTCGGCATCGATAAGTTAGCAGGTATAAGGGCCCAAATTGTTATCGTTGAGCCATTGCCTCACGGTGGCGAAAAGCGGCTCTCTCAAGATCCGTTTTGGCAATACGTTGTTCAACAGTCTGGTGAGAAGGTCATGCAAGTCGCGCCTGTTTGGAGTTTTGGTTCTATGCCTTCAGCGCTTCGGTTCGCGGAGTTAGTTACGGCGAGTAAGGTCGAGGAGTTAGAACAATGAAAACCATGCCTTTAAGCCTTGTGGTGTTACTTTCGGCATTTACCTTTTCTATTGGTGCTTTCCAATTGTATCAAGCAAGTTCATTCTCACTGGCTCTTAGCAGTTTATGGAAACCTAACTTTCAATCTATCGATTCCGTCTTACTTCACTTTAGCTGGTGGCCTCGAGTCTTCACCACGATTATTTCTGGTGCCGGATTAGCGGTTGCTGGGGTATTAATGCAACAAGTTCTGCGCAATCCTCTTGCTTCGCCAACAACATTAGGTGTGGCGAGCGGTTCAAGTTTTGCTTTGATGTTAGCTACGCTATTTGCCCCTTGGATGTTGGATATAGCACCTAATTTGGTTGCTCTCATCGGCGGTGTGACATCGATGGGGTTGGTGATGCTGTTGTCATGGCGACGAGCGTTATCTCCAACGGTTGTCGTCGTTTCTGGGTTAGTGATAAACCTGTACTTTGCATCATTAAGTACGGTTATTCTGATGATGAATACCGAAAAGCTGAATGGATTAATGATATGGGGAGCGGGCTCGCTTGTTCAGAGCGGATGGGGTGATTTCTCGTATCTTGCACCTCGAATCGCACTTGCTACGGTTATCGCATTTGTGTTTGCAAAGCCGTTAAGTCTGTTAGAACTCTCCGAGCAAGGTGCCAAGAGTTTAGGTGTCTCGCTAGCCAAACTGCGCTTTGTCTGTCTTGGGCTTGCGGTACTAATCACTTCTTGGGTCGTTTCTGCAGTAGGAATCATCGGTTTCATCGGATTAGCAGCGCCAGCGATTACTCGATTGATAGGTATCAATAAAATCCAGCATAAGCTTTGGGTATCAATGCTGATTGGTGCCATGTTATTGACTTTAACCGATTTGGTTATTCAGCAACTGCCGGGGCTAATGGCGAGTTTTATACCAACGGGAGCAGCAACGGCTGCACTGGGCGCTCCGCTACTGTTATGGCTGCTACCTCGCTTATCACAAAAGACGCAGGGTCATACTCAGACGGTGTTAACTCGGCATCGTCAACATGTTTACAAGCTAAACCCTAAAGCGATCTTATTGTCATTGATCGGCACGCTAATTTCCGTTGTTCTTTTTGCCACAGTTGCTGTGCAAAATGAAGGGTGGACAAACTTGTTTGCTAGCCAAAATTGGATTTTTTTGGAATGGCGCGCACCTAGATTATTTGCAGCAGCAATTGCGGGGGCAATGTTAGCGATTGCTGGCACCATGATTCAACGCCTAAGTGGAAACCCAATGGCCAGTCCAGAAGTGATCGGCATCAGTTCAGGGACAGCGATGGGGTTGATCATCGCGATGTTTACTGGGTTAAGTTCGTCAATTTTCACTCTTTCTTTAGGCGGGCTTGTAGGTGCATTAGCGACGGTATTGGTCATTGTGCTGCTAAACCGTAAATCAGGTTTTCAGCCGGAGCGCATTTTGTTGACTGGTATTGCTATTACCGCACTGATGAATGCAATACAGAGCTTTATTCTAGCCACTGGTGACCCAAGAAGTTATCAAGCATTGGCTTGGTTGTCTGGGTCTACCTACTATGTTTCGGTTGAAACGTTACTCCCATTGTCTTTATCTGCGCTTGTCTTTATAGGGTTGAGTTTTCTCTGCGTAAGATGGCTAGATATTCTTCCTGTTGGTGCCGCTTCTTCTAAAGCACTTGGAATTAGAGTTGATCGTTCACGCGCAATACTGCTTCTTTTAGTTGCTTGTCTCACGGTCAGTGCGACATTGGTTGCTGGTCCGATTAGCTTTGTTGGGTTGTTGGCTCCGCATTTAGCTCGCTTATTTGGCTTTAACAAAGCGTCACAACACATGTTATGCGCCGCGATATTGGGTTCCGGCGTGATGTTGTTGGCCGATTGGTTGGGACGACAAGTTCTTTACCCACAAGAAATACCAACAGGGCTTATGGCGTCTCTCATTGGCGGTTTGTATTTAATGTGGGGTTTACGCCGTTTATAGATACGAGCTAAGCATCAACGAAGAAAGTACTTATACAACAAACAAGCACTCGCAGTGGCATTGGTAACCTATGCCACTGCGAGTGCCTTATGCAAAACCTCTGGTTTGTCTTTTATGGAAACAACTGGCGATGCCGTAACTCGCTTTTCTTTCAGCGATCGCTGAAGTCATGAAGGATTGGTTTGGCTGCCGACAAAAAAGGAGAATAATATGACTCGGCAGTTTATGCTGACACCAACGTCAATGGCGGTTGTATTAGCTTTATCAACGCCAAATGTCTTGGCTCAGGAAGATAAAAATATAGTCGTGATTGGACAGCAGCAAGACAGTGCAGTTGGTCCTGATTTTAGTTATCTTGGAGCGAAGAGTCGGGCAGCGACGAAAACTGATATTGCCATCAATGAGACTCCAAGAGCGGTGTCTGTTGTTACGCGAGAACAAATGGATGATCGTGCCTCTATTAGCATTTCTGACGCACTACAGTACACACCAAGTATTCAAACTAATTATTTCGGCGAAGATAACAAGCAAGATTGGTTTATTATTCGTGGTTTTAAACAGGCGAACAGCGGGCTGTATCAAGATGGTACCCGTTTATATTCTTCTGGTTTTTATAGTTGGCAAATAGATCCGTTTGCGTTAGAAAGGGTTGAAGTGTTACGTGGTGCAGCGTCTGTTCTTTATGGGCAAAACCCTCCTGGTGGGGTTATCAATGTCGTCAGTAAGCGACCTCAATTTGATGGAGGCTCAGGGCTTGTATCTTTGGAGTACGGTTCTGAAGACCGTAAACAACTTTCTCTTGACGTAAACTCTGAGGTGAGTGAGCAGTTAGCTTTCCGCTTTCAAGGGTTAGCGAGAAAAAATGGGACGAGAATTAGTGGGGTAGAAGCAGAGCGCATTCTTCTCTCTCCATCAATGACGTACAAATTTAATGAGACGTCTGAAATTACCTTTCTAACGAGCTATCAAAAAGACGACTCAGATCCTTATCTGCAATTTTTGCCAGTTGAAGGAACATTAACGCCAAACAAAAATGGAAAGATCAGTGATAGTTTAGCGATAGGTAATCCTAACTGGGAGACCTTTGAGCGTGAGCAGGTGTCTTTAGGCTATGAGTTTTCTCATGCGTTTAATGATACCACTTCATTTGTTCAAGCAGCTCGTTACAGTGAAATGGATGTTAAGTTGAGACAAATGTATTCGTACGTTTACTCGGCTGATGTGTCTGGTTTGGGGCCGATTTTAGATCCATCAAATGAACGCAAGACCATACTTCGGGGCGCTTCAACAGAAGATGGGTCATCCGATGCTTTTAATATTGATAATCGTTTGATGCACCAAGTAAATTGGGGAAGCGTTGAGCATAACTTGATGTTGGGCTTAGATTTTCAAATGATCAGTATCGATGGTAAGGACTTTGCTAATGATCCTATCGTTGCTGATGGTAATGCACTCTTAAACACACCAATGGGAGCTTTGCCCGATCCTAGGTTTAATGTATTTAATCCTACTTATTCGGATAACATAATGTTACTCGATCCGAATACGCTACAACCATTGAGCGAAACCGATAAGCAAAGAACGAAAATCGATAATCAGCAACTCGGCGTCTACTTTCAAGATCATATGCTGATCAACGATAAATGGGCGATGTTATTGGGGGCACGTTACGACGATACAAGTAATGAAGTACATAATGTTACCACGGGTGCTCGCACGAAAGTCGATAATGGAGAGTGGACGTTTAGCGTGGGAACGGCTTATATTTCTGATTCTGGCTTCACGCCATATTTTAGTTACTCTCAGTACTTTGATCCAATTATTCAAGAAGACAGCAATGGTAAGCCAGCGAAGCCTGAAAGCGGTGATCAATTTGAAATCGGTATGAAATTCCAACCGGATTCATTTGATGGCTATTTCAATATTGCAACGTATCGGGCAACAAAAGAAAACTTGGCTCGTATCTACCTGAGTGAATTAACGCAAATAGGAAAAATAGAAAATAACGGCGTTGAGTTTGAAGCTGTAGCTAATGTGACACCATCCTTAACATTGATCGGGAACATTGCGTACGTTGATGCAGAGATAAAAGAAGACATCAATAAGGTATGGGTTGGCAAAACACCTTCCCAAGTGGCGAATACCGTATCATCAGCTTGGGCACATTATCGTTTCTTTGATGGACCTCTTGATGGCTTTGCTGTTGGCTTAGGTGCGCGCTATACAGGTGAGTCATACGGAGATAATGAAGAGAGACTAAAAGTACCAAGTTACTTTTTAATGGATGCGACGGTCAGCTATCGCATTGGAGATTACAAGCTACAAGTCGCAGCCAAAAATATCACTGATAAAGAGTACATAGCGACATGTGATGGTTTTTGTTGGTATGGCGATCGACAAAATATTATTGCCAGTTTAACTTACGATTGGTGATTTAACGGATAAATAAACACCCCTAGTGTAGGGGTGTTTATTTAGAAATCGGCTTTGCGGACAAAATGTGGGTTTTTGTACTTTTTCTGCGGACCAAACGATGATACTACGAGCTTGTTCCATAACGTTTTGTCAAACTCACCCTTTGGAATCGAAGGGTAGAGGGTTTCCTCTTCTTCTCTTGCAAAGTTCATGTACTGTTTCTTCTTAATTTGATTGTACTTTTTGGCGATCTGGTTATGTTTTCTTACCCACTCCAGTTTGTAATTGTGGAGCACTTTTTCACCTTCTTCCGCACTCATTCGAGATAGGAATAATCGCTTGTACGAGACCTTTCTGTCCAACATTGTGCGCATGACGGTTTGGATATATTTACCGTGGTGCGTGACAGTAATATCTTTTTCGTCAACAGGAGTGACGCACCAGCCTTTAGGTAAAAAGTCTGGCTTCTTAAATTGCTTATTACGCTCCATTAGCGCCTGATGTAAAACTAAATCAGAGGTGCCGCGGAACGTTTTTTGCCATTTACCGATACGAATTTGAATCGAACCAGGCAAGCGATAGATGTTAGTAAACTTATCTTTGTCCATGGACTTGTGTCATGAGATTAATATGCATTATTAGAAAGTGAAAAACAGTCTAGTGCAAAGGGCACCAGACTGAAGTACCGTACGATTTTACAACGACCTTGCGTGATATAGCGAGGGGTTATGTCAATAATAGGTAAGAAATAGAAAATTAGTTCACATTATGAAGAAATTGGAAGCTAATCAGGCTAACTTTTGAAGTTGGGCCGATTATGCCCATGCCTACCAAATAAAAAAGAAGGCATGGGTATAAAAATCACACCGCTTCTTCGAGTTGCTTGGTTTCTTCTTCAATCTGCTGTAAATGTCGGTTTGCTTGCTGTAACTGATACATTTGGGCATAACGACCATTTTGTTTCAACAGTGCTTTGTGTGTGCCTTTCTCTACTAACTCCCCATGATGAAGAACAATTATTTGGTCCGCATCCAAAATAGTTGAAAGTCGATGAGCGATAACGACTAGTGTCATGTCTTGTCTGAGTACTGCCAAGCTCTTTTGTATTAAAGCTTCTGTTCCTGAGTCAATATTGGCCGTTGCTTCATCTAATATCAATATTTTAGGTTTTACCACAAGCACACGTGCTAACGCTAAGAGCTGTTTTTGTCCAGCAGATAGATTGGTTTCACCTTGACCTAACTGCGTGTCTAGCCCATTAGGATAACGGTGAATTTGCTCTGCCAAACCTACCTTGTCTAACGCATCCCATATTTGAGTATCGTCAACCGCTCGACTAAGAGAGATGTTTTCTCTGACTGAAGCAGGGAGAATGTGCGGATCTTGCTGAACCATTGCCACATCTTTACGAAGGACGTCTTTCCCTAGTGTTTTAAGTGGACGACTATCGATGAGCAGTTCACCACATTGCGTTGGATAAAAGCCCATTAACAGTGACGCTAATGTGCTTTTACCGCTTCCTGTATGCCCGACAAGCGCGATAAAGTCTTGGTGGTTGGCCTTCAACGAAATGTCTTTTAGGACGTCCTGTTTACCATCGTAGCTAAATGTGAGGTCTTTAAGTTCGATAGCACCTGACCTTAATGGCTGATGGTCGTCCCCATAAGTTTGTTCTTTCGCATCAATCAATTCAAACACACGTTCGCTTGATACTAACGCTTGCTGAAGTAGAGCAAGCTGCTGAGTCATTTCAATTAATGGCTCAGTAACGCGCGCAAGATAACTGATAAACGCATACAGTACCCCCACACCAATCAACTCAATACCGTTAAAGCCAAAGATCGCAACCAAGCAAAGTAACGCGAGGCCAGCGAGCAAGTCCATCAATGGTCTTAGCAGATAGCCGTTTAGCCGAATCACTCGTTTAGATGCCACCAAATGCTCTGCGGTTAGCTCGTTGAACTGTTTATTAAAACGCTCTTCTTGTTGCATTAATTGAATGACACTCATCCCTTGAATGGATTCACTCAGATTCGCATTTATATCAGTCAATAGGTCACGCATCTTTCGGTAGCTTTCTGTACTTAGCTGCTTAAACAAGTACATAAAGCCGATGACGATCGGTAGCAATACAAGCACAACAAGTGTGAGTTTCCAGCTCATGAAAAACATAACGCCAAGCATCACCACAATCATGACCACGTTTTTCACCACGGTCGCGATCAAGAGCTCATAAAATTGCTGTAGAGATTCCGTATCGTTGGTGATTCGCGATACCAATTTTCCAGCAGGAGTGTAATCAAACGCAGATAACGGCTGCTTAATCACGCCAGAAAATACTTGCTTACGAATCGCTTTGATCGTGTTAGCCGCGACAATGCTAAATTGCAATGACTGAAAATACTGAAATGTTGCCGATACAATCTGAAGAGCGATATAACCTACTGCTAGCGAAATCAGAACATTCTGTGAATAGTCACCTTTAGCGATGTGCTCATCAATGAAATATTGAATCAACCAAGGGCCGCCAGCGCTGGCTAACGCTGCGATAAACAGCAAAGCAAGTCCTTTAATCATTGGCTTTGGTTGAGATAATGGGTAAGACATCAACCGTTTAAACGTACTGGTCTGGTTCATTCATTATTCCTCCATCGCCTGTTCTAGTTTTTGGTACTCGAACATTTCGGCGTACCATCCCTGATGCGCTAATAAAGCGCTATGTTGCCCACGTTCAGTAATGTGGCCGTGATTCAAGACAATGATCTCGTCTGCTGCTTCCAATGCGGTGAGGCGGTGTGCAATAACGATTAGGGCTTGATCACGATAGTGTGTTTCCAAATTCTTAAGGATTTGATGTTCGGTTCGGCCATCAACAGCCGAAAGCGCATCATCCAATACCAAGACTTGTGCATTTAGTAACATAGCGCGTGCTATCGCAATTCGTTGTTTTTGTCCTCCAGAGAGAGTAATGCCTTTCTCGCCAACTTCAGTTTGATAGCCTTCAGGAAACTTCTCTATATCATCATGAATACAGGCTAACTTTGCTGCTCTGTAGACTTCTTCCTTTCCCGCATTAGGGTTGCCTAAGGCAATATTGTCAAAGATAGATTTTGAAAATAGAAACGGGCTTTGATTAACCACGGCAAAGCGGTTGCGCCACTGAGGAAGTAGGGCATCTTTAATCTCAACATCCCCGAATGTAATTGAACCGTTTGTTAGGTCGTGCTGACGCAAAAGCAGCGTTAGCAGGGTTGATTTTCCGCTTCCGACAGGGCCAGCTACTCCCAACATTTTACCGGGCTTGAGCTCGATTTTTATTTCGGCCAAAGCTGGTGGTAAATCACTGGACCAGTGGAAAGCATCGATATCAATTTTTAATGGCAGTGGTTTATCTTCTAGTGGTTTATTACCACTGACAATCTCTGGTGTTTCATCAAAGATCTCTTGTAGGCGATTCCATGCTGCGGAGCCTCGCTCTAAAATATTAAATAAGAAAGCGAAGGCCAGCATAGGCCATATCATCAACCCTAAATACATCGTAAAGGCTGTTAGATCACCAAGCGTGATCTCTCCCTTATCGACAAGGTAAGCACCAGCAGCGACACTGAGAAGGAAAGAGAGGCCGATGGTGAGTTGGATAGCTGGATCAAATCTCGCGTCGACTCTAGCGACGGCGATATTTTTCTGACCGGTATCATCGACTACATCTTCAAAGCGCTGTTGCTCTTGATTCTCTAACCCAAAAGCTCGCAACATTCGCACGCCGTTAAGTGACTCTTGCGTCATGTCTGACATGGTAGAAAAGGCTTCCTGAGCAATGCGGAAACGTTGATGCAGTATACGGACGATAAAAAAGATGATGATTGCAAGAAACGGCATTGGAAGAAGTGCCATAACGGTGAGCTTCCAGCTAACTTGCGTTACCATGATGATTAAAACTGCAATACCCGTGATCAAGGAATCGGCTGCCGTTAAAACCCCTTCGCCGGCTGTCATTACGATGTTACGTACATCATTAGTACCACGCGCCATCAGATCACCGGTCTTATAACGTTCGAAAAATCGGGGTGGTTGTGTCGATAAGTGCCTATAGAGACGATTACGTAGAATGGTTCCGAGTTCCCAGCTTGCGCCGAAAAGCCAAATTCGCCATAAGATACGGCATCCATAAATGGCAAAGATCAGTGCAGTGAGTCCCAAGAGCCACAGAATCAGCGTATTTGTATCTAACGTGTTATCTACGACCCCATCAACGATGATTCCGACCGCTTTAGGAGGAACAAGTTGTAGAGTTGATATCACAGCGAAAAGCAAAATCGATCCGACATAATGCTTCCACTTTTGTTGGAAATACCAACGTAACTGCCAGAATATTCTCATCACGCCTCCCGCTTTAAATTATTGGATTTGTTATAGAACTATTATTGAGCGAAATGATGAGTTTACAAGCACAAATTATTGGCGGTCGGAAAAACGATAGATTGTTTCGATTACGGGCGTGTGCGGTCGCGAATTACTTGTTTTCTCGCTACAAGCTAACTATGAAACAACATTATGTGAAATAGTTGTTAATAATAGGTTTTGGGGCCAGTATTCTGCTAAAAGCGATGAAAGCACCAAAAGTGCAACTGTTACTTTCACTCACTAGGGGAACTAGCAGTCGTCAGTTTGTATTTTGTAGCTGACTTGGCCACCTGGAGTTTCTGGGTAGTAAACTTCGACATAACACATATGGTCTGGACCAACAGGTTTGTTTGCAAAGCCGATAAGGAAATAGGGTTCGTCCGGGCTGTCTACCCCGTACCAAGTATTGATAGTGAGTTGAGGGTCGAAACCTGCCAGCTCTTTTGCGGGAATGACATTCTTAATAAATCCAAAGTAACCAATTAGGTCGTTATTGCCGTCATTATCTAGATCAATGTTATATTGTTTGCCGCCATCTACCGTCTCTTGAGATTGAATAACGGCTTTGGTGTACACAAAGTTGTTTGCAGTCATGAGCGCTTCCCTCGCGCCATATAGAACCGCCACTCGGGCATCTTTTTGCAGGCCAAGAAATTTAGGAAGGGCAATAACACTAACGACACCAAGGAGAATGATGCACACAATGAGTTCAATGAGGGTAAATCCTTGAGAGCGATGCACTGCCTTTTCTCCATGAGTCATGAATAGTTTGGCGGCTATTTTGATATAAAAATGCGCAGGTCAAGTATTAAAAAAGGATGGGAAGGGGTGACCAAGCTTGCAGATCTTAAATATAAAACAAGTTGCTTATCTGTTACATGCTGTTGGGAGGCGGCTATCGAATAAGGGGAGAGAGTTAAATTCGGGAGGATAAAATACCTCCCGAAATGAGCAATTAAGACTCGTTTGCGACGGCTTGACCGCTGCGCTTAAATACAAATCGCCAAATAAATAAGACAACGGCAATATAGGTTAGACCAACACCTAACGCTTGCCAGTGCATGCCGTTATACATTGCGATTGGCATAAGCGAGATGATGAAAATGTCCGTAATTGAGCCTGGAACATAAGCGATAGCATAGTCGTCTAACACTTTACTGCGCATTTTGGGGTCGACAATGCGTAATAACGCGATACCCATAGCGACTGTACCTGTTAACCATCCCCAAGAGAAAATGCCTTTCTCAAACCAGTCATCTCCCATGATGCGAGGTGCAACCCAAAAGATAAGCCATAGCGTGAACGCGATACCACCAATTGCGAGCACTACCATTGGCATTAAATACTGTGCTAGAACCGTGATCTTAATCGCTGAGATACCAAAGATGATCAGGTAATCCGTACTAATACCCGCTGCGTGTTTGAATGCGCCGTCACATAGGTAATGAGATGCCTTGGTTTGCTTAGCGATGATTCGAACTAACATACCGCCCAGAAAGCCAGTAACGAAAGTCGGAATTTGTACCTTATCGTGGAAAGAAGATAAGTAGTTGGCTGCTACATAAGAGAAAGCGGTTACCACTACAACCAGCGCCGCGTGAATCGCGAAAGAATCGACTGACAATGATGACATCGTATCTTTCATCACAGGTTCTTGATCGTCAGGTTTCACTAAGCCTTTGCGCTCGTGTTCGTCCATGCTGTCGAATGTCGTAAAGCTACGAATCCAGCCCATTTTCAACGCAAACTGAAGCATTAACATGCCCACCGAGATTGAAATAAAGATCCCAACCGTGGCGAACGTTAAACCAAGTGTGAAACCATCTTCCCAGCCAAGGCCTGTGAAGATTTCACCGACTACAGATGCTGAACCATGACCGCCCATGAATCCCGCGGACATGGTTACGCCAAACCCAGGATTAATGTCAGGCCAAAAGAAGGTGGTAAGTACTAAACCAAACATTGCTGCAAACAGCCATTGCGACACGGATGCAATTTGGTTAAACGCCCACAATGAGCCTGCTCGTTGAGCAACCACTTTTGGTGACGGGACATCTGTTGCTAAACCCAACGCAGAAAAAAGTGCAGCAGTTAAGAGGCTTGCGTTTGCGGTAAAAGTATCTGTCCAAGGTAATACGTTAAGCAGAGCTGGGCCAAAAATAAGACCAAATAACCCAGCCAATACAGCTGATGGAATGTACATGCGTTGTAGTAAAGGCATATGTACACGAATTACTTTTGCTGCAATTAATAGTAAGCCAGCGATGGCTAAGTCAGTCAGCATTAGACCTTTTGGCATTTCTTGTCCTCCAGTAAATGCGTTCAAGGGGCTCATCCTTTTAACCAGCCTTGATGTAATAAATAACTTCCAGCACAAAACCACGAAAATAGTCACTCATGTGACATCGCGTCATGGTTGTTCTAGTCAGCACTCTATTGCGCTGTCGAATTTGTATTAACGGATCTGTTGATCCTTAAATCTATAAAGTGAGTGCAATTGTTGTGAGTGCTCACGAAGTGTTGAGAAATTTGAATAAATTCCTCGATCAAGTTTCTGATAGTTCACTCAGGAAGGGCGTGTATCCTAGTCAGTTTGTCAGCGCAATGCAATTGAGCGTCATCAATATTTAGTGCCTAAAAACTGGGCACTTGTAATTAAATATTTGATAAATAAAAATATTGAACAAGAAAAATAATTTGTCGATATGATAACTTTTTGTGATTTGAAGGGGGATTTTGCCACTTTAAGGAGGGATTTTTTGGAGGAATCGAGAAAGTAGTAATATCAGTAAGAGCTAAAGTAGAGTGATTCGCGCAAATATCATGCGTTATAGGGGGCCGGAATTTCGCCCCCAGAGCTACAAAGTGCTTGTTTAAATTCGGTTGTCACCAGTACTAAACGCGATAATTTGACTGATTTCGGTCAAGCTTCTTCCACTTTCTTGCTGCCACTGAATAAAGGCTTTATTAGCAGAGTCCAAGGACTTTTTCGTGTCTTTGCCGCCTTCAATGATCTTGCAGTTGCGTAAATAAGCTTCGACATCGTTAGACAGAATAAAAGTGTCCACGCCCATTTGGCGTAAAGTGTAAGGGCCTGTATTTCCACCCAAACGACTACCATGCTTCTTCAAGTAGCCCCATAGATCCGTGATCTTTTCCCGAGGCCATTCAGCAATCATGTTACTGAACGAGCCATATTCGATTCTTGCTTCATGGATCATGCGAGCGTTGGCCGGAATCGACATGACTTTAGTGATGTGGCGAATGATGCGTTTGTCGGTCGCTTTGGTTTCCCATTGCTCATCAGACAGCATCAATAGCGGCTCGATTTTAAAGCCGAAAAATACCTCTTCGAAGTTCGGCCACTTGTTGCGAACCACACTCCAAGAAATTCCACTTTGGAATACTTTCATCGAAAACGCCGCTAGCCAACGGTCATCAGGAATTGCGGCCAGTTCTTCTTTGCTTAGTGGGTGAGACAAAAGCGCTTCAAGTTGATCTTCACCACCTTTACGCTCGGCAGCGCGCTGATAAATCGCGTCAAATTTTTCGATACTCATAAAAGAAGTTAGTCCTAGTTTATGTCGATATTTGCGAAACATACTACGCTTAAGTGGCTGAATCGTAAATTGATGGAGTGTCACAAATGAAGAAGGTCACATTAACGTTTGTCGGGGAAGGTTCGGAGCGTATCGCGGATAAATTTTATACTTGGCTGGCTGATGGCGGATTAGAAGACAGCTTAATTGAAACTCTATCGGACAGAGAAGTGTCGGTGGTCGGTATTAGCGATATGGATAACGAAACGCGCGATGTAGTGATTACGACAGAAATGAATTAGCGCGTTGTACACGATCAAAACCAAAAGAATGCGATACAACAAAGCCCTTCGTCGGAAGGGCTTTGTACGTCTAACTCGTCTTCTTGTGTAGAGTGGATTTAATGATGAACTAGCGTTAAACCGCTTGGTAAAGCATCACCGAAGACGCGTTTTGATTCGCTTTCTGAAAGCTCTTTCACTTCTTTAACTAGTGATACCCAAGATTCGGGCACTTTACTTTGTTTCAGCTTCGTTAGAACTTGCTCTCGGTAATCGTCAGAAATATCAAACAGGCGGTCACCCGTCTTACGACAAATCATTACGGCTGCGAACGCGATCATTGGCTCTTTCTGCCAGTTCTGCTCTAACAGCTTAGGCAACCACTGTTCTGCTTGTTCACGAGGAATGACGTTGTGCTGGCTGCCATAAAGTGGTGTGCGAGAAGCCAAACGTCCCATCGCCCACCAGTGCGCTTGTTCAAACTGGTTTTGGTTGATCGCTTTACTCAAGAACCACGTTGCCAATAGAACTTTATCTTCCACTTCTAGATGCTCTAGAGAGGCTGAAAGACGCACCATGGATTCATAACCCATGTCTTGTGCCACTTTGGCGGATTGTGGGTTTTTCATCGCGCCAGGGTGTAGGTATTTCGCGATGTCCGCCAAGATGGTCTCTTGTTGCTCTTGGCTCAAGCCACCTGCGATACGACGCCAGAACACCCACCAGTCTGTCCAACCTTGATGGTTCTTAAACTGAATGTTTTGTTGGTAGAGACCCCAAACTTGCTCAATGCGCCATGAGTCGGTTGGATCGCCAAAGCCTGGACGCAGTGCAAAACCTGCCAAACGAAGCCAGTTTTTCTCGTGCTGTTCAGAACGACGGCGACGCTTACGACCTTGTGCAAAGGTATCGAAAAGTTGACGGAGTGTGGTGAAATCCCACTCGTCACGTTTGCCGAGCTTCTTCTCAAGATCTTTGGCTAAGGTTTTGATCTCTTTGCCTTCTGCGCTTTTCTTATTACCGCTGTAAAGGCGAGCGATCAGCTCCTTACATTCGTTCAGTTTAGGGTGAAGATTAACTTGCTCGCTGTCATCGGTTTGCTTGTTACGGACTTCGAATTCCAGCTCCCAACGTTTGTTGTCGTCTTCTGCGCTGACACATTCCATCTTAAGTGTGCCGACTTCAGTCAACTGACACGCCAGTTGTACTTCGACACGTTCTTTCTGGTTGGCTTGCAGTTCGGCACCTTCACCTTCAAGGGTGGTGATATAAGGCGGCAGAGGAGCAAACAAGTCTGGGTCAACATCAACCATCACGCCATTTTGGATGGCGGTGTTATTGGTTAAGGTATCGTGGGTAGAAGTCAGCAGGTTAAAGCGGACTGGCTCTCCAAGAGTGAGCGAGAAACGACGACCGCTTAAACGGATCTCATGGCCTTCTTCTGTTCCTTTTGCAAGCAAACAGAGCGCTTTGCCCATTTTGTTCTTTTCTTGAAGATGCAAGAAGTAAGAACGCGCTGCACCACCACCAATTTTCAGTTGTGCGCCACGACGTGCTTTCCCAAATGCTACAGCACCTAATGCAACAGACCAATCTGGATGTGGGTTATCTAATACCGTAACTGGTGCGCCGCGCCAGTCAGAAAGTAGGGCGGTGACACGTTCAGTCACCAGATCACTGTTAAACACGCCTCCGTTCAACAACACGCCAACTGGAATCGCGTTTTGTTTATCGTCTTCAATGCCAAGAGCGGCACGAGCGACTTGCTGGTGCTGAGTTAAGAACTCGGCAACGTGCTTGCTCACCGCTGGGTCAGCAACGTATGGAAGGCCAAACTCGACAACCGCGCTGCGGCGTTTGTCTGGTACTTCACTGAAATCAGAAAGTGGGAAGAAGCCATCTAAAGCGATTTGGTGCACTTCTTGTTTGCTCAGCCCGATACTCTTTGTTCCGCCAAGAAGTTTAGAGCCGCTGCCCAGCATGGTGATCTTCACTTCGTCAGGTGCGCTCGCTGAAAGCAGGTTTTCTTTCGCTTTACGTGTTTGCTGAATTAGCTTTGTTAGGCTTGCTGCAGTGAGCTTCTTACTTTGTTCCCCTTTATTCTGAGAAAGGCGGCTTTCCGCAAGGTGCGCTAATGCTAGGTCGAGGTTATCACCACCCAGCATCAAGTGTTCGCCAACGCCAATACGATCAAGTGCTAGCTGATCTTGAGAAGAGAAACTTGCTTCAATCAAGCTTAAGTCGGTGGTACCACCGCCCACATCGCACACCAGAATCAGCGGTAACTCTTTGAGTTCATCAGCTGCGGTTTTCTGATGGCGTGCGTACCAGTCGTAACATACGGCTTGTGGCTCTTCGAGCAGGACGATTTTCTTTAAACCTGCCAACTCAGCGGCTTCAAGCGTGAGCTTACGAGCGGTTTCATCGAACGATGCTGGAACGGTCACAACCACATCTTGGTCTTCTAGCTTGTTGCTAGGATGACGGTAGTTCCATGCTTGACGAATGTGGTTGAGGTAGCTTGCGCTGGCAATGACGGGTGAAACTTTATCCACGTCTTGCGCACCAGCCCAAGGAAGAATGTCTGAGCTACGATCAACTGCTTGGTGCGATAGCCAGCTTTTAGCACTGGATACCTGACGTCCTTCCACCTTCGCGCCTAATTCACGAGCCCATTCACCAACGATGACATTGTTAATGTCGCCAGCAACAGGTTCGTTGTCCCAAGGAAGAGTGAGGTCAGAAGGGGAGATTTGACCTACAGCTGGATGATAGCGGAAAGAGGGTAGAAGTGGTTTACGAACGACTTCGCCCGGACCAATCAGTTGGTCGATGTCAAATAGGGATACTTCGGATTGTTCAAGGTTGTCGGTGATTTCACAGTAGGCCACTACAGTGTTTGTGGTGCCAAGGTCAATACCAACAAGGAAACGAGGAGATGCCATACAAAACCAAACCTTCGTGTATTTAAAAACGGCACCCGATTGGATGCCGTTTGACTTCTAATTATTGTTCTTCGTTTGAGTCACTTTTCGCGTCTTCGCGCACATCGAACTCAACATGCCATTTTTGCCCGTTATCAGCGGCAATGGCTTCTAAGTAAAGCGTACCAAGCTCTGTGACGCGAGAGGCTAGGGTAACTGGAACCACTTCACCTTCACGACGACCTTCAGATACAGGCAGCGTTACTTGAATTTCTGGAAGCTCTTCAAGCTCTTCTGGTGCCCAGTAGTCAAGGTGAGTACCTGCTAGGTCGTCACGACGAACGGTTGAGCCGAAGAATTGGAAGTTAACTGGCTGGCCGATGATCAAACCAAACTCTTGGCTTGGTACGTCAACGCTTGAGCCTTCTTCCATACCAAATGGTGCTACACACAGTGCTTCCATTGGAGGCGCCATACCCGGAATCGCAGGCATCGCACTTTCGATACCCACGTAGTACGCCGAAGCAATACCGCCGCGGATACGAACGCCTTGACCACGACGCACAGAGCCGTAGTAAGCCGCACCGCTAGCAACCGCAAGGTCTAGATCCACACCTGTTAGGCGTTTCGCCATTTCTGCGTCTGCTTCAATTAGCCATTCGTTGATCGTGTCTTCTAGACGAGTGGCTAGAAGTTGTGATTTCAGCACACCACCGTTGAATAGGATTGCCGTTGGTTTGATGAAATCAGCCGATTGCGCTGCATCCGCGCCTGGCATACCTGGCATGTTTGCAAATGGGTTGAAATCTTGAGCTTGCGCTGATTCACCACCGCTTTGCGCGTGTGCTTGCTTAGACAAGAACGCTGCAATGTGACGAGTAATACCCGCATCTTGTGCGTAAGGCAGACCCATTTGCGTTAGTGCGCCACGGTTACGTTGAACAGGGTGGTCCGTAATCGCAACTTGAGGGAAGAAACCGTCAACCAATGTTTGTTGTACTTCTTCTTGAGTTAGTTCTGTTTTCAGTGTTGCGCCAAGCAGTTTAGAACCGCGGCTTGGTACTACGATTGGCACTGACTGAAGTTCGCTGTCGTTCAATAGCGCTTCTTTCGCGTCACGACATGCGTGCGTCATTGCCTGAACTTGCCATGGTTGTAGCTCTTTGCCTTCTTGCGCTAGCTTCATCTTCAAGCGGTACGCAAGCGCAAGGTCCATGTTGTCACCGCCAAGTAGGATGTGTTCACCTACCGCGATACGGTTCAGAGTTAGGTTGCCGTCGTCTTCAGTTACTTCAACCAAAGAAAGGTCGGTTGTACCACCACCGATATCGACCACAAGCACAATGTCGCCAACTTCAACTTCGTCGCGCCATTTGTCGTTGCTGTTATCAATCCAGTTGTAAAGTGCAGCTTGTGGCTCTTCTAGAAGCGTTAGGTGCACAAAACCAACGTTGCGTGCTGCTTCTGCAGTTAGATCACGGGCAGCAGGATCAAAAGAAGCAGGAACCGTAATGGTAACGTCTTGATCGGCAAGGTTGTGATTTGGGTTTGCGTGATTCCAAGCATCTTTTAAGTGCTCAAGGTATAGCTCGGTTGCGCGAAGAGGGGATACTTTTTCCACTTCTTCTGGGCTACCCGCTGGTAGGAATGCGTCACGACGGTTTACACCACCGTGGCAAAGCCAAGATTTCGCACTTGCAACAAGACGAATTGGTGTTTTTGAACCTAGGTTACGTGCAATTGCACCAACTAGAGCTTTTGGCTCGCTCGACCACGGAAGAACGCGTGATTGCGGGTTCATTTCGTGTTCGTGTGGTTGGTATAGGAAAGAGCCTAATTGGCTACGAGTCTCTACCGTACCCGGCGCAGTCAGCTGCGGGATAGGCATCACTTCTACGTGAGCGTCTTCGTCGTGTGTATCAACAAAAGACATCACACAGTGTGTTGTACCTAAGTCGATACCAACACTGAATTTAGGCGTCTGTTGAGTTTCAACAGACGCTTCTTGAGAATGGTTTTCTTGGTTCATGTGTTCCATTACAGCTCAACCTCGGCTGGAGCAATCACAGATGCATCGTAGTTTTCAGCCAGCTTAGGAAGGTTCATCGATGTTGCCTTCCAGCCTTTGTGCACTAACGTGCCTTGGAATGGCGCGCTACCTGTCACGTTGCCAGTAAGGCGGATTTCTTGTGGGTTGAAGCCTTCTTCAACCGTAATACGAGTTTCTTCGTCTTCGTTGCGAACGTGCGCAAGTGTTACGTAATCGTTCAATACTTTCTGGCCACCAGTATGAATTACGCGAGCTGCTGCGCCTACTTCTTCATCAGAGAATGACGTTAGGTCTTCTTGTAGGAAGTCGATCAGACGAGCTTCTTGCTGCATGATAGAAAGCAGCTGCATTGCAGAGTCCGTTGATGCTGTTGCAAGTTTCGATTCAACTTCAACCACTTTTTCAACGACTTTCTCAACTTCAACGACTTTTTCTACTTCGACGATCTTCTCAACTGGCTTCTCAACTTCGACGATTTTCTCGACCGGTTTTTCTACGACTTTCTCAACCACTTTTGATTTGCGAGAGACCGCGACTAAAAGAAGCAAAACGCTCGATGCGGTTAGGCCAGCGTGAAGCATATCGAACGTTTGAGGAATTAGGTTCAAATCAATGTTCATGACGTTTTTTCTCTTTCTATTGATTATTGGTGCTCAGTATTGGCTCATATGTGTTCACTAAAACGATCGTCTTTGCGATCTTGCACCAAGTTTAGACATTAAAATGATGACGGATGGTAGCATATTCAAGGCTTAAGGCTGTAATAATTCGTGACTATACCGTACGAACAGAGTGAAAAATCGACGATCGGACTACCCAGCATAGGCTGTTGCTTGATGTTTGTGCGTTGCTAACGCAGTATTTCAATAGATCCCGAAGTTTAACTTACGGAAGTATCAAAATTAAGATATGACACAAAGCACCGCTCACAAGAGCGTTATCAAACGACATTCAGACTCTATTCTAGCTTTTGCAGCGACGTTGTGTGTCACTGCTGGTGTGGTCGGTGCTGCTTATACGATGCAGCAACGGTATACGCAGACGACGTTTGATACTTTAGCTGACCGACAAGCAGAATCACTGAAAGCGAACGTCGAAAATGATTTAAAGTTTATTGGTGCAGGTGCAAACTTTTTTCATTCGATTGAACGCACCTATTGGTCTTCGTTCCCAATGTATGCGGAACAAGTAATCAATAGCTCGCGAAGTCTAATTGGACTTCAATGGATGCAAAAGGTCGAATTCGAAGACCTTGATGAGCATATTTTAAAGACCCGTCAAACATTTCCTGATTTCCAACCGTTTACCGTTCCTAAAGATGGCCCCAAAACCTACGGGTACATTTTTGAACACAAAGAGCCAATTTTTATCGCATCGGATATTTATCCAAGAACACCAGAAAACCTTTCTCTACTAGGTTTCTATTTTTCACGTAAACGCTTCGATCTCATCTTGGATGATATATCCACAAATGGGCGAGCGAATGTCTCGGATAAAGTTCGCTTACTGCAAGATGGGTATGACAAGTCCATTCCTAAAACTGGGCTGCTAGTGTTCCATCCAGTGTTTGACTTCGAGAACCAACATTTATTAGGTGTAGTGACAGGGGTGATTCGAAGTACAGTTTACTTTGAGGATTTGATCACTAAAACCGCGACTGAGCTAGATATGTCGGTGCGCGTAGAAGATTTAGGCTTTGACGCAGCAGATGACCCCGTTCTCTTCCAAAGTTCAAACTGGGATAACATTCGAGGAACGGTTATAAGCCGTACCATTCAACTGCCTAATCGTGAGTGGCGGATTGATTTTAAACTTTCTGATGCCGTCTCTGCTTGGGAGCGTTCTATTTTAGCGGGCACGACATTAGCCGGGTTGGTAATCGCCTTTTTGATTAGTTGGATTGTGAATTTGCAGTCACGAGAAAAAGAGCGCTTGGCGGTCATGTTAGAGCTTAAAACTGTCGAATTAAAAAGGATGGCTGAGCGTGACCCTCTAACTCAGTTACTTAATCGCCGAGCGTTTAACGATCATTTGCTTAGCCAGATAAACAAAGGTGTTAGCTTCGCATTGGTTGGTTTTGATATCGACCACTTCAAAGTTATCAATGACAAGCACGGTCATTTAGGGGGAGATGAAGCATTGCAGCATGTGACTAAGCTAGTCAGTGCGAATCTAAAGCCTGGAGACCGATTTTATCGTGCTGGTGGTGATGAGTTCTGTATTATTTCTAAAGTCATTGATAAAGAAGCACTGGAAGCTTATCTGGAAAAGTTGCGGAGCATCGTGGCAAGTACGGCTTTTGACTATGGCGATGCTTCAATCATTTGCACGTTAAGTATCGGCGCGGTTATCCATAAAGATGAAGATCCTGAAAGCTTGTATCACAAAATGGATAATCAACTTTATTTGAGTAAAAAAAACGGTCGTAACAATGTGTCGATTGGCGATTAAATGGGCGCGCAAATTCGAGTTTTACACCGTGTTACGGTAGAATCCCACGCTTTAAAATTTTATGTTAGGAATCAAGACAAACTATGAACCATAACCGTATTGTATGCTTCGATTTAGAAATGTGTTGCTGGAACGAAAATGGCGTCGGCAGCACGGGTGAAATTATCGAAGTTGGGTTAGCTGAAATAGATTTGTCTAGAGGCGAGATAGTCAAGCGAGCTCAATACTACGTAAAACCTGAACATGATGAAGTTTCGCTGTTTTGTGCCGAGCTAACAGGTATTACGCCACGTAAAATTGAAAAACAAGGACGCCCATTAGAAGAAGTGCTTAAATCCATGGTTAAGAACTTCGGTGGTCGTAACAAGATTTATGCATCATGGGGCCGAGATGACCTCATCTTGCTTGAAGAGTGTAAGCAAAAAGGTATTGAAGCGCCATTTACGGAGTTCATCAACTTAGCGACGCTTTATCGCATTCAAAATCGTCTTAAGGATAAGCGTATTGGTCACCGAGCAGCTCAAGAAGCAAAAGGCATTGATTGGGAAGGGCGCCAACATTCTGGTTATGTGGATGCGTACAATTTAGCGAAGCTTGCTCTGACTATGCTTTAATAGTCCGCTATAGATAGGCAAACTTATAATCAAATCGTCATTCAACCATTGTCGTTTTGTCATGGAATCTGTTTAGTGTAGAGCTCGTCAAACACATTCATATCTTGACCAGTATTTTAATAACAATGTCGTTGGCTTATCGAAAAAACGCGCGTAATGCGCGTTTTTTTATGGCTATAGAACTCAATCTTCGCCATCATTTCACGGTAGACTTGAAATAGCTTGCGCGACTTACATGTTTACCTTGTTTCCTTACTGAGATTGCAGCTTTGCTCGAATGAACTCACTGTGATCAACGTAGAGTAGTTCTGCTGTTTTGCGGATCACTGCATCTTCTAGTGGATCAATTTCGCCATCGGCATACGCCACTTCCCACATGCTTTTGATTAAGTTGTAGCGCGTTTCTTGAGTCAATTCCCTCAGTTGAGAAGTAAAATCGTACAGAGACGCGGAGTCTTTTATTTTCTGTTGCGCTTGCTCTAACAAAGCATTTGATTCTTCTTCATTTAATGACAGAAGCTTCATCAATAATGAACGCTTTGTTTCTTGCTCTTTATCATCGACGTTATGGTCTGCACCAGATACTTCACACAGCAAGCACGCGATAGCCATATTCGGAGAGAGTGTGTTGGTTTGGCTTAAATCAGAGCCTTCAATGAGCTGTTTAAATAATGAGGTAAGAGAGTTAAACATATTGAACACCGAGCTATTGTTTATTTGGTTAACATGGTCATAAATACGGTAGATCTCAAGGTGTGGTATCAAATTTAGCACGCCGTTGACAGTCAAGAGCTTTGCTCATCTACCCAAATCCCTCGTACTTTTAAGTTCAGTCAAAATGACTTGCCTTCAAGAAAGGGCAAGTCATTTTGGGAGCGAGATTTAGCCTTCTGCACGAGTTGGTGGAAAATGTACCTCTTCACCATCGCTCGTTAGAATGCTAATTTGGCTCGGCTTTCCTTCGTCATCAAGACGCAGCTCACCAATGGCGCTGTGGTTAACTAAGCGATAAAAATTGTGCGAACTTGGTGCGCGTTTGTAGATCTTTAGCCGCTTACGTTTTGTGAACCAGTTTAAAGGCGAACGAGGGCTATATAGCAGTCTATCTAGACCATCACAAATATTGAGCAATTGGGTTGGGAACTGATTTTTAATCCCGCTACAGGTGATTTGATAGATATTCGGACTATTTTTTCGGTAGCGAAGCTTAATGTCGTATGCAAAAGAGTAGTGCACGTCGCCAGAGAGAATAACGAAATTGGTCGGCGTCTTAGTATGTGTAAAAATACTAATAAGCGTATTCGCACTTCCGGGGTGCGCCATCCAGTTTTCAGCATCGACCATCAATGGTTTACCAAGCATCGTCACTACTCTTTGCAGTGCTTCGATAAATTTCACTCCGAACATTGGCGCGGCAGAAACAATGATAACTTTGTCTTGATGAACAAGTTCTTGGTGGAACTCAATCATTGCTTCCCAGTCCATTAACCCAGAGGGCTTGTTCATTTTAGACTCAGAACGCCAGCGTCTGGTTCGCGTATCTAGCACGACAACTTTTGGCGTCGTCGGAATGGTGTAATGCCAATTCTCAAAGCGATACAAATATTGAATAAATGCATCTTGAGTTTGTGAGGAACGCTCGTTGAAAAAGCGTTGAGCGATACTCATAAACTCATCATTGAATTTTTCTGGCGCGTTTCCCCACCCTTGGCAGAGCCAGTAGGCAATCAGGCTGTTCCCGATAATACGTTTCGCAAAGGCGTTGCTGTACGCGGCTTGTTCCCAGCCTATGGTAAGGTTCCAATCGTCGGTGACATCGTGATCATCAAAGATCATGTAGGTTGGAATGTGAGCAAGTAAGCGTTGAACCTTATCTAGACCTGAGACGAATTTATCTATTTGAGCTTTTTCTTCGCGCCATTGCTGCTGCCATTTAGGTTCGAGAGTTGCTCCGCCGACAGTAAACTCATTTTCTAATAAGCGATCTGTCCGAATGAGCTTCCATAAGGTCGGAGACCAAACCAATAAGTACATTGCAAAGCATTCGGCAAAGCTTATTAGATGGTTTTCACACTCTTTGGCGCTGAATATTGGCGTCCCTCTGTGCGGGAAAAACGTACTCAGTAAACTGCCATCATTCACATAATGAGGCAACAATTTGTCCCGACCATAATAACAAGCTGAGTGCTGGTAGAGGGCATTGGTATTTTTTATCGGCGCTTGCTCGAATTCTTCGCCCGGTAAACCGAGTAGGACAATGACTTGTTCGATGGCGTCCAGAGTAGGGCCTGCAACATGGTCTGCGTAGATTTGGTCACCACTCATGATGAGCATATCTGGTCTTTCTTCGATGGTTTGAGATGCGATTTTATGATCCGCAGCGACCAATGTATCTTTACTGAAGTGGTGGGGATTCCGGCACGAGCCATGCAGAACATAATCTGCTTTTTCGCTGATTAGGAACTCAATACCCAAGTTTGGCGTATTATCTCGCTCATAAGTCAGGTGAGGGAGCAGTTCCGTCACTAAGCCATATTGCGTTTTTATTTGATAGCGTAACGCTTGATGGGTTGGAAACTCGCCTTCTAATTTAAGTAAGCAACACCACGCATTGAGGCCGATTTGAAGCTGTTCTTTTTGTTCACTTAAAGGGGCTTGATAAAGGATGGAGGCATTTTCATCCGTAATTTGCACCATACCCTCCAAGCGTTGGGTGGTGACTAGCCAAATATTGATTTCAGTTGCGGTCACTTTACGTAGGATCGGACCTGCAACGACAAGAGGAAGTGAAGAAATTTCAGTCGTGTTCATCAATGCTGGCAAAACGGCTCCTTATGTGTCAGCTTCTTCTTCTAATATTTCGATAACTTGCGAGCTACTAAGTTCATGTCCCATAAGGAACAAACCAAGCATCGCATCGGCTTTTGACGCGTTATCACTGTCTTCATCCAAAATTTGCTGAAGCCGCGTTCTGATTAGATCTATTTCGTGCTCGACGAAGCCGCGTCCCTCCTCGTCTCCCTGACCATCTTCTGGAGCATTATCAAAGTGCAAAAATAACATGTCCCCATCAAGTTGAGTCCCTATCAACCTTTCAGGCAGCCATGCTTCTCCCATCACAATGTCTGGGTCCGTGTCTGAGGGTATATGATTCAAGGTAGAGATAAGTTCTGATGCTTTCACTTTTTACTTCATTATGTTTGATTTAGAGCTAAGCTAGAGTTTTAAGAGCTTGTTACGATAGTAAAAATATTCACAAATAAGCTCATCTAGTCGTGCAATATTAATATAATCTTGGGACTCAAACTGTCACGAGGATGACAACATTTGTCATTGTAACGGCTATCATCAGAAGAACATAAGCTTTAAATGGCAAATCATTGATGTTTGCCTGCTTCTCAACCAACATTTTTCGAACTCATGAAGAGATTAATTCTAACAACACTCACTTTGCCTTTAGCTGCGATGGCTTCTTCTGCGTATGGTGTAGAAGAGCAAACGTGGGGAATTGCAGCGATGTATCGCACTGCATCGATCCCGTTTTATACCGCCGATAATGACTCGACGGTGAGTACATTTGTACCAATGATGTTCTTTGAAAACGAGCATTTGTATATCAATGGCATTGAAGGCGGCGTTTTTCTGTATGACGAGAGTGATTCTGACTGGCGCGCGAGTGCGATTATGCGATTGAGATTTGTTGATATTCCCATGTCGCTACAAAATGCCAATGAAGGGGACAGAGTCGACTTCGGTGGTCAAGTTCGTTATAGCATTAACGACAACTGGCGCGCAGAAGTAGAATTAATGACGGACGATGAACTCCAGTTTCACTCTAATTATCGCCTTGCCGCTAATTATGCGTTTGGTGATTGGGAGTTAGAGCCATCTATCACGATTCGATACAAAGACGCTGACTTCAACAGTGAATATTATGCGTTTAAAGATGTTACTGGGGAAAGAATTGGAGCAGGACTTGACGCCAACCTCGGCATCAAAGCGCGTTATCATGTGACTTCCAACTTGTATTTATTGGGGGAGACGAGTGTCACTCGCTTAGATGATAATGCCTACAACAGCCAGCTTGTAGAAGACCGATATCAAGGTGAAGTGTTTGTCGGTTTTGGCTTTTTCAACGATAAAGGCAAAGCTCCGAAATCAACACTGAGTAATAAACCATATCTACGTATCGCGCATGGTTGGGCGACACCTTCAAATATTGGTGAAATATTTAGCTTTGAGAGAGAAAAAGACCCATACGACAATCAACTTACTTCATTGTTTTATGGGCACCCGCTAACGGACGAGTTGTTTGGCTTTCCTCTTGATATTTATTTAACGCCAGGTTTGGTTCATCACTGGTCGTCCAGTGTTCAGTCCGCGAGCACAGAATACGTGATGGCGATTAAGGCTTATTATACCGTTAATTGGCCAACGACTTGGCGATTTGGTGTTGCGGAAGGTATGTCATACGTCGACAACATTACCTACATCGAAGGAACCGAAATGGAAGACAAGGGTTATACACCAAGTAAGCTACTGAACTACTTAGACTTCTCGTTTGATGTAAATATAGGTGACTTATTCAACCAAAAAAACTGGGGAAATATGTGGGTGGGTTATTCATTGCATCACCGTTCAGCGATTTTCGAAAATGCGTCCCAGTTTGGGCGCATTAAAGGCGGAAGCAACTACAATACCATTTACTTCCAGTTCGAGTTTTAGAGCATCGTAAGATGCATATAGGTCGGATTTGCAACTGACTTCTTTATCGCCCATTATGAGTAATGATGAATAATACAATGCTGCTTTCAACGCGAACCTTCGTGTATCGTGCCAAAGTTAAGGCTGTTTGTGATGCATCTGATGAATCGGATGGCATGAGCACCATGAGTATCGACTCCTCATTCAATATTCAAATTGAGGCGATAAACTGTACCAACGATGAATTTGCCAAGCGCTTTTTTGTCGTCCACGGGGAAGGACATTTAGAGAGTGATGAATGGTTAGTGTTGTACGTCAATTCTCTTGAGGTTGACGTTGGAGACGATCTCGAAATTCCGAGTGATGTCGCGTTTGATGCGATGATTGAGAATATGATAAACGAAGCTGAGCAGTCTTTGGAAAAGCTCTATCACGAAGCGCTACACAACTTAGAGAAAGTGAATCGCTCTGGGAGAAATAAGATAACTTCTAAACACGATTAGGGTATTTTGATCGACAAGGGATTGGCGCGAACCAATCCCTTGTTATTTGTATTCTACTTGTTCTTGAACTTAGGCCAATTTACGCTATCGCTGCAAGTTGGCTCTGCGCTTCAGAAATGCCTTTCGCAGCGAAATCTTCACCCATGTTTAGCGCTTCCGCATAAACAAATTCCACATCAGTTATACCAACGAAACCTAGCACGGTACGCAGGTATGGTGTGACGTTGTCAGTTGGTGAATCTTTATGGATACCACCGCGAGTCGTGATGACAATCGCTTTCTTACCTTCGATCAGGCCTTGAACGCCGTTTTCAGTGTATTTGAATGTCACGCCAGCACGAGCAATCAAATCAATCCAGTTTTTAAGCTGAGTTGGAATTGTAAAGTTATACATTGGTGCGGCAATAACCAAAGTGTCTGCGGCTTTTACTTCTTCAATAAGGGTATCCGACAGTTCGACAACCGCTTGTTGTTCTTGTGAAAGATCTTCCGTTGCGCGAAGTGCAGTGGCAACGGCGAAGTCCAAAACTGGTAATGGGTTGGCAGCCAAATCACGAACAGTTAGCTTGTCTTGGTCCACATTTTTGATGAAGTCTTCAACCAGTTTGTTTGATTGAGAGTAGTCGCCAAGGATGCTTGATTTTAGAGCTAGTACACGAGACATAATGGTTATTCCTTAAATAAGTGCTTTTGACTATGGGAGCCATTATAAGCGAGGCATGTTGGTTAAAAAGTATAGGGATTCGCTGAACATGTTCGAAAAATTTGAATGCGGTTTCGGTTATCTTGTTACAGATCTTGTGTGATACAATCCGCGCAGTTTTTGTAATGAAAAGAATAGGAAACGCTTTGACTTCGTCACAGCCCCCAAAAAAGAATCCCGCTGAAGAGCAAGCGACACCGTCAAATGGTGTGCAAAAGGCGACAGCGAAACAAGATAAAGCACCTCAGGCTCAAGTGAATAGCGCGGCGTCTCTACGCAAAGCGTTAAGCCAGTGCATGATGCGTGACCGCTTCCGTTTAAGTAAACGCATTTCTGGTGCGAGCAAAATTAAGAAAGATGCAGCACGTAATGCTGTGTTTGATGAAATTGCACTCGACATTGCTAAATCGATGATGGTTGCGGAACAACGCAGCAACTACAAACCAACGATTGAATACCCAGAAATTCTGCCCGTCAGCCAAAAGCGTGACGACATCGCTAAAGCGATTGAAGAAAACCAAGTGGTTATCGTCGCGGGTGAAACCGGTTCTGGTAAAACCACTCAGCTGCCAAAAATCTGCGCTGAGCTTGGTCGCGGTAAGTTCGGCCTGATTGGTCATACTCAGCCTCGTCGTCTTGCGGCGCGTTCGGTTGCGAACCGTATTGCCGAAGAGATGGAAACCAAACTGGGTGAGTTTGTTGGTTACAAGGTTCGATTCAACGATCAGATCTCTGAAAATACCCAAATCAAATTGATGACGGACGGTATCTTGCTGGCTGAAATTCAGCATGACCGTTTCTTGAATCAATACGACACCATTATTATCGATGAAGCGCACGAGCGCAGCCTTAACATCGATTTCATCTTGGGTTACTTGAAAGAGTTGCTACCACGTCGTCCTGATTTGAAAGTGATCATCACGTCGGCAACCATTGACCCAGAGCGCTTCTCAAAACACTTCAACAATGCACCAATTATTGAAGTGTCAGGTCGTACTTACCCAGTAGAAACCCGTTACCGCCCACTAAGCGGTGATGACGACAATGATCGTGACCAACTTGAAGGCATCTTCGAAGCGGTCGACGAATTGTGCGATGAAGGTTTAGGTGACATCCTGATCTTCATGAACGGTGAGCGTGAAATTCGTGATACCGCAGATGCACTGTCTAAACGCAATCTGAAGAGCACCGAAATTGTGCCGCTTTACGCGCGTTTGTCGGCGGGCGAGCAGAACAAGATTTTCCAACCTCATACTGGTCGCCGAATTGTACTGGCAACCAACGTGGCAGAAACCTCGCTAACCGTTCCGGGCATCAAGTATGTTATCGACCCGGGCACGGCGCGCATTAGCCGCTACAGTTACCGAACTAAGGTTCAGCGTCTTCCAATTGAGCCGGTTTCTCAGGCGAGTGCGAACCAACGTAAAGGTCGTTGTGGTCGTGTGGAAGAGGGTATCTGTATCCGTCTGTACTCAGAGGAAGATTTTGAGTCGCGCCCAGAGTTTACCGATCCCGAGATCCTGCGTACCAACCTAGCATCGGTTATCTTACAGATGACCGCACTTGGCTTGGGCGACATTCAAGCCTTCCCATTTGTGGAAGCGCCGGACAAACGTAACATCCAAGATGGTGTTCGTTTGCTGGAAGAGCTTGGCGCGATTAATTCTGAGGTAAAAGACCCGAAAAAACGCCTGACTTCCATCGGTCGCCAATTAGCTCGTTTGCCAATCGACCCACGCTTGGCGCGTATGGTATTGGAAGCGCCAAAATATGGTGCGCTTAAAGAAGTGATGATCATTGCAGCGGCCTTGTCGATTCAAGATCCACGCGAGCGTCCTTCAGACAAACAACAATCATCAGATGATAAGCACCGTCGTTTCTTCCATGAAGAGTCGGACTTCCTGACGTTTGTGAATTTGTGGGAATACATCCAAAAGCAGCAAAAAGCGTTGTCTAGCAACCAGTTCCGCAAACAGTGCAAGCAAGATTATTTGAACTACTTGCGCGTTCGCGAGTGGCAAGACGTGTACTTCCAAATTCATCAGTCGATGCGTGAGATGGAATTCAAACTTAACGATGAGCCTGCTTCTTACCATGGTGTACACAGTGCGATCTTGGTTGGTTTGTTGTCGCACATCGGTATGAAAGACCAAGAAAAGAATGAATATCAAGGCGCGCGCAACGCTCGTTTCCATATCTTCCCTGCATCGGGTCTATTTAAGAAACAACCTAAGTGGATAATGTCGGCCGAGCTGGTGGAAACCTCAAAACTTTGGGGTCGCATCATTGCCAAGATTCAGCCGGAGTGGATTGAACCATTAGCCAAACATCTTATCAAGCGCAGTTACAGCGAGCCACATTGGTCGAAGAAACGTGCAGCAGTCATGGCGCACGAAAAAGTCATGCTTTACGGCGTGCCAATCGTACCGAAACGTTTGGTGAACTACGGCAGTATCGATTCGACCGTTAGCCGAGAAATCTTTATTCGCAGTGCACTGGTTGAAGGTGAGTGGGAAACCAAACACGCGTTCTTTAAGCAAAACCGTAAGCTTCTGCAAGAAGTGGAAGAGCTTGAACACAAATCTCGTCGTCGTGACATCTTGGTGGATGATGATGAGCTGTTTGATTTCTATGATCAACGTGTTGGTACCGAAGTGGTGTCTGGTAAACATTTCGATACGTGGTGGAAAAAAGCATCGAAAGAAGATCCTGAACTGCTGAACTTTGAAAAAGAGATGCTGTTCAAGGGCGATGCTAGTCATGTCACCGACTTGGATTACCCGAACTTCTGGCATCAAAATAGTTTGAAGCTCAAGTTGAGTTACCAATTTGAACCAGGCGATGATAGTGACGGTGTCACAGTGCATTTGCCGTTGCCGATTTTAAACCAAGTTGAACCAGCGGGCTTTGATTGGCAGATCCCAGGTTTACGTCATGAGCTTGTGGTTAGCTTGATTAAATCGCTGCCGAAGACGATTCGTAAGAACTTTGTGCCTGCGCCAAACTATGCCGATGCATTCTTAGCTCGCGTAACACCAATGGAAGCGCCGCTGCTAGATTCATTGGAGAAAGAGTTGCGCCGCATGACGGGTGTAGAAGTGTTGCGTGAAGACTGGAACTTGGAACAGGTGCCTGAACACTTGAAAGTCACGTTCCGCGCGGTTGATCATCGAAATCGCAAACTGAAGGAACATAAAGATCTTCACGAATTGAAAGAGAGCTTGAAAGACAAAGTTCAAGAAACGCTTTCCAAAGTGGCGGATGACGATATTGAACAGCAAGGTCTGCATACGTGGAGCTTCGGTGAATTGCCGAAAGTGTATCAACAAAAACGTGGTGGCTACGATGTAAAAGCATATCCAGCACTTGTTGATAGCAAAGACAGCGTTGAAATCAAACTCTACGAAACGGAGTACGAGCAGATAACGGCAATGCGTGCTGGTCAGCGTCGTTTGATTTTGTTGAATGTGCCGTCTCCAATTAAATATTTGCACGCTAACTTACCGAACAAATCGAAGTTGGGTTTGTATTTTAACCCTTACGGCAAAGTGCTTGATCTGATCGATGACTGTATCGCCTGTGGTGTCGATAAGCTTATTGAAGAGCAGGGTGGCTTAGTTTGGGAGCCAGAGAAGTTCGAAGCGTTGAAAGAACACGTTCGTGCTGAACTGGGTGATACCGTCGTAGAGATCGCGAAACAGGTTGAGACTATTCTGACAACGGCGTTCAGCATCAATAAGAAGCTCAAAGGCAAAATCGACTTCACTATGGCGTTTGCTCTGTCGGATATCAAAGCACAAATTGAAGGCTTGATCTTCAAAGGCTTTGCGACGGAATGTGGCTGGAAACGCTTGCCGGATATTCTTCGCTACATGCGTGCGATAGAGCGTCGTATGGAGAAGTTGCCAATCGATCCAAACAAAGATCGTTTACACATGCTGAAGATTGAATCTGTGACTCAAGACTATAAAGAGTTGCTGAACAAGATCCCGAAAGGTGTGGCCATTCCTGAAAACGTAAAGGAAGTGCGTTGGATGATTGAAGAGCTTCGCGTGAGTTACTTTGCTCAACAATTAGGCACTCCTTATCCTGTTTCTGATAAACGAGTCAAAAACGCGATTGATGCTTGCTAATCAACCAGTAAAATAGCGTCAGATTTGTAATTCTCGCGTATGAGGTTACTGGTACACTAATTGCTAGTAACTCAATAAGCGTTATTTTTTAGTTCTGGGAGGCAATGGTTCGCCTCCCTTTATTTGTAGTACCAACGACTGAGTTATGCAGACGTGGGAATAATAAAGAGTAAAGGTAGATGATGAAAAAAACTCTATTAGCAGTGGCGCTACTTGGCGCATCTTCTGCGGCAATGGCAGATTCTTGGATTTACGGTGGTGCAACAGTAGGTCAGTCTGACTACAAAGGTGAGACGGATACATCATACTCTGTTCACATTGGTACAGGCATCCTACCTATCATTGGTATTGAAGCCGGTGTGACGCAACACGGTGAATTTAACGTAAATGGTCAAGACACTAAGCTAACGTCTTACTACGCAGCACTTAAGCCAAGCATCGACTTTGGTCCACTGCATGTATATGCAAAAGGTGGCTTCCACCAGTGGGACAAAGAAGTGAAAGGCGGCAAAGACGATGACGATTTGGATCTAATGTACGGTGTAGGTGCTGAGTACTTCATTTTTGGTCCGATGTCTGTTGGTGCTAGCTACATGAACTACACGGCGGGTAAAGACGATATCGGCACGTTCTCTGTTAACGCAACACTGCATTTCCTATAAGCGTCTAGCTTTCTAACACCCATATGAAAAACACCGACTTTATGTCGGTGTTTTTTTGTCTGGAAGTCACAAAACAAAAGTTGAACATAAATTATTCACTTTTGGATCTTAAAATGCTCATGCTTTCCAATATATAGTGGCGATTAAATACGCATATTTGCGTAATGTTTCGCTTAGGAATCGCTCAGGAAGGGATAGTATGAAAAAAACACTCTCGTTATTAGCTCTAACGTTGTGCTCAACATCAGCAATGGCTGACTCATGGATTTACGCTGGCGGTCAAATTGGTCAATCTGATATCGATAGCGAAAACGATACAACCTACGGTATTCATGTAGGTACTGGTATTTTGCCATTCATTGGCATTGAAGCAGGTTACTTTAATCACGGCAAGGTGGATTTATCACTGAGTGGCAGCAGGGGTAGTGCTGATTTTGATTCATTCTATTTAGCAGCGAAACCAAGCATCGACTTTGGGCCGCTTCATGTCTATGCCAAAGGTGGCATCAATGCATTCAATGTTGATTATGACGGCGGACTGAGAAATTTAGATAAAGATGATGGTGTCTCCTACATGTATGGTGTCGGTGCCGAATACTTCTTGCTCGATAATGTTTCTATTGGGGCAAGCTATCAAGCGTTTGGCGTGGATATTGACAGCGATAGTGACACCGTGAGCAGTGTGACGGGGAATATTACCTTCCATTTCCTATAATAATCAGTCTCTATGAAAACTTTACTGACTTGGTTTCATCGCTATCTTTGAAACCAAGTCAGTGTTACTTATCTCAATTTACGCGCCCATCAATGATAAAGCCACAGAGCGCAAGTATTTCCAGTGCTTTTCGAACGATCAAATTACGATAAAATCAATCGTTAGACCTCATAATTTTTGTGTTGATATTACTTTGTTCTCATCTGCCTTTAACTGAGCCAAAAATGCAATAAATGGCGATTTTTTGCAAAAATATGTGATTACTGCTAAACTTCGCCCCGCTTTAAAACTTTAGAGTTCAAATTAATGGAGGGCGGTATTGGAGTTCTTCTCACCTGAGGGGCGTTTCAAATTCACGTTAAATTTGTATTTATGGATAATGCATTTAAAAAATATAGTATCGACACAACAGACTATCAGGTTGGACAGGACAACGTTCAAAAGTGGGGATTCGACATACATAACCCCGTTTTTGGCATCAGTGCGGGTCTCGTTGTTTTCTGTCTAATTTCACTTCTTCTTGTTGAGCCAACCACTGCTCGTGATGTATTAAACGGTCTGAAAAACGGAATTATCGAACAGTTTGATGCGTTCTTTATGTGGTCGACAAACTTCTTCTTATTATTCGCTGTTGCTCTTCTTTTTTCTCCGCTGGGTAAAATCCGCTTAGGTGGCAAAGAAGCAACGCCGGATCACTCAACCGTTTCTTGGTTGTCGATGCTCTTTGCTGCTGGTATGGGTATTGGCCTTCTGTTCTGGAGTGTGGCGGAGCCGACCGCGTACTTCACTGATTGGTGGGGAATGCCACTGAACGCAGTGCCATACACAGAAGAAGCGAAATCTCTCGCGATGGGTGCCACCATGTTCCACTGGGGTGTGCATGGTTGGAGTATTTACGCACTCGTTGCACTAGCACTTGCGTTTTTTGCTTTTAACAAAGGTTTACCGCTTTCATTGCGCGCGGCGTTTTATCCAATTTTTGGTGACCGAGCATGGGGTTGGTTAGGGCATGTTATCGACATTCTTGCCGTTTTATCCACGCTGTTTGGTCTTGCAACGTCGCTGGGTCTCGGTGCTCAGCAGGCGACCAGTGGTATTAACCATGTCTTTGGTCTAGAAGGCGGCATTGGTACACAAATGATTGTGATCACCTTTGTTACCTTTATCGCGGTGCTATCAGTAATTCGTGGTATTGATGGTGGTGTTAAGCTACTGAGTAACGTCAATATGGTGGTTGCGTTTGCCCTGCTTATTTTCATTACCTTTATCACGTTTGATACGGCGTGGGGTTCGCTACGCGACACAACAATGGCTTACATTGAAAATATTATTCCGTTGAGCAACCCCCACGGTCGTGAAGATGAAACTTGGATGCACGGCTGGACGGTATTCTACTGGGCTTGGTGGGTATCTTGGTCACCGTTTGTTGGTATGTTTATCGCGCGTGTGTCTAAAGGTCGTACGGTTCGAGAATTCCTGTTCGCAGTGATCGTTATTCCTACTGTCGTTACCTTGATTTGGATGTCTGTATTCGGTGGTATCGCGCTTGACCAAGTGGTGAATAAAGTGGGGGAGCTAGGTGCAAATGGTCTAACTGATATTTCACTGACTCTGTTCCATGTTTACGATGCGCTACCGTATAGCTCAGTGATTTCAATGCTTTCTATCGTGCTGATTCTGGTGTTCTTTATTACATCATCAGACTCTGGCTCACTGGTTATCGATAGTATCACTGCGGGCGGTAAGATTGATGCACCAATTCCACAGCGTATTTTCTGGGCTTGTATTGAAGGTGCAATTGCAGCCGTTATGCTTTGGGTTGGTGGCAAAGAAGCCTTGCAAGCATTGCAGTCAGGCGTGGTTGCAACGGGATTACCGTTTACCTTTGTTCTGTTGTTGATGTGTGTAAGCTTGGTTAAAGGGTTAAGAACCGAACTGTCAGCTTACAAATAAACACTATCCACTATTGAATTTAAATGCCGAGCCTAATGCGCTCGGCATTTTTTATTTCTACTTTTCTTTTTCAATAATTCCGTTACAGTTTGGGCTTATTCCCACCTCATTTAACAGCATTATGTCACTGGCTAAACTCATTCTTATTCGTGGACTTCCAGGTTCAGGTAAAACAACCTTAGCAAAGCAATTGGCGATAGAGCTTGGTGCTAAGCATTTTGAAGCTGACATGTATTTTGAAAATGATGAAGGTGATTATCACTTTAATCCAACTGAGTTACCCCAAGCGCATGAATGGTGTTTTCAGCAAACTCGAAAGTGGTTGAACAAAGGGAAAGTCGTGATTGTGAGTAATACGTTTGTTCGTCACTGGGAGATGAAGCGTTACTTGGACTACTGCGTGAAGAAGCGCATTGAGGTGGAAGTTAAAGTGTGTCGCGGAGCGTATCAAAGCATTCATGATGTGCCACCAGCGACCATCGAAAAGATGCGACGCCAGTGGCAAGAGTGACCGTTACGAGAATCGAGAAACTACTGGCCTCGTCCATCAATCATCACAACGAATGTTTTACTCATGATTGAAAGGTCCATTGAAATCCAAGAGTAGAACGAACCTAAGCTTAGTGCGTAACTGTGGTCAAAACCAACTTTACGTCGTACATCTTCAATGCAAGCATCATAGCCTTGGTTAACTTGCGCTAGGCCTGTAATTCCTGGTAATACGCCATATGTGCGTTCTACAAAATAAGGGATTTCATCTTCCAACTTTTGGTAGAAAGCTGGGCGCTCTGGACGTGGCCCGATCATCGACATTTCACCTCTCAACACATTAAACAGCTGTGGTAACTCATCTAAACGCGTCTTACGTAAAAAACGTCCTACTGGTGTGATTCTAGGATCATTCTCGGTTGCCCAAACTGCACCGGAGCGTTGCTCCGCATCAATATACATGGTGCGAAACTTCATGATTTGAAAAAGATCCATTTTTTCTGGTGTACAGCGCCCAACACGCAGTTGACGATAGATCACTGGGCCTTTCGATGTGATTTTTATAGCTAGCGCGATAAATGGGAATAGCGGTGCAGTGACGAGCAAAATAAAAATTGCAACCAGTACATCAAACGTTCTTTTCGCGTGGCATACATTTGAATCGTAGCGTGAGTTTTTCATGATGCTTTCCTTATTGGTTGACGCGTTTCCAACGTCCATTTTCCATTCCTAGCAAATACTTCATACCGCCGATGAAATTGGCGAGATGACCAATGACGATGTAGCTAATCAGTTTAAAAGGCTTGACTGTGTTAAGTGCAGGCACCAAGTAAGTGACAAGTGCGATACCATAAACACAGGCTTGAGCGAGCAGCATTATTTTAAACAGCGGGTTGTGTGCCAGTAGTAGTGAACAAACCAAGCAAACAATCATCAAATAGGGTGTTGCTAAGCGCAGAACCTTTCCCGATAGAAATGCAAAGGCAGTGCCACGATAGCGAGGTAGCAGTAATTTCTTTAATTGCATGAGCTGCTGCATGTTACCCGCTGAAATTCTTAGGCGTCGCTTGAAGTCTGCGTCGTCTGAGCTTTGTTCGAGTTCAAGAGCCAGCATGTTAGGTTCGTAGATAGCGTTATAGCCTCGCAAAACGATTCTCATAGGGAGAATAAAATCGTCATTGATGGTGCTGACTTCAAGTGGTTCAAATAGGTGGGTTCTGAATGTATAAAACGCACCGTGAGAGCCAATCGTTGAACCTAGCAAGGATTCTTGGTGCTTCACTCGAGACTGGTATTGCCAGTACGCTGCTTCACCTTGGTTATCGGTACTCATTATTTGATATGTCGCGTTAACCACTCCAACCTTCTCATTTTGATAATGCTGACTAGCTAGCAACAGAGAATCGCAAGAAATCAATGCCGATGTATCACTCAGTGCGGTAATGTCCGAGCTAACATGACGCATTTCTTCGTTGAGTAGGGCAACTTTACCGCGATTGACTTGGTGGTCATTAATGATGAACAGTGTATCGGAGCAGATTGCTTCTTGAATCGTCGCTTGAGCAATCTCGGCTGTGTTATCTGTGCAGCCATCACATGCGATCACCACTTTCAATTTATCTCTTGGGTAATCTAAGCTCGCAAGGTTGCGGATCTTTTCTGCTATCCATTGTTCTTCATTGTAGGCGGGCACGATGACAGTAACAGATGGTAACTGACTGTCTGTTTGAGAGGCTTTGTAAGCTCGCTCTACAAATGGTGCTGTGGTTTTTTGCTGTTTTAAAGGAAGCCATTTAAGTAGCAATGGATAACCAACATGATGATAGACAATCAAAAATGCGGATAAACCAAAACCTGTAATCCAAAGTAAATCATTCATAGCTAGCCTCCTTGGCCAAACGTGAGTAGCGACTCACCATGTCTCTGATATCAAAATGTTTGAGAATAAAAGTTCGAGGAGAACCATGGGTTGATTTCAATTGCTGCGACAAAGCTTCCGCCAAAGAGAACACTCGGTTGGCTTCAACCAATGTGCTGTTAATCGGGCAGAGCGTCTCTTTCACGCCACCAACATCGGTTGCGACACAAGGAATGTCACATGCTTGAGCTTCTAGTGTTGAGAGGGGAAAACCCTCTTGAAGCGACGGTAAACAAAATAAATCGAGGCTTTGGTAAAAGCTGGGCATATCGTCAACCAAGCCTAAAAAGGTAACGCGATCCTCAAGTTTTAACGTTCTAACTTGTGCTTCTAATTGAGCTCGCTGAGAACCATCTCCAGCAATGGCTAGGTGTGTGTTTGGCGTAAGATGAGAGAAGGCTTCGATAAGCACTTTATGGCCTTTAACAGCTTCTAAACGCCCGGCAACGCCAATTACGGTTTTGTTGGCTGGAAGCCCAAACAAGTTTCTCTTGGTTGCTTGGTTACCGCTTTGAAATTTCTGGCAATCGATCCCATTATGTATGGTGCAGACTTTGCGGTAATTCAGTTTTGTCTGGATTTGTTCGGCGACAAAGTTCGCATCGGCAACCACATGTGGACGAATCATTTTTAGCAGTAGGGACTGCAGTCGAGCTGACTTTCTGTTATTCAGATGCCAGGCGTCGTGCTCAGTATGGATAATTACTGGCACCTGCGCTAAGCGTGCCGCAATCCCACCATATAAGAGTGGTCCGATATGGTGAGTGTGGACCACATCAGGCTTAAGTCCTTTGAGCATGGAAGTCAGCGTACTGATGGTTGTCCCGCTGAATCTAGGTTTCTTATTGAGAAAGTGCAGTTGGCCTTGGTAGGCCGAGAGTTTTGACCAGCATTGCAGTGCTTGCGCTTTGCTTCCCTCTAAACTTACGACAAACACGGAATGATTCGGTTGCGCAAAACGAAGCATCTCTAATACGAGCGTTTCCAAACCGCCAGGAGCTAAGTGCTGCACGACGTGTAATATCACTTTTTTATTGCGTTGAGTGCTATTTTGTTTTTGTCTGAATTCCATTCTCAAACCCTCGTTGAGTTCTTTGTTTATTTAGGAATTGCAGACTGCGTGCCAATAAATTAAGTGTTTAAAAACATGAGGTTAATGACAATACATATGAAGGGCGATGTTTATTCTCAATTTGAGATTCATATTAGTGGAAACCTTACACGGAGTTAGAATAAGCACAAAAAGAAAAGCACTCGCTGAACGAGTGCTTGTAATGGAGTGTTAACGGCTGTTAGCTTCCGTATACCACTTTAGGTAGAGTGGTGATCACAGGAACGCCAAGGTGCTTTTCTAATGCTCTTTTAGAGCGGATAGAGTTATCTGCTAACTCAAGTATCGTCGCTAATCCAATGCCCAAACCCGCGCCACCGATAAACCCTAAAATGACAAACACAAAACTAGGTAAGTTAGACGGAATGGTTGGTGTGAAAGGTTCATCAATGATTTTCACGCGTTTATTCTCTTCAAATACGCCAAGTGAACCAGTTAATTGAGCCATTTCATAACGCTCTACAAGGTCATCATACATTTCTCTTTTTACCGCGACATCACGAGCTAGGCGGTTAATTTCTGTTGCTGTGCTACCAAATCGATGCGCATTACTTTCTAACTCTTGAATCATTGTTCGTAAGCTATTTGTTTCTTCTGTGAGGGCTTCAAAGCGTCCGCGCATAATTTGCAGTTGGTGAAGCTGAGAGACCAGAAGAGGCTGAGCTTCTCCAAGACTGTTTACGGTGGTATTGCTTGCGATATCCCAAAGTTGGGCGCTGTTTAATTCCGGTTGTTTAGAGTTCAATAGTACTGAGCGCTCTTGCTCCAAGCGGTTTAACTCTCGTAGCTTGCCTTGAACCATGCTATGCGCCTCAGTGTACTTGGCGCGAAGCAAAGTAAGCTCACTACGAATGTCGATGATTTGTTCTTCAAGCTTACCGATAACCGGGTTGGTTTTAGAAAGCTGTTGGTCCAAACTACCTAGGCTTCGGGTAACACCAGCAAGTTCCGCTTCTTTTTCTGCCAAGGTTTGTTTAAGGCTTGCCAGACGAGTCAGGCTTTGTGCTTGCATTTCAGGCGTCGCGTGAGAGTAAGTATTCTTGTATTCCGCGAACGCTTGCTCTGCTTTATCCAGCTCTTCTCTGCGTTTATTAATATGGATGGTTAAAAAGTGACTTGAATCTTTAATTGAAGATCGTTCAGGAGCTAAAAGCTGTTCGACAAAATGTTCGCTGACGGAGAGTAACATCGACTCCATGCCATTCGGTTTGCCACTTCGTAGTTGGATTTGAATGAAGTCCTTACCGAGCTGCTGAACAGACAAACGCGACGCGAGATCTTTAATGATGAACTCTTGCTCTTTGGCACTCATTTCGTCACTAATCAGCGCTTGTTCTTTGGCAACTGAGTACAAAACATGTCGGCTTTTTAGCAAGGTACTGAGTGCGCTCAATCGATCTTTCAGCATGGTTGAGACGGCAAGATCTTGAAGGAATGGGTTCATTTTCGCTGTCTCTTGGATAAGCATACTTGTATGAGCGACATAAGTCGTCGGAACCAGTTTACTTACGATGAAACCCAGCACAGGCAATACAAGCATAGGAATAACGATCATGTAGCGACGTCTCCAAGCACCATGTAACAGTACGCTGAGGTTTTCTCTTAAATCGTTCATAGCGCCCTCACTAATTTATCAACTTGGTTGGCTCTTGCTTCCCAGCTTTGCTGTTGAACAAATGACTTTGAATCTGTCGGTGGTGGTAGGAGGTGATCGAGACTGGCACACACGTCTTCGACATCTTGAACCACATGGAGCATATGTTTGTAGGGCATTAATGCAGGAAAGGGCGTGCTGATAACAGGGGTTCCTGTTGCCAAGTACTCAAGAAGTTTTAGCGGATTACATGCCTTGATTTGAGCGTTATCAACAAAGGGCAACCAACTGGCATCCCAGTGTTGGGAGTAACGTGGCAGAGTGTGATGCGCTCTCGGGCCCAGGTAGTATACGTTGCATCTTTGTGGAAGCGGATTATCACTGAACTCGTTAGGGCCGATGAACACGAGATCCCAGTCAGGTGCTTGGTCTGCGACTTGGGCAATTAAGTCGTAGTCTAACCATTCAGACAAACTGCCATAAAAGCCCAGCACTTTGCGACCATTATTAGGAAAATCTTCAGCCTTAGGTGCTGGCTCAGAAAACAAACTAAAGTCGACACCGTGAGGTAAAGTGACGGTTTTACCAGATGAAAATTGAGCGGCGAGTTTGTCACTTGCTGTAAAAATCACATCAGCCGCGTTAACCAGTGTACGTTCATGCTTGGCAACCGTGTCGTGGTCAACACCAGCTAAAGCGCTAAAGTCATCGCCACAATAGTAAATTAGCCCACGTGAATTCATTTCCGCACAAACATCTGCGGCCGTCGGGAGAGATGTCCAAAATATAGGCTTATCAAAACCAAGAGCGTGTAACTGTTTATTGAGCTGGTATTTCATCATCTTAGCCGCTACTTTTCTTGCCAGCGCAGAGCTTGGAGCAGGAATAGTGAGTAGGTTAATGGTGTGAATATTTGGGTTTATTTCAGACTCTAACGTTGGCTTATGCGATCCAGCGTTATTAAACACACGAGCGAGCTTGTTTAACGCACGTTGCATGTCTTTAGCGGTCAGCCTAGGTTGACGCAGACCGATTGAGTTAACCCAAAGGATGCGGTGGCTAGTTGCTAGTCGTTTGACAATGTGTTGAGTGGAGGAGGGTAACCCACCAAAATCTTCTCCAAATACTACGATGTCTGTCATGTGACTCTCCTTGAGTCTTCGTTATTTGATTACTAATCAAGAGAGTAATCACAATACGTGCCAAGGATTTATTTCTTATAAAACAGGTAATTGGACTTTCTGTTGGTATTTGAAATTAGGGTTTCTCATTTTGACAATCACTTTGAACGATTCGGCTAACGACTACTGTTAATGCTGCCAGAATGTAAATTGGCCAAGTGAAACCTTGAGTGAGGAAAGTGCCTGATACGATGGTCCCGATCAGCCCACTTAAAACTGCGTTTGCCCCAACGGAAAGCGTGTAATCCGATGTTGGCGTCAGTAGTGAAATAGAATGCAAAGAGGTTCGAATCAATGACACTATCAATGTAATGAACACGGCGAGTCCAACAAACCCTGTTTCTGCTAATACGCCAAACCAAGTACTGTGTACGGCGTGATTTATGCCATCCCAGTGAGGGCTATAGAAATAGTAATTGAAGTAGAAATTATCAAGCCCAACCCCAGTTAACGGATGGTGGAGAGCCATTTTAAATGCGGCTTCCCACGCGTAAAGTCGTCCCATCGCAGAGGCATCTATACCATCCTCGGCTGCGCCACCCGATTCTCGCCCTGAGATACCAGCAAATGCGTAGAGTACGATGGCTGCGACGGCGCCTAGTACTAAGACTAACGTTTTGCTTTTGATGTGCTTAAAGGCAAAGTACGCAAATACCGATAGAGAGCCTAACAAGCCCCCGCGGCTTTGTGTCTCAATAATCGCAAAAAACAATACCAAACAGGTAACAAGTGCGAAGAGTCGGAGATGTTTAGGTGAACGTTTCTCCATCAACTGACTAACGGTAAAGGCGAGGGGAAACATTAATACCAGCGCCAAGTCGTTCGGATCGCCGAGTACTGAACCTATGGAGCGTCCAATCGATACGCGCGTCCCTTCCACTAAATCAATGCCATTCGCTGCGTTTTGTAATGCGACTAAACCAATCAACAATCCGGCGAAAATTATCGCTTTCGACATTTGTGCCAACTGAGCCGGTTTGGTAATAAGCCAGGTGATCGCCAATGTCATAATGATGATTTTCCAATAGGTATTTTTGAAAACCGTAATGGCAATGTCACGACTGGAGGCAAAGACGATGCCGATGATCACCAACCCCCAAAATATGCACAGCCATTTTAATGAAGGGTGCCAAAAAGCAGTAAGCTGGCGACTTATCAAAAGGTGGAAAGCAAGTGCGGCCAGTGCCCCTAATGATAGTAGCAATGGGATCTTAAAGTTATAGATAACGGGAAACGCTTCATGAATACGAAAGAATGAAAAAATAACGAACAGCGTGACAAGCCAAAACGTTTGGTTGAGAACGAATAGTAAAGCAAGTGGGGCGAAACATAGTGCGACAATCAAAATAGGGTGAGGCATAACAATCCAAAGCAGGCCGATACAGACGGTAATCGTCAGCGCTGCGATGGACTGCTTTCTTCTCACCTTGGTTTCAGTCATAACGAGTATCTCTTCACCTGTCCACGCCACTTCACCATGTATCGAGTGAGCGCATTTAGCGTCTCTTTACTCATATAGCGAGTGGCTATCCCTGCCAGCAAAGTGCATGTCAAAATGCAAATTGCGATGGCGATGCCTATTGATTGTGAAGAGTGAAGCAGGAACAGTGCCACACCGGAGATAATCTGCAATAAAACCATCAGACTTAGGTGAAAAGGCAACGGCATGCATTGTTGGCCTATCACATAAGTAAGGCCAAGCTTACACAGTTGAGCGTAATAAAGCGCAATGAAAACTCCATAGATACCCAGGGACGATAGGCCAAACAGCAAAGCAATTGCAACGCATGCTGAGACGACATTAATACCCAGTAACCAGCGAGTACGACGCTTGTACAAAATGGAAATATTAATGAGCTCGCTCCACTCTTTTAGTATAGCGATAGGCAGTAAGAACAAGCTGAACAGTACCGCCTCATGATAGGTTTCTGGTAACAGGTAAGTGATCATCACCATTGCTAATGTGCCGACTGCAACACTTAAACCTGTAATGTAAATCATGCCTAGATGAGTGATGCGCACAGCTTCTGTACTCTTACGCGCTTCTAGGTAATTAAATCGACGTGGCATCCACCACATGCCAAATGGCTGAACTAAAATACACATGCCAACCGCAAATTTTACGGCTATCGCGTAAATCCCTAATGTCGCAAGTGAGGCGTTCGCGCCGATGAACCAGCGTTCAGCGCCATTGAGACAAAACGCAACCAATCCAGCCATCATCATTGGCAGACAGTAGTTTAGGTATTGTTTCGCCACTGTCAGATTTGGCAGAGTCATGCTGTAGCGGTTAATGATGTGCAGCCAGAAAAACTGAGTAATAGCAGCCAACAAGCCACCCCATAAAACAGAAATAACATGTGGGTGAACAGACAGAGCCGTGATGATGAAAATGACCTGAAAAACAGTGGTAGTCACCATGATGTTAAGTAGGGTTCTTGCTTTGTCGTCCTGTGTTCTCAGCCAAGCTGTGCCGATTGCGATACTGCCTTCTAGAACGATAGCAAACATAACAATAGCAAACTCGACTCGCGTAAAAGGAGCAGGAATAGGCGCGAGCATAATGATAGCGAGTAGGCATAAAGCCACGATGCCAGCGATGAATAAAGCAAGTGAGTACAGCTGGTTTAGTAGGCTTGTGCGCGTATTTTGATCTTTTTCAACCCCGACGAATCGATACAGCGCTTCATGCAACGCGAAACTGACGAATAAGGTTGTGACAACGCCAAAGGTGGTAAGCAGTTCAAGCTTGCCCATTTGTTCTGGTGAGAGAAAGTGGGGCAATACAGGCAGCATGATTAGGCTGATGCTTTTGTTTATCACTAACGCGATAGCGAACAGCGACATATTGGTCATTGCTTTAGACATGGTCATATCCTTTGATGTATCGCGGTGTTTTGAGTTTACAATCGCCATTCGGTGAGGATTCTGCTGCAAGGTGCTGAGCGATTGGCAGATAACAACGTTCGGCCGTATAGAGTTGAGAAACGTTGAGTGCTTCGATACCCATTGTCACTTTCATCCATGGAGACTCATTCAAAAGGCGAATTGCGTTATGTAACGACGCCACATTGTTTGGTGTGTACTTGATGCAATTGCGGCCATGCGTCAATACGCGATCCCAGTAGCTATCATCATGTGGGATGACGATGCACATGCCTGCTGCGAGAGCTTCTAAAATGGATAATCCAAAAGGTTCGTTAACACTGGTGGAAACAAACACACCACACTGAGAGCGTAGGTCATCGAGGTTATCTGGGCATTCATGCCATTCAACCCCTTTTGTGGTGAAGTCTGGTGTTGAATATTCCACATCTGCCACATTTGGTTTGATGTAACACACGGTAGATTTGATCTCTTTTGTCTTATCAAGTGTTAAAGCATCAAGAAAAAGATCGATGTTCTTCCATTTTAGTAAGCTAGCCGCCCAGAAGACGCGGTTTGAAATCGGATTTGCTTGTTTTGGCCAACGGTCTCTAGATAGTCCGTTAACAAACGTAGACGCATTCAAACCACACCAATAGCGTTCAGTGGCTGGCTTCTCTGTTTTGAGGTAGACCTGTAAGGCCTCTAGCATCGATTCTCGGGTGTTTGCCAAGTAATAAATTGCGGATGCTTTTACCAAGCAGTAGCCGGAAGATCTTGAACAACCAATTGGACCATGAACCATTTGTACCACAGGCTTTTTGCTGATTAATCTCAGTAGGTACAAAGGCATATCATTACTCGGGCAAGATAGACCTAAAAAGCTATCTATCTTTGGTAGTTTCATGCACGCAAAAATCAGTTGGATAAAGTAATACGCGTTCATTAACCAGTAAGTGATGCCATGAGTGGAGATCAGTGGTGATGGTTTGATTTTGATAATCTGCACACGAGGCGTATCACTAAGCAGTGACTCCCAATGTTCTGGATTCGTGGTCAGCAGATAACCAATTACGTTCAGTTTATCGCACTGTTTGAGGAGCTCTGCATTCGCAATTTTAGAACCACCTTGCATTGGGATTGCGTCGAACATTAATACACGTTTCATGACTGGCCTCCTCAATTGATGCTCAACCAGCGTGAAAGAGGCTTCATGCAATGAGTCATTGGCATTGGTGTAATACTGTTGTTCTCAAGCTCACCTTCATAAATACGTTCAATGGCGCTTATGGATGCTGCAGTCGTGAGGTTTTGGCTAGCATGAAGATAGGCGTTTTCAGCTAGCTTGTTTCTTAGCGCTGCATCTTGCATGACTTGTTGGATAGCGTTTAATAAGCTTGCCATTCCGCGATTCTGGTACAGTAGTGCAGAGTGATTATGCTCGAACAACTCAGGAATGCCTCCCGTTTTAGGAGCCACGATAGGCAGCTGAGCTAAAGCCGCTTCCCCTAATACGAGACCAAAGGCTTCCTCGTAGGCGCCGCTAATAAAAGCGTCTGCATTCCCAGACATCCATGCACCTGCATTGATTTTTTCCCCGACAAAGTGGACTCTGTCTTGGATACCGAGATCCGAAGCAAGTTGTTGCAATGTTTCTCTTTCCTCGCCATCGCCAACGATAACAAGATGAGGATTATCGTGATGGTAATTGTGCATGCGCATAGCGCGAATAAGGCGGTCGAATCCTTTTCTTTTAATCAACGAACCTACCGAGAGAAAGGTAAACGCTTGTGGAGGTATTCCGAGGTGAGCCTTGATATCAATGGGCGTATCAGAGTCCAGAAGCGATACACCGTTGTGCACAACATAAAGCTGGTCTTCTGGGTAACCGTCCTGAATAATTTCACGACCGACATCTTTACTAACGCAAATCAATTTTGGGGAGAGGTGTAGCCCAAGAGAGAAGCGATCTCGCAATGTATAGTGACAATGAAGTTGGGTGACAAGTGGGATGTGATTCATGCGTGCAGCCAAACACATCCATTGACAAGGACCACCGCTATTAACGTGTACCAAGTCGATATTGTGTTTTTCGATCAGTGCTGAGCCTTGTTTGATAAGGCTGTTCCATCCGCTAATATCCCAGCGAGGTGCACTCCAGCCACCAACGAGATTGAAAACAGAATGTTCCGCTTCAATTCCGAGCGATTGACACTTATCGATTAGTGGCTGGCAGTTTGACCACACGAATGGCTCAAACTTATCACGGTCAATCCCTGAGATGAGATCCAGAAGTACCACTTCACTGCCGCGAATCCAGTTATCACCATAATGAACATATAGAATGCGTTTTGGAGTAGTCATAAGTCACCTCTGTCTCATCATTAACTTGTGTGAACTGATGAGTTGCAACAGAGATGCCAAAATATGCCATTAGTTTATGTGTTTGAATATTATTAGATATTTGTGCTTGGACTTAAGGGGAGAAGCTATATTCTCATATTGAGAACCAATATGGCTTATTGCTCCGTTTCAATTTGATATTTTCGTAGCAATACAGGAATAACGCTTTGCGCCGAGAAATCATCAATAATGGTCTGCCGAGCGTTTTGACGAATGAGAGATTGTTGCGCCTCATCAAGAGACATCCAATGTTTAAGGCATTGAGCGAGAGATGGGATGTCATTGACAATAAAGCCATTTTCGCCAGTTTGGATAATATCGGGCAAGCGACCCACGCGTAGGCTCATCACTACTATTCCTCTAGCCATTGCTTCAAGCGCCGCCATAGGCAGGCCTTCATAGCGAGAAGAAATTACCAGCACGCCAATGTTTTTCCATACGGTCTCCATTTCAGTTTGATGACCGAAAAATGTCACATTTGAAGGGGCAATTTGGGCGAGTGATTCACTTTCTGGTCCATCACCGAAAACACTAAAATGCAGTGTTGGGCAGAGCTTAGCTACTTCGATAAATTGGTCGGCACCTTTTTCTTGGCTCAATCGGCCGACGAAAGCGATTTCTTGATAGTTGAGATTACGATCGGGAATCGACACAAAGTTATTCAGCAGTTCCGAAGGGAAAATGACTTTACGCTGAATGCTTGGGCTGACGGAAAAGCAGTGGTTAGAGAGGTAGCCTGAACTTCGATCAAGCCAATCATAGAGCCACAGTTTGCCCGAGGATGATTCTCCTGCATGATAAGTTGAAATCAAGCGAGGAAATGTGCGCGTGAGTAGCTTGGCACAGCGCGCCAAGATTGACGCTTTGTAACCGTGAGAGTGAATGACCGATGGTTGGTGATTGGCGACCGCGCTTGTTAGGTGTTTGATCTTTAATGCCTTATGTGGCTCACCAGACAAATGGTGCAAGTAACTCACAGGGATGGTGGATTCTTCTGCTTTTTCTACAATCTGTGCTGGTGGCGAGTACTCAGTCGTTAAGACAACACGTGCTTTGTGCCCAAATGTCATTAATCCACGAGCAAGCTCTATGACGTGACTTTCGATACCGCCAAACAGGCGGCTATCAAGAAAAATCCAAATTTCACCAACGTCAGGTTTCTCAAGATTGTTCGAGATTAATTTCATCCGCTTCCCACGCTTGTTTTTTTCGGTAAACCGTAGATGGGCTTAGCTCCAGCATTACGGCGGCATTGAGAACGTTGCCATCACAGTATGCGATTGCGTTTTGAATCGCCTCACGTTCCACTTGCCACATAGGGCGAATGGTTCCATCAGAGTTAAAGTACGGCGAGGCAGCCGCTGAGGATTGTATGTTAGGTTCCGGTGTCGGTATTGACGGTTCTCTAGCGGGGGCCGACTGTTCCTCAACATACACAGGTTGGGATGTTATTGTTGTAGGGTTTGCTGGCTCTTGAGTTACATGTGCGGGAGTGGATGTTCTCGCTGTTTTAGACTTTCTAGTCAGTTGAGCGGGTAGGTGATTCAGCGTGACTTTTTCGTCATTATTAAGCACCACAATGTTACGTATGATGTTTTGCAATTGCCTTACATTACCCGGCCATTCGTAGTGCTTGATGATATGTTGAGCTTCGCTGTCGATTGTTGAGAATTTCTTTTTGTCCTGTTTAGCATAAGTGGTCAAAAAGTGCTTGGCTAGCGTGACGATGTCACTTCCTCGCTCGCGTAGGGGGGGCATATCGATAGGTATTACGTGTACGCGGTAATACAAATCTTCACGAAAACGACCTTCTTCCACTTCTGTTAATGGATCTCGGTTGGTGGCACAAATGATTCGGACATCCACCTTCATCTCTCGAGTTCCACCAAGCGGTGTGTAGGTTCCTGTTTGAAGAAAACGGAGCAACTTCTTTTGCATCTCAAGTTCCATTTCACACAGTTCATCGAGAAAAAGCGTTCCACCGTGAGCCAGCGTCGCAGCACCTTTTCGGTCTGTTGTGGCTCCGGTAAATGCGCCTTTAACGTGGCCAAAAATCTCACTTTCCATTAAATCTCGGGGGATGGCCCCGCAGTTAATAGCAATAAAAGGCTTGTCTTTACGATCGCTCTGACGGTGCACGGCTTCAGCACAGACTTCTTTACCTGTGCCGCTTTCACCCACAATAAAGACACTGGCAGATGTTGGAGCAACGGCATCAATGGTTTTATATACCGCCTGCATTGGGAGACTTGAACCGATAAATCCGTGATAGTTATGGCGATCAAACTTGGACTGAATGTTTTCTACTAAATCTTCCAGTTTGGCGCGTTTGAGGTGCAATGCAACAGAAGTTTTTAGGCGATCAGCGTTAATAGGTTTTTCTAAGAAATCTTCCGCGCCTTTTTGAATTAGGTTAACGGCTAAGTCTACGCTGCCATGCGCTGTAGCAATAATAACGGAGGTAGGAATGTCATTCTGGTTGATCCAATCCAACACGTCTTCACCAGACATATCGGGCAGTTTCAAATCGAGAATGATGAGCTGAGGTTTGCTTCTTTCAATAAATTGAATTGCTTCGCGACCTGTTTCGACATGAAAAATGTCATAAGGTTCGTCTTTGACATACTGCTTATAAAGTATGGCTAGTGAAGTAGAGTCTTCTACCAGTAACACCCTTGGTCTCATAGTCCTATCCCAACGTAGTTCGTTTCACTTTTATGATTTTTGTCAGCACTATTATTTGTATTTGGCGTGATGAGCGAGTTATATGGCTTAGTGCTCTCTAGTGCTGAATATTCTCAATTTGAGAAAAGCGTTATCTAAGTATTAGCACAAGGTGGGAAATTTGCGAAAAATCCATACTTTTTAATTGATTAAGTTAAATTGTAAATGTCTTAGATGATATCGGCATCGCACTTTAATAAGTGCGATGATTCATAAGATAATTTATTATTGAAACGGTTACTCGAACCCCTGATCTTTTCGCTTTTCTAGCGCGTCAAACGATTCAATTGCCAGCTGGGAAAGAGACTCACAGAGAGCCAATGCTTCTAGTGTTTTCCCTTCCACACAATATTTCTCAATCATTCTTGCTTGTCTGGAAAGCGTTCGGTTACCTAAAGCAAGGGCAGAGCTGCCGAGTGTATGAACTTCGAACTCTAATGTTTGGAGGTCTTTCGCGCTTAATGCTTGCTCTATTTTCTCCATGCGCTCTCGTGACTCTTCAATATAGTGTTCAATCAGCGTAGGGATGATTTCGGCGCACGTATCTTTGATCATTTGCTGGAGAATGTGTTCATCCACCAATTCCTGTTCGATAGTCGGTGTGTTATTTGCAGTCATATTGGCGCTCCCTATAACATAAACAGTTCACTTTTCTTAATTTGTTGAGATATCTTTTCTTTCCACTTTTTGGGTAAAAAGCGTAGCTTGGAAACTTGTCGGATCAACTCATCTTTCAGGCTAGGTGTATGCTTCATATTCAGCACGGAACCAATCAAATTCGCATCGCTAGCATCAAGTAGTTTTTTGGCTTGTTCGAGTTGGGTTGCCGTCGTAGAGCCATAATGTGCGACTAATAAGGTGGCATCACATACGCCCGCAATCACTTGAGGGGCAATATTGCTTCGGTTGACACTCAGAAGTGGAGATGTGTCTATCACGACACGCTCGTACTGCGTTAACCACTCTGCAATATTGCGCTTCAGCATTGTCGGATCTCGGTACGCCAATTGAGTGCTGGCGAGAGATGGAGCAGGGAGACCAACTAAGGTTTGATGCGTATTTTCTCTTGTGATCAGGTTACCAACTTTTTCTGTATCATCAAACTCGTGAATGGTGCGATACGCGGGCTTGAACAGGTTAAGATCCACATACAAAGTATTGTGTCCAGCTAAAACCAGACGCTCTGCTAGAGATGAAGCAACGGAAGTGACGCCGTCTTCAGACTTACAACCCACAACACAAATCGTTTTGTGGCCTTTCTGTTCACTCTGAAGATAAATTTGCTCAATCTCAGCGTGAGTGGCAGGAATAGTCATTACAACGCTCCTATTAACACGATGGTTGTGGTGATTTGTAAAATATCTCTTAATCCGGCTCTCGCTTTTTCAGCAAAGCTTTCGTCTTTATGTGGAATGTAAATAGTGTCGCCTGCACGGATGACTGGTAAATCATAAATGTTGGCGGTTTTGCTAAAGTTCACCAAATCAAATGTTCGAGCTTGGCCCTGACAGCAAGACATGTTGACCACACTGATTTTTTCAAGATACGCATTGTTTGTCGGGCCTCCTGCTTCGGCCAGCAAGTCAAGTACCGTCATGTTGTCATTAAATACATAGCGCCCAGGGTCTCTTACTTCACCTAATACACGCACGGTGGATTCTTTGGAGCGATCCAACCAGTTTTTGTTTTTTTCCGGAATGTAAATGGTATCGCCGGGACGAACGTGGGGAAGAATGGACTCATCGCCTGTTTCAAAGTACATCGACAAATTCAATTTACTCACTTTGGCATAGCCTAGGCCTCGGTGCGTCACACGAATATTGTGAATATCGGCATCCATTGTTGGTCCATCAGCGGCAGATAAAATATCCAGAAAGTGCATCTCTTCGGTAAAGCGATAGCGGCCTGGTGCATTGATTTGACCGAAAACATATATCGAGGCATCAGAGCTCTGGCTTACCCATTGCGATTTGTTGTCTGATGGATCGTCAGGTAATGCATGGACTCTTACTACCGTGCCAGCAGAAACTCGGGGCAGATTCGATGTTGGTGAGCCATCTAAAATGTATTGATCTAAATCGAACTGTGTCATTTGACCATTATTGGCGACTTCAATTTTTGTGGTGTCAGCTCTACGTGTTGGGCCGCCGACATGGGCAAGCAGATCAATTAAATCCATTTCGTCTGACCATTCAATACGTCCCGGGCGCACGACTTCTCCCATCACAGCGACCGCTCGACTTGGCGCCACTTTTAGCCATGACTTCTCGTTGAAATCGGTTTTTTCAGGCACGAAAATCGCGTCTCCGGGTCCGACATTCGGTGGTCTAACCGAAGACAGCCCCTCGGTATGCGCGGTTAGGTCGAATTTGATGACCTTACCATCGGCTTTTATGACACGAATTTGGCGAGATTCTGCATAGCGAGTAGGCCCGCCTGCATTGGCGAGAATATCCATGAAGCTAGCGTCTTGCTTTCCTTCATACGCGCCAGGGTGGGCAACTTCACCCATGACATAAACCACATTTGCACCCGCTTTGATTTCTTCTTCCTGTTTTGGAACAAAGATGGTGGCACCCGGTAGGATTTCTGGTAGTAAGCTTTGATCACCCGTATCTAGATACTTTTTCAGATTAAACATGGTTGGGTTGTTATTTGTGATCACGCGAATTTGCTCAACACTGGCATATCGTGTTACGCCGCCAGCTCTCATCACGACATCAACGAGCGTGGTGTTCGGTTTGTAAGAGAATGAGCCGGGAGCATTCACTTCACCAAAGACTTTGATGGCACGAGCGGAGTCTGCGCTATCGCCTGAGTTCGCGAGTTTTGCTGCATCAAATTCTTGCTCAATATTCCCAACGAGTGGAGATGCTGGAACAAACAGTACGTCCAGCGATTCTAATTTCGGGAGCTGGCTATTATCACCAGTATCAAGGAAACGTTTGTAGTCAAACTCGATGTTTTTGTCGCCGCGTTTAACGATCATTTTATCGAGCTGAGCACCAGCGCGAAGGCCGCCAGCTTCGTATACAAACATTTGAATGTTGGAACCTGAAGGTAAGGTATATTCCCCGGGTTTGACCACGTAGCCTTGGACCGACACTAATAACTGTTGTTGTTTGATAAAGACTCGAGCGTTGTTTACGTCACGATACACGGTTTTTAGCGTTTCGATAATCACGTCTTGGAGCTGTTGCTCATTATATCCAGCAACAAATACAGGGCCGACTTCCGGTAAGTTAATACGCCCACGGCGATCGACTTGAAACCCTTTATTTAAAGAAGCTTCTCCAGGTAGGTTAATCTGAATTAAATCGCCGACCTTAACAGTATTGTTTTCATCAGCTGACGAAGTAGGTACCCAAGCGACCAAGCACAAAAGAACTAAGGTGATAAATGGTTTCATCGTGTTCATAGCGCACCTCCTACAGATAGATTGCGATTTACTGAGGTATCGCTATCTGAATTAGGGCTAATAACCTCGATGCTTACGCGGCGATTGGTTAAACGCACGGCAGGTGTTTCACCCTCGTAAAGCGGCAGGCTATCTCCCACAGATTTGGTGGTTACGCGTTCTGAAGTGATGCCAAATACAGTCAGGTAACGCTTCACTTGTTCTGCACGCGCTTGAGCGAGTTTCTGGTTGTAATCTGGTGAGCCAGTGACATCGGCATGCCCAGTCACCACAAGAGTTAGGTTAGGGTGGTCACGTAAAATGTAGGCAGCTTCTGCCAAATGTCCCATGTACTTTGGATTAATTTCTGCTGAATCGACAGCAAATTGATTATCAATATTGAGGAGTGCATAAATTTCAGCGACGACGTTCAAATCGCTACGCAATGCTTCAATATCATCGGGTGGCGTACAAGTGGTTTGGCTTAATACATAGTCGAGTTGCTGTTCAAGTTGGTTTAAACGTCGACGTTGAATCACCAGATCGTTAGCTGCATCGAGTAGAAGTCCGCCTTCTAGCTCACGTGCGATTCTGTTTTGCTTCTCAAGCGCTTGCACTACTGCTGCAGGAAAGCACCAGCGTGCGCCTTCTTGAATCAACGCGTCTAGGTGTAGCTTGGTGAGTTGCCAATCAAACCTCAACCCATGCTCTGGACCTAACGGCTCATCGGGCATGACTGGGGAAAACTGATAATTTTCAATTGATATATCTTGATAGTTTTCCGCCAAGCCACCTTTTCCGTGGTCTGGGTAGTCAAACGACGAACAACCAAACATGCCGACAACAAGACCGCTTACTACATATCGTCGTATAAGATTTACCATGCCAACCTCCGTTTAAACCGGTATTTTTAGTGTCCTTTTGAGTTAACGGGAATAGCATGGTTAATACGAAGCAAGCTCATGATTTCTAAAGGTTGGCCTGATACGTTTTCAATACTCATGCTTCTTTCACGTTCAACTAGACGCTTATATAAGTAAACAATGGCACCAATCCCTGAAGAATCAAGAAATTGGACGTGCTGTAGGTTAATTTCGACTTCTTTGTGATGATTGTCGTGAATTACTTCATCAATGTAATGTTGTGCTTGTCGACAGCCACTTGCGTCTAAGTCACCAAAAAACTCAATGGCTAATTTGTCTTGATTAATTTCTAGTTTGCGTAATTCCATGACTCTATCTCCGTTTGTTTTCTCTACTTGGATATAGAGCAGGTAACGTGCCAAATTTAAATGCAAATAAAATCATATGGTTATGAGTATTTGGTGATGTCATTCAAATTGAGAAGGAATAGGTTCTCAATTTGAGAATCAAAAACGCATAGACAAACGGCTTGTTCAGGAGAGAGGTCGAATTAATATCGAGCGCTAAAGCAAGAGTCTCATCGAGATTAGATTGCGACTTGATTTGAGACTCACTCATCCTATTGTGAACAATGTGTAAATATTAAATGCAAAATCTGTCTAAAGTTTATGATTGTCCTTGCAAATCATTACTTAAGTTGATTGTTCTGAGTCGAAGAATGACTAGTAACAAATAGGTCATCTAGAGGAGTTACGGTTCAATAAAGGCGCTTTTTTGTACAAGGTCTTCTTATGCCATTAAAAATGACATTAATCGCGCTGGCTGTTATGACAGCGTCTTCACAGCTTCAAGCTGATACTTCTCTCACACCTCCAGTTTCTCTTGCGCAAAGCTATCAAGATGGTATCGATGTATCTGAATATTGGTATAGCGAAAAACTCGACGGCATTCGCGCCTATTGGACCGGACAACATCTCGTGACGAGAAATGGTAACCGAATCTACTCTCCAGATTGGTTTATTGATTCGCTACCTGACTATCCGTTAGATGGTGAGCTATGGGCGGGACGAGGCAATTTTCATCTCGTACAACAAACGGTTTTGGATAAAACGCCTGTGGAGTCAGCTTGGCGAAACATTGATTTTATGATCTTTGATATGCCGTATTCTGCTGGTGATTACCGGAAGCGTTATTACAACATCAAAGACTTAGTGCTCGAAGTAGACCAACCTCATATCAAATATGTCGAACACCGAGCGATCCAAAATGAAGCTCACCTGTTTGCGCAATTGGATAAGATTTCAATATCCGATGGTGAAGGGGTGATGCTACGTAAGGTATCAAGCCGTTATCAAGCTGGACGTGGTAGTGATTTACTTAAACTGAAACGATACGCGGATGATGAAGCGCTAGTCGTGGGCTACAAGCCAGGCACGGGGCGTTTATTGGGTATGATGGGGGCGATGTTAGTTCGCTTACCAGATGGTACAGAGTTTTACATTGGTAGTGGGTTTACCGATGAAGTGCGTCGTCAGCCTCCGAAAATAGGTTCAACCGTCACGTTCAGGTACAACGGTTTTACTCATACCGGTAAGCCACGTTTTGCCCGATTCTTGCGTGAGAGGCTGAAGGAATAGAACGCTCTGTACTTACTATTTACCAACGGTTACGCCGCATCGCTTGAAGAGACCCTGCCAAAACTGAACGTGGTTTAGGGTTTCTTGTCTAAAGGTTTTGTGTGCCTCTTTTATACCATATTGATGACCATGAAGTTGCATACGCTTTTCTATCAAGGTGGCGCCATCATGAAGTTGCTGATAGGTACTGTCTAAATAGGCTAAGTAAGGTTGCACTTCTTCAACATAAATGAATTGAAAGACATTTCTTAGGTAGCGGAACTGGGTCACGTTTCGGTTTGGCCCGCACAACACATTATTCTGATGTTGTTCAAGTAACTGAGTCGTAGCTTTTAGCCAGTGAGAAGCGTTTATCATCGAATAGTAAAGCCGTCCGATTAAACGAGATTTCTCTAGCTCTTCTTGATATTGCACAATCTCAATATCGGGCAGACGTGAAATGGCGCGATGAGGCAAGCCGTACATTTCACTGAAAAGACGATAGACGTCGTTAATACGTGCAACATCATTTGGTGTTTCTTGAGATAGCCAATCCGACGCCGTTAGCTGCTTTTGCATTGCATCACTCGCGAGTAGCAAGTTGTCAAGATGAGTACCTAAATGTTGCCACTTGGTTGAGTAAAGCTCTGTTAATGTAGTACGTTCTTCATCGCTGAGCTGAAATTCGGATAGACATCGATTCATGACTCGTAACAGTGAAGTTTGGTAATCAAAATCATGAAAGGCATCTTGCACCTTACCAAGTTGCGAGTTTTTCTCGGCAAGTAGATTGAATAATCCACACTGGCGTAATTGGTAGCTTTCTAGTAAACCAATCGATAGCCTTGGAAGTGGCTCGAATAAGTCACGTTTTGCAGGTATGGTCACAGTAGGTTGCGATTCGATTGGAAGAGTAGGAGCGTCCAACACATTGGCGACACGTTGGTGATACTTGTCAAACATGGCGTTTTCTGGGTTGAACCAGCTATCGCAACCGTTAAGAAACAAGACTAGAAACAATAAAATAGACCGCACAAATATCCTTTTTATAACTTCGTATTCGTCACCCAGAGAGCAGACTCAAGTGGCTCACAAGTTTGTTATAAGTATACTCAACAGCGTTATTATTCGATCAAAAAAGCCAGCGTGTGCTGGCTTTTTCTTATTATCACTGAACTGAAAAGTTCAATTGCACCTCTGGTTCTTGGCGGTGCATCCAGCGCATTCTTACCCCTAACATAAGTGCGGCAGAAGAAAGGCCGATGATAAAGCCTAGCCAGAAACCTTGCGCTCCCATTGGCTCGACGATCCAGTCTGTGCGGCCAAGGACGTAACCCATTGGTAAACCAAGAATCCAGTAGGCGATAAACGTACGGTTGAAGATGGCTCGCATATCTTTATAGCCACGCAGTGCACCTGCCGCGATTACCTGAACTGCGTCCGTACATTGATAAACAGCAGCAAATACGAGCAGTTGCATCGCTAGAGTGATGACTTCTGGGTTGCTAGTGTAAAGTTCGGCAATCCATTCACGAGACAATACGGTTAATATCGCTGTAAGAACAGATAGACCTAGACCAACCATGATGCCCACTCGTGAAGCAACGCGAGCGCCATCAACGTTTTCTTCGCCAAGTCGGTGTCCGACACGAATACTCACTGCCGCACCGATACTCATTGGAAGCATAAATACTAGCGACGAGAAGTTAATCGCAACCTGATGCGCAGCAACGATGATTGGTCCTAGTGGTGAGACCAATAGTGCAACGACAGCAAATAGTGTCACTTCAAAAAACAGCGCTGCTGCAACAGGAAAGCCGAGCCTGAACAGACGAACTTGCGCTTTCCATTGTGGTCGATGCCATTCACCAAATAAGTTGATGCTTTTAAGTCGATCTGATGTCATTACATAAAGCAATAGTAGGGCAAACATGACCCAGTAAACAATCGTGGTTGCGACACCACAGCCAATACCGCCTAATTCAGGTGCTCCAAACTTGCCATACACGAAAATCCAGTTTAGGGGAATGTTGAGCAGTAAACCGATAAAGCCAATGACCATTGCTGGTTTCGTCAATGACATACCATCCGTAAAGCTTCTAAGCGTTTGAAAAAGCAAGAAAGCAGGCACTGCTAAGATAACAGCATGAATGTATCCCACTGTTTTTTCTGCCATCAACGTTCCAACATCCATAAATCCGAGAATAAATTGGGTTTGAAGCAGCACTGCAATAATCGGCACACTGATCAACAATGCCAAAACGACGCCTTGTTGAATTTCAAACGGGATTTTTACTCGACGACCAGAGCCATTTAACTGTGCGACAACAGGGACTAACGCCATTAACAAACCCACACCAAATAAAATGGATGGAAGCCAAATACTTGAAGCGACAGAAACCGCAGCCATGTCGGTGGCACTAACGCCTCCGGCCATAACGGTATCAACAAACCCCATACCAGTTTGAGCAACAGATGCGATCAATACCGGGGTCGCCAATTTGATGAGACTTGATGCTTCTTCTTTATAGCGATGCACGAAAAATACTCCAGAGCGGAACAATAAGTTGAAAGAATGAGAGCGCTCGAGGACAAAAGATGTGGTGAACTGATCTGATGGTTGATTTTAGTCACGATAAGGTGAAAAAATGCCTCGGAGAAACTCCGCGCAAATGATAAACAATTGTATGTTTATATTCCATAGTTAGGTTGCGAATAGTGGATAACACTAACTTAATGCTCGCTAAGCTCAGGATACGCTAATACTGAGAGCCGTAATAAATCATGTTAATGTTAGAAGCCTGTATGAGAACAAGGCTCCATTTTTCAATAGGTCGTTGCTCTATAATCTACAGGTTTGATCTCGATACACAGTGCTGTGCTTAAGGCTCTGTCATCGATTGCAGCTTGTATGAAATCAATAGGTAAAAAGAATGTTTACAGGAATAGTTCAGGGTACGGCTAAGGTCGTTAAAATTGATAAAAAAGAACGCTTTCAAACGCATGTTGTCGAGTTAAGCGATGAGCTTTGTAAAGGATTAGAAATAGGGGCATCTGTCGCTCACAATGGCTGCTGCCTGACCGTGACCAATATTAATGGCAACCTTATCAGCTTTGATTTAATGCAAGCGACATTGGCTCTCACCAACTTAGGCGAGCTAGTTGAAGGTGACAGCGTAAACATTGAGCGAGCGGCTAAGTTTGGTGATGAAATTGGCGGACACAGCATGTCTGGCCATATTAGTTTGATGGCTGATATTGTCGAGATCATCGATACGCCTAATAACCGCACGATTTGGTTCCAACTGCCGCAAGAATCAATGAAATATGTATTAGCGAAAGGTTATATCGGCTTGGATGGTTGTTCTTTGACGATTGGTGAGGTTGAAGCGTGTCGTTTTTCAGTACACCTAATTCCAGAAACCTTGCAACGAACACTCTTTGGAGTAAGACAAGTAGGGGACCGCGTTAATATTGAGTTTGACCCTCAGACTCAAGCCATCGTTGATACTGTTGAGCGAGTTCTCGCAGCAAAACAGCTTTAGAATAATAAAAAGGAGCCAAGTGCTCCTTTTTAATTCAAGTGACTTTGTGTTTTCAACGCTTACATGCTGGAGTTGTTATTCGTAATTGTCATCGATAAACAGTTCGACTTTATCTTGCAGCTCATCTACTCGCATATTTAAGTGAATGGCATGGCAACAAGCTGGGCAATCATCATAAAACTCTTGGTCACCATTACTTGCATCTAGTGTAATGCCGATTGAATGTCCACAATGGGGGCATTTGACATGCCTTTCGGTATAATTTTTCATACAACAACTCCTAATATCGCAGGGCTTTTAAACACTCTATTCTTTAAGGAAGTACAGCCCTTCACTTACTTTGCCTACAAGGAAAATAGGCACAATCCAAAGTTAAGTCTCCTTTGATATTAGGTGGAGTTGTTGCTAATTGAGTCGAAATAAGTATAAAACTTGACCCCAAACTCAACCTTGAGCTTAGGGGCATTTTCTGTAGTGATGTGCCTCGAGGTTTTACATCTTGAAATATGTAGTGGCTTCCAAATTAATAAGAAATAATTTTATTAATAACTTGTTGAGCCTGCTCCAAGTAATGGCCGCCAAATAAATTGCAATGGTTGAGAACATGGTAAAGGTTATAGATATCTTTACGCTCTTGATAACCAGCAGAAAGTGGCATAACAGATTCATAACCTTGATAAAATTCCGGTTGAAATCCACCAAAAAGCTCAGTCATCGCAATATCACACTCCCTGTCACCCCAGTAGCAGGCGGGGTCGTAACAGATAGGGCCACATGCCGTGAGAGCCGCATTCCCATTCCATAAATCGCCATGCAGCAAGGAAGGCTCTGGAGCATGGTTTGCTAGCAGTTGTTTTACGACATCTATAAAGTCGTCGATATCAACTAAAGTGACGCCTTTTTCTTTAAGAAGTTGTAATTGCCATCCTATGCGTTGTTCAGCAAAGAAGACACACCACTTCTTGTGCCACTTATTGGGTTGTAGAGTGGATCCGAGGTAGTTATCCGTATCAAAACCAAATTCCTTTTGCTCGCCCCATTGATGAAGGTGAGCTAATTGCTGTCCTAATTTAAAGCTGTTTGGGCCATCTTCTAATGGCTTTGTTGGAAGGTAGTTAAGAATTAGGAATGAGGCGTTTTTGGTTTTACCAACCAATACAACCTCTGGAACAAATAGGGTAGATGTCTCGCGCAAAAGATGCAGACTTTCTGCCTCAACTTCAAACTTAGACAAAAACTCGCGATCGTTAATTTTCACGAAATAGCGCTGTTCGCCGTCATTGATCATGTAGCTTTCACTGATATCCCCACCAGACAGTCTTACTTTTTCCGTGATCTGGTACTCGAATAATAAAGTATCAGAAAGCTGTTGCGATATTGCTTGCCACATACAAAACCTCGCGAATCTATTTGACCACCAACAGTTTAGGATAAAAAGCAAGGTGTTGGCGCTACGTTGAGCATACTTCGTAAAGAAACCTTCCTCTCAGTGTAGTCAATTTGTATAAATGTGAATCAAATCGCTTATAAGCCTCTGATTTGTCGGCATAGCATATGGAGATGAACGTATACAACAGGTATTATTATTTTTTTGACGTTAGTTCCATTGGTGACATGAAAATACTGATATGTGATGACTCAGCGGTTGCAAGAAAGCTCATTGCGCGCTCCATCGTACAAGATACATCATTGCACCTGATCGAAGCTCAAGATGGGTATGAGGCGCTAAATATTCTTGCGGAGCAAAATATCGATATTTTGTTTCTCGATTTAACGATGCCGATCATGGACGGTTTTGAAGTCCTCGAGTCATTACCTGTTAGTCACTACCAGACTAAAATCGTCATTATTTCTGGAGATGTTCAACAAGAGGCAAAACAGCGCTGCATAGAGCTAGGTGCTCAAGCTTTTATCGCTAAGCCTCTGACAGAAGAGCAGGTGATACCGCTCTATGAACAATTGGGGCTGCACTATGCGTTCAAGCCTAGCCATTCGATTGATCCTAAAATCCAGATTTGCGAGGAGTTCTCCTCATTAGCCAAATTCCGCGAGATTGCAAACATTGCCCTTGGTAAAGGGGCTGCGATTATGGCAGACCACTTACACGAGTTCATCCAACTTCCTGTTCCACATGTTGGTCCGTTATCCTATGGCGAACTTCATATGACGCTTGTCGACGTTGTTGGGCGTGATGGCTCCGTCGCGGTTGCGCAGAGGTTTGTTGGTGGCGGTATTCATGGTGAAGCTCTGGTGTGTTTACGTGGTAGAGACATCAATCAAATTGGTGAGAAGTTAGGCTATCTGCTTGAGTTTACACCTCATAATGAAATCATTTTGAATATCTCGAACTTACTGGTTTCTTCATTTCTCACATCGTTAGGGGATCAGCTCGACAAGCAATTCTCACTTCGTCAGCCAGGCATTGTGGATACGTTAACGCCTTACTGTGAAGAGCAGGGTGAATTAGGTGAGCTGTTTACTATCGAATACACCTACATGGCAGAAGCGCTCGATTTTGAGTGTGAGGTACTGTTTTTAATTGATAAACCATCCGTAGAAATTATTTATGAAATCATGGAGCTAATCTAATGTCCGATATTACGCTGGACATAGCAGACTTTCATTGGGTCACACAAATTCTCGATACGATGGATTCAGGGCTTATCGTGTTGGATCAAGAGTATAAGGTCTGTGTGTGGAACAGTTTTATGCAGTCATACAGTGGCGTTCTGTCACAAGAAATCCTTGGCCAATGTTTATTTGATCATTTTGAAGAATTGCCAAAAACTTGGCTAGAAACCAAGATAAAAACCGCCGCCGATCTGGAAACTCGTTCCTTCTCTAGCTGGGAAAACCGACCGTACCTTTTTAAATTCAACAATTTTTCTCCGGTTTCAAACAGCAGTGATTTCATGTATCAAGACATCGTAATCACCCCGTTAATCGGGCTCTCAGGAGAGGTCAGCCACATTGCTATTCAAGTGAATGATGTCTCTGAAACGGCAAGAAATCGCATTCATTTGAAAGAAACAAATCAACATTTGTCTGAAATCAGTCGCAAAGATGGTTTAACAGGTTTATTTAATCGTGCTTATTGGGAGCAATCGCTGAAAGAAGAGTTTGCTCACCTAAAAGTTATCGACGGACCATGCTCATTAGTAATATTTGATATCGACCACTTTAAAAAAGTGAATGATGCCTATGGTCACCCGACGGGAGATGAAGTCATTCGTCGTACTTCTTCGTTATTAAGAAAGACAGCAAGAAGCAGTGATGTGTGCGGTCGTTTTGGTGGAGAAGAGTTTACGGTATTGCTTCCTCATACGAATCAAGAACAAGCTTGCTATTTCGCGGAGCGTTTACGTAAAAGAATTGAGCAAGAGATCGTGAAAGTGGAAGATTTTTTGATTAATTACACGATAAGTATTGGTGTTTGCGAGTATAAACCTTATTTTGAAACTCACACTCAATGGTTAAAGAGTGCCGATGCTGCGTTGTATCGTGCAAAAGAAAACGGTCGTAACCAAACTTGTTTGCATGAAAATGACTGAAATACAAAAAGGTTTGAAGAAACCCTGTATCCGAACGCAGTGAGGCAAAGCGCAATTGTTTGAAAAACATCCAGTTGGTTCGTGAATGTTTGTTAATATGAAATAAGTTAATGAAATTTTCTCGGCATGTCTTACTATTGAAACTATTCCGCTTTCAGCTTCGAAGGCTTGCAATAAACGGAGAAAAACAGTGGTTTTAGAAACCGATGGATATCTCGCTCTTATCGAGCACTTGTCGCTAAATCTAGATATTTTCACGACTGAAATTGGCGACACTGGATCCGAAAGCATCGAAGATGTCGTCACCGATATGGTGGCTTCAAACATCATGGCGATCTTTGAGCAAAACCCAGAGCTTCACTCAAGCGTACGCTTCAAATTACTAAAAGAGGCGGATGCGGTTGTTGAAGATCTTGGCGAGATATTGGCTGGTGTATGGCATAAAAAAGCGACTAATGAACAGATCACGTTCCTTGATGAATACATCGCTTTGGTTAAAAACCTATTCGATACTGCCGTTGCTACTTACGATTGATATTGTTTGATACCAGTCCCAGTCATCTCCAATTCTAAAAGTAAGAAGAGTTACATTGTAACTCTTCTTACTTGCCAAAACTTAGATGCCCAGTATGGGTTGTCGATTCTTGAAATGATCACACCTTTAGACGTTGACGCATGCATGAACTGCTTGTTACCCAAGTAAATCCCTACATGATAGGTCGTCCGTCTTGTCTTAAAAAACACCAAATCTCCTTGTTTGGCGTCCGTCCAATTTAATTCCACACCTTGTTTCGATTGTTGTCTCGTTGTCCTGGGTAACGATAGCTGATAAGCCTCGACAAAGGCTTTTTGCACAAATGCCGAGCAATCAATACCAGATTTTTGTGTGCCGCCTAAGCGATAAGGTGTGCCATGCCATTCTGTATAAAACTGGAACAAGTCAGGGTTATTGTCCAATAACTGATTTGTAGGTGTTGTCACTTGCACTTGCTCGCTAGGTTCAGGCCCAGAAGAGCAGGCGCTTAGTAGCACACTGATTATCAAAGGAAAATATACTCGACGCAAATCACCACCTGTCATCTCTACGACTCACAACTGAAATATTAGTGTCATAACCAATCCATAGTATGGGCTGCAAATCACGGTTTTGTCTCACAAATGTGACGGAATTACTGCAAAGCCGATTCAACCTTAAGAAAGAATAAAAATTGATTATGGCAAAGCGAAAACGCTCACGCACATCACTTTCACTGATTCAGGCTGTTAGTGCAACATTCTTAACTATCATAGCTCTTGTTATAGCCCTTTCTGTCTCAAGTTTCAAAGGAATGGAACAGGTAGGAGAGCAATTTGAAGACTTGTCGCAAAAAGCGTTACCAATCGCGATGGCGAACGCAAAGTTAACTAGGAATGTATTGGAGATGGTTAAGCTACTCAACCATGGTATGCAAATTACTGAGCCAAAAGAGTTGCCTCTAATAAAAGAGCAAATCGATTCACTTGCGACTCAAAGCAAAAGTTTGGTTGGAGAAGCTTCTGGTGTTGCTGAGCAACTCTCTGAGGAGTTAGATACAAATTTAGCGCGTTTACATAACGTCACGCAGTCCATTTTACTGAAGCAATCTTCAGTGATAAAAATTCAAATGGATATTGATGCAGGAGTTGGTGGGTTCCGCTATGGGCTCAGCTCTATCGGCCCGGAAATGAATCGAATCAGCTCGTTTCTTAGTGCCGAAAATCCTGAATCGAGTGATGCCGCCAACCGATTTATTGCTTCAGCGAGCTCAATGGAAAGCACCTTCTTAGTAATGATGATGCATTCTGAGCTGAGCAAAGCCGAAAAAGAATATCGAGAAATGCGTAACCGTATTGCAGGTATTAATCTCGCCTATGAAGATTTCCAGTCTTTACATCCAGAAGTAAGCGAATATGCAAGCCTAACGGCACCGTACGAGATGGTGAAGCAAGGCTTTAGTGAAAAGGGCGTGCTGCGTTTGATCCTCGCCAAACTAGAACAAGGGGAAATGCAACGTTCAGAGTTTAAACAGGCTTCGATTCTTGCGGATGAAACCATGCGGTTGCTTGATCAAATATCACAAGCTGCTGGTGAGTTGATTGCGGATAAAGAGAGTGTGGTCAATGAGACCATTGAGTCAGTGAGTGTTATGATCGTTTTTGCAGCGTGTGTGATTTCTTTCATTATTCTGATCACTTGGTTCAGTCTAAAGTCATGGACAAACCGAGGGTTAAGAAATGTACTAACGCGTCTTTCCGCACTTACCGAGCATGACTTCCGTGACAATGCACAAGAGGTTGGTCCTTATGAGCTGAAAGAAGTAGCAAGAAAACTAAACCAAGTGATTGATTCAACAAACAACTCTATCCAAACAGTTACACGTAACTGTGAGACGCTTTATCAGACAGCCGAAGTCAGCCACAGTGCAGCTGAACAAACGAGCGATGGGTTGACGACACAAAATGAAGCGTTGGCGAGCATGATCACGACCATTACGCAACTTGAAGCCTCCATTCGTGAAATAGCAACAGTGACAAATGCCTCGTCACAGGACTCGATGCTTGCTACCAAGCACACTGAAAAAGGCGTTCAAGTTGTGGAACAAAACCGTGAACGTTTGGAATCACTTGAAAGCTCTTTGGATATGAATGAGCAATCTATGTTAGAGCTAAACCAGCGTGTTAAGCAGATTCGTGAAATGGTCGATATGATCAGTGGTATTGCTGACAACACAAACTTGCTTGCTCTCAACGCAGCAATAGAAGCCGCTCGAGCTGGTGAACAAGGGCGTGGGTTTGCAGTTGTCGCGGATGAAGTCCGCAAACTAGCAAGTGATACTTCTCAACAAACAACGAACATCCGAGCAATGATGAGCGAGCTTATTACTGCCGCAGAGCGTTCGCGCCAAGCAGTCAATGATTCAAGAGAAGAAATGGCCCACGCACTGCAGTCCAGCAATGAAGTGAAATCGACATTCTCTGATATCAACCTCGCGGTTAAGCACATTCAAGAACGTGTTGAGCAAATCTCAGTTGCTACAGAAGAACAAGAACGGGCGACGGCAGATGTATCTCAATCCATTACCCATATTTCTGACCTTGGCGAACGTACAAAGCTGCAGCTTGAGTCTATGGTTGAGAGTTCTGAGCAAGTGGCGGAAATTGCGGGGCATCAACAAGCGATGTTGCATAAATACGAGCTACATCAGTCCGCATAAGTGACATGTTTTCATCTTCTAAAAGCAGAACTTCGGTTCTGCTTTTTTGTTGCTTCTACGCACCCTCTCATTGCTATTCAAATCGCAAAAGTGAGTTATATCGCATCTTGCTCATTTCTTAAGGGCTGAGTTATCACTACGTGGTGTTAATGCTATCTCGGTGAAACAAGATGGCTAGAATGTCGTCCGAATTCAAAGGAATGAATCATGCAATTATTACAAAGAGCTAGCCTTATACTGGTTAATCATCAGCAAGAACTTTTGCTTATTCAGCGTTTTCAAAACGATAGACACTATTGGGTTTTCCCCGGTGGCAGTGTTGAGGTAGGAGAGCAGCCTGTTGAAGCCGCGAAAAGAGAAGCGCTGGCAGAAACCTCATTGAAACTCAATTGGGTTGAGAAGGTTTTTGAACTCGAAAATCAAGGGCGCTTAGAAACCTATTTTCTCTCTTATGTCGGGAACTCAAAAGTGAAACTGGGGGCTGGGCCAGAGCAAGTCAGAAAATCAGATGCTAATCAGTACCATTTAAAGTGGGAGCGAGTAGAGCAACTTCATGCGATTCCTTTATATCCAGAACAAGCCAAAGCTTTCTGCTTAAACAACGAGGAGTGGTTTTGTGATCGATAAAGTTTGTCCCGTCGTTCTGCGTAAGCAAAACCAAGAGCTCCTACTTTTTAAACATCCGTTGGCGGGTATTCAGCTCGTCAAGGGCACTATTGAGACGTTTGATGAAAGTTACATCACGGCTGCAAAGCGGGAGCTTGCTGAAGAATCTGGAATTACGCACGTTATCTCCGCTCGGTATTTATGCTCATGGGACAGTGGCTTTCAAAATCAAGTATGGCACTTTGTTTCGTGCGAGTGTGCTGACCTAGCGGATTCATGGACGTTTCATACGCAAGACGATGGCGGACATGATTTTGCGTTCTTTTGGCACGATATAGGGAGCGATATTTCCTCACAAGCGCATACCGTTTTTCAGAACGCACTGGAAAAAGTTCGAAAACTGATAGACCAAGACTTCTGTTCTAACATTGGTGTATTTTAGCGAAATGCCAAAGCTAACACTATGCTTCTATCAGGAGCGAATAAATTTCTTTCGCACGCCTCACGTACTGTTTAAAGGCACTGTCGATCTCAAAAATGGCTATGAGATTACAAATGTTTAACTGACTTCTATATGCTTTGCGCATTCATTCAGATAAGGAAACGATAATGGATAAATTCGTCGTGTTTCTCTTATGCCTTTTTATGACAGTTGGCGGTGTGGTTCATCTTTATGACAACATTGCTAACGGTTTTTTGCCTTATGATTTTGCGCCACGCTGGTTGAATATTTATTGGAGCTCATTGGGGCTGTTAGACTTACTAACGGTGTATCTGTTGGTGAAGCACCGTCGCTCCGGATTAGTACTTATGCTATTGATTCTGACGACCAATGTTATTTTTAGCTCGCACGCTCACTATACATTAGAAATATTGGACAACAATGCCGCACTTCAAATGAAAACACTCTTTTTAGGTTTTTCATTCGGCGTATCTATCTGGTTATGGAACGCGCGTAAACATCGACAATCACGCCAGATATTTCGTTAACTTTCACTTTTCATCACTCAATTAAGGATAGTAAACAGGGATTCGTTATGAACGATTTTAAAGACTTGGCCAGTTTCGCTGGTTTCAGCGTACTGACAGGTTTAAGCTTTGGTACCACTTTCTTCAGTCTGGCTTTTCTATACAGCTCAATAGAAGCACAACAAGCAATGAATACTAATGCTTTGGTGTGCACGGTGCTTGGTGTGGTTGGTTTATTTGTTGGTATTACTCAGTTAAACAAAAAACGTCAACTAACGGAGAGTGAATCCACTAGCTAGCATCGCAAGGATGAAGTGGTGTTTAACTGGTTGGTGTTTAGGTTTAGTCTATTCGCTTTGTTTACGCACTTCATCCACAAAAACTTTTCTTCAACTGTTGCGTCTTCTTCGGTTATAGCGAAAAGGTTGCGTTAACAGCTTGTCTAATCGTTGTTCTGTTTCATTCCTAATTTCCGGTATACCAATTACGACATCATCATGGCCAAGTTCAGGCTGAGCTCGATATGTCCCAAAAAGTCGGTCCCAAACAGAAAGGAAGAAACCGAAATTCGAGTTGGTTTCTTTTGCTATCACGGAATGATGAACGCGATGCATGTCTGGCGTCACTATGACGTTTCGCAGTTTCTGATCCGCTGATAAAGCCAGTTTTGCATTACTGTGATTAAACATCGCACTGGCATTGAGCACTATTTCGAATACCACGATAGCGATAGGAGAAACGCCTAAGATAAATACAGTGGCAATTTTGACACCCATCGAGATGATGATTTCGATGGGATGAAAACGTGCGCCAGTAGTGACATCAATGTCGAGATCGGCATGGTGCATTCGATGAAGCTTCCACAGTGGCTTTACATAGTGAAAGACCACATGCTGAACGTAAATGACGAAATCAAGCAGAATAACCGCTAGAAGCACGTTTAACCAAGCGGGCAGGGAGAGCAAATTAAATAGTCCCCATTGTTGCTCCTGAGCGATAATTGCAGCTTGAAAGGCGGCGATAGGCATGACTAACACAACAATCAAGCTATTCACAGCAACCAGTGATAAGTTATTGATCCAGCGAAACCCGCGTGAAGCGGTAAGTGTTTTTCTCGGCAGTTTGTTTTCCCAAAGGGCACAAAGTAATAATACGCCGAGAAAAAAGCCTAATCTTATCCACGAGGGATCTTGAAACGTCGTTTCTGTCACTGTCATTTCCTTATTTATTACTTTATCTATGACCGAGGTAAGGGGGAAATTATTTCAACAAACAGTAGGGTGTGTTGAAGGGCTTATCTTGAGGCGAAACCATAATGTCAGTAGAATCGCGCTCTACTTTTTACTTGGCATTACTTACCATGAGAATTCACGCTTTCCACCGTTTATATCAGTACCGACAATCTATCTCAACCAAGCCTTTCAACGCGCGTGGATGTAAAGTGGTTCGTTGCCAATATTGCCAGGTTTCTGAGCAACACTGTTTGTGCGATCTTCAGCCAAACATCAAGGCTAATATTGCATGTATGTTGATTGTTTCTGAAAACGAAGTATTTAAGCCAAGTAATACCGGTCGTCTAATTGCTGATACGATTCAAGAGACTTACGTATATCAATGGAACCGAACAGAACCGTCTGAGGAGATGCTGGAGCTACTACAGGATGACAACTACCAACCAGTGATTGTATTTCCTGCAGACTATGTGGATGAACCATCTCGTTTAATTGAAGATCTGGAGCCTGCGCGATTAATAAACGAAGAGGCTCAGAACAAAAAATGGTTGCTGATCTTTATTGATGGTAGCTGGCGTGAGGCACGAAAGATATTCCGTCGTTCTGACTTTCTTAAATCTTTGCCTGTGCTTTCTATTGAGCCAGAATCTCTGTCTGAATACATCATGCGCCGTTCTGAGAATGAGCAGCATCTTTCAACCGCCGAAGTCGCGACGTTAGTTTTGAAACAAGCCGGTGAGAATAAAGCATCGGAATGCCTGCAGTTGTGGTTTGAAGCCTTTAGAGAAACCTACATGTTGACCAAGACCCGAGTCAAAAACGATCCCAACCGACCGCATTTAAAACGTTTCAAAGAGTGGGTGAAAACCGAGAGCTGACTCTAAGGAATGAACTTTTGTTGATGGCATGTTGTTCAACTGGCTGCGGTGAGGGGATAAATCTGCATTCGGTCACGGTTTGCAGGCGTACAGATATGGATAATGCCACTAGTTTATACTTTTTGACTCCAGCCATTTTTGGAGTCGTTTAAGCATTTTTTAGGAGAGAAATACATGTATTACGGCTTTGATGTCGGTGGCACTAAAATTGAATTTGGTGCATTTAACGAGAAGCTTGAGCGTGTAGCGACGGAACGTGTACCTACACCAACAGACAACTACGAGCTGCTGGTTGATACCATTGCGGAATTGGTTAACAAATACGATGCAGAGTTTGGTTGCGAAGGCACCATTGGTCTTGGCTTACCAGGTATGGAAGACGCCGATGATGCAACGGTATTAACGGTTAACGTTCCTGCGGCGAAAGGCAAACCACTGCGCGCGGACCTTGAAGCGAAAATCGGTCGCAGCGTAAAGATTGAAAACGATGCGAACTGTTTTGCGCTATCAGAAGCATGGGACGAAGAGCTTCAAGATGAGCCTTCCGTACTTGGTTTGATCCTAGGTACTGGTTTTGGTGGCGGTTTTATCTACGATGGTAAAGTTTTCTCTGGCCGCAACCACGTAGCAGGTGAGGTGGGCCATACTCGTTTACCTATCGATGCTTGGTTCCACTTAGGCGAAAACGCACCTCTGTTGGGCTGTGGCTGTGGCAACAAAGGCTGTTTAGATAGTTACCTATCTGGTCGTGGTTTCGAGCTTCTTTACGCGCATTACTACGGCGAAGAGAAGAAAGCGATCGACATCATTAAAGCGCACGCAGAAGGTGAAGCGAAAGCCGTCGAGCACGTTGAGCGTTTTATGGAGTTGCTGGCTATCTGTTTTGCAAACATCTTTACAGCGACTGACCCACATGTTGTTGTGCTAGGTGGTGGTCTTTCAAACTTCGAATTGATTTATGAAGAGATGCCAAAACGCATCCCTAAACACTTATTGTCTGTGGCTAAGTGTCCTAAGATCATCAAAGCAAAACACGGTGATTCAGGCGGTGTACGCGGTGCTGCGTTCCTAAACATCAAGTAGTGACTGAAACGTTACTCGATATAAAGTAAGAAGAAATCTACGCCCCGTTTAGACCATCAAGGTAAAAACGGGGCTTTTTACTTATATATAGAAGTAACTCATATACCCAAGTAACTTCTATATGCTTGGGTATAGAGCACGAACAAAAATAGCATGCATAAAAAAACTCGCGACGAATCGCGAGTTTTCTGTTTACAGCTAAGCTTATTTGTTCTTTTTGCCTACGCCTAGGTTTTCTTTTTGAGCTAGGGTAATTTTGCTAAAGCCTAATTTTCTGAAGTAGTTATCGCGGTAGTTGCGCACCGCTTTAGTGTCAGACACTGCTTCGATTTGTTGCTCCATCTTTAGGAACTCAGTGATATCGATACCTTCTGCTTCTGCAACCGCTTCTTGAATGTTGCGGTGCTGCTGGTATGAGAACGTCAGTTCTTTGTTTTGGTCTTTGTAAGTGTAAAGAATGGTGCGAGCCATAGCTGTCTCTCTGAAAAGGTTTCTGTATTAAACAAAAAGGCCAGACTCGCTGACCTTTGAATTTCTAGTTTGGGCTAGATTCTGCCTTGAAGTGGGATAATTGTCACGCTTTCTCCCGCTTTTACTGTATCAATAGCTGGGGAGATTTCGATCAAACAGTTCGCCTCACTCATTGAGCGCAAAATACCAGAGCCTTGCTTGCCTGTTGTACGAACGGTTAAACGGCCAGTGTCATCCAGTTCATAGATTCCTCGACTAAACTCGGTACGACCTTGGCGAGAGCGAAGATTCTCAGTCGCGATGGCATTCACTTTCAGAGGCTTCCAGCCTTGTTCGCCTTGCATCTTACGCAGTGCAGGCTCGACAAAGTTAATGAAAGAAACCATCACGGCAACAGGGTTGCCCGGCAGACCAAAGAACGGCTTGTTGTTGATTTGACCAAACGCTAGTGGACGTCCCGGACGCATGTTGATTCGCCAAAAATCGATTTGACCAAGTTTATCCAAGGCAAGTTTGATGTAATCCGCATCACCAACAGATACGCCACCAGAAGTCATAACCACGTCCGCTTGCGCCGATGCGTTTTCCAACGCTTCAATCATTAACTGTTCGTTGTCTTCCAGAATACCGAAATCCAAGATCTCGCAGCCGAGCTTTTCAAGCATGCCCATGATGGTAAAACGGTTGGAATCGTAGATAGAATTCGCTTTTTGCTCTGTTCCCGGCGCTTGTACTTCGTCACCGGTGGAGAACACGGCAACTTTCAATTTGCGGAACACATTCGCTTCACCAAAACCAAGCGAAGCGATCATGCCCATTTCTGGAGAGGCTAGGCGAGTGCCTGCGGTAAAGACGTCACTGCCGATAGCGAGATCTTCACCTGCTTGACGAACGTTTTGGCCTGCTTTGATATTCGAACCGTTAAAGGTGACCTTGTCACCTTCTTGAGAGGCTTGCTCACGCATGACCACTGTGTCGCCGTTACGTGGTGTTGGTGCGCCAGTCATGATCTTCACCGCTTGACCAACTTCCAGAGGCTGATCGTAAGCATGGCCCGCCATCACTTCAGCAACCACTTGGTAGCTATCGCGGTCTACATCATCACTGCGGATGGCGTAACCGTCCATCGCGGAGTTGGTGTATTGCGGCACGTTTACTGGTGAAATGATATCTTCCGCGAGAACGCGGCCATAGGCGTTTTCAATCTTGCATGCTTCTATTTCCGAAACCGTGTTCACCAAAGAAAGGATTTTTTCTTGGCCTTGAACCACAGAAAGGAAAGCCGGAGAAAGAGTGTCGCAACATGCGGCGTCTTTCTCTTTAGATTTTGGTGCTTTTGCTTCTTGAACGTATTGAAGAACAAATTGAGCGATGGCATCCAAATCATTGATGTTCATTTGAGGGAGCTCAGAATCTAACTCCGCACTGTCGGAAGCGATAGCAATGATGTTGTCATCGTGAGGGTAAAGCCAAGGTTTACCCACTTCTTCACGGTGCAATTCAATTTTAGGAAACGCGATGTTTTTACAGCCTTCGACCAAAACTACATCAAGATTGTCTTCATCAAAACGTGTTAATAGGTATTCAAACTCTGCTTCGGCTTCTCGTGTTTCTGTCATCAACGCAAAACGGTTGCGAGAAGCAATCAGCATTTGAGAGGCGCCAGCTTTGCGTAAACGGTGGCTGTCTTTACCCGGCTTATCGACATCGAAGTTGTGGTGCGCGTGCTTTAGCATACCGATGCGTAAACCTGCTTCGGTCAACTTTGGTAGCAATGCTTCAAGTAGCGTAGTTTTGCCCGTGCCAGAGTAGGCAGCAAAACCAAGAATAGGGATGTTTAGCGTGTGTTTCATGATTCTAATTGTCCAAATTGCGCCAGTTCTTCCGGAGTGTTCAAGTTGACGAAACAGTTTGGTGAGTCGCTAAAGTCAACGTAACTGGTGTTGCACTCTTTGTAGAGCAGAATGATTTTGCGGTCGCCACGTTCTAAAAATGCGGTGAGTTTTGGCAGTACGCGTTTGTGGTAGAGCGTGAAAACAGGTTGCTGATGGTCACCATCATGCGCGACCAAAATATCGCTGTCTTCTTTGGCGGCTTGGCAGAAACGCTCGACAAGGTCGGTGTTAATTTGTGGGCTATCGCAAGGTACAAATCCAACCCAGTCAGTATCAGCATGCATCAAACCTGCGTGAATACCGCCCATAGGTCCAGGGAAATCTTTGAATTGATCACTAAATACGAAACCAAATTTGCTGTACGCATCTTGGTTTCGGTTGGCATTAATTAAAATGCGTGGTGTTTGTGGAGATAAACGTTCAATAACGTGTTCGATGAGTGGCTTCTGATTTAATTCAATCAGACCTTTATCTTTTCCACCCATACGACTGGCTTGGCCACCAGCCAAAATAACCCAACTAGTTTGTGTTGGTTGAAGCATATGCATTCTCTTGGGATGTTTCTTTTGGTATGACATACAACAGAGGAGACTCTATCAAAGTCTTGTCTTTAATCCACCACTGTTTTTTACATAAGTCGGTCAGTGCGTTGGTTTGATGGCTTGTCACCACAATACTGGAACCACGATCCAAAAGATCTTTCGCCATCACCACCAATCGTTCAATGGATTCTTGGTCTAAAGACGCACTTGGCTCATCCATCAATAAAATCGACGGTTTTAAGATCCAAGCCCTTGCCATGGCAACGCGCTGTTTTTCACCGCCGGACAACACGGAAATATGTTCGTCCGCTAAGGTTTCTAAACCTACCATGCGCAGCGCGTGAATAACTTGAGCTCGCTTATCTTTTGGTGTGTCTTGTTGATATTTAACTCCATAAACTACGTTCTCATATACAGTGCCGTCAAAAAGGTAAGGAGATTGATGGAGATAAATCACATCGACACGACCATTGCGACGCGTCAGTCTTTTCAGCCACGTATCTTTTGGCGCAACAACGTCGCCAGTAGAGGGTTTGAGCAAGCCAGCAAGGATTTTGAGTAGGGTAGTTTTGCCCACACCATTGTCACCCTTGAGATAAATGGCATCATTTGGGCCGATGGCTAACTCAGGGATGTGGAAAAGCACACGCTCTTTAAAGCGCATGGATAACTGCTCGGCGGTGATTTTTATAGTCATAATGCGCCTCTACATGGGGTTAATGGTGAGTCGTTTGTTTGCTTCATGTTCTATGTTCTGAGGTAGCCTTTGCCTCTCATGCTTGATAAGAAGAAGTTTAGTGCCAACGCTAAAGATAGTAATACAATTCCTAATGCAACTCCTTGCGCAAAAGCACCTTTGCTGCTTTCCATTGCGATAGCGGTCGGAATATTGCGCGTTACGCCCATAATGTTTCCGCCTACCATCATTGAGCAGCCCACCTCGGTTACGATACGTGAGAACCCTGCAATGATAGCTGCGAGTAGAGGAAAGCGGGTTTCCCAAATCATTGTAGCGGCCACGCGCGGAATGGAGACGCCTAGCGTGATGGCAGTTTCCACAGCGCGACGGTCGCTAGATTGCAATGCACCATGCATCATCGATACCAAAACAGGGAAACAGATCACCATTTGGCCGAAAATCATCGCCTTCTGAGTGAACAGCATTTGCCAGTCTCCCCAAGGGCCAGCGCGCGACAGCAACATGTACAGCAACAGGCCAATCACGACGGTAGGGACCGCTTGCAGCGTATTCACGATCGACAACAAAAACCATTTACCGCGAAAGTCGGTATACGCCAGTACAAAGGACATCAAAATAGCCGGCAATACCACTAAAGATATTGCCGTGATAGAAACACTAAAGGAGACCGCAACGATCTCCCATAGGTCTGCATCAAAATTCACCAGTAAGCGAAGCGCTTCCAGTGTTGTATCAGCAAGATTCATATTGCGTTATTTGCTCTCAGCATTCGCAACAAACAGTTGTTTACCGTTTAGGCGGAAACCATTGATAAGTTCCTGTCCGCGAGGGTTCACCAACCAATCACTGAATGCTTTCGCGCCTTGGTAGTTGATTGTTGGGTAACGCTCAGGATTAACAAGAATAACTTGGTACGGGTTAAACAGTTTTTCATCGCCTTGGAACAGAATTTCTAGATCCAATTTGTTTTGATAAGCCAACCATGTGCCGCGGTCTGTCATGGTGTAGCCTTGCATTTCAGACGCCATGTTCAGAGTTGGGCCCATACCTTGACCTACGCTGCGGTAACCGCCAAAGTTTGGTTCGATTTTAGTTTGAGCCCAGAAGCCCATTTCTTTTTTGTGCGTACCAGAATCATCGCCGCGAGAGATGAACGTTGCGTTTTTGTTTGCGATCTCTTTGAATACATCTAACACGCCTTCGTCATTTTTGATTTTTGCTGGGTCAGCTTTCGGGCCAACAATTACAAAGTCGTTATACATCAGTTTACGAGGTAGAACGCCGTAGCCTTTCTCAACGAATGCGCCTTCGGCTTTTGGTGCGTGTGTCATCACCAAATCTACGTCACCGTTTTCGCCCATTTTTAAGGCCTTGCCAGTACCCGCAGCGATAACATCGACTTTGTAGCCCGTGTCTTTCTCAAATTGTGGAAGCAGGTAATCAAGTAACCCTGAATGGTAAGTACTGGTAGTGGTTGCTAGGCGAACGTGCTCGCCATCTTGAGCGGAAAACGCAGAGTAACTTACAAGCGTGATTGACGTCGCAGCCAGAGTTAGCGCAATTTTTTTCATTTTTATGTGTTCCTTTCCAATGATTCTTTGGCTTTTCTCCCGATGCATTGGGAGAGGCCTCTTGGGCGAGAGCGATTAGTTCAAAGTGCAAGTTGTCTTAGGGTGTTGGAATAACAAACACCAACATCCTGAGATCACTTGAATACGCCCTGTAGCCACCTTATAGCAAACAAGATGCCAACCTTTTACAAGCGAAAAGTGCTCGATTTATGCACTAAATCATGGGGTTATTTGCACAAAAGTTTGCGTTGGTACAAAATGTCGCACTTTTTGTAGGGTGTCTCTGTTTAAACTTGGTACACTCTGTCCCATCCGAAGCCATCTGGGGTAAATATGTCTACTCAATCCCATATTAGTACAAACCAACAATATAACGCCTTTTCCGTACTGGTCGTTGATGATGAATTGGGCATGCAAGCCATTTTGAAAAAGGCATTGGGGAAGCTTTTCTCACATGTCGACACTGCTGGCAGCATCGAAGAAGCAGAGCAACTGCGTAATTCTCGACATTATGATCTGATTTTACTGGATATTAATCTGCCGGGGCGCTCTGGGATTGAGTGGGAAGAAGCGTTTGAAGAAGACGACAAACGTGCCGATGTGATCTTCATGACGGGCTATGCGGATTTAGAGATTGCTATTCGCGCACTTCAACTTGGTGCTTCTGACTTTATCCTCAAGCCCTTCAACCTTGAGCAGATGCTAAAAGCGGTCAGCCGCTGTATGGATCGCCGTTTGAACGAGCGCATGCAGTACGCCATGAAGCGCGATTACCAACGTCACAATACCTCCGAGATCATCGGTGGTTCAGAAAAAACGCGTCAGCTTAAGCAGCTTATTAACCAGTTTGCACCGTCGCGTGCTTCTGTTTTGGTCGAAGGTGAGTCGGGTACGGGTAAAGAGCTGGTTGCGCGAGGTATTCACCAAGCGAGTGGGCGAACGGGCCCATTTGTGCCAATCAACTGTGGCGCCATTGCGCCAGAGCTACTTGAAAGTGAGTTATTTGGTCATACATCGGGGGCGTTTACCGGTGCGAAAAAATCTCGTGAAGGTTTGTTCCGTGTTGCGAACAGTGGCACCTTATTTCTTGACGAAATTGGGGAAATGCCACTTGCAATGCAGGCATCATTATTGCGTGTGTTAGAGCAGCGTACTATCCGTCCTGTTGGTTCAGAAAAAGAAATCAGCATTGATGTCCGTATCGTTGCTGCAACCAACCGAAACCTGCAAGAAGAGGTCAACCAAGGCAACTTCCGCAGTGACCTGTATTACCGTTTGAATGTGCTCAAAATCGAAGTGTGTCCTCTGCGTGAGCGCAAAACCGATTTGTTTGAGTTAGTGCCATTTTTCAGCAATATGCTGACGCGGGAGCTTGGTATGCCTGCGCCAAAATGGGCGCACGAGGACATGGAAGCCATGAGTGAGTACGATTGGCCAGGCAATATTCGTGAACTGAAAAACTTGATTGAGCGATGCATTTTGCTTGGCAAACCGCCTGCGCATTATTGGCGGGAGCTAAATGGTGGACACTCATTGCCTAATGTGTCGATTACCGTTTCTCATTCTGCTGAACTACCGACGTTTAAAGAAGGTAGAGAGTTCACTGGCGAGGGGTATCCAAACAACTGGACACTTAAAGAAGTCGAAAAAGCACATATAAAACAGGTCGTTAACTTGCACGAAGGCAACAAATCAGCCGCTGCTCGTGACTTAGGCGTGGCGCGTAAGACCTTAGAACGTAAGTATAAAGAATGGGATTCTGAGGATGAGGAATATGCCGACTAACGGCCCGCAGCACAAAGGATTGTCGAAATGGACGCACCGTTTTAAAACTATGGTGCGTTATCGCTTATTATTTTTAACCTCCGCACCTATCTTCCTCACTTTGATAGCCCTGATCGGGATTACCATTTATTGGTCCATCCATTATACGTGGCAAAATGCACTGCTTGATGTTTCTGAGCGTCTTGGTGTTGCGAATAACAGCGTAACGTTGTTACAGCAAAAGCAATCGAATTACGTACGTGCGTTTGCTGACTCATACGATTTTCGTATTCGCATCAATCAAGGGATACCGCAAGATGAGCTGCAAAAGTGGGTCACTGAGCAGAAGAAAAGATATGCTTTAGATTTTCTCTCTTTCCAACGCGTCAACTCGATGGAAAACAAATTCCGCTTTATGGATCTCACTAAGCGAGAATCGTTTTTTGATGTACTCAATAAAGATGAACTCGAACGCCTCGATCCTGAACTCGCTAAACGAGCGGAAGTGCCTATTCTTGCTGATGGTGGCATGGAAGCGCGTGGGTTAGTCAGTCGAACCGTGATTCCTGTGTATAGCCAAACGAATGATTTGATCGGCTTTCTTGATGGTGGTTTGCTTCTCAATAACAGTACTGTATTGGTAGATCAAATTCGCGACTTAATCTATCTCAGCGATAATGATCGCCTTCGTCCGGTTGGCACGTTGACCGTATTTCTTGATGATTTGCGTGTAAGTACCAACGTTCCTCTAGACAGCGAGCATAGGCTAGGGCGCGCCATAGGCACTCGCGTGAGCGCAGAAGTGTATAACCAAGTACTTTCAAAAGGTGAGCAGTGGGTTGACCGAGCCTATGTGTATGACGCTTGGTATATTACGGCGTATCAACCGATCAAAGACCAATACGACAACGTCATTGGTATGCTTTATACCGGTTACCTAATGTGGCCATTCGTTAAAGCCTACATGACCAACATTGCAGAAATTAGCTTGATTACGGTTATGTTATTGCTGGTTTCCGGCGTGATGGTATATCGCGGTTCTTATGATCTGTTTCGACCGATCGAACGTATCCATAAAGTGGTGAAGCAGGTCCAACAAGGAAAAGAAAAACGGATTGGTCCGTTGGGATTGGATGCCGATCATGAACTCGCACAATTAGCCAGACAGTTTGATGATATGTTAGACGCGCTAGAAGAGCGCAAAATTGAACTGAAGAACTCCGCAGCGCAACTTGAATGCAAAGTTCAAGAGCGTACAGCGAGCCTTAGAGAAAAAACCCAAGATCTAGAGCTGCATATTCAATTGCTTAACCAAACCCGCGACAAACTCGTTGTTCATGAAAAACTGGCAGCACTGGGAGAACTCACCGCGGGGATTGCTCACGAAATTAATAACCCAACCGCCGTGATCCTTGGCAACGTGGAGTTGATCCACTTTGAGTTGGGTGACGATGCAAGTCGAGTACAAGAAGAGATTGATGCGATTCACGCGCAAATCGACCGTATTCGCAATATCACGCGCAGTTTATTGCAATACAGTCGCCAAGGTGGTGTTCAAGATGAAATCACTTGGCAACATGTCAATCCTATCATTGATGAAAGCATCACCTTGGTTAAAACGGGCACCAAGAAACGCGACGTCGAGTTTGTGACTGATCTACAAGCGCATACGTCCGTTGAGATAAACCGTCACCACTTGCTACAAATCTTAGTTAATTTGCAAATGAATGCCATTCACGCAATGAACGGCAAAGGCACGTTAACCGTAGTCAGTGAAGACTGGATTGACGAGGGCGAAGTGAAAGGAGCCGCGATTCATGTTATTGACGAGGGTTGCGGTATTAAGCCAGAAAACTTGAATCGAATCTTCTCACCATTTTACACGACGAAGCGAGAGGGTACTGGATTGGGACTGTCGGTCTCTCAAAGTATCCTCAGCCAAACGGGTGGTGAGCTAAAAGCCGAGTCGGAATGGGGAAAGGGCAGTAAATTCAGTATTTATTTACCTAAAAAAGCCGAGCTGATCCTAGAGGTGACGAATATCGCTTAGTCACTTGTTGTAAGCATTACGGAAGAAAGAGCCAGTTATAATACTGGCTCTTTTTTGTATTCAATGACGCATTTGTGTTTGAGCTTTTTGCTTTGAAGAAGCACTGCGATGGTTTCACTAGCGATGAATTAATAAAAACAACACTTGCAGTATGTAGCATGAACAAGTACCGTTGCCCGGTTTTTCTAAATACACCCCAATTGCTAAGGTAAAGGTTTTGATCTCCACAGCGAATATTACTCAACAATTCGGCGCTAAGCCGCTATTCGAAAACATTTCAGTTAAGTTCGGCGAAGGTAATCGCTACGGCTTAATTGGAGCTAACGGTTGTGGTAAATCAACCTTTATGAAGATCCTCAGCGGCGAGCTTGAGCAAACCAGCGGTAACGTGAGTTACGATCCAAACGAGCGCGTTGCAAAACTAAACCAGGACCAGTTCGCTTACGAAGAATTTACGGTAATCGATACCGTTATCATGGGTCATAAAGAGCTATGGGAAGTGAAGAAAGAGCGTGACCGCATCTACTCACTTGCTGAAATGAGTGAAGAAGACGGCATGAAAGTGGCTGACCTAGAAGTTCAGTTTGCGGAAATGGACGGCTACATGGCAGAAGCCAAAGCGGGCGAGCTTCTTCTTGCGGTGGGTATTCCAATGGAGCAGCACTTCGGCCTAATGAGTGAAGTGGCGCCGGGCTGGAAACTTCGTGTGCTTCTAGCGCAAGTTCTATTCGCAGACCCAGACGTTATGCTGCTTGACGAACCTACCAACAACTTGGACATGGATACGATCCGTTGGTTGGAAGACACGCTAAATGCGCGTAACTGCACCATGATCATCATCTCGCACGACCGCCACTTCCTAAACTCAGTATGTACGCACATGGCGGACTTGGATTACGGTGAACTGCGCATTTACCCAGGTAACTATGATGAGTACATGACAGCAGCTTCTCAAGCTCGTGAACGTCTATTAAACGACAACGCGAAGAAGAAAGCACAAATTGCTGAGCTACAAACGTTCGTTGCACGTTTCTCAGCAAACGCATCGAAAGCAAAACAAGCGACATCTCGTGCTAAGCAAATCGACAAGATCAAACTGGATGAAGTTAAAGCGTCTAGCCGTCAAAACCCATTCATTCGTTTCGAGCAGTCGAAAGAGCTGTTCCGTAACGCTCTGATTGTTGAAAACCTAAGCCAAGGATTCGAAGAGGACTTGTTCTCAGACTTCAATGCAATTTTTGAAGTGGGTGAGCGCGTTGCGATCATCGGTGAGAACGGTGTGGGTAAAACAACACTTCTAAACACGCTTGCTGGTGTGCTTGAACCGCGTGCGGGTGAGTACAAATGGTCTGAAAACTCAAACATCGGTTACTACGCGCAAGACCACGCGCATGACTTTGCAGAAGACATGAACCTAACGGATTGGATGGGTCAATGGCGTCAAGAAGGTGATGACGAGCAAGTCGTTCGTGGTTTCCTTGGTCGTATGCTGTTTGGTCAAGACGACATTAAAAAGTCAGTAAAAGTACTGTCTGGTGGTGAGCAAGGTCGTATGCTGCTTGGTAAGCTGATGATGCACAAGCCAAACATGCTGCTAATGGACGAACCTACCAACCACATGGATATGGAATCGATTGAATCTTTGAACACCGCGCTTGAGCAATACAAAGGCACGTTGTTCTTCGTATCTCACGACCGTGTATTCGTAGACTCGCTAGCAACGCGTATTATCGAAATCCGCGATGGCAAGATCACGGACTTCAAAGGCACGTACTCTGAGTTCCTAAAATCTCGTGGCGTTGACGCGTAATTACTCGCGAAGCGTTTAAAAAGCAAAAGCCTCGCTATTTAGCGAGGCTTTTTATATTGGTCTTAATCCTTAAATTGACCGGTTATATACGCATATATGCCGACGACACCAAATGTAATGATCATTGAGAGCATGATGCCACTGGGCGTGAGCAAAAAATTCCACAGTTGGTCATTGTCCATAGTTCACATCCTTTGTGAATGAGCTGTAGTTAGCATCAATTAAAGCAAGCGTTGTATTGCTACAACACATGTTGCTATTTCTGACTTATATCGTTTAATTAAGCCTTCATAACGTGATGATTTACTTATCCCAATTGTTATAAGTTTACACGAATCGACGGTTTTGTATTATTTTCTCGTTAACGAGATGCACTTTCGCCTTTCACATCAAACTCAATCTTGTCGGCTCCGGTAAATACTTGGAAGCGTAAACCTTTTGCTCGCGCAATCGTCGTAATGCCAAATTGTTTCGCAAGATCTAACCCCATTTGAGTAACGCCAGAGCGAGAAAGCAGAACAGGAATGCCCATTTGGGCCACTTTAATCACCATCTCTGAAGTAAGGCGACCAGTTGTGTAGAAAATTTTATCTTCACCTGTTTCTTCTTTGAGCCACATCTCACCTGCAAGCGTATCCACTGCGTTGTGACGGCCGACATCTTCCACAAATGACAATACCTCATTGCCTTTGCAAACCGCACAGCCATGCACCGCGCCCGCTTTTTTGTAGGTGTCGTTGTAATGAGTCAACGCTTCTAGTGCGGAGTAGATTTCTGATTGCTTAAGCGGAACTTGAGGCACTTGGTAGTTCTCAAGTTGTTTCATCACATTGCCATACATGGTGCCTTGACCACAGCCAGATGTGACGGTTTTCTTTTTCAGAGCGCCTTCTAAATGTTCGGTATTTTCTTTAGTAATCACTGCTGCGGAATGCGTTTCCCAGTCAATAATGACGGACTCAATCGCTGCTGGATCGGACAGGAAGCTTTGGTTTTTCAAATAACCTAGTACTAACGCTTCTGGACGCGAACCTAGCGTCATGAGCGTGACTACTTCTTTCCAGTTCAGCATGACCGTAAGAGGGCGCTCGCACGCGATTTGCTTCGTGAGCTTTTCGCCGTACTCGTCGTACACATCGACTTCGATGGTTTGCAGGGGATTTTCACTGGTTTTAATAATATTTGGTTTCAGCACAGTCGTGTCCTAGTGATTAAGAGCGTTAGGTTGCTACGCATTTAGCTTGCTAAGTGGTTAGCAAAGCAAATCTCGTTCCAAAATAGCGGTTCCCACAAAAATTGCGAGGTTTTATGTCAACAATGCATTAAAACTGCGAGTTCGCAGTAATGACACATCAGTACATTTGAGTTTCGGCTAGTTTGGTACTTATAGCCAGAGGACATGAATAGGCTAAGCTTTATCAGTGTGGCTCGTTTATTGCTTGTAAGTCAATAAAATGGTCGAAAGTAAGGTCAAAGTGTCCTGATTGCTTTCAGACCAAAATAGAAAAACTGGGTGAGTTATGTCGGATAAGAAAGATTTCGAGAACAATTACTACGAGAAGACCGAAGACGCATGGCCAATTGGCGTAGAGCTTGTTGAGCATGAGATCAGTACAGGGATTTGGGTAACAACCCAATGGCAGTTGACGGGATTTGCGCTAAATCCGACGGAAGAGACTCCCGATGTTTGTCTGTTGCAATTACACAAAGACGAGCGTACAGACTACCGCTTTAACTTAAGCTCTCAGCAACCTAAACTTTTTTTAGTGATGGATAACGTCGAGTCTGGTGAAAAACCAGCGATACAGCTACTAACGGCTTCACAATCTGTCGCGGCGCAATATATGGATGGCGACAACCTTGTACTATCCAACGATATGCCGTTAGCCGTTCAGGCTTGGATGGAAGCCTTTATCGGTCGACACGGTGAGTTGTTAGAAGTAAGACGTAAGAAACGCAAAGGAGCGGGCAGAGCAAATGGCAACTAGTTTTTTAAGCCGTTGGTCGAAACGTAAATTAGAAGAATCTTCCCAACATGATGAAGAGATCACGCCGATAGCAGAGACGGAGCAATCCGAAGATAGTGTCACAGCGCTTTCAAACGCTGACGAAAGCTCAGACGCTTTGAACGTCAATGAGATTAGTCAGGCTCCAGACATTACCGCGAGTGTAGAGTCTGAAAAGCCCGAAGAAATGTCTGTAGCGCAACTGCTGGTTTCTGAAGCTTCAGAAAGCGTCAAGAAAGCCGCGCTGCGCAAAATGTTCTTGTCCGAAGAATTTAACGTGCGTGATGGCCTAGACGATTACGATGATGATTACAGTAACTTAAAGTCACTTTCTAAAGACGTCGCAGAGACGCTGCGTGATTGGGTTAAAGAAAAAGTGGAAGAAGAACCAGACGCTGAAACGGCGCAAGGATCTGAACTTAACGCTGACGATATCGCATCTGAGGTGGTTGAAGACTCAGAACTAAACGCCGAAAAAAGTGCCGGAATTACCCAAGATGAAAATGAACTGTATATAAATACAGCATCTGGTGAAAGTGATACTTTTGCTGAGGAATCACCGCCTAACGAGGTGAGACAAAATATACCACACAAAGAATAGGTACATTTTGACTAAACACTCAATGAACCGGCTGGGACAAAATGTCTCAACCGGTTTTTTTATCCCTACTATTTGTCGGTAAAATGTCTAACTGATTGAATTTTAATTGATATTTTATTGGCATGACATTTGCTATTTGTTGCTCAATACCAATCTGGTTGAAGTTAGCACGGACGCACTGCGTAGTATTCATCGCCTATAGATGGCGGAATAAGAATGCTCATTGATAAGTTAATCAGCAGAATCTCCGGCGCTAACTACACTAAGAGATGGAAAAGACTATCCATGTTCATAAATGGAATTGAGCAATGCTGAAACAATTATTAGAACAAGCAACTTCCAATAACGGTAAAGCGAGGCTGTACGCTTTCGAAAATACCGTAGAGTTGACCAATCTTATTCCACCAACCGTAAGCTATGAAAGCGGCGGTAATACTTTGATTGTGGGCCCAACGGCAATCATCGAAAGTGCGGCAGCGCAATTGTCGCAAATGAACAGCCTAACGCTGCTTTCTACCGATGGCGAAAAGGGCACAAATCCCGAGCTTTATTACGCCAATTCGGTTCAGGTTTCAGGGTTCTTAGGTACGTTTGAAGTTCTGATTGAAAATCATGGTTCGACCAACAATCTTGCCAAGGTCGCGATCAATAGCGATTGTTTCGATATCGTACTCGATCTTTGCCTAAACAGCTGCATGTCGGAAGAAGTACCAGTACCGGGCTACTACCCAGTTGGTCGTGGCTATCCGAAACTGGCTGAGGCGTTGGAAGAAATTCCAACCTTGATGGGGACATTCGATAAACCGAAATTCTTCCGTTTAGATACCGATCTATGTGCACATAGCTCTCGTGGCGTAAAAGGTTGCGAACGTTGTGTGGATGCTTGCCCGGCAGGGGCGCTATCGAGTGAAGGCAGCGACAAAACGGGCCATCGCATCGAGATCAACCCATACCTATGTCAAGGCGTAGGCACTTGTGCTACGGCGTGTCCGACAGAAGCTATTCATTACGCATTGCCAAACCCCGAAGATACACAAAAGTTTATTGAACGTACGCTAGCCAACTATGAGCAAGCGGGTGGTTTAGATCCTATCGTATTGATTTGTAGTTCTCGCCACGAGAGTTACAACGTGATGGCACTAAAAGCACTGCCAGATAATGTGATTCCAATTGTGGTGGAAGAACTGCCTTCGGTTGGTATAGATACTTGGTTCGCCGCGCTTGTGAACGGTGCTACTCAGGTGCTATTTGCGGCTTCGCGTTTTATGCCTCAAACCATTATTCGTGTGCTTAATAGCGAAGTAGGTATTGCTCAAGAGCTGCTCGACCAACTTGGTATCGCCAAAGAAACCATCGACATTTTGTATCTAGAGTCATTACGTGAAGGTGCTCCGATACTCTGTACCGAGTCTTTTGATTTGGCATTAGGAGACTTGCAAGGTAACAAACGTCAGCGTCTATTTACGGCGTTGGATGCGTTGTCAGCATCACGTATTCCAGTTGAGAACATTGTTGAACTGCCAGCGAATGCTCCTTACGGCACTGTTTCTTGTGAAAGCAAAGATTGTACGTTGTGCATGAGCTGTGTGGCGGTGTGTCCAACACGTGCATTGCATACGGACGGCCAATCTCCGTCGCTTAAATTCGTCGAGCAAGACTGCATTCAATGTGGGCTGTGCGAGAAAGCGTGTCCAGAGAAAGTGCTGACGCTTACTCCTCGTATGAACTGGGTGAAAGAAGAACGCCAGAAAGCGGTTGTGATTCATGAAGAAAAGGCAGCCGAGTGCATTCGCTGTCACAAGCCTTTTGCTCCGCAATCGATGATCGACATGCTGCAAAACAAGCTTCGTGGTCATTCTCATTTCTCTGATGAAGCTGCCATTAATCGCATCGCCATGTGTGAAGACTGTCGTGTGATCGACATGTTTGAATCGATGGCTGCTGATCCAATGAATCAATTGAAATACTAGGAGCTCGCAGTGGATACACAACAAGAACAAACACTGAGAACGGACATTTATCTCGTTCTATCCGCACTTTTTCGTAGTGCGCCAAGTGAGGAAATGCTGGCGTTCTTGAAATCGCTAGAAATTGAACCGTCTGAGAGCGCGATGCAAAAAGCTTGGCTCGCACTGCAACAAGCCGCGAACGAAGCGCAGCGAGAAGCGTTAGAAGAAGAATATCAAGATCTGTTTATTGGCATTGGACGTGGTGAAGTTGTGCCATTCGGGTCTTGGCATCGTACTGGCTCGATGATGGAAAAACCGTTAGCGGAAATTCGTCGCGATTTGGAACTTTTAGGCATCGAACGAGAAGAGAACGTGAAAGAGCCTGAAGATCATATTTCTGCACTATGCGAAGTGATGGCAATGCTGACGGGTGAAGAGGGAGAACTTCAACAAGCGGTGTTTAACAAACACATCGCCCCTTGGTTCCAATCTTTTACGCGCCAACTAGAGAACGCCGAAAGCGTGAACTTCTACAAGCCAGCTGCGCAGCTTTGCGATGCGTTTTTAACGTTAGAGCAAGTGCGCTTTAGCGTGAACACCAAAAGCAGTAAGAGCAAATTAAAAATTGATGTGAAAAACGTCACTGATTACGAGTAATCGAGCAGTACTTGGTCATATCGATAGAGAGGCATGAGTCTCCAAAGATCTACCGTAAGGTAAGGAAGCAATGATGAAAGATAATAAAGAAATAAACACAAGCCGTAGGGATCTCCTAAAAGGCTTCACAACCGCTGCCGTTGCTGGTGCTGTTGTTGCGGGAACCACGAAAGTGGCCGTTGCTTCAGAAACGGTTGAGCCTTCTGAAAAAGACGTGAAGAAGAAAGGGTATCGTGAAACTCAACACATTCGCGATTACTACGACACACTTTAGGAGATAACGGATGAAACTTGTCAAACGCTCCGACAGTGTGAGCAAAGAAACGAACCAGCTTGGCGTATCTCGTCGTGCATTCATGAAAAACACTTCGCTTGCCGCTGGTGGCGCAGTGGTTGGTGCTAGTCTATTCGCACCGGGAATGATGAAAAAAGCGCAAGCAAAATCCGTCGATCCAGAAGCGAAAACAGAAGTAAAACGTACTATCTGTTCTCACTGTTCAGTGGGTTGTGGTATTTACGCAGAAGTTCAAAATGGTGTTTGGACGGGTCAAGAGCCTGCATTCGACCACCCATTTAACGCCGGTGGTCACTGTGCAAAAGGCGCAGCACTGCGTGAACATGGTCACGGTGAGCGCCGTCTTAAATACCCAATGAAGCTTGAAAACGGTAAGTGGAAAAAGCTTTCTTGGGATCAAGCGATCGAAGAAATCGGTAACAAGGTGATGGACATCCGCAAAGAGTCTGGCCCTGATTCGGTTTACTTCTTGGGAAGCGCAAAACACAGCAACGAACAAGCGTACTTGTTCCGCAAAATGGCATCACTTTGGGGCACTAACAACGTTGACCACCAAGCGCGTATTTGTCACTCAACAACAGTGGCGGGTGTAGCGAACACTTGGGGTTACGGTGCGATGACCAACTCTTTCAATGACATGCACAACTGTAAGTCGATGCTGTTCATTGGTTCAAACCCAGCTGAAGCACACCCAGTAGCGATGCAGCACATTCTGATCGCAAAAGAGAAGAACAACTGTAAGATCGTCGTAGCGGATCCTCGTCGTACACGTACGGCAGCAAAATCGGATCACTATGTATCACTTCGTCCTGGTTCTGACGTAGCATTCATTTGGGGTGTGTTGTGGCACATCTTCGAAAACCAATGGGAAGATAAAGAGTTCATCCGTCAACGTGTATTCGGTATGGATGAAATCCGTGCTGAAGTAGCGAAGTGGACGCCAGCAGAAGTTGAGCGTGTAACAGGCGTAAGCGAAGAAGACGTTTACCAAACAGCAAAACTGCTTTCTGAAAATCGCCCAGGCTGTATCGTTTGGTGTATGGGTGGTACTCAGCATACTACCGGTAACAACAACACACGTGCTTACTGTGTGCTTGAGCTAGCACTTGGTAACATTGGTAAATCAGGCGGCGGCGCAAACATCTTCCGTGGTCACGATAACGTACAAGGCGCAACCGACCTTGGCGTACTTTCTGACACGCTACCGGGCTACTACGGCCTTTCTGAAGGGGCTTGGCGTCATTGGTCAAAAGTGTGGGAAATCGATTACGAATGGATTAAAGGTCGTTTCGATGACAACGCTTATAGCGGTCAGAAACCAATGCACAGTGCAGGTATTCCTGTATCCCGTTGGGTTGATGGTGTACTGGAAAACAAAGACAACATTCGTCAACGCGAAAACATCCGTGCAATGTTCTACTGGGGACACGCAGTGAACTCTCAAACACGTGGTGTTGAGATGAAAAAAGCGATGCAGAAGCTGGACATGATGGTGATCGTGGACCCATACCCAACTGTTGCTGCGGTAATGAACGACCGTACCGACGGCGTTTACCTGCTGCCTGCAACAACGCAGTTTGAAACATACGGCAGTGTTACCGCTTCTAACCGCTCTCTACAATGGCGTGATCAGGTGATTGAACCTTTGTTCGAATCAAAACCAGACCACGAAATCATGTACCTGCTTTCGAAGAAACTGGGCTATTCAGATCTTCTGTTCAAAAACATCCGTGTTGAAAACAACCAGCCGGTGATTGAAGACCTAACGCGTGAATTCAACAAAGGCATGTGGACGATTGGTTACACAGGCCAAAGCCCAGAGCGTTTGAAAGCGCACCAACAAAACTGGCATACGTTCCACAAAACCACATTGGAAGCGGAAGGTGGCCCTGTCAACGGTGAAACCTACGGTCTACCTTGGCCATGTTGGGGTACACCGGAAATGAAACACCCAGGCACACACATTCTGTACGATACGTCTAAGACGGTTGCAGAAGGTGGCGGTAACTTCCGTACGCGCTTTGGTGTGGAATTCGAAGGCAAGAGCCTTCTTGCAGAAGACAGTTACTCGAAAGGCTGTGAAATCAAAGATGGTTACCCAGAGTTCACTGACAAGTTATTGAAACAACTTGGTTGGTGGGACGATCTAACTGCTGAAGAGAAAGCGGCAGCAGAGGGTAAAAACTGGAAGACTGACCTTTCTGGCGGTATTCAGCGTGTCGCGATCAAGCACGGTTGTATTCCATTTGGTAACGCGAAAGCGCGTGCGATTGTTTGGACGTTCCCAGACCGCGTACCACTGCATCGTGAACCACTATACACACCGCGCCGTGACCTTGTAACGGACTACCCAACTTGGGACGACAAAGATGCGATCTTCCGTGTTCCTACGTTGTATAAATCCATTCAAGAGCAAGACAAATCTGGCGAGTACCCAATCGTTCTGACTTCTGGTCGTCTGGTTGAATACGAAGGTGGTGGTGAAGAGACGCGTTCAAATCCATGGCTTGCCGAGCTTCAACAAGAAATGTTTGTTGAAGTGAATCCGAAAGACGCGAACGACCTTGGTTTCAGAGATGGTGATGATGTTTGGGTTGAAGGTGCAGAGAAGGGACGAATCAAGGTGAAAGCGATGGTAACACGTCGCGTGAAACCAGGCTTGGCGTTCATTCCGTTCCACTTTGGCGGTAAGTTCGAAGGTGAAGACCTACGTCCTAAATACCCAGAAGGTACACAGCCTTACGTTGTTGGCGAATCGGCTAACACGGCAACCACTTACGGTTACGACCCGGTTACCTTGATGCAGGAAACCAAAGTAACCCTATGTAACATTCGTAAAGCGTAAGGAGTCTGACAATGGCACGAATGAAATTTCTATGTGACACCAAGCGCTGTATCGAGTGTAACGGCTGTGTTACTGCATGTAAGAACGAAAACGACGATGCGCTTGAATGGGGCATTCAACGTCGCCGCGTGGTAACACTAAACGACGGTGAAGCTGGTGAAAACTCCATCTCTGTTGCTTGTATGCACTGTACCGATGCGCCTTGTATGGCAGTTTGTCCAGCTGATTGTTTCGAACATACCGAAGACGGCATCGTTCTTCACAATAAAGATCTGTGTATCGGTTGTGGTTACTGTTTGTTTGCTTGTCCGTTTGGCGCACCTCAGTTCCCTAAACAAGAAGCGTTTGGTGAACGTGGCAAAATGGATAAATGTACGTTCTGTGCGGGCGGCCCAGAAACAGAGCCTGGCTCTGAGGAAGAGCGCCAAAAATACGGTGCGAACCGTATCGCAGAAGGCAAGTTACCAATGTGTGCATCGCTTTGTTCAACAAAAGCGCTGCTTGCGGGTGACGCAGAGAAAGTCTCTGACATTTTCCGTCAACGTGTGGTAGAACGCGGCGCGAAAAACGCAGGTTGGACAGACGGAAACGATCTTTCTTACGATGCGACGAAAAGCTAAGTAAGGAGAGGCACATGTTAAACACGCTTAAACGTGCATCTCTAGCAATGCTGTCAATGATGACGGCATTGCTGCTGACTTTCGCAATGCCTGCTTCAGCAGAAGAACAATCTTCTAAAGTTATTCAACAGGAGATCACGCAACTCGCCGGGGCAGACTATTGGCGCGAAGTCAGAGAGGGGCAAGAAGGCTACACCACGTCTCAATCGCCAGAACATGGCATATTAATCAGTAAACCTGGTGAGACTTGGTACATTCTAAAAGAGAAATGGATGTCTCCTGCGGGTGCTGTCGCGATTTTCGGCAGTATTGCAATGGTAATCATGGCTTACGTATTCGTTGGCCCTTTGATGCTAAGCAAGCCGCGTACTGGCAGAAAGATGAAACGTTGGTCTCGTTTAGACCGCGCGCTTCACTGGAGTATGGCGTTTACATTTTTAACGTTGGCATTCAGTGGTTTGATGCTGGTTTACGGTAAGCACTTCTTAAAACCGTACGTTCCTACTGAGTTCTGGGGCTTTATCGTCATGTTGGCGAAGCAGTACCACAATTACATGGGACCCTTGTTCTTCATTTTGCTGATGCTCGTGCTCTTTAAATGGTGGCGCAAGTCGATTCCAAACATGACTGATGTTCGTTGGTTCATGAAAATGGGCGGTATGGTTGGTAAACACAAAGGCACACATCCGTCAGCTGGTTTCTCAAACGGTGGCGAGAAGGCAATCTATTGGTTATTGATCTTCTTTGGTGCTATCGCGGCAGTGAGTGGCTTAGTTCTAGATTTTCCTATCTTTGGCCAAACTCGCCGTGACATGGAGCTTTCTAACTTAGTTCACGCGATTTCGGCACTGATTCTAATCTGTGGCTTTATCTTCCACATCTATATTGGTCTATTCGGTATGGAAGGTGCGTTAGAAGGCATGGTGACTGGTGAAGTTGACGAGACATGGGCGAAAGAACACCACGATCTTTGGTATGAGGAAGTGAAGTCCAAAGAAGCAATGGGCGAATCAAATACGGCACAAACGGAAGCAAAAGGAGCGAAAGCGAATGAACAAACCTCATAACGGGATTTGGGTTGCGTACATCCTGAGCTGTCTGACCCCGTTTACGTTTCTGATCTCAGGCGTTATCGCAATTATCTATGCGGGTTACCGATTAGATAAGGGAGAAGACAGCGACGTAGTGATTTCTCATTACTACGGTTTAATTCGCACCTTCTTCCTCTACCTGACGTTTTTTGTTGTGTTGATCGTCACCGTCGCGACTTCTAACGGTGTACTCGTTGGCGTGAGTGATTATTGGTTGCATAGTACTTTGCTTGAAACCATCGCTTACTTTATTCCTTGGGTAGGGATGGTGTTTGCTGCATTAGCCATCTTGGTGTGGTTTATGCGAATGTTTCAAGGGATGCAGCAACTGAGCAATAACCAACCACACAGACCATCGACAGGTCCAAACCTTTAATCAGTATTCTTTAAGCAAAACCGCCGTAATAGGCGGTTTTTTTGTTGCTATCATGTCTCAAATATGAAGCACTGAGTCCCACAGGTGATACTTGATGCAACTTATTGAGTGAATTTACGTAACTGGGCAGAAAATCATAGTTAAGTAATAAACATGTAAAAAAATCGCGTCGCGATGAGACATTAGTCTCACTCACGCTATTGTTCATTTACTCAGGATTCATCGTCCCGTTAAAGTACGCTGCGCTCAGAAATTCAAAGAGTTGCATACGTGAAAATTGCCATCAATACATTCAGTCTACGCATACAGATGAATCTCTATCGGAGGATGTTTGATTAAGGCATCTTGCTCTCACAAATAAGAAGAGCGAAACGAGCACTAAATGATGCGGCAAGGTAAGAAAAGGACAAACACGTTACGGCTATGATCCCTCAATTCGTCATTCCTATCACGAATCGCTTTGGCGAAAGCTATCACTTCTCAGGTCAGTTACTTACTAGCGGCGAACCTAAAACATTCGTGACCAAACAAGAGGCAATAGAGTTTCTTGAGAGCTTTGGTGAGCTTGACCTTCGCTCTGTCGAAGACTTGTTCTATTTGATTGGTCAATTCAAGCCAAACATACCTGACGGTGAGCTTACTTCCCAACACTATAATTCAACGTTTGCCAATGCTTTGGTGAACGGTGACTTGCATGTCGCTCGAATTTTACCGACTGGAGAAAACTACGCACTCTCGTCAGCGGTTACGCCTCCACCGGCTCAAAATACCGTCAATGCAAAACCATCGAAGGGGAAGTCGAATAAAAAGAGTGGAAGAAGTGCCGCATCTGCTAAGCCTCAGCAACAAAGTAGCGAAAAACATGAGAAAGCCGGTGATCCTGTATCACTTGTGACGGGTGAAGAAATTCTCGAACTCTATGATATCGAGCTACAACAAGGCACTACTTGGCAGCGTACTTACCGCTCATCGCAGTCGGATGTAAATCATGGAATGGGCTTTGGTTGGCGACATGCATTTCAGTTTGAATTGCACGAGAAGACCGACGAGAAAGACAATGTTATCGCTTGGAAGTTTGTTGACGATAAGGCAGATATCACAGAATTTGAGCCAGTAGATATTGGAGCGACAAGTTACCAGATATACGCTGGTGCGAGCTGTTATTTCCTAAATTCAGCAACTCGGATCGTGACGCTCGCTAATGGGCATCAATATCGATTTGAACAGAAAGATGATCGTTGGCTTGTTAAACAAGTCAGAAATGGCACGTTTTCAACGTTTCAACTGCAGTATTCTCGAAACCATCGATTGATCGAGATTGCATATAACAAGCGTCCGGTTCTTGAATGTCAATATGATAAGCAAGGACGCCTTGTAGAGCTGCTTAATGCAAAGTCCCAAAAAGTTCTGACAACTTATACCTATGATGAGCACGATGATTTGGTCAGTGCAACTAATCATTTGGGCTTAAAGGAACAGTATCAGTATCGCGGCCATTTAATTGTTAAGCGTGTACGACCAACTGGCTTTACTCATTATTTTGAATGGGGTGGCGAAGGTGCTAACGCGAAATGCATCAGGAACGTTGGGGACGCAGGAATTTATGACTATCGCTTCCATTATCAAGGAAATCACTCTTCTTATTCTGACTCGTTAGATCATCAATGGTCTTTCTTGCATGACGAGCAGGGTAACTTACTCGAGAAAATAAGCCCCACAGGTAAAACTTGGCGATGGGAATATGATGAATTAGGACGAAAAGCACAAGCTATCTATCCTGATCAGTCAACGGTCAATTATCAATATAATCAGCATGCTCAATTAGTTTCTAAGTTTCATTCCTCTGGCAAAGAAATTCAATATGGTTATGACGGCTTAGGTAAGTTAGTTAAAACGGTTTCACCTGACGGGGATATCGAGAAGGCTTACTACAATAGCCTCGGTCAAAGAGTTTGGGATACCGATCAGTTCGGCTGTGTCACGGAATATGATTACGATAAACACGGTCAAGTCGTCAAAAAAGAGTCTGAAGATGGTAAGAAAAGTCAGTGGTGGTGGGATGAACAACAAAGACTTATCGCGAATGAAATAGACGGTACATTACTTCGTTACAGCTATAACGAAGAAGATCTAGTGAATGGCGTCGCTTATCCCGATGGGTGTATTGCTCAACTCGCTTATGATCAATTTGGCAGGCGTACATCAGTTCGTTATTTTAACGACGAAGACAAAGTCGGTTATAGCGAAGAATATTCTTACGATGAGCACAGCCGTGTTGCTCAGATTCGAACGCCAGCAGGCATTACCTCGTATCAGTGGGGAGCACTCGCGCAACAAGAAGCAGTCATCTTCCCCGATGGCAGTCATATATCTTATGAATACGATCAACAACGTAACCTGACTAAATTAGTTCGGAGTGACGGCTTAGAACTCGAATTTCTGTATGACGATGAAGGCCAGCTATCAGGAACAGTTGGGTTTGATAATCTACAAAGCCAATTTGATTATGACGATATGGGGCGGATCCATCGTAAGCAAGTCGCCGATAGGACTGTGCTATACCGCTATGACGCTGCAGGTTATCTCAAGCACGTCAAAGCAGGAAATGGTCGCAGTATTGTAGAGAGCCACTTCAATTATACGCTTGGTGGGCGACTTACTTTCGCATCCAATCGCCATCAAACATTGCAATACCAATACTCTTCATTCGGGCATTTAACAAAGCGCATTCAAGGCCAGTTTGAGATAGCGCAGGAGTTTAACAGAGTTGGCCAACGCGTATCTCAGGTACTGCCAGATAATACGGAGCTGAACTTCTCTTATGATCGATATGGGCGTTTTTCAGCGATTCGGTTTGGAAACCTAGATTTACCTCAAATCAAATTTCATTACGATGAAATGGGACGAGTTTCCCAAATTGAAACGGCACATTTTAATGAGCGCATCATTTATGATGGTGTTGGTCGTTTGGTCGAACAACATTGGTCTGATAGAGAGAAAAAGTACGTTTACAATGCGCAAAACCGTATTTCATCAATCATTGATAATACGGCAGGAGCAACACACTATCAGTACGATGCCTTAGGGCAACTGAAACGAGTCAATGCTTCTGGAGAAGTGACTAAGTTTGAATACGATAGTTTTGGCAATCCTACTTTGCCATCTTCGGAGGTATTCGCTGATCGTATTGAAGTGCACGATGATGTCCGGTTCAAATATGACGCGCAAGGAAATCAGACAAAACGTGAGGGGCAAGGACACGTTCAGACTCGCGTATTTGATGCGTTAAATCAGCTCATTGAAGTTCACACCGACGATGGTATCAGTCAATATGAATATGATGCATTAGGGCGCAGAACGAAGAAAATTACACAACAAGGCGTTACGGAGTTCCTGTGGGAAGGTGAACGTTTAATTGGTGAACGCTCTTCAGGTGCTTTCCGTTGGTACCTATATCAACCAGAAACCTACACGCCAGTGGCACTGCTAGAAAATGACGTTATTTATTGGTACCAGTGCGATCAAGTTGGTAAACCAGAGCGACTGATCGATTGCGAGGGGAATGTTGTATGGAGTGCAAGTTACGATGCTCACGGCTTTGCTCATGTACATATTGAAAAAGTAGTAAATCCATTGCGTTTTCAAGGGCAGTATTTCGATCAAGAAACCAACTTACATTACAACCTCGCTCGGTATTACGATCCTAAGCTAGGACGCTTTATCCAACAAGATCCGATATCTATTGCTGGTGGCATTAACCATTACCAATATGCAATCAACCCTATCCAGTGGATTGACCCAACAGGTTTCCTATGTGAAGAAGGGCTAAAACGCTTGCAGCAAATGCTGGCTGAGTATCAGGCGCAAAACAACGTCCCTCAAGAGGTTTGCGATCAGATTTTAGAGGCAGCAAAAGAGTCATCTGTCGGAGAAGATGGCGTTCGCTCGCAAGTCAAAATCCGAAAACCCAATGGTAAAAACAATATTCGATATGAATACGATTTAGACCATATTGATTGCGAGAAAAATGAAATTACTTTTTATCGTCATATCAATCATTCAGATGGCAGCAGGCACGAAGTTCAGTATGTTGTTGGGATTGAGGAATTTGTCAATGCGCATGTTTTTGACTCAGAGAAAGTCGGTGGAGATGAAGGTTGTACGATCTTCACTGAAGATCTTGTGCTGAATAAAGCAGAGTATAAAGAAAACTCAGAACTCAATATGAGTGATTATGAGCTAACAGAAAAAAACAAAGCAAAAATTGATGAATGCTTGAAAGAGCGTCAAGAGGCAATGGACGCCCGAACTGGCGAAGAGGGATATAACGCTCAAATTGGTAATATTAACCAACAGTCTGCAAAAATAGGTGAGTTGGCCGCGGATGATTTTGTCCGGAGTAAACGTCCTAATGCTAAGCTGCTTCATCCCAAAGATATTGGAACCTCAATTTCGAAGCCGGGCGATTTTGATATGGTTTATGAGGTGGAAGAGCCACCACCAGGTGAAATTATCATTGTTGAGGCCAAAGGTGGCAGCAGTTCGCTGGGTAGCCGCAAGATCGGAAATATGGCATATCAGCAAGGGACAACGGAATACACTGCAGAAATCACCAAGCTAATGTCGAAAAATAAAGAAGGAACGACTGAACAATTAGCTGCTGACGAAATTCAATACGCCGCTTTATCCGGCAGAACTATTCGATATATACATACTCAAGCGAATATCCCTGAAAGTGAGAAGGCCTCTGACGTAAAACTAGAAGTAGCAGAGTTTAAAATTGATTCAAAAGGATTAAGTCAAAATGCAAAGTAAAAAATCGGTCAAATTTTTAGAGCGAAAAGCAAATCCTGAACTTGACACACAAGCCATTGTGAATCGGAAAAAATTTATAAACCGGGTTTTAGATAACAGAAAAGAAGGCCTTAAAGTCAGGCGGGAAAACCTCGTCAGTCTTGGCGATTTCGCCATTGACCAGGTTCGCTGGTATACCTGGTTTCAAACCTCGCATGAAGACGAACAAATTTGTACATTACGTCTTTACGAAACTTCTTTAATGGGAACCTGTTATCATCAACTTGTTATGAATCCCAGTGATGAATTAACTATCAAGATTCTCGACTATCCTGAAGTAAAGTGGGACGGGGAAGGCATTTTAAAAACGGGGTGCATAAATCCTAATAGATGGATTGATATGTATTTCATATCGACAATTGTGCGTGACAGGCCAAGTATGGACGTATTGGCGAACTTTCCAATTTCTTTGATGAGGCAGAGCTCTACCAAAGCGGGTGAGCTGTCTTATATGTTAGTAGACGTCATTCAGTCGTTCCATCACCGTACAGCAGACTACCCTGATAAACTGGTGGCCGCGATGGACGCGGCAGTTGCTCAGGGTGATGATTGGGCGTTAGAAATCGCCATGGGTATTTTGGAAACTTTTGCTGCCCTGACAACTGACATCGGTTATGACTTTGAAGAAGTACTCATTAAGAACCTTCAGTTCCAAGAGAAATACCAAATGAGGCTCGATAAGCCAGAGGACTTGATTTCTATAGAAACTTTCATCTCTTTCCCTTTGCTTGGTATGGCTTGTATGTGGTACGACAAAGGCAACCGTCTATCTGTTGAAACCGGTTGGCTTCCACCCTATCTTGTTGAAGGGCGTTGGCTAGAAGATGTAAAAGCAGGGAAGATCACTCGATAAACTCCTTTAGTTAGCAATTCAGTATATAAGCCACCTCTCATGAGGTGGCTTTTACGTTTTGTTGAGCTATATGGTGCGCATTATGTTGGTGCACTAAAACCATATTGGTGCATTTATTAGCGTGTTAAGCACCATTTCAAGAATGCCTAATTTTATTAAAGTTCATACAAAACAATAAATTAAAGTGTAAGTGTTAGAAATGTAAATTATGGAATGAGAATTGCTCTGTTAGACGCTCTATAAATTAAGTTCACCAAATTGGTGATGAGCCTAACTTTGATGCACAGGATAAGTGCGCTACAGATCAACGGAGACAATCATAATGTGTGTAACTGCCAATCAGGTACACGGCGCTGTACAAACTCTCACGCAAAGTTCCGACACACTTTTCTTACTACTTGGCGCAATCATGGTTTTTTTGATGCATGCTGGTTTTGCTTTTCTTGAAGTAGGAACCGTGCGCCAAAAGAACCAAGTTAATGCTTTAGTTAAAATCTTGGCCGATTTCGGTATTTCCGCCATTGCGTATTTTTTCATTGGATACTGGGTCGCTTATGGCGGCACCTTCTTTGCTGATGCAGAGACGTTATCTCAAGGCAATGGTTACGAGTTGGTGAAGTTCTTTTTCTTGCTGACCTTCGCTGCAGCGATTCCTGCTATTGTTTCTGGTGGTATCGCAGAGCGAGCTCGTTTTTATCCGATTCTAATCGCAACATTTTTCACTGTCGGCATCGTATACCCGTTATTTGAGGGAATGATCTGGAACGGAAACTTTGGTGTTCAAGCTTGGTTTGAAAATACCTTTGGTTATGGCTTTCACGACTTTGCAGGTTCAGTCGTTGTACATGGTGTTGGCGGCTGAATAGCGTTGGTTGCCGTTGTGTTTTTGGGCATGAGAAAAGGCAGAGTTCGAGCAGGAAAGCATACCAACTTTGCACCTTCGAATATTCCGTTTTTGGCTTTGGGAGCTTGGATCTTATGTGTGGGGTGGTTTGGCTTCAACGTCATGTCAGCTCAAACCGTGTCAGGCATAAGTGGCTTGGTGGCTATGAACTCATTGATGGCAATGGTCGGAGGCATTGTCGCGTCATTGTTGGCTGGTAAGAATGACCCCGGCTTTATTCATAACGGCCCACTAGCTGGCTTGGTTGCTGTATGTGCGGGCTCAGACTTAATGCATCCTATCGGTGCTTTAGTGACAGGTGCGATTGCTGGCGTGCTATTTGTTTATCTTTTTACCTACCTACAAAACAAAACCAAGATTGATGATGTGTTGGGTGTCTGGCCTTTACACGGTTTATGTGGCGCTTGGGGTGGTATTGCTGCGGGGATCTTTGGTCAAAGCGCGTTGGGTGGGCTAGGTGGCGTGAGCATTATCGTTCAGCTTCTAGGAACGCTTTTGGGCATTTCTATCGCAGTGATTGGGGCGCTTGCAGTCTACGGCGCGATCAATGCCAGTATGGGACTAAGGCTTTCGGAAGAAGACGAATTCAATGGCGCTGACCTAGCCATTCATAAAATATCTTCTACCAACGAGGATTGAGGCCAATGTGGGAGCGGCGTAAAGCCGCTCTTTTAGCAATTGCCTTTTTTTGCTTGGCCAGGGGGACAGAAATCTCCATTACCACGATGGTTATCGTCATTGGTGCTGACTCTTACTTTTACGTCGTCCACTTCGCCTTCAACATTGGTTAGTTGGCAACCTGCTAAAGTCGTAAGTAATATAAGCGCTAGAGATACTTGTCTCATTGCTGTTCCTCTTAAATTGTAATTCTAATAGTGACCATTACGACCATGGTCTAATCCATATTACTACTGTTGCTATTCTTTCAGTGTTAAGCTAATGAAAAAACAGCAAGGATGAGTTATGAATTTCCCTTATAGAAATATTGTAGTACTTACTGGTGCAGGTATCTCGGCCGAATCTGGTATTCAAACATTTCGTGCGCAAGATGGCCTTTGGGAGAATCACCGTATTGAAGATGTAGCAACACCTGAAGGGTTTGCTCGCGATCCGGACCTTGTTCAAGACTTTTACAACCAACGCCGCAAGAAACTTCAAGACAATGCGATACAGCCGAATGCCGCGCATAAGGCACTGGGCCGCCTAGAAACCGAGTTAGAAGGTAAAGTGACGGTCATCACTCAAAATATAGACAACCTTCACGAAAGAGGCGGCAGCCATAACGTCATTCATATGCACGGTGAGCTTTTAAAAGCGAGATGCAGTGAATCAAACCAAGTTATAGAACATAGTGAAGACATTAAGACTGGTGAGCTTTGTCATTGCTGTCAGATCCCTTCACAAATGCGACCACATATTGTTTGGTTTGGTGAAATGCCACTACGAATGGGGGATATCTACGCAGCATTAGAAGAAGCAGATTTATTTATTTCTATCGGGACTTCTGGCGTCGTATATCCCGCAGCAGGTTTTGTTCATGATGCAAAAATGCATGGCGCGCACACCATCGAAATTAACCTCGAGCCTAGTGCGGTAGAAAGTGAATTTGAGGAAAAACGCTACGGAAAAGCAAGCGTCGAGGTTCCAAAATTAGTTGACGAGATACTGGCTCTAGAAGGAAAAGAAAGAGCGTAATAATTCTTACAGAGGAGAGCTTTTGTCTTGTCATTAAGAACAAAAAAAGCGGCTCATGAGCCGCTTTTTCATATCTTTAAAACTAGCGAATTAGTTGTTCACTTTTAGTTTTTGGAAGTACTCATCGTACATTACGCTCGCTTCGCCAACTTCATCTTGCCAAGTACCGCTGTCCATCACTTCTTGTGGTGGGAAGATGCTTGGATCGTTAGCAAATTCTTTCGGTAGCAGTTCGTGTGCCGTTTTCACTGGAGTAGGGTAACCAATCTCTAGTGCGATCTTAGCTGCGTTTTCTGGGCGCAGTAAGAAGTCAATCATCTTATGAGCCGCATCAACGTTCTTCGCGCCAGCTGGAATTGCCAGGCTGTCCATCCAGAAGATCGTTCCTTTTTCTGGCCAGATGATGTCGATGTTCGCGCCTTCTTGACGAGCCATGTAAGCAGAACCATTCCAAAGCATACCAAGTGAAACTTCACCCGCTAGGTAAGGGTTTGCAGGAAAGTCTGAGTTAAATACTAATACGTTTGGCATTAGCTTTTTCAGTTCTTCGTAAGCGGCTTTGATTTCTTCTGGGTTAGTCGTGTTTGGTGAGTAACCAAGCTTAGTCAATGCAATGTGGAATACTTCGCGAGAATCATCCATCAACATTAGTTGACCTTCCCACTTGCTATCCCAAAAGTCATCCCACTTAGTAACAGATGATTTGTCTAGCATGTCAGCATTGATACCAATACCAGTCGCACCCCAAATGTAAGGGATAGAGTAGTTGTTGTTCGGATCGAACGGTTTGTTAAGGAAGTTAGTATCAAGATCGGCAAAATGAGACAATTTCTCTTTGTCGATCTGTTGCAGCATGCTTTCTTTACGCATTTTTGAGACGAAATAGGTAGACGGTACTACCAAGTCGTAACCAGAACCTTGGGTTTTAAGTTTTGCGTACATACTCTCGTTAGATTCATATGTAGAGTAAATAACTTTGATTCCAGTTTCTTTTGTAAAGTCTTCAAGAACTTCGTTTGGAATGTATTCCGACCAGTTGTAGAAATACAGTTCTTGATCAGCAGCCATTGCAGGGGTAGCGATGAGCGTCGCTGCACATAGAGCGCTTGCGTAGAATTTACTTTTCATTTGTTTTCCGTTTTGTTTCGCGATTGGACAAGTCAATACTAGCTGGAGTTATCAAGTTGAGCCAAATCGCAGTAAGCACAAATCTGTTTATTTAGCTCGAGGGCTGTATCTCCGCTTTGTGAGAAGATAAAGCTAGACATCGAGCCAGATAAACCTAGCAGCGCATAATTATATCAGTCAATTACAAAAATAGGCAGCGTATTGCTGCCTATTTTCTTTTAGTCGATGACTTGTTACACAAGCTCGATTACTGTCCCGCTTTCAGCTTTAGGAAGTAATCTTCGTACTTAACGGTTAGATCACCAACCGCATCTTGCCATTCCACTCGATCAAGATCTTCTTGAGAAGGAAATAGCGGTGCAACATCTTTAAACTTAGCGTTCGATTCCTCTACCGCTGTTAAGTAACCAGTATCACGAGAGATTTGCTCTGCGATTTCTGGACGTAGTAGGAAGTCGATCATCTTGTGAGCTGCTTCTACGTTCTTCGCACCGGAAGAGATAGCGAAGTTATCAACCCAACCGATACCGCCTTCTTTAGGAAATACGAGTTTAAGGTTTAGGCCTTCATTTTGAGCAGCTGCAGCGCTGCCGTTCCAAAGCATACCAACGCCCACTTCACCAGACATGTAAGGTGCGCCTGGGTTGTCAGAGTTGAAAACTAGAACGTTTGGCATCAACTTTTGTAGCTCAGCGTACGCTTCATCGATTTGTTTAGGGTCTTTTGAGTTACCTGAATAGCCGAGTTTACGAAGTGCGATGTGGAAGACTTCACGAGTGTCGTCCATCAGCATTACTTGACCTTCAAGATCAGGCTTCCATAGATCTGCCCAGCTTTGGAAGTCGTTTGGATCGTACATGTCTGCGTTAACCGCTAGACCTGTAATCGCAACAACGTGTGGAATAGAGTAGTCGTTATTTGGATCGTAAGGCTTGTCTAGATAGTTCTTATCTAGGTTGCCGAAGTTTTTCAGCTTAGTCTTATCGATCTTTTGTAGCATACCTTCATCGCGCATTTTTGCTACAAAGTACGTTGAAGGTACCACTAGATCATAACCTTGATTATGAGTTTTTAGCTTTGCGTACAAAGTTTCGTTCGACTCGTAAGTCGAGTAGATCACTTTGATACCAGTTTCTTTGGTAAATTGCTCTAGGATATTACTGTTGATATAAGGCCCCCAGTTCATAAATACCAATTCTTTATCGTCCGCTGCCGCTGAACCTGAGAACAGAGAAAGCGCACATGCACTACCAGCTAATAGAGTAGCCCATTTTTTCATTGACGTTAGCTCCAAACCAAACGTTGTCCAAATCATTTTGGACGGTAGATAGAAAAACAGAATGGCATGTAACCATTCTGTTTCGTGATGTTAACGGATGTGGATTTTACTTTACTTTTTCTCTTGCGAGCAACTGAGAAATTACGACAAGAATTAAAGAAACCACCAACATGACCGTTGCAAGAGCATTCACTTCCGGTGAAATACCCACCTTAACCATCGAGTAAATTTTCAATGGTAGGATTTCATACGTTGGACCTGTTACGAACGAACTAATAATTACGTCGTCCAGAGACAGGGTAAAGCTAAGCAGCCAGCCTGCCGCAACTGCTGGTTTTGCAAGAGGAAGGATGATCTGCTTTAAGATAACCCATTCACTTGCGCCAAGATCTTTTGCTGCTTCCAACATCTTCACATCGAAGCCATTTAAGCGGCTGTATACGGTTACCACCACAAATGGCAAACAGAAGGTGATGTGGGCAATCAATAGAGTAAAGAAGCCCAGCTGTGCGCCTAATACTAGGAACAGAGCAAGTAATGAAATCGCCATGACAATATCTGGAGACATCATTACGACAAACAGCATGCCGTTTACAGCACCTTTGCCTTTGAACGAGTAACGGAATAGGGCAACAGCTGTTAAGCTACCAATAATAGTAGCCGCTGTTGCAGAAAATACCGCCACGTTCAATGAGTGCCATGCAGCCTGCATTAGGCTGTCGTTGTTGACTAGGGTTTCATACCATTTCGTGGTGAAACCACCCCATTTCATACCAAATTTATTGGCGTTAAATGAATTTACGATTAGTACAACGATTGGTAGATACAAAAATGCATAAACCAACGCCATAAAGCTAAATCTAACTGTGCGTCCCATTAGTCTAGCTCCACTTTCTTATTCAATAATTTTCCTGCTCGGTAGTAAGCGTAAAGCATGACCGCCATTGCGAAGGTGAGGGCGATACTGGTCGCAGCACCAAATGGCCAATCACGAGCGTTCAATACTTGGCTCTTAATTACGTTACCAATCAGTAGGTTCTTCGCACCGCCTAGAAGATCTGAGATGTAGAACATACCCAGCGCAGGTAGTAGAACCAACAAACAGCCACCGATAATGCCAGGCATTGTCAGAGGTAGAATTACTTTAGTAATGGTTTGGAGCTTGTTCGCACCGAGGTCTTTTGCTGCCTCGATGTAAGTGTTGTCCAACTTCTCGATTGCCGAGTAAAGCGGCAGAATCATGAAAGGAAGTAGGATGTATACAAGACCAATCATTACAGCCGTTTCGGTATACATAATACGCAACGGCTTATCGATAATTTCCATCGCCATCAGTGACTTGTTCAAAATTCCCTGTGTACCGAGAACAATCTTCAGTCCGTAAGTTCGAATCAAAGAGTTCGTCCAAAATGGTACGATCACCAAAAACAGCATAAACGGGCGCCATTTCTCAGGCATTTTCGCCACGATGTAAGCAAATGGGTAGCCGATGATTAAACACAACAACGTCGCCACAATTGCCATGTAGAACGAGTGCATCAGCACTTTCGCATACAGTGGGTCCAGCAGACGCAAGTAGTTGTCGAAAGTGAATGTCATTTCGATTAAGTTTGCTTCATCACGCGTTAAGAAACTGGTACCAATAATCATCACGTTTGGTACCAACACAAACAGTGTTAGCCAGCCTACGATTAAGGCAATGATCGCGTTCTGAAGATTAATCTTCTTGCTTATCATTGAGTACTACCTCCCAGCTCTCAACCCAAGTGATAGCGACTTTCTGGCCAAGTGAGTGGTCCACATCAGGATCATCTTCGTTAAAGAATTCGCTTACCATTACACGCATACCTGAATCCAATTGGATAACAGAATCTAACGTCATACCTTTATAAGTACGCTCGGTTACGTGACCAACAATGCCTTTTTCTTCAGACTCTTTGATTTCTTCGATACGTAAGTCTTCAGGGCGAAGTAGTACTTGTAGTTTGTCGCCTTTCTGTGCTTCCTTATCGTAGTAAACGACGGATTCAACACCTTCAATTTCTGCGCGGATGCGTTTGTCATCGATGCGCTTTAGCATGGTTGCATTGAATACGTTGATCTCACCAATAAAGCGAGCAACAAACAGGTTCTTAGGCTCTTCGTAAATCTCACGCGGAGAGCCATCTTGTTCGATAACGCCATCACGCATCACGATAATGCGGTCTGACATCGATAGGGCTTCTTCCTGGTCGTGTGTTACAAAGATAAAGGTAATACCAAGTTGACGCTGAAGCTGCTTCAACTCGATCTGCATTTGTTTACGCAACTTGTAGTCCAGCGCCGATAGCGATTCATCGAGCAGAAGTACTTTTGGTTTATTAACAACTGCACGAGCAATTGCGATACGCTGTTGCTGGCCACCAGAAAGTTGGTGCGGTTTACGCTGTGCCATTTTTTCTAGACGAACCATGCGTAATGCTTCCATTACTCTTGGTTCAATCTCTGCTGCAGGCGTTTTCTGCATACGAAGACCAAAAGCGACATTGTCAAAAACGGTCATGTGTGGAAACAGTGCGTAACTTTGAAATACCGTGTTGACGTGTCTCTGCTCAGCAGGAACCTGTGTTACATCTTGGTCATCCAAAATGATTTGACCGTTATCCGCCGCTTCAAAACCAGCGATCATTCGTAAAACTGTCGTTTTACCACAACCAGAAGGCCCAAGAATCGTCAGAAACTCACCATGATTAACATCCAGATTTAAATTACCGATGATTTCCTTACCATCGAAACTTTTACTAATACCAGATAAACGAATAACTGGCTTTCCTGCTTGCGGTTTTGCGTTCAACGTCTGTATTTCCCCCACGTTCAAGCTGGGATAATCCCAGCTGATGTGACACTAGCCATTCACTTTTGAGGCGCGCATCATAATCACCAAAATTGTGAAATTAAAGCATTTTCTTATCTTGAAACAGAAAAAATTTTGCAAGCAAAAGTCATCATTCCTTACCATACTGTTTTTATAAGACTAATTGGCATTTAAACACAGTTTGATAGCACTAAGCTCTGTTCAATAATTGTTTTCAATTTCATAACTTTGAGAGTGGTTAATTATCAACCATACAGTTGAGATTGCAAGGATAGTACGTGAGTTGTGATGTTAGATGTGGAAAGATTTCTTTATAATAACGGCCACATTAATTGACTGGAATTCCAGTGAAAATTTTACAAGTTAATCTTGGATAAACTATGAACGACGATTTTGAGAAAGATTTCAATCTTGGGGGGAGTGTAGAGCGAGCTTTGTCTGGCAACTACGAGCTTAAAGCTGGGGCTGTTTTCAATGAAGCTTGGCGAGCAACCATCCAGCACTTTTTATCCTTTTCTCCTGCTATTATTGTATTGCTTTTTGTCCAGTTAGGTATTTTCTATATCGCATTACAACTGCAGTTGGGTGATCTGACCGTTATTCTTGATGCATTTGAGAATCCAGAATCATTCACTAACGATATTGTGTCTTCTATTTATGTCGCGAACTTTAGTTATGAGGTGATCAGCGCCCCAATTTATGCAGGGATCAGCTTGATGGCCATGAGCCATATCGCGGGCTTAAAGACTAAATTGCGCCATGTAGGTAAAGGGCTGCAGTTTACTATTCCCGTGATCCTAGCAACGCTGATGAGCCTAATGCTGCAAGGCGTAGTTGGTATGATCTTCCCTCTACTGTCCCTGTATCTTTCTTTAGCGTTTAGTCACTCTATCTTGTTGATTTGTGAAAAAAGAGTGCCATCAATGCAGGCGCTATTGTTATCACTTCGCGCTATTAACAAGAAGATTTTTGTCGTCGCAGGGCTTTACTTAGGCGTGATGTTGATGTTTATTATCGCTGCGATGTTCTACGGTATTGGCTTGATTTTTGTGTTGCCATTCTTCTTTCATTTGAAAGGCATACTCTACCGCGAAATGTTTGGAATTAAACTCAAGATCGTTGCAACACAGAAAAACGACAATGATCACGATGGTAACTCACAGGTGTTTGATGCCTAATTCTTTAAAATCAATAAGTTTACGAGTGGCGGCTACCTGTATAGCCGCCACTTTTATTTCTATTGGACCGTATTTACACTACGAGCAACAGTTTAAATATGTTGAGAATCCTGATGTGCTGTCCGGGACAATTAAGCATGTCGATTTGTCTCATTTGCCACACATTGGTGATATCCCTGACTTCAACGCAATAAAAGACACCAAAGAGAAAAAAGCGGCGTTTTTTGATTTTTTAAGGCCTAAAATAGCATTTGAGAATCAACGAATTCGTCATGAACGAGCGTTTCTTACTTCTTTAAAGGTGGGACAAATCACTCAAGAGCAAGAAGAGTACGCTCAGCGACTAGCGGCTCTGTATTCTTTGCCTTTGAGCGACAACAAAGTCGATCACGCGTGGTTGGGTGAAATGCTTGTGCGAGTGAATGTCTTACCAGAAGCGCTGGTTCTAACTCAAGCAGCAAATGAATCTGCGTGGGGCACTTCTCGTTTTGCCACTCAAGCGAACAACTTGTTCGGCCAATGGTGTTATAAAAAGGGTTGTGGAATTGTTCCTGCGCAACGTGGCGCAGGCAAAGTTCATGAAGTTGAAAAATTCGATTCTGTACAGCAGTCGGTTCATGGCTACTTTATGAATGTTAATCGAAACCCAGCGTATGCTGAACTGCGTGAAATCAGAGCTTCTCTAGCCGAAAAGAACAAAGACCTGTTATCGGTCGCAACGGCGTCAGAGTTAACTCATGGATTGCTAGCATATTCTGAACGTGGCATTGCTTATGTACACGATCTTCGCGCTATGATTCGTCATAATAACGCCTACTGGACACAATAAAATAACGGATAAAATGAAAAAGTTAAGCCTAAGTCTATTGGGAAGTGCGGCGCTAATTCTTGTATCGCCAATAACCCAAGCTCAAGAGTACATGTTCACGTACTCAAAGTTATACACCCAACTCAAAAACAACAATAAAGAAGGGCATGACAACGTGAAAGTTGGCGTCTTCTTTGTGGACGCAAAAACTAAGCAAATTTGTACAATAGAAAAAGCTTGGATGGAAAAAGAAGAGCACTATGAAGAGTTTGTTATCCCTGCTTCACAAGAGTTGCCTCTGCCAGTCGATAAAAACTTAAAGTCAGCGAATCCGTTGGTTTTTGTCGATACTCCAAAAGATACTCGCTGCGATTACTCACTTGTCGTGATGACCAAAGAACCATTACAGGGTAACGTTTCTTACAAGCAACTTAAGCCTCTTCTACCTCAAATGCAGACGATGCTGGAAGATTTAGGCGGTATGTTTGCGGGTTGGTTTACACCTGAAGTTCAAGGTGTGACGATGGAGTTTGCAAATCAACTGAATGATAAAGTGATTTTCTCAAACGGAACCGAAAAGCCAATTGTCAATGGCAAGATACAAGTCGCACTAAGTGAAATAGGGCAAGGTGGCACAATGACACTACCAGAACCGACGATGCGAGTGCTACCTTATCTGCCTAACGCAAAGAAGTGAACACTGAGAGTTTAGAAAGGGCTGCAATTGCGGCTCTTTTTTCATTTGTGACCGTAACTAAAGTATCTTTCACACTCTTTTCTTAAAGACTCAATAAGACAAGCATTTAATCCTGCGTAAAAAGCTCGTATAATCCACGCCCCAAAGAAACCCATGTTAGGAAGTCCTAGTCGATTTATCGGCGATGTGAGAGCCCGCAATGAACCAAATAGATACAAGAAAAGAAACCCTAGAATTCAACAAGCTTCAGAAACGCCTGAGAAGACATGTTGGAAATGCCATTACTGATTACAACATGATTGAAGAAGGCGATGTTGTGATGGCATGTATTAGCGGTGGTAAAGATTCATTCGCGATGCTTGATATCCTGTTGAATCTTCAGAAAGCTGCGCCAATCAAATTTGAAGTGGTTGCGGTAAACTTAGACCAAAAACAACCGGGCTTCCCTGAGCATATTCTGCCTGAGTATTTCGAAACACTGAATATCCCTTACTACATCGTAGATAAGGACACGTATTCCGTCGTAAAAGAGAAGGTGCCAGAAGGCAAAACCACTTGTGGTCTGTGTTCACGCCTACGACGTGGTACGTTGTATTCATTTGCAGAGAAGATTGGTGCAACTAAGCTTGCGCTAGGTCATCACATGGATGACATCGTCGAAACAATGTTCTTGAATATGTTCCACGGCTCTCGCCTTAAAGCGATGCCACCAAAACTACGCTCTGATGATGGTCGTAACGTGGTCATTCGTCCATTAACTTACTGTCGTGAAAAAGATCTGATCAAATACGCTGAACACAAGGATTTCCCAATTATTCCGTGTAACCTTTGTGGCTCTCAAGAGAACCTTCAGCGTCAATCTATAAAAGCAATGTTGATTGAATGGGATAAGAAGACGCCAGGGCGTGTGGAAGCGATTTTTAAATCAATTCAAAACGTAAGCCCAAGCCAACTAGCAGACCGCGAATTGTTCGACTTTGTTAACTTACCGCTAGATCGTGAAGGTAACCGCGAAGAGTATGAATTTAATGAGGCTGTCGTTTCTTCGACGAATATTGATGAATCAATGTTCATCGATGTTACGAACATCTAACTCGTAAAAAAGGAGGTCAATTAGACCTCTTTTTTTGTGCCTAACGCTCTAACTGCCCCAAACAAAAATCCCCCTGTATTGGGGGGATTTATTAGCGTCTGTTTGAAAGCGCTCAATATAGCAATGCTACAAAGGGATTAGGTTGCTGTGTTTGGATCAAGAGGACTAATGTAGCCTTTTGGTTTTAGAGCCAATACATCGCAATTTATTTTATCGATCACGTGCTCAGCTGTATTACCAATAAAGACAGCAGAAAGCCCGGTTCGCCCTGTGGTGCCTAAAATAACCATTGCAGCATTCAAGCGCTCTGCTGCTGCTGGAATGACATCTTCAGGTAAACCTTGTTCAACAATCGTTTGCTCTTCATCAAGGCCGTGTTTTTGGCGTAATGCTTTCATCGCAGTTAAGTGATGACCTCGAACGGCATCGGTATAAGTCGTTGGATCAAACTCAGGAAGTTCAATGGTAATGTTCGCCGGTGTAACGGGATACGCATTAACAAGGTATGGTTTGGCATCCAGTCGAGTGGTGACTTCTTTTAGTCGCTCGACCATAGCATCGTTGAGATCAATATGAGTTGGATTTTCAGAGCCTACGTGCACCGAGGCAAGAATGCTTGCTTGTTCTGGCCAATCTGCATTTTTAATCAGAAGTACTGGGATAGGGCATTTACGTAACAAGTGCCAATCGGTCGGAGTGAAAATCACAGATTCTAACACGTCGTGCTTACGTGTACCTTTAATGACTAGGTCATGGTTGCCTGCATAGACCTCAGCGATAATTGCTTCGTAAGGACGGTTGTGCCAGACGACACATACATCAAAGTCGAAGCCATCGTTTAGATAAGGTTGAGCAATTTTACGCATCCACTGCTCACGTTGATGGATAACACCTCGACGCATAGCATCTCTTTCATCCACTGATAGCATTGACGTCATGTCATAAGAGAAATCGTAAATGGATAAAAAGAAAGTGATTCGGCTTCTAGATACACTTTTTTGAGCTAATTGAACAGCTCTTGCAAGTGCGGGCTGCTCATCATTATTGATGTCAGCTACAACAAGGATCTTACTGTATATACTCATAACTAAGCCCACTTCTATTGCAAAACCAGATACTGAATATAAATTAAATCAGTATTTTGGAGTACTCACCGTACATTTTTACTGTAGCTTAGTTTGGGTAACTTTTTGAGGACTTTCGAAAGGAATTTATGAGAAATATGATGTAGCTCATTTTCGAGCTACATCAATAATTGGGGTGTATTATTCTTTAGTTACACCAGCAAGTTCCATCAATGCATCGTGGTCTAAGATAGTGATATATTTACCTTTTACACTTAGGATCTCGGATTTCTGGAAACGACCCAACAAGCGACTGATTGTTTCCACTGTAAGACCAAGATAGTTACCAATATCACCACGAGTCATCGTTAAACGAAACTCTCTAGGGCTGAAGCCACGCTGAGAAAAACGAGTTGATAGGTTGTATAGGAAAGCCGCTAGACGTTCTTCTGCATTCTTTTTAGAAAGAAGCAAAATCATTTCCTGATCACCTTTAATTTCGTTACTCATCAAACGCATAATTTGCTGGCGAAGCTTAGGCATTTTACCTGATAGGTCGTCTAAAATTTCGTATGGGATTTCACATACCATCGACGTTTCAAGCGCTTGAGCAAAGCTAGGGTGGGAGTCACCTGTAATGGCATCGAAACCAACTAGGTCTCCGGCCAAGTGAAACGCTGTGATTTGCTCATCACCTTGCTCTGTGATCGTATAGCTCTTGATGGTACCAGAGCGGATAGCGTACAGAGATTTTAGCTCGTCACCAGCCTTAAAAAGCTCTTGTCCTTTTTGGATAGGCTTCTTACGTTCGATGATTTGGTCAAGCTGATCAAGTTCTGCCTCATTCAGAGTGAACGGGATACACAGCTGACTAATGCTACAATCTTGGCAATGAATGGCGCAACCGCCTGATTGGATACGCTTTGTTGCAGGTTTTTCAGAAATCATAACAACCTTTCACTATTTGATATACATCAATATTTTAGCATCGCTTAATCCTAAAGGGTAGCAAAAATGTCACCTCAATAGAGTTTAACGTTATATGAAACCGAGTAACTCCATGGCTCCTACAGCAGTGTACGAACCATACCCAATAAGGATTAATGCTGAAATATTTCTAAATATTAACGATTTTTGTAATTTCTGAAAATGGTTGGCACCATATCCAATAATCAGCATTGCCGGAAGTGTTCCGAGGCCAAACGCGAGCATAATAAGACCACCGTTTATTGCGCTGCCTGAAACCGCCGACCAAGTTAGCGCAGAATAAACCAAGCCGCATGGTAACCAGCCCCAAATGAAGCCAAATGGTAAAGCATGAAGAGGGTGCTTTAATGGCAACAAACGCTTACCAGCAGGTGAGATAAAGCGCCAAATGTGCTGTCCTAACTTTTCTATTAACAGTAAACCTTGCCACCATCTAGCAATATAAAGCGCAACCAGAATCATGAACAGTGCGGCAATCAGCCTTAACCAAGCAAGAGAATGCGTTAATCCACTTAGCTCAGATAAACCTGATATTGCTCCGCCTACTAATGCACCGATTACGGCATAGCTGCTCAATCGCCCTAGGTTGTAGAAGAGTGGAATAAGGGGGGAGCTTTTACTTGTAGAAGAGCCCATGGTAAGCAGAGACGCGATACCACCACACATTCCCATGCAATGACCGGCCCCGACGAGGCCGATCATCAAAGCACCAATAAAGTCAGGAGTCATAAAGGTTGCTATTTTTTATCACTATTAGATTTGTCTTCTTCATCAAGAAGAATGTTATGTCCTTGTCGTTCTAGATCTTCAAACTGATCACTTCTTACTGCCCAAAGAAAAACGGCAACAGCAACACAAACGAGAACGATAGCGATGGGAATCAATATATAAAGACTTTCCATGTTTGCTTTCTCTACTTATTTCTCTTTGAGCAGGCGCAAAGAGTTAGATACAACGATAATTGAGCTTGCAGACATGCCAACTACTGCAATGTAGGGAGCCACTAAACCAGCGACAGCTAAAGGCAAAATTAACAGGTTGTAACCCAAAGACCAAGCCAAGTTTTCTCGAATAATCTTTCTTGTACGCAGTGCAAGCAAACGTGCCTCTAGTAGCTTTTCGAGATTATCCCCAAGTAACGTCATATCTGCAGATGCTTTAGCGACATCCGTACCACCGCCCATTGCAACAGAAAGATGAGCTCCGGCGAGAGTAGGTGCGTCATTGATGCCATCGCCAACCATCATTGTGATACTGTCTTCATCAAGACTCTTAAGGTACGCGAGTTTGTCTTCTGGTTTTGCTGACGCAACGACGTGATCGATACCAATTTCATTCGCTACAGGTCGAGCGTTTGAGAGAGAGTCACCTGTTAGCAGCGTTGTCTTAATTCCAGCGTCAGCAAAACGTTGAACAAAGGCTTTGCTTTCTTTTCGGATAGGGTCGCGGTAGTAAAAGCTAGCGACATGCTCGCCATCAACTGAAAGATAGACCGCATGGCTTTCATCGCTTTCCTTGCCTTGAACAAAAACCGCACTGCCTATCTTAACGATTTTGCCATTCCAGATCCCCTCAATCCCTGAACCAATCACGTTTTGCACTTCATACACAACAAAGTCGTCATTGGCGTAACTTGCAAAAGAGCGAGCGATAGGATGGTTTGCATGAGCTTCTAATGCTGCGGCTAGAGAGAGACAATCTTCTTTTGGAAGATCACTCAACACTTTTGTATCACAGATCTCAATATCGCCTTTCGTCAGAGTACCTGTTTTATCTACAACTAAGTGGTTGATCTTACATAGCGTCTCGAACACATGACCTTTACGAAGCAAAATGCCAAAGTTTCCCATACGAGAGGTAGCACAAGTTAGAGCAGTTGGAGTAGCAAGAGATAGGGCACATGGACAGGTTGCTACCAATACGGATAGCATGATCCAAAACGCATCATCTGGTTTTGTTTGATGCCAGTAAAACCAAGTACCAGCAGAAATAATAAGAATTGCTCCAACAAAGTAACGAGCAACAACGTCTGCAATTTCTGCAATTTTAGGTTTGGAGTGTTGAGCTTCATCTTGTAAACGCACGATATTGGAAATCATTGAGTCGGCTTTGGAACTCATGACCTCTAGCTCAAATGACTCATCACCGTTTAGTGTTCCTGCATAAACCGCATCGCCTTCTCGTTTCACAACATGTACGGATTCACCCGTTAGCATGGATTCATCAATATGAATACGACCCGAAACAACTTTGCCGTCAGCTGGGATATGTTCACCAGGAAGGACGCGAATACGATCACCAACTTTTAGAGTTTTCACTGGTATTTGCTCGCCATCCAGCGTCGTGGCGATCGCTGGGATCAACTTTAATAGGTTACCACTCGCCGCTGCGGCTTTGCGACGCGCTCGCATCTCTAAAAATCGTCCAACCAATAGGAAGAAAGTGAACATTGAAATCGATTCGAAGAAGACTTCGCCCTGTTCTGTAACGGTTGCTATTAAGCTGGCTACATAGGCAAAAATAAGTGCAATCGAGACAGGCACATCCATACCGAGGGTTCGGCCTTTGATGCTTCGCCACGCATTTAAGTAAAACGGAAGAGCAGAGTAGAGTAGGACTGGCGTAGCAAAGATCAGACTTACCCAACGAAAGTAATTTTTAAACTCCGGTTCTAGGTCACCAAAAACTTCTAGGTACAATGCGACGGCTAGCATCATAACTTGCATGGTAGCTAAACCAGCAATACCTAATCTGTATAAGTATTGCTTCATCATTCGATGATAAGAGGCTTCTTGCTTATCAGCTTCAAATGGTGCGGCTTTATAACCCAATTTATGAATGACAGATAGGAGCTCACTTAATCGCACCTGAGTCTTATCCCAGGCTAGTAATGCGCGGTTAGTGGTTGTATTCACACGGATAGACACTAACCCAGCCGTATTAGAGACTTGCTTTTCGATTAACCACGCACAAGCTGCACATGAAACGCCTTCTAAAGAAAGAGTTACTTCAGAGACATTTTCACGATTTCGCACAAATTCTGATTGTACATCTTCATTATCATAATGAATTAAAGCTTGGAGTTGCTCTGGTACTAAATCTGCTTTTTCCGCAGGCGCAGTTCTATATTGATAGTAGGATACTAAGCCGCTGTCTACGATGGTTTGAGCAACCGTCTCGCAGCCAGGACAACACATCTTGCGGGATTCACCGAGTATATCAACTTTAAAATCCGTGTTGGCTGGTACATCTTCACCACAGTGATAACAGGATTCACACATATGCTTACTTCATTAACGGTGTTGACGAGGCAGGAAATTCAACTTTACCTTGGATCATCCATTGTTGGTCATGTGGTTGTAGTTCGACAAACCAAGGACCTTGAATAGATTCTTCTGCCGTTAGGCGGTAATTACCAGATGCATCCGCCGTAACGAGCTTTGTGAAGTCACGGTCAGGAAGAGTACGATGAGTGAAAGTGGCCGTTAAAGCAGGGTAGTGAGATAGCTTCCCTTTAGCGAAAACAATCACAACATTGTTATTTTTAGAGGAAATCTCAGCGTTAAGACTTAGGTCACGAGCGACATTCATTTTACTAATGTCGATGTTAATGCCTTTGCCTTTTTTATAGTAATCCTCGGCGACTAAAGAAACAGAGTTGTTCGAGAAAACGACCACAGTAATCACAGTCCAAACTACGACAGTAAGAGGAAGGATGATTAGGAACCACGGCCAAAATTGTTTATACCAAGGCTTTACCATAAAAAAGTTCTCAACAGCTAAATGAAAAAATGTAAGGCGTTAAATTTAAAGGAAAGACAGCCCCTATGAAAGGGGCTGTTATTGCTATGTTACTTAATATCTCAGTTACTTACTCTCTGAGTTACTTAAGCTCCAGACATAAGAGGCAACGAGCTGAACTTTATCTTCACCCAAAATGTCTTTCCACGCGGGCATTACACCTGAGCGGCCGTTCATTACGGTTTCGGTTACAGCTGCACGAGAGTCGCCAAATAGCCAATCTTGGTCTGTAAGATCAGGTGCACCGACTGCAGGGTTACCCTTACCATCAGTACCGTGACAAGCTGCACACACGACGAAACGTGCTTTACCTGCCGCTGCTTCACGAGCATTCACTTTACGACCAGATAGGCTAAGTGTGTAGCTTACTACTTCTTGAACACCTTGCTCACCAAGCGCATCTTTCCATGCTGGCATTTGACCAATACGGCCATGCATGATGGTTGTTACGATTGCAGCTGGTTCACCGCCGTATAGCCATGCATCATCAGTTAGGTTAGGAAAACCTTTCTGACCACGAGCATCAGAACCGTGACATTGAGAACAGTTTTGCAAAAACAAACGTTGGCCAACTTTCAATGCTTCAGGATCTTGCGCAATTTCAGGTATTGGGCGCAAACCACTATCATTGTGCGCAAGTTTACGGAATGCTTCGCCGAAGTATGCATCTGCGTCATCCAGTTCTTTTGCGTATTGGTTTAGTTGCTTGTTCTCTTGTGCTTTAGCGATGGCTTCTTTTGACTCTTCCAGTGAACGCACTGTTTGAGCAGAACTCTGCCAATTTAAAAAGCCCTTGAAGCTACCTAGACCTGGAAATAGGGCTAGATAAACTGCTGCAAACACAAATGTACTTACAAACAGATAAGTCCACCACTTTGGTAGAGGGTTGTTTAGCTCGCGAATACCATCGTACTCGTGGCCCATGTCTTCCCCTTCCTCGACGCCCATTTTATCTTTAGCGCACCAAGTTAGGAGAATCGCACAGCCTACCAGCGTACCGACAGTAATCACGATAATCCAGAGACTCCAGAATGTAGTCATTACTTCTTCACTCCTTGGTTATTTGGGGTCGTTTGTTCTTCGTCAGCAAACACCAAGTTGGCATCTTCTTCAAAGCGTGCTTTACGCTTTTTACTAAATGCCCACCATACGATGCCGATAAAACTAGCGAAGAGTACAACGGTATAAATACTATGAATTGTACCGAAATCCATATGATCCCCTTACTTCATTGCATGACCAAGAGACTGAAGGTAAGCGATGATTGCATCCATCTCTGTTTTACCTTCTACTTCTTTAGCCGAATTCGCGATCTCTTCATCAGTGTATGGAACACCGAACTGATCACGAAATAGCTCAAGTTTCTTCTGAGTTAGCTTACCGTCTAAAACGTTTTCAGCTAACCACGGGAAACCTGGCATGTTTGACTCAGGCACAAGCTCACGAGGATCTAGTAGGTGAACGCGGTGCCATTCATCAGAATAACGACCACCAACACGAGCTAAATCCGGACCTGTACGCTTAGAGCCCCAAAGGAATGGGTGTTCCCAAACACTCTCACCAGCGACAGAGTAGTGACCGTAACGTTCAGTCTCCGAGCGGAAAGGACGAACCATCTGGCTGTGACAAACGTTACAACCTTCACGGATGTAGATGTCACGACCTTCCATCTCCAGGGGAGTGTAAGCACGTAGATTCTCTACAGGTTCAGTCGTTTGCTTTTGGAAAATCAGAGGAGTGATCTCTACAAGAGCACCCCAGCTGATAGCAAACACGATAAAAATAGCCAACAAACCGACATTACGTTCTAAGATTTCGTGGCGATTATTAGAATTATTACTCATTCTTAAATCTCCTTATGCCGGATGTGGGATAGCTTTTAGGCTTTCTTTTGGTGCACTTACCGTTTTGTACGTGTTGTATGCCATTAGGAACATACCAGATAGGAAGATAAATCCACCTAGGAAACGTACAAAGTAGAACGGATAAGACGCTTCTACAGACTCAACAAAGCTGTAGGTTAGCGTACCGTCAGAGTTAACCGCGCGCCACATCAGACCTTGCATTACACCAGAGATCCACATCGCAACGATGTAAAGAACGGTACCGATTGTCGCTAGCCAGAAATGCACATTCACTAGACCGACCGAGTACATACGCTCTTGGCCAAATAGGCGAGGTACTAAGTGATATACAGAGCCGATAGAAACCATCGCAACCCAACCTAACGCACCAGAGTGAACGTGACCAATGGTCCAGTCTGTGTAGTGAGAAAGTGCGTTAACTGTCTTAATCGACATCATTGGACCTTCAAAGGTAGACATACCGTAGAATGACAAAGAAACGATTAGGAAACGTAGGATAGGGTCATAACGAAGCTTATGCCATGCACCAGATAACGTCATAATACCGTTGATCATACCACCCCAAGAAGGAGCAAATAGAACCAGCGACATCACCATACCTAGAGACTGAGTCCAGTCCGGTAGCGCTGTATAGTGAAGGTGGTGAGGGCCTGCCCAAATATATAGAGAAATAAGCGCCCAGAAGTGAACGATAGATAGACGGTAAGAATAAACAGGACGTTCAGCTTGTTTAGGAACGAAGTAGTACATCATACCTAGGAAACCAGCGGTGAGTAGGAAACCTACCGCATTGTGTCCATACCACCACTGAACCATCGCATCCACTGCGCCTGAGTAAATCGAGTAAGATTTCCCAAGTGACACAGGAATTGCCATGCTGTTCACGATGTGAAGTACTGCTACTGTGATAATAAAGGCACCGAAGAACCAGTTTGCCACATAAATATGTGACGTGTTTCGCTTCACCAGTGTGCCGAAGAACACCACCGCATATGATACCCATACTAGCGCAATTGCGATATCAATAGGCCATTCTAGCTCAGCATACTCTTTACCCGATGTTAAACCGAGAGGCAAAGTAATGGCTGCTGCCAGGATGATTGCTTGCCAACCCCAAAAGGTGAAGGCAACGAGTGGGCCACCAAAAAGACGTGTTTGACATGTGCGCTGTACAACATAATAAGACGTTGCGAACAGAGCACTTGTACCAAACGCAAAAATTACCGCATTAGTATGCAGTGGACGTAAGCGACTGTACGTCAACCACGGCGTATCAAAGTTTAGCTGTGGCCAAACTAATTGAGCGGCAATCAAAACACCAACAGCCATACCAACTATGCCCCATAAAATGGTCACAAGGGTAAATTGGCGAACGACTGTATAGTTGTAGTTTTGTTCAAGCTGCTTTACTTGGCTCATTTGCATGCTTCCAATTTCTAATTAACTACACTTTTACTTCCAACACGACTTGCGTCGTAACACCACCCAAGTAAACTCTAGAATTCAAGTGTTATCATCACCTTATTTCCATTGCTGACTTTAATAAAAAGTGGCATTTTCAGCGTGACACTATACTTGAATTAACAATTCAATGACAGGGTAGTAACCTTACTGGCCCCCTGGAAATCATTTTTTATTTAAAAAGTTTGAAGTTTGTAACAAGGATATTAGTAATTATGCCTGCACAAAAGTTAACAAAGGCACGACTTGCACAAATCTTAATCATGCTCAGTGTGTTAATAGGCGCATTTTTCTGGCGTACCTTTACACACGAGAGCGTTACCAGCATTGACTGTTCACAAAAAGAACGATGTGATGTAACAATTGAAGGTGAAATAATCACAATTAATCGTGACTCGGCGGGAATTTCGCTCGAAACGATGAAAAGTAGCACTCTAAAAATTGATCTAAATCAATCTGGCGAATTTATCAATCTCGATCGGAAACATAAGAAAATAGAATGGGACACAATGCCTGAATCAAAAAAAATCACCTTTAAAAAAGGCGAAAACATTGTTGTAGTTCAATTATAAATACGATCTGTCACGAGATAATCGCAACTTCTTAATGAAATTTTCACCTTCTTACCTAGAGAAAATTGGTTGGAATGGTATAACAGCAGAGTGATACCCAATTATAAAATCGTATGCATTGCCAATCAGTTTTTACTCATATTAAAGATGAAGACTCAGCGATAGAAACGCTTAGGTCCGAACTGACACAACAGAACTTGTCTTACGTGATGTGCTACTACACGGAAGAGTACGACTTCGAGTTAATTCGAGAAGCGTTTCTTGAGCATTTTCCCGGTGTGCCTTTTCATGGCGCCAGTTCATGCCAAGCAGTAATGACAGACCAGGGGTTTCATACGGGCCCAGTGATTGCGGCGCTCGCAATTTATGACTCAGGCCCTCATGCTTATGGCACTGGTATTTCTAACTATGATTCAGGTGACAGTGTAACTAGAGCCTTAGATATGGCTCTTGAGAACGCTAACCGCGTAGGAGAAGTGCCAAACTTAATACTGCTTCATACAACTCCAGGGCAAGAGGAATCAATCATTGCATCTATAGATGAAAGGTTTGGTACGCTGATCCCAATTATTGGTGGTTCAGCCGCTGATAATCATATCGCGGGAAAATGGTCTGTCATTACCACCCAAGGATCTCAAACTGCAGGTTTAAGTCTGACATTATTTTACTCCTCACAGCCTGTTGATATTGCTTTTAGTGCTGGGCACACTCCAACCAATATCAAAGGGGTTGCAACCAAAACTAACGATAGGTGCTTGCTAGAAATTGATGACGAACCGGCCCTCAATGTTTATAGAAAGTGGACAAACCATCAAGATAACCAAGTAGGTAAAAACAACCTGCTATTTACAAACTCGAGTGCTTATCCACTAGGGCGTGTCGCTGGCCACCTCTATGAGCGTCCATATTACAAATTGTCCCATCCAATTCGTGAGACGCGAGATGGAGGAATTGAGCTATTTACACGAATAGAAGAGGGTGATGAACTCACTTTAATGAAAGGAAGCAGAGAACACCTCGTTGCACGCGCCGCTAAAGTTGTAAATGCAGCCTTTAATCAAAAATTAGAAGAATCTCGAAAAATTGGGGTGATAAACATCTTTTGCGCAGGTCCTATGTTGCACTTAATGCAAGACATGAATAGCGTTTGTGAACAAATTAACCAAGAACTAGAACAGTTACCTTTTATTTGCCCTTTTACTTTTGGTGAGCAAGGTAGATTTATTGGTGGTGAGAATGGACATGGAAACCTGATGATTTCATCAGCGATATTCCATAAACCTTATGAAAGATAAATACTTAGACATATACCAACAGGAAGCGCTGCAAGAAGCGTTAGTCGAACTAAAACAGGCTAGGCAAAGAGAGCGACTGCTCGCCGATGAGAATAAAGCTATTCTTTCAGCGATATCCGCGATGAGTGAAGCAAAAAACCGGCACGAGATATTTACGGGATTAAATAATGTCCTTAAGAAGTACATCAACTTTGATGATTTTATCGTTCTAACTCGTGATGATGAGAGGTACCCCTTCAAAACGTTGATATCGACAAATAGTGTATTTGATAACATATCTTGGTTACACGGTAACGCATCTGAGAGGGCGCTGAATGGCGAATGTATTCTGCTGTTCGAACCAGATAGGCTTGCGGAGTTTATTAACCTGAACAGCTTTATAAAAAGCCATGTAAACTCGGTAGTCCTAACGGGCATACGTTCAGAAGTAACACAAACGGTCATCTTACTTATTGGTGCTAAGAAAGGGCACTTTAGCATAGAAAATAAGGAAACCTTAAGACGCTTTCGGCCTTTAATTGAGAGGGCTGTCATCGATATTGAGACCAAAGAGAAGTTACAACGTATTGTTGAAGTGCGAACAACTCAGCTTGCTAAAGCAAGAGAAGAAGCAGAGCTTGCAAATCGCTCAAAGTCAGAATTCTTAGCGATGATGAGTCATGAAATTAGAACCCCTCTAAATTCCGTCCTTGGAATGCTCGATATTCTGAAACAATCCACCTTATCAGAAGAGCAAATCGATGCCCTGAGCCAAATGGAATGCTCAGCGGAGTTGCTTCTCGCGATTATCAGCGACATCCTTGACCTCTCAAAAATTGAATCAGGTCGCTTTCAACTCAATGAGCAGTGGGTTAATTTAAGAGACACTGTCACTTTTGTTATTTCTCAACAAAAACAAATAGCTAAGAAGAAGAGCCTTCAATTTAAACTCAATTGCATGGTAACTACCGACAAACAGTTTTGGATTGACTCTACGCGATTATCTCAAATCCTGTTTAATCTTATTGGGAATGCAATAAAGTTTACTGATGAAGGAGAAGTAAAAGTTTCAGTATCTGAGCAAGACTCCGAGCTTGTAATTTCAATATCAGACACCGGAATTGGTATATCTAAAGCCAAGCAAGAACATCTATTTACGGCATTTCATCAAGGTGATCGTTCCATCACGAGACGCTTTGGTGGTACAGGACTAGGGCTAGCAATAACCAAGCATTTAGTTGAAATGATGCGCGGCAAGATTATCGTTAAAAGTGACGAGCATGTCGGCTCAACATTTACTATTAAGATTCCCGTTTTAACTCGGTGCAATCAAAATCGTCCAGTTAAAATAGAAAACAACCAACCAATAAAAGCGATGGATCTTCTCGTAGTCGAAGATACCGAGTCGAATCAGTTTGTAATAAAGCTTATTTTAAATAAGCTTGGTCATAATGTTCATATCGCAAGTCATGGAGCAGAAGCATTAACGTTCTTAGAGGAAAATGAGGATTTAATCGACCTGATTCTTATGGATGTCTCGATGCCAGTGATGGATGGGATTACTGCAACAAGGCTTCTCCGAGATAAAGGCTTCAAGACTCCAATCATCGCATTAACCGCTCATGCGCTAGAAAGTGATAGAGATAAATGCCTTGACGCAGGTATGGATGGATTCATTTCCAAACCAGTTCGAAGACAAGATATCTTTGAAGCTATACAGCCATTTCTGTAAGTAGAAAAAGCATTAATATAGATCTTAACAATCGATAGATTATTAAGATCTATATTAAGTATTTTATGGTAAATAGCCATTATGTTTAATGGTTATGATGGAGACCTTAAATTTCAAATCCACAGGGGAATAGGAGTGCTCATTGGCAACATTTGGCGTACGAGCCCCCCTAATTTAACATAACACATATAATGCGCACTGCAGTAGTGGTTCCTGTGGACTTGAAATCACTAAGGCCAATCCAGTGCAAGCCATTGAGATTCCTGACAATCCAAGCCCATTAAACTTTTTTGCAATTCCTTCCCATACTGATTTTATCTGCAGATTATCATTTCGAGTTGATTGGTTTATCTCACCTAGCCTGCATTCCCAACCAATTACACGAGAGCCACTTCATTTTCATTTAGTTCATCGAGTCTGAAAGCTTTGCGCTCTTGCTGCCCGATGCTTCTAATCAACATTGCAATCACGAACCTGTGGCTATATGAAGCCGAATATACTTTTCTGGATATTTATAACGATAGCGTTTTCCTTTCCTCAAGTTGGATTTCACATACCGACAAACTTTTTTGTCACCACTACTGGTTACTCTTTTTATTACTGCTTTTTTACCTTTGTGTTCCATCTCTATCATGACATCGCAATAACCTTGGTAGTCATCAAATTTATTGTCCGCTTTCCTTTGAATCTTAGTTTTAATCTTTTTAGCCAATGGGTTCGTTTCCGAGTCGTCAGACAAAGCTGGAGTGCTTACGAAGAGTAAGAACATTAAAGTTACAACGTATCGCATAATTTAAGCCCGTTTATCTTATTGATTAATCAATGATAAATTATTTTTCTATAGATACGAAAATGGGACGCTATATTGCGTCCCATTTAACACGATTAAGTAACTGATATGTAATTAAGCTCGCTTCTTGCCTTTGCTCGCTTTGAAACCTTGATGCGGAAAAACGTTGCGAATCCGCTGTTGGATTTTTTTGGGAACGTCCTTGGAGAAGCTCAAACGCATGCCGGTTCGTTGGCTATATACCTTCATTTCACCACTAAACGGATTGTGTTCACTAATATCTTGTAAGTTATGTTTGAAAGAAGGTGGTAGATGCCCTTTTACGTTACTGATATGGCCGTTATCAAACTTTACTTTTAGCACTGGTCTATCAACTGCGATCAACCAAAAGATCACGATGGCAGCAATTAAGATTACATATAACATTTGGCACTCCCTATCCTAGCTAGATAGCAATTTACTCAAATCCTCTTTGATCGAGGTAACTTTTTGACTCGCTTTTTCACTTCTCGATGCTTCAGAAAGTAGATATTCAATTGCGTCAGATAATGTACAACCGAGCTCGGTTGCTCTGCTAGAAAGCTTTTCCCAAACTCGATAATCTAAGTCAATGGACTTTTTCTTTGTATGGACTTGCTCTGCATTGAAATGACGCTTCCTTTTCGCTCGGATAGCCTGCTTGAGTTTGTTGTCCAACTCTTCTGACATGTGGTTTTCTATCCAAGCTAATACAAGCGTAGGTTCGTGTTCAAGGCGTTTTAGCTCTGCAACCGCGGCATCTGCTTCACTTGTATCAATATGTCGGGTAATCGCTTCACCATCTTTCCATTTCTTGATGAGATACTTCCATTTCCACCCACACTCTAGATTCTCAAGCTGCTGATATTTCATTTATTCCGACCCATAAACATAACCTAGTGACAGCGTAACCCAGATAATTTACTTGGGCAAATAAAACTCTTAGAAGTATCGATGTTGATCACTCATTTGTCTAAGTATTGTTCATTGAGTGTTGAATGCCGTGAGCGAACCAAATTGGTGCTAGGGTGTTATAGTCCATTTCGTTATAATGTCGGCAAGATTGAATTACGATGAATTTTAATGAACCAACTTAATTGGCAAGACGTAACACCTTCACTTGAGCAGTACGAAGCACTTTTAAAGTCTGCACCTTCGTTACCAAAGAAGTCTTTTACTGATCTTCAACCGAGGATGTCGGCAACGATATCTCGCTTTTCCAAAATGTCGGGATTGACACGCGTGCTACTCATTAACTGCGTCGATAACTCTGTCTATAGAGAGTTCATCAGTAAAGCTCTTCAGAGTCATTCTAACGCTGCGATTGTTTTGTCGGAATCACTTGATGCCAAACGTTTATTTGACCGTTACAGTGTTGATGTAAGTGGTGATATTGCCTTCCAACCTGGCTTGATTTCACAAGCTGACGACGGTTATTTGATTGTACCTGCTAATCTCATTCTGGCTAACCCGGGACTTTGGCCGAATATAAAGTCTGCAATTCAACAAAACCTTATCGAGCCACTGAACCTAAGCCCTACTCGCTTACCTACTTCAGTACCGCCATCTAAAGCTTATGATGTAAAACTGATTGTAACTGGGGAAAGAAGTCAGTTAGCAGAGCTAGAATATATCGACGAGGACTTTTGTTCAGGCTTTGCCATGTATACCGAAGTTGAAGAAGATATTCATTTGTCAGAGCAGAATTTGACAGATTACTTTGGTTTGGTGAACTGGATATGTTCTCAATATCAGCTGCCTCACTTAACGGAATGTGGCTTTAGAAGACTGTTGCTAGCTGGTATGAGATTTACTGAAGATCAACATTATTTGCCGTTAGGTGTAATGTGGCATTCTCAACTTCTAACACTTGCCAGCCAGTTCAGTGATGGCCAAACATTAGATTACGAGTCATTAGATAAAGCGATTGACGACAAGTATTATCGCGAATCCTATCTTCCTCAGCGTGCCGTGTACGATATTTTAGATGGACAAGTCATTATTGAGACAACTGGGGAACAAGTTGGTCAAATCAATGGCCTAACCGTCATCGATATGGCTGGACACCCTGTCAGCTATGGTGAGCCTGCCAGAATATCGTGTGTAATTCACTTTGGTGATGGCGATGTTTCCGATGTTGAGCGCAAAGCTGAGCTTGGAGGCAATCTACATGCGAAAGGCATGATGATTATGCAAGCTTTCTTAAGCTCTGCTCTAAAACTGGATGAACCACTGCCTTACTCTGCCTCGATTGTATTTGAACAGTCTTATAGTGAAGTTGACGGTGACAGCGCATCTCTCGCAGAACTTTGTTGCTTGGTGAGTGCGTTATCTGAATCTCCAATTAATCAACAAGTTGCGGTTACAGGAGCCGTCGATCAGTTTGGTCGAGTGCAAGCAGTCGGTGGCTTGAACGAGAAAATTGAAGGTTTTTATCAGGTTTGTAAACATCAGGGTTTTACGGGAAATCAAGGCGTTGTCATGCCGAAATCAAACCTTAAACACCTTGCATTACATAAAGATGTAATAGAAAGCATTAAAAATGGTGAGTTCCATATTTGGTCCGTCTCTACGGTAGATGAAGCTATTCCGATTGTTATGAATAAACCTTTTAGAGGCGAAGACGAGAGCATTATTGGCAAAATAGCGGAACGTATTGAAAACTTTGAAAGACATGAGCATCCAGAAGGAATTGTGCAGCGCATCAAAAACTGGTTTGTCTAGTACTGATCGGAGTTGTTTAGCGTACACGTGTTCACTAAGATGCAGCTATCAAAAATTGGAGTAATTGATAATGCAAAACAAACGTGATTCTTATAACCGTGACGATCTACTTGCTTCTAGCCAAGGGGAACTGTTTGGGCCTGGTTACCCTCAGCTTCCTGCGCCAAACATGCTAATGATGGATCGTATTACTAAAATGTCTGAGACAGAGGGCGATTTTGGTAAAGGTTTGATCTTGGCGGAATTGGATATTACTCCAGATTTGTGGTTCTTTGATTGCCACTTCCCTGGTGATCCAGTAATGCCTGGCTGCCTTGGCCTTGACGCGATGTGGCAACTTGTTGGCTTCTTCCTTGGCTGGGTTGGCGGTAAAGGTAAAGGTCGCGCTCTAGGTGTTGGTGAAGTGAAGTTTACAGGCCAAATCCTACCGACGGCGAAAAAAGTAACCTACGAAATCCACATGAAACGCGTCGTAAACCGTAAACTGGTAATGGGTTTGGCTGACGGTCGTGTATGCGTAGATGGCAAAGAAATCTACGTTGCGAAAGATTTGAAAGTTGGTTTGTTCCAAGACACTTCAAACTTCTAATCACGACTTTAATCGATTTATAAAGGCTCCTATTTAGGGGCCTTTTTGTTTGCCTAGTCTATAAATGTAGAAAAGGCTCCGTAGAGCCCTTTCGAATCCTTCTTTTTGTATGTGGAGAGTTTATTTGTAGAGACCAGATTGTCTTTCATCTCTGGCATCACGCCAACCACCTAACCAATACGACCGAGCATCAACTTGTTGATATGGGCAAGCCTCTTGAGACCTTCCATTCAACCCAGCTTTATAGCCTTGAGATTGAGCTCGTTCTAGGCGATCACGCTTTTGTCTCTTCATAGTTAATTCCTCATACAGGTCCATTTACTAACGTACAGCTGTTATTGTGAAACTTTGATGGAGTTTTTATGACTCCACTTATAAGAATCGATCAAGTTGAGTGATTTCTCAAGGCATAAAAAAAGCAGAGGCTCAAATGTGTGAGCCTCTGCTTGATTTAAAAATTACTGACGATTTTTGACTATTTTCTACGGAACCCAAACAATCCAAGCATGGTCAAAGCTAACCAACCAAGGCCTGCACCTTGACGCTCTGTTGTCGTTGAGTCAACGCTTCGAGACACAATGTCCTTCTCAGTCGCACCTGCAATAGGCACCAATTTTACAGCTACGATTTGCTCATCAGAACTACATGTCGCATTGTTTGCTGTTGTACTGTAACCGCCAGCACATTTCATCGCGGTACCAGAAATCACACCTGCATCGTTGATATCGGTTGCGTCAAGAATACGGAACTGGTTGTTTTGTTCAGAGTAGTCACCGCCATTAGTCAAACTATCTAGGAACCAAGCTTTTCCATTAAATAGTGTTGAAGCACGTTCACTAGTCTCACCACCTACACTATATGGGTAGATAAAACCGCGCTTACGACGTGGCTTACCATCGTCTTCACGCGTCGTTTCCGCATCAAGTTGTCCGACAATTTCATTGTAAGAGTTGATCCCGCCCATCTTACCGCCCGCACCGCTGAAGAAAATTCCGGTACTTGGGTAAAAAGCGTTAATAGAATCCTTACGAACATCATTTACGATAAAGAGACGATTCGGAGCAGAGCCCGTTGGCATTAAGTATCCGCCCGAACGTTTTGCTTCACCAATAGCAACAAAATTTGAGTTAACATCGGTTAATCGTGAGTTTGTATGAACCGTATCATCGCCCTCACGCTGTCTCGCTCCTACAACAACTTTGTTTTTCCAAGTTGTGTTTTCAACGCTACCTTCTGCCTCTAGGGTTCCGACAAAAACAGTAGCATTCAGATAGTTATCATCACTGTATGTGTTGTAACCCACGCCGTAAACCGTTGTTCCATCTGTGACAAGGTCACGCATGCTTCCTTGAGCCAGTCTTTCTCCGTCTTTAGATGTGCCACTTGGCCAAGCCAACTCACTGACGGTTCCACTTTGATCCCAAATAGCTGCTTTCGATGTGTGGTGAGCGCCATTGGTATTGCTTGCCGTTCGAGATACACTACCAACGGTAAAAATGCCATCGGTTTTCCAAGCGTGGCTTTGCACAACGCTTGCGTCGTTATCACCTGTAACAAAATTTGGTTCAATAGGTGCTACGACTGTATTTCTTGTTTCCAGTGTCGACTGGTTTTCACTGCTGACTTTACTTTGGTTACCGACAGCTGCACCATCTTCGGTAAGCTGATTGATAACATTGTTATATTCATTTTTATAAGCAGCAGAATCGCCTTCTACAAATGCTAACGCATTAGAAGTAAAGTCTTTACTACGCTCTTTGTTCCATGGGGTCCAGTTTACAGAAGCCCAAGAGTCACAAGTAGAATAGCGAAGCTGGTTATAACAGTAACGTTCAAAATCTTTGAGTTCTTGGATGTAATAAAAGCCCGCGTCCAATCCAAATGGAATTTCCTCACGATAGCTGTTCCCATCCACGGCTTGTGTCGCTGAAATCGGTGTTGTGCGAGTTTCCATCGCAAGCTTAAATTGGTCTGGTGTACAGTTTGCTGCTGCATCAAAACAGCCCAAAGCGAAAGGGGAACCTGTTGAAGGATCTGTACCCGCATCACCTTGCTGAATTGCAACGCCGTAAGCCGTTTGGTAGTCACCGTTTGAACCATGATCCTGAGGTGAAACCTCAACCACTTGATACAATGCCGCCTGTGCGTTCATTGCGGTACCAACCATCATCGCAATGGCGGTCAATTTGAATTTATTACTACAATTCATTGAATTCTTAACTATCCTGTTGCATTGCTTCGAGTTCTTCCCATCTCTCGAATGCGATTTCCAACTCCTGCTCTAGTGCAGCAAGCTGTTCCAATACCGGCTGAGTTTGCTCTACAGGTTTAGCAAAGAACTCTGGATCGTTCACTTGCTCCTGAAGGCTCTCGATATCCGACTCTAATTGTTCTAGTTTAGCTGGTAGAGCTTCTAATTCTCTTTGCAGCTTATACGATAACTTCTTCGAGTTGTTCTTAGGTTGAGTTGTTTTGGGAGTTTCCTCAACCACTTTCTCTTTTTTCGCTGGCTTTTCAACCGCTTGACGAACCGCCAATACCTGTTCACGCTGCTGTCTTGCGTCGTGATAACCACCAACAAACTCTTCAATCACTCCGTTTCCTTCGAAGATCCAGCTTGTGGTAACGGTATTATCAACAAACTCTCGGTCGTGGCTAACTAAAAGCAATGTGCCCTGATAGTTGGCAAGCATTTCTTCTAAAAGTTCCAACGTTTCGATATCCAAATCGTTGGTTGGTTCGTCGAGAATAAGTAAGTTGTTTGGTTTCAACAAGATACGAGCTAGCAGTAATCGGTTTTTCTCACCACCAGAGAGCGCCTTAACCGGGGTTCTTGCGCGCTTAGGTGCAAATAAGAAGTCTTGAAGATAACTCAGCGCATGACGCTGACGTCCCCCAACCATTACTTCTTGTTTCCCATCCGCTAAGTTATCGATCACTGTTTTTTCTGGATCCAAAATCTCTCGGTACTGATCAAAGTACGCGACTTCTAATTTTGTTCCGCAGTGTAAACGACCAGACTGCGCTTCCAATTGCCCTAATAGCAATTTAAGTACCGTACTCTTACCGCAGCCATTTGGTCCGATAAGTGCAATACGGTCACCGCGCATAATGTTAAAGCTAAAGTTGTCGACGATTGTCTTGCCTTCGTAAGCAAAAGATATGTTTTCTGCTTCAAATACAATTTTCCCTGAACGTGAAGCATCATCGATATTAAGGTTAACTTTGCCTTGGACATCCCGGCGATCGCGACGCTCTTCACGAAGTTTCTTCAATGCGCGTACACGACCTTCATTTCGAGTTCGGCGTGCTTTAATGCCCTGCCGAATCCAAACTTCCTCTTGAGCAAGCTTTTTGTCGAATTCAGCATTCTGCATTTCTTCAACGCGGAGCATCTCTTCTTTTTCTTCTAGGTAGTTGTCGTAATCACCAGGGAAAGAAGCTAATTGCCCGCGATCTAAATCAACAATGCGTGTTGCCATTGATTTGATGAACGCACGGTCGTGAGAAATAAAGATGATCGAGCCTTTGAAGTCTTTTAAGAAGTTCTCTAACCATTCGATAGTTGTTACATCAAGATGGTTTGTTGGCTCATCAAGAAGTAATACATCAGGGTCACAAACCAGCGCGCGAGCTAAAGCGGCTTTACGTTGCCAACCACCGGATAAATCGGTCAGTTTAGTTTCTGGACTTAGTTTTAAAGCACCAAGTACGTTCTTAACACGGTCATCAAAACGCCAAGCATTAGAATGGTCAAGCTGCTCTTGAACCTTGGCTAAACGGTTGATGTTTTTCTCACTCGGATCTTGAGCAACAAGATCGAGAAGATCGTGATAGATCTTCAGTTGTTCGCCGATTTCAGCCAAACCGCCAGATACGTATTCGTAAACCGTACCCTCTTGATTACGCGGTGGATCTTGTTCAAGTCGAGAAACAACGACGTCTTGAGTGATTTGAATCTTGCCGTCGTCCAACAAAATGTCGCCGGCAAGCACTTTCATTAACGTGGACTTACCTGCTCCGTTGCGACCCACTAAACAAACGCGTTCGTTTTCTTGAAGAGCGAACTCCGCTTTGTCCAGTAATGGGTGGTCACCAAATGCAAGTTGTGCGTTATGAATGGTAAGTAATGCCATTATTATCCAACCAATGTGTGAGTTGTTCTAAGTCAAACGGCCAGTTCAACTCAGAATCTTGATACTTTAATACGGGTATTGTGACGCCGTAACGAGAAAACAGTGCATCATCGAACGCAATATCAATGATATCTGTTTGCTCGGCCAAACCAATTTGGTCTACTAGAGCAAATGCCATCTCACAAAGATGGCATCCCTCCGTGCTATACAATATCAGCACGTATTAATCCTTTTGTTTATACTACGCGTGCGTTACTAGCCAACAGTTATGAATCTGTTTATTACGCGCAAAATCTAATGGTAACGTTTGAGAAGAAATATTCTGAGCCTTCAAACCAAGTTCGGCCAGCGACTCTTCATCCATCTTGAAGTGGCGCTTGTTATTCGAGAATACGATAGTGCCTTCACTTCTTAGTAAACGTTTAAGATTCTTCATCAGTTTAATGTGGTCACGTTGTACGTCGAATGATGTTTCCATACGCTTAGAGTTAGAGAACGTAGGTGGATCAATAAAGATCAAGTCGTACTCACCTTTCGCGTTTTCTAGCCATTGCAAACAGTCTGCTTGTTCATAGCGATGCTGACGTCCTACACAGCCGTTAAGCTGCATATTGTCTTTCGCCCAGTTCAAGTAGGTATTTGACATATCAATAGTCGTTGTGGAACGAGCGCCACCAACCGCTGCGTGAACCGTCGCACTCCCAGTATATGCAAACAAGTTTAAGAAATCTTTACCTTGCGCCATTTCACCTAAGCGACGACGAGTGATCTTATGATCCAAGAACAAGCCAGTGTCTAAGTAGTCATGAAGGTTTACGATCAGCTTCACGCCGTACTCGTTTACTTCAAGCGTCTCTGATACCTGACCTAATTTTTGGTATTGGCTGCGACCCTTCTGCTTTTCACGAACTTTAAGTACAACTTTGTTCGCCTCTACACCTGTCACCTGAATCGTTGCACGAATAATATCCGTTAGGCGACGTTTTACTTTTTCTTCTGGAATGTTTTTTGGCGCAGCATACTCTTGAATTACGATTTGATCGCCGTATACGTCTATCGCCACATTGTATTCAGGAAGGTCAGCGTCATAGATTCGGTAGCAATCAAGTTTCTCTTTACGAGCCCACTTGCCAATCTTGCCAATGTTTTTCTTTAAACGATTTGAAAAGTCTGGTGCGATTTGAACATTAGTGTCAGCACCCTTCACTTCATCAGCACTGCGCTCTGCAATACTGTAGTTCTTTTGGTGACAAGGTAACGCACCATTATTCAATTTAAATTGTTTATCAGCACGCATACGAAGACAGCTCAGAAGCTCGTCTGAACTCGAGAAGATAGAGGCTTTACATCCACCAAACTCAGATTTTAGCTGTCCACCAAATGCGGTGTAGAGCGCAATTAGCCCCGGCTCAGTTCCTAGACGTTCACCGTAAGGTGGGTTTGAAACGATAACACCGTGTTCGAATCCTGCAGGACGAGTAATGGTTGCAGCATCACCTTGTGCGAACTCAATCAATTCTTCAACGCCTGCTCTGCGCGCGTTTTCTTGAGCAACTTTTAATACTTTAGGGTCGTTATCGAAGCCAAAAAACTTAGCGTCATCTTTCTTGACACCTCGTCTAGCTTGAACATTAGCCTCTGATTTAATCTCTGCCCAAGTCTCTGGTTCAAAGTCTTCCAACACTTCGAAACCCCATTGCTTTCGCTTAACGCCAGGAGCCATGTTGGCAGCCATCATCGCAGCTTCAATAAGCAAAGTACCAGAACCGCACATTGGATCGAGTAATGGTTGATGCCCATCCCAGCCACAACGCATGATAATCGCAGAAGCAAGCGTTTCACGTAACGGGGCACGACCCGATTCTGGTCGGTAGCCACGCTGATGCAAACCACTGCCTACCATATCGATCCCAAGCAACGCTTTATCTTTATGCAAACGAACGTGAATACGAACATCTGGGCGTTCTTTACTGATGTTGGGACGCGGCAAACCTTTATTTTCAAAGCAATCTACGATGCCATCTTTGACTTTCATCGCACCGTATTGGCTATTTCTGATCTCACGGTTTGTGCCGTTAAAGTCCACAACAAAACGTTTAGAGCTATGAAATTGGTTAACCCAGTTAATAGCAGATGTAGATAAATACAAGTCCATGTCGTTGTTACACGTGAACTCAGATAAAACACGTACAAATCGAGACGCTAAACGGCTCCACAAACAACAGCGATAAACCTGTTCGTTTGTCGCTTTAAATTTTACGCCTGCCTGTACTGGTTTCGCATTTTCAATGCCTAGTTTAGTCAGTTCTTCAACAAGCAAATTTTCCATGCCATTTGAAGTTACCGCGAGATATTGATTCATAGTGTTCTTTCGCTGATAAAAAATGGCTTCAATTATACCTGACTTTACGATCAATGCCTCGTTTTTAAAGGAATTTCCCCACCTGTTAGTTCAAATCATCACCAACAAAATGATCTGAAACTTTCAACATCTTCAATTTGAGTATTTTTTATTCACGAACGAAATTTTGTTCCCTTGGAAAGAAGTGAATACTTATTTACATAAATTTTGGTATATACCAGGCAATGATTATTGATGTAAGTTACTTACATTTTTGCCTTATAGGGGAATAAATGGGCTCATTTTAAGCGCTAGGTTGCCTAGTTAAGGGAGTCATCAGATTGAAATAAGTAAAATAAAAGTGACCAGCTTCATGTTTGCATGCATAGAAAACATACAGTTTCATGACTGATGGGGCTCTAGTATCAAAGGAAAGGACAAAAAAAATCGACCTAACGAGGTCGACTAATGCAAACAAAGGAACGAAATAAAGAAAAAATTAAACAGGTTTACCCCACCATTGCCATAGGGGTTATTGCAAAGAGGTGATTTGCACAAGCCATGCGGTCATGCATTACTTTAATCGGTTGCCCAAACTGAAGCGCCTTATTGCCATCAAGCACAAACGCTTCTTGGTTAACATAAGCACATAAGCTCGACGTCTCGCCTGGTTCTAACACGATGAACATGCCATCAGAATATTGGTTTGTTAGAAAGACCATGTCCCCTTCTTCAGGCTCGTAACCAGAGGACTGTGCGTCAAAGAACCAGCTTTTAGGCTGTACAGGTTTATGAAAGCGCTTTGCTGCAACACAATACAGTGTTAACTCAGCTTGGCGGTATTCGCTGATGTCGAGGCATCGAATACGTTCATTAAACGTTTGGAATGCACTGGCGTCATCAACGGTAAATTCATTGTTTGAGAAGGCACAGTTAACCAACAATTTTCGGGATAAATTGGTTTGGAAAATCATTTCCTCCCCCAGATCCAGCATTAAGCAAGCTTTTTGCTCGTCAAAATACCAATTCCATTTGTCGCTGGGTTTAAGCATTATTCCGTTCTCTCTTGACTAGTTAAATCAGTGGTAAAGAGGTAAGACGCTTAATTACCTACTCGTGATTTTTAAATTTTACAAACGAACGGATAAAAAAAAAGAGGAAACAAAGTCCTCTTTTTTATGTAATAGCTACTGATTTTTCAGTGGTTTTTGATGTATATGTTAAAGATTCTTAACAATATCACGTACTAGGCTTGGGCCGTGGTAAATAAAGCCAGTGTAGACTTGAACAAGTTTAGCGCCTGCCATCAGCTTTTCTTTGGCTGCAACATAGGAATCCACACCACCAACACCGATAATTGGAAGTTTGTCTCCTAGCTCTTCATGAAGCTTACGTACGACTTCCGTAGAGCGTAATTGCACAGGGCGACCACTTAAACCACCTGCCTCATTGGCGTGTTTCATTCCTTCTACGATCGTGCGATCCAGAGTTGTGTTAGTCGCGATCACACCATCTATATTGTTTTTCAATAAAGAATCGCAGATTTGGCAGATTTCTTCGTCACTCAAATCAGGCGCAATTTTTAATGCTAGCGGGACGTATTTGTTGTATTTCTCTGAAAGTTCCGCTTGTTTCGCTTTTAATTCAGAAAGTAGTTCATCAAGCGCTTCACCATATTGAAGTGAACGAAGACCCGGAGTGTTTGGTGATGAGATATTAACCGCAATGTAGTCTGCGTACTCATACACTTTCTCCATACAAATCAGGTAGTCCTCTGCCCCTTTCTCAATTGGTGTGTCTTTGTTTTTACCAATATTAATTCCGAGAACACAGTTGAATTTTGCTTGCTTTACATTCTCGACCAAATTATCAACGCCTAGGTTGTTAAAGCCCATGCGATTGATGATCCCTTCAGCTTCGACTAAGCGAAATAAGCGTGGTTTATCATTCCCTGGTTGCGGACGAGGTGTTACTGTGCCAACTTCGACAAAGCCAAAGCCCATGGCATCAAATGCTTCAATGCATTCACCGTTTTTATCTAAGCCAGCCGCAAGACCTACTGGGTTACGGAATGTTAGTCCCATACACTCAACTGGACGAGTTGGTAATTGTTGGCGGTAGAAGAGATCAAGTGGTGTGCCGTTAAAGCGTTGGAAGTTCTTGATTGCAAGATCGTGTGCCTTCTCGGCATCGAGTTGGAAAAAGCCAGTTCTGGCTAGACGGTAAAGCATTGTGCCTCCGAAAGAAAAAAGCCCCGTATAAACGGGACAATATTATTTACTGTTTTTCATCGTAATTCAATGAAAATGAATGTATTAAGTAAAAACCTATATCTTTCTAATATTTTCAAATATAAAACAAACAATTAGAGTAAGATTTCAACAATAAAATTTATAACTAACCACCCTAAAGCAATCGATTTCAGCCTATTTTAACTTCCCCACACCGTTACGCTGTAACACAATCAGCGCTATAATAGAAACGATGAGCAACAAAAAAGCCTCGCTAAATAACGAGGCTTTTACTTACAATTTGACTAACTCATCTACTCTTTCGACGAACAGTTGAGATTCAAGAGTACTAATTCTCGAAGTGCTACAGAAAACTTAGCAAATTCGTGGACAGAGCCAACTTTGAACTCATTCAAGATGCTTTCCCAACGGTGCAGTGATTGCTCGTTAGTTTCCATCCAATCTTCTAACGCTTTCATCACGTCTAGCTCTTCCGTTGCACAGCCGCAATTTAATACCTGAGCCGTAAGTTGACGTTGTTGCCAGTCCAGATCTTCTCGGAATGCAGCTCTTGCTAGTGCCTGCCAGTTATTATCAACGGCTTGGCTGTTAATTTGCTTCAAGAACCAGTGTAACGATAAACGGTCACCCAAGTTAAAGTAGAGCTTCGATGCTTGCTCAACCGTTTTACCTGTTTCACTCGCCACTGATGAGATATCCAGTGCAGATTGTAGGCTGGATAAACGAGCGACTTGATGTGCAAGTTTCTCTTCTACCCCTTTCTCAATCCACCCTTGAGCAAGTTCATTGTGTTCTTCTACTTCAGACTCAACCAGCATAGTGTCTAAGGTTTCAGTGATAACATTGACATCTTGCTTGTAGATAGCAATCAGCTCACCAACTGTGCATTTACCACTGCGGTTGCGAAGCAACCAACGTGCAATTCGACGTAGTGCTCGACGAACATAAAACATGATTTCGTACTGAGCTTGAGCAGTGGCGATATTATCGAGTTCACGAGTCTGCTTAAGAATTGCTTCTAGATCGAAAATTTCACGAGCCGCACTGTATGCGTTAGCAATATCGACAACACTTGCACCGGTTTCTTCTTGCAAACGAGTGACGAAGTTACAGCCCATTTCATTAACCATCTGGTTAGCCAATGCTGTAGCGATAATTTCAGCTCGCAGTGGGTGATTCACCATTTGATCTTTATAGTTACGTCGTAACGCACTTGGGAAATATTCAACAAGCTGTTTCGCATGGAATTCATCATTCGCGATTTCATCCGTAACAAGTTGCTGTTTAAGTACCATTTTACCGTAGGCAACTAACACTGATAGCTCAGGGCGAGTCAGACCTAGTCCCTGTTTCTCACGCTCGATTAGCGTTTCATCATCAGGGATGTATTCGAGAGCACGATCCAAGTACCCTGCTTTTTCCATGGTATGGATGAATCGAATTTGTTCCTTAACAATGCCAACACCTTGCTGTTCAGTCACGGAGATCGACTCCGACTGACGGTAAGCATCATCTAAGACAATTTCACCCACTTCGTCTTCCATAGACTCTAGAATTTGGTTACGTTGCTTAACCGTAAGATCGCCATTTGAAACCAGTCCATTAAGGAAGATCTTGATGTTGACTTCATTATCCGAACAGTCAACGCCACCCACGTTATCAACGAAGTCTGTGTTCACTCGGCCGCCAGTCAGTGCGTATTCAATACGACCAAGCTGAGTCATACCCAAGTTACCGCCTTCGCCAACTACTTTTGCTCTTAAGTCACGGCCGTCAATGCGCAGCATGTCGTTAGCACGGTCACCAACATCCGTATGAGTTTCTGTCGATGCTTTAACGTAAGTGCCGATACCACCATTCCAAAGCAGGTCGACTTTCATTTTCAAGATCATCTTAATCAGATCATTAGGCGCTAAAGATGCTTTCTTAGTACCTAACATTTTCTGAATTTCTGGCGTTAACTGGATCGATTTTGATCGACGAGAGAAGATACCACCACCTTGAGAGATCAAATCTTTATTGTAATCTTCCCAGCTTGATCTTGGTAAATTAAACAAGCGGTTACGCTCTTCCCAGCTGGTGGTTGAATCTGGATTTGGGTCAATAAAGATGTGCATGTGGTTAAAGGCAGCTTGCAATCGAATATGCTTCGATAACAGCATACCATTACCAAACACGTCACCTGCCATATCACCTACGCCGATTGCGGTAAAATCAGTAGTCTGGCAGTTGATGCCCATTTCACGGAAGTGACGCTTAACAGATTCCCAACCACCTTTTGCAGTGATACCCATCGCTTTGTGGTCGTAACCATTAGAACCACCTGAAGCGAATGCGTCACCTAACCAGAAGTTGTACTCTGCAGAAACAGAGTTCGCTAGGTCTGAGAATGTTGCTGTGCCTTTATCTGCCGCCACTACTAGGTATGGGTCATCTTCGTCATGGCGCACAACGTTCTGTGGTGGCACAACTTCACCTTCAATGATGTTATCCGATACATCAAGTAGCGCACGAATAAATCGTTTGTAACAACGTTGGCCTTCAGCAAAGATCTCATCACGGGTTGTGAGAGATGGCTGGCGTTTACAAACAAAGCCGCCTTTTGCACCCACAGGTACAATAACAGTGTTCTTAACCTGTTGCGCTTTCACTAGGCCAAGAATCTCAGTACGGAAATCTTCTTGACGGTCTGACCAACGTAAACCACCACGAGCCACTTTTCCGCCACGAAGGTGAACACCTTCAATATCTGGTGCGTACACAAAGATCTCGAACGCTGGTACAGGCTGCGGAATCTCTGGAATATCGCTCGGTTTCATTTTCAAAGATAACCAAGGCTTAGGTTGCTTACTTTCGTCTAGCTGATAGTAGTTAGTACGAAGTGTCGCCATGATCATGTCGATGTAACGACGAATAATACGATCGTCATCCAAGCTCTCTACACGATCCAACTGCTCTGTTAGCTTTTTAATCAGATCGTTTTGGCCTTTTTCACTGCCTTTGTGTTTCGGATCGAATCGCTTGGTGAACAGCTTGACTAGACCTGTTGCTAAGTCTGGGTAGTGGCTTAGCGTGTCTTCGATGTATTGTTGACTGAATGGGAAACCGACTTGGCGCATGTATCGAGCATAAGCACGAAGAATGGAAATTTCACGCCCAGATAGCGACGCACCGAGTACCAATCGGTTAAAACCATCACTTTCAAGGTTGCCCGCCCAAATTGCGGCAAATGCTTGTTGGAAACGATCACGAGCCTCACGAAGATCAACTGTTTTCTCGCTCTTATGCAGCATAGAGAAATCAAGGATCCAGAATGTCTGTCCGTTGTTTTTCTCGATCTCATACGGTGATTCACCGATCACTCGTAAGCCAAGGTTTTCAAGCATTGGCATTACGTCAGAAAGATGGATTGGCTCATCGCGATGATATAACTTCAAGCGAACAGCTTTTGAATCCGCCCCCTCTTCTTGAGGTCGGTAGAACAACATGCCAAGTTTATTATCATCACTTAACGCTTCTAAGCGTTCAATATCTGCAACCGCAGAACCTGGCATCATGTCCTCTTTGTATGAGCGAGGGAACGCACTCATGTATTCTTTTGAAAGAGGAAGGCCTTTGCTTTCACCAAAGTTAGCAATGATGGATTCTTTTAGTCTGTCATCCCAAGAGGTAGAAACTTCCATTAGGTTTTGCTCGATCTTTTTCACGTCTACGTCAATGTTGTTATTGTCTACACGAACAATGTAATGTGTTCTCGCTAGTGGGCTTTCTGAGAAGAACGTTGTAAATTCAACCTCTTGCTCGCAACCAAAGTACTGCTTAAGAATGCGTTGAGTTTGACGACGTAACTCTGTGTTGTAACGATCTTTAGTGACATAAACCATGCAACTGAAGAAACGACCAAATGGGTCTTTACGAACAAACAAACGCAGCAAGTCACGATCTTGCATTTGTACAACACCCATTCCCACCTCAAGCAGCTCTTCTTCATTTGCTTGAAGTAGTTCATCGCGTGGGTAGTTTTCTAAGATATTGTGCAATGCTTTGTATGAATACGATCCGTGACGGTATCCGCTCGCTTCAAGGATACGGTCCACTTTTTCACGGATCAGAGGGATGCTTTGTACCGCTTGGTTGTACACGGCAGAGGTATATAAACCAGTAAAGCGATGCTCACCTATTACTTTACCGTTTTCATCAAACTTCTTAATACCGATGTAATCAGTATAAGCTGGACGGTGAATACGAGATGCTTTGTTACCTTTTGTGATAATCAGAGCGTATGGCTTTTTCGCTTCTAACCGCGCAGAGTCTGAAAGCTCAGATAGCTTGACGCTACGTACACGCTTGTCATCAGCAAATAGACCAAGCCCTTTCTCTTGAGCAGGAACAAGCTCGGTATCACCATTGACTTCTTCTAAGTCATAATCTTTGTAACCCATAAAGGTAAAATTATGATCTTCTAGCCAACGAAGAAATGCGATCGTTTCGTCCATACGATCCGTTTGGATAGAAACACGATCTTTATTTTTCTCAAGTTCATCAGTCACAAGCTTAAGCTTATCAACCATTTGCTTCCAGTCATCAACGACTAAACGAGTATCAGATAGAATTTTTAACAGCTCTTCTTTAAGCGCTTGCATCTCTTCTTTACTAGTAAGGCGGTCTACCTCGATATGGAACAGTGATTGAAGAACACCACCCTCACCGTTTACGTCGGTAACTTGGCCTTTTTTATCACGCTGTATCTGTGTTGGGTTGTTTAACATTAGGTGGCAAACAAGATCCAAACGCGCTAAAGCCATTTTGACTGAGTCCACTAAGAATGGACTATCTGGAACAACAATTTCTACGATTGTGTGTGTGGATTGCCAGCCTTGACGACTTACGGTCGGGTTAAATACTCGTACCGAAATCTCTTCTGGTTTTTTTTCATTGATATGGTGCCAAAGGCTGACGACAGCACCATAAAGATCGGATTCGTTTCGCTGAATCAGGTCATCATCAGCAATGTTACTGAATAAGTGTTGAGCAAGTTTAGTTACAAGCGTTTGGTGAGAAAGCTCGAGTTTGTCTTGAATCAGTTGGTAAACTTTTTCAAGCAGAACCGGCACTACATTTTCACGCGCGGTCATATTCACACTCCACATTAGAATTGTTGTTTTGTAGGGGGACTTAGTAGCTAGGTTGTTGCCTTAGAAACTAAGCATAGGTAATGCATGTGCCCATTGTAAAAGCATAATTACAAATGTTTAACAACTAATCGTGGTGGTAAGAGGTGAAATGTCCGATTCTGTGACTAAGATTCCTATTTAACTCTCTGCAAATACAATACATCACAGAGTTTCTAACTTAAGAAACTTATTATTTTGGTCAGTTGTTAGTCTAAACTGGCCTTTAATGCCTAATTGACTAAGAAATGGTCTGAATCGTGCGGCGGGTAACTGCAAACGTAAACCGTTATGTGTGACGACTTGAACAACACTTGCCGCGCCAGAATAATGGGATAAAAACGTTTGATATGAAATGTTGAGGTTGAAGTAGTAATAGTTCATGAAGTAAAAACTAAGTGACATAAACAATAAGGTGGCCTTAATGACCACCCTATTGTGTTGTTTACTATTCGTCTAGTGCTTTAGTCACTTTTTCGAATAAGTCTTTAGCAAGATTATCCATTGCTTTGAGCTTTTCAAGTTCTGCTTTGATCAAAGCTTGGCGACCTTCATCGTATTTACGGAACTTAAGCAAAGGATCAATCATTCTAGATGCGACTTGTGGGTTCGAATCATTAAGTTGGCGAAGAATTTCTCCGGCAAATTGGTAACCTGCACCGGATTTATCATGGAAACGCACAGGGTTAGCACTTAAGAACGAGCCAATCAAACTGCGCGTACGGTTCGGATTTTTCAAGCTAAATGCTTCGTGGTTCATGGTTGCTTTTACTTTTTCAAGAGCATCCTCTGCAGGATTGCTACCTTGAAGAGCAAACCACTTGTCCATAACCAAACCATCGTGCTTCCATTTATCGCTATAATCTGCCATAAGAACTTCACGACACTCAAGCTGAGCACTATTTGCAGCACTCATCGCTGCAATCGTATCTGTCATGTTATTTGCAGATGCGTATTGTGCTTTCACTAAATCATTACCTTTTTCCGTATGTGCTAGGTATTGCAGACAACGGTTACGTAATGCACGCTTGCCAATCGCAGCATGATCGATCGTGTACTCTTTTTGCTTCAGTGTATGATAAGTTGCACTTAGCTCATCTTCTAACTCTTGAGAAAGTGACACTGTAATACTGTTTAGCACTTTGTCTACGGCATCGATGTCAATTTGCTGGTACCAGCCAGTAATCTCATTAATTGAAGGCAAAGAGAAAACTTGAGCAATAAAAGCTGGCTCAAGCGTCTCATCCAATAGCACACCACGGAACGCATCTATCACGCCTTCAGAAAGCGATACTTCTTGTCCGGCTTGAACGTTTTTCACGTTCTGACGAATGTACTTAGCCAATAGCATTTGGCTTGCATCCCAACGAGCAAAGTCATTCGTCGCGTGTTTCATCAAGAAGACTAATTCATCATCACTGTAGTCGTATTCTAGTTTTACTGGCGCCGAAAATTCACGTAACAAAGATGGCACTGGTTGTTCTTCAACATTCTCGAATACGAACGTTTGCTTATCTTGTTTAATATCTAACACGTTATGAACAGATTCACCGTTAATCAGCAACGGGATAACTCGACCTTTCGAATCGTACAGCTCGATATCAAACGGAATGTGCAGCGCTTGCTTCTCAGCCTGGTCTTGCGTTGGCTCCGTAAATTGCTCTACCGTTAGTGCGTAAGTTTTTGCATTGGCATTGTATTCGCTATTTACGCGCAGCGTCGGTGTACCAGACTGGCTGTACCATAGACGGAATTGTTTTAAATCGACACCAGTGGCATCTTCCATTGCAGAAACAAAGTCTTCGCATGTCGCAGCAGTACCATCGTGACGTTCAAAGTAAAGTTTCATCCCTTTTTGGAAGCCCTCTTCGCCAAGTAGCGTATGGTACATACGAATAACTTCGCTGCCCTTTTCATACACTGTTAGCGTGTAGAAGTTGTTCATCTCAATGACTTTGTCAGGACGAATTGGATGCGACATTGGACTTGCATCTTCTGCAAACTGAGGGCCACGGATGATACGTACGTTATCGATGCGATTGTCTGCGCGAGAGCCTAAATCAGAAGAGAATTCTTGGTCACGGAACACGGTTAAGCCTTCTTTTAGACTTAGTTGGAACCAGTCACGACAAGTGACACGGTTGCCAGTCCAGTTGTGGAAGTACTCATGACCGATTACAGCTTCTATACCTAGGTAGTCACGATCGGTCGCCGTTTGGTCATTCGCCAGAACATACTTTGAGTTAAAGATGTTTAGGCCTTTGTTTTCCATTGCGCCCATATTGAAGAAATCAACGGCAACGATCATGTAAATATCCAGATCGTATTCAAGGCCAAAGCGTTCTTCATCCCACTTCATCGAGTTGATCAGCGATGTCATCGCATGGCCTGCACGATCTAAGTTACCTTTATCAACAAAGATTTCTAAATCAACACTGCGACCTGACATCGTTGTGTATTTGTCACGCAGTACGTCAAAGTCCCCTGCGACAAGAGCAAACAAGTAAGCTGGCTTTGGATGCGGGTCCTGCCATTGAACCCAATGACGACCGTTCTCTACATCGCCTTCTGCAATTCGGTTACCATTGCTCAGCAAATATGGATAAGCGGATTTATCTGCGATCACTTTTGTCGTGTATTTTGCCAGAACATCAGGACGATCTAAGTAATAAGTAATACGACGGAAGCCCTCAGCCTCACACTGAGTACAAAATGCGCCGCCTGATTTGTACAAACCTTCGAGTGCTGTATTCGCTTCAGGATCAATTTTGGTGACGATTTCAAGTTCAAACTCGGATGGAAGATCGGTCAGTACAAGCGATGATTCTTTCACTTCGTGATGAGCCCAATCCTCACCGTTTACTTTTACAGCGCGCAGCTCAAGCCCCTCGCCATCGAGTTCTAGCGTTGTTGTATCGCCTTTTTGAGCAACCTTTGATATCGCCGTAACGATGGTGTCATTGTCATAAAGATCAAACGTAAGATCGATATCGGTAATCGCGTGAGATGGCTCTTGATAATCTTTACGATATTTGGCCTGGGGAGCTTGGGACATGAGCATAAATCCTTGTATGTCGAACAACAAAAATACCAGACTGCATGATCAAAAATGCAGTTCTGGTATCACTATATAAGCTATTTGTAGGGGTTGTGGTATCAGAATACAAGTCTTTCCATCAAAAAACGGAGCTTTTAGTGCTCTAGCTCCGTTTTTTGATTAACATTTAAACAACATTGACAATTTACCGTATGCTCGCGTAATTTGTCGTAGCAAGATAAGCTATCAAGGCGTTACCCGATTAAGTACCGCGTACATATCGCCATTTGAATCTTCAATCGTTAATTCATTTTTGTTGAGCTTATAGGTGGTCCCGTGCTCGCCATTTTCATAGAGCAAGACTAAATATTCATCTTCTGTGTAGAAAACACCTTGCTTGATTGACTCATCTCCTTCTTCGTTGGATACCCGAAACATAAACACGAAGTCAGGTTGAAGTATCAGATCCATATGGTTGATGTTGTTTGCCACAAGGCCATCTCCGGATACATAAGAGCTAGACCATATGCCCGCTAGCGAGTTAGACAACCCTTTAGTAAAAGTCACACCATTAAGATCAAGCGTATTGTGATTATTGCGATAGGCATAAATTTGAGGCTCATCTGTGTTTAAGCCAAGAACGATGGTGTCTTCATTGGCGTTATACAATCCTTCCCAATGATCGACAGAATAATCTTTCTTTTGAATATCAATAGAAAAGCTGTAGTCGGAACCCAGTGACAGTTTTATCGCACGAAAATTTTCAGCCGACTCTTCGGGGTTTGGGTTCATTAAATACCAGTCTCCGATGAGAAACGGCGTGTCAAAATGACTTAATTCATCTTCTCTGGTGTTTTCTCCGCTAAACACACTAAAGCAGCAAAAGCTAAGTAAAATAAAGAACCATTTCATATCGGCATCCTTATCGTTTTCTTTTAGCTTAGGCAGTAGTCCTCACTTTCGCGAAATTTTAGATGTAGATCACGTAAATTATTGGGAAAAAATAAGCGAATATCTTACTTGATACTCAATACAAACAAAGATGAAAAGACATAAAAAAAAGAGTGAGCCTGAAAGACTCACTCTTTTTACTTTGAATTGCCAGTTATTATGACTGATTTTTCTGCTTGAGCAGATCAACCATAATCGCGACAGACTCATCTAAATAAACATCAGGCGCTTCATAATCTTTAGGTATATCATCCAATGTTTTGAATGCTTCCTTACCTAAAGCAGCTTGACGCTCATTGATGCGTTGCAAACGAAGTGCTTCCGCTTTATCCGATTCAGCCTTACGAACTTTCTCGTTCAAAGACAACATATTATCGTCTTTTTCTTTACGATACTTCTCTATGTCTTCATTGATGAAACGGAATTCCATCTCATCAGAAATACGCTTGTTATGAAGAGCGGTGAGTTTTTCAACTAGTGCTTCGTTGCTTGGGAAGGTTTGATATTTTGCTTTATCAATCTGATCCCAAGGTAGTGCATTGTCTTCTACACTTTCACCCGTTTCAGAAGCTTCAATTGGTGTTGGGTACGAAATATCGGGTGCAACACCACGATTTTGCGTACTTCCACCGTCAATACGGTAGAATTTCTGAATCGTGTACTGAACGTAGCCTAGCTCTTTATCGAAAAGATCGTAGATATGATTCAGTGAGCGATGCTGTTGAACCGTACCTTTACCGAAAGAATTTTCACCTAAAATAATTGCACGATTATAATCTTGCATTGCTGCGGCGAAAATTTCAGACGCTGAAGCACTGTAGCGGTTAATCAACACCGTCAGTGGACCATCGTAGCTCACTTTTCCGTCAGTATCGGCGTTCACCTTAATACGACCATAGCTGTCACGAACTTGAACAACAGGACCTTCTTTAATGAATAACCCTGTTAATGCTGTCGCTTCCGTTAATGCACCACCACCGTTGTTACGTAGATCAACGATCACGCCGTCAACGTTTTTGGTTTTTAACTCAGCAAGCAGTTTATCGGTATCTTTCGACAAACCGACGTAGAAACTTGGCACTTCTAAAATACCAATCTTCTTACCATCTTTTTCGATGATCTCCGACTTCACTGCGCGATCTTCTAGGCGAACTTTGTCACGAACAATTGTGACAATGTAACTCTTCGCATCGTTACCTTCTGGCAAGATCTGTAGATTAACCTTTGTGCCTTTTGGGCCTTTGATTAATTGAACTACATCATCCAGACGCCAACCGATCACGTCGACAATCTCTTCACCGTCTTGTCCAACACCGATGATTCGATCCCCTTCGCCAAGTTGCTTGCTCTTCGACGCTGGGCCGCCAACAACAAGTGAACGAATTACTGTGTAATCGTCTGTCATTTGCAAAACGGCGCCGATGCCTTCCAGAGAAAGGTTCATTTCCGATTGGAATTGCTCAGCATTACGTGGAGAAAGGTAGCTAGTATGAGGGTCGACTTGTCGGGCGAAGGCATTCATATATAACTGGAATGCATCTTCGTTATTAGTCTGTGTGATCCGCTTCATCGCGTTGTTATAACGCTTCTCTAAAACTTCTTTAATCTCTGGCCATTCTTTGCCAGTCAGTTTCAGATTTAACGCGTCATATTTCACGCGCTTACGCCATAACTCGTTGAGCTCCTCTTCGTCTTTTGGCCATGCAGCTTCAGAACGGTCTAACTCTATCTCGTCGTCAGTATCAAACTTGATCTCTTCGTCGAGTAGCGTTAACGCATAAGCAAAGCGCTCAAAACGCTTTTGCATTGAGAGGTTATAAACATCAAAAGCAATTTGGTTGTTACCAGCTTTTAGCTGATCATCAAGCTCAATTGACCAGTCTTTAAAAGAGTCGATGTCCGCTTGAGTAAAAATATTTCTATTATAATCAAGCAATTCTACATAGCGTTCAAAGATCGCTTTGGAGAAATCATCATTGAGGCTGAAATGCTTATAATGAGAGCGGGTAAATCGAGAGGTGACTCGTTTGCTAGCTGTTTCGTGCTGAACTTCAGGAGCGAGAACCGGCAAGTCATCTTTATGTAGTTTGGCTTCGAGAGCCTGAGCTGATGCTGCTAGCCATAAGCTAGCAGCAATCAGTGTCACTTTTGAACGGCAATTCATGCGTAGGAGTATCTCCTTTATGCGCGCAAGTGCTCCGCTTTCACAACCATTTGTAGGCCGTTAGCAAGTTGAACACGTACATCATCCTTATTGATCTCAACAATGGTCGCTGCCATGTTTCCTTTGCCCATGTTCACGTTAACTGCGTTACCTACTGTGATTTCGTCAGCATTTAGAGCGCGCGTTTCTACAGGCTTAGTTGTTTTTTGTACTTTTGGTTTGTTAGTACGACGAGGCTGTTGAGGCTTTTTAGCCGCTGGTTTCGCTTTCGCCTTACCCTCTTCACGAGCTTTTTGTGCTTGTTCTTTACGACGAGCTTGAACTTTTGCCTTGCTTTCTGCAAGTGTCGCTTTCGCGTGTTCAACGTGCTCTTCTTCTAGCTCACCACAAGGGTTGCCGTCTAGGTCCACACGTACTGCACCTGGTTTTACACCATGTAGGTAACGCCATGATGAAGTGTACTGTCTTAACGCTGCACGAAGCTGTGTTTTGCTTACTTTTTCGTCTTCACTTAGACGTTCCGCAAGATCTTGAAAAATACCAATTTTCAGAGGTTTTGCTTCACCTTCTAAAGTAAAGCACTTAGGGAAACATTCAGCAATATATGCAATAACTTCTTTGCTGTTTTTTAACTTTTCAGTCATGAGGGTTCCTGATTTGAGCGGATTTCCGCGAAGCATTAAGAAAAAATATTCTCGTATTATAGTGACATGCCAAGGAAAAACCACACTCGAGGGCTAATTTATGCGTCGTTCGCGTGTGAATTAAGCAGCTTTTCTACTTCAGCCATGAAATGAGTGAGACCTTCTTCGTCTGTTTCATTGAATCGACCAATACTTGGGCTGTCAATATCAAGGACACCAACCACCTCTCCATTGATAGAAAACGGAATCACAATTTCCGAATTACTCGCTGCATCGCACGCTATATGTCCCTCAAATTCATGAACGTCGTATACTCTTTGTATAGTGTTAGTTTTTGCAGCAGTACCACAGACACCGCGCCCCATAGGAATGCGGACACAAGCTGGTTTTCCTTGGAACGGACCAAGAACGAGCTCTTCACCTTTTGCTAGGTAAAAGCCAGCCCAGTTAAGATCGTCCAATTCCATGAAAAGCAGTGAGCTCAAGTTTGCTAGGTTAGCAATAAAGTCAGGCTCAGACTCAATTAGAGCAACGGCTTGTTTGGTTAGTCTATGGTATTGTTCTATGTTCATATTAACTTCCTACTTACTATAAAAGCTTCCATTCTCACTGTATGGCGCTAAAATGCAGCCCTACTTTATAATAGGACTTATTCTCAATTACAATGCTTCTGAAAAATGACACTATTAGCCGTTCTTGGTTGATAACACAAGTAAAAAAGCACAAGTCCAAGCTGATCATAGCGAACTTGATAGCGGTGCTTGCAACCTTGATTAGTGTTCCAATCCCCCTTCTCATGCCGTTGATGGTTGATGAGGTTTTATTGGACCAACCAGCAAAAGGCTTAGCTGCTATGAATGCCATTCTCCCTGAAGCGTGGCACACTCCGACGGGTTATATATTTTTCACCCTTTTCTTGGTCGTCCTGATGCGAGCTGCAAGTCAGGGGTTAAATATCCTTCAAAGCCGACAATTTACACTTGTTTCTAAAACGATCACGTTTGAGATGCGCAGTAAAATGATCGACAAACTTGGTCGTATCAGCATCCGCCAATACGAAACCAAAGGCAGCGGAGGCATCAACGCCCACCTTATCACTGACATTGAAACCATCGATAAATTTATTGGTTCTACGTTAGCAAAATTCGTTATCAGTTTTTTAACGGTCATTGGTACTGCCATCGTTCTGCTTTGGCTCGACTGGCGACTTGGTCTATTTATTCTGCTAGTTAACCCTATTGTCATTTACTTCTCACGTAAACTAGGAAGTATGGTTAAACATCTGAAACGGAAGGAAAATCATTCTTTTGAAATTTTCCAAAACCGTTTAGTTGAAACATTAGATGGCATTTACCAGCTGCGCGCAGCCAATAAAGAGCGAGAATTTCTCCAGCAACTCAAAGACAGTGCGAACCAAGTTCGCGTGGATGCAGACAAGTATGCGTGGCAATCAGAGGCGGCAGGTCGCGTCTCTTTCCTACTCTTCTTAATCGGTTTTGAGTTATTCAGAGCCGTCGCCATGCTGATGGTCATGTTTAGTGACCTCACTATTGGTCAAATCTTTGCTGTTTTTGGTTACCTATGGTTTATGTTGTCTCCTGTTCAAGAGCTGCTCGGCATTCAGTTTTCTTGGTACAGCGCGAAAGCTGCGTTAAAACGCATCAACGACTTATTAGTATTAGAAGAAGAACAAAGACCAGTACCTAAGGTAAATCCTTTCAAAGAAGACAGAGAAGTCGATGTTAAAGTAGAAAACGTAGACTTCTCTTATAATAATGAAAACAAAGTCCTAGATAATCTTTCTTTACATATACCGGCAGGAAAGAAAGTGGCGCTAGTTGGTGCGAGCGGAGGCGGTAAGTCGACCTTAATACAACTACTTATTGGGGTTTATCGTCAAAACTCCGGTAGCATTCGCTTTAATGATGAATTAACAGAAGATATTGGTTTTGAAGTAATTCGTGACAAAATTGCCGTGGTATTACAGCAACCTATACTATTTAACGACACCTTGAGGCATAATCTAACACTCGGTGGGAATTTTGACGAAATGTCACTTTGGCGAGCTCTTGAAGTAGCTCAGCTGCAAGATGTTATTTCTCAACTGAACCACGGTTTGGATACTCAAGTCGGCCGTAACGGCATTCGTTTGTCAGGTGGTCAACGACAACGCCTTGCCATCGCAAGAATGGTGCTGAGTGATCCTCAATTTGTTATTTTAGATGAAGCCACGTCTGCGCTTGATACCGCTACTGAAGCGGCATTGCACAAAGCATTGACTGAATTCTTACGTGGTAGAACAACATTAATCGTTGCGCACCGTCTATCAGCCGTAAAACAAGCCGATTTGATCTACGTGCTTGAAGATGGAAAAGTGACGCAAACAGGTACTCATGGTGAGTTAGTTGAGCAAGAAGGCTTATATCAAACCTTATATGGGGGCATACAGTCCCACGCTTAAATCGTTCAAGTTAGAGAGGTCGTTATGACCTCTCTGTCTAAGCACGCCATGCAGCCAAATAATGTGCGTTTGTGCCAAGGTTGCGAATTGCCTGTCGATATCGTCGACTTACCCAATGGAAAAAATGCACACTGTCCTCGTTGTGGCACACAGTTGTATCGAGGCGGTAGCCCTAGCCTCTCAGGTAATTTAGCCGTCGCGATAACCTGTATTCTGCTATTTATTCCATCACACTTTTTTAACTTTATTAGTATCCGACTCTTTGGTGTGATGATTCCGGCAACCCTACCTTCAGGGATGATCACATTGATGGAAGAAGGCTTTGTTCTTCTTTCTCTGCTTATTCTATTTTGTAGCTCTCTAGCGCCGCTGACGGTTTGTGTTTCAGTGGCTACGGCACATATCTCGCTGCATCAACGGTGGTTTCGAGGGCTTCGTGTTTCACTGTGGCTAATTCAACATTTGAAACATTGGGTAATGCTGGATGTTTTCTTAGTTAGCATCGCCATTTCCTGCTTCAAACTCCAAGATTATTCCGACATTTTTGTAGGCCCAGGGTTAATTGGTCTGGTTCTTTTGCAGATATTTACCGTTTTGTTAGTTTCTCGAATCAGTGTGCGTCGTTACTGGGAAGCCTGGAAGCCAGAACGTCTTTATTCCTTTGAACACAAAGACGTGCATTGCCATGAGTGCCACCTGTCTCAACCTGAAGGTGACCATTGTCGGCGTTGTCACCACGAGTTATATCATCGCAAGCCCAACTCCATTCAGAAGACGTGGGCTTACCTCATTGCGGCAACGATAGCGATTTTCCCTGCCAACTTGATTCCTATTTCCATCTTGCTGACCAATGGCAAACGTTTGGAAGATACCATTTTCTCAGGCGTAGCTGGGTTGGTAAAAAGCGGTATGTATGGCATCGCAGTGATCATTTTTGTGGCCAGTATTGTTGTGCCAGTTGTAAAAATACTTGGCCTTGCCTACATCATGCTTTGCATTCAATTCAAACGTTCGGTGTTTAAGAGACAACGAATGATGGTTTACTTTGTTGTTAAATGGATCGGTAAATGGTCTGTGATGGACTTGTTTGTTATTTCTATCATGATGACCTTAGTCGATCGTGGTCAGATACTTGATTTCACACCAGGATATGGCGCCGTGGCCTTTGGTGTTGTCGTGGTATTGACCATGCTTGCAGCGGAAAGTATTGATCCAAGGCTAATCTGGGACCAAACAGGCCCAACACAATCAGAAAAAGAGTCAATGAATGAGTGATCAGAACAGTTCTCAAACGTCATACGTACCAGATGTAAAGCGGAGCAAAGGCATATCTCCTCTTTGGCTTTTGCCAATTTTGACCATGGTCTTAGCTGGCTGGCTTGTGGTGAAGTCGATACACGATGCAGGACAACGGGTGCAAATCTATTTTTCTGACGCTGCTGGCTTGGTCGCCGGGCGAACCACTATCCGTTACCAAGGGCTAGAAGTCGGTATGGTGAGAGACATTAACCTCACTGAAGATCTCGGCAGTATTTATGTTGATGCCGATATCTACCCTGAAGCGGCAAAATTGCTGAACGATAAAACTCGCTTTTGGCTGGTAAAACCAACAGCAAGCCTAACGGGAGTTTCTGGGCTCGATGCGCTCGTGTCGGGTAATTACATATCGATTCAACCTGGAGATGGTCAAGAGTTTGAAACAACGTTCCATGCGTTAGACTCTGCACCAACAGATTTGCGCGTTTCACAAGGTTTGAACATTAAACTCAAAAGCCGCGATTTAGGTGGTGTGTCGATTGGATCTCAAATTGTTTATAAGAAAATTCCAATCGGTGAAGTCTACAGCTACCAGCTGGATGAAGACGCAAAATCTATCACGATTCAAGCCAACATCCAGGATCAATACCGACATATCATTAACAACCGCAGTCGGTTCTGGAACGTAAGTGGAATCGGTGCCAGCATCGGTTTTGAAGGCGTCGATGTAAGGCTAGAAAGCATGAGTGCTCTACTCGGAGGCGCGATCGCCGTCGATTCTCCGGATGACGGTGAGCCTGTAGAAGAGAATACTGAATTCCGTCTGTATAAAGATTTGAAAACTGCAGGTAGAGGTATCGCTGTTAAAATCGTCCTCCCTGATGACAGTAAAATCAGTGGCGAAGGCGCACCCATTATGTATCGCGGAATCGAGATTGGCCAAGTTACAGACTTAAACCTATCCGAAGGGCGAGAAGTGATATTAGCGTCAGCTGCAATTCAACCAGCTTTCAGTGACATGCTGACGACAGGTACCCGATTCGTCTTAGAAGAAGCAAAAGTGTCTCTCTCTGGTGTTGAAAACATTGCCAATCTCGTGAGAGGAAACTTCTTAACCATTGTGCCAGGTGCCGGTGATCGCTCTCGCCGCTTTACTGCCATTCGTAAAAACGTTTTTAACCAACAGCAAGAAAAGTCCATCGCTATTCGTTTAGTGTCTGACAACTCGTTTGGCCTAGATAGCGGTGCCAACGTGCTTTACAAAGGCATCGTTGTCGGTTCAATTATCAACGTAGGCTTAGTTGAAGAAGGTAAAAAATCGCAACATGAAGTATTTATGGATGTATTGATTGATCATGAATACAAACACCTGATTAAATCAAACAACCGTTTTTATGTAACCGGAAGTGCCTCTGCAGAATTAACGGAATCGGGCCTCAGCGTTACCGTTCCTCCGGCAAAACAGTTGTTAACTGGGTCCATTAGCTTTGTAAGCGAAGGCAAGCAAGATATTCAAAAAAAGTATCAACTGTTCCAAAACGAATCATTGGCAGAACTAGCACAGTACAACCAAAGTGGCTCTAGAGCACTCACACTGTTTGCTTCTGAATTGCCGCCGATTTCCAAAGGCAGCCCTCTGCTCTATCGTAATCTTCCTGTTGGTAACGTCTCCGATTTCCAATTGGTTGATGGCGGTGTGTTAATTAAAGCAACCATCGAAAACCGCTTTGCTTACCTCGTAACACCGCAAACCGTCTTTTGGAACCGTTCAGGGATCGAGATAGATGCATCGCTAGCCGGTGTGAGTGTGAAAGCTCACCCTTTAAAATCGTTAATCGAAGGTGGCATCGCTTTTGACTCTGTTCCTGGCGTTGAAAACAAAATTGGAGACAACTGGAAGTTATATACAGATCAAAAAACCGCACGCAAATTTGGACGCGTTATTGCGTTAGAAACAGACGGCTCACAAGAAATTGCCAAAGGAATGCCGATAGAGTATCAAGGCGTCAAAGTTGGTGAAGTCACACTGGTTGTACCAAATTTTCGTCGCAATATGGTTGAAATTACCGCAAGAATCCTACCTGAATACGTAGAAAACATTGCGGTTGAAGGCTCACATTTTTGGCTAACTGAGCCAGAGATTGGCTTAGGGGGCGTGAAAAACCTTGGCGCATTGGTGTCGAAATCCATCAGTGTTGAGCCAGGTAAAGGTAAAGCTAAATTTGATTTTCAGTTGGAAAACGGTTCAGAACGTGTTCAGGGCATGATGTTTACTTTACAAAGTGAACAACGAGGCTCAGTACAAGTCGGAACGCCTATTCTTTACCGCCAGATGGAAGTCGGCCAAGTCACCGACGTGAGCCTAGGAGAATTTGCCGATCGCGTCGTCACGACCATCAAGATACAGCCTGAATATGCTTACCTCGTTCGTCAAAACAGTGTGTTTTGGAATGTTTCAGGAGTAGATGTCTCCATCGGAATTACTGGTGCGAACATCAAAGCGGGCACATTTGATAGTTTAGTTCGCGGAGGAATTGCGTTTTCAACGCCAGAGCAATCGACTATTCCACCAGCGGCAAAAAGTGGGCAATCTTTCTTTTTATATCCACAAGCTGAAGAAGGTTGGACTCAATGGCGTACAGCGATTCCTAAGCCTTAGAATAAAGCTCAATTCACATACAATTGAAGTTTGATCACTTTAAAAGAGCAGCAATCGCTGCTCTTTTTTATTGCTCGGCCCTTGTCACTATTCGTTTCTGCTTCGCTTTCGTATATTATTTGCCACAAATTCTGCAAACGAGATCCCACATTGCATCCTAATGTTTACATCCCAGACGCGTTTCTGGAAAAAATCCAAACTATCCTTCCTGCTAACCTCAACATGGAAGACTTTATCGCATCGTGCCAAAAGCCACTGCGCAAAAGTATTCGTATTAATACGTTGAAGATCAGCGTTGAAGCGTTTCTAGAACGTGCAGACGCAAAAGGCTGGAAGCTTTCCCCTGTGCCTTGGTGTGACACAGGGTTTTGGATTGAAGCGGACGAGTCAGTTGTACCATTAGGCAACACCGCCGAGCACATGTCAGGCTTATTCTACATTCAAGAAGCCAGTTCAATGATGCCAGTATCTGCGCTGTTTATGAATGACGAATCTTACGATGCCGTGTTAGATACAGCAGCTGCACCAGGATCAAAGACCACTCAAATCGCGGCTTTAATGAACAATGAAGGCGTTCTCGTGGCCAATGAATACGCCGCAAGTCGTGTAAAAGTGCTGCATGCCAACGTGGAACGTTGTGGTGTACGTAACTCCGCACTAAGTAACTTCGATGGGCGCGTTTTTGGCGGTTGGCTACCAGAACAATTTGATGCGGTTCTGCTCGACGCACCCTGCTCCGGCGAAGGCACCGTTCGCAAAGACGAAGATGCAATGAAAAACTGGACGCAAGCTTCCGTGCTCGACATCGCTGACACACAGAAAGATCTTATTGAAAGCGCCTTCCATGCACTAAAGCCCGGTGGTGTGATGGTTTACTCAACGTGCACACTCAGTACCGAAGAAAACCAACAAGTTTGTCATCACTTGAAAGAAACCTTTGGTGATGCCGTTGAGTTTGAAAGCCTTGAGACCTTGTTTGAAAACGCAAATGCTGCTCTAACTGAAGAAGGTTTTTTGCATATCTTTCCACAGGTCTACGACTGCGAAGGGTTCTTTGTTGCAAGAATTCGTAAACTGGCTGCTGTTGAACCACCAAAGGTCAAAAAGCGCATGGGCAAGTTCCCGTTTACCAAAGCATCGAAAAAAGAATCGGTTGAAATTGCCCAACAGCTGCAAAGTGCGTTAGGTATTGAACTTCCGAATGACAGTTCTGTATGGCTTCGCGATAAAGATGTCTGGTTGTTCCCTAATTATTTAGAGCCAATGATCGGCGAATTACGCTTCTCCCGTATGGGTATCAAGATCGCGGAAGCCCATAAAAATGGCTACCGTTGGCAGCATCAGGTGGCAACGGCATTAGCGACAGGCTCTGAGGCAAACGCCATTGAACTCAGTATTGAAGAAGCGCGCGAATGGTACATGGGACGTGATGTTCGCCCACAAACGATTCCTGAGGGAATGAAAACAGGTAAAGGCGAAGTGCTTGTCACCTATCAAGGCGCAGTCATTGGCCTTGGGAAATGGGTAAGCAACAGAATAAAGAATGGTCTTCCTCGCGAATTAGTACGAGATAAGAACTTATTTTAAAGAAGTAGCAAATCATAAATAAATGAAAAGCCATCGTATTTGCGATGGCTTTTTAATTCGTAAGTATGAAAGCAACTGGGCTCGCTAGCGATCCGGATACGCTGTACTAAACTAGTTGTATCAAAGTAATGCTTTGATATGGCATTTCTCTCTATGTTCACCAACAAAATTATTGTTGGAAAAAGTTTAGCGCAGGCTCTGCGGAGCCGTTTCCCCTAGGCCCAAAAAAAGGAAAAGTTTGGGCCGTTTTTTTGGCTGCCGATCCGCTATACGTGAGTTTGGGCTACGCCAGACGAATGCCGTCTTTCTCGATAACAATCTTGCCCTGCTTGTACAATCCACCAATGGTCTTTTTGTAAGTACCTTTACTTGTACGGAAAGCGTCAAAAATCGCTTCAGGAGAAGACTTATCGTTCAAAGGTAAAAAGCCGCCTTTCTTCTCTAACAGATCAAGAATCTTGCTAGAAAGATCGTCCATTTTTGCCACGCCGACTTTTTGTAGCGCGAGATCGATTTTGCCATCTTCACGAATTTGCTTAATAAAGCCTTTCAGTTTCTTACCGATGTAAAGCTTACCAAACACATCTGATGGGAAAATCATGCCCCAATGCTTTCCGTTAACAATCGCTTTGTAGCCAAGTTGACTGCGCTCTGCGATGATCAAATCAACTTGTTCGTTAACTTCATAATTCGCCGGAGTTTTGTCTAACCATTTGTTGAACTTAGTCGTACCAACAATGCGGCCTGACGCTTTGTCAGTATAAACATAGACAAGAATAGTTTGTCCCGCAGAGAAGCGAGTGCGTTGCTCACTAAAAGGAATAAGTAAATCCTTCTCTTTGATGCCCCAATTTACAAAAGCACCTGTCGCGTTGACGCCCTCAATCTTCATTAAGCCCCATTCACCCACTTGGGCAATAGGTCTTTCAATGGTCGCAGCAAGCTGGCTTTCTGAATCGAAGTACAAAAATACGTCTACATGATCACCAATTTCAGTACCCTCTGGTACATACTTATTAGGCAGTAGAACAGAACCGTAATCATCACCATCCAGAAATACGCCAAAATCAGCCTTTTTAATGACTTCTAAGCTGTTAATTTGACCAATTTTAATCATTGATTTTGTCTCTTTTTAAATTTACGTGGAATTATACCTAAACTAACAAGAAAATCAGAGAGAAAAGCATAGTGCTCTGTTATGCTGTTGTCGTTCAGCTATATGCCCCAGTCACTCTTTTAGCACTTTTATGCTTACCTGCTCAACAGTACGCATAAGTTAAGAATGCTTTAACAAAGTCAGGAGCTTTCTTTGGTCACCGTCGATAAACAAGACTCAATAACATTAAAAATCAGTCATGCACTCGCAAAGAGCAAAAGTGTCGACCTAGATATTTACTTTTTTATACCTGGTGAGCTTGGTTTAAACGCCGATATCATCAGTGAATCCGAATTTTATTACACTTCAATCACACAGCAACGCTCTTATTACAGTACTGAAATCCTTCTACCGCTAGTACACAGTCGACTTGCCAAACGTGGACGCCTGTCGAATCAACAATACCGAGTAAGTTTGAGTTTGTTCGCGTACCAATACGTTATCGCGCTAGACAAAGCGGTAGCAAGTTTAAACAAGCATCAGAACAACTCCGTAACGGAAGATGAAGTAGACGAAGTTATCGAGCTCACGCTTGAGATCTTAAAGCGCTTGCGACGTTCTATTCCTTATGAAGAGAACTTAAAACGGTACTACGTTAACATCGATAACTATCTGTCTTGGTATACCGAGCAAAAGTTTTTATCTCTAGTGGCTCATCTCCCGCGTGAAGGCGATTATGGCACGATTAAGAAACGCTTGATCACGCTCTGTGAAAAAGAGCAAGCCCATCGAAAACTCAACAAGTACAACTCTCCAAGAGTCGTTGAAGACGTTACTCGCCTATCTAACAAAATGCGCTTGCTAAGACGCTTGATTGAACACCCTATCGTGCTTCGTGAAGAAACCATATCAATGGGTAACAACATCAAGCGTGCTATCAAAGGTATTGCTACTGGCTTGGTGATGGTTGTCGTGACCTCAACCGTGATTCTCGCTCGCGATTACCTTGGGGAAATTTCCGCGTCCTTCATTATCGCGATGTCATTTATTTATGCTCTACGAGAAATCTTTAAAGATGATTTGCGCGATGCGATGTGGCGATGGATCCGTAAAGGCAAGCCAAAGTGGCGTAAGAAGTATGTTGATCCAACAACGAAAAAAGTGGTCGGCAGAAAATTAGAGTGGCTCGATTATCGTACGTTAAGTAGCTTGCCAGATAAGATTCAAAGAATACGTAAGAAGCGCGTCGTGCAGCGCGAAGAGCAGATACTTCATTATCACGAGAAAACCGAAATGGCGACCTCTCTATTCTTGAGTGGTTATGAGCAAACAAGAGAAACACTGAACATCAGTTTGCGCCCTATCATCCGCTTGATGGATAAAAGCTCAAACCGAGTTTACCGTTTAAATGAAGGGCAAGTGACCAAAGAGTCGGTAGAGAAACGTCATTTGCTCAATGTGATTGTCAAAGAGGACAACCACACCGATGAGCCTGTTTATTACCGTTGGAAAGTGGTCTTAAACCGCTCCAAAATCGTCTCGATTGAGCAGATTGAACTCAATTAAAGCGATATTCTTTAAAACAGCAAACCACTAAGCAGCCTCTTTTCCTTGTTGGGCTGCTTTTTTTATCGAAAGAGTCAACGAGAATTCAGCCATAGGTTCGTCACCATGTAAGCTAGGACACAATGCGACGATTTTTACATCGCGATTCACTCGTTCACCCGTTGCCAACGTATGATCGAGCATCTCATCAATAACATCACCATCGTTACACACAAAGTGTACATCCGCTTCCGGACGTTTTAAAAACTCGGCTTTGACGCCTTTAAATGCTAAAGAGATCGCTTCTCCTTTTTCTTGCGCCTTGCTCATAGCAAGAAAACCACCAGCTACATCCGCCCCAACAGCTAAAGCGCCGAAATACATGCTATTCAAATGGTTCTTTGTTCTTCTTCGCAAAGGGATTCGAACCTCAACGTGCTCGCTATCTATCGCAATGATCTTAGGGTGACAAAGCCAAATCAGAGGCACTTTAGAAAAGCCGAATAGATTTAGATACAAATTTGCACGACGTACAGCTGATAACATTTTGGTCTCCTTACCAATCTAGTCAGACCAGTTAATCAACGAAAGAAATAGATGTCAAAGAAATGTTAACAAAAGCTCGATCTCACGAGTTATTTAGCCACCATTTTAGTGACATTGTCACACAGATAAACATGAGGTTTGCCGCAGTTATCTTGATTGCCTAACGGTGAGATAGATGAAATGGTTATAAATTCAAATGTATATATATTGATTTAATGATCAAGTTTTGTCATTTATACATAAGTCATTTAAATGAATACCTACACCTTTGTATACAATTCGGTATTTCCTGGCGAAGATTCCCGTGAAACGGTTTATTCCTGCCTGTAATTCCGTTATCTTTACCCCTTCGCAATAGAGAATAAAGCTATAACATGCCTATAAAAACAGATGAATTGAGAACCCAACCTTTGGGTCCAATGCCTACCCCAGCAGAGCTAGGTAGTGTACATCCTATTACGGATGACGTTGCAGACCGTATCGCTCAATCTCGTCGTCAGATTGAAAACATTTTATCGGGTGAAGACGATCGCCTTCTTGCGATTGTAGGTCCGTGTTCTGTTCACGACACTGAAGCTGCCATTGATTACGCCACTCGCCTGAGTGAAATCCAAGACAAGTACAAAGACGAACTGTTTATCGTGATGCGTACTTACTTTGAAAAGCCTCGTACAGTAGTTGGTTGGAAAGGTTTGATTACCGACCCTAACCTAGATGGCTCTTACGCGCTTGAAGCTGGCCTCCATAAAGCACGTAAACTACTACTGGATATCAACAAGCTTGGTCTTGCGACTGCTACTGAGTTTCTTGATATGATTACGGGTCAATACATCGCGGATTTGATCACGTGGGGCGCGATCGGTGCTCGTACAACAGAATCGCAAATTCACCGTGAAATGGCATCGGCGCTGTCTTGCCCAGTTGGTTTCAAAAATGGCACAAATGGCAACGTAAAAATTGCAATTGATGCAATTCGCGCATCGAAAGCCTCGCATTACTTCTACTCTCCAGATAAGAATGGCCGCATGACGGTTTACCGTACAAGTGGTAACCCATATGGTCATATTATTTTACGCGGCGGAGAGAAAGGCCCTAACTTTGATGAAGCGTCAGTAAAACAAGCGTGTGATGCTCTAGCCGAGTTTGGCTTGCCACAACGTTTGGTTGTGGATTTCAGCCACGCAAACTGTCAGAAGCAGCACAGAAAACAAATCGACGTTGCTCAAGACATTTGTAACCAAATTAAGTCAGGCAGTACTCGTATTGCGGGTATCATGGCTGAAAGCTTTATTCTTGAAGGCAATCAGCCAATGACTGACATCAACAACCTAACGTATGGTCAATCTATTACAGACCCATGCCTAGGCTGGGAAGATACTGCTACAATGCTAGATATGCTGGCAAACGCCGTTAAATCCCGAAAGTCCCTATAACAAAATAATCAAGGAATCTTCATGCCATCGTTTGATATTGTTTCTGAAATCGATACGGTTGAACTACGTAACGCCGTTGATAATGCTAACCGTGAATTGTCTACTCGTTTCGATTTCCGCAACGTTAATGCGAGCTTTGAGCTAGTAGAAGAAAACGTAAAAATGTCTGCGGAAGGTGACTTCCAACTTAAGCAAATGCGCGATATTTTACGTGGCCACTTGGCAAAGCGTAATATTGATGCAAACGCAATGGATGCACAGGACCCAGATGTAACTGGTAAGAACTGGCACCAAACTCTGCTTTTCCGCCAAGGTATCGATACACCAACAGCCAAAAAAGTAGTGAAACTTATCAAAGACGCAAAGTTAAAAGTACAAGCCTCTATTCAAGGCGACAAGGTACGTGTTACTGGTAAGAAACGTGATGACCTGCAAGCGACAATGGCAGCGATTCGTGAAGCAGAGATGGGCATACCATTCCAGTTTAACAACTTCCGTGATTAATCTGTCTGAGAAGTAACTTAGTTTAAAAACGCCAGCGCATAGTTCGCTGGCGTTTTTGTTGGCCTTTTAATCGAGAAGCCAAGTGCCCACTTTTTAACGTGGTTATATCACCAAGTCCTGCCCTTGCAGCAATAAGAACTCGCTCGTCCCTTTAGGGATAAACACGCAAACTCGAAGCTTTTCAGATTTAGCCTTGGTCAACATATCAGAGAGTTCAGCTGCGCTGGAGAAAGCTTCTCGCTCTGCATCTCTTCGTATTAGCTCTAACACGTTCGCTTCGCATCGAGTTGAGTAAAGTGCTAGCTCGGCTTGTTGCATGTAGCGCACGGCCTTAATTGGCAACATCTCAACGTCTTTCCCTACCTGTATCCAAGTACAACTTCCTTTTTCATCCAAAGGTGTTGCCATGGTCGCTTGGTAAATCGTTTCTAACTCTCTATTATCTCGCGCGTTTTCAACCTCAGGATTCGAGAAGAATTGCTCCCAAAACTTACGACGTAAATCGACGCTAGGTAGTGCTTCTTTAATCGAATTACGCTTTGAGTTAGCAAAGTCCGCCATCAACCCCATGTTTTGTGGCAGTATCGATTCAAGCTTTTCACGGATGTTTCGAATCAAAACTGGTGAGGCGCCGCCACTAGAAATAGCAATTTGTATGCGGCCACGATTGATCATAGAGGGCGTAATGAAGTCACAATAAGGCTTATCATCCACAACGTTCACTAGGATGCCTAATTCTTTCGCATCTTTATACACTTGGTGATTTAGCTCAGGATTATCTGTCGTGGCCCACACTTGAACAAAGCTTTTAGTGACAATGTCACTTGAATAGAAACGTTGCACCCAGCGCACTTGATGCTCTGCAGCAAGCTTAGACAGAAAATCGACCAACGTTGGAGAAACGATAGTGACATCCGCCCCTGCTTTTAGCAAAGCTTCCACCTTTCTGCTTGCCACTTCACCGCCGCCCACGACAAGAACGGGTTTATTGATTAAATCTAAGAACAGAGGAAAATATCGCATTTCAATCCATGATTACTCTAATTAGCTGTTGCAGACCATGCTACCAAAAATGGGGCAAGCTCATCACCCTGTTTCGGTATCACAAATAATTTTTGTTCGAATTTTTACTGAACTTCACCAAGCTCAGCTAATGACAGTTTTAATAACAACTTTTTATTCTCTTGTATTGTTCACTCTTCTATTGATTGTTCTGATGCACCAAATTGTCCATGATTTGCACTATTTACAAACAATTAACATTTCGTCATTCTAAATCTCAAGGCGCTTTGTAAGTTCTCTCAAAACTTCATTTAAATTATATATTTGAGAATTAACAGATCCTTTCCTACGCTTATAACTGGTTGATCTATCGAATACCGTTTCTTCGAAAATCAATCACGTAGGACGATAACTCTAACGAATTGGACACGTTATTTCAGGTCACTCCTGATTAAACATGGATCATACAGGAAGGATACAAATGGCAAATAAACTCACAGTTCTTGCTTCCGTCGTAGCGGCTTCTACTGCGATGATGGCAACATCAGCTCAAGCAGCAGACACTACTCTGGACAAAGTCACAAAACAAGGTTTTCTTACTTGTGGCGTAAGTACCGGTCTACCTGGTTTCTCTAACCCTAACTCAAAAGGTGAATGGGAAGGTATCGACGTAGAATATTGCCAAGCACTGGCTGCAGCCGTTCTTGGGGATAAAACGAAAGTTAAATATGTACCCCTAACCGCGAAAGAACGTTTCACTGCGCTTCAATCAGGTGAGATTGATGTGCTTTCTCGTAACACCACCTGGACACTGCATCGTGATACTGCACTTGGCCTAAACTTCGTAGGGGTAAACTACTACGATGGCCAGGGCTTTATGGTGAAGAAAGATCTTGGCATCTCAAGCGCAAAAGAGCTTGATGGTGCATCAGTTTGCGTACAGTCCGGTACAACAACTGAGCTGAACCTTGCTGACTACTTCCGTAACAGCGGTATGTCATACAAGCCGGTCGTATTTGATACGGCAGCCCAAACGTCAAAAGGTTTCGATGCAGGACGTTGTGATGTGTTAACGACTGACCAATCTGGTCTTTATGCATTGCGCCTGAACCTGAAAGATCCCTCTTCTGCAGCCGTTCTTCCGGAAATCATTTCTAAAGAACCACTAGGTCCCGTCGTTCGTCAAGGTGATGACCAATGGTTCAACATTGCGAAGTGGACATTATCAGCAATGATTAACGCCGAAGAGTATGGTATTAGTTCGAAAAATGCGGATGAAATGCTGAAATCGAAAGATCCAAACATCAAACGTATTCTTGGTGTTGACGGTCCGAAAGGCAAAGGTTTGGGTATTCGTGATGATTGGGGCTACCAAGTTATCAAGCAAGTCGGTAACTATGGTGAAAGCTTCGAACGCACAGTCGGTACTGGTTCGCCGTTAGAAATTTCTCGTGGCGTTAATGCGCTATGGAATGCAGGCGGCTTTATGTACGCGCCACCAATCCGATAGAACGAGTTAATCAGGGCGGTTCATGCCGCCCTTTTTCTTGATTTTATCCATCTGTATGAGTAAGGACCGCTCATTGAATGGCAAGAAGTATTCGCTTAGATAGGCTATTTCAACTCGAATATCGCCGTTTAGCTCTGGTGAAAACATGCTTCGACCAGCAAGGACGTGACTATTTATACAGGCAGATATCTATAACTAAGGTTTGAGGTTATCGCTGTATGAAACCGACAAAAGATGCATCGCCAAGTACGATGTCCAAACCGAGCGGAAGCAAGAGCTTGATTTATAATCCCGCCTTTCGTTCTGCTATTTTCCAGATCATTGCCATAGCTGCACTGGTATTTTTCTTTTACACGATTATTAACAACGCACTGAACAACTTAGATGCTCGTGGGATCGCTACGGGTTTCGGTTTTTTAAATCAAGAAGCCGGGTTTGGTATCGGGCTGACGCTAATTGAATACGATGAAACGTACTCTTACGGCAGAACGTTTTTTATTGGCCTTCTAAATACGGCGCTGGTCTCCATATTAGGTATTATTCTGGCTACCGTGATTGGTTTTACCATGGGGATCGCTCGCCTTTCCTCTAACTGGTTAGTGAGTCGCTTGGCTGCTGTTTATATCGAAACGTTCCGAAATATCCCACTTCTTCTACAAATATTTTTCTGGTATTTCGCTGTTCTTCAAGCATTACCCTCACCTCGTCAAAGCTTGAGCCTTGGCGAAGCCATCTTCTTAAATGTTCGTGGTTTATATTTTCCAGCTCCAGAAATGGAGGCAGGCAGTGGCTTTGTTATTGCTGCATTAATCTTCGGGGTGATCGCCAGCTTGTTAATTAATGTATGGGCGAATAACAAGCAACGCCTAACTGGGCAACAAACGCCAATGGGAAGAATAGCTTTAGGCTTAGTCGTTGGCCTTCCGCTGATTGTCTACTTCCTTGCTGGTATGCCAATTTCACTAAATTATCCTGAACTGAAAGGGTTTAACTTCCAAGGTGGTATTAGCATTATTCCTGAACTTGCTGCACTACTTTTGGCACTGAGCGTTTATACCGCCTCCTTCATTGCCGAAATTGTACGTTCTGGTATTAATGCGGTTAGCCATGGTCAAACGGAAGCAGCGATGTCGCTGGGCTTACCACGCACGAAAACTTTAAAGCTTGTTGTCATTCCGCAAGCGTTACGAATTATTATTCCACCTTTAACCAGTCAATATCTCAACCTCACCAAAAACTCATCGTTAGCGATGGCGATTGGTTACCCAGATCTTGTCTCTGTCTTTGCAGGTACTACCCTGAACCAAACGGGGCAAGCGATTGAGATCATTGCGATGACGATGGGCGTGTACTTAACCTTAAGTTTGATTACGTCTGCATTAATGAACTTGTATAACCGTAAAGTCGCACTGGTGGAGAGATAATATGAGTACTCATCAATTTCAACCGGATCTCCCACGACCAGCCAATACCGTCGGTTTTGTTGGTTGGATGCGGAAAAACCTATTTAATGGACCTGTCAATTCCATTGTTACCGTAATTCTTGCTTATCTTGTCTTTAGTGCAATTTGGCATATCGTTGATTGGGCGTTTATCAACGCGGACTGGATTGGTTCGACGCGTGACGATTGCAGCCGAGAAGGTGCTTGCTGGGTATTTATCAGCGTGCGCTGGGAGCAGTTCATGTACGGTTTCTATCCTGAGTCTGAACTGTGGCGCCCTCGCCTTTTCTATATCACATTGGCTATATTTACTGTGTTGCTAGCGTATGAAAAGACACCGAAACGGATTTGGATTTGGCTTTTCTTCGTAAACATCTACCCATTCATTATCGCTGGGCTGTTATACGGTGGGATATTTGGGCTAGAAGTGGTCGATACACACAAATGGGGTGGATTACTCGTTACGCTCATTATTGCGCTAGTCGGTATTGTCGTTTCATTACCTATTGGTGTGGTACTCGCGCTCGGTAGACGTTCAGAGATGCCAATCATTCGCAGTATTTGTACCGTCTATATTGAAGTTTGGCGTGGTGTGCCACTGATTACCGTTCTGTTCATGGCTTCCGTTATGCTGCCTTTGTTTATGTCCGAAGGGTCCGAGACAGACAAACTTATTCGCGCTCTTATTGGTGTAGTGATGTTTGCCTCGGCTTATATGGCAGAAGTGGTACGGGGTGGCTTACAAGCGATTCCAAAAGGCCAATATGAGGCTGCCGACGCACTTGGGTTAAGTTACTGGAAAAAAACAGGGCTTATTATCTTGCCGCAAGCGCTGAAGATTACGATCCCTTCTATCGTGAACACGTTTATCGGATTGTTTAAAGACACCAGTTTGGTTCTTATCATTGGTATGTTTGACGTACTAGGTATAGGACAAGCAGCAAACACCGACCCTGACTGGCTAGGCTTTGCTACTGAAAGTTATGTATTTGTCGCGTTAGTGTTTTGGGTATTTTGTTTTGGCATGTCGCGTTATTCGATATGGCTTGAAAACAAACTTCATACCGGTCACAAACGATAACTCATCAAGCTCAAGGACGTATTATGACGCAACAACAAGACTATATGATCCAATTGAAGGATATGAATAAATGGTATGGTGAGTTTCACGTACTAAAAAATATTAACCTCGATGTTAAGCGCGGGGAAAAAATCGTAATCTGTGGCCCATCAGGGTCAGGAAAATCAACGATGATTCGCTGTATTAACCGCCTCGAAGAGCACCAAGCTGGTAGCATCTATGTTTCTGGTACGGAGTTAACTGAAGATTTAAAAAATATTGAAGCTGTGCGCCGTGAAGTGGGCATGTGCTTTCAGCACTTTAATCTCTTCCCTCATTTAACCGTACTGGAAAACTGTACGCTCGCGCCTATTTGGGTGAAGAAGATGCCTAAAGATGAGGCAGAAGCGGTCGCGATGAAATATCTGGAACGCGTTAAAATTCCGGACCAAGCAGAGAAATATCCTGGCCAGTTGTCTGGTGGTCAGCAACAACGCGTGGCGATTGCTCGCTCTTTGTGTATGAACCCTAAAGTCATGCTTTTTGATGAACCAACATCAGCACTTGATCCGGAGATGGTTCGCGAAGTGTTGGATGTAATGGTCGAGCTCGCCGAGGAAGGCATGACCATGCTCTGTGTGACACATGAAATGGGCTTTGCGAAAGAGGTTGCCGATCGCGTGATATTTATGGACGCAGGAGAGATCATCGAAGAGAACAACCCTGTTGATTTCTTTGAAAACCCTCAATCAGATCGAACTCAAAATTTCCTAGCGCAAATCTTACATCACTAAGATCTTTTGCAACTGGTATAATAAAAGCACTGATTTCAATGAAGTCAGTGCTTTTTGTCACTAAATTCAAAAATTCTGTGTGACAATTGCTATGACTTTGCTCTGCAGTAATATTGTGTTACAAGTTGTCAAATACATAACATCTTATTTCTATTATTATTTTATCTAAGTTACGCATGGTTAGGGCTTGATTTTTTGAACTTTCAATCCCATAAATGTACTTAAAAGAAAGTCTCTTATCGAGGAAGATTATGAACAGTCCAATGTTTACCCGCACTTCAACACAAGAAAGTGCTCTACAAACAAACAAAGTATTGCGTAATACTTACGCACTACTTTCAATGACGCTTTTATGGTCGGCAGTCGTTGCTGGCGTAGCAATGGCATTTAACCTGCCACATCCAGGAATCATCCTAATGTTGGTTGGTTTCTACGGCCTGTTATTCTTAACAGAGAAAAACCGTAACAACAGCCTTGGCCTTGTGTTTACGTTCTTATTCACTGGTTTCTTAGGCTACACTATTGGTCCAATCTTAAACATGTACATCGGTGCTGGGATGGGCGATATCGTATTAACCGCTCTAGGTGGTACGGCGCTATCTTTCATGGCGGCATCAGCTTATGCACTAACAACAAAACGTGACCTATCTATGATGGGCGGCTTGATGCTATCGCTGTTTGTTGTGCTTGTTGTGGGTATGATTGCAAGTTTCTTTATTCAATCAACCATTTTACACTTGGCGTTGAGCAGCTTGTTTATCATTTTCTCTACGATGGCGATCCTGATGACAACACAAAGCATTATTCGTGGCGGTGAAACAAACTACATCTCTGCGACAGTGACTTTGTATGTATCAATCTACAACATCTTCATCAGCCTACTAAGCATTCTAGGTATTATGAACGACGATTAATCGTTCAACACAAGATGAATTTAAAAAGCCCGAAGGTATTTTCCTTCGGGCTTTTTCTTTGTCAGTGATTAAGTACATTACGCCTGTTCGACTGCTAACTCGATAACTTCATCAGCTTCAGGGTTTTCTCTAAAACGTCTCACTTTAATCGTATCTTCACCCAACATGATTTGCTTGGCGATTCGATGCATACCATCAAAAACACGGTAATCATTGGTTAAAATTACGGGATACGACAAATCGGCATTGTTGATGCGTTGGCAATGCTTCGCGATCTCACGACAGGTTGGCTGTGGTCCATCATCACTAAACCAGGTCACTTCATTAGGGCCTTTGATATCATCAATAGCAATTTCTTCTACAGGTAGGGACTCCGCGAGCTCCCAAATACGCTCAATAGACCAAATGGATTTTACGTTGTCATTTATTTCAATGTAACGTTGTTTCGACATGACTAACTCCTTGTCATCATTATTGTTTACAACCAGAATGTAGGTTGCTTATCAACCAAGAGAATATCGGTCTATAAGAGCAAACACAACGTCGTAAGCTATTCATTCACCGATAAAATTCCATATTCAGACAAGTAGCCAAGAAAAAACCAAAACAAAAATGAATAAGCCTGGATATCCATGCAATTTTATTGGTACTCAACCCGAAAAATTTCTAACAAACTGAATAGTTTCCTATTTATTTGAATAAAAGAACATTTATATCAAAGCACCTGGCTCAGTCAAAAAGCACTCACCATTTTGTACGCTTTTGCTTCGCTCGGCACTACTTCGAGATTCTTTTGTTGAGAACATCCTCACCTGTCGCTAATCTATAAACATCCATGTTCACTTAACGGATAAAACGTTATGTTCGTTTACAACGGCAAAGAAATTGAAACTGATGCTCAAGGCTACTTACTGGATCATACTCAATGGGAAGAAGGTATGATTGAGCTTTTAGCAAAAGAAGAAGACATCGAGCTTACGGATGCTCATTTGGAAGTTGTGCACTTTGTGCGAGATTTTTATGAAGAGTTTAATACTTCCCCTGCTGTGCGTATGCTTGTCAAAGCAATGGAAAAAGCGCACGGCCCAGAAAAAGGTAACAGTAAGTATCTATTCAAGCTGTTTAAAAAGGGGCCAGCCAAACAAGCGACTAAATTAGCCGGCCTACCAAAGCCAGCTAAATGCTTGTAGAATTTACAAAATCTTAAAACCGCGCAACGGCTTATATGACGCAGACTCCTGTATCACACTCTCTACTGTTGCCGTTCGCGGGCCTTCTTTCAACCACTCGGAAAACGCACCTATTTGTGCGTCTGTTCCACACGCCATAACTTCAACATCACCATCGTTTAGGTTCTTCGCGTAACCCGTCAAACCCAGTTTCAATCCTTGATGGGAAGTATGGTAACGAAAGCCGACGCCTTGAACGTGACCTTTTACTATAAATCTCTCACACTTTACGTTCATCTTTGTACCGCTTCTTTTTACTGAGTGATATATTCTTTTCGTCTATTCACCCCACTAAGGATAGTGGGTTTTTGCACGGTTATTATAATTATGAAAGAAATTCCATTCCGCTGGATTGATAAGTATCTCATTCACTTAAAGATTCAAGAAAAGTTCTATTTGCTCTTCGTTCTCCCTCTTCTTGCTTTAGTCATTCTCACTCTCGTCCTTAATAGCGCGGCTAATACGTTGATCTCAAGTATGTACCAAGAAGAGCTCATGCTTATGAAAGGTCTGATAGAGGCAGGCAACCTTTCTCAATCGCAAGTAGCAAACCTCATAGCTGGTTCAGAAACCGTTTCTCTTGGCTCTGGTCCGCAATCCGTGTCTGTTCTAAATGGTGCGTACAGCTTGGTTGCAAACCATGAACTTTCTTTATGGGCTGCCCTATCAACGACTCAAGTGAGCATCATCTGTGTGAGCTTGTTTATTCTCGCGCTTGGCGTTTACTACATCATGACGTTTATCGGCGGCGCAATGTTCACGATGAATAAAGCATTAAACACCCTAGCGGATGGTGACCTAACCGCGAGAATGAACTTCTTCCCAGTTCGCGACGAGTTTAGTGAAATTGCTATTACGATAGACAAAGTTGCAGAACGAGAGCAACAAATGGTGCTGTCGATTCAAGAGTCTGTGGCGTTAATGCAACAAATTAGCTCAGACCTGAATCTATCAATTCATCACAGTTCAGATATTTCTGCGACGCAACAAGAGCACCTCAACTCTCTTGCGAGTGCAACGGAACAGATGGCATCAACGATTCGAGAAGTCGCGACATTAGCTCACGATTCAAGCGCGCAAACCGATGATGCGCGCAGCGTGGCTCAGTCTGGACAAGTAAAAGTAGAGAATACGCTTCACTCGATTTCGAACCTCTCTAATGAGATTCAATCTGCGTCTCAAGCAGTAGCGGAGTTAGATGCCAATGCCGCACAAATTGATGAAGTCGTGACAACCATTAATGGGATTTCCGAGCAAACTAACCTACTTGCATTGAACGCAGCCATTGAAGCAGCACGTGCTGGTGAGCAAGGTCGTGGATTTGCGGTCGTTGCGGATGAGGTTCGCGCTCTTGCGGGACGCACTCAGCAAGCGACGGTTGAAATCCAAACGATGATTGAATCGTTACAGCGTAACAGTCAGTCGCTTACTAAGCTGATGGAAGTGACAGTTAATAATGCAAATAAGGGACAAAACCTCATGACGGAAGTGAATCACGAAATCGGCTCTTTGGCAGATAAAAATCAAACTATCTCCGACAGTAGCATTCAAATTGCAACAGCAGCTGAAGAGCAAGGTGTAGTCGCGGACAATATCGCCTCAAGCGTTGAAGAAATTCGAGTTCAAGCAGATAACGTGTGCAATATGATCAGCACGACTTCACAAAACGTGGATCAACTGCGTAAGCAAAGCGACACAATGGAGTCGCTCCTTACTGGACTTAAAGCATAGCAACGGAATCTGTTACAGCAAATTCAAATAAAAGGGTCACTTTAGTGACCTTTTTTGTATTTAAAAGTCACTACAATGTACTGGATTGCCGAGGGATATTGCTTTTACCATTCACATCCCGGACAATACGCCCCTTTCAAAATTCAACAAGAGCTAATGAAATGACAGCTGCTATCTATTTGGTTAAAGGTCGTGAGAAATCGGTCAAGCGCAAGCACCCTTGGATCTTCTCTCGAGGCATCAACAAAGTTGAGGGCGAACCTGCTCTTGGCGAAACGGTTGATGTATTCACTCACGACGGTAAATGGCTAGCTAAGGCGGCATATTCGCCAGCTTCACAAATTCGTGCTCGTATTTGGAGTTTTGATAAAGAAGAAATCGACACCGCGTTTTTCGTAAAACGATTAAAAGACGCACAACTTCTTCGTGAAGACATTATCGAACGTGATGGCCTTACGGGTTACCGCCTTATCGCGGCAGAGTCTGATGGTATGCCAGGCGTTACGATTGACCGTTACCAAAACTTCTTTGTGTGTCAACTTCTCAGTGCCGGCGCAGAACACAATAAACAGGCCATTGTTGATGCTCTAGTTGAGTGCTTCCCTGATTGTAATGTGTACGAGCGTTCTGACGTCGCGGTACGTAAGAAAGAGGGTTTGAAAGAAACCACGGGCGTCTTGCACGGCGAAGAGCCACCTAAATCGGTCGTCATCGAAGAAAATGGCGTAAAGATTAGTGTAGATATCGTTGGCGGTCATAAAACAGGTTTCTACCTAGATCAACGTGATAGTCGCCAGCAAGCGATGAAATATGTGAAAGGCAAGGAAGTTCTTAACTGCTTCTCTTACACAGGTGGCTTCGGACTTTACGCTCTGAAAGGTGATGCAAAGCGTGTGATAAACGCTGACGTATCACAACCTGCTCTAGACACTGCGAAGTTCAACGCAGAACTGAATGAATTTGATATCTCGAAGAAGCGCGCCGTGTTCCTAAACGCAGACGTGTTTAAACTGCTTCGTGAGTATCGTGACCAAGGAACTCAGTTCGATGTGGTTATCATGGATCCACCTAAGTTTGCAGACAGTAAAGCCCAACTAAACGGCGCATGTCGTGGTTACAAAGACATCAACATGCTAGCAATGCAAATCCTAAAGCCTGGCGGTACGCTACTGACCTATTCGTGCTCTGGCTTAATGGATCAAGTTTTGTTCCAGAAAATCATTGCTGACGCAGCCTTAGATGCTAACCGCCAAGTAAAGTTTGTGGAACGTTTTGAACAAGCCGCTGACCACCCAATCGATACAGCATACCCGGAAGGTTTCTACCTGAAAGGTTTTGCATGTAAAGTTCTGTAATCACAGTGTTAGTTTACCGTATTATTAAATAAAAAAACGGAGCGAAAAAACGCTCCGTTTTTTTATTTTTGACCATCTATTCTCGTAATTGCTCGAGATTAGAAATCAGACTATTGGCAATATCGGCTGCAGAGGCACCATCAAAGTTAACCTCTAGCTGTTGTCCATCTTTGTTGATGGTCAACGTCGAGTTACCCCCACTTTCAGTCACTTCAACGGAAATGTCATCCACACTGCCGCGATAGTCACCCGAACCAAGATCATCAAGCAAGGCGGAGATATCCGTACCACTCATATCGTCAAATACATCGGTAAAATCAAGCTGATCCCCGTCACTGAAATCTGTCACGGTATCAGTTGCGGATTGCATTTCTGTCCATTTGAATACGTCATCACCTTCACCGCCAGTCAAGATATCATTACCTAAACCACCGATGATCAGGTCATTGCCTTCAGTACCAACCAGAATATCATCGCCATCTGTCCCCATAACCAGATTCAGATCCGAATTTAAGGCCATGGTTTGATAACCAAGCGCCGTGACAGCGTCTACCGTGACGTTCTCGAAATCAACCGCTACCGTAGCTTCGTTACTTACCGCACCATCAGTGTCAATAGCTTGGTAGGTAAAGTCATCGTTCACGTCAGTAAAACTGGTGATTTCAGTCCCCACCAAGGTAAAGCCCGCTTTATCACTCGCGCTATCGGTTTCTGGAGTAAGTCGAATTTCATCAAAGCTGCCATTTGCTAACGCAACGGTAATAGAACCTTCGTGGTTGCTGGTATAAGTAATATCCGTTGAGTAAAACTGCTGAACATCAACAAGTGCACCATTTAGGAAGATGTATGCCGTTAACCATGCACCACCACTGTTGAAGCGGTCATTCAGGCTGGCTAAGTTCAGTTTCGCTTCGTTAGCTGATAAATCCTCATCCAGTTCTAACGTAATATATTCACCAGTACTGATTTCATCACCCTGACCCGTTTCATTTGGCGAAACGACAACCAACCCGACCTGTTGATTCGCAAAATCGACTGAAATCTGAGCATCGGAATCAAAGATGATGCTGTTGCCAATGGTGGTGATCTGACCTCCAGTGAACGTTAAGTTCGAGTTAGGAGGAGTGTAGGATCCCACCAAGATATCTTTCCCTTGTTCTTCAAGAAGGTCGGCTGAGTCAAAGCTCTGCTCCTCAAAGAAATCTTCAGTCAGACGATACTTAACCTCTGTGTTTTCAGGGAACTGTGTGGTTTCGTCTATAATGACTTCCTGTCCATTTCCATCCACATAATACAGTTCACCGTGTTCAGGAAGGCTAACGACCTGAATTAAAATATCATCATCATTTGCAGTAACTGCGTCATCTTCGAGATCTTCAACACGCAGTTCCCCAGACGTCGTTAATCCATCAAACTCAACATCCTGAACCGGGAAAATACCATTTTGAACATCGAGCGAAATGATGAAATCACGGGCTGTAGGTGGTGAGTTATCCACGATGGTCGCCAGACCAGTATCGCTGCCCTGAACTGCTCCCAAGCCAGTTGCTGTAACGCTGAAATCTTCAGGGCCTTCGTACACACCGTCATCAATTGATTTGATGCGTAGATCAAATTCCGTCATACCTGCCGGCACCGTCACGATGCCACTTACAGGTACACTTACCCAACCTGAACCGGTGTTGTACTCTAGAGTGCCAAGGTCACCTACTTCTGTTTCATCCAGATTCAGCGTTAACTGAACCTGGAGCGCTGCCTCTGAGGCATTACTCAATGACACGGTAAATGTAGCGAAACTACCTTCATCAATGGTACCCGCGTCCGAGATAGACACAGTTGGTCGATCGTCATCCGTTTTAGTGCCATCATCCACAATGGTCGCCAAACCAGTGTCGCTGCCCTGAACTGCGCCCAAACCCGTCACGGTCACGCTGAAGTCTTCCGGACCTTCATAAACTTCATCATCAATGGTCGCAATGCGCACATCAAATTCGGTAAGCATTGCTGGCACTGTTACGATGCCATCGACAGGCACAGCAACCCAACCTGCTCCTGTGTTATATTCTAGCGAGCCAAGATCATCCACTTCTGTTTCGTCTGGGTTTAAGGTCAACTGCACCTGGACTGTACCTTCCGAAGCATTACTCAATGACACGGTAAACGTCGCGATATCACCCTCATCTACGATACCCGCATCTGAGATAGATACGGTCGGGCGATCATCATCCGGGTCAGGACCAGGGCCGTTACCGCCGTCGTAAATAATGCCCAACGCAGTGTCAGTACCAAGTACTCCAGTTGCACCTTGCACTGCAACCGTGAAGGTTTCATCTCCTTCATACACATCGTCGTCCGTGGTTGGGACAAACAGTTTGAGATCGGTTTCACCTGCTGGGATAGTATACGTGCCATCACTGTTGGCGGTCACCACAGTTACTCCATCAGATAATGTCAGCTTAATAGCACCAATGTCGCCAGGCTCTGCCGTATTAGTTCCTCCTGTTGATGTGCTCAACCTTACCGTCACGTCAATATCGGCAGCCTCCGACAACCGGACGGTATACACAGCCTCAGTACCTTCATTCACGCCCACGCTATCTTCGACAATATAGACACTTGGACGGTCATCGTCTGGATCGGGACCAGGGCCGTTACCACCGTCGTAAATAATGCCCAGCGCACTGTCACTGCCTAGGACGCCCGTGTCACCTTGTACCGCCACAGTGAAGGTTTCATCCCCTTCGTAGACGCCATCATCTGTGGTTGGCACAGTGACTTTCAGCTCGTTCTCACCGGCGGGAATGGTATACGTACCGTCACTGTTGGCATTCACCACTGTCACACCATCAGCAAGGGTCACCACAAAGCTACCTATATCGTCCGCTTCCGCCGTGTTGCTGCCGTCGGTTGAGGTGTTCAACCTGACGGTCACATCGATATCGGCCGCCGCCGATAATCTAACGGTATACACAGCATCGGTACCTTCGTTAACACCCACGCTATCTTCAACGATGTAGACATTTGGACGGTCATCATCTGGATCGGGTCCTGGGCCAGTGCCGTCATCCACAATCGTTGCCGTCCCCGTATCACTGCCTTGTACTGCGCCAATGCCCGTTACCGTAACGCTGAAATCCTCTGGGCCTTCATAAACGGCGTCATCAATAGAAGCAATGCGCACATCAAATTCGGTCTGTCCAGCAGGCACCGTCACCACGCCATCGTTTGGCACCGCAACCCAACCGGAGCCCGTGTAGTATTCTAAGGTACCTAAGTCTCCGACTTCGGTGTTACCTAAGTTGAGGCCGAGTTCAACTTGAACACTCGACTCTGAGGCACTCGATAATGTGACTTTAAAGTTCGCCGTATCACCTTCATTAATGGTGCCAGCGTCGGTAATAGTCACACTCGGGCGGTCATCGTCTGGATCGGGGCCCGGGCCACTGCCGTCATCCACAATCGTCGCCGTGCCCGTATCACTGCCTTGTACTGCGCCAATGCCCGTTACCGTAACACTGAAATCTTCCGGACCTTCGTACACCGCATCATCAATGGAAGCGATACGCACATCAAACTCAGTCTGCCCGGCAGGCACCGTCACCACACCATCGTTTGACACCGCAACCCAACCAGAGCCCGTGTTGTATTCTAAGGTACCTAAGTCTCCGACTTCGGTGTTACCTAAGTTGAGGCCGAGTTCAACTTGAACACTCGACTCTGAGGCATTCGATAATGTGACTTTAAAGTTCGCCGTATCACCTTCATTAATGGTGCCAGCGTCGGTAATAGTCACACTCGGGCGGTCATCGTCTGGATCGGGGCCCGGGCCACTGCCGTCATCCACAATCGTCGCCGTACCTGTATCGTTGCCTTGCACCGCCCCAATGCCCGTCACCGTAACGCTGAAATCCTCTGGGCCTTCATAAACGGCGTCATCAATAGAAGCAATGCGCACATCAAATTCGGTTTGCCCGGCTGGCACGGTCACCACGCCATCATTTGGCACTGCAACCCAACCACTTCCCGTGTTGTATTCTAAGGTGCCCAAGTCACCGACTTCGGTATCACTCAAGTTGAGGCCTAGCTCGACTTGAACAGTGGACTCGGAGGCATTCGACAGCGTCACTTTGAAGTTCGCCGTATCACCTTCATTAATAATGCCAGCATCGGTAATAGTCACACTTGGACGGTCATCATCAGGATCAGGTCCAGGGCCACTGCCATCATCCACAATCGTTGCTGTACCCGTATCGCTGCCTTGCACCGCCCCAATGCCGGTTACCGTGACACTGAAATCTTCAGGGCCTTCATAAACGGCGTCATCAACAGAAGCAATACGCACATCAAATTCGGTTTGCCCGGCTGGCACCGTCACCACGCCATCATTTGGCACTGTGACCCAACCACTCCCCGTGTTGTATTCTAGGGTGCCCAAATCTCCAACTTCGGTATCGCCGAGATTAAGACCCAACTCCACCTGCGTTTCGGCTTCAGACGCATTCGATAACGTAACTTTGAAGTTAGCTGTTTCACCTTCATTAATGGTGCCAGCATCCGTAATAGTCACACTTGGGCGGTCATCATCGGGATCAGGTCCAGGGCCACTGCCGTCATCCACAATCGTTGCTGTACCCGTATCGCTACCTTGCACTGCGCCAATGCCAGTTACCGTGACACTGAAATCTTCAGGGCCTTCATAAACAGCGTCATCAATGGAAGCAATGCGCACATCAAACTCGGTTTGCCCTGCTGGCACCGTCACCACGCCATCGTTTGGCACTGCAACCCAACCACTTCCCGTGTTGTATTCTAAGGTACCTAAGTCACCGGCTTCGGTATCGCCGAGATTAAGACCCAACTCCACTTGCGTTTCCGCTTCAGAGGCGTTCGATAACGTCACTTTGAAGTTAGCTGTTTCACCTTCATTAATGGTGCCAGCATCCGTAATATTCACGCTTGGACGGTCATCATCGGGATCTGGTCCTGGACCACTGCTGTCATCCACAATCGTAGCTGTACCCGTATCGCTGCCTTGTACCGCCCCAATGCCAGTCACCGTCACACTGAAATCTTCAGGGCCTTCATAAACTGTGTCATCAATGGAAGCGATACGCACATCAAATTCGGTTTGCCCGGCTGGCACCGTCACCACGCCATCGTTTGGCACTGCAACCCAACCACTTCCCGTGTTGTATTCCAAGGTACCTAAGTCACCGGCTTCGGTATCACCGAGGTTGAGACTTAGTTCGACCTCAACATCTGTAGCTGATGGATTAGATAACGACACTTTAAAGCTGGCTAACTCACCTTCATTAATCGTCCCTGCATCACTCATCGTTACCGTTGGACGATCATCATCAGGACTTAAACCTGGGCCACTACCATCATCAACAATGGTTGCAATCCCAGTTGCAGGTGTACTTTGTTCTTCTGTGTTGCCAGAAAGCGTAAATGTTTCTGGACCTTCGAATATAGAGTCATTTATAGAGTCGAGAGAAACCGTAAAACCATTTTCACCTAACGGGACCGACACAGTAAAAATACCGTTGTCATCGACTGAGATTTCTTCTGTTGTGCCATCGGAAAATGTTATGAGAACACTCTCGTTGACGTAGTCACTTCCGCTCTCGTCAGTAGATCCACCAGTCGCAGTCTGATCGAACAGAGAAAAAGTGATATTGATATTGTCTTCTGTTGGTTGGTTAAGTGTGACGTCGAAGGAAACCAGATCGCCCTCATTGACAGTTGGGCTAGAAATCTCTTGAACAATTACTGTTGCAGGAACTGATATTGCTGTTGGTTCTGGTGGTTGTATTTGGAAAATATCGAGTAACGTCTCTACCTGAGTACTTGAAAATCCTGTTCCGTCAGTTCCCACTGTCTCAAAATTGGTACTAGCGAGTAATTCAGCACCTGTGCGATCTATAGCTCCCGTATTCTGTGGGCTAGACCCGTTTCCTTCACCTGCAGCAGGCTCAAACTCTTCACCCAGCTCAGTCGGGTCTTCCCCACTATCAATTGCTTCAATTAACGCTGTGATATCATCAGTTACATTTATCGAACTTCCTTGTGGTGTCACCTGCTCGATCACAAGCTCAGAAGTATCTGATACCTCATCAATTATTAACTCTCCTGGTTGAGGTAGTTGTCCCTCTTCTAGGGTCCTGATTTCCCCATCCAGCCCGATAACCACGATGTTGCCCATCAATGAGCTCAAAGTTACTCGATCCATATCTACCTCGCCCCACTTCAAACCAAGTCAAAAGTTTGTCACCTCTACATTTACGTCTATAGTTTAGTCAAAATCATCATATTTTCGTTGTATGTGTAGCTTGTAGGACGTTTGATAACTCAAGGGGCAGAGTTACGAAAAAGCGCAGAGTGACACAGGCTGTGAAACGCTATGATATTAAGAATTCAAGCTTTTCTCCGAGCTAAACTTGCCATGTTGCTGAGCAACATTTGCCATATGTGCTAAGGTTTAAAAAGGCGAAATTCTGGAATTTTTAAACAAAAGCCTAGTTTTAACAGTAGGTTGATAAATCCCTTACTCAAGCACTGTTATTTATGATGTTTCGTCTCAGTTATGAGATGAAATAGCAAAAAGCAACACGAATTTTTAGGAGAAATACCGTGAAATGGAACCGACTAAATATTGCTTGCTGCTGTAGTTTAATGGTGTCTATACCCGTTTTCGGTCAAACTTTAGAGCAAGCAGTGGCATTGACGTTAAAAAACAATCCTGACATTAAGAGTGCATTTAATGAATTTACGAGCAGAAAATACGTAAATGAAGCCTCTTCGGGTGCTTACTTGCCCTCTATTGATCTAGATGCGGGAATTGGGTATGAAGGATTAGACCCTTCTGACGAGGTGGGACGTGGGGATACAGATTACACTCGAAAGGAAGCTTCGGTAACACTAACTCAGCTCATATGGGATGGCAGTGCAACCTTAAATGATATCGATCGTACCGCAGCTGACGCTGAATCAGTAAGATTTCAACTTTTAGCCGATGCATCAGATAAAGCACTTGAAGTCACCAAAGTGTATCTAGATGCAGTAAAAGCTTACGAAATACTCAAGCTGTCTGAAAACAACCTGGCTGTTCACAAAGATATTTACGAAGACATTAAAAAACGAGTCAACTCGGGTATCGGCTCTACCGCTGATTTAACACAGGTAGAAGCACGTTTGGCAAAAGCACACGGTAATTTGGCAGCTGCTCAAAATAATTTGTACGACTCTCACACTATGTTCTCTCGTTTAGTGGGTCAAACCCCGCAAGGGTTGATCTTTCCAAGAGCGGATCAGAATTTCATTCCATACACCATTGATGAAGCGGTAGGTTTGGCATTTGAGCTGCACCCTGTCATTCAGGTCGCGCTCGCAGACGTAGATTCGGCTAAGTTTCAATACAAACAATCTAAAGGTGTTAATTACCCAACCATTTCCATTGAAGCTTCACAAACATGGCGTGACGACGCTGATGGCTTAAAAGGCCGCAGTGATGAGACTCTTGCCATGCTACGTCTACGCTACAACCTATTTAATGGCGGCAGTGACGCTGCAAACTCAGAAAACTTCGCCTATCAGTTAAATAAAGCGAAAGACTTACGTGAAGGTGCTTATCGCAATGTTGAAGAAGGGTTAAGGCTTTCATGGAGCGCACTGGATTTGACCCTACAGCAAAAAGAGTTCCTGTCAGATCATGTAGACTCGGCATCTGAAACCGTTATTGCGTATGAAAAACAATATCGCATTGGTAAGCGAACACTGCTTGATCTATTGAATACTGAAAACGAACTCTTTGAGGCACGTAAAGACTACTTAGATTCTAAATACGCAGAGCAGTACGCCAAATATCGAGTGATGAACGCAACAGGTCAACTGTTGAGTGCATTAAGGGTTGAAATGCCTAAAGAATGGCTAGAAGAAGTGGAGTATTAATTATGAAATACATAACTCTTATTGCACTCTCATTGATGATTTCGGCATGCAGTTCATCCGATAAAGGCGATGAATATGATTATATTGATACGCCAATTGCCGATCAGTGGGCAGATCATCTTGATGATGATTCTGATGGAGTCATTAATGAGCGCGATTTATGTCCGGGTACTCCTTTAGGTGCCGAGATTGATAACGATGGCTGCGGTTCGTATGTCGACTCCTCGCAAGAAATGCAAATTCGAGTTCTGTTCGCGAATGATTCCGATGTGATCAATCCTATCTTTACGGAGCAAATTCGAGAACTATCCGACTTCTTGAAGGAGTATCCAAATACATCGATAGAGATTCAGGGCTATGCCAGTCGTACTGGTACTGCAGAACACAATCTTGACTTATCTAAACGCCGCGCTGAGAACGTTAGAAAAGAACTCATGATGAATGGTATTAGTGGAGATAGAGTCACCATTGTCGGCTATGGAGACACGGTACTTGCAACACAAGGCACCGACCAAGTGAGTCATGCGTTGAACCGTCGAGTCACCGCAACGGTGATTGGCCACAAAGGTGAAGTGAAGAAAGAGTGGACCGTTTTCACGACACTTCCTAAGAGCTAACATCGCAATGAACGGAGTTTAAAAGTAAAAGGTCTAGCAAAATGCTAGACCTTTTTTGATTTTCAATTTCACCTGTGGCTAGACATGCTACATGTCTTTGTATTGCGCTTCTAAACTTGCAATCAGACTTTGAGTCACATCATCGACACTTGCACCATCAAAATGGATGTCCAATGTCGAGCCACCTTTCGTAATACTCAAGTTCGCTTCCGAGCCGCCATCTGGTGCCACTTCTACGTGATACTCTCCGACATCACCAGTATGATCACCGGACTGAAGATCAGTAAGAAGCTCACCAACTTCATCTTTTGATAAGTCATCAAACAGATCGGAGAAGTCTAAAGTATCCTCATCTTTGTTGAAATCAGTAACCGTATCAACCTCGTTGGTCACTTCACTCCACTTAAAGATGTCAGAGCCCTCATCTCCCGTTAAGATATCATTACCCAAACCACCAATCAGAATATCATCACCTTCACCACCAACGAGTATGTCGTTGCCACCCTGACCAAACAGTAAATCGTTGCCAGCACCACCAGATAAGTTATCCGACTTATCACCTTGGTGAGATTGGTTGAATTCTTCTAAGTTATTTTTAACGTATTCATGGATGTCTTCACCACCAATGGTAGAAACATCTTGACCCGTTTGCTGTGCCACATGTGATTGAATTGCACTCAAACCTTGCTCATTACCGCCAAATTCAATTAAATCACCCAGCAAGATATCGTCACCTTCTCCACCCTGAATAGCGTCTGAGCCTTGTTTCAGGGGCACATCTTGACCCAATATCGTTTCAGCAAGCTTAGTAACATCGATATCTGACTCTACCACACCATCAGTGTCATACTGCTTAAGTGTCTGTTCATCAACACCACTACCAAGACCTATCGACTCTACTGAAGACAATGCTGCTAATACTTGATACATATGTTGAGCTTGTGTTGAGCTGCCACGTTCATCATCGTAACGGATAGAACCATAATATCTGTCGATATCCCCTAGAGTTCTGCCTGTTAGCGGTGAATATACCTGACCGTAACTATCTATAACGACATCACCTTTGTAGATAACCGTCTGTCCGTATGAATAATTATTGCTACTAACTATATCTTGCAGGGTAACAAGCTTGCCAGAATCATCGACATCCAAAATCACTTTCGAGAATTCATTCGGCGCTAAATGATAGAGATGCGTTGCTCTATTTGGTTGACCATCAGTAACAAAGTACGTGATATTTTGGCCATTAGGGTTAGGTTGACTGCTAAACCATTCAACAGCTGACTGTAAACCCGCCTCATAGTTTGTGCCGCCGTCACCCTCATCACCTATAGCACTATTCAGTTCTTTTACAAACTCATCTCTTGCTGTTGGAGAACTCAAGTCAACGGAAATAACTGCTGACGCACTTGAAGCAAACTCACTGAGGTGAATATTCACTGTTCCAGGCTTCTCACCCTGATTTGCAGCGCTTAACAGTTCATCAAACACATCTAGTACTTCTTGCTTCGCAGTTCCTACCCAGTTACCCATGCTCCCTGAAGTATCCAAAACAAAGGCGATGTTGTAGTCCTGACCCGCAATAATCTCCAATCCTTGGACATCGCCAACAATAATATCGTGATCGTCACTGCCCGTTATCTGATCGTTCCCATGTGAACCCGACTCTAGAACATAGTCACGAGCTGTAAGCGCAACAGACTCTGTTGTTGAAGCAGCATCATTATTTGCTTCTTCAACCGACGTCGCGGTAACGCTTAGTGGGAACTCTAGACTACCTTCATAATCAAACGGCACTCTGATATCTAAAGAGACCTTACCGTTAGCATCCAGGGTGACAAGGTAATTACCGTTTGCGTCCTGATTAACGGCATGTCCATCGATATACAGCTCTACACCATCCGGCAAACCTTCCACAAAAACAGTTTGCGCCAAGCTTTCACTTCCATCGACATCAACCAAATCAACGTTAATATCAACGGGAATCCAACGCTCTTGAAGCACTTCATAGGTGCCGTCGGGCTTCAATTCAACGACTTTGTCTGCAAAAACAATTCGTTCAATTTCATATAAGTGATCACCACGATCATCACTACCTGTGTGGTCGTTTACCGAATCGATAGAACGATTATCTAGCAAAATCCAATATGGGACTTGACCTCCATGATCGTCTTTGAAGGTCATTTTGTAGTCACTGAAGTTTCCAGTTAAGTAAACCGTATCTTGGCCATCATAATCTGTAATAGTGGACGCATCATCACCATAGAAAGAGTCGTTATTACCACCGCCAATAAATACGTCATCACCGCCGCCACCGTAGAAGGTGTCATTGTAATCAGTCCCAACGAATAAACTATCGGTATCACTTCTGTCGTTGTTGTCTCCTAGCATCACTCCGGCGTATGAGTGATTTTTTTGCACGACATCATCCAAACCAAGATCAGCAGCGACGAGTTCATTCTCTGTAGGTGTCTTATCTATCGCAGAAGTAGCTAAGTTGTGATTAGGATCAACAGCATCTCTTTTTACTAAATCTCCAACATTAATCGTGATCGCAGGGGCATCTGCAACTGCGACAACGTTGATATCAAGCGTATTTGTTGCGCCAGTATTTGTGGTGTAATTAATTAATGGAACATCACCTGACCAGTGCTCGGTAGGTTCAAATACGTAACTACCATCTTGGTTTACTAATAAAGTGCCACTGGTCAAAGATACGTTTTCACCTACCGCATAGTCAGTGCCATTAATAGTAATGTGATCAACCATCAGAAGGTTGTCGTCATCAGAGTCATTACGCAATACGTTACCCTGTAGCGAATTATCTTCGTTGGTCTTCCCAATATCACTTTCCGTTTCCGTCGGTAAGTTCTCATTTACTACAACATTGATCGCCAAGTTAGATTCTGCTGAATCACCATTCGCGCGTTCTGTACTCGTTGCCTTCAAATTGATTGTGAAGTCATCATGGGAGCCAGCTGGTGGAGTCACAGTAAGTGCATCTAATGCCCAACTTGTCACGTCCAGTTCTTCATCAATGGTTGCTACAGTAATAGAACTGTTTCCATCTGAAAGGATCGCACCTACAGGTAAGCCAGTTAGCGTGACTTTAAGTGATTCAGAGCCATCTGTATCATTTAAGCTTGCTTTAATTTCAGAGAGCGGTATCGCTGTATCTTGTAACCCTTCGTTCAGCTGATATGTTTCGTAAAACGCAACACCATTAACTTCTTGTAGTTCAGACGTTCTGATATCAGTTGCTTCTAGTGCACTTTCATCACTAACTACGTAAAGACTACTATTGCTCAGATTGACAGGCGCTTGTCCATTAATGGATACATCCACATTAAAGTTACCCGGACCACTTTGGTTATGGTGATAAATTTCAATTGGATAAAAGCCAGATACCGAAGGGGTAAAGCTAGCACCCTTAATATCACCACTGTCACTACCCCAACGAGCTTGATCAAGTAACGTACCACCCAACTTGATTGCAAGGCTATCATCGGCTTGACCGACAAAGTCGTAACTCGAGCCAGCTTCGAGATAAACAAGAGATGTGACTAGAACGGCCTCATTTGCCAAGGTTGCATGAGTCCCTAAATCTTCCACACTTGACCAACTCAAATGAGTACCATCTGCTGCATCAAGAGCGTTAATCGCTGCAATTAGAGTCTCTCCGCTGACCCCCATGCCATTACTAGAACCAACTTGAACATTGCTCCATGTTGTAACGTTAAACTCTTGTTGGGGTAATGAGTTCTCGTGCGTCACTGCGATTAAGTTCGGTTTATCAGCGATAGGGTTTACGTCTATTGTTAGTGTTGACTCTTGACCGGTACTCTGTCCATCTGTTGGTTTAAAGCCAATTTGAGCGTAACTAGACTCCTGGTCTCCGACTTGATTTCCGCCGAAACTGTCACTGCCAGACTCATTTAATTCAGGTACAAAACGAACACTGTTTTCATCAAAGAGCGATTTATCAAGCACTTGATGGATTTGGACAGACTGCCAATCGCCTTGCGAATCTTTATACTCTAATGACCCATCGCTAGGAAGCGTTGTGATTTGGACGGAGAGCTCTGATACGTTAGAGTCCACATCGCTAATACCGAATGATGACCAATCAAGCATCACTTGGGTATCTTCACTCATCTCAACCGCGGAAGGCGAAGATTCAGGAGCATCATTCACATTTACCAGAGAAACATTGACCTCGGCAGTATCAATCCCGCCAGTTCCATCGATAACCTCAACCTGAAGCGTATAATCGCCCAAGTCAACATCATCGATTGTCTTGTTCAATGAAATCTCTCCGCTTGTCGGGTCGATATCAAAAATACCATTAGTGGTCGAGCCATCTGCAAAGCGGTATACAAGCACGTCATTATCGTGATCTTCAGCAACGACCGTACCAATAATGGACCCACTCACCGTGTTTTCGTTAACTGACCCGAAGTCGTAAACATCATCATTTGGTTTGTCACCAGCACTATCGCCGCCAGAAATAAACTCTGGAGCGTGCTGAGCATCTATAATAGAGACTGTTGCTTCATTCGAGTCACTTGCAAGCGTCGAATCTGCACCAACCGTACCAATTAGAGTCACAGTTAGGTTTTCAAGATCTTCGTAAATACCATCATCGAGAGTTTTTATATCAATCGGCGCCGACGTTTTACCCGCTGGAATCGTGACTGTGTACGTACTTGGAGCAATATAATCTTTGTCATCAACATTCCCGCCGATTGTGAATGTTACCAGTACATCTTCATCTGCTTTTTGGTCAATGTTGACGATAAATTTTGCATCACTACCTTCATCAACTGAGGATTGATCTGAGCTAATAGTCACTTTCGGTGCACTTTGGGCATCAACGATCACAACACTTGCGCTGTTATTTGAAGCAATGCTCGCATCAGCGCCATCCACCTCTTTAATGGTTACTGTGAAAGATTCTGCGCCCTCATAAATACCATCGGTGAGCGTCAGTAAGTCAAGAGCAGCTGAAGATTGACCCGCAGGAACTTCAACACTCAGAACGCCAACAAAATCTTTTCCATCTTGGGCCACGCCACTATATTCGACATGAACCGTAACACTCTCATCTGCAACTTTATCAAGTGTCAGCGTAAAGCCTGCCGTTTCACCTTCATTTACGCTTTTTTGATCGGCACTAATACTAACTAAAGGTGCAGGATCAGAATCCACAATATTTGCGTTACCAGTTGCAATACCATTACTGGTGACACTACCGATTTCCGTAACCGTCAGACCAAAGCTCTCATCACCTTCATGGACATTATCTAGTTTGGTCGGGACTGCGACTTTAATTTCAGCGACACCTGGAGGTATAGTAACGTCTCCATTAGGCGCTATATCTAATGCTTGAGTTTGACCATGAGTATCCACATAGGTCACTACCATAGTGCCTAGATCAACATCTTCCGCAGTATAGCTATCATTTGTTGTTGACTTCAGATTGACGACAACGGCCTCTTGAACAGGGTTAGAGAGTAAAACGGTAAATATTGCGTCAGTTCCTTCAATGACATCGCCGGCATCTACTACGCTAAGTTCTGTACTATCATTATCAAGAACTGTTGCCGTCCCCGTTTCACCGCCGAGCTCAAGAACGATCGTTTCGCTGCTTTCCACAACCAAGTCATCAATAGTCGGAATCGATATTTCGAAGCTGCTTATACCTGCAGGAACAATCAAGTAACCACCTAAGAAAACAACACCATTTGTGTAGGTTGCATTTGATAGATTTACGTCATTCTTATCAACTGAAGAACCTTGAGCAAGCATATCAACTTGGTACTTAACAGCAGTACTGGTGACTTCATCTAGAACAACCGAAAACGTGACATTGTCACCCTCAGTCACGCTATCACCGACCACAGACAGACTTGGCCCATTTTCAGCAACATTACCATCTAGCATTTCATTAACGATATTGACTGTAGATGGATCGCTAACGCCACTTTCAGAGTCGACGGCCACATATCCAAAGCTGTCTTCGGCAGGAACACCTTCTACATAACGTAACTCCCAGTTACCTTCATTTTTCGTAGAAAAATCTAACTGAGTAATGACCGAAGCTTCAGGAAGAGCTAGCTCTTTCCCATAACCAACGCTTGTTTCTTGGAATAGCATGAAGTTGCCTTCAGGCTTCAAAAACTCGAACGTTTGAGTCTGTTGGACATTATTTGAATCTAAGTATGTAACCGTAATAAGCGCTGCGTTGTCATCACCGTAATCAAACAATCCACCTAGTCCATCTAGTCCAAGGTTTACGCTGCCCACAGGGTTATTAGACAAATCGATCGTAATTGTTTCACCCTTCTCAATACCCTGCCCATCATTGTCAGCAATACCATTGCCGATGTGTGACACCTGGCGGTTGTATTGAGCAAGCTCATCACTATCAGAAGATATAGTGATGGAGGAACCATTTACTAAATGCTCAGTACGGGAATGTGAAGGACCTCCGTCCTCACTTAGCCCCCAATTGTTGAAGTCTGTTGTAGACTCAGAGCTATTAGGAGTATCTGGGCGATCCTTGATACCTAATAAGAAACCAACATTATCAGCTTCATAGTAAAGACTGTCTTTGTCATAAAGCGTATCGCTTACTTCTTTAATTTCGTGCAACTCACCGTCACTATCTTTAAAGAACAACGTACCTGATGTTGGCAGTTCAGTAATCCGAACATGTAGATCGTTGCTATTTAAGTCATCTTCAATATCCGCTATATGATCCTGAGAGTCGCCATCACCTAAAGGTTTCGTATCGGTATCAAACACAACGTGCGTAAGCTGATCATCGGCCACATGCGTAAAGTCTTCACTGTCAGGTTTGTCGTTTACTGGCGTGACATCAACTTTAACAATGGTGGATTCACTGACGCCCCCAGACGTAACGATGTAGGTGAAGCTGTCTGCCCCGTGATAGTTATCGTTTGGCGTGTAAGTTACGCTGCCGTCAGGGTTGACCGCGACCGTGCCGTTGGCTGGTCCGTTATTGGTATCGAGCGACACCACTTTATCGTCGCCTTCGAACGTGTCGTTACCTAAGACCTTGACGATGGTCGGCGTGTCTTCCACAACCGTCGCTTTATCTGCCACGATGTCCGCCACAGGCGCTACCGTGAAGTTCACCGTTTGGCTGATGCTTTCACCACTTGGGTCTTTAGCTGTGAACGTAATTGTCTCTTTGCCATTCCAATCCGCAGTCGGAGTGATAGTGGCAACGCCATTCACAATAGAAATTTGGATGTTGTTATTGCCAGAGACTGAGAATTCTAGCGAGGAATCGGAATCTTTGAATACTTCATTCAAGTCGATCGTGTATGCATCGAAATCTTCCGATAACACTTGATCTGTAATGGCATTATCAACTGTTGGCGCATCGTTAACACGATTCACAACCAAGCTATCACTGTCGCTAGCCGTTGGATTAACACCATCCGACACTGACGCGCTGATAGTAAGGTCTTTAAGGTTGAGTTCATCGTTGTTAACCGCGTCAACACCCGCTTGAGTTAGCTTGACTTCATTGCCAACCAACACGAAGTAGCCGTTTGAGTTGTTTTCTAGAGAAATGGTTAATTGGTCTTCTGGCGTATCAGTATCACGAACCGTTAAGGTTGCGACTACCGTATCAGTGCTCACTGCATCTTCAGTGATGCTTTCTACGGCATCAACTTTGATAGTTGGCGCATCGTTTACTGGGTTAACGGTAACTACCACTTTCGCTTCGTCGGTCAATTGACCATCCGTTACGATGTAGGTAATTTCAGCGTCGCCATTGAAGTTTTCTGCAGGAGTGAAAACGAGTTTTCCATCCACCACTTCAACCGTACCCTGCTCTTTAGGTACAGAGGCTGATTCAATACTCAGCTTATCGTCATCCACATCAGTGTCGTTTGGCAGAACATCAATAGTAACTGCGGTGTCTTCTTGTGTCGTAGCGATGTCATCTTTCGCCACTGGCGCGTCGTTGACCGGCGTCACATTGACTTCAACGGTAGTGAATTCGGATACACCGCCTGATGTCACGACATAAGTGAACGTATCTTTGCCGACGTAGTTGTCATCTGGTGTGTAGGTCACCGTGCCGTTGTTATTCACAATGACGGTGCCATTTTTAGGACCATTATCGGCGTCCAAAGACACCACTTTATCAGTGCCTTCGAACGTGTCGTTACCTAAGACGTTAATGATGGTTGGTGTGTCTTCGACTACATCCGCACTATCAGCCTCAATGTCAGCTACTGGTGCTACCGTAAAGTTCACCGTTTGACTTACGCTTTCACCGCTTGGGTCTTTAGCTGTGAACGTAATTGTCTCTTTGCCATTCCAATCCGCAGTCGGAGTGATGGTAGCAACACCATTCACAATAGAAATTTGGATGTTGTTATTGCCAGAGACTGAGAATTCTAGCGAGGAATCGGAATCTTTGAATACTTCATTCAAGTCGATCGTGTATGCATCGAAATCTTCCGATAACACTTGATCTGTAATGACATTATCAACTGTTGGCGCATCGTTAACACGATTCACAACCAAGCTATCACTGTCGCTAGCCGTTGGATTAACACCATCCGACACTGACGCGCTGATAGTCAGGTCTCTAAGGTCGAGTTCATCGTTGTTAACCGCGTCAACACCCTCTTGAGTTAGCTTGACTTCATTGCCAACCAACACGAAGTAACCGTTTGAGTTGTTTTCTAGCAACACCGTAAGCTCATCTTCCGGCGTGTCAGTATCGCGAACCGTTAAGGTTGCCACTACCGTATCAGTGCTCACTGCATCTTCAGTGATGCTTTCTACGGCATCAACTTTGATAGTTGGTGCATCGTTTACTGGATTTACTGTAACGGTCACGTTCGCTTCGTCGGTCAATTCACCGTCCGTAACGATGTAGGTGATTTCAGCGTCGCCATTGAAGTTTTCTGCCGGTGTGAACACCAGTTTGCCATCAATAATTTCGACTGTACCTTGAACACTCGGCACAGACGCCGATTGAATAGACAGCTCATGGCCATCCACATCGGTGTCGTTTGGCAGAACATAAATCGTGACAGCGGTATCTTCTTGTGTTGTTGCCGTGTCATCTTTCGCCATTGGCGCATCGTTCACTGGTGTCACATCGACGTTCACCGTGGTGGACTCCGATACCCCACCGGACGTAACGATGTAGGTGAAGCTGTCCACACCGTGGTAGTTGTCGTTTGGCGTGTAAGTTACGCTGCCATCAGGATTGACCGAGACCGTGCCGTTAGCTGGACCGTTATTGGTATCAAGCGACACCACTTTGTCGTCGCCTTCGAACGTATCGTTACCTAAAACCTTGATGATGGTAGGCGTGTCTTCCACAACCGTCGCGCTGTCTGCCACGATGTCCGCCACAGGGGCAACTGTGAAGTTCACGGTTTGACTAACACTCTCGCCGCTTGGATCGGTGGCAGTAAACGTTAGGATTTCTGAGCCGTTCCAGTCCGCGGTTGGAGTGAACGTAGCAATGCCATTGACGATCGCCACTTGAATGTTGCTGTTGCCAGAAACGCTGAAGCTCAGCTCGCCATCAACGTTATCCACATCGCTGAAGGCCGTATTCAGATCGATCGTGTATGGCGTGAAATCTTCCGCCAAGGTTTGGTCTGCAATGCTACTCTCAACCACAGGCGTATCGTTCACAGCATTCACCGTAACTTTGACCGTCGCTTCGTCAGTCAGCGCACCATCGGTGACGGTGTAAGTGATCTCAGCGTCGCCATTGAAGTTCTCAGTTGGCGTAAATACAAGCTTGCCGTCAATAATCTCGACTTGACCTTGGTCACTCGGCACAGACGCCGATTCAATGCTTAACGTATCACCATCGATGTCAGTGTCGTTTGGCAACACATCAATCGTTACTGAGGTATCTTCCTTTGTAATTGTTGCGTCATTAAGGGCAATAGGCGCATCGTTAACTGAGTTTACTATTACCGAGACTTGAGCTTCATCCTCTAGCTCACCATCTGAGATAGTGTAGCTAATAGTTGCATTACCATTGAAGTTTTCAGCCGGAGTGAAAACAAGCTTACCATCGACAATCTCAACGATACCTTGCTCTTCTGATACAGAAGCAGAAGTAATGGATAAATCGTCACCTTCAATGTCACTGTCGTTAGCGAGCACATCAATTACAACCTGGGAATCTTCGTCAGTTTGAATCGCATCGTTAGTCGCTATTGGCGCGTCATTAACAGGCTTAATATCTAAATTAGCGGTGCCATTAATAACACCCCCATCGTCATCAATGATGTCATAGGAGAATGACACCTCAGTATCATCATCAGCTTCTGAGATATAAGTCCAAGATCCATCGTTGTTATCAATTAAAGTGCCATTCCCACTCTCAATAGTGACGTTTGTAACGATAAGAGTATCAGCATCGTCAATATCGACATTCGATAGTAATTCTTCGGTAGTTATCGTGATGGGATCGCTATCTTCTTCGATAGCGCTTAATGTCACTGGAGAATTAGTAAGCGGTTTATTTGAGCCATCTCCACTGGTTTCTATATTTGTTGCGAAAAAGTCATTTAAGGTCAACGCTTGTGTTTCAGATAAGCCGAGGGATTCCAAGCCAATAGTTTCAAAATTTGTTGAGGCCAGTACTTCAGTGCCATCCCGTGCAATCGTGGCACTATTTTGCAAACTTGAACCACTGTTTTCACCCGCAGCTGGCGCGAGTTCTTCATCAACTATAGAAGGGTCTTGACCTTGCTCAATAGCACCAATAATTCGTGCCACATCATCAGAAATATCTTTTGAGCCTTGCTCTTCAGTTAGTTGAATGCTCAAATTTAGAGGTGCAGCATCTGTCGTTGCCACTACCACTTCACCTGGTAGGGGCTGTTGTCCTTCTGTTAGGACTCTCAGCTCCCCATCTAAACCTATTACGACGACTTGATTACCGAGTGACACTAACGCTGTACGATCCATATAAATCTTAACCCTAAATAACTGTCAAGTTTTTGACTAACAATACTAATTTGCTATATATTGCCTGATTATATAGTGCAATAACAGCAATTTGATGCTCAATTAAGTAATTATGTGTCATACATCAATAGGAATCTAGGTGCATATTTATCTTGTTTTAATAAAAGCCACTCAACTCTTGTTAAACATCAATTTCACTTTAAAATCGGGATCTTTATTCAAAATTTAGACCCACCAAATGAATTGATTTATCAAGAATGAAACAAATGAACAATGAATCAACAGGTTACTTCATCGTGTATTAATGTTATTGTGCGCTAAATTATTGACGACCTTATAGGTATCCCACTTATAAGCCCTCTCACCTCGAGAAATTTTATTATTATCTAGGAGAATCACAGTGAAGTGGACTCGTGCCAACGCCTTTTGCATTGGTGTGTTCGCAGCTAGTCATGCTTTGGGGCAAACACTAGAGCAAGCGGTTGAAAACACATTAAAAACCAATCCTGACATCAAAAGTGCGTTCAATGAATTCGTTAGCAAGCAGTATGTGAATGAAGCATCTGGCGGTGCTTACCTCCCATCCGTAGATTTAGACGCCGGTATCGGTTATGAAGGCATTAACCCAGCAGAATCAGGGCGAGATTCAACGGATCTGACAAGAAAAGAAGCCACCGTGACACTAACCCAGCTGATATGGGACGGTTCTGCGACGCTTAACGATATGGATCGAACAGCAGCTGACGCAGAATCAGTTCGTTATCAACTGCTCGCTGATGCTCAAGACACGGCACTCGAAGTGGCAAAGGTTTACTTAGATTCAGTAAAAGCTTATGAAATTCTTACACTTTCAGAAAACAACTTGAAGGTTCATAAGAAGATCTACGAAGACATTAAAAAGCGAGTTAACTCAGGACTTGGGTCTACTGCTGACCTAACTCAAGTAGAAGCTCGTTTAGCAAAAGCTCACGGTAACTTGGTGGCGGCTCAGAACAACTTATATGACAGCCACACCACGTTTACACGCCTTGTCGGACAGTCCCCACAAGGATTGATTTTTCCGCGAGCGGACCAGAACTTTATTCCCTACACCATAGATGAAGCAATTGACTTGGCATTTGAATCGCATCCAGTAATCAAAATTTCGATGGCAGATGTAGACTCAGCTAAGTTCCAATATAAGCAATCTAAGGGAACTTACTATCCAACGATATCTGTAGAAGCGGCTCAAACGTGGCGTGATGATGCAAGCGGTATCGAAGGAAGCAGTGATGAAACGACAGCGATGCTGCGTATGCGTTACAACCTCTTTAATGGTGGTAGTGATGTCGCCAATGCTGAAAACTTTGCCTATCAACTAAACAAAGCCAAAGATTTACGAGAACGCGCATACCGTAGCGTTGAAGAAGGGCTTCGTCTATCATGGAGCGCGTTAGATTTAACGCTTCAGCAAAAAGAGTTTCTGGCGGATCACGTAGATTCGGCATCTGAAACTGTTATCGCCTACGAGAAACAGTATCGCATCGGTAAACGAACCCTTTTGGATTTGTTAAATACTGAAAACGAGTTATTTGAAGCGAGAAAAAACTACTTGGATGCTCGATATTCAGAGCAATACGCGAAATACCGTGTAATGAATGCGACCGGCCAATTGTTAAATGCCTTGCGAGTCGATGTGCCTACGGAATGGAATGAAAAGGTGGAGTACTGATCATGAAACCAATGAAAATTCTATTTGTATTAAGTCTTCTCGCCGTTACTCAACAGGTTGCTGCTGAAGACGAGTATGACTATCGACCTGTACCAAGTGCAGAGCAAATTGCTGACCTTCAAGATGAAGATAACGATGGCGTCATCAACGCTCGAGATATGTGCCCTGGCACACCGGAAGGCTCAGAAGTCGATAATGACGGTTGCGGCGAATACATTAAAGCATCAGATAACATGCAAGTAAGAATTCTTTTTGCCAATGATTCTGATGAAATCAATCCCGTGTTCAGAAGACAAGTACGTGAACTGTCCGATTTTTTAAAAGAATACCCTACTACGTCGATCGAACTGCACGGCTACGCGAGTAAAGTTGGTGGCTCTCAACACAACCAAGATCTATCAGAGAGACGAGCACGCAATGTCCGTGAGGCGCTATTGAGCTACAACATCGAACCGAGCAGAGTTCGTATTGTTGGCTTTGGAGATACTCACCTAGCGCAACAAGGTACCGATGAAGTCAGCCACGCTTTAAACCGCCGAGTAACTGCTTCTGTCGTTGGTTATAAAGGCGAGATTAAAAAAGAGTGGACAATATTCACTACCCTCCCTGAAAGGTAAAAATATCTGTATTAATGTTTGTTCAAACAAGCATTAATAAACCTAGAATGACATAAGAAAAGGAGCTTCGGCTCCTTTATTTTTACTCATTGCAATAACCGTATTATGCTTTAGGAATCGGCACTTTAGTGTTACCCTAGCGGCGTCATAACAACGAGAGTTTTGAAATGAGCAAACTTACATCAGATATCCAAGCAAACCTTGACCTTTTTGTTGCAGAAACAAAAGAAAACCAACTGGTTTGGGGTTTACGCAATGAAGAAGGTTGGCTATCTTGCGATTCAACTGAATTCCAAAACAGTGAAGTCATGCCTTTCTGGTCTTCTAAAGAAGATGCAGAAGCGCACAATGTTGAAGAATGGGCTGACTTCACTGTACTAGAAATCCCACTAGATATCTTTGTTGAAGATTGGCTTTTAACTCTTGCAGAAGATGGTGTTCTTGTTGGTACTAACTGGAACGATCAGCTAGAAGGCAAAGAAATGGAGCCTCAAGATCTAGCTAAGCTTTACATTGCGTAACGACTTCTAGGCCTCAACTTTATGTTGGGGTCTTTCTTTTTATGCTCTTTTTTGATATATCGACCAAGTGCATAGTTTTCCTATTCTTTTTCTTCGTACACCCAACTCAATCACAACGCTGATCAATTAATAGCGCTATGATTCTCCAATTCCAAAGCAACAAAAGAACATAAGGCACGTTTAAATATGCGCACGCTCTATCCTTTGCTTGCGTCACTCTTACTCGCCCCGGTATATGCTAGTGACACTCAAGATATTGAGCCAGAACAAAATATCACGCAGTGGCACGCCGTTTATCAAACCACATTGAGAAGTAATCCTGACTCAGCATTAAGCATGCTTCAAGATCGATACCACACAGCGAAATCGCACAGCGAAAAACTCTACGTCAGCGGGCTGATTTATGAATATATGTCGAACATAAAACAGCCGTACTATGGTAGCAGCCAAGTTCTCAACAATAACTTTGCTCAGTTGGAGTCAGAGTACATTCTTGCCTTAAATGAACGTAAGCATGGTAGTTATGACGCCTCAGTAAATAGCTTTTCTTCGTTGCGAAAAAAAATGAAGCAGACTTCAGATTCTGAAGGCAAAGCTTTGATGAACTATCAGCTCTGTTATACCTTGAATCAACAAGGTCGTTATCACAAAGCAAACTTTTATTGCTCGTCGTTAGAAAGCCATCTAAGTCAACAACACCAAGAAAACTTCCCTATTGATCTCGCGTTACGTGTGGTAGCGAACAATTATAACTATCGTGGCGACTATGAAAAAGCGCTGAGTCTTTATAGAAAGCTGCTGGCGAACATGTCTGCTCAAAGCGATCCTTCTGGCATTTACAATGACGTCGGAAATTTACTTGCAGAGCTTGGGCAGTTTGAACAATCAGAACAATATCTCATCCAAGCCCTACTCGCTCGTCAAGATGAAGGGACACCACTCAAAGTCGCCCAAGTCGAACATAGCCTTGGGGCAATGTATAAGAAATCCAAAGAATTCGATAAAGCCATCAATCATTATCAAAATGCATTAACAATACTCAACCAGCTCCAATACCCATATGGTCAAGGGTTAAGCTACTTAGGGCTGTCTGCGGTTTTAGCCGAAAGTGGGCAACTGGATACCGCAGTAGATTACATTAGAAAAGCTTTAGACATTGCTGAAACGTATGAAAATACGCACCTCGAAACGGAAGGGCATTTAGCTGCTGGGTTCGCGTATTTGAAAAACCATGCTACTGAAAAATCGATTGCACATGGCAAAGTCGCGTTAACACTAGCGATCAATAACTCTAGACCATTATTACAGGCACAAGCTCAATTACTCCTTTCCGAAGCATACCAAGCCCAAGGTGATTATAAACTGGCATTAGAGCACCACGAAGCCTATTCAACCATTGAATTGGCCAACCGAGACGCTAGCAATATTAAAGCATTAGAGGCATTAGACCTCACAAAGAAAGAGTACGAATATGATCTTCAAGTCGCTCGGTTGAATAATGAAAAAAGCTTAAATCAGCATCAATTTGAGAAGCTTACCGATCAAAAGCGCACTTATAATTTTGTGGTTTCCTGTTTGTTGGTCTTGCTCATTCTGGCATTGATACTTCAGCGACAAACACGACAAAAAGCCAAAATAGATAGTCTAACATGTGCGTTGAATAGAGCGGCAATTATAGAGACCATCAAAGGTCAAACCTCCAAAGCGGACGAAGACTTCCGCTATGTTTTAGCATTAATCGACCTTGATGACTTTAAGACGATAAATGATCAATACGGTCATCCGACTGGCGACTTGGTGTTACAGCAAGTTTGCCAAGTGCTTAAAGCTAAGCTCAATAAGGGAGAGTATATCGGCCGTTTGGGTGGAGAAGAGTTTATCTTATTATTGAAAAACGTCGATGAAATTGACGTTCCTTTCCGGGTGCAAAGCCTACACAAAACGATTTCAGAGAAGTGCGTACGCACGGTAAATAATAGTGATTTGAGTGTAACTGCTAGCTTGGCCTATCTCTCAACATCAATGCCGCTTACCAACTTTGATGAACTTTATTCGATACTAGACCAAGCTTTATACCAGGCTAAAAAGCAGGGAAAAAACATCATTATAGACGCATACAATGAGCCAATTAGCCTAAGTTCTGACTATGTTAGCCAGTAAAGCAAGGCACGACTAAACGTCAGCAGCCTGCTTGTTCACAAGAGACTGCATTACGGTCTCTTTATTGTTTAGGTAATCATCTAAGCCAGCTTTGCGCAAATCGCACGATGGGCAATCACCGCAACCATCACCAATGACCCCGTTGTAGCAGGTCAACGTATTTTCACGAACCAGTTGCAACGCGTCATATTGATCAGCTAACGCCCACGTTTCTGCTTTATTTAGCCACATTAACGGTGTTTTGATCGTCAGGTTACGGTCCATCCCTTTCACCAAAGCCGTGTTCATTGCTTTCACAAAATCGTCACGACAATCTGGATAACCGCTAAAGTCAGTTTCACACACGCCAGTAATTACGGTTTCAGCCCCAATTTGGTAGGCGTAGATTCCTGCGAGCGTTAAAAATAGAATGTTACGGCCAGGAACAAAAGAGTTTGGTAGGCCGTTTTCTTGCAATTCGTGTGAGACAGGGGTGTCATCACGCGTGAGAGAGCTAATCGCAAGTTCGTTTAAAAGGCCAACATCCATCACTTTATGCGCTTTGACGCCAAGATCCTTTGCGATCTTTTGTGCCACTTCTATCTCTAACTTGTGGCGCTGACCATAATCAAAAGTAATGGCATGAACTTCATCAAACTCTTTAAGTGCTTGAACCAGACAAGTCGTGGAATCCTGACCACCACTAAAAACAACAACGGCTTTTTTCATTTCTCTCTCCGCTCTTAAGCAATACTTAGATATTTATGAGTTTGAACAGACAAGCGCCAATTGCGAGCAATGCACGTTTCAATACACAATTGCGTTGCACGAGGCTTTTGGCTAATAGGCTGCAATGCAATGACAGTCTCAACCGCGACATTCGCATTTGCCAATAGCTCATCAAGGTGGTCGATGTCTTTTTGTGTACCAACAGGGTGCTTAATCTCATTCGCACGCTCTAACGCGCTATTGAGAACTGGCAGTTTACCCTTCATCGCCACTTTTGGTGACACGGTCACCCATGTATTTTCTGACGTGATGACTTCTGATGTGCCACTGGTTTCGATTTGGCATTGGCAACCCATATCCTCAAACGCCTCTGTTAAAGGGCGTAGATCATAAATACAAGGCTCCCCACCAGTAATCACGATATGTTTAGCATTAAAGCCTTGCAGTTGATATTGCTCTACGATGTTCTCGGCAGATGCGACGCACCATGTCGGAGAATCTTCCGTCTTCACCAAAATATCACCAATTTGACGTTGGTCATTCTCATCTGCATACCACGTTTGTTTGGTATCGCACCATGAGCAACCAACCGGACACTCTTGAAGGCGAACAAAAACAGCAGGTACTCCAGTGAAAACCCCTTCCCCTTGGATGGTTTCAAACATCTCATTTAGCTTATACAACGTAGAACTCACTCAACTCATAATACTTCGAGGCGAAGACCTTAATGGACACACGTGTCTAGGTCAATTTAAACCAAAAATTAATTGTTAAAATAGACCATTTTGTAGTTTCATAGTCGCGGTGAGCGTAGGTTTCTGGTTCGCGTTATACCAAACCTTATTCACTTACAGTTCCCAAAAACTTTAAGGTAAGAAATGATGTATAAACTGATCGCATTAGATATGGATGGCACACTGCTCAATAGTGATAAAGCAATCTCTGAAGAAAACAAACAAGCGATCGCAAAGGCTCGAGAAGCAGGCGTTACTGTCGTTCTCGCTTCTGGTCGCCCATTAGAAGGAATGCAAGGCAAGCTCGACGAACTGAATATCCATTCCGATAAAGATTTTGTCCTTTTCTACAATGGCTCTATGGTTAAGAACGTAGGAACAAATGAAATCATCCACCAGCAAATCATTGATGGTAAGGCAGCTAAATTAGTCGCTCGTAAAGCGAAAGAATTAGGCGCTTATGTGCACGCATTCAGCCAAGTACATGGCTTGATCACCAATGAGAAAAACCCATACACTGACATCGAAGCCAACATTAATGGCTTAAATGTAACAGAGATTAATTTTGAATCGCTAGAAGATGATCATCCAATCATCAAAGCAATGATGGTTGCCGAGCCAAGTAAGTTAACTGAGGTCATCGCTGCGCTTCCGTCTGAAATGCGTGAAGAGTTTACGGTGGTTCAAAGCGCCCCGTTCTTCCTGGAATTTCTTAACCCAGCGAGCAACAAAGGTATTGGTGTTGCTGCAATTGCTGAGTATCTAGGTATTCAACCGGAAGAAGTGATCTGTATGGGTGATGCTGAAAATGACCACCACATGCTGAAGTACGCTGGCCTTGGCATCGCGATGGCAAATGCAATGGAAGAGACCAAACAAATCGCTGATTACATTACGGCAAGTAATGATGAACACGGTGTAGCTAAAGCGATTGAAAAATTCGTCCTTAACGCTTAATTCTCTCCGCCGCAATGGCATCAACGTTATTACCTTTAACTCAGCCATGGCGTCAGATATACGCAAAGCCACATTGTTGAGCTACTCAACATACAAAAAAGCCTTGCTGTAAAGCAAGGCTTTCTTTTTACTCGTATGCCTGAGAAAGAAAACATACAACCATCAATCTAGCACTGTTTCTCTCTGTTGTTTTTCATGAATCAGCTTTCTTGCAAGCAAGATAAACAGCAACATCAACAATGGATAATGCAACGTCGACAATACCAATGACCACAAACCACTAAACGAGACAACAGAGCTTGAGTACAAATAAAGTTGCTCAACGAATACCAACGCAAGCGTTACAAAAATCATCTGACGAGAATCCAAATGCACTTTTGACTCTCTAAACGTCATAACCAATGCTGATGCCGTAATTAAAATAGCCAACCAACGACCAAACACAGGTAATGGCCAGATAACAGAGATGACCGCCGTTACCGCAGTCATAATGAACCAGACGCCTTTTGAGCTCAGCACTTGATCAACATTCACGTCTTGATTTGTTTCCAATCGCAGAACATGCCAGGCCACCAAGCTTCCTAACAGCGCACCAAACAACATATCTAAGAAAAAGGCGCTACCAAGGAAAAACTTACATAACATAATAGTAAGCGTGATGAGCATCATAACAGCGGTCGTACCATTCAAACCGAAATAATGTGTTCTCTGAAATAAAAAGGTTAAAACACAAAACCAAACGGCAATAGGCAAACTTGGAAAACTAAATCCAAAGCTGTGTGTTAACTCCATCATTGGTATATAGACATGCGGGCGAGGAAGCGCAAAGCCCTGTTGAGCTACAAGTACCATCAGGGACGTCGCGCTAATAGCGAAAAAGAGTCGGAATACAAATCGACTGCCAAACCGCATCATTACTAACGGAAATAGAAAAAGCAGTATCGTAGGTTCTGTCAGTTCTATAACAAGATTTGAGATCTGATTCGCTACCTCGAAACTCGTTTCTGATAAAGCCCCTACCCAGCTTTGTAAGTCTTTCATCCACCTCAATTCAATCTGACGAAATGAAGGCGCGGATTCGATCAGCTGAGTCACATAAGATGCGGACTGCTGAGTAGCTTGTTCAAAAAACTGAATGGCTTGTGGCCATTGAGCGGGATAGCGGTACAAAAATGATGGCAGCTCGGATGGTCCAAGTAACATTGCAGATGCGATTTCTACTCCGTAGTGAGGAGCAAACCAAATAGGTAACTCATTCCCACCTAAGGAATTGTTCATCGAAAAAGCAATAACCTCAGAATCTGATATGCAATCGTAATAAACCGCGGTGTCTGTTCTGCCAAGTTCCTCCCCAACCGTGACCACTAAACCCGTTTCTTCCCACGTTTCTCTTTGCGCAGCAACTTTGGGAGATTCTCCATCAATAATTGTCCCACCAGGTAGAGAAATCTTATCCGTCAATATTTCATGAACTAGCACTAACTTGTCGTCAGCACGAACAACGCAGAGCGCCCCTTTTACTTCGCTCGCGGCAGCTTTAGCCGTAGAGATTGGTGAAACAGGTAACAAAATAAAACAAAGGATGAGTAATAACAGCTGTCTCAACACAAAATATGACCTTAAGTAAACATTATGATAACCAATGAATAATGGCAGTTAATCTTATCTTTTTCGATAAAAATTAAGTAACGAGTTATGCCAAACAACGTTGATCGAATAAAGCATGATCTTGAAGCTCATTGGAGAGTAATTTAATGCAAACCTGACAAAAATCAGACAAAACATGAAATGTTGATCGCAATTCTGCCAGTTATATGAAGGTAGCGTCAGGATAAAGTCATACACATTTTATGGGTTCTCAAAGTTGGAACAATAAAAAAGGGCTTATTATTCGAAAACAATAAACCCTGCTTATGATAACTATGCGCTGCTCGTTGAAACCAAGAATGAATTCTACCTCAAGTCACCAACGAATCAGCTTTTGAATGCTTGATGGTTAGTTAGACTTGCAATGTGCGTCGCGAACTTCTTGCCAAACACCCCAAGGTCCAGAGTCTGCTGGGTTATCGCCTTGAGTCCACCACTGCGCCTGCCACACTTTGCCATTCCAAGTAACGTTATCCCCTTTGAGATACACCGTACTCGCTTGCCATTCTGCTGCGCAGTTATCTGTTGGAGGCGTTGTCACTGTTTTCGCTTGAGCCGACACTAGCGCCTGATATTGTGTACTGGTCTTATCAACGTTGAAGTTCAAAGCAACTCTTGCTTCTCCCGCCTGAGCTGCTCCAAATTCGACATCGACACGACAGCTTGCATTCATTGCTAACGTCGCCTGAGAACACTGATCATTTGCAATAACGGCAGCATCAGCAACGCCAGAAGCAAACGCGCGAACGTTTTCTACAGTGAACGTCGTGTTACCTGAATTTTTGATAACAAAACTATGTTGCTGCAACTCGCCAACATTAAATGATGCCAATGTCTGTTCGGTGGTATACCCAACAGAAACATTCTCTTTCGGAGGTGTAGTCGTGCCAATGACACCATTAACAAAATTGCGCATGGCGGCGATATCGCTATAAACACCATACATACCCGGACGAGCACAACCTATCCCCCAACTGACCACACCAAGTTGAGTAATTACGCCACCACGATTAATAACGATTGGGCCACCGCTATCTCCCTGACAGGAATCTATCCCACCTTGAGGAATTCCCGCGCAGAAAGACACCTCTCCAACGGTTGTGTAATTACCACCGGCTTGACGACAAGTAGTGTCCGACACGAGCGGAACGTCAACTTCTTGCAATCGAGATGGAGAGCTTCCTCCTTCAGAGGTTCTCCCTAAACCTGCGACTGTAAGCCAATCTCCGATGCTGGCGTATTGCGTTAGACTGCCATCGGCAATTTCAACCGCAGCAACACCTTGAGGTACAGAGTCCAACTTTAATACTGCGAGATCGTGAGAAAGCGTTGCTCGGCGATATGCCGGGTGCATGTGGATTTCACTCACGTTAGCTCGAACACCGTCAGTGCCATTGTAAACGACGCCACCAATTTTAACCGCAATCTGATTCGGTGAATCACCCTCGACACAGTGTGCCGCAGTCAGGACGTAGCCATTCCCAATATAACTGGCACCACAATATGATCGGTTACCATAACGGCTAACAATTTGGGTGTAGAATCTCCACTCACTAGGATCAGCAGTGATGCCGCCTACGATCTGGGGTTGTATAGTGTGATTTTGTGTCTGTGACAAATCATCAGCACTTGCGAACATTGGCAAAACAGCCAACGCAAGTAACGATTTTGTTAGTTTCAAAATATTGTCCTCTTGTTTTTGTAAGCACGATCCTCGTGCTACTAATAAACAAGCAGACAAAAACGCCAATACCAATGTGGGCGCATATTAATTTACTAACATTGCGAGCAACTTATAGAGAAAAGTCTATTGACGAACTGAATGATTTCAATTCGCTAGAATGTGTATCACAATATTAAAGTTAAGCATGGCCATTAGCTCAACGGCTTTCTTAGATAGTGAATATGGTGTGCAAACCCTTGTTTTTCATACAAAGAGATTGCACCCTGGTTAAAGTGCCATACTTCAACAAACATCTGTTTTGCACCGTAATCAGAGAACGTTGACTCAATTTTGTTAATCAATGCCTGAGCCGTGCCTTGTTTCCGAAACTCAGGTAACACATAGAGCTCATCCACACTTCCCATCATAACCGGCTGACTGACGGTAGAAACAAGTTCACAGAAATGACCAGAGATAAAACCAATAATTTCATCTCCTTGTTTTGCTACATAAACAAGACATTCAGGATCATCAATGTATCGAGCAATACTTTTTTCTTGCTCTATCTCCTCTGCAGTTTTGAACAGCTCAGGAGATTGAAGATGATGCTCATCATGCAGCTCAAACATAAGGTCGTTGAGCGACTCAAGGTCGCTAAAACACGCAGATTTAATTACAAACGTGGTCATACAAAGGGTCACTAAAAATTGAATGGCTGTAGTTTGTGAGGAAAATGCTGTATTGGCAAGTCACAAAATTGCCTGCACGAGACGTTTACGCGATCTACAAGCAAAAAAGCCCCTGCACTTAATAAACGTACAGAGGCAGAACCAACCTACAGAGTTCGAGGATCAGGGGTTAGTTAGAATTGAGTTTTAATTAGCGTCTTAACACTCGTTCAATTTCGTTCAAGCTACTTGGGTCATCAATCGTTGACGGAACGGTGTATTTTTCACCATCGGCTATTTGACGTATGGTTCGGCGCAGAATTTTACCCGAACGTGTTTTCGGTAAGCGATCCACAACCAATGCATGCTTAAAGCAGGCAACCGCACCGATCTCACTACGTACCTTGCCAACAAGCTCACCTTCAAGATCAAGCTCGTCCACTTTTACGCCGTCTTTCAGTACCACAAAGCCAAGTGGGAGTTGCCCTTTCAGATCATCGTGAATACCCACCACTGCACATTCCGCAATCGCCGGATGACCACCGACAATTTCTTCCATTTCGCCTGTCGATAAACGATGCCCCGCGACATTAATCACGTCATCAATACGTCCCATAATGAACAGGTAACCGTCTTCATCCAAATAGCCACCATCACCTGACACATAGTAGCCAGGGAATTGGCTGAGGTAACCGGTTTCAAAACGGTCATGGTTACGCCAAACCGTTGGCAGACAACTCGGTGGCAACGGACGTTTTAATGCGACAAAACCTTGTTGGTTAGGCCCGACCGACTCTCCAAGTTCATTCAGAATCTCGACCTGATAACCCGGAATTGGCTTCGTCGAAGAACCCGCTTTAACTGGCATCATTTCAACACCTGTTGGGTTGCCCGCGATAGCCCAACCCGTTTCCGTTTGCCACCAGTGGTCAATAACGGGTTTGTCTGCTTTGCTCTGAACCCATTCCAGTGTTGGAGGGTCAAGGCGTTCTCCTGCCATAAAGATGGTTTTCAATTTAGAGAGATCATACTGTTTTAAAAACTCACCTTCTGGGTCTTCTTTCTTGATCGCACGGAACGCTGTCGGGGCAGAGAACAACGCATCTACTTTGTATTCGTCACACACTCGCCAGAATGCGCCAGGGTCCGGTGTTCGGACGGGCTTACCTTCGAATAGGATTGTTGTGCAACCGTGAATCAGTGGAGCGTAAACAATGTAAGAGTGCCCTACTACCCAGCCAACATCAGATGCCGCCCAAAATACGCCATCTTGAGGAATGTTGTAGATTGCGCTCATGGAGTACTTCATCGCGACGGCATGGCCACCGTTGTCACGCACAACGCCTTTTGGCTTACCTGTCGTACCCGACGTATAAAGAATGTAGAGTGGATCGGTTGCTAACACCGGAACACAACCGTGTGGCAACGCTTGGTTGTACTCTTGCTGCCAATCCAGATCTCTTTCTTGGTTTAGATCGGCTTCGCACTCAGGACGCTGGAATATAAATACTTTTTCAGGCTTCCATCGGCTGTCCATAATGGCCTTGTCTACCATTGGCTTATATGGAATAACTTTGTTGATCTCAATCCCACACGACGCCGTCATGATGACTTTCGGCTCTGCATCTTCAATTCGTACAGCAAGCTCATTAGGTGCAAAACCACCAAATACAACGGAGTGAATCGCCCCCAAACGCGCGCAGGCTAGCATCGCCATTGCGGCTTCTGGAATCATCGGCATGTAAATAACGACTCGGTCGCCTTTTTCAACGCCTTGGGCAGACAGCATGCCGGCAATTTTTGCCACTTGGTCACGCAGGTTACTATAGGTATACGTGGTTTTATTGCCGGTTACTGGCGAGTCATAAATGAGTGCCGTATTATCACCCCGTCCTTGCTCGCAATGGTAATCCAATGCTAACCAGCACGTATTCATTACTCCATCTGGGAACCAACGTTCGATGCCGTTCTCATCAGATTTCAAGATGGTTTTAGGAGATTCGAACCAATCGATATTCTCCGCTTGAGCGCGCCAAAAACTCTCCGGTTCATTCTTCGCCCATAAATATTCTTTTTCGTATGAAGACATATTGCTTCCTCCAGTATGTCCTGACATTGCTCTCGTTCTATTCAAAGACCGTTCTTTTCACTCAAAGACATCAGAGGGTACACGCACAAATCCCTCCATTAGTATTCTCGCACTTCGGCTCATGATGGCTTTTTGTACCACCCAGCCCTGTTCAGCTTGCTTCGCTTGTGCTCCAACTTTTAACGCTCCTGACGGGTGGCCAAAAGTCACTGACTCTTTTTCGCCTCCACCAGCAGCCAAATTGACTAATGTTCCCGGTACACAGGCCGCCGAAGCAATCGCAACGGCTGCGGTTCCCATCATTGCATGGTGAAGTTTGCCCATCGACAACGCACGAACCAACACATCAATTTCCGACTCATTTACCGCTTTACCGCTTGAGGACTGGTAACTTTTCGGCTTGGATACAAACGCGATTTTTGGTGTGTGCTGGCGTGTTTGAGCTTCTTCAAGTTCAGAGATCAGCCCCATTTTTAATGCGCCATGTGCACGGATGGATTCGAACATCGCTAATGCTGTGTCATCGTTGTTGATATCGTCTTGCAGCTCGGTGCCCTGATATCCAATCGATTCAGCATCAATAAAAATGGTTGGTATGCCCGCGTTAATAAAGGTCGCGTTGAACGTACCCACATCCGGCACCACTAAATCATCAACTAAGTTGCCTGTTGGGAACATGCTGCCTTCCCCATCTGCCGGGTCAACAAAGTCCACCTGAATCTCTGCTGCTGGGAACGTCACACCGTCGAGCTCAAACTCTCCGGTTTCTTGCACGAATCCGTTCACAATCGGCACATGCACCAAGATAGTTTTGCTGATGTTCACCTGCCAGACACGCACCGTCACAATGCCATTTTCTGGAATACGATCTTGCAGGATCAGGCCAGCATGGATAGCAAAAGGCCCGATAGCGGCAGACAAGTTACCGCAGTTCCCACTCCAATCCACAAATGGCTTATCAATGGATACTTGTCCGAACAAGTAGTCAACATCGTGGTCGTTACGGCTGCTGCGCGAAACAATCACCGTTTTACTGGTACTTGACGTCGCGCCGCCCATGCCGTCGATTTGTTTAGCGTAAGGATCCGGACTGCCAATAACACGCAACAAAAGTTTGTCACGCGCTTCCCCCGCCACTTGCGCCTCTGGTGGCAAATCTTCAAGGTTGAAAAAGACACCTTTACTCGTGCCGCCACGCATGTACGTCGCCGGCACTTTGATTTGGCTCATTTGATTCGGAGTTTTGCTTTCCATAACCGCTCCTTATTGCGCCAAGAAATCTTGCGCGAAACGCTGCAAAACACCGCCTGCGTTGTACACGTGAACTTCGTCAGCGGTGTCTAGGCGGCAGGTAACCTGAACATCGACTTTGTCGCCGTTGCTACGCGTAATAACCAAGGCTAGATCAGCGCCCGGTTTAATCTCACCAACTACGTCGTAAAGTTCCGTCCCGTCCAGTTCTAGCGTATTGCGGTTTACACCTGGCTTGAATTGCAATGGCAGCACGCCCATGCCAACCAAGTTAGTGCGGTGAATACGCTCAAAGCCTTCGGCAACGATGGCTTCTACGCCCGCCAATCGAACGCCTTTTGCTGCCCAGTCACGAGATGAACCCTGACCGTAATCCGCACCAGCCACCACGATCAGTGGTTGTTTACGATTCATGTAGGTTTCAATCGCTTCCCACATTCGAACCACTTTGCCTTCTGGTTCGATTCGCGCCAGAGACCCCTGCACCACTTCACCGTTCTCTTTCACCATTTCGTTAAATAGTTTCGGGTTAGCAAAGGTCGCACGTTGCGCCGTTAAGTGATCGCCACGGTGAGTCGCATAAGAGTTGAAGTCCTCTTCCGGAACGCCCATTTTGGCAAGGTATTCACCCGCCGCACTGCTCGCCATGATCGCGTTGGATGGTGACAGGTGGTCAGTCGTGATGTTGTCGCCCAGAATCGCTAATGGACGCATGCCAGACAGTGTTCTTTCACCCGCCAGCGCACCTTCCCAGTAAGGTGGACGGCGAATGTAGGTACTCATCGGACGCCAGTCGTAAAGCGGACTAGAGCTTTTCTCTGCGTCATCCAGCTTAAACATCTGAATGTAAACTTGGTTAAACTGCTCTGGCTTAACGTGTTTGCCGACCACAACATCGATCTCTTCGTCGCTTGGCCACAAATCATTTAAGTAAATTGGTTTACCGTTTTGGTCAGTACCCAGAGCATCGCGCTCGATATCAAAACGAATGGTACCTGCTAGCGCATAAGCGACAACCAATGGTGGTGATGCAAGGAAAGCTTGTTTTGCGTAAGGATGGATTCGGCCATCGAAGTTGCGGTTACCAGACAGAACGGCTGTCGCATATAAATCGCGATCAATGATCTCTTGCTGGATTTTTGGATCCAACGCGCCACTCATGCCGTTACAAGTGGTACATGCGTAACCGACGATACCAAAGCCAAGCTTTTCTAACTCTGGTAATAGGCCCGCTTCTTCCAGGTACAAGCGGGCAACTTTAGAACCCGGAGCAAAAGACGATTTCACCCAAGGTTTGCGTACAAGGCCGAGCTCATTGGCTTTCTTCGCTACAAGACCAGCCGCAACCACGTTTCTTGGGTTACTGGTGTTTGTACATGATGTGATAGCTGCAATGATAACTGCACCATCTGGTAACTCGCCTTCTTTCTCTTCCCAAGCACCAGAAATACCACGTTGTGCCAATTCAGAAGTTGGCAAACGGCGGTGCGGGTTTGAAGGACCAGCCATGTTACGGCTGACTGATGACAAATCGAACTCAAGTACGCGCTCATAAACGGCAGTATCTAGATCGTCAGCCCAAAGACCAGTTTGTTTTGCGTATTTTTCTACTAAAGCAACTTGCTCTTCATCTCGACCAGTTAGTTTCAAGTAATTGATGGTCTGCTCATCAATATAAAACATGCCAGCTGTCGCGCCGTATTCTGGTGTCATATTTGAAATAGTTGCGCGGTCTCCGATCGTTAGATCGCGTGCACCTTCACCAAAGAATTCAAGATATGAAGAGACCACACGCTCGTTACGTAGGAACTCAGTAATCGCGAGGACAATATCCGTTGCGGTAATGCCTGGTTGACGTTTCCCCGTTAGTTTTACACCGACAATATCAGGTAGACGCATCATTGATGGTCGGCCAAGCATTACGGTTTCAGCTTCCAGACCACCAACACCGATCGCGATAACGCCCAATGCATCAACGTGCGGCGTGTGACTGTCCGTACCCACACAGGTATCTGGGTAGGCAATACCCTGCTTCGCTTGCACCACAGGAGACATTTTCTCCAAGTTGATTTGGTGCATAATGCCGTTACCCGCAGGAATCACGCTTACGTTTTCAAACGCTGTTTTACACCACTCGATAAAGTGGAATCGGTCTTCATTACGACGTTCTTCAATCGCGCGGTTTTTGTCGAAGGCATCAGGTTCAAAGCCCGCATGCTCAACCGCTAAAGAATGGTCAACGATCAATTGAGTCTCAACCACAGGGTTCACTTTTGCAGGATCGCCACCCTGATCCGAAATAGCATCGCGCAGACCCGCTAAATCGACTAGAGCGGTCTGACCAAGAATGTCATGACAAACAACGCGTGCTGGATACCAAGGAAAATCAAGATCACGCTTACGTTCAATTAACTGTTTTAGGCTATCCGTCAATGTGTTCGGTTCACAGCGACGGACCAGTTGCTCGGCTAGCACGCGGGAGGTATAAGGGAGTTTTTCATAGGCTCCAGGAGAAATGGCATTGACGGCTTCGCGTGCATCAAAGTAATCCAGTTGAGTTCCCGGAAGCGGCTTACGATATTGGGTATTAATATTTGTGTTCATGGTTTGCTTCCATTCAGTCTGTACATCTTGCCTTCATCAACGTTTTTCCATTGCTCCAGAAACATCGTGATGAGAGGGACTCCTTCCTCTGTCAGAGAGAGGTACAAAGGAAGGAGGTGGTCAATCAAAGCGTATGTGCCCTAATTGACCTTCGCGCTAGCGATTCTCGATAGGTACCCATTCTTGATGGTCTGGGCCCGTGTAATCAGCACTTGGGCGAATAATGCGGTTATTGGCACGTTGCTCATAAACGTGTGCCGCCCAGCCCGTTAAACGACTCATCACAAAAATTGGTGTGAACAGCTTGGTTGGAATGTCCATGAAGTGGTAAGCCGATGCATGGAAGAAGTCCGCATTACAGAACAGACCTTTCTCTCGCTTCATCACTGACTCTACACGCTCAGAAACAGCATATAGATGTGTATCACTGACTTGCTGTGACAGCTCTTTCGACCAGCGCTTAATCAACGCGTTGCGAGGATCACTTTCGCGATAGATAGCATGGCCAAAGCCCATGATCTTGTCTTTGTTGGCCAGCATTTTCATGATGTTCGCTTCCGCCTCGTCTGGCGTTTGCCAATCTTCAATCATTTCCATCGCTGCTTCGTTTGCGCCGCCATGAAGTGGCCCGCGAAGCGTACCGATTGCTGCTGTGATACAAGAATGAATGTCTGACAACGTTGATGCACAAACACGCGCTGCAAAAGTTGATGCGTTGAATTCATGCTCAGCGTAAAGGATTAAGGAACAGTGCATCACTTGCTTGTGTAGCGCTGATGGCTCTTTATCTGTAAGCAATCGCAAGAAGTAACCGCCGATGCAGTCTTCGGTTTGATCTTCCGTATCGATACGAACGCCATCGTGACTAAAACGATACCAGTAGCAGATGATAGCAGGGAAAAGCGCTAGCATACGTTCCGTCGAATGCAATTGCTCATCAAAGCTCATTTCTTGCTCTAGGTTTCCTAACACAGAACAACCAGTACGCATCACATCCATTGGATGGGCAGTAGCAGGAATAAGCTCTAACGCTTGCTTAAGCTCAGCTGGTAAGCCGCGAAGGTTTAAGAGATGTGTCTTGTACTCATCCAGTTCTTTCTGAGTTGGCAAGTGACCGCGTAACAGAAGATGTGCAACTTCTTCAAATTGAGCATTATTGGCAAGGTCAGTAATATCGTAACCTCGATAAGTCAGACCGGTCCCCGTTTTTCCGACAGTACATAAAGCTGTGCTTCCAGCGCTTTGACCGCGTAGGCCTGCACCACCTAACTCTGCTTTTTTTTCTGCAGTTTGAGACATTGTTTGAACTCCTTTTCTGTCTGGCTTTGCCCTCTTTGGAGCGTTTTTTAGCCAGACGAATTTCACGTTATTGAATTAGATAAATTCCGATTATCTTTTCTTGGGCTTCCGTCTATCTTTTCTTTTCCCGCTATTTTCCTTCAGAGAATAGCTGGTCAAGTTTGTCTTCGTAATCGTGGTAGTTCAGGTGCTGATACAACTCTTTGCGTGTTTGCATTGAATCAACCAAAGCTTCCTGATTGCCCACTTCTAGCAAATGCTTGTAAACCGTTTCAGCGGCTTTGTTCATCGCACGGAACGCACTTAATGGGTAAAGCACCATATCGACTTTCGCTTTTGCAAGCTCGTCGCAGCCGTACAGTGGCGTTGCGCCGAACTCGGTAATATTCGCCAGAATAGGAACGTGCTTTCCAGTTGCTTGCTCAAGTGCGTTTGAGAACTGAAGGTACTGATCCAGCTTGGTCATTGCTTCTGGGAAGATCATATCTGCGCCAGCTTCCACACAGGCAATCGCACGCTCAATTGCACTGTCCATACCTTCAACAGCTAGCGCGTCAGTACGAGCCATAATCACAAAGCTTTCATCATTTCGTGCGTCAACCGCGGCTTTTACGCGATCAACCATCTCTTGCTGGCTCACAATTGCTTTGTTCGGACGATGCCCACAACGTTTCTGTGCGACTTGGTCTTCCATATGAACCGCAGCAGCCCCCGCCTTTTCCATTGCTTTGATCGTGCGAGCAATATTAAATGCGCCTCCAAAACCAGTGTCGATATCAACCAATAGCGGTAAATCACACGCGTTAGTGATGCGGTCAACATCGACCAGTACGTCGTTCAATGTTGTAATACCGAGATCCGGCAATCCGTATGACGCGTTTGCAATACCGCCGCCAGACAAATAAATCGCTTGATGCCCCAAATTTTTCGCCATCATGGCGCAGTAAGGGTTAATGGTGCCAACAATTTGCAGCGGATTGTTTTGTTCAATAGCGAGTCTGAACTTCGCTCCCGGTGTTAAGCTCATGACGAATTCCTTCTAGTCTTTGTCTAAACTTTCTGTATGTATAATTTGCGATTGGATGAGCTTTCGACTTCCTGAGATGTGTCTTCTCATCAGCATTTCTGCAAGCTCTTCATCGCGATTACGGATGGCTTCCAGAATGAATTTGTGTTCAGTCAGCGCTTCATTTGGACGAGATTGCGCGCGCGGTGACTGATAGCGATACATGCGTAACAAGTGGTAAAGCTCGTCGCACAGCAGAGAAATCAGCTTGCTGTTTCGGCTTGCTTGGATGATACGATAGTGAAAATCAAAATCTCCATGCTGATGGAAGTAAGAGGCTCCCTCCACTTGATCGATGTGCTTAGAATGTGTCGACAATAGCATTTCCAAGCTCAAGAGCTCTTCTTGCGTAATATGTCGCGCTGCTAACCTTGCCGCCATACCTTCTAGCGCTTCGCGAACCGCATAGAGTTCTATCAGCTTTTCTGGAGAAAAAGTGGTCACTCTAGCCCCGACATGAGGAATACGTTCAATGAGCCCTAGCCCCTCTAAACGCATTAATGCTTCACGCAAAGGGCCGCGGCTGACTTGATATTTCTTCGCCAGTTCAGGCTCCGAGATTTTATGACCAGGCTTAACATCGCCATTCACAATGACTTCAATCAGTGTTTCTGTCAGTGTTTCTGACTTGGTGTGTTCTTTCTCAGAACCCAGTACTTTATAACGAGTTTTCAACTCAGAGTTCATACTCAGATACTCACGTTACCGACATCAAAATGTCTACAATTTCTTAACCTGAATATAAAGTAGTCGATCAAAGTGTCGACAATCAAGTAAATTGTCGACAATTTAGACTAAGGTCGTAATTTAAATCGAAGAAAATCGTCTGTTACGGGCTTAATGGAGGGATAATTGCGAAGGGAAAAATAAATTGTCGACAGCAAAACACCTCTTAACATCATGATATAAAAGAAAAATAATTAAGCTGTCGAACAATTAAGGATACAAAAGGCTATTCTTTAGGTGAAAATTGCTCAAAAACTTGCTGCGATGTCATCTTTTGTGAGGTGGGATTGAGGTCATAATACGCGGGCTTTTCATCGGTAAAGATCTCTAATGAGAGTTTGAAATCTGGATTGTCGAACAAACCAGCGGAGAGAATGTACTCGCCTGTCGGTAACAAATGATAGAAAAGGTTTGTACCGCATTCGCCACAAAAACCTCTCACCGCCCAGTCAGACGATTGATAGCGCTTTGGCTCGGCCCCCTTAAACGTTACGTTAGAACCACAATGCACAGCATGGAGTGCTCCACTCGACCATTTTCGACACATCGAGCAGTGGCATAGACTCACTTCATTCTTAGCATCTGCGATCACTTCAATAGCACCGCACAAACATGTCCCTTTCATTCTCTGTTTCCTTATTCGTTTGATGTCATTCCATTATGACGCAATTGTTAGCACGCACGCGTGATGTGCAACCAATTTTTCAGCGTGAACTTTATGAACAAAATACCCGTTATGCTCAATATTCTCTTTATCGACGTTTTAAAGACATCGATTTAACACTTGATTAACCTTTGATACATCAGCATCCAGTTCGAGTTAAATGCTGAAACAAAAATAAGACTCATCAAAAAATAGAGTCACCAACATAAGGAACGTGAACATGTTAAAGGTAATCAAACCAACGCTCGCCGCATCTATCATCGCAGCTTCATTTTCATTTAACGCTTTTGCTGCTGATGTAGAAAAAATGCATTTCTTGATCCCTGGAGGTGCCGGTGGCGGCTGGGACATGACCGCACGAGGTACAGGTGATGTGCTACTCAAATCAGACATCGTTGAGACGGTATCTTTTCAAAACCTTTCTGGTGGCGGCGGCGGTAAAGCCATTGCGCACTTGATTGAAACGGCAGATCGTCAAGAAGATACACTGATGGTGAATTCAACGCCGATCGTCGTTCGCTCTCTAACAGGTATTTTCCCTCAATCCTTTAGAGATCTCACTCCCGTTGCAGCCACCATTGCGGATTACGGTGCCATCGTAGCCTCTGTTGATTCGCCATACAATTCTTGGGAAGACGTAGTAAAAGCATTTGAATCTAACCCTCGCAAAGTGAAAATCGCGGGTGGCTCTGCTCGTGGTTCTATGGACCACCTCGTCGTTGCCGCCGCATTTAAAGGCGAAGGATTTGATGCGCGTAAAGTGCGTTACATCGCTTACGATGCGGGCGGTAAAGCCATGGCAGCCCTTCTTTCAGGCGAAACTCAACTGCTCTCTACGGGCCTAGGTGAAGTACTGGAGATGTCAAAATCTGGTCAAGTCAAAGTGCTAGCGGTAACTGCACCAAAACGCCTAGAAGCCGCACCAAACATCCCTACGCTAACAGAATATGGTAACGAAACGGTCTTCGCTAACTGGCGTGGATTCTTTGCTGCACCAGGTACTAGCCAAGAAAAGCTGGATGAATGGAATGCAGCATTTACCAAAATGTACAACACTGACGAATGGCAAGTCGTCCGTGACCGCAATGGTTGGATAGACAACTACAAGGCGGACAAAGCGTTCTTCGCGTTCCTTGAAGAGCAAGAGCAGCAAATGGGTGACTTAATGCGCGAGTTAGGCTTCCTAAAGTAACAGTCGAACTGGGTTCCTTAGATTCCAACCTCACCCAATAACGTGGGGTTGGTATTTCCCCAACTGTATTTGCACTCTAAGTTTCACCGTATATGGATATTGTCGACAATCGGCATGCACTCTCCTTTGTTTATATACCCAAAGCAGCTCGACTAGCAGCGAAATGCTTAATTGTTAATGGTTTAGTTTATTCATTAACGTCCATATGCGGTCTTTTTTATTTTTGTTAGGAGTTGAATATGCCTCGTTCAACCAACTTTTTCACCAAAGAATATTTGCTCTGTCGTGACCGTGTCGGCGCAATGATCTTTCTACTCTTCTGTCTTTGCTACGGTTATCAAACCTCGCAAATTCCATTGTTCCCTGGTGATGAATACGAACCGTTCACCGCACGTACTTTGCCAACCATCCTGACTTACGTTGGTGCTGGCCTTTCTCTGTTGTTACTGGCAACAGGACAACCAGATAAACAAAGTGGCGCGGTGCTGACCTTTAATTGGAAGTTACTGATCGCTTTCTTGGTTTTGATGGCGCTTTACGGTGTGGGCCTGACTTACCTAGGCTTTGTTATAGCTACTGGCTTCTTTTTATTGGCTGGCTTTTATCTGCTGGGGGAAAGACGTAAACCCGTTCTGTTCGGCGCGTCGTTTCCATTCGTGATCGCGTTCTATTTATTACTCACTCAAGGTTTGGACATCTATCTCGAACCGGGTTTGATTTTCACCATCTGGTAGTCAAAGAAAGGACTGAATTATGTTAGATGGAATTCTACAAGGTTTATCCACTGCAGTAATGCCAATGAACATCATGATGGTGATCGTTGGTTGCTTCGTCGGTACATTTATCGGCATGTTACCTGGGCTTGGGCCGATCTCAGCCATTGCTTTGATGATCCCAATTACTTATGGCCTAGAGCCCTCTTCTGGCCTTATTTTGATGGCGGGTGTTTATTACGGTGCGGTATTTGGTGGTTCTACATCGTCGATTTTAATTAACGCGCCGGGTTGTTCTTCAACCGTGGTGACAGCATTCGACGGCTACCCGATGGCTCAAAAAGGCCAAGCAGGTAAAGCATTAGCTTTGGCAGCTTATTCTTCTTTCACTGGCGGTACGCTATCTGCCATTATGTTGCTTGTCGCAGCACCAGCATTGGCTAGCGTTTCACTTAGCTTCCAATCGTCGGACTATTTTGCGTTGATGCTGCTTGGGTTATCAGCAGTCGCGGCTTTTGCGGGGAAAGGTCAGGTCATCAAAGCGTGGATGATGACCATTCTTGGTTTGATGCTATCTACAGTTGGAATCGATAAAGGCGTAGGCGTTGAACGCTTTACCTTCGGTTTAACGGATTTAATGGATGGCTTTAGCTTCTTGTTGCTTGCAATGGCGACATTCGCACTGGGTGAGACGCTGATGGGCATTCTTAAACCATCAAAAGACACCAGCGATGAAGAACAGGAAAAGCTGAGTAACATTGGCTCAATGAAAGTGACGAAGGAAGAAATCAAAGACGTTGCGCCTGTTTCAATTCGCTCTTCAATATTAGGTTTCTTCACTGGCGTTCTTCCTGGCGCAGGAGCAACCATTGCGGCTTTTTTAAGCTATGGTATGGAGCGCAACCTCGCACCTAAAGAGAAAAAGGAAGAGTTCGGTAAAGGCAGTATCCGTGGTTTAGTCGCGCCAGAATCAGCGAACAACGCAGCGTCTAGTGGTTCATTTGTTCCACTGCTAACGCTTGGCATTCCAGGTTCTGGTACGACAGCTATTATGCTCGGCGCGCTGATCGCTTACGGTATTCAGCCAGGCCCTCGCCTGTTTGTTGAACATCCAGATGTGTTCTGGTCGGTGATCATTTCCATGTACTTCGGCAACATCGTACTCGTGATCCTGAACTTACCGTTGATTCCGTACATTTCAAAGCTTTTGGCGGTTCCAAGAACGGTACTTCTGCCGATGATTTTATTCTTCTCAATCACCGGAGTTTATTTGGTCTCATTCAATACCATGGATGTGTTCGTGATGCTGATTGTCGCTATGGCTGCCATTGCACTTCGACTCGCTAACTTCCCACTTGCGCCTTTATTGCTTGGTTTCATCCTTGGGGGATTAATGGAAGAGAACTTACGCCGCGCATTAATGATTTCAGACGGCGAATTGAGTTTCCTATGGGAGCGCCCTATTACCCTTACCTTTACTGTTTTGGCCGTATTGGTACTGGCAAGCCCACTAATCGTAAAGCTGATTCAAAAGTTTAAAGCACAACCAGTGAGCGTTGAGCAGTAATAACTGTCTCTTACAACCTTGATAAAGCCATCCATCGCGATGGCTTTTCTTTCTCCTATCAAATCGTTCACTTATTAAGCAAAATAATATTGACAAGTCATCGCCTATATATAAGAGTAGTTGCATGAATACACACTTAGCGCAACTTAACCAACGAATTATCATCATTCCATAGGAATGGTGGGATATTTGATGCGCTCAATATTTATCGAACCCACCCATAGCGGTGGGTTTTCTGTCTCTACCGTATGGGAAATACTCTCTTGGAGGCGGTCACATGCAAAAAGTAGCGGTTTTTGGTAAGCCCGGCAGCGGAAAATCGACGATAAGTAAAGCAATCGCGTCTGCTACCGATCTCCCTCTTCATCAATTAGATTCCATAGTCTATAAACCAAACGGTGAGCCCGTTGAGCGTAACGTTTTTGATGAGGCACATAGCAATATACTTCACTCAGATCGTTGGATTATAGATGGTCTGGGGCCTATCAGCTCCTTTAATGCTCGTTTAGATGCAGCCGATACTCTCGTTTATATTGATCTACCATACTCCGTAAGCTATTGGTTTGTGACGAAACGTCTCCTTAAAGGACTATTTATTAAACCCGAAGGTTGGCCTGATGGCAGTTCGGTATTTAAAGGGACATTACAAAGCTACAAAGTTCTTCAGCAATGCCCTGCATTCTGGAATGATGACTTCATGTCTCGTCTCGAAGGGTACTCTCAAAGTAAAACCGTTCATGTCATCAAAAACGTCACAGAACTGAACAATTTTGTTTTAGAGCGGGTAAAGTAAACTTCATATCAGAACACTAGAGCATGTGGGATGGGCCATCTAAAGCTCTAACAATGAAAAAGAACATAACAAGGATTGTTTATGCTTTTAGAACTAGCGCTTTTATTCGTTGCCGGCGTAGTTGGTGGGATCATTAACTCCATTGCGGGAGGCGGAAGCTTTATTACTTTTCCGGCCCTATTGGCGGTTGGTGTGCCTCCAATTATGGCCAATGCAACAAATACTTATGCTTCATGTGCGGGGTACATTAGCGGAGCCGTTGGCTTCAGAGAAGAGATCATGAAGAACAAACAAGAACTGTTGTTCACAGTCTCATTCAGTTTAGTAGGTGGCGCTGTCGGAGCATATCTGCTGCTCAACACACCAGAGTCGCTATTTTTGGAAGCCATTCCTTGGCTACTCTTGTTTGCCACCGTGCTTTTCCTGACTGGTTCTCGTTTAACAATGCTTATCAAAACTGTCGCGAAAGAGCACAAACACGCAGGAATACTCGGAGCAATCGCTTTGGGTCTATTACTTGTTGGTGTCTCTGCTTACGGTGGTTTTTTCAACGCAGGTTTAGGGGTTATTGTTCTGAGTTATCTGGTAGTAGCGGGTCACCAAGATATTAATTTAATGAACGGTTTGAAATTGCTGGTATCTACGTGTGTTTCACTCATTGCTATCGTGATTTTTGTTGCGAATGGTTCCATTGACTGGCGCACAGGTAGCGTTGTTTTGGTCGGTACGTTGGTGGGTGGTTATCTTGCAGCTCGTGTATCTCGTCAACTTAATCCCAATCATGTTAAAGGGTTTGTTGCTCTTTCTTCTATTCTGATCACTATCTACTTTTTCATTGATGTTTATGCTTAAACAAAGCTTGCACAAGTAGATAACACCCCAACAAAAAACGCCATCGCGAAAGATTAATGCTGATCGCTTAACGATGTTTTTGTGTCATTCCAGCGAGCCTTGGCGAGACTAGGAATCTAATAGCAGTACGCTGAGCGGCTAATGAAACTATTTTGACCATAAAGTGCTCGGATAGAAGATCCTTTATCACGCTCCTCCGTCGCTGTACAGGATGACGAGAGACATAAATATGCCACTCGCTGTTAAACGAGTGGCATTAGTCGCGAAAGATGGCGTTTTACATCAATAATAAGCGAAAGTAACGGTTACTTAATCAGCCCTACTTCTTTGTAGTATTTAAGCGCACCTGGGTGAAGAGGCGCAGATAAACCGTCTTTTACCATTTCCTCTTTCTTCAAGTTCGCAAACGCTGGGTGGAGACGGCGGAAATCATCGAAGTTTTCAAATACCGCTTTGACCACGTTATAAACCACATCTTCTGGTACCGCAGTAGAGGAAACAAACGTCGCACCCACACCAAAGGTTTGAACATCACTATCTGTGCCACGATACATACCACCCGGTACATTTGCGACACGATAGAAGCTATTGTCTGCAATCAATTTTTCTACATTAGGTCCAGCTACCGTTACGATATTACTATCACACGACGTAGTGGCTTCTTTAATCGCTCCACTTGGGTGACCAACGGTATAAATCATCGCATCAATTTTGTTATCACAAAGTGCTTTTGATTGCTCTGCTGCTTTTAACTCAGACACAAGCTTAAAGTCATCGTTACTCCAGCCATACTGGCTCATTAACACTTCCATGGTACCTCGTTGACCAGAGCCAGGGTTACCAATGTTGACGCGCTTACCTTTCAAATCATCAAAAGTTTTGATGTTCGCGTCTTTACGTGCAACGACAGTGAACGGTTCTGGATGAACGGAGAATACGGCGCGTAGTTCTTTAAAAGGCCCGCTTTCCTTAAACTTACTGGTTCCTTTGTAAGCATGATATTGCCAGTCTGATTGAGCGATACCGAGATCCAATTCACCAGCACGAATAGTGTTGATGTTATAAATCGATCCCCCGGTACTTTCTACCGAACAACGAATACCGTGCTCTTCTCGCGATTTATTGACTAAGCGACAAATTGCTCCACCAGTCGGATAATAAACCCCTGTTACGCCACCAGTACCAATCGTGACAAACGTTTCTTCCGCAGACGCAGAAAAGCCTGTTGTGAGTGCCGCTAAAGAAGCAGCAAGTGCGATTTGCTTAAACTTAAACATTGAACATCCTTTTTACCTGTGTTGATGACCGTTTAAGTATAGCAACCGTTAACAATTTGATAACGTTTGAGTTCTCATCTTTGAAGGTTGAATTATAGATATGTACTTTTTTATCAACGTAACCTACTGATAAATAATATCTATACTTGAATCACACAAAAAAAGCGTTGTATAAACAACGCTTTGTAGTTAGTGAGATGGACGGTTACACCGTTGGGACTGACGCTCGCCACGCTTGGTTCTGACTATCTGAGATAGAACGGAACAAGTCACGTAGTTCTTTCAATAAACCTTCTTGGAAACCAATGTTTTCATCGGCTTTCTGTTTGGCTGCTTGTGCGCGAGTCGCTTGTACTTCATCATCTTTGCTGCGCGCTTGCGCTTTGGTTTGCTCTACATTCGATGCTGAGTTTGCCATCTGGCCCAAAGCTTGAAGAATAGCGTTCTTCGCTTGGTTTGAGCTCATCAACTTATCGAACTTACGGCCACCACTTGTCAGCTGCGCTGTCGTGTCTGCGATATTGTCTTTCGCTAGTGAGTGCGCACGCTTAACCTGATCTTGCTGAGTTTTAGACAAGCTATTGTTATTCAATAACTCTTCTGCTTGATCGAAGCCAGCTTTTTGCGTTTTCAGTACATTATTGCTCGCCATTTCATTCTTGATTTCTTTCCCTGCTTTGAAAGAACCAAGGGCACCAATAATGGCTGTTGCTCCCGCTAATACACCCGAAACGACTGCCATCGCGATCATCGCACTTGCCGAGTTGTTTAGTTCTGCCGCTTGGCTTTCTAAACTCGCGACGTTTGCTTCAACAGCAATTTCACGTTGTAGCACTTGCTGCTCACGGCTCAGCTTTGATACTTGATACAACAATGTTAATAGCGTCAACGATTGTGATACCGCATCTGATGGTGACTTGATCACCTCCTCACCGTTAAGCGCTTTCATCGTTGTGCTCATTAATGAGCTCACCGTCGGTGCAAGAGCGCTCATTAGGTTTGCAACAACTTGAGCTTGGTTACTCACTGTAGGAGCTTTAGGCGTCTCTAACTGGTAGCGTGCTGCACCAGAAACACCTGACTCACTTTGGCTTTTAACGGCGCCTGCTTCAAGCTTTGTTTCCGGCGCTTTTTCTGCTTTGTTGGTTTTAATGGTATCGCCTAAACCATACAGTTCGCCGCGTCCCGTTCCGCCTACTTTATCTAGCATAATAAACTCCTTATACCGTTGCAGGACGGCTTAACACCGTTTGCATGGTTTCACTTTTCGCTTGGATCATTTGCATGATGACGCTCATCAGCTCTTGGAAATCTTCCATCAACTTGCCAATTTCTTCTTTAAGCTTGTCGATGACGGCCTGGCTTAAGGTCATTTTGGCGCGAAGGTCCGTGATATCTGCCTGAATCTCAGTTACGTGAGCATTGTTAGCGGCATGAACACTGTCCGTAGCGCCTTTACCTACGTTGACGGCAATATCGACAGTTTCTGCTCCGTAACGAATCGCTTTTGCGGTCGTTGTCGCGGCTTTTGAGCCCATGTCCGCCACTTTCGCCATATTTGCAGCTGTTTTCGTAGCGATTTCTGTGACCTTTTGAGCTATCTTGCCAGCACCTTTTGCTGCAAGTTTCGCGATACCGCCAGCTACTGCACCACCAAACGTCACAACAGCTCCGATAACCGCGACTGCGATTTCTAATGCCATTACGACTTTGTTTAGCACATCGACATTTACGCCCGCTTCTTTTAGCGCATCTTGAACGGCTGGCTCTTGCAGCGCCATGCTCACTGCTCCCATGACGCCACCAGCGATCATAAGAGCACCAGCTGCTGCACCAACACCCGTTGCCACCATTACGGCACCAACAACAATAGAAACCACCGCACTGATCCAACCAAAGATCTTCGCTGCTAAGCCTGATTTTTGGGCTTCTTTTGCAGCGGCTTCCGATTCTTTGATTTTGTCTTGGTTTTCAACCATCTCTTTTTCGTGCTTAGCTTTTGCGACCTTCACTTCCTGAATTTTCAGCTCGTTTTGAGCACTTTTCAGTTTATCCGTGATAGCAGCAAGCTCTACTTCAAAATCATCAGCAGAACCTGCGATGATTTTGACTGCAATCGAACCTGTTTGATCTGCAACTGCATGGAGAGATTTTGCAATGGTATCGACGATCTTTTGCAGCTGTGCCATGGCTTTTAGCGTCAAATCATTCACTTTGTCGCTAACAGCTGCGTTAGGTGCATCTAACTGAACTTTTACTTTTCCGGTGTTCAGTACATCTGCATCTTTACTCTTCACGTTTTCTACCGTCACAGAAGGCGTCGCTGTAGACGCCGTTTTCTGCACGTTATCTAACGTGGCTTGGCCAGATTCAGGGCTATAAACCTGTGTCTGGATGCGGTCAAGTGCAATAGAACTCATAGTCTAATTACTCCTTTTTATTTCTCACCGCTTCTAACATGATGCCTGCACGCTCATGCAAATCTGCATATTGTGATTTTCCGGCAGACATCTCCTTCGCGCTATAAAACCCACTCTCTGCTTCTGTCAGTTGTTCCAGTTTCAGGTGACATTCAGCAGAGTGAAAAGGTGGGCGTGGATCATTTACGTCCACTAGCGCTGCGTAGCTGTAGGCGTCTATTGCCTGCAGATACTCACCCAACTCCTGACGAGCCGCGCCAAGGCCAATGAAAAATCGCGCCTGATAATGATCAAGCATGCTGAGTAATTGAAATACTTTCGCTGCTTGCTCAATCTTTCCCGATTGGAAAAAGTTGTAACCTACGGCATAAATGTGTTCGATGGTGTCCTGAGACACATCGTGCAACATTTTTAGCGTGCCTCCCTCTTCCAAAAAAGACAGCAGCTCTTCTGCTTGCATTTGGGATGGATCGGTCGCGTTTGTTTTAGTCATGGTTGTTATCCTTAAATGGCTCGTAGGATTTCTTGTAAAATACTGTGGTACTTCTGAACAAACTTGTTCATTGCTTCAACGGTAGAGTTGTATTGGGAGCTAGTATCATTTAGCTCTGTCGTTTTAATTTGAACTTCGTCGTTGAGTAGTTTGGATTTGTCACTGACCGAGCTAGAGAAATTAGAGAGCTTTTTACTCTTCTCTTCGTCTTTGAAACTTGTGCTCTCAACGGCGATGCCCTGTGTATCAAAAAAGTCGGTGTGGGTTTTAATGCCGTTTTGTTCGAGATACTTGTATTCCGGTGATTTTTTGAATTCTGCTTCCGAGCTGTAGTTAAAATCAGAAGCGCTAAATAGATTGCTCCCCGGTGTGTAAGTCCCATCCACACTTTGCTTTGAGTGAATTTTTGATTGCACAACACCAAAAACTTTAAGCTGTATTGTGAGATCCTCTAATGCCTCTTTCTGGTCATTACGTTTCTCTAAACGGTTAACACGACGCTCATTTAGTGCAAGCAGCACTTGCTCATCAAAGCGGTCGCCAATGCTAGACTCAACGACAGCCAGCAAATCACGAGCCGTTAGAGAGTGCTCTGCTCTCACCTCGCGATCCGCTTTCTCTTTGTCGGTGATATTGAGTAGACGCTCTTTCAATGCCCCTAAGTTCTTGCGCAATGCCTCGTATCGCTCAGTAAATGAAGCCCCGGTAGATTCACCTTTTACTATTTTTTCAAACTGTAATCGGATGTCTCGTTCGGTGTTTTCTTTGATCAAATTAACTTGAGCTGGCGTTATTTGTGTCTTTTGGACATCGTCTATCGCGCTATCTTGGTAAAAGTTGTCGATTTCTATCTTTGTTAAACTCACGGCGAAGTTGGCGAACAAGCCAGAAAGCGTCAAAGGTTCGGTTCCGCCAATAACGGTGTTAAGTGCTGCTTTTAGGTTGTTTGTTCCAGCCGCATCTCCATAAGCTGCGCTATATTGGCCTTTCACTTGAGCGGCCATTTCATTTAACGCCTCTTTAAGCTGCTGTTTAGAAATACCAGGAGTCCAGGTAATTCTGCTAGCTAGCGCACTTGCGTCATCGGTGCTTAAAGTAATACCGATGCCTTGAAAACTACTTTTTAATTGAGCTGAGACTTGAAGAGCGAAACTCTCTTTAGTCAACAGAAAGTCCGAGCTCTTCAGTTGCGCGAGATTAACGGAACCTAAGCTACTAAAGGCATTGCGAAGAAAAGAAATAGAAGCATCTCTCACTTCACGGGAGCCCATTTGATTAGCAAGCTCTGCAACAAAAAGAGAAATTTCTTTGGTGGCATTAGCCAGACCTGTCTCGGAGAGGTTGGCGATCTGCTCCGCTTGGTTACTCTGAGTCCCCAAACTAAATTGACTAACAAACTCAGTAGATAACGAGCTATCTACGTTTTCCTTCAGTAACTTACTAAACCAAGCCTGAAACTGATTTGATAGCGTTTGGTTTGTTTGAGCATTAAACTCGGCTGTGGTTAATTCGCCATCTGAGTTAGCACTTTGTAGAGACTTTATCCAAACAGATGCGGTGTCGGTCAATGATATATCAGCAAACGCGTTATTTTTCGCTTTTAGGTTTTCAAGCGTATCAACATAAAGCGCGATGCTTTGTGATTCCGTTTGTCCCGAGATAGTTGGCAATGAAGAGATTATCGAGGCAAGTTGCTGAGTCTCTGCTTCACCCAGTACAGGGGTAAATGCCTCTATCAAGTTTTGTTGGAAAGTGGGTAATGGTGCACTACTCGCAGCTGTGTCTGTTGCTCCTGTCGTAGAGCCAGTCGTTTTCATATTCGTCATTTCCAAACCTCTAAATCATCATGCCGCGCATCACTGTGGGACGCTTTCTGCGTTTACCTGACGTACCTTGTAGCTGATTTTGTTGTTGCCGGCGGCGCTGGACTTCGTCTATTAGCTCTTGCTCTGCACGTTTCATGGTATTTACTGGCGCTTTTATGCCGCCAAGTAAAACATCACCCGCAACAGGACCAACACCTAAGCCTTCCAATAGCTCGTTAAAAATATCGGTTCTGTCTTCAGCTTTTCTAATGGCAAGCTCAGCGTTCTCAATCGCATCGGTAAACGGTTGCTTCATCTTGATTCCTATCTTAAAGCGGGTCATCTCATCGGTGCTGTCAGTAACAGTCGTGAGTTTTTACTTTTTCAACTTTTTCAACTTTTTCAAAGGTCTATAATCTGCTAGGCGTAAACAGTACCAGTCTTCTAGCTCATCATGGCTTGCACCGCATGCTTTTAGATAGAACTGTGCTAATCGCTGGCTGCTCATGTTGCTACCACGTAACACATCGACGTTGCCGCGAATGACCCAATCGGAGGGATAAAGTTGAATGGCATGTTCAGCCAAGAGAAATAAGCCGGCAAAGGGGTTACTCAACCCCAATTTTGGACGAACGCGTTTCAGAAGAACGATGATGATTTCACCGTCCTCCACCCGAAAAACGAGCTCTAAGCCCTCAACTTCAATTCGATAACCAAGTTGAATTTCACTTTTTTGCCAAAAGTATGGCGTCACTTCGATCCCCGCTTGCGCAAGCGAGAGCATTAGTTTTGTTTTCATTACATCCCCACCCTTCCAAGTGGCTGAATATTGATTTGCTGGGTTAGTTCTTGAAATGACAAAACAGGCAGATCGTAGTATTCCGATTCAATAAGCTTTCGCACATATCGGCGTACATCCATAGACACAACTAACACAGGCTTATTCGGCATACGGCTTAAGTCACCAACGGTCTGTTTCACATCACTGACAAATTGTTGCGTTACTGACGGGTCTAACGCCAAGTAACTCCCTGCTGAGGTTTGACGAATACCGCTGCGTATTGTGTCTTCGAGGCTTTGATCCAATAAGTAAGCGGGCAACATGTTTTGTCCGCTCGCGTATTTGTAGCAAATGTAACGTTTTAAGCTGGAACGAATGTACTCCGTCAGCTGTACAACATCTTTCTCTTTTTGGCCCCACTCAACCATGGCTTCCAAGATCACGCGAAGGTTTCGGATAGAAATGTCTTCAGAAACCAAGCGTTGCAAGATTTCCGTCATTTTTTGCAACGGAACAATACGCTGGGCCTCTTTAACGAGCTCCGAATAACTGCCTTCCATCTGCTCCAACAGATAACGCGTCTCCTGAATACCAATAAAGTCTTGTGCGTACTCCTTGAGAACATAAGACAAGTGGTACGTTAAAATCCTGTCGGGTGTGAGAAAACCGACATGACTGGCTACGAGTTTTTGCTCATAACTCTGTGCCACCCAAATGCTAGAAATACCAGGTAGAAAATCTTCATCTTGCTCATAAGGCACGCCTAATAAATCAATCTGTTCATTCCCTTCTGTCACCAAGAGTTGATCTTTAACAATTCGTCCTCGTGCAACCGGAACTTCTTGTAACTGAATTAAATATTCGCCATTTTGCATCCCCTCGTTAAAACGCAGGTGGATACCCGGGAAAGGCACGCCGAGGTCGAGATATAGTGCGCGCCTCACCCTTGCTAGCTCTTCATTCAATGCGACCGCTTCCAAGCTTTCCTGAAGGCTCGCGTCAAGATCAATTAAGAGCGGGACCGTCATGGCGAACTCTTCTTGCTCACCTAATTTGCCTTTACTGTTTCTAGATGGGGTTGGTTTGCTTGGCTTCGCTGCTGGTGAACCCGCCCCTTGCGAAACAAAGCTTGGTAAGTCGGTACTATCTGATTCAGCCTGTTTTTTCTGTTGATAGAAAAGGAAGAAACCACCACCACCAACCACTGTGGCCAAGACCAGAAAAGTAATTTTTGGAAAACCAGGAATCAGTGCGAACAGCACCAAAAGCACACCGCCAATAAGAAGCGCACGTGGCTGAGCAATGACCTGCCCACCAATGTCCGAACCAAGATCAGAAGAGTCTTCATGAGAAACACGCGTCACGATAATACCGGCCGTAATCGCGATAAACAGAGCCGGAATTTGCGACACCAAACCATCGCCAACGGTCAAAATCGCAAACAACTCAAGCGCTTCAGAAGCACTCATGCCTTTTTGCGTTACCCCGATCGTGACGCCACCTAAGATGTTGACCACAATGATGACCAAACCAGCAATGGAGTCGCCTTTAACGAACTTCATCGCGCCATCCATCGAGCCATACATTTGGCTTTCTTTTTCAATCAGTGATCGTCGGTGCCGTGCTTCGTGTACGTCAATCACCCCAGCGCGCATGTCACCGTCAATACTCATCTGCTTACCAGGCATCGCATCAAGTGAGAATCGCGCACTAACTTCTGCAACCCTCTCCGAGCCTTTGGTGATCACCATAAACTGAACAATGGTAATGATCAGGAACACAACGATACCGACCACTAAGTTACCGCCCACAACGAAGTTACCGAATGTATAAACGATTTGACCAGCATCGCCTTGCAGCAAGATCAAACGGGTTGTCGTGATGGATAAAGACAAACGAAACAATGTCGTGATCAGTAGCACTGCGGGAAACGCAGAGAACTCAAGCGGCGTAGTGATGTAAATCGCTAACATAAGCAGCACCACCGCAATGCTCATGTTGGTGCCAATCAGCACATCCACCAGCGCGGTAGGCAGTGGCAATATCATCATAAAGACGATCGCGAGCAACATCACAGCAAGCATGATGTCTTTGCGTTGCCCTACCTTGTTCAAAATATCGATCAACTTATTCATGTGATTCACTATTTAAAGATTGCAGATAGCGTCGGTGCGCTTGGCGTGCCCCATCGACGTCATTTTGTTTCCAACGAGCTTGGCTTAAGCAAAACCAGAGTCCTGCCGAATCAGGTTTAAGGTCGGATTTTAATAAGTGCTCACATACCTCAACAGCACGGGCATATCGACCACTTTGTAAACACGCCACTGCGAGCGTTTGCATCGCCTCTTTGTGTTGCGGGTCTATCTCTAAAACCGCGTCGAGAATAGAGATAGCATGCTCTGGCTTTTGGTATTGAACTTGTAGTGCCGCGTGAACAAGCAACAGTTCAATGTCTTTGGATCTCAACATGTTGGTTAGACCTGGATAAGAAGATTGAGCGCCATGGTGAGGTAGCGCTGATCCAGTTGCGTGCTTTGTAACGTTTCGGATGCTTTGATAAAAGAAGCGGAGCCTGAATCCTGTGCAAGAACTTGCAACTGAGCTAACGTTTCATCGAACTGTTGGCGGTACTTTTCTGGACGCAACAATTCTGAGTGCAACAATTTTGGCTTGGTTAACGCGATTAGGTATTGGTCTGAAGGCCTGAGGTCATAGAGCTTCTCTAAATGCGTAGCGACCGCCTGTCCATCAGGAAGTAATTGAAACCGTTCAGGGAAATCGGCCTTAACCTCACTATGAGTAACATGCGTGAAGGCTTCTATGCCTACGTTTAAAGTGCTTACTCGAGTCATGAGGTTGCCACATCGTTATGTAGACGAACCAAAAGCGTAAACGCTTGTTCTAAAGTCGGAAGCGTGACCTCTTCTCCGTTTAACCTCGCGGAAAAAACCAAAGTTTGCTCATCTAACAAGCCGGTTTTAATTTCGAAAGGCCAGCCTTGATCGGCATGACACAAACTGAGTGCGCTTTGAATGATGTCACTGGTTTGATGCCAAGATAACGCTTGAGACAACATCAAGAATAGCTGCTCCCCGTGTCGCTCAATATGTAGTGTACCGCTTTGCTCAAAATCCAGCTGCACCCGTCCAGCTGATGAGAAATCGACGGCATCGAGCCCCATTCCTCGGCAAAATTCATTGACGGATGCATCAATCCAACTCATCTTCCCACGCTTCCTCTTCTTCTATATCAATGGCTTCGTCTAGCGCCTTTTGTACCGCTTGTATTAAATTCTGTCGTTGTTCTTCATCGGCGAATACGTCAATAGGGATCGCGCGAACTAACTTGTGGAACTCTCGAAAAAAATCGATTTTTTGTTGTACCGCCGTCAATTCCATTGCGTTAGCGACTTTCCAAATCTCATCACTGCTTACCCATCGCTGCTCTACCAACGCAATCACATCAGCCATCAAATTAGCAACTTGATAAGCCATAACTCGTCCTTTCCGGTTTAAACATTTGGAACAACTGACTCACGCGATCTTGCAACGTATTCAGAGTTTTGAGTTTTTGCATATCGGACATCAACCACTGCAACTTGACCGAGTCGATACTGCTGCCTTGAACACTAAGATCTGCACTCATGCCTTGCAGCATAAAGTCAACAGCGGTCGATACCTCCTGCTCACCAAAGCGCGCCACTACGTCTTGATAAGCGGCTCCGAGCCCTTGATAACTATGAACGGTATCGCGATAGAAACCGCGCAGCTGGTGTAATGAGCTAAACTCTTGCTCTTGGCTGTACTCATCAGCAAAATTTGAGACGCGAATTTCCGTATCAATTTGAGCCCAAGAATCTGGGTTTTGCTCGATTCTCAGAATCGCTTGGTCAATCAGCGCTAGTAGATGTTTACTTTCTGGGCTCGCACTCAAAAACTTTTTAACGGCTTTTAACGCAAGGTATTGATGGCTTTTCTCCTCTGAAAATCCATTCAAATAAGCTTGCAATTGAGCGATGGTCGAGATATTTCCTCCCGCCATTTTTGCAGCCAGATCTTTGATCTTTTGGTTCTTTTCAAGATCAGGGACTTTTCGCAGATAGTCAGAAACGAGTTCGTGCGCTTCATTAACTCGAACGCCACTGTCTTTCACTTTACGCTTGGTCAAATCTTTTTCTGCTTTTTCGGAACCGAGTGAAGTGAGCTCTTCCATCGCATCAAAAAGTGATTGTGTGGCATTGTGAACACGGACCGTTTCACCGCGATAATTGCCTTTTCGTGAAGCGTCGGTACGAGACGATTCCAACCCGTTTTGGATAGACGCATCAAACTTTGGGTTTGTTGCGATATGATTGTTGATAATACTCATTCACTTGCACTCCTTCCGTACAATACAGGCGAATTATAGGAAGTGCGCTTTCTCGAAGCTGTCAAAATCAGACGTGTTTTTTTAGTGCGTTTTCAGTTTTCTAAAAACTCCCGACTGATATTCACTATAAATACTCCCTCATCCTTTCTATCCTCCCAACATCAATCATTGCGCATATTTTTACCTTGAACGATTTCTCATACATCACTGATATCCAACAATCTGCGATCAGGCAAACTCGTCTGATCCAAATTCGCGGGCGCGTTACGCAAGTAACCGGCACCATCATCAAGGCCGTTGTCCCCGGCGTTCGTGTTGGTGAGCTGTGTGAGTTGCGTAATCCTGATCAAACTCTGTCTTTATTAGCGGAAGTCGTTGGCTTTCAACAGCATCACGCTCTGCTCACACCGTTAGGAAATATGTTTGGAATTTCCTCAAATACAGAAGTTAGCCCAATGGGAAAAATGCATGAAGTCGGTGTTGGCGATCACCTGTTAGGTACAACGCTTGATGGGCTTGGGCGTCCTTTCGATGGTACGCAAAGCCAGGAACCAAGTGCTTGGTATCCGGTTTATCGCGATGCACCGCCACCAATGCAACGTAAACTGATTGAAAAGCCAATCTCTCTTGGGGTTCGATCCATTGATGGACTACTGACCTGTGGTGAAGGTCAGCGCATGGGCATTTTTGCAGCGGCTGGCGGTGGTAAAAGTACCCTCCTCGCAAAACTGATTCGATCCGCAGACGTTGACGTGACCGTTCTCGCCTTGATTGGTGAACGCGGACGCGAAGTGCGCGAGTTTATTGAGCATGACTTGGGCGAAGAAGGTATGGCTAAGTCAGTTTTAGTGGTCGCGACATCCGATCGCCCAGCCATGGAGCGTGCCAAAGCCGCTTTTGTTGCCACTTCTATTGCTGAATATTTTCGTGACCAAGGTAAACGCGTGTTACTGCTGATGGATTCTGTAACGCGTTTCGCCCGCGCACAGAGAGAAATTGGACTAGCCGCAGGCGAGCCACCAACACGACGTGGCTATCCGCCTTCCGTTTTTGCCGCTTTGCCAAAGCTGATGGAACGAGCCGGTCAATCTGACAAAGGGTCAATTACAGCGCTGTACACCGTGTTGGTTGAAGGCGACGACATGACAGAGCCTGTCGCCGATGAAACTCGCTCCATTTTAGATGGGCACATCATTCTCTCGCGCAAACTTGCGGCAATGAACCATTATCCCGCCATTGATGTACTCCGATCAGCAAGCCGCGTGATGAATCAAATCGTTGAACCTGATCATCAGGCGTCTGCTGCTCACCTTCGCGAAATGTTAGCCAAGTACGAAGAAGTTGAGCTACTGATAAAAATTGGCGAGTACCAGCATGGGGCAGATAGCCGAGCAGATATGGCGATTGCACAAAGTGATGATATACGCGCCTTTTTACGTCAAGGAACGCATGAGCCAAGTGATCTTGATGGTGCTATCGCTCAACTAAAAGGGATGGCGAACCAATGATCGAACGGTTACTAGAAATCAAACAAATTCGAGCGGAACGTGCGGATAAAGCCGTTAAGCGCCAAGAATACCGAGTATCAAATTCGGCAGCACAGGTTCAAAAGGCCGAACGTTCCGTAGCGGACTATCACGTTTGGCGTCAGGAAGAAGAAGAACGACGTTTTGCCAAAGCAAAGCAACACACACTCGTTCTCAAAGAGTTGGAAACATTGAGACAAGAAATCGCGTTGTTGAGAGAGCGAGAAGCCGAGCTTAAACAGCGCGTTGCCGAAGCAAAAAAAGCGCTTGAGTACGAACGTTCGGTACTTAAAGAAAAACAAAAAGAGGCACGGCAAGCCCATAAAACCAAAGAAAAATTCGTTCAGTTGCAACAACAAGAACTCGCGGAACAGTCGCGAGAAAGACAATACCAAGAAGAACTCGAACAAGAAGAGTTTCGCACTGTCGATATTATCTAAAGGTTCATTATGCGCATTACTCCAACAGAAGAAATACCGAATACGCTGTACAAATCAACGCCAGAAAAAAAGCCCCTGGAGCGAGAGGCTGAGCTTCAGTCACAGTTCGAGCGTGCAATGACGGAGAAACCTCGCAAGGAAGAAGAATCTACCGTTGCGAGCAAAAAAGACACGCAGAGCAGAGACGAGAGCCTTCCGTTAAGACATGAAGCATCTCAAAGCCTAGACAAACAATCGAAACTTTCTAACCAAGAAGCCAGCACTTATAGAAATACCGCCACATTAAAAGACAAAAGTGACATTGTAACCAAAAAGGACGTAGAGAAACCACAAGACGACGCAACAAATAGCGAAGAACACCTAATTGAAAACAGTAAATTGCATGAGAAAGATAAAAAACTTGAGAGCGCTCAGCCTCCAAGCTCATCCTCGCTTGAGCGCGTTCCCCATTCTCAAGCACAAGCTTCTCTCGACGGTTCTCTCCCTAAAAAGGCCGTAGGAAAATCGCTCGCTCAAGATGCAATTAACAATGCTAACTTCACGACGAAACTAACCGAAACGACACACAATAAACGTGCAACGCTGCGGCTACAAGACACTGGCAAGCTGTCAGACAAAACCGATGGTCGTTCTGAAACTAAATCGCTTGAGAAAATCGAGACGAAAATCGCACTAGTGGCCGTTAAAGCGGATGACGAAAAAGCAGATCCTCAACACCTTGCGAGCGCGGCAACACAAGGCGATGTCATTTTAAAGAGTGTCGCTTCACAGGCTCAGCCGGCCCCTGCTCGAGAAGTAAACACGTTACTCCAACAATTGGTGGACAAAATCTATGTTTCGCTGCCAACCGCATCGGACAACAAAGAGGTTCGGCTGTTTCTGAGTGAAGGACAATTAAAAGGTGGTGAAATCCACATCAAGTTGGACGCGCAAGGTTATAGCGTGACGATTCGACAAGAGCATGCCCTTTCCATTATTAGCCAGCAAGCTAGACAAGATCTTGCCGAACGCCTAAATCGATTTGGCGGTGAGCAGCCACTTCGTCTAGCGATCAGCGAACAAACTCAGCAGTTCGATCAACAACAGAATGAACAACAACACTCACGCCAGAAACGTAGCGTGTATGAAGAATGGCAAGCGGAGAATGACCTATGACGCCGTTAACGATACCCAAAGTCGATTCAGACAGTATTGCGCTCAGTAATCAACTTTGTGCAAAGCAATGCCATTTCCAAGGGGCTGATGGTCAGAGCGTATCGATTACTGTTTCTCAAATCCCTTCATTTGAAGGATTCCGTTTAACCACGTTGATTGGAGGGCAAACGATCCAAGTGGATTTTTGTCGTGCGCAACTCCAGAAATGGCTTGAGTCTACTCTGAATGCTACTGCGTTTGAGTCGCTGCCTAACTCCCTCCAGTTAGCACTTTTGAGTTCTCAGATTGAACCGCATAGTGAGGCATTTAAAGCACTATTTGGTCAGTTGCCCATTCTTAGCCAGTTACAACTGTTAGAGTCGAGCCAAGTTCAAGAACATACCTTGATGTTAACCCTCAATAAACCTAACGACTCTCTTTGTTTGTGGGTTAGCGAAGGAGCAAACGTGCTGTTGGATGCGCTACCAAACAGCGCTTCTCTTCAGGCGCGACATCTCGCTTTACCTGTGTGGTTAAGTCTTGGAAGAACCCATTTGACGTTAAGCGAATTTAATTCGCTCGAACTGGGAGATGTGATCTTTTTTGACGATTGTTATATCGCCCAACAACAAGCCATTTTTCAAGTATCTAACCAGAATCTCTGGCGCTGCCAACTGGATGACCAAATTCTTCACATTATTGAAAAAGAAACCAATATGAATGACGTAAACACTTCAGAAATGTTAACCGACCACCAGCAACTGCCCGTGGAACTCACGTTTGATATCGGCCATCAAACCATCACTCTAGAACAGCTTAACCAGCTTCAGCCTGGGTACGTATTCGAACTAAACCAACCTGTATCTAAGCCGGTAACATTGCGTGCCAACGGCAAAATCGTCGGTGAGTGTGAACTGGTTAATGTTAATGAGCATTTAGGTGTGCGCGTACTGGAACTGTTTGGTGGTACGCAGGAGCCAGCATGATCCAGTTACCTGACGAACTCAATCTCATTGTCAGCTTAGCACTGCTGGCACTGATCCCATTTATCGCGATGATGGCGACGTCGTTTGTAAAACTCGCCGTTGTATTCTCACTGCTGCGTAACGCTCTCGGTGTACAGCAAATTCCACCGAACATGGCGCTGTACGGATTGGCGATCATTTTGTCTATTTTCATCATGGCTCCCGTCGGTTTTGAAACCTACGACTACGTAAAGCAGCATGATATCTCCCTCGAAGATTCTGCAAGTGTAGAAGGCCTCATTGAAAGCGGTTTACAGCCTTATCGAGAGTTTTTGAAAAAACATATTCGGGAAACCGAAGCCATATTCTTTACCGATGCTGCGCGCACATTATGGCCTCAAAAGTACGTGGACCGTTTAGAGTCAGATAGCTTGTTGCTGTTGCTGCCAGCGTTTACGGTCAGTGAGCTTACCCGTGCTTTTGAAATTGGCTTTCTATTGTACTTACCGTTCATCGCTATCGACCTAATTGTATCGAATATCTTGCTCGCCATGGGCATGATGATGGTATCGCCAATGACGATTTCCCTCCCCTTCAAATTGTTACTCTTTGTCTTGCTTGACGGCTGGACGAAACTCACTCACGGCTTAGTGCTGAGTTACGGTTAATCACGGAGAAAGTATGCATTCTGCAGAAATCATTCATTTCACGACTCAAGCATTAACCCTAGTTTTGTACTTGTCGTTACCGCCGATTTTAGTCGCAGCGTTGGTTGGTACATTGGTGTCGCTTATTCAGGCGTTAACTCAGGTCCAAGAACAAACGTTGGGGTTTGTGGTCAAGCTTATCGCGGTCATTATTACGCTGTTCATCACAACACAGTGGTTAGGGGCAGAGCTCCACGCCTTCGCCTCGCTTGCTATGGATAAAATTCCTCAAATACGATGAGTTATCACGACTTACACCAAGCTTTATTTTTGTATAGCCTGACGTTACCTCGGTTAATGGCATGCTTCATCTTTTTGCCTATTTTGAGCAAGCAAATGCTAGGCGGCACCATGGTGAGAAATGGTGTGCTTTGCTCACTCGCACTGTTTATATTTCCGATGATTAATCAGCAAAGCTTGCCCGCAGAAACCGACGGTATTTGGCTGATAGTGATTTTGGGTAAAGAGGTATTAATTGGGCTATTGATCGGGTTTGTTGCTGCTATCCCCTTTTGGGCAATAGAAGCGGCTGGCTTTCTGGTCGACAACCAACGTGGTGCTGCCATGGCAAGTATGTTTAATCCAACGCTAGGCTCGCAATCGACGCCAACCGCAGTGTTGCTGACCCAAACGTTGATTACCCTGTTCTTCTCTGGCGGGGGCTTTGTCACTTTTATCTATGCGTTATTCAAAAGCTACACATCTTGGCCGATCGTGGACTTTTTCCCAACCGTTAGTGATGCATGGGTGAGCTTCTTCTACGCACAATTTGAACAGCTTATGTGGCTTGGTGTGCTGATGTCAGCCCCATTAGTTTTGGCAATGTTTCTTGCTGAGTTTGGTCTGGCTCTTATCAGTCGTTTTGCACCGCAATTGAATGTTTTTTTCCTTGCCATGCCAATAAAAAGTGCCATCGCGAGTGTTTTACTGATCGTGTATCTCGGGTTAATGATGGATCACTTTGAAGTGCAATTTTATGGCATTACCCGATTCGCAGAACAACTCAATACCATTTGGCAATAACGCTTAGGATTCTTTATGAGCGCAGAAAAAACAGAGCAACCCACCGCAAAAAAGTTACGCGATGCTCGGCAGAAAGGTCAGGTAGCCAAAAGCCAAGAAATCGTATCGTCTGCATTAATTTTGGCGCTCATAATTGTACTGTTTGCGTTCGCCGATTATTACATGTCGCACATCTCAGCGCTTATTCTCCTACCAAGTAAGCTTGCTTATCAGGGTTTCCAAGATGCGCTAGTCGATGTCGCTATCGCCATCGCAAAAGAAATTGCCTATCTACTCGCTCCAATTATTCTGGTTGCTGCACTCGTCGCCATCTTTTCCAATATGGGGCAGTTCGGCTTCCTATTTAGTGGTGAATCCGTTAAACCCGACATCAAAAAGATCAATCCCGTCGAAGGTGCCAAACGCATTTTTTCCCTCAAGAGTGTGATTGAGTTTATCAAGTCGATCCTTAAAGTCTCTCTTCTTTCCTGCATTATCTGGGTGACATTACGCGGTAACATCAACGCTTTAATGCAAATTCCAACTTGTGGGTTAGAATGTGTCCCGACCATTACTGGCGTCATGATTAAACAATTAATGATTATCTCTTCGGTAGGTTTCATCGTCATCGCTGCAGCTGATTTTGCGTACCAAAAATTTGACCACACGAAGAAACTCAAAATGAGTAAGGACGAAGTGAAGCGCGAATACAAAGAGATGGAAGGCAGCCCAGAAATCAAAAGTAAACGTCGTCAGCTACACCAAGAGCTACAGGCCTCCAATCAACGTGAAAATGTTAAACGCTCCAATGTGTTGGTAACAAACCCAACGCATATCGCGGTTGGTCTGTACTACAAAAAAGGCGAAACGCCCCTGCCCGTCATCACCTTGATGGAAACCGATGCGGTAGCCAAACGTATGATCGCAATCGCCAAAGAGGAAGGTGTGCCTGTGATGCAAAAAGTCCCTCTTGCTCGCGCACTATACGCGGACGGCAACGTCGACCAGTACATCCCAAGTGATCTTATTGAAGCAACCGCCGAAGTGCTTCGTTGGTTGGCATCATTGGAGTCGGATAAGACGCTGAACTAACATGATTTCGAGAGTAAAGGCTATCGTACGAAGAACGGTTATCACTTTTCTATACATAATGATATTTTTAAATGTGTCATCCTTCGCTATAGGTTTCAGCATATCGAATTTGCCTACTTTTGCTTGTCTCAATGAAGCACTTGGTTCATGAAAAGTCGTGTTTACTAACGTCAATAGTGGTACTGTACTGGACAGTTTTACTTTCATCTCTAAACCACCTAGAGCTCGGTAAGAAACCACACCAGCCACAACAAAGGTGGATTTTTGCTTAGGTTGATTTATTTATGCGCATATCTACCGAAAAGAAACGAACTCGAATCATCAAAGTTGCCACTGACCTTTTTATAAAACAAGGTTACAAAGACACATCACTCGATCAAATCGTCGCGATTTGTGGAGGCTCAAAGCAGACGTTATATCGCTATTTTTCGAACAAAGAAGGGTTATTTGTTGAAGTTTTAGCATACAATACCAAAACCAGCTTAGAGTCCGTCTTCCAGCTTGCCGACAAGCAATCGGAGCCTTTACAAGAAACATTGAATGACTTCGCCAAGAAGTACCTAAAAGGTGTATGCTCCAATCCTATGCTATCACTTTATCGGATCGTTTCGGCTGACTTCAACAAACATGATTCCGTACCAAATCAATTCTGGCAGACAGGGCCACATCGCATTCATCAATACCTCATCGACTTTTTAAAGAGTGAAACTGTCAGCTCACAACTCGATGTTGAAAATGCCGACCTCGCTTGTGAGCAACTACTTGCATTGATTAAGCTTGATTACCAGAACATGGCACTAATTGGCTTCGACTTTCCGACAGATGAAGAGTTAGATGAACATACGAAAAAAGCGGTCACCGCCTTCCTAAATCTATACCAAAGGTAAACTCACTGAATATAAAAGGGAGCATCAGCGCTCCCTTCTTGTTTCTATGGCTTAGTGAATCTCTCGCTTCGCCGCCAGTTTTTTACCGATTATTAAGATTGGCGCGAGAGCAAAGACCGAGATAATAAACATCAATAATGAATTACTCAGTGCGAGAGTGGTCGCCTGTTCTTTGACAACAGAACTAATTTGGCTCATTCCTAATGCCGAATTTGGCAAGTGTCCATGAGTCAGAATCGTACTGCTCAACGCATTTTTATAAGCACCAAAAGCATGATTCACATCATCTATCGTTCGGCCAATCTCTCCAGCAGCTTGTGCACTATGGCTTTGCATTACCCGTGAGAACACGGCACCAGCGATCACACCACCAATGGTACGAAAGAGGTAGAAATTGGCGATGCCTTCTAAGCGCTGCCCGACATTGAAGTACATCAATACTGCAATGGTCACAGACACATTCAATAAGCCGACACCAAACCCTCGCAACATCATCGGAACGGGCAAAGATTCCGTACCAGCAAAGCTAGGTAACTGACTAAACTTATGTACCGAAAGTATAATCATCACCACACCAAACGGGACGACTGCATCCGCTAATGGACGCCGGAAGTAATACACCAGCACGCTGACCAACATACCACCTAGCATGGCATAAAATGCCGGTAGTTGGGCATATCCAGCATTAAGGTTGTTGTACTGCAACGCCATTTTCAAAAAGCTAGTAAACAACACATTGCTCGCCATAACAGCAAAACCTGCCAAAAAAGCGTTGTACATAAAAACATTAGTTTTCAACTTACTATGCAACTGTATTGATGCTGTATTTAAAGGACTGGTTTTCACAAAGTAATACACCACTAATAAAGTCAGAGCCGCGGCTATCGAAGAGGCTTTAACAAACCATTCCGAGTCAAACCAGTTGTAATAACTGCCTCTCATCAATAGAAATACAACGAGGCTTATTGTCAGGGCAAAAACTAAATAAAACCAACAGCCCGACTTGGCTTCGGCCTCGATTTGAATCGACTTAGGATTGTAGATGCATACAATTACCAAGGCAGAGAAGTACAGCCAAGCCGACACGACACACAACAGTGACCAATCAAAGATTTCGACAATATTGGCCACTACCCAAGGGTAAGCGCCGATCGGTAGCAAGGTTGAAAATACTAGCGTTAAAGCAATAATGGCAGATAGCCAACGCTGTTCAAAGAAGTGGAGCAAGTAAAGGTTTAATACCACCATTAACATACTCATAAAAAAGCCACTCGAGAGCCAAGTCAGAGTGAACACCAGTTCTTGCTGTCCGCCCCAGTAAAGTACAAGATTGCTCGCTAGACCTACCAATAAAATGGCATGTAAGAGAATTAACGTACCCAATCTACGCACCAATATTGGTGTGAATATAAAACCTAATACCTGGGTAATCATAAAGCCGACTTTAACCAGAGCAACTTCATCGACAGATAAGCCTGACGTTGCCGCCATCTCATACGATAACTCGGTAAACATCACGGAGTTAATACCAAAAGCAGCAATCGCAAAAAGCGTCAAAATCAGCAGCGGTGAACGTTTTTCCATTGCAGTTAACCTTGTGCCGCGGTCTCGATCGTTACTTCTGCAGACAACCCCGGATAGACTCGTTGACTCAACTCTTGAGGGATCTCTAGCTCAATACGTACTGGTACACGTTGTACTACTTTTACGAAATTGCCTGTCGCATTTTGAGGTGGCAATAAACTAAACTGTGCACCAGTCGCCGGGGTTATCGAAGAAACACGGCCATGCAATGGATGGTTTGGAAACATATCCAATACCACTTCAACCTCTTGCCCAGGCACAACGTTCTCAAGTTGTGTTTCTTTAAAGTTTGCCTCTATCCAAACATAATCTGGCACCATCACGATGAGCCCCATTCCTGGTTGTACAAACTTGCCGACTTGCACTTGTCTATCTGCCACATAGCCATCGAATGGCGCACGCACCGTGGTTCTTTCCAGTGAAATATTAGCCAGTCGTAAGTTTGCTTCTGCTTTTTTACGCTGTGCTGTCAGTTGCAACTTCTCGGTCATCAATGTGTCGAGCTGTTTTTGCTCAGCAGCTAAGCCCAATTTAGCGGTTTCAAGATTACTGCTTGCTTCAATAGATCGCGTTTTTTGTGCTTCAAACTGATTTTTGCTCACAGATTGCTTTTGTACCAAACGAGAAAGACGTTGAAACTCCGCCGCTTGGTGTTCTGCATTTGCACTCGCGCGGCGAATACCTTGCTTCGCCTGCTCAATTTTCATTAACTGCATATCCGTTTTGATTTGATTTGCAGTAAGCTCAGATTTCGCAACATCTAGTGCTGCTCGAGCAATTTCTTGGTTGGCAATAAAGTCTTCATCATCAATGACAAACAAAGGAGTTCCTTCTCTTACCCACTGGTTATCTTTGACAAAGATTTCGCTTACTTGCCCCCCAACCTCAGGAGAAATGGCCGTAACGTCTGAATGAACATATGCGTTATCCGTCATTACAGTATTCGGCTGGTATAAGGCACAGCCAGCAGCAAATAACGAACCAACAACAAGCGACAAGGCGATAACTTTCTTCTTCATGTTTGAAACCCATTTTATGATTTTCACAAACTGTACTGTACCGTACAGTTTTAGTAAAGATACATTTGATCATTGCCAATCAAAAAGATCAATCTCATTGATTTATCATGAACTTCTTGAGAAAAGTGTTTCGAATGAAAAGAATGAAAAGAATGAAAAGAATGAAAAGAATGAAAAGAATGAAAATCTAACCATTTGTAATGTAAATAAAAAAACACATTTAAACTGAATAAATAAAGAGAGGACTGCAACTCCCCTACCTTTATTGAAGCTTGCTCCCCAACTCGGCGCATCAGTCGCAAACATTTGACTGGCCGAAGTTTTCGAAGCTACCTCACCAATTTTCATTAGCACCTCAATCTGACACATCAACCCAACGATAAGCACAAGCTAGTAGCATTTTCTTCAAACGAATTTGACATCGCCCAATATGGTTGTGTATACAACCATATTGTTCATTCATGTTATTTGGTGAAATTCTCCATGTCCCAATACAACCATCATCAGTCTTTCGGTCACCTTACGGGGCTTGCTAGTCGTCTGTTTAACCGATTACTCACTACCCGTTTCAAAGATGCTGGTATTGATATGACAGCAGAACAATGGGGTGTCGTGTTGCTGTTGCAAAACAACGGTGCTCTTTCTCAAAGTCAGATTTGTGAACTGTTGTACTTAGAAAAATCGAGCGTCAGTCGCTCAATTGATGGGCTTGAAAAGCGCGGTTGGACAGAGAGGAAACCTTCGCCAACGGATAGTCGAAGTAAGTTAGTCGTGCTAACAGAAAAATCTTTAGACACCGTTGATACATGTGCAAATATCGCTTCGTTAGTGCTGCAAGAAGCCCAACAGAACCTTGCTGATGCCGACCTAGATAACAGCAAACAGCAACTTTCTAGCGTGGTAGCGAACTTACGCAAGCTTAACGGACAAATTTAACTTATCAGCGTACGTTGCGACAGAAGCTGGTTTAACAGTCAGGCTCAACCTTGGAGAAATACGATGACAAAACGCAATGCTTTAATTACAGGTGGCGCTCGTGGAATTGGTGCAGCAATAGCAAAAGCACTCGCTGCAGATGGTTACCGAGTTTTTATCAACTACGTAAATAGTGCTGCGGTCGCGGAAGCGTTAGCTCAGGAAATTCAAAACGCCGGTGGTGAGGCGTACACTTTAAAAGCTGACGTTCGAGATGACGCACAAATACAAGGAATGTTCGACAGCATCGCAAATGAACATGGTGGCGTTGATGTTCTTGTCTCAAACGCAAACATGAGCTTTACCGCTAAACCTTTCACTGAGCAGTCGTGGGAAGAGTTTTCACAAAAGCTAAATGACGAAATGCACGCTGCATATCAAACGGCAAAATTGGCGGTAGAAAACATGAAAGCCAGCCAGTTTGGTCGCTTAATTTTTATCTCTAGCACCTTATCAGAAGCTCCTGCACCAAGCTTTATTGCTCATGGTAGTGCAAAAGGTGCACTTGATAGCTTTAGTAAATACCTCGCTCAAGAACTTGGTCCTTTCGGGATTACGTCTAATGTCGTTGCTCCGGGCCTTGTAGAAACAGACGCAACAAAAGGTGCTCCTGAAGAGTTTAAAGAAACCATTCGAATGTTCACACCAACGCAGAAAATTGCCACACCTGAAGACGTAGCAAACACCGTGAGCTACTTGGCAAGTGAAAAAAGCGGACATATCACGGGCACATACAATCCAGTATGTGGAGGCGCCTACCTACCATAGTGCCATTTGTGCCTCGCACACATACAAAGGCATGTACGCATGCCTTTGTATCTTTAGGTATTGCTTTGCAACGCGCAAGCTTCCTTCATGGACGGTTTTGTCTGAAGAAAAATAGAAAGTCCTATCTATTTCTTATAATCGGTGTATAGTGAGCTCAGCTCCTAACCGTGAGCTATTGATGAAATATTTAGTTCGAGTCTCTTCTTAGTTTTCTTTCGAGTCATTTCGTTACTCAACTCCTGTAGCAACTTATTCTTTATCTTCCATTAAATAGCCTCAGTTTTGATTTAAATACGAACGAGAGTTAGCTCTCTTAGCATGGTTATCACAACGCGCTGTCTTTACATCGATAGGTTTATAAGGAATTTAACCTTATAAAAACAATCATTAAGCGTCAAAATAAGACATAACGCTGCATAGCCACTTCGTGTATATATCATCACTATTTAGGAATAGTCATTAGCGGTGAAATATATTAATCAGCGCGATGACAATGGAATATTTAGACTTAATTTAAACCATTTTGACTTCGTTATTCCTATAAAAGTAGAGGTTAATTAGATTAACCTTTAATAAACACGCTCTAGAGGAATAAAAATGAGAAAAAAACGAGATAGCTTTCAAAAAAAGAATAAAAAAAGCAATTATGAAGACAAATTTGAGTTGATGGTAAAAGAATACCACAGCGCAAAAGAAGTATTAGACGCAATGCCAGAAGGTTCGGCTGACTACGACAAGCAGAAAAAGCACTGTGAATCTCTATTTGCTAATGCCGAGCGCTTTTTTAAGCGAAATCAGTAGGCCAATTTAACGCCTAGATAAACATCCGGCAAAACACCATATACGGTAAGGGAGCATCTGCTCCCTTACTTTCAATTAAACCCAACCTTCCGCTAAGTACATCAGTCGCAATTGACTTGGTGAGCCCAGTTTATCTAATGCATCCAACTGAGCGTCACTCAGGTTTGGGCATTTATCAAGGTATACTCGTCCATTTTCGGCATCAAGTGGCAGTTTGTAAGTCAACTTTTCATTGATTTGACTCGCCTCACCTTTATCGATCGCTCGAACTGCAGGCATGAGCCAATCCCAATCTTCGCCCAACAGCTTTTTAAACGCACTATGAGCAGTTGCCTCAGTTTTACTTGGCGCATCTTCTGGACTTAGCTTCAAGATAGAATCAACGTCAGGGACTAAGTGTTCACCTGGCTCTGATCCCAACATCTTTTTCAACGTTAAGCGAGCAGCTTCCATCTCTTGTGCTTCTTTAGGCGCTTGAGGTGATGTCATCGCCGTGTTCTCTTTAGGTCCAAGGTACGCCATCAATGCGCGTACAGAAACTGGATCTTGCATGCTGAAGGTAAAGTCTCCTTTGGCATTAGAAACTTCAAGCCTTGGTAAAACACCAGACATCTCACCTTGCATGAGTTGCTCTTTGACTTCCGTATTTAACCCGTATGCTCCAGCTTGGTTCGCAACAAAACCACCACCACTGATGATGCCAGTCGTGGCAGCCGAACCAATGGCTTCTTTTGCTATCGGCGTAACACCCGCTGTCGCTACAGAGCTCACACCAAAAGTACCCAAGCTCCCTGTCGCCATGCCCAATGTTGCCCCAACTGCACCTTCAGCTGATAACATTGCATGACCTTGAGCCAATGTTTGTTGCATCGGCATAGAGAGACGTTGGTCTCGCCCGGGAAGCTGCGAAATTTGCTCCAGCTGATGGTGGTAAGCTTCAGCATCGCCATTGACTGCCGCTTTGTGCAGCTCACGTCCTGTTGAAATTAATAGCCCTACGCCAGGCAAAGCTAGGTTGATGACAGCATTAACGCCAGAACCTTTCAGTTTTTCTTTGCCCATCTGTAACAGTTCGGCACCAAAACCATCCATTTTCCCCGGGTACTGAGCCTCTAAACTCACCTGCATACGCGGATCTTTGCTGATCGCGTCAAACGTATTTTTAAGCTGCTGGTACGTATCGCTGCTCACCTTGACTTCATCCAACAAGCTGACAACTTCTAAGATTTTGCGCTCAGTAAGCGGCTCACCGCGATAACCAGAAGGACTCACTAGGGAGTAAGCCAACAGCGCAACCTCAGGTTTTTCTTGCTTAAGTAACGCCTGCTTTAAATCAAGGTGAGTTTTGATGTTTTCTTGGAAAAACTTAGTGTATTTGCTTCTCAACACGCCTTCGTGGATAGAAGCAAACTTGTGACCTTTGTGGAACGTTGAAGGTTCTTTTACCTCACCTCTTTTACTGATCACTCGGTCATCTTTTTGCGCAGCGACTGCACGAAACTGTTCTAGATCAGGTACTGGGCTTTGGCTGATTTTTTGCGTTGTATTGACCATTTTTCTCTCCTACACACGAAGTGATTGAACATGAGCTTGTTCATGATTAGGGGTGGTTGGAATCGCTTGATCCAACATTGCAAAACGCGCTTGCCACAATTCAGTCTGTTCAATAACCTCATGAAACCAAGCAGTAAGATTCGTCGTGTTTAGGTGCTCAACGGGTTTACGTCCCGCTAAGACAAGCTGTCGACCATTTGGGGCTAAAGCAAGTGCAAGGCTGCCACTACCGATGCCCTGATAATTAGCATGAGCAAGAAGCTCTAAACCTTTGAGTCTTTGTTCGCCCGACTTTTCTAATCCTCCGAACGTCACGGACAACATTAAATCATCCGTATCTGTCGCGATGAAATACAGCATGTAGCGATCATCGACCAGTAGCTGACAACGTTCATTGTCTTCAAAATTCAGTTCGGGTAACTCATTGAGTTGGCAAAACTCCAAGAGCAGTTGTTGAATCGTGTTCATAACTTTTTCCTTTTTTTTCAATAACTCTATTGAACAACGATTGCAGATTGAACGATGTCGGTAATGGCTTTATTTTTGTCACTTTTTCGCCTTCATTGTGAGGTTTTTCGCAGAAATCTCGCTCTAAAAACGAGTTGCCAGAGTAATCAAAAAGAGCAGCTCAGGGCTGCTCTTTTAATCAAGGTTAGATGATTAGCATTATGTGGTTTCTCACTTCTTTTGCAGAGCGACTAACCCAGTTTATGACTATCAAAAATGACTTCTGTTGGCGGGAACATATTCGAAACAGGTGGTCGTTGCGCATCTCCAAACATTGGCGCACCGAATGCGGATGTTGCCCAAGGATCAACAATTTTCACATCCTTACTCCATGTTGATGGATCTTTGATATCACTCCCCTCTTGTCGACCAACCAGTACATAAAGGTGTGTACCTGAATGACCCTTTTTAAACGCAACCACTTCTACTTTAGGCTCACCTTCAGGTGTGCCTGACATGCCTTGAATCATCTCAGCCGCGGCAGCAAAGGCAAATGTAGTACAGCAGCCGGCTTTCGCGTTTTGTACTGCCTTAGCAATGTTCTGTAGGGTGCTTAATTGCGGTGCGGTTCCTCTTTGTGCTGCAGCTTGAACTCCGTTTGCGGACATAGTCGCTCGTTGATCTTGCATGATTCGCGCTTGATTCGCGTGAAGCGCTTCTAGTCTAGGCTTTCCTTTGGTTTCATAAAACTGCGAACCTTTTACACCAAATGTATTTAAGTCTGTACAGGCAAAATCACCAAGCTTTTGAAGGTTAGCTTTATGTTCGTTGATCAGCGCGACACTCGATGAAGCTTTATTGGTTTTGGAAGAAGAGGCCGCCGTTTGTGGGGCTGGCCAATGTGAGCTCGGACCAGACGACAATCTCTCAAGATTTTTCAGACTACCAAGCGTTAACTTGTTTTCACCGTTCAACACATTTTGCAGCATCAGCTTCGCAACGTCTTTAGGAATGCCCTGCTTCGTGAGCAGATTCACCACAATGTCTTTCGCTTTATTCTGGTGGCTAATACGCGCGCTGACGCTTTTGTTTTTAGGCGCCCCTTCTTTAACAAAAATATCTTTGCCATTATGCGCTCGAACCTCTTTATCGTCAGCTTGATTTTGTGTCGCCAAATGGGACGTTAACTGACTCAACGAATGCATGTGTGATGTATTAATATTGACCATGTTTGATGCCTTAAACCTGAATAAATGCGTGTACGTCTGTTTGGCTAAAATCTACAACCGTATTGTTCTGAAATAGCTGAGCCCAAGTATCCACTAGCTCATTCAGTTGAATCGTTAAGTTAGCAATATTGGTGAGTTCACTCTCGGCCGCGATGGCAACCTGAAGAACCACATCTTTAGTGGTTGGATTAACGCAAAACTGCACACCGCCGGTTTCTCGATATAAGAAGTTGTATTCAAGTAAAACTTGAAGTTTGTCTAACGTAATATCCTCTTGTTCTATGTGCAGGTTTTTAGAAATCAACAACTCGCCTTTTTCCTCCACAAGCAGAACATCGACACTGTTATTTTCAGCAAAATGCAGTGACCACATTTGATCGTCATACGCTGTCACGCGCTCAAGGTTCAGCACTTCTCCCAGTTCAGAGAGAAGCATATTAATCTTTCCTGTATCCATGTTGTGTCCTGTCTAATTTAATATACCTAAGTAGCCTCGAAATATATGATGCAGCGAGACGACTTGGGTATAACGGCTTATTTAAATAAGCTCATAAGGATAAGAGCGATTTTATGGCGTGATAGACACAAGAGCTTTATTTAAACGTCTCAATTTTATTGCTATTAGCCGTTTTAGCGAGGTAGAAAAATGAAGAATAAGTTGGATAAAGAAATAAGAAAAGAGCGGCAATCGCCGCTCTAAAGTTGGAATAGAAGAGAAAAATTACTTGATGCCGTGAAGGCTGTTCTCTGCGTTCATAGCCAAAGGATTGAATGAGTCGTTACGAAGTTCTGCTATCGCGTATAGCATGCGCCCCATGCGACCGTTTCCATCGGTGAATCCGTGATACCCAATGACTCCTGCAAACAAGTGTTTACCCAGATCTTTATCCGCCACTGGGTTTTCTTTCAAAAATCCTTCAATGTGCTCCTTTAGCATCCCCTCACCGCCAATACTTGAAGGCAAAGTACCACCCGAAATATTTGGCCCTCGGTAGTCACGTTCAACATCAGGTACCAATCGAGCGTGTAGCTCTTTTAAGTTGTCCATATTCAATAAGTCTTTACCATTAGACGCGTATTCTTTAAGTAAAGACGTAATGTTTTCGGCATCGTTTCCTTTAGAGTTAGAAGCATTAATGATCCACGCCGCAGCTCGTTCGACATTATCGGTGACGCCACTTTTGTTAAACGCGTCCTCTGCCAGTCCTTCAGCGTATACACCTTGGCTTAGATCGGTGCTTGCTAGACCTTCGATATGACGTTGCGCCGATTTAAGATGCATCACCTCCATATCAAACACCGCTTGCATTTGATTGATGCTACCTGCCGGGTTTTTCTGCGCTGCAGATACACCACCGCCGTAGTCTTTTACTACACGTCCAGCAAGCGACTTCGCTGCACTTTCGCCAATCAGTGATGTGAGGTTTTTACCAGAATCGATTTCTAGCATTGATTCTGTCATTGCTCGCTCCGCTAACTGGTTTAGCTCAGCAGAGTGCGATTGGACCGTTTTGCTATCCAATTTCGCGAATGCATTTAATACATCTGATGCGGTTTTTATGTTTCCATCTTTGAAGAACATTTGTCCATGCTCAACAGAAGAAGCAGCTCGTAAACGCTGAGCTTGGCCTTGCTCATTATCAAATACGGCTTTTGTAAGGGCTTTCGCAACCGATTGTGAGCTGCCTTCGCGAAACAATTTTCCTGTCGCTTCAAAAAATCGCGCTACCGCACCATTAGTAGGATTGGTACGAGTAAATTCTTGGGTCGCTGCGTTGATTTGGTATTCTTTGCCACCAATACTCAGCTTGCCTTCGTTTAGTATCTCGTTGCGAGCTTGCGGCATGGCAGCCTGCAATGCGCTAACACTTCCAAAACTGATCATGTTTTAAACCCTTAATGTGGAAAAATGAGTAGTACTCGTTACCGGGACTTCGGTTGTTTTATTGGTTACTTTTTGCGTGTTCGCACTTTTTAACCATTCGATGAAATTCGCTAATGATTCATCAAGAAAAGAAGCAGTTAACAGTTGCTGGTGCAGGTGTATGAAACCGATGTATCCCGTTTCTGCCTCCCAGAATACCGCTGGAGAGCCTTGCGTTAAGGCATCTTTCATATGTTGATGCAAAGCATCATCACTCGGCTTATCGCCTGAAATCAGCCCAATAAGTGTCAGGCGATCTTCTTGTGCGCGAATGGTGATTGCTGTGTTTTGGTCAATGAGTAGATGACAACAATCATCCTCATCAAAAACCAGCGACTCCAGTTGGCAGCGGCTGGCAAAATCTGTCAGTAAAGAAGTTATAAATCCATTAGCCATTCGACTAAATAATCCTATTTTTGTTGTTTTAGAGGCGCTGCTTGGTTGCAACACTTATCAACTAAGCAGCTTTCTTAGGTGTATTCTTAAGGATTTATGGCAGTGAATATTTTAGAAATGGTCGGATTTTTTTTGTTTAAAGGCATTAAAATGAAAAAACTCAGCAAGTGCTGAGTTTTTAAGATTTATTCATGAATCGTAATTTTACGCTCACTGAGCTGCTTCACCATCGCTTGCTTTAATGCATGCAACTGTCCATCAATACTGGCGTCGATGATCCCGACTTCAGTTTCCAGAATGCAGCCTCCATTTTTCAAGCGCGCATCTGCTACCACGTCAACGTAACCGACTTCAGGGAAATCACTTAATACACCAGCCACCTTCTCCCTCACCTCAACAACCTGCTCTGGGTGGACATGTAAAATGACCTGCTTTTGGTTGCTCACCAGTTGCAACGCTTCTCGCACGACACTCACCGTGGTATCGACATCATCGAAGGTATCGATGATCTTACGCACCGCTTCTAACACCACACCTGTCATTTTTTCTTCGACTTGCTGATAGTAGTCATTACAACGTGCTAAGGTTTCAACCATCGTTTGCGCATTTTCAATCTTAGCTTGTGCAAGGCCATCTTGATAACCACGTTGTTTTTCAGTTTCGTAGGCTTGTTGGGCATGAGCAATTATGCTTTCAGCTTTGGAGTTCGCGGCTTCAACTAAGTGTTGCGAATCAAGATAACTGGCATAATCTTTCGCTTTCAGCACCTTTAAGCCAGGTGCCAGCTGCAAGTTGTCTGTTTTTATTTCAACAAATGAAACCATTGGGGAATAACCTGTTTTGCGATTTTTTTTGTGAGTCGATACGCCAGATCTCGCTGATCTTTTGCCAACCAGCTAGCCATTTCCGTACTCTCGCTGAGCTGCTGTTCTAGTTTGAATTGCCAACGCAGTACAATGTCTTCTGGCGAGTTAACTAAAACAAACCTTATCCAGGAGTACCCAAGCGCTTGCATTTTTGCTTCAACAGACCGCTCATCCAATGATTCTGGCAACGGATGTTGCCAACCTTGCGGCCAACTGGACAACAACATCGGCCCGTTTTGAATCAAGAACCGAGCGCCTTCCAATCCAAAGACGTTGTTCAGAACCTGTTTCGGATGTTTTAAAACAACGCCTCGCATTGCCACACAATGTAAAGCTCCGCCCACCATCAATACGAGTTGATTCAACGCATCCGCTGGGAGCAACGCCAAGCTATGGCAAGGTTTGTTAAAAGCCGTCTCTGGAACTGGAGATAACGCCCACTCATTTATGCACCATTGGTTAAACATGGGGTTATCTCTCCAACCTTCAATATTTAATAACCAAGGCTGTTTCTGTTCTATCCAACTTTTATGGATGTATTGGCAAGGCGCGTAGTTAAATTGATGTTGTACCTGCGCGAGTGGTGTTTCTGGTTTAACCACGCTTTGTGTTCCTGCGGCACCAAGTAAAAGTAGCGATATTTGAACCGATAAGCGCAGCTACCAAGAACACCAGGATGGCGACAAAATTATTCGCCGTCTCTTTGGTGACCTGAACCGACAAAATGCTTTTAAATTGATTGTTTTGAGTAGCAACTCGTACCTCTGATGAGGGTACCATCACTACGCTGATTCGATCGTAATTCAACCCCTCAATACTGTTGTTCACCAATAATTTGATCTGCGGAACATACGAATCAAGCGCAATATCCGCTGCGTGTTTAATAAACACAGAAGCAGATGCAGGAGTTGGACGCTCTCCTGGACGTAGATCTTGATCTTCCAAAACAACATGAACACGTGCCACCAGCACGCCATCAATCTGAGATAAGGTTGAAGAAAGTTCTTGAGATTTCGCGTACACCAAACGTGCTCGTTCTGCTAATGGCGACGAGATCAAATCGTCTTTGGGAAACACCTCTTTCAATGTAGAAAACTGCTCTCTTGGGTAACCTTTTCGCTTCAGCGCGTCTACAGCGAAGGCGATTTGAGAACTGTCTACCATTAACTTGACGGTGTTGTCTTTGTCAGGTTCTTTTGTTGCAACGACACCTTCGGATAATAAGATCGACAACATCTCATTCCCCTCTTTCTGAGTTACGTTGGTGTACAGCTCGGTCTGACAACCCACCAGAAACAACGTGAGCATGATGAAAACCGCTCTCATTTTATTCATCATCACTATTGTGCCTTCAATAAGGTTTCTACGTTTTGTGTGGTTTTACCCACGGTTTTCGCGATCAGCTCTTCCTGAAAAGTAATGCGCGTCAGTGCCCACTGCATTTGCAGTAATTGCGCCGGATCATCACCCACCATCTTCATGTTGTCTTGCAGGTTACTTTTCGCGTTATCGATAGTATTTTTTAACTCGCTGATGTTTTCGAGCAAACCGCCCTCCAGGCCATTATTTGCCTCGGGAACCGACATAGCTTGCTCAAAACGTTCGCTTAAACCGTCTTCGACTTGCGCATCCTGCAACTTATCAATGTTGGTTTGCATCACCTCGGTGTACTGCGTGTTTATCATATGTACTCCTAAGACAAATCTAACTTGTGACTATGAGTGACGATGTTTTTCACCATCGCATTTTTTTGAATCATGAAGCTAAGCTCATCACGAACCATGTCCAGTGTTGATGCCACATCAGGTAACGACTTCAACTCAGCCCAGCAGTGCCACAAGGCTTGTTCTTTCTGGGCACCAAGTGGAAAATGCTGCGCCAACATTTCTTTAAGTGCTGCTTTATCGACAGGTGGCTCGGCAATAAGCTGGCCCGAAAAATCCCCTAGCAACTCCTGCTTCAACACCTTTAATAAATCGGCTTGCGGGTGTTCGGTGCCCTTTGCACTCTTCGCCTCATAAAAGGCGTACCACATTGCCTCTCGTTTAACTTGAGGATCGGAGAACGCTTCATTCAACGACGATAAGACGCTTTGTTTACTGACAACATCTGCGTCTTTTAGTGATTCATACCACGCTTTGATGTCCGCCAGTTTCGCCTCTGTTTTCTCTAACGTCTCTTTTGGGGAGGCGTGTGAAGCTTCCGCTTGCTTGTCAGTTCGCCCCATGAGTGTTTTCATCTTGTCTTCATCGCTCCGCTCATAATGGCGCGACTCCAATTGGCGCAGAGGTTGTGATTGAAGAGTTAGATTGCTTGAATCAACGATCATCCAAGGTTCCTAATGTCCTGAGAAAAGCTTGCTGCAAATGCTTGGCTTTCTTCGCTTCCCTGTGATGCGAGTTCTACCCAACTTTCCGCTTTGTTCAATAAACCAGCTTTGGCGGAAGCAAGGGCCGCTAAACTGATCAGATCAGGATAGGCGTTGCAAAGTGGTTCGAGCAATTGATGAGCCTCTTCGTACAAGCCTTTATTCATAAGGCTCATTGCACGAATCATCACCACGGTCTCTTCAGAACCAGAGCTTGCTTCAAGGCCGTCCGCTATCGTATTAGCTTCTTGATGACGATGCATACCGGTAGCCATCAGCGCAATTTCAGCCAGCAATTGGCGCATTTCTCGTTCCATGCTTTATACCTTCTGGAGAATCGACTGCATCACATCTTTAATCGCACGAGTGGTGGTCGCATTGATGTTGTAAACAACAGACCATTTGTTGATCGCGTGCTGAAGTTCAGCCAGCTTAGATGGATCATCGGCGTTTGTTTCTAGGTTCTTGATGGCAGTCGTCACTTCTGTGTTGGCATCTTTCGCTTGTTTTTCTAACTTAGTTTTAACATCATCAAGGTTTACACTGTTACTAGCATCGTAAAATGACATAAGACTTCCTCGTATTTTTAGTTCGCTTCGTATGATTCAACGACCGCATGTGCGGCGGTGTAAGCTTCATACTGTTTGAGTAGCAATTGGTACTGCTGTGGTGAGCACCCTAAATCCAACTGACGTTTCACCACCGCTTGTGCTTCTAAGAGCTTGCTCTTAATCTTGTGCACTTCCGCACCGTTTTTGTCGTTATTTAAAATTTGTTCAAGATTTGTCATTGTTCGTCTCGCCCTCGTATCCGAGTTCTATTGTTATCACCCGCCCGCCTTTGACTAGCTCAATGCCAGCAGGCGTAACACTGGATATGCGGTAGCCTTGAGGCGTTCTTGCACCAACCATGTAACGAACGTTATCAGTCAGAATCACATATGGAACCTGACCAAAGTTAACGCTACGAAAAGGGAAATCGATGTTGGTGCCTTTACTCACCTTAGGTATGGATTTCAAAACTAAATACGGCTTTTCACCATATTGTTCTCGGAAGTCTCGAGTCACACCGTAAAATCGAGTCGTTTCGATATCATCAAGTTCCCCGCGTACTTCGATGCGATCACCGCTGGTAACCAACTGGACTTTTTTCAGTAGCTCCGCATCCGTCAATAAGGCTTTTAGCGTATCCATGTAGGCACCCGCTCTTTGCAGTTCGACCTTCCACGCTACGAGGCCCGGTACGTCTCGCTCTAAAATTTGCTCAACTTGGTTCCAGCGGCTTGCATCATCGATATAACCCGTCAGTAACAGTGTGCCCGTCTCATCCCCATTTTCGACTTTCACCTGGTGATAGCCGAGGTTTCGTAAAATAAATCGAACCCCGCGACGGATTTCTTCCATCGTTCTTAAATCACTTTTGTAATTGATACCTAGTACATCAATTCGACCAAGCAGATCGAGTTTCTGAGTTCGATCTTCAACATAGCCTTCCAAAACCGCTTGGCGTGCGGCGGCATTCCATTCCACACGAACGTCGCTAAGTTTGAGCTCGCCTAAGATATTGCGCACCAAAACAATGGGTTCTGCTTCTGTGACAGTCTCATTATTGTTTCCGTTAGCTTGGCTGTACCACATACCAGCAAAAATGACACTCGGGACAAAACTACAAAGCAAGGCGATGAGCGTTGTTTTTTTCCAGCTAGAGCGTTGTACAGCAACAACAGGTGTATCCTGTTCGCTAGATTCGTCGCTGACGTTACTCACGATTAACGCATCTTCTGCGTACCCCAGTGCGAACTTCACAACGCCTACAGAGACAACGGCATGGCGTGACAACTCGATCCCATCATCTTCAACAGAGATGTTTTCACCGTTAATATTTGCCTCTTTGCAGCCTCGTAAAATGACCGAGTCTTGCTGGCAAACCAACGTGAAATGGTTAGCTTCGACCCCAGCATCAGACAGCACGAGATCTGCGATAAAGTCGTCACTGCCAAGCACAAGAGCGCCCTCAGGTAAGGTGACTTCAACTCCGGAATGCACGCCTGATAAAATACGAATTTTCCATTGCTGCATCGCGGTTAAGGCTCCTCTGATGGACGCACACACTCACTTTGTGAGTCATCGCATTCCAATACTTTTACACGCCAACCCTTTTGCCCTGTCGGCAATTGGCACTGCGTCAATTGAGACGACTGTTGCTGTGACAATAAGTCTTGCTGATAGCGCTCTGCTTGAGTCTTTGATGTGCAGCTATACACTTCGACGACCGATTTAAATTCAGCACTGTTGTTGGAAATATTGTTGAGCTTGCCAATGCTTGGTCGCAGATCGTACTCATTACCAATCAATACACTATCGCCAATACCATCCACAACGATTCGCGGTTCTAGAATAAACATGCGCACCGTGCGGCGTTTAGTGTTGGTATTACTTCTAAACAATGCACCTAAATATGGGATGTCTCCTAGCAATGGCACTTTACGTAACTGATGGCTCACTTCATCTCGGTACACACCACCGATAAGTAAGCTTTGCCCTTGTTTCACCGTCGCTAATGTGCTGATTTCAGTTTTACGCACGGAAGGAAGGTCGTCGACACCACCATCGGTAATCTTTGCCCCGTCTTCGAGATGAAGGCTCAGATTGATTTCTGGTCGGGCAGCAAACCTGTCACCAACGATACGCGGGACAATTCTCAGTAACGTGCCATACGTGACTTCTTCCAGTGCTGCGGTCTCTTTACCAACCAGCTTGACGTAAAACGTGCTGCTGTTGTTCAGTACCGCTTCGACATTTTCTTGGGTTAGCAGTGTTGGTCTTGAAACCACTTGAGCACTGCCTTGAGATTCCAATAATCGGATTTGAGCCAACAGGTAATTCAGATTGGTTGAATCAAGCAAAGACTTAAAATTTTGTCCGCTGCCGAGAGTCACATCACCCGAACTCACATCCCCTGTTGTTTTGATATCAACAATTCGATTATTTCCGACAGACACTCCCGCTCGCCAATCCACGCCTAACTGACTTAAATCGTTGGCACTGATGTCGACAATCGATAATGCAACTTCAATTCTTGATTGCGGTTGGTCCAATTGAGCGACCAGTTTGCGATAGAGCGGTAATCGCGCTTGAGTATCACGAACAATAATCGCATTAAGGCCCGGCTCTGCTTCAACCGTTGCTCCGCCATGAACTGAGGCGGTTTTATTGCTTTTTACAGGCTTATCTGAACTGGTAACTTCTTTACTCGACGCACTCGTCACTTGAGTTTGAACACCAGACACGACTCGCTTTAAAACCGACGCGATACCCGGAACCGTAATGGTCTGATCTCGATATGCAATTTCTCTGTCCGTTGCAGAAGCGTACTTCAAAGGAAGTATTTCAACGAATAACTCGTCGGTTGAATTCGATTTCTGCAGCAGGCGCGTTTCTAATGCTTCGGCCGTTTGTACAACTAAGTCGACATAACGTGGAGGACCTGCAAGATAAACCAACCCTTTACTTTCAGCGGCTCTCCACCCATAGCGCGAATCCCACACTCCAGTGGAAATTAACGTGCTTCGTAGCTCTCTGGCGGTCAATAATTCTAATTGGAGTAAACGTGAGCGCGTTTCTGTCGCCTTATAGACATGTAAGACGGCACCATCGAAATACCACATCAAGTTATAGACTTGCGATAAGTAGTCGAGGAACTCAGCCGGGTCATCAGGAGTAAAACGTCCACTCACTCGATCATTAACTTTGTCACTCACAGAAACCGAAACGCGATAGTTTGCGCCAAAGTTATTCAACAACTCTTTTAATGAGTCGTTATCTGCATAGTATCGGAATGGTTGTTCGGGCCAGTGTAAGTCTGTTGCTTGTGCGAATCCCAACGGAGCAAAGCTCACAGCACACAACAGTATCTTTGTGGCAGCACGTCTGATGTTCGGAAAGACTTTTCGCATCATGGCAACCACACATTATGATTAATCGTGTGGTTCACGCGCTCGTGCTCCAATAATGCCATATAACGCTCACATAGATTAACGTGCTTAGAAAGCAAAGAAGAGAACAGCTCAATCGAACAGTCCTCGACCCTCACTTTGCTTTGTAAAATCAGCTGCTGATCATCATTCGCTGTTAGTACGCAGCCATCTTCACGGATTGTTTTTAATGAGAGCTGCATGCAACGTTGTAACGCTTGTTCTTGTTGATAATCTAGATGCTCTTTAAACTGGAAGGGTAAAGCTGCTTCCCATAAAAACCATGATGCGTGTTGTTTGATGGTCAGTGACAACTGATCAACCTCGATGTTGTAAGAGCCATTTTCTGAGGCAATAAAATCCCCTACCTTTAGCGTTTCCGCTAAAGATTTCATCATCTTATCTAACATTTAACGCCCTATTTAAATCTGGCTGAGGTGATTGCAAGCCTGGCCGCACTGGCCGCTTTGAGTGTCAAAATAGTAGTGATCGATGTCGCCAACAATTTGCATGCTCTTGAACCACTGCCATACTTTCGCAACCGCATTTTGGTCGTTGTAAACCACATCGCATGCATCCCAGACTTCGCTCAGCTCAGGAGCCTCTAGTCGAACTTCCGAACACCACTTTTTCCACTCAGAGATAAACTGAGCCGTCGTAGAAGTGTACTCTGCGAACCCTTTAAGCTCGTCTAGGGACGGTTGCCACTTCTCAATTAACGAACGATGACATTCAATCACTTGCATCTGTTGTTCGCTCAACGTCCCGAGTTGATCTTTCAACTGGTGTTGTTGGCGCTCAATTAAATCGAGCTGCTGTTGCACAAACACCGCGCTGGTATCCTCTCCCGATAGTTTCGACCAATACTCCTTTTGAACATCGAGCTGATTGATAAGCTGTTCCACTTTAATGGAGGCATGCAAAGCGCTTTGATCAACTTGACGGTTAATCCACTCGTTTAACGATAAATGAAAGCAAAGCATCAACGTTTTTGGTACCGCTAAATTGAAGCGAAAACCAAGACGCGCGTTGATGTATTCCAGTCTTTGTTCAAAAGTCACGAGTGTGCGGCTATCACTGAGCTGCGACCCAATTTCCAAAAATAAACGCATGGCGAATCGGTCAAGCGATGCACCGAGCTTTTGATACGTTTTCACCAACTGGCTTGCGCATAGGCTATCGACGACGCTTCTATCCAACAAGCGCTGAAGTAAAGATAACTGTTCATAATTAATGACGCCTTCACTCAACAATTGTCGGTGATTGACGTGCACAACATTGAAATCCTGCGTTGATCTAGAAGCACTTTCATATCGAGCTCCTCTCTGCAAAACAGTCACTTTCCGTTGTGTCACAATGCTGTCTGGAAAAAGCGAACGGCGTCGCCAATGCTGCTTTTTCATTTATGTTCGTCTCCGCACCCCTCTCGAACGATCCAGAAAGAAAGAGGTGTAATAATTTTTAATCGTTCGTTGTTACATGACGCATAATAGAATTTACGCTGATGAGTGACTTTCAAAATTAGTCAGAAAATTTTAGTCCCAAGTCATTTCATTTCGCGATAGCTACTTGATCGTCTCCCGAACGTACACGGCTTGGCGTCGTTCCAAAACGACGGCGGTAACTCTGCGTAAAGTAAGACTGACTAGAAAACCCAGCCTCCATCGCCACATCCACGATGCTCATCTTGCTCGTCAACAGGAGTTTATGAGCGTGCAACAATCGACGCTCACTGATCCAAGCTCTTGGAGAAATGCCATAGTGCTCATTAAATAGCTCTTTAAAAGTCGTTAAGCTAGCACCAAACTCTTGCGCATAGTCAGTCAACTTCCACTCTTTGAGGTAGTGTTGTTCCATAAATCGACGTAACCGTTCCGATGTTCGGTTCGTTTGTTGTGAAAGCAACGCATAGAGTGATTCTCCCCCTTTGCCGTGCAGCAAAAGAATGATTAACTCTTCATATTTTAGGCACATGATCGCATCTGGATACGCCTGTTGCTCAAGCGTCTGCATGCTGGAAAGCACTTGCTCTACGAGTATGTTCAAACCAAAAGTAAACAAGCCAGAACAAACTTTATCTACCTTGGGCAGCATCATCAAAAGATCACTGTGCTTTTGTAATAGCTGGCTAACGAGTTCGTTGTCGTAGGTTATAATCGACGCTTTGTATGCCCCGTCTAAGGGCGAGTACTCGAATAAGTAATCCCCTTGGGATAGAAACACCCCGTTTTCTGCCGCAACATCGATTGTGCAATCACCAGTTTGAACTCGAAGCTGACCATTGTGAACGACAACAATGTGAGATTGGTCTGAGTGAAATACTTCGTCAGATTTTTCATAGCGGGAAAAACTACGAATTTTTCGCGAGCTCGAGCCGACCTTTTCTGTGTTTAGTTGGCCTGACACATCCATTTTCTACCCTTCATTATTTTGAGTTTCTCAGTACGAGTGTTGAGAAACTTTCAAAGCAATACTTTGATTGTTGTTATTTCTAAGTACTGCTATATCAATTAAAGAAGCAAAGAAAAGAGCATAGAAGTTCATATCACTTACCATACCCCCCGAATAATTAGCGAATATCCTAAGCATTACCCTTACCTAAAGGTAAAAGTTTATCTTAGTAAACTCTGCTGTCCGTCTTTATTATTTTTATCAGATAGCGTTTATTATTAGCCAAAACTTAAATATCATTTCGTTATTAAAGTTTAGGATTTTTGTTATACATTAGAATAAAATTAAATAGATTATGGTATCGTTTATCGAACAAACTGAAATTTCCAAAATCTTAAAATTGTATGTTTTATAGCCTAAAACGCCAAGCCAACGTGTTCAAGGAGCGAGATATAATCATAAAGAATGCTATTTTTGCAACAAGTATAAGTCTAAAAAACAACTGACCCGATGACTTAAACCATGTGATTAATGTTTGTAAAAAACAACAAAACTTTCACAACAGGAAAGAGCAAATCTTTATTTTTAATAATTTAGTAAGGTCTAATTAAATGTAACCGATTACTTTTCATCTGGTTATTTTTTTGGCACGAGCATCAAATTTTCCTGCTTTCCCTCCACTGAAAATAAATAGTTCTTTTCTTTTTCCGCTACAAGTTCCCCATTCGAGTATAGCTTTCCAATTATCTTCATGTTTCCGTCACCAGCTTGAATCGGTGCAATTAAAAATGAATACTGTACGGGTAATTGAACGCCTTGGTAGTGCTGAAATGCAGACTTAAAGCACTGATTTTTAATTACTTTACATATCTCCACATCAAGAGACGTAATCGAAGGTGGAAAGTATCCATCGACAGAAACCCAACCATAGAGTGCCGCCTGACTCTTTGTGTCAAAGCTACCTTCCCTTACAATCGGCACAGACTGACTACACCCACTTAGTAGGAATAGTCCGACAAAACCAGCCCACATAGAATTGTTCATTATGACACCATAAACTTATTTTATAGACTTAGTTCATTTTAATTTCACACAATTCTTTATGTAAAAATATAAAAGATCAACTTATATTTATACTACAAGCGGACAATAAATCGCATTCTTCAACAACACATATTTAACATTAGATTTAATTTAACTCATCGTGACTGCACCTTAATACACTTTCAATTAGGCGGGTATATTAGAGAACAAAGATATTTAAATATCTAAGAAGCACCACAATATGCATCAGAGCACATTTGTTATCGCTGTTCTATTTAGCTCACCGAAATTAAAAACCAAAATATAATAACAACCGACCAATATTGATAAACACGAAGAGATACATCTAATATTTTCCTTGATAAAATTTCAAAAGGGACTATTCCTATGTCAGCACGCCAAACTATCGATGAGATTTTGCTAAAGTTTGCTCATCAAATAGGCTTGCCTGCACTGCATCTAACGGAAAATGAAGTAAGCTTAGCGTTTGATGATAATCTAAGAGTGCATATCATCTTTCATCCTGAATCGACAACCCTCCAGCTCGAAGCTGAGATTGTTGGTCTTCAAATCGTTAATTCCGATCTCTATCGTTCTTTCCTAGCCTTTAATTATCACTGGCCTGAGCATCAATTATTCTTTAGTTTAGATAATCATCGACATGTACTCTGTTTAAACCGACTCATTAACATTAAGCGACTGGATTATGAGTATTTTGAAACTGCTTTGGCGGAATTGTTGACGCAAAGTGAGTCGTGGGAGTCGTTATTGTCTGCTCATGTCGCCACTGCTGAGGTAGCTCCGATGCCACAAACTTTAGACTTAAGAGTTTAGGTGTCTCTATGTCCAACGACATCCAATCTAAATACACTAACTTACCGGTTCATGAAGTAAAGCAAGCACAGCAAAGTGATGCTCTGCCACAAGGAACGTTTCATGGCCGCAAAGTGACCCTACTCTCTTCATCAGAAAGCAGTTTGGCTCGAATGAGCTCTAAAAGAGAACTTAGCGAATGTTTAAACCAGTTTGCGAGTCTTGAGTCTTGTAATCGCGTCTTGGATTTTGATCAGCAGTTTAGTCTTGAAAAGCAAAACACCGCGGTCGAAAAACTACTTGAACGAAAAGTGACCGTAATTCAACGTTCCTGAGCACGCAATATAGATGGGTTCAAAATATAAATTTCACGTATATACACCCTCCCACCCGCAAGCCCATGCAATAAAAAACCCCGAAGGCTCGGGGTTTTGGTTAGTACTGCTTTTTCTTTGTTAACTACTTCATTTAGAAGAAGCCTAGTGGATCAACACTGTAGCTAATCAATAGGTTTTTCGTATTTTGGTAGTGATCCAGCATCATCTTATGTGTTTCACGTCCAATACCTGACTTTTTATAGCCACCGAACGCAGCGTGTGCAGGGTAAGCGTGGTAACAGTTAATCCAGATTCGACCAGCTTCGATATTACGGCCCATACGATATGCGACGTTCGCATCACGCGTCCAAACGCCTGCGCCTAAGCCATATTCGGTGTCGTTCGCGATTTCCAGAGCTTCCGCTTCATCTTTGAACTTAGTGATAGCAATCACTGGGCCAAAGATCTCTTCTTGGAAAATACGCATCTTATTGTGGCCTTCCAACATCGTTGGCTGAATGTAGTAACCCTTATTGATTGACTCTGGCTGTTCAGATACGCCACCACCAAAGACCACTTTTGCGCCTTCTTCACGGCCGATTTCGAGGTAACTTAAAATCTTATCAAACTGTTCTTGAGAAGCCTGAGCACCAACTTGAGTATCGGTATCGAGCGGATTACCTTGCTTGATTAACTGCGCACGTTCCGTCAATTTCTCTACGAACTTATCGTAAATCGCTTCATGAACCAGCACGCGAGATGGACAGGTACAAACTTCGCCTTGGTTGAAGAAACCAAGTAACGTACCTTCAATACACTTGTCGAGATACTCATCTTCATAGTCGAAAATATCTGAGAAGTAGATGTTTGGAGATTTACCACCTAGCTCAACTGTCGATGGGATTAAGTTGTCTGCTGCACATTTTAGAATGTGATTGCCAACTTGTGTTGAACCGGTAAACGCTAACTTCGCAATGCGGTTGCTGGTTGCAAGCGCTTGGCCTGCTTCTGAACCAAAACCATTAACAACGTTAATAACACCCGGTGGCAGTAGATCACCGATCTTTTCCATAAGAACCAGAATCGACGTTGGCGTTTGTTCTGCTGGCTTCAATACCACGCAACAACCCGCCGCAAGTGCCGGTGCCAGTTTCCAAGCCGCCATCAACATAGGGAAGTTCCAAGGGATGATTTGACCAACTACGCCAATCGGCTCTGGGAAGTGATAGCTTGCCGTGTGCTCATCCAGCTCCGCCGCACTGCCTTCTTGTGCGCGAATACAGCCAGCAAAGTAACGGAAATGATCTACCACTAAAGGTAAATCTGCCGCCAAGGTTTCGCGAACTGGTTTGCCGTTTTCCCAAGTTTCGGCAACTGCCAACTCTTCTAAATGCTGCTCAATACGATCAGCAATTTTCAGCAAGATGTTCGAGCGTTCAGTCACACTGGTTTTTGCCCATTTAGTTCTGATGTTGTGTGCCGCATCCAATGCTAAGTTGATATCCGCCTCGCCAGAACGAGCAACTTTACAATACGCTTGTCCGTTGATTGGTGAGATATTGTCAAAATACTCACCATCCGTTGGTTTTACCCATTCCCCACCGATAAAGTTATCGTAATGCGATTTAAAGTTAACAATGGCATTTTCACTACCTGGCTGTGCATAGATCATAACTCTTCCTTTTGTTTCTCGTTCAATGTGTTATTGCAGTGTCGTATCGCACTGTTCACAAAGAGCATTACGCAAGTCACACGCCAACTACACCACACTTGTTGTTAATTAAATGTAAAACTATGATTACCAAGCGATAACAAACCAAGTGAGCGATGTTTGAGCGGATGTATGGTGTGAACACCAATGTTCAAGTGTTCCAAAATGGCACACCCTCACTGTGACAAAATGGTACAGTCATGGAACTTCAACACATTAGCGATAACAATTGGCTTTCAACTTCATGGATCCGAAGTGAACAGGCGGGTTTAAAACAGCGTCGACGCCCTGAAGATATTCGAGTGACACCAGCGACACTTCAAGATAGGCGTCACCAACTCAACTTCTTATTGGAAACCGTCACCCAGTTTGCTCTCCCGCTGTTCAATCAGCTTTTTGCTCATAGTGACAGCCGCTTAATTCTGACGGATGCCGACGGCGTCATCATCGGCAGTTGGGGACAACCTAAGTTCCGCGAGAAGTTGACCGAAATTGCGCTAAGCTCTGGTGCGTGCTGGCAAGAAAAGGTCAAAGGCACCAACGCGATTGGGACTGCAATAATTGAAGCAAAGCCCGTTTCTGTTATTGGTGATCAGCACTTTATCCAACATCATCGTTTTATTAGCTGCTCGGCCAATCCTATTTTCGATCATCTTGGTCATTTGATTGGCGTGCTAGATATCACCAGCGAACAAAAGAAACATGATTTCTCAACGCAAGTGCTGGTACAAAACATGGTCCAGCAAGTTGAAAATCAATTGCTTAACTTGATTCCACAAGGGCATATTCGTGTGGATTTGGCATGTGAGAAAGGCTTACTGAACAGTGGGTGGCAAGGGATTATCATCGCCAATGAAGATGGACAGATTCTTGCGCACAATCAAGTCGCTTCTCAGCTCCTCGCGCAACAAAACGTCATCGGGCAATCGCTCGACGACATTCTTTCTATCCAAAGTGCCGAGCACCCTTTCGTGTTCAAAACAAAGCCGCTGACCGACAAAAAAGTGAAGTCTCGTTCTGTTACCGCTTCCAATGATCTGCATTATGGTGATTCCACTGTCGAGCATTGCTGGCAACAAGCCAATCGCGTTATCGATAAAGACATCAGTTTACTGATTCTCGGAGAGACTGGGGTTGGTAAAAATGAGTTTGTGAAAGCGCTACATAAAAACAGCCAGAGAAAAACGGGGCCGTTGGTTTCCGTAAACTGCGGCGCACTACCAAAAGATTTGGTTGAGTCCGAATTGTTTGGCTACGTGGCTGGTGCATTTACTGGCGCAAACAGCAAAGGCTATCAGGGAAAAATTCGCCAAGCACACAAAGGGATTTTGTTTCTGGATGAAATCGCAGATTTACCCTTGGAAGCTCAAAGCCGCTTGCTGCATGTATTGCAAGATAAAACCGTGCTTCCTGTGGGTTCAAACCAAAGTGTTCAAGTAGATACGCAAATCATCGCGGCCACGCATAAAGATCTCGAGAACTTGGTTAGCGAAGGATTGTTCCGTCAAGACTTATACTATCGCCTCAATGGTTTGATCATCGAATTGCCTCGCTTCGAAGAGCGAGATGATAAGCAACAACTGATCGAGAATATTCATCGACGTCACGCTGAATCTGAACAACAACTTTGCCCTCACCTACTTTCTCTGCTGCTTTCTTACTCTTGGCCAGGAAACTTGCGTGAACTCGATAGTTTAATCAAAGTATCCGCATTAATGGCGCAAGGTGAAGAAACGTTAGAGCTCACTCACGTACCGACTCACCTGAGTAAGAAACTCAGCCAGGCTCAAGACGTAACAACCGCTGCCGAACCCACGTTAGAACTGCGTGCAACCGTCGAAGACAAACTGCTCAAAACATATCAAGCCAATCAGGGGAACATCAGCAAAACATCTCGTATGCTTGGCGTCAGTCGAAATACAATTTATAGAAAGCTGAAAAGCCTCGGCATATTGGGTTAATCCATAACCTCAGATACAAAAAGAGCACCTTTGCGGTGCTCTTTCTATTTGAAACCTAGCTTACAGGCCACCTTGTTGTTGCGCCTGTTTTACTAATGCCTGACGTTGAGTTTCCTTCTCAGAGATCACTTGGTTGTCCTTGTGTATTTCCTGATCCAATTCTGCCGGAATGAAAACAAAGTACTTGTTAAGAATCATCTTAGAACCTCAATTTGTTGTGTTAATCACCTTCTTGGTCAACGTAAACAACACCAGAAAAACACGTTTTACTGGATCCTTGTTGCTGGTTTCAAAAAATAGAGGATGTTCATTTATTAAACATCCTCCATGTGGGCGCTAATTATAGGCGTAGTTCAAAGGCTTACCTAGCACTCTTTTTCGCCTTTCTTGCAACCTTAGTTTCATTCTCAAACCTGATGCAATCACACATATTCAATAAAGTACTGTTAAACAAAGAAAAGTGATTTTCATCGTGACTGATAATGAGGATGAGCTTCCCGGAATTATTGACTTGAAATTACGCCTAGTAAACTCGAAGGCTGCAATAATAGCGTTAAAAGGCCTTAATCCGCACAGCAAAAACTTTGAAGTGATAGACAAATGCATTCATATATTTGTAAAGCCGTTTATGGATTTGTCTACCAGTTCAATATTTCACCTTTTTTGAGAAATCTTTAGCCGCTTTTTTGTGTGAAACGCCCAAAAAGAACAGACAATCAAAGTGTGGTATATGACCACACTTGTCTATCCCCACTCCGCTTTGGGAGGCGTTTATGAAAAGTAGCAAACTTGGCCATGTGATGTCTTTCAGCAGAATGTTTTCCTTCATTGCGTTTTTGACGGCTACATTCGCATGGATTCTCAGCATGTATGCCCTATTTACTGTTTCTGTAGTAGCTCTTGTGGTCAGCGCAATTCTCTACCTCAAAGACAGGTTTTATCAAAACAAAAAAACGACCACAGAAAAGAGCGCCTAGGCGCTCTTTTCTATTGAATGTAATTTTCCTGTGACTTGATATAGTTATCAATCCGTTCGAGTTCGTGAAAATAGCCATACACCGCAATGCGATTAATCTCAGCATCCAAGCAAAGCCTCTCATCTTTCACCATAGCTTCAATCGACATCCCACTGGACGCGATTGTGAAAGGTGGGCACGCTGAGTAACCATTATTTTCTGCAATATACTTCAATCGCCCAAATTCCAAAATTTGAACTGGAATAGCAACGATAAGGGACAAGACAACTGTTATGGTTATCACTTTAATCGGCACTTTGACTAACTGTGTCATTCGATCAAATAAAATATAAACCAATAATGTAGGACACAAGAGTAAGCTTACGATACTTAAAACATATGACGCATCAATGTAGACCACTTGAAAGCCACTACTGAGCTGAAGCGGTAGAGATTCGAAAGCGAAATGATGATAACGGCGATAAATGGAGTAAATGATCAGTAATATGAAAATAAGCAACACGAAAGCTGTGTAAAATGGATGCTTCTGTTGTGTCATTTCTATTACCTTGACCTTGTAGTTGAGGAGATGCAAGAGAGCGGCTTAGCTTCATCTTCGAAAAGAAATATTAAACTGCTAGCAAAAGCATGCTCTCCCATTTCTGAGAAGTGCATGACGAATCAACGTTTAATGTAACTTACAAATCTACCAATATCTCAATATCTTACGGACACAAAAAAGGATGCCACTTGGGCATCCTTTTGCTTTTATCCGTTTACTAACTGCGGATTAAACGTCGTAAGTTGTAGACGCTGTGTTACCGCCTGTGCCCGTCCAGTTCGTATGGAAGAATTCACCACGCTCACGGTCGATACGCTCGTAAGTGTGAGCACCGAAGTAGTCACGTTGAGCTTGCAGTAGGTTCGCAGGTAGACGAGCTGTTGTGTAACCGTCTAGGAACGTTAGTGCAGAAGTCGTACATGGCATTGGGATGCCCGCTTCTAGAGACTTAGCTGCAACTTTGCGCCATGCTACTAGGCTGTTTTGTAGGATACCTTTGAAGTAATCATCAGAGCCTAGGAATGCTAGTTCTGGGTTTGCTTCGTATGCATCACGGATGTTGCCTAGGAACGCGCTGCGGATGATACAACCACCACGCCACATAAGAGCAACGTTACCGTAGTTTAGGTCCCAGCCATTCTCGTTTGATGCTTCGCGCATTAGCATAAAGCCTTGAGCGTAAGAGATGATCTTAGACGCTAGAAGCGCTTGACGTAGTGCGTCAACCCACTCTTGCTTGTCACCTTCTACTGGTGTGATTGTCTTACCGAACAGTTTCTCAGCTTCAACACGTTGATCTTTTAGTGCAGATAGGCAACGAGAGAATACTGACTCAGAGATAAGCGTTAGTGGAATACCTAGGTCTAGTGCGTTGATACCCGTCCATTTACCTGTACCTTTTTGGCCTGCAGTGTCTAGGATTTTCTCAACTAGAGGTTCACCGTCTTCATCTTTGTAGCCAAGGATGTCAGCCGTAATTTCAACAAGGTAGCTATTTAGCTCAGTGTTGTTCCACTCAGCGAATACCGCTTGCATCTCGTCTGCAGACATACCAAGACCGTCTTTCATGAACTGGTAAGCTTCTGTGATCAGCTGCATGTCGCCGTATTCGATGCCATTGTGTACCATCTTAACGAAGTGGCCCGCACCGTCGTTACCAACCCAGTCACAACAAGGCTCACCTGCATCAGTTTTTGCAGAGATACCTTGGAAGATTGGCTTAACCGCTTCCCAAGCTTCTGGAGCGCCGCCAGGCATGATAGATGGGCCAAAACGTGCACCTTCTTCACCACCAGATACGCCAGTACCGATGAAGTGAATGCCTTTTTCGCGTAGTGCTGCAACGCGACGGTTTGTATCTGGGTAGTTCGTGTTACCACCGTCGATGATGATGTCGCCTTTGTCTAGTAGAGGGACTAGCGCGTCGATGAATTTGTCTACCACATCACCTGCGCGAACCATTAGCATCACTTTACGTGGCGTTTCTAGCTTCTCTACTAGTTCTTCTAGAGAGTATGCACCGATGATGTTCGTGCCTTTCGCTGGACCTTCCAGGAACTCGTCTACTTTAGCAGCAGTACGGTTGTGAGCGACCACTTTGAAGCCGTGATCGTTCATGTTTAGGATAAGGTTTTGACCCATTACCGCTAGGCCAATTACACCGATATCACCTTTCATTGTTTCTCTCCAATTTTGTTTCATTGACGAGCAGCGTTTTAAGCAATTTTTGCTGCTGCGTCCAAATCTAAATACCATTCCGTCAGGCCAGATTTCGCTTGAATCTTAGCCGCTGGGTATGGCAGTGCGTGTGCAGGTGAACTGTTGATCTCTTCAACGATGTCCGCTTTTCCTGCACCCAGCACTAAGTAACTGATGCGTTTTGCTGCTTCTAAAACGCGTGCCGTTTTTGACACACGAAGCTGGCCTGACTCAGGATGAGGCGCCACAAGAGATAGATTCGCATCATCATAATTGGTTTGGCCAGGGAACAGAGAAGCGGTGTGACCATCTGCACCAACACCTAATAAGATCCAGTCAAACACAGGGGTTCCGTTTTCAGTCGGAATCACCTCTGACATCTCTTTCGCAAAGCGTTCCGCTTCCACTTTAGGGTCATCTTCACCGCGTATACGGTGGATGTTTTCTGTTGGAATGTTTACTTGGCTAAACAGTAGCGCGTTCGCTTCTCCGTAGTTGCTTTCCGCATCGTCAGGTGCGACACAACGTTCGTCACCCCACCAGAAGTGGAGATTTTGCCACTGAATAGAGGTTGCGTAAGCCTCTGAAGCCAACAGTTTGAACAGCATTTTAGGAGTGCTGCCGCCAGAAAGAGAGATGTGAACAGGTCGGCCCATTTCGCTGAACGCTTTCATGTCGTTAGCTAGGCTTTCAACTACCTGCTCTGCTGTTTGGTAGATCTTATGGTTGATCATAGTTCACAGTAATCCGTATCTGTTAAGTTTTTACATGGGAAGCGCCAAGCGCGACCATCACGCTGTAGCAGGTCGTCTGACTCTTTAGGACCCCATGTGCCGCATGCGTACCCGAAGAGGGATTGTGGATCTTGTTTAAAATCTAAAATTGGCTGTACGTACTGCCAACACGCTTCCACCGCATCACTACGTGCAAATAGCGTAGCATCACCATTCAAAGCATCAAGTAGAAGACGCTCATACGCAGTTAGCATTTGCGTTTCTTGTAGGTCAGCGTAATGGAAGTTCATTTTCACTTCTTTCGCTTCAAAACCTGCGCCTGGCTCTTTCAAGCCAAAGCTCATTTGAATGCCTTCGTCTGGCTGAATGCGAATGATCAGCTTGTTTTCTGGTGCGTTTTGACCAAACACTGGGTGCGGTGTTTGTTTAAAGTGGATAACCACTTCAGTAACGCGTGTTGGAAGACGCTTACCAGTACGCACGTAGAATGGCACGCCATTCCAACGCCAGTTGTTAATGTATGCTTTCAAACCGATGTAAGTTTCGGTACGAGAATCATCTGCAACCCCCGGCTCTTCACGGTAGCCACGTAGACTTTGTCCACGAACTTCAGAAGCGGTGTATTGACCTAATACTAGATCGTTACGCAGAGCGTTTTCGTCCAAAGGTTTTAGACACTGGAGTACTTTAACGACTTCATCACGCATCGAATCTGCATTGATCTGTGCAGGTGGCTCCATACCCACCATCGCCAATACTTGTAGCAGGTGGTTTTGGAACATATCGCGCACGGCACCCGAGTTGTCGTAGTAACCACCACGCTCCTCTACGCCGAGGAATTCTGCGCCCGTGATTTCAACATAATCAATGAAGTTACGGTTCCAAAGCGGCTCAAACATCGCGTTTGAGAAACGAAGTACAAGAAGGTTTTGTACCGTCTCTTTACCTAAGTAATGGTCAATTCGGTAGATTTGATGCTCTTGGAAGTGCTCGTGAATTTCTTTATCCAGAATACGCGCTGATTCAAGGTCATAACCGAATGGTTTCTCAATAATCAGGCGTTTCCAACCATCTTCTTCTTTGTTTAGGCCGTGTGCTGCAAGACTTGCAGGAATCACACTGTATAAACTTGGTGGGGTTGCTAAGTAGAAAAGCGTATTGCGCTGATCGAAACGATATTCGTCAGCAAGTTGGTCTAAACGAGAAGATAGCTTACTGTAATCTTGTGTGTCAGAAGTATTGATAGCTTGGTAGTGCAGATGGTTAATAAATGCATCAAGCGTTTCTGGCTCAGTCTTTTCCATTTCCTGAAGCGATTTTTTCAGCTTCGCGCGGTAAGACTCATCACTGTATTCAGTGCGACTTACACCCAGAATGGCAAAATTTTCTGGAAGCTGCTTGTTCGCATAGAGGTGGTATAAAGCAGGAATGAGCTTACGATATGTAAGGTCACCTGAAGCACCAAAAATAACGATGCTGCTGTTTTCTGGTATTACCATCATCTTTCCCTTAAAAACGAGGTACTTATTGTGTGCCCGGATACGGCTAAAGGATGAGCCAACCCTATCAATGGCACCTCAAAATAGAAAATTGGTCTTACCTATTACGTTGATAGGTAAAGTCTATAGGCCCAAAGAACCTCAAGAAGTAGCACTCCCAAATCTGTTGGAAACACGACGTATTAAGGTCATTTAGGTCACTTATGTCTCAAAAGTACACACTGTACTCGCTGGAGGAGAGTCCGACACGGTGCAGTATTGTCTACGACTATTTGATTTACATCAACACTTGCCAGTGCAAACGTTTAAATAAGTTGCACAAAACATCATAAATATTTGTATTTTATGGATAAAAAAAGTTGCACTAACGTAAGACAAAAATTAAGCAAAAACTCTAATATGGACAATCCTTATCCACCCTTGCAATCCATTACAATTTTATTGTGATCTATGTGGCCTGAATTTTATCCTCCCACTCTATTGATAATGATACTCAATTAAAGATAATGAGGATACTATTAATGCGAAAGTAGAATGTCATGAAACCAAGCACAAAGAATCTGCACCCGATAAACCGAATACACTCTGTGCTTGATTACATTCACAACAATCTAGATATCGCACTTAGTGTGGATGAAATCTCGAAAGCAAGCTGCTGGTCACGTTGGCAACTGCAACGCGTTTTCCAGCAACACACTGGCGTATCCGTCGCTCACTATATTAGAGAGCTTAAACTAAGCCTTGCGGCTGAACGCTTAATCCATACATCAGATCGCTCGTTAGATATTGCGATAGAAATGGGGTTTGCTTCTGAACATGCATTTAGTCGAGCGTTCAAAAATATGTTTTCAAAGAGTCCTCGAGACTATCGTAAAGCTCAGCAACTAACGGGCTTGAGGCAACCTTTAACGTTGCGCGATACACCAGAAGATGAAAATAGACATAAGTGCTTTATCGAAGTTCGAATAGAAACAAAACCTGCTTTTGTGCTTGCTGGTTATCATGAACCTATTTATGGATTGTTTTCCGCAACGCCCAACTTCCAATCCAAGGTGCCCTCGCTGTGGTCACAGCTCTACTCATCTGACAACCATACTCACCTGGAAAGAAACTATCTTGGTGTGATTGACGTAACAAAAGCGTATTCAAGCAACCAGCAACTCGAGTATTGGGCAGGTTATGAGTACAACTCAGCGTCAAAAACTTCAATATCCAAAGTCTCTACGCAAGAACCAGATCTTCTGGTTGTTCCTAAGCAAACCTACGCAGTGATTACGCACATAGGTAAAGCATCAAATCTAGCGGCGACGCTTGAGTGGTTCATTTTGCACTGGCTCCCCTATTCCAATTATCACGGTATTGATGGCTACGAGTTAGAAGTTTATCCAGAAGACTATGATGTTGAGAGCGAGAATGCCCAAATGCATTACTGGATACCTGTCAAACCGAACGAAGTCACGCCTATTAGATAGAAGCCTAAGCACTTAGGTTCTGGCTTTGCACCAAATTGTTAACTTTTCCTATTTCTTTCGCTATAGAATGCAAACAACAATCATTATCAACAAATAAAAGTAGTGGAATTAATAAATATGGAAAGTCCGAATCGATTTCATCGTTCTGCGGTTGCAGTCGTGGTATCCGCGCTTATTGCTGGTCACGCCAGTGCCACTGAGAGCACTTCTCAGCACGAAACTATCACAGTACTTGGCGAAACATACCGAAACACCGCAACTAAAACCGTTTTAGAACCGGAAGAAACGCCGCAAGCGATCACGGTAATCACTAAAGATGACATGGACCTGCGCGGCGTAAACTCGGTGAGCGAAGCATTGCGTTACGCGCCTGGCGTAAATACAGAGCTGCGTGGCGGTGCCGTTTCTCGCCTTGACCTATTCAATATTCGTGGTTTTATCAACTACACCAACTTTTATGATGGTCTGCCTTTACTTTACAATGGTTGGAACCTTCAACCTCAGGTCGATTCCGTTGCCCTTGAACAAATCGAGGTTTTTAAAGGGCCAACGTCTGTTCTTTACGGCAATATTCCACCAGGAGGTATGGTCAATATTATCGCCAAGGCGCCTCAGTCAACACCTTCGCACTCTGTCTCGATTAGTACTGGGACTAACAGCCTAAAAGAACTGACGTTCGACACCACAGGACAAATTGGTGATTCTAATGTTGATTACCGTATTATCGGCCTCGCAAAACAGCGAGATGGTCAAGCCGATACGTCTGAAGACGAACGTTATGTCCTCGCTCCATCTTTCAATTGGCAAGCGACAGAAAGCACCTTAGTCAACGTGAATGTTTACTATCAAAATGATCCATCAGCAGGTATCTACACGACCGTGCCAGCGTCTGGCTCAGTGATTGACAACCCACTTGGCTCGATGTCACCAAGCACTTATTTGGGGGATGAGGACTGGAACACTTACGAACGCGAAGTTCTGATGATGGGTTACAAAGTCCAACACGACTTTAACAACAATTGGCAATTTCTACAGAATGCCCGCTACATGACCGCCGATGCCTATCAGGAAAACACATATAACGGTGCACTTGAAGCGGATAACCGTACCGTTGGTCGAAATGCTTATTTAACCGATGAAAAGTCCAAATCCTTTGTGATTGACAACCAACTATCTGGCTACGTTAAAACAGGAAATTTTGAACATAACTTATTGTTCGGGCTTGATTATCAGTATCTAGATTCAGATGTAAAATACAAAGACACGCTTGGGTATTCGCTAACTCAGGACATTTTTAATCCTGACCACAACAGCATTGATCGTAATGCACTGAATTTCCAATACAAACAAAACTTAGGTATCAAAACGAAGCAGATTGGCGTTTATTTCCAAGATCAAGTTCGTTACGACCAACTTGTAATGATTGCGGGTCTTCGTTGGGATAAATACGATTCAAATACAGACGCCGTGAGCGATTACCTAGGAGCAATATCCAACAGCAAGGAAGAGTTAGACGACACCAACGTATCTTTCCGAGTCGGCGGTTTGTATGAACTCGACTTCGGCCTATCCCCATACCTTACTTACTCCGAGAGTTTTGAGCCGATTGCGGGTGCAGATGCCACAGGCAAAGCGTTTGAACCATCAACCGGGCATCAGTGGGAACTCGGTTTTAAGTACGCGCCATTGTCTGGCGATATTTCGGGTAATTTAGCGTTCTTCCATATTACGAAGAAAAACGCGATCTTGACCGATCCGAATAATCCTTATGCACCGAACTATCAAGCGGGCGAAGTGGTATCACAGGGTGTTGAACTAGAGGCAAAGTGGCAAGCCACAGCACAAGCTGATTTCACTCTAGGCTACACGTATACCGATATGGAGATTACCGAAGACAGTTATTACAACCAAGAAGGTAAAACGCCGGTTTGGGTGCCTGAGCAAACGGCCTCTCTATGGGCCAATTACTTCTTTGAAGGAAATCTTTCAGGCCTTCGTACCAGTGCTGGCGTTCGCTATGTCGGAGAAGCACAAATTGATGCACAGAATAGTCAAAAAGTACCGGACTACACCTTGTTTGATTTGGCAGCAAGTTACGATTTTTCAACAGTATCTGAATCAATGAAAGGGGCTAGCGTCACCCTTTCTGCAAGCAATCTATTCGATAAAGAATACTATTCTTGTTACGACAAAAATAACTGTTGGTTTGGCGCTGAGCGCTCTATTGAAGCGAAATTAGAATATAATTTCTAACTCCTCAGCGCGAAAAAGCGATGGTTTGTTTAAAACAAGCCATCGCTTTCATTTCGTATTTAGCATCAAAATCTACGTTACCGTATCACTTTCTTATAGCACCTTTCCGGCCTACCTACCGACCCATAGTTTAAATCAGCCTCTAGTTCACCAGTGCTGATCAGATACTCCAAATAGCGCCTTGCCGTTGTTCGGCTCGCACCAATCTTTTCGCCTGCCTCATCAGCGGTCAGCACACTACCATTTGGGAACAACTCTCTGATCTTATCCAAGGTTACACCATCAATCCCTTTCGGTAATCGGTTCGGCAAGTTGTCTTGATTGGCGTGAGACTGCAGCATTTTATCAACGAGGTTCTGATCCAAACTCTCTGCGATGTCTAGTTGTTGGCGTTGGGACACATACTTTTTCAGTGCGGCATCTAAGCGTGGAAACATCACTGGTTTTAACAGGTAATCGACAACGCCACCTCTCATTGCCTGTTGTAGCGTATCGACATCCCTTGCCGCGGTAATCAAAATGACATCACACGTTTGGTTGTTCGCACGTAATGTATTGAGTATCTCAAGCCCTGTTCCATCAGGAAGGTATACATCCATCAACAAGAGGTCTGGCTTAAGAATATCGAGTTGCATTTCCGCTTCTATTCTCGTGGTCGCAATGCCGACCACTTCCAAACCTGCCAATTGGCTCAAGTATTTGTGGTGCAGCTCAGCAATAGCCAGATCATCTTCAATGATCATTACGCGAGTCGCCATACTCATAATTGTTCTTCCTTGGGTAAATACACCGTTATTCTTGTTCCATAATTTGTGTTGGGCATCATCTCAACATGGCCGTGATATCGAGTAGCCAACTGGTTGACAAGATGCAATCCTACCCCCCGATTTTGACGAGATTTCGTCGACACCCCTTTTTTAAATAGCGCCTGCGGCTCTATATCGCTTGGTAAACCACAGCCTTGATCTATCACCTCAAGTATCACTTCATTTCCGTAATCGCTCACTGACACATCGATATTTCTGCGCTCCGATGCGACATTCGATTCATCACGAATCGAGGTTAACGTTGCGTCGAAAGCGTTATCAATTAAGTTGCCCAGAATGGTGACAAGGTCTTCCGAATTTAGCCACTCAGGCAGAGGCTCCAAACGACTGCCTTCTTCAACCACCAGCTGTAAGCCTAACTCGCGAGCACGTTCTGTTTTTCCAAGCAACATACCAGCAATTAACGGGTCTTTAACGGTGTCTCTTAAAAATTCGATCATCGCTTGATAGTGTGCGGTTTCTTGCCCAATTAACTTTTGTACGGCATCCAGCTCACCCATCTGAACTAACCCGCTAATGGTGTTTAGCTTATTTCGATGCTCATGGGTTTGCGAACGTAATAAATCTGCATATTCTTTGGTTTGTGATAACTGCTCGGTTAGGTCGTTGATTTCATCCCTTAAACGGAAACTCGATACTGCCCCCACTATTTTTCCATCCACATAAATTGGCGAACGGTTTGCGATCAGACGTTTATGATTAAGGAATATCTCAATATCATGATCTTCCTGTCCGGTTTCTAGCACCGTATATAAGTCACTATCGCGTAACGTCTCAGTCAACGGTTTATTAAGAGCTGCCTCTCTATCAATACCGAGAATCTGGCAGGCACTACGATTTATCGAGCGAAGTATCCCTTGGGCATCAATGCTTAACACGCCCTCTTTGATAGTGCTCATCGTCACTTCTAATTCGCCGTACAACCGCCCTATCTCTTCAGGCTCAAAGCCTAAAATGGCGCGCTGAAACTTTCTCGACGCATAATTGGATACAATGGCATTAGCGACGACAACTACGATGACCATTAAAATCAAAAAGGCCAAAAATGGTTCGATGCGGTCTTGCAGTCGGTCGAGCAAATAGCCAACCGAAACCACACCAATGATGTTCCCTTGCTCGTCAAAAATCGCAGCTTTACCACGAACTGAATAACCTAACGAGCCCTGTGCCGTCGAAACATAAGACAACCCCTGTTCTAGCGCTCGACGATTGTCGCCACCTCTCATTGGCTTGCCCAACCGCTCATCAACAGGGTGGATTAAGCGTACTCCCTTATGGTCGCCAATAACGATGAATGCAGCACCTATGGCTTCGGTTAATTCTCTAAAGCGAAGTTGGTATGGCTGGGGGTTTTGGGTTTCGATCATTTCACGAACAACCGCTGAGTCCGCTAAAAAACGGGCAACACCCAGTGCTTTTTCTCCCATTTCTTGCTCTTGATTGATTTTGAGATAAGTGAACCCTGCGGCGACAAGCAATAACAGCTCTATCAACCCCGACAGCGTCATGATAATGAGCATCCGCTTACGAAAGCTGATGGTTTTCCAACTCATTGATACATCCTTGTGATTCACTCTTGAGCGTAACGTTAACACTCAGTTAACAGCATGACGTTGTCGCGGTGATAAATCTGTGAGGAAGGCAAGCAAACCGCAGAGTTTACGGTTAATTAATCGACGAGCTGAAACATAAAATTACAACCATTCACCAAATTTAGCATTCCTCTCTGATACTCAATTCCATACATAAATTGCCCTTAAAATCATGATCGCGATCACATCGATTTTAGCGGTTTTTGAGGCGTTTTTAGACTTTACAACGTATAATTTTTAATCAACGAAACCAATGAGAGTTTCGGTTTGAAAGCAGTGAAGCTGGAAGTCTATTAAAAGCTCAACATTGACGTCAGTGATTTGGACACAAATAAAACAAAACACAAATACTGACTATATGACAAACACTTAGACACCATCTGAAAACTGGAAAACTATAAACAGAGGTGCATTTATAGTTAGAAGGAACACCAAACATGGAACGCGATACCTTTGGAATATGCCTGAATAAGGCGATGCTGTCAGAGAATATGTATTCAACATTTACACACGTCAGGGCTTATGAAAAAAACGGAGGCGGTACTTCTGATCTCAAAGTCCTGTTATCATTCCCTCAAATGAGCGGAAAAGATCTATTGAATACGATGCGAGGTTCTCGTCAGCTCGAGTGGAGAGCGGAGTTTCACTGTCCATATACGAAATAAATTTGTAACATCTCCCGCGCCCAGCACAAATATAACTGGGCGCATACTACTGCCCAATTTTCCCTCCTACTTAACACGCAGTTACGAATCCTTTATATTAGAGCTAATACTCTACGACAAAGCAGCCATTATGAAAAAAACAGGAAAGTTTTGGATATTGGGCTTACTTAGCAGCTCGATTTCCCTTGCCTGTCATGCGGCACCGATCACTTTTGATACCGCATGGCAGCTATTGCTAGAAAACAACTATTCTCTTAAAGCTCAACGCTCAAACGTCGAGAACTACCAATACCAAGAGAGTGCCACCAGCAATCTCAACTTACCTCAAGTTACCATTGGCGCGAATTACACGCGTTTAGATACCGATATCACGCTTTCGGGAAAACAGGTCCTAGACAGCACAGGAGCACACATTAACGTACCTCCTGCTTTTCAGCCTATTTTTGGTGCCTTAGCTAATACCACTTCGACCATAACCGAGCGCGATATTTTCTCTTCGTCTATTCGTGCCATTTGGCCAATTTTTACTGGTGGTAGAATTTCTGCGGCTCAATCAGCAGCAGAAGGCAAAACGGATGAGGCGAAAAGTCAGCTTCTAATGGAACAACAAGCGCGTTTTGAAGATTTATCGAAGTACTACTTTTCTGTCGTACTGGCAAAGGAAGTACTCGCAACGCGGCAAGCGGTTGAAGCTGGGCTAAAAAAGCATCGAGATTTTGCCATTAAGCTTGAAGAGCAAGGACAAATCGCGCACGTTGAGCGCCTGCAAGCCGAGGCTTCTTTAGATAAAGCATCTGTAGAAACACGTAAAGCTGCCAGCGATTTGAGTATCGCTCAGGCTGCATTAGGTAAATTACTCGCGCAAGATGATGCCGTAGAGCCCGCTGAATCTTTGTTTATCAACGACAGTCTTCCCCCTCTTACCGCTTTTGTCGATCAAACGCTGCTTACCTATCCGGGGTTAGAACTTCTGAGCGCTAAACACAAACAAGCCTCTAGCTTAATCAAAGCAGAAAAAGGGAAATACTACCCTGAAGTTTATCTTTACGGCGACTACAGCTTGTATGAAGACGATTCTCTCGCAAGCCAAATGAAGCCTGACTGGTTAGTTGGTGTTGGTGTCAGCATTCCACTGATTGAATCATCAGGGCGAAGCGAAAAAGTCAAAGCCGCTCAAAGCGTCGTCTCGCAGGTCGACTCATTAAAGTCCCAAGCCAAACAAGACTTATCGCTGTTAGTCCAAAAGACATACTTGGAGGCTCAGCAAGCCATTGATGAAGTACAAGGGCTCGCATCTAGCATTGAACTCGCTAACGAAAATCTGCGCTTGCGTGAAAAAGCATTTACTCAGGGTCTGTCGTCTTCTCTGGATGTTGTGGATGCACAACTTTATGTCGCGAGTATAGAAACACAACGTTCAGCGGCGCGTTTCCGCTATTTAATATCTTTAACCAAGCTACTCGCATTGAGCAGTGAAATGAACAGCTTCGAACAATATCAAAATACCGCTTATATCCCTGCTTCAACATCCAAAGAGGTGAAATAAATCATGGCAGCTAAATCACTAAAACCCGTTTTACTCTCACTTTGTGCTTTGGGTGTTGCCTCTTGGGTTGGGTATCAATTTTACCAAGCCTATCAACCAGAACCGATCCGCTTACAGGGATTAATTGAAGCCCAGCAATACAGCATTTCCTCAAAAGTCCCAGGGCGTATTGATGAGGTCATGGTACGTAAAGGCGACGATGTAGAGAAAGGTCAGCTTATTTTTACCCTTCATAGTCCTGAAATTGAAGCGAAGTTAGAACAAGCAAAAGCAGGTGAAAAAGCGGCGGACGCCTTAGCTCAAGAAGCTGAGAAAGGCGCACGTGAGCAACAAATCCAAGCAGCAAAAGATCAGTGGATGAAAGCCAAAGCCTCTGCGAATTTAATGGAAAAAACCTACAATCGTGTGAATAACCTTTATAACGATGGCGTGGTTGCAGAACAAAAACGCGATGAAGCTTTAACTCAATGGCAAGCAGCGAAATACACAGAAAGTGCCGCGTTTCAAATGTATGAAATGGCAAAAGAAGGCGCTAGAAGTGAAACCAAAGTGGCTGCGGCGGAAAAAGCGCGCATGGCATCAGGTGCCGTAGCCGAAGTAGAAGCGTATGCGAAAGATACTCAGATCTACAGCTGGTTCGACGGCGAAGTCTCTCAAGTTCTGCTTCAAAGTGGTGAATTAGCACCTCAGGGCTTCCCAGTAGTTACTGTGATAGATACAGAAGATGCCTGGGCGACACTGAATGTGCGTGAAGATTACCTTCAACACTTTAAAAAAGGAGCAACCTTTGATGCCTATTTGCCTGCCTTAAATAAAAATGTTGAGTTCAAAGTAACGCATGTTGCCGTTATGGGTGACTTTGCAACGTGGAGAGCAACCGATGCTTCTCAAGGTTTTGATCTTCGTACCTTTGAAGTAGAAGCTCGTCCAGCTCAACCCGAACCTGAACTGCGTATGGGAATGAGTGTTGTCGTTGAACTTTAATCACAACCACTAGGTTAATGCTATGACGATTAATATTTCACAGCAGCATATCTTACGACGAGACAAGTGGTTGCTTTCGTGCCTTACTTGGATACCGATTTTGCTCGCGATGATGATTTGGGGAGTGTTCTCTGCGGGCATTGCCCGGGATCTGCCAATCGGTGTGGTTGATCTACAACATTCCCAACTTTCTCGAAAGCTCATTCAATCTTTGGATGCGTCGTCGAGTCTGGCTGTTAACTATCACTACACCAGTGCAAGCGAAGCAAAAAATGCGATGATTGAAGGCGATATCTACGCTTACGCGGTCATCCCATCTAAGTTCGACCAAGATATTCTCCAGCACCGCCAACCTCAACTTTCTGTCTTTTACAACAGTCAGTACATTTTGGTAGCGAAACTGATCAACTCTGCCGTTGCGCAAGCACAAGGCTATTTCGACGCTCAGGTTGAAGTAATGGGAAACTTGGCTAAGGGTAACACCACAACGTTAGCAGCGGCTGGACAGGCTGTACCCGTGTCGACACAAATAACCGCATTATTTAACCGTAACAATGACTACGCACAATTTTTGGTAACGGCTATCGTGCCAGCTATTTGGCAAATATGTATTGTAGTAAGCACTATTTTGATTCTTGCCGCGCACTTTCGCATTTATGGTGGAAAGCCATACGCCAGGCTCACTTCCCTATTAAGTCAGTACATTCCGGTCTTTATGGCGCAAGGTGCGTTGTTCTTGTATTGGTTTTATTCCGTGCTTGATTGGCCAATGGAAGGCAGTTTTGTGGTTATGCTACTAGCACAATTAGCGACGGTTATCGCCTGTATCATTATGGGAGCGTTGTTCTTCTTCTTGTCGATGGATCCTGCACGTGCGATGAGTTTTGCTGGCGCGTTTACGGCTCCAAGCTTCGCGTTCATGGGAATTACATTCCCAGTTTCTGACATGAACACGCTCGCTTATGCATGGCGTTCATTATTGCCGATTACCCATTACATTGAAGTGCAAGTGAGTCAAGCAAGCTATGGAGCATCGGCCGCACAATCTTTAAGCTCGCTATGGCCTATGATTGGCTACGTTGTGCCCCTGCTCATTACCGCAGCCTTGATGGGTAAACATCGAACAGCTTCATCAACACGCCAAGCGAAGGAGGCGGTATGACATTGTGGCAACTGATTAAAGCGGAACTTAAGGCCGTTCTAACCAATCCAGTCGTTACGTTGACCGTGTTTGGTGGTGTCGTATTTTACTCGTTTTTATACCCTTTGCCTTATGCACAACAAACGCCTCGTGAACAACCAATCGCGATTGTTAATCTAGATGGTAGTCAGACGAGTTTAAAGCTGGAACGTATGGTTGATGCCACTCCGCAAGTCAACGTAGTCACTCGACTTCATACGATTGCCGATGCAAAGCAAGCATTTTTACAACGAGAGATCACCGGTTTTTTAGTCATACCAGAACACTTTTACAAAGACCTAATGCTAGGTAAAAGCCCGACTCTGGCCTACGCTGCGGACGCCTCGTATTTTCTCGTGTACGGAACCGTGGTAGAAGGATTGGCCCAAGCTGGAGGCACATTAGGGGCCCAAGTGAAAGTCAGTAAAATGGTGATAGATGGTGTGCCCATGAGTATGGCTAGCCATAATTACTCTGCTATTAAGCTTAATATGAAACCAACGTTCAACCCAACCATGGGTTACATCGAATACGTAGTGCCAGCAGTATTTGTTCTGATTTTACAACAAACGTTGATCATGGCGGTTGGATTACAAACGGGAACACAGCGTCATGGTCGTGGCTACTGGTCTCAAGTATCAACGGGATCGCTGCTGCTTGTGAGAACGTTAGTATTTGTGGCAATTTATTATTTACTCGGCGCCTATTATTTTGGTTTTAGCTTCGAACGTTTAAACGTAAACCATATCGCCAATGTGAGCGAACTACTTACCATGTTGTTCCCGTTCTTTTTAGGTTGTTGCGGACTAGGCTTCTGGCTAGGTTACTTATTACCTCGACGTGAACTTGTCACCTTAGTCGTCCTCGTGAGCTCTATGCCGCTCATTTTCTTGGCTGGTTTTATTTGGCCAGTTGAAGCTATTCCTGCTCCCCTACTATGGATTGCTGATTTAAGCCCAAGTACTTGGGCGATCAAAGCTTTCTTAGCGCTAAACCAAATGGGGGCAACCTGGCAACAAGTCGCACAACATTGGACAGCACTTTGGTCATTAACCGTGCTTTGGGGTAGCGTTGCGTACTGGATTGCTAAACGAAATAACAAGCCAGTTGTAACAGAAAGTCTAAGTTGATTTCTCTCTACAGCTCAAAGAGATAATCACAAATCAAAAACCTGATGGACGAGCTGGGGGGCGAAATGTCGCCCCTTTTTTATTGGCGATATTAGCCAATGTGATTGGAAAGTTCGTTTAGCATGCTTCAGTCTCTCTAAATGGCACCTTTGGAACAATCCTATAACCTTATCGACAAATAGTTGATTTTTTAGAAGCATTGTTTATGTCACATGTTGTAACATTGTTTATGTCACATGTTGTAACATTGTTTATCTAACGTATTGTAACAAGAGAGAATTGGATGTCTAAAGCGGAATCATCTTCCAGAAAGTTAAGCTTTATTATTATTGGCCTCGTTTTTGTGGTTTGGCTATATAGCTTGTGGGCAGATCGAGTAACACCAATCACTGGCACCGCTCGGATTCATTCTTATCTTGTCCGTATTACTCCAGAGGTTTCAGGGAACCTAACTGAAATCCATGTTCGCAATAATCAAGTCGTCAATGCTGGTGATGTGCTCTTCGAAATTGATCCAAGAGACTATCAAATTAATCTGCGTTCAGCCGAAGCAAACTTAGCCATTGCTGGCCAAAACATTGGAGCCAACACCGCGGCTGTTGAAGTGGCACAAGCTAAGGTCATTGAATCACTCGCAGCTCGAGACAACGCAAGAGAACAAGCAGCTCGCGTAACCGAGCTCGCCGCAAAAGGGGTATTGAGTAAATCTGAGCTAGACAACGCCATCGAAGCTAAAGCACGAGCTCAAGCCACATTAGAGGCAGCAGAAGCGTCCTTAGCTCAAGCCAAGCATAATCTTGGTCCCGAAGGGCAAGATAATCCCCAGATTCTCGCAGCTATAGCAAATCTAGAAAAAGCGCAACTCGACTTACAACGAACGAAAGTGATTGCTCCATCAAAGGGGATCGTTTCTAACTTACAACTCACTGTTGGGCAAAAAGCGACGACTGGCTCACCTCTTGTCACTTTCATTGATCCGAGAGGCGTGTGGGTATCAGCGCTTGTTCGCGAAAACTCACTCGAGCATGTTCGTGCGGGACAAAAAACAAAGATTGTGTTGGATGCTTTACCTGGCAGAGTGTTTGAAGGGCGAGTAGAAAGCATTGGCTGGGGTACTGGTGGCAGTAACGACGTCGATCCGACAACTGGCTTTTTGGTTGCAGACAATAATTCCTTAAACGCACAGCGCTATCCTGTAAATATTGTTTTTGAAGGCGGAGATATTCCCGAAAACGTACGTTATGGTTCGAAAGCAACGGTCGCTTTTTTAACTGAGCAAAGCACCTTTGGAGAGTGGCTGGCCTCTTTCTGGATGAGAGTGTTGAGTATCTGGACTTATGTTTCATAGTTCAGCAAATCCAATCATTAGATTGGTTTTCACTCCGATTCTTTTACTGTTTTACTTACAGTATTCAGGTGCGCCTACTCCCTTTATCGCGCCAATATTCGTTGTGATTTTTCTAACTCTGATGCCATCTAAGCCCCCGTTCAACATGATGTTGAAATTGCTGGTAATACTCTCACTTCTCAGCTTTGGCATCGTAACTTTAGCAGGAGCGCTCATGAGCTCTCCTAGTGGCTTCTTACTGTTTACTTGGTCACTTCTCTGTTGGAGTTATTACCGAAGTCATCGCGATCCCAAAGACATCGTTTCGACACTCACTTTGATTGTTGTATTGATTATCGTGGTCACAAGCCAACAAATGGGATTGTCGCTTGAGGGGTTGCCATGGGTCTTATTTACTAGTTTCATCGTTGCGTTGGTTGCCACATACATTAGCTTTTGGCTATTCCCTGGGGACGAAAAAGATATACAACCAGACAAAACCACTCTTGATGGTGCAAACGAACATATCGGGCTTATCGTCTTTAAAGCAACCGCATTGTGTGTTGTTTTGTACGCGCTAATATCATCTGGAAGCTCTCAAACGCTATTGATCGCAATAACATTTGGCAGCATGATTAAGCACCCAGTTAATCAAGACAGTCATTCCTTTGGGCGGTATCGAATTATCACTACAAGCCTAGGGATCTTGTTTACTATTCCATGCATGCTTGCAGTAGCCACAGGTGCACCTACTTACGTTGTACTTGGCGTTACCATCTTTTGTGGCCTGCAACTAGCGTGTTTTGCAATACGTCGACAGACACACTTAACCATCTATCAATTGCTTTTTACTAACTTCACTGTGCTGACTTACCAGATTATTAACAATACGGGCATCGAATCATTTTCTGCTCAAATGACTCGATTCGTCTCTATTTCTATCGCTATAGTTCTAGGGGTACTGGTTCTCAATTTATTTAGATCAGAGCAAGAGGTGAAATAACTGCAGCCTCTCTTTCTTAAACTAAAGCGGCTGAGCGATATGAGCTTTCTCATTGAACGAAGCTTGAATAAGTAAAAAACAAGACTCGAATTGAGTCTTGTTTATAAATGTGGTTTGGATGAATACAGTTATGGCGTCGCTTTAAAATCGCGGATTAGCTTCTCCCGATACGCCGTAACAACCCTCATGATAGAGTCTTTTACATCCCCTATTTGCTTAGAGGGTTGACACCAAAGGCCAAAACCAAACTTAAAGCCTTCTAGTAATTCACAGACTTCAACGGGCTCTATATCATTATTAGAAAATTCGGAATGAGCCAGCGTTCTAGGAAGAATCGCCCACCCTAGCCCTGCTTCAACCATTTTTACAACAAGAGCCAACTGATCGACTTCTTCATGATTCGAACTGACGATAACTTTTTCACCCATTCCTTCTTCAACGAAAGATCGCAACACAAATTGCTTGCTATTCCTCAACGCAGTTAACACTCGGTCGGGTGCCATAGAAGCCAGTTCACCACCTTTCTGGACAAAGGGAACAAATTCAAAGTGACCTAAAAACGTCGAGTCTAGACTGTGTATTGCACGGCTATCATGCACATTGACAATACCGAACTGGTACTCACCAGTCGCTAAACCTTCTTTGATCTCGTTACGGTTACGAACAAAAAAGTTAACTCGCATCATCGGAAAATCTGCCGCTAATTGAACACGAAGTAACACCAGCAAACGATGTGGGATGGCACTAGAATAGGCAATGCTGACACTCTCTAAGCCACCATGAGCAAGGCTCAATGCGACTTTGTCAAACTTACGGGCTTGTTCAATTGTTTGCTTTGCATAGTGGTAAAGAAGGCGAGCATCTTCAGTGGGTTCTACGGAACGGCCAACCCGATTAAACAAGCTCACAGCAAGTAAATCTTCTAAATTCGTAATAACCTGCCCGATGGTTGTTCTGTGCTTATTCAATTTTACAGCAGCCTTGCTAAACGAAAGCTCCTCGTAAACAGCAACGAATGCCAATAGTTGTTCAAGACTAAAATTCATAGGTTTTCTTATATCTTAGGGCTACATGGCTAAACTATCACAAGTTATTGAGAATGCTAGCTCGAAAGAGCGACGGTTAACCCGAGGCTTTTATCCTCATCACTAGATACGTAGCTATTCCGCACGTAAATGCGAAAACTTATCGCACTCATACTCCCCTAAAAGCACGTTCGACATTAGACGTAACTCATTATGAACTCTCTAAAAAAATACATTGATGGATTTGATCCTACAAAAGCGATTATTACATTTGTAGGATTTCTCTTATCTTTGCATTCATCAAATAAATAGAGAAAAGCACTATGAACTCAATGCCACATGAGCTTGTGTGGGGTGAAGTTTACTTCCCACCCTTGCTGCTGGTTGTTGCATTGGCTTACATGCTCACCATTTTGGTTGGAACCGTTGCGACAAAATTAGGGGTACACAAATATGTTGCGTTTCCAGCACTTGCAGAGCTGAGCCTAATTGTGATTTTTACTGGAGTAATTGGTCGATTCATAACCATCTTTTGAGGCAAATTCCGTGATAAAACGTTATCTAATCACATTTTTATTACTGTGTTCCGCTGGCACTGTGATTTTCAGTTACTACCAATCATACTCAAACAATCCTTGGACTAGAGATGGTCATGTCAGCGCGTACATTGTGTCTATAACGCCCCGTGTAACCGGGCAAGTCATCAAGGTATATGTTGAAGACAACTCCCAAGTTAATGCGGGCGACTTACTATTTGAGATTGACCCAAGCATTTATAAAGCGTCTTACCACAAAGCCCAGGCTGCTCAAAAGCAAGCCATTGCGTTGTTAGCGAAAGCCAAAAATGAAGAACAACGTGCACTGGAACTAGAAAAGCGTACACCTGGCGCGGTATCTGTGCTGACGTTGAACAATTTGAACAACGCCGTAGAGACAGCAATCGCAAACGTGGAGCTGGCGAAAGCAAACGTCGAAGAAGCAAAACTGAACCTTGATTACACCAAGGTGTACGCTCCAACGAATGGTTACATCACCAATTTTAATCTGCGCACCGGCTCCCAAGTTGTCGCAAACTCACCAGTTGTAGCATTAATTGATGAAGACAGCTTTTGGATCGAAGGCTATTTCAAAGAAACGGATTTAGTTGGTGTTGATCCACAAGATAAAGCATACGTGACCTTAATGATGCACGACGAAATGGTGCTGGAAGGTAAAATCAAGAGCATTGGTTACGGCATCGCGAAGCAAGACGGTAGTACAGGTAACGACCTTCTGCCTAATGTGAACCCTAACTTTCAGTGGATACGCTTAGCTCAACGCATTCCAATTAAAGTGAAATTAGACAACTTACCAAAAGATTTTCAACTACGCGTCGGTATGACGGCATCCATCAAAATCATCAAACAATAAATGCGGTGAAATGTATGTTTAATGCGTCAACCAAAGAAGCCATTAAAGCTGCGCTGTCTATCGTTATCGCAATCTGCCTCGCCTTATGGTTTCAATGGGAGAAACCCTATTGGGCAGCGATCGCCGTCGCGGTAATGGCATTAAATGAAAGCTTCGCTCACTCGATAAACAAAGGTCATAATCGCCTAGTGGGAACCCTACTGGGCATCGGCTATGCCTTTTTCCTCATCACAGTATTTTCTCAAGATCGCTTCTTGTTCCTGACTTTTTTTACCCTATTTTTAGGTGTATGCATTTTCATGTCGAGCGACGAAAAGTACGGTTATGTGTTCTCCATAGGCTTTGCGGTGTGCTCTATCATCGCTTGTATGGGAGGATTTGATAGTCAAGTGACGTTCCATTTCGCAGTACTTCGAATGCAGGAAACTATTCTTGGCATCATTACCTTCTCCGTTGTTTATCGTTTGGTTTGGCCAGTGAATACTGAAGAGAATTTCATTCAACGCTTTGAGAGCAGCCGTGAGGTGTTGCTTAAAGCTATAGACAAACCAAATGACATTGATATTGATGCCCTTGAAACCAACACAGCAAACATTGAGAAGATGTGCCAACTACTGGGATTACCGCTCACGGGCAGTTACCACCTCAAAGAACATCGAAAGCTGTGGCATCAGCGCCTAGAAGAGATGAAACGTATTCAAGAACGATTACTTGAACAAGTGGAAAAGCCCCACTGTGATGATATTGACTGGAAACCTGTGGCTCAAAACCTGACGCTATTTGATATCGCTCAGCCAACCACGCATCTAATTGGTCGTACCTTATTGACTGAACAAGTGAACCAGAAAACATCTTGGCATCGTGAACACCGGACTTTCATACAGCACTTGAAAGAAGACCGCAGAAAGGTTTTACAAGGAATATCGATGTTTATCACCTCGTTATTGGTTTGGATTTATCTCCCTGTACCAGGTGGGTTTATATTCCCTATGTTGGCCGGTGTCTTTTCATCAATAGTACCTACAATGCCTCCTAGCGTTGTTAAAGATGCCTTCTTTGGCGTTTTGGGAACAGGTTCAGTGATACTGCTGCAATACATCTTCTTGATGCCCATGATGACTGAGCTCTGGCAACTAGGGTTATTTTATTTCATCAATATTATTTTGATTTGGGAGGTATTTTCTACACCACAGCTGATGATCCATAGAGTCTTAGGCGTCAATTTATTGGTGGTATTAACCTCAGGCGCACTTAACTTGACCCCGGAGTATCGTATCGAAACACCTTTACTCATGCTGGTAAACATCATGCTCATTTTGATGATCGCCAAGTTATTTAATGACCTGTTTCATCCCCGCGTAACCGCTTAAACAAGCAATTAAACTTAATAAGGAAATGCTTTGAACAATGGGTTAGATCAAATTACGTAATGGCAAATAACACTGCCCGAAAAGGTAAAAATTAACGACCAAAACAACACACTTTGAACAGGAAACATATGAAATATCAGCAGTGGGAATACTTTAATATCACGAAGTGAGAATAATATTTGAGGTTGAAGATCCCAACATGTAGCTAAAGATGCGCCTCTTTTGAGCCGAGGATGCTTGATCAAATACTCAGCATAGGATGAATAAACCGTCCACAACCCTAACAGCCCAAATAACTCGATGATAGAAATAACTTCCAGACTAAATGGCAATAGTGAAGGCCCACCAATGAGCAAGATAATTGCGAAGATCCACATCTTATTTTTCATTACACATCCTTGTTGCTGATTTACGCTTATGTATTACCAATAACAAGTAAAAGCTGTTGGCCATAAAAACGCAACCCAACGTTGAACTTTTCATGTCAAGCGCTGAGTTGTGTTTTTTTAAGTACTTTTAAATGTAAAATCAGTCAGTTAAACTAGATCGAAGGACAGTTTCCTTTTTCTGCCATGTCTACTTTTAGTACTTCTGCTTTACCTTTGCTTTCGTCTACGAGTTCCACGCCCGCACCACCAACAAATACACCCATTTTAATGTATTGATTAACGAAATAATTACGACCCTCTTCCGTTAAGATAGTTAAGTGATTTTCAGAAAACTCAGACTCTGTACTTACTTGATGTTCTTTATTGCCTTCGACCTCATGGTAGAAAAACACACCAGGAGCGGTTTCACCAATACATTCTCCATCGACGTAAACATACTTTTTAAGTGCTGCTCCGACAAAAGCATCTTCTCGGTAAATGTAAATCCCTGCGTTCCCCTTTTGAGGTGCTTCAAATGATTTCATTTGATTTGATACTGTCGAATCAACAGTAGGAACAGAAGCACAACCTGACAAACCCAAAAGGAATGCGGAACACAAAATTACTTTATTTTTCATGTTATTAACCTAGCTACGATAAAATCGCGCCAACCATACTATAAATAAATACGTTCACTTATTGGTATTTATGAAATTTGTGATTCAACCTATGCAATAGCACTCATTTTACGTATAGGTTGAGCAAACATTAGCCATATAAAAATCACGAGAATAAAATGCCCTGTATCTAACGATCACTAAATGCCACTTTACTCGCTAGACTGATAAGCAGAATACCCGAAACACCTTCAAGAGTTCTAGAGTAACGCTGAGAGTGTGAACGACTAAATACCCAATTACCCACAGATGCGTACAAAACGTTACATGTCGTCGCAAGTGCGCTGAACAGCAAGCCAAGTACTAATAATTGCATTGATGTTGAGCTTGCAGACGTATCAATAAATTGAGGCAGAAATGACAGGAAGAATAACGCTACTTTTGGATTCAAGACGCTGACAATAACCCCCTGAACAAACACATTTTTATTATTATCAACATTTTTGTTTTCAACGATTTTACTTTCTCCACGCCACATGGACAGTAATGACTGAACACCTAAATAAACTAGGTAAGCGGCCCCTAACCATTTAACAACGCTAAAAGCCAAAGATGAACTCAGAATTATTGCTGACAAACCTAAACATGCCGCTAGTGTATGAAAAAAGTAACCAACACCAAGCGCCAGAGCCGCTTTCAGCCCAGCAGATAATTTACCTTTCATTGTATTGGAAACAATATAAATTACATCTGGTCCAGGAATCATGTTGATAGCGAGACAAGCGACAACAAATAATAATAGTGAGTTTGAATCCATTCTTTTCTCCAAATTAACGTCTTGCGGGATAACATCTCATCGAACTATAAGTAATGCAACGTCTAGGTTTCCGTTGGTTATCAAGGCGTTGACCGTAGTTCATTAACGTGCCTGCCATCGCAGGCTCGGGGCTAGCTATAGCTGATACGACAATCAGTGAATAATTTATCCCTTCCATTTTTACTCTAAGCCTCCACATGGAGTTTTATCAACGCTTATCGCGGAATAATGTACATCAGAAGCGTAATCCTGATTAACGCGCCAAGTGTCACGAATCAAGCTGGGGCTCTCTGGTATTTTACTGCTCCAAAATAACATCAAATCCACCATAAATGAGACGCTTTCCATCAAAGGGCATTGGGTTGTTCTCAGGACTCATTCGAGGATCACCCATGATCCGCTGCCACCCTGAGTCCCGAACTTCTTTTGAAGGCCAGACTACCCACGAAAACACAACGGTTTCGTTGCTTTCAGCTTTAACTGCCATGGGAAATGATGTGATCTCACCATCTGGTACTTCACTCCCCCACGTCTCAACAACCTTTAAGGCCCCAAACTCCCTGAACATTTCTGCTGCTATTTTTGCGTGTGCGATATACTTTTCTTTATTCGCTGTCGGTACTGCAGCGACAAACCCATCAATGTATGACATAAGTAAACTCCTTTCATTGGAGTTATAACCATAGCTCAATAAAAAGAATGCACATGATGCCAAACCATAGAAGCAGGTACGTAATACAGCTTGAGAGCTACATTCCTAGCTTGGACTTTATATGCATATTTGAAAGGTATGTGTTTGGATCTAGCTTAGTTAGCGTATTTATAATTCCCAAAACGCTCGAATACTCAATACGTTCCTCTTCTGCATGCCCGATCCCACCTATTGTAAAGTGAGTAAAGCGGTAATCACGATAAACGTTTTGAAGCTGGCTAGAAATATCTTTGAGTAATCTTTTACTGAGGCTGAATGCAGGGTATTCACTATTTTCTGAAAGCTCTGCTGTAGATCCAATAGAGACAATATTGCATTTATCGTTAAGTGAACCTAAAGCGTTAAGTTTATTGACTAAATTAAGATACCCAATCGGGCCAACATTCATAAGCTCAATCAATTCGTTTGTTGTCAATTTTGAAGACTCTCCCCACATCGACGCCAAATAAACTATGATGTCAAACTTTACACCTTTGAAGCACGTGTAATCTGGTTTTTTCTCCGGACTAACATCAATACGAACAGAAGCTACTCCATCCTCAACTAGCTTTGATCTAGAAATAGTATAAGTTTCTTTACCCTGTAAGTTCGTAGCCAAGAACCTTCCTAGACCCCTGCTACCTCCAACAATTAAAATCTGCATAACCCTATTCCTTGGTTAAAGTTGTCTTTCATATTATCCGCCAAACTGTGCATTAGGCATCACTTTAACGTTTCTATTGTTTGCCTCTGT
>NZ_JAHPJI010000006.1:0-308827 GCF_020515785.1 Vibrio sp. E14
GCTTCTCAGAGGTTAGCTTAGAGGGACATAAACCTCTGATTACATATACTCCGAAGGCTCGGTAAGGCTACATAGCGGCTGCGGTTATGAACCTTAAGGCTTACGTTGTGTTAACTTACAGATGTACTAGGGGGGCGTTAGCTTCCGAGTTCGTTTCTCCTTCGATTGCATCGCCCCCTGACGTTTACACAAAACGTGATTTAAAAAAGTTCATTTTTTAAGAGAGACGACCGTACCAGTTGCCTGCGTGCGTTCGGATTACGGGTAGACCATCTTTTGCCGCTTTCTTTGCATTTTTCATTGAACAGACAAACCATGCTTTGACTTCAGGTATGCGGTGATAGTTGTCTATCTCGTTAAGTTCAACTTCTGGTAGGATAAAATCTTCAACTAATGTAGTTTGTTCCATGTTGTTATACCTTTGTAATTTTACTTTTGTGGAATAGCAGAGTAAGCAAGCATGTGAACTCTCTCGTTTAGAGGATGACCATTGTGTGCTTTTACCCACTCCCAAGAAACATTCATTGATTCGTTCAGTTCGTCCAATTTCTGCCATAAGTCTGCATTAAGGACGGGTTTTCTGTCACTCCTACGCCAACCATTACGCTTCCAGCAACGTATCCATGTAGTGATTCCATTTTTTACATATTGGCTGTCTGTGTGGACAGTTATAGGGTTATTCGGATATTTCTTATATATGACCTCTAATGCTTTGATTGCTGCCGTTAGTTCCATTCTGTTGCTGGTGGTCTTTCTTTCGTGTCCAGAACGTTCTAGCTCTTTGTCTGCTCTAGTTAGTATGAATGCCCAGCCGCCTAAGCATTTCTGCGTAATACACGAACCGTCTGTGTAGGCGTTAATTACTTCTTTAGCGTTGCTAGTTACTGTTGTTTCCATTTTTCTCCTTACTCTTCTTTGATTCTGCGTAGAGGCGCTTAACCGTTGATTGAGAGATGTTAAGCTTCTTTGCGGTTTTGGATATGGACAGTCCTTCATTCCTTAGCTTTGCCACTTTATCTGCACTTGCTTTGGCAGGACGACCAATAGTTTTACCTTCAGCCCTTGCTCTTGCTTGACCCTCAATTGTTCGTTCTCTAATACGATCTTTTTCAAACTCAGCAAAAGCTAAAAACATTTTCAACATTAACTGACCTTCAGGGCTGTTTAGGTCGTTATGTGGTAAATCTAAACAGTGGATATTGATACCTTTGTCCATCAAAAGCTTGATCGTTTGTTGTACATCTATGTTGTCACGTCCTAAACGGTCTAGCTTTAAGACCACCAGCGTGTCACCTGCAACAAGCTTGTGCTCAATAAGAATCCTGAAGCCTTTACGTTCCAAAGCACAAACACCACCTGATACAACATCTTCAACTACAAAAGCTTCGTTGACTTCATATCCTCTGTCTTTGAAGGCTTGTATTTGGTTCGCTGTTGTCTGCTCTGTTGTAGAGACTCGACAATAGAAATAAGTCCTCGTACTCATTAGCCCTCGCATACCACTCTGAAAAAGTAGTATGGATTTTATGAGCCTAGGTCAAAATGTCAAGAGGGTACTTATGAGACGTTTTTGTCTCATACTATGCGGGTAGGTTCGAAAACGAATGGTTTTGAGCTAGGCGTACCTGTTTAGTCTTTGATACCAATAAAAGCAGAACATTGGTCTTAATGAATTTGTTAGTAAATTACTTGGGCGTAGTCGTTTGGGTATCCCTAATTCACTAGTTAATGGATGTGTGCTCTGTTGCTTAGCATTGAGAGTATTAGTTAGAATGTAAATTTTTCTGTAGGAGCCTCTGTTGTGCAATGGATTATTGATAATAAAGAGTGGTTGTTAAGCGGTATCTTTGTAGCTGTAACGTTAGCTTTGGTTGGATGGTTCTTTTCCGCTCGAGGTAACAAACAAACTCAGAAATCTGGGAATAACTCAACCAATATACAAGTTGGTGGTGACTTGCGGATACGTGGTGGAAAAGATGATAAATAGACAGAACCAAGAAAGTGGGGATGGCTCAACGAACCTTCAAGCTCAGAACATGACTGTCGTTATGGGAGTGGATGAAAAAAGAGCTAGAGAAATTTTTCAGGAGATGAGCCTTCAGCAGAGAAATGATTACTCACAAGAGGCACTTATCGTTGCCACCGAAAGGGTGGAGGTTTTTGAAAATACTTTAATGGAAAAAATGGAGCAAGTTGAAGGAGCTCTGGAGGCATTTGCAGACCCTAGCTTTCAGATCTTATTGGTGGAAGCTCAGAAAACTGCTGCTTCTAGTGAAAGGGTGGCAGACTATGACATGCTGTCTGAACTGTTAATACATAGATTCCAAAAGGGAGAGAACCGTAAAGTTAGAGCTGGTATCAACCGTGCAGTTGAAATTGTTGATGAAATATCGGATGACGCTCTTCGAGGATTGACTGTATTTCATTCAATTTCATACTTTTACCCTGTTACCGCTGAACCAAGTCAGGCTTTAGATGCTCTGGAAAATCTATTTGAGAAGTTATGCGATGGAGACCTACCTAAAGGGGACGAATGGTTGGATCACCTAGACATACTAGATGCCGCAAGATTAAATACATTCATAGGTTTGAAGACGCTAGAACAGTATTATCCGGAGAAGTTGGCGGGATTTATTGATGTTGGAATAAAAAAAGATTCGGATAATCACAACAAGGCTATTGAGATATTAAAGGGCGTTAACTTATCCGAACAAATCTTGGTGCAACACGCTTTTGATAGTGACTATCTAATGTTACCTGTGCCCAACCAAAAGGAAATCGCATCATTGACTATAAACCACAAAGTTATGAGCAATGGTGTGCCCACAGTCATTAAAAACCGAATTTCAGACAATGAAATAGAAGCGTTAAATGCAGTATATAGCTTATACGAGAATAATGCGTCTAAGAGGCAAGCAAACATTGATGCTCTTATGAACGAGTGGGATAAACGTCCACACCTTAAAGCTCTAAAGGATTGGTGGAATGAGTTAGGCGTGAGCGTGCAGATTACTGCGGTTGGAAAAGTATTAGCTCATTCTAATGCTCAGCGTTGTGACAAAACACTGCCTCCTCTTAACTAGATGGTACAAAAAGCTGGTACAGAGTTAAGAATTTAAATATGATTAAGATGTTGATATTAAATGATTTAAATTCGGCAGCTTGCAATCGAGAGTTCGAATCTCTCACTCACCGCCACATTTGAGCCCTAGCAGAAATGCTGGGGCTTTTTCGTATTATGCGATAAGTTCAATCCCAGAGCTGTATATCGTATTGATTCTCAATTACTCGTTGAGTCGGCAACCCCTTCAAAAAGCCTCCTTTTTATTCACCTTTTGTTACACATTTTCCATACAGGTAGTGCGTTTTTATTCGCATGTTGTGATGAGCGTTCCTTATTAAATTTTCCACAAAATCAATTAATTGTTGAAATTAGAACGCTTGTCAAAAAGTCATCAGATATCATGTTTAATAGAGTCTTTTACCTAATGGGATACTCTATTTGTTTGATATAATTTCTGGCAGTTTGTATACCATAATTAAAGAGAGTCTATTCATGTTCCAGAACTTAACGATCAAGCAGAAGATAGTGATTCCGCTGTCACTGATTATTGGATTGTTTATTGTGAGCTCTGTATTAAACGTTATGACAAGTTGGAAACAATCTGAGTTGAGTGAAACACTTAACGAACAGATAGTGCCGAACTTATTAACGATTGAGGATGCTTACCGCGATCTTTACCAAGCGACATCTGCAATTCAAGGTGTTGCTCTTTCTGATACTCAAACCGATATTGACCACCACATCGGTGAATACAAAGACAACGCATACAAAGCGCTGCCACGTATGGAGAAAATGATTGAGCTATCGCAAGCTGGCGTGATGTCTTCTTCACACGGTAATGAAGTGAGAAAGCTTGTCTCCCTAGGTGAAAAATGGTTGGCGAGTTATGAAGCGATGTTGCGTTTACCTCAATCACAATGGCTTGGTTACTACAACGAACACAAACACACCTTTGAAAATCAGTTTATCGAGGTAAGAGCGCAACTTAATGTTGTGAAAGATGCGATAGAAGAAAAACAAAGCCTATTGAAAGATGAAATCTCAGCAGCCGCAACAAGAGCTCAGGTAATTCTTGAAGCGGGCATTGTGATTGTTATTCTGGCCGCTATTGCGATGGCGTTTTTGTTGTTGCAAACCGTCGTGAAGCCTATCAACGATATCAAAAATGCGATGACAGAAATTGCTTCTGGTGAAGGTGATTTAAGCCAGCGAATCGATGTAAAAACACAAGACGAAATTGGCAATTTAGCGAACGCGTTTAATCAGTTTGTGTCTAAAATCCAAGCGACAGTTTCTCAAGTAATTGAAAGTTCGAATACCTTGCGTAATGAGATGGAAAATCTTAGCTCGTTGACCACGACCATCGCGAACTCGACCGTTTCTCAGCAAAAAGACAGCGAGGCGGTAGCAGCGGCAGTGCATGAAATGCAAGTCACCAGCAGAAATGTCAGCGATAGCGCTAACGAAGCTGCGGTTGCGAGCCAAACAGCGAATGATGAACTTACCAATACCAATGTTATTTTGGATCAAACCGTTAGCTCAATTCGTAGCCTCGCAAGTGAAATCGAAAGTGCAAGCCACGTCATTAACACATTGGATCATGATGTGAGTAACATTGCTTCTGTATTGGATGTCATTCGTGGTATCGCAGAGCAAACGAACTTATTGGCGCTTAACGCAGCGATTGAAGCGGCTCGTGCAGGAGAGCAAGGGCGAGGTTTTGCTGTTGTAGCAGATGAGGTTCGCTCGTTAGCCAGTCGCACACAACAGAGTACGGGTGAAATCCAAACCATGATTGAAAAGCTACAATCTGGTGCGGGACAAGCCGTAGAAGTGATGCGTGGTAGCCAAAATAGCAGTGATGAAACAATTCAATCGGCAGGGAGAGCGAGTCAATCCCTTTCTGAAATCTTGAACGCGATTTCACGTATGAACGAGATGAACACACACATTGCAACGGCTGCAAGCCAGCAAAGTACGGTAAGTGACGAAGTAAATAGCAACGTACAAGGCATTGCGGATAGCAGTACATCTATTGTGGAAATCGTAAATCAAGCGCAAGCATCTTTAGCCATGTTATCAGAGCAAACCCAGCGCTTAGATCATCAGGTTAGTCAGTTCAAAGTATAAGCTTGAGAACTGCAGTCTCACTGACGAAATAACCCGCTTCTTAGCGGGTTATTTTTTAGATAAGGGTCGAACCTGACTTTTGAAGGCTCGACTATATTTACATTCCTCTTTTACTTAAATTTGTATACCAGAGGGGCAAATAATCCTAGACAGCGGTGACAAACTCTGTACAGCGTGATGATGCTTTTATCATCACTTTTGCTGCTTTTATCATCACTTTTGCTGCTTTTTAACCATTGCAATTGCTCACAGGAAAGTGTGATTTCCAACCCAAAATCTTCAAATTTGAGAACTTCATTACACCTTTACCATAAACGTTTTTCGTAAGCGTATAGAACTGTAAATTTTGTTGTATGTACAACACTGGGTAATTATCATCCTAATTAATTTGTTCTGGATATACATCCGTTAGTCATCATTAAGTCATTCTAGAAGTTTTTAGCAAGGAATCTTGAAGGCTTGTAGGTAAAAGAGAGAAAAATTCATGAGACGTAAAACCACGCTATCTCTGCTGATTGCGTCGAGCCTTTTTGTGGTTGGATGTCAACCTAGCGAAGAAGGATCGAGTCAAGGTAGTGGTCCTGCGCCCGCAACCGAAGTTGAAGTGTTAACGGTGGAGCCAACTCGCCAAGCGTTAACTGTTGAGTTGCCAGGTCGTAGCCGTGCATTCAAAGAAGCGGAAGTTCGTCCGCAAGTTACAGGCATTATTTCAGAACGAAATTTTGTTGAAGGCGGCCTTGTTGAACAAGGACAGTCCCTATATCAAATTGATGATTCATCATTTCAAGCGGATTTGCTGAGCGCTGAAGCGGAATTAATCCGAGCTCAAGCAGCGGCAGAATCGACCCATGCCACAGTGAAGCGTTACAGAACCTTGATCACCAAAAAGTCCATCAGCCAACAAGATTTGGATGAAGCAGAAGCAGCATACAAGGAAGCGCAAGCACAGGTCCTAGTCGCAAAAGCTAAGATCAATACGGCAAAAATCAATTTAGATTACACGCAAGTGAAAGCTCCGATTAGCGGTGTGATCGGTAAATCGAGTGTGACGGCGGGTGCGTTGGTTACGGCTAACCAAGCAGCCAAATTAGCGACCATTCAGCAGCTTGATCCTATCAACGTTGATATTGTGCAATCATCCGCGCAACTGCTGCGTTTAAAAGCGGCTCTTTCCCAAGGTCATATGCAAGAAGATGACTCTGCGCAAGTTACATTGATGCTTGAAGATGGCAGCACGTACGAACATAAAGGCACGATGAAATTTACCGAGGTCAATGTGAACGAAAGTACGGGTAGCGTGACGCTTCGTGCTGAATTCCCAAACCCTGACGGTTTGTTACTTCCAGGAATGTTTGTTCGTGCGACGGTTATTACTGGTGTTGACCCTGACGCGATTCTGATACCACAAAATACCGTTTCTCGCGATGCGACAGGCAAAGCGACAGTGATGATGGTGAATGGTGAGAACAAAGTTGAAGCGAGACCAGTGAAGACAGCCGAAGCGATCAATAATCAATGGCGTATCATTGATGGTTTGAAAGCGGGCGATAAAGTCATTACTGCTGGGTTACAAAAGGTAGGTCCAGGCAGTCCTGTAACTATCCAAAACGGTGAACAGGAGTAATCATGGCACGATTTTTTATCGATCGTCCGGTATTTGCTTGGGTTCTCGCGATTCTAACGATGTTGGCGGGGGTAATGTCATTATTCAATTTACCCGTCTCGCAATACCCAACGATTTCACCGACAACGATCACCATCAGTGCACGTTATCCAGGTGCATCAGCGAAAACCGTTGAAGACTCGGTAACGCAGGTTATCGAGCAAAATATGACGGGATTAGATTATCTTCGCTACCTATCATCGAGCAGTGATGCATTCGGTAATGCGACAATTACCCTGACGTTTGATAGCGAAGCTGATCCTGATATCGCGCAAGTACAGGTGCAGAACAAGCTGCAATTGGCATTGACATCATTGCCGATGGAAGTACAAAACCAAGGTATCGTCGTGAATAAATCCAACACGGCGTTTCTCATGGTGGTGGCAGTTTATTCTGAAGATCCTGACTTTACAGAAAACGATATCGGCGACTTTGTTGTAACGAATATTCAAGACCCGATAAGTCGTGTAACTGGCGTAGGACAAGTACAGGCGTTTGGTGCGCAGTATGCGATGCGAGTTTGGCTGGATCCATTTAAGCTTACGCAGTTCAACTTGACCGCAATCGATGTAGCAAATGCTATCAGTGAACAGAACGCGCAAGTTTCTTCAGGTCAACTTGGTGCAGCACCTGCGCAGGAAGGTCAGCTGTTGAATGCAACGATTTCGTCTGCAAGTCGTTTGAGCAGTGTGGAAGAGTTCCAAAACATCATTCTTAAGTCTGATGCCAGTGGTTCGAATGTTTATTTGAAAGATGTAGCTCGTGTTGAACGTGGTGCAGAAAGTTACGATATTCGAGGCCAATATAATGGCTTCCCAGCATCGGGGTTAGGTATTTCATTAGGTACTGGCGCAAACGCGCTTGAGACAGCTAATGCGGTGAAAGAGCGTTTAGAACAACTGAGTGCTACGTTCCCAGAAGGGTTGCAGATTGCTTACCCATTTGAAACGACTCCATTCGTCAAAGCCTCGATTCAAGAAGTGGTTAAAACGCTATTAGAAGCCATTCTTCTTGTGTTCTTAATCATGTACCTGTTCTTGCAGAACTTCCGTGCGACGATCATTCCAACGATCGCAGTGCCTGTCGTACTGCTCGGCACCTTCGCTATTTTGTACGCGACTGGATTTAGCGTAAACACGTTAACCATGTTCGCGATGGTTCTGGCTATCGGTTTGCTGGTGGACGATGCCATCGTTGTGGTGGAAAACGTCGAGCGTGTGATGCATGAGGATGGGTTAGAGCCCAAAGAAGCGACCAAAAAATCGATGGGGCAGATCACTGGTGCTCTGATTGGTGTGGGTCTGACGCTTTCTGCGGTATTCGTCCCTATGGCGTTTATGTCTGGTTCTACAGGGGTTATTTACCGTCAGTTCTCGATAACGATTGTGGCGGCGATGACACTTTCAGTTTTGGTAGCGATAATTCTGACTCCAGCATTATGTGCAACATTACTGAAAAAAGGCGATGCTGAGCTTCTAGAAAAGAAAGGCTTCTTTGGCTGGTTTAACCGCAAGTTTGATGCGATGACAGCTGGCTATGAAACCGGCGTTGCTAAACTCCTCAAGCGCACAGGTCGTATGTTGGTTGTATTCTTGGCAATGAGTGCAGGTGCGGGCTGGCTGTTTATGAACCTTCCGACGTCATTCTTGCCGGATGAAGACCAAGGCACGGTATTCTCAATGGCCATTTTGCCGCCTAACTCAACGCAAGAGCAGACGGAAAAAACACTTGAGAAAATGCGCGACTTTTACCTTGTGGATGAGAAAGACAACGTGAAATCCGTCTTCTCCGTTGCGGGCTTTAGTTTTGCAGGCCAAGGCCAAAACATGGGGATGGCATTTATCGGTCTGAAAGATTGGTCAGAGCGTGAAGCGCCGGGTGCTGATGCAGCTTCCATTACGGGTCGAGCGATGGGGTACTTCTCAACCATCAAAGAAGCACTGGTGTTTGCATTTGCACCTCCTGCGATTCAAGAATTGGGTAACTCGACAGGCTTTGATTTCTATCTTCAAGATTCGTTGAACAAAGGTCACGACGCATTAGTCGCTGCGCAAGGTCAACTGCTTGGCATGGCTGCACAAAACCCGAAATTTGTCGGTGTTCGTCCGAACGGCCAAGCAGATGCGCCAATGTACAAAGTGAACATTGACCACGTTAAACTGCGTGCTCTGGATGTTAGCATTAATGACGTCAACCAAATCCTGTCAGCGGCATGGGGCGGGGCGTACATTAACGACTATATTGATCGCGGTCGAGTGAAAAAAGTCATGATGCAAAGTGATGCGGAATACCGTATGCAGCCAAAAGACTTCGATTCGTGGTACGTGCGCAACTCAAAAGGTGAGATGGTGCCTTTCTCTGCCTTTGCGAGCGGAGAGTGGACGTATGGTTCACCTCTTTTGCAGCGTTTTGATGGTTTGCCAGCGATGAATATCCAAGGCGGCGCAGCTCCTGGCGTCAGTACTGGTGAAGCTATGGCAGAAATTGAAGCAATGGTAGAAAAGCTACCAGAAGGCTTCACGGTGAACTGGAATGGTATTTCGTATGAAGAGCGCCTTTCCGGAAACCAAGCGCCAATGTTATATGCGCTGTCTATCCTCGTCGTATTCTTAGTTCTCGCCGCTTTGTATGAAAGTTGGTCAGTACCTTTCGCCGTGGTGTTAGTTGTGCCTCTTGGTGTGCTTGGTGCTGTGCTCGCGGTAATGACGCGAAGTATGGACAACGATGTATTCTTCCAGGTGAGCTTATTAACGACGGTCGGCTTGGCAACTAAAAACGCCATTCTGATTGTTGAGTTTGCGAAAGATTACTACGAGAAAGGTGCTGGCCTTATCGAAGCAACCCTGCATGCCGTTCGTGTTCGTCTGCGCCCAATTATTATGACATCGCTTGCCTTTGGTCTAGGTGTAGTACCGCTTGCTATCAGCTCTGGCGTGGGCTCAGCAGGTCAAAATGCGGTAGGTACTGGTGTACTTGGTGGCATGATCAGTGCGACGATCTTAGGTATATTCTTTGTGCCAATCTTCTTTGTGGTGGTTGAGCGATTGTTTGATCGACGTGCGAGAAAAGAATCGGAGGCAGAGTTGTCTGAGACTAATCCTAAACCGGCTCAGCAAAGCGAGTAAGACTTGGTTGCTGTAACTAAGTTATACTGGTGATAATAAACACGATAAAAGGGCGCTTCGGCGCTCTTTATTTTATGTTTTCACTTGGTGGTTACCGTCTTTGACGCAAACTTGAAGGGGGAGCGTTTTGCCTTATGCAGAATCTGCTTACTCCTTCCGACCGAATGAAAGCCTAAAGAAGAACAAACGACGATGAAAGATCAGAAAATCTCCCCAATTTCCGTTTTGGATCAAAGCCCTATGTTTGTCTGCGGTGTGATGCAGCGAATGTATCGCAACCGTGCTCAAGCTGAGCTCTCTCGGCAAAATTTAATGACACTCGAGATGGCAAGTGCACTGGCCGCTTTGGAAGAGTTTCAACCCATGAGTCAGCAAGCGTTGGCTGACGCGGTTCGAACTGAGCGAAGTGTAGCAAAGCGAATGGTGGATAATTTGGAAAAGCGAGGGTTTGTTCAAGTTTCTAAAAGTAAATCGAATCAGCGTCTCAAAATGCTCAGCATGACAAAAGAGGGGGCAAACGCTTTAAAGCAAGTGCATCAAATCATGACGAACTTACAGAAAGAATTTTTTGCTTGTTTGTCTGAATCAGAAGCGAGTGAGTTTTTTCGTTTGGTAAGAAAGCTCACTTTTGCAAATCACGACCAGTAGCTTATCTTAATACTATCTAGCGCGCCTTTACTTTATCGGTGATCAATTATATTAAGTCGTAAAACTTAAGAAATAGAATGCCCAAAGTACACGTGACGGTAGAAAGTACCGTAGTGAGTGCGATGATATTTGCGGCTAATGTGGCATTGCCTCCCATCGAACGTGCCATGACATAACTGGCCGCTGCCACTGGGGAAGCGTTCATAAAGAAAAGAATACCTAACTCAATTCCTCGAAAACCTACTAAGTAAGCACCAATAGTGATCATTACGGGTGCCACGATGAGCTTGTAACTGCTTGCAAACCAAGATGGACCTTTCTCTTTTCTCATCAAGCTAAAATCGAGTGAGCCGCCCGTACACAACAGCGCTAAAGGTAATGTCATTTTGGACAAGTAGTCCCCTGCATCAATAACAACATTCGGCACTGGAATAGAGAGCAAATAGAAAGCCATCCCTAGGACGATTGAGATTATCAGTGGATTCCTCGTCAGTGTTCGGCCCATCATTTTTGCGGCTTGTGGGACAGAAGTTGCGCCTTTGGGAGATAAGCAAATTACCGCTTGGACGTTGTAAATAAACGTGGTGACCGCGACATAAAGCGCTGCTAACGCCACACCTTGAGAACCATACGCATTGGCAACGTACGCGATGCCAATAATACCTGTGTTTGCTCGAAACCCACCCTGGATAAGAACACCTTGGTCAGGCGATGCTTTGAACAGAAGCTTGACCGAAAGGTAGGTGAAAATGAAAAACGAAATGCTAGCGATGACGCCGAAATTGACAAAGCCACTCGCCGCGGAAAAATCGTGTTCTGAAGCCACAATACTGACAAATAACATCGCAGGTAGCGTAACTTGAAACACCAGTTTGGAGCCTACTTCGATAAAATTATCGTTGATCAGTCCGATGCGTTTGAACACCACGCCAAGTATTAACATTAAGCAGATAGGGCCGGTTATCGACAAAGAGAATTGCAACTGATGTAGAACAGCTTCCATGTAAGTACCCGCAGCAAAAGAAAAATATTCCTGCTGTCTATTAAGCCATAAACTCTGGGAGACAGGACAGAAAAGTGATGAAATTTTCCTCTTTTGTTGTTTCCAGAACCATTTGCATTCCAAGTTATGGACGAGGTCCCAGTTTAACAAAGCTGCACTGGTTCTATGCGCGATATGTTGGTTTACTACTTATCGTGATGCATCCACATGCGTATTAAATAAAAGGGTTGGTCATTGTGGTTATGGATAGGAGTTCATCGATGAAAAGGAAACACAACAAAACCGTACTTTGTGCATTTGTCTCAGGTTCGGTGTTTGGTGCAGCTTTAGTCATTGCGATGTCTTTACCAATGTAATCGTTTCTGTAGGCTCTTTGAATACTCACGCTAATTCAATACAAAAACAGATTGAGTTCAGCTTGATGTACTGTTAGTTTGAAAACATGAAAATACACGTTAGCCCTTCATCAACAACCTTCTTTTGGTGGCGCTCTAAATAGAGCGGCACGGAATAGTCACATTCTTAAGCTGCTGGATGGTAGCTAAGAGTGTTTGATCTTTTTATCTCCAGTAGCGATCTATTAAATACTTGGAGATAAATATGAACACCATTCAAAGTACACCACAGCGTGAAATTATCCTGACCGGCGATCGAGCGACAGGTCCGTTACACCTCGGGCACTATGTCGGTTCATTGCAACAACGAGTCAAATTGCAAACGGAGCATGAGCAAACGATCTTAGTCGCAGACATGCAAGGGTTGACGGATAACGCCCACAATCCATCAAAAGTATCCTCCAATATTCTCAATGTCGTTGCGGATTATTTGGCCGTTGGTATCGACCCCACACAAACCACGATCACGTTGCAATCTCAAATACCAGCGTTAGCAGAGTTAACGATGTATTACAGCAATCTTGTCTCTATTGCGCGTTTAGAGCGTAATCCCACGGTTAAAAATGAGATTCAAAGTAAAGGCTTTGAACGCTCTATTCCCGCTGGTTTTTTAACGTATCCAATTTCTCAAGCTGCCGATATTACGGGGTTCCACGCGACGTTGGTTCCGGTAGGTGATGACCAACTGCCGATGTTGGAGCAAACTAATGAAATCGTAAGAAAAATAAACCACCTGGGTGGAAAAGAGGTTCTTAAAGAGTGCCGTCCTTTACTTAGTGATGCACCTCGTTTGCCGAGTACTGATGACAAAAATAAGATGTCTAAAAGCATGGGGAATGCAATCAACCTAGGGGCGTCTGAAAAGGAGATTTCTGCGGCGGTGAAATCTATGTATACCGACCCCAATCACCTGAAAATTGAGGACCCTGGCCAAGTCGAAGGTAATATCGTATTTACCTACCTCGATGCCTTTCACCCTGATAAAGATTACGTCGAACAGCTAAAAGAGCATTATCGACGAGGTGGGTTAGGTGATGGTTTGACCAAGAAAGTGTTAGAAGAATGCCTACAAGAGATGCTTCGTCCTATTCGAGAAAAGCGTGCCATGTATTTGAATGATAAAGCACAGCTGATTGATATTTTAAAACAAGGTAGTCAGCGTTCTCGTGAGAAAACTGAACAAGTGCTATTTGATGTGAAAGATGTATTTGGTTTGAATTTGTTCTGAATTAAAAGTAGAGAGTTGAACATAAGGCACGACGGCTTATTAGCAACGTGCCTTTTTTAGCTCCCAGTCAGTCAAAGCTGATTGTTAAGAAGAAAAAAATTCACGACGAAAATCCGCTACTTCTTGTTGGTAATAGGTTTGCCATTCCGGTTCTGACAAATTCGAATGGCTTGTGGCTCTCTCTTTTCTGAGTCTGGACTCAAGTTGTTGCAATGCTTGTTGGTAATCTCTGACTTGCTCTTTTTGCTCGGCAATTTGTTGCTCACGAGCGTGAATCTCTTCGCTTTCGTCCTTCGTTAAGTAAGTTTTTTCCAGCTCTGCGATGATGGTTTGGCGATCTGGAAAGCTCATGCTATTGGGTATTAGGGCGACTGCACGCTCATATTTTGCTTGGTCGTTTGTAAGCCCGATAGCCTCTGCATTTTCTTGCCAGTCTATGATGAGTTGCTCAAAAGCTTGCAAAAAGCTTTCTGGACTTTGCGTGTTGAGCTGTTGGGCCTCTAAATTGAAATCGTATAGGGCGAACTCATCCGCGAAAATAACATCAGCCAATTCCCCCCAGATGCTTCTTGCTTCGTTCTTCAGCTGTGCAATACGCGACGCCAGTGATTGTTGCTCATCAAATAACAAATTTCCTACACTCTCTTGCCATTGACTGTTGAGTTGATGGTAGTTCGCCAAAAGCTGAAATCGTGCTGAAGATAAATATGGCTCGAGCAAGGCTAACTGTTCCTCACAGTCGCGGTTCGACATGCACTCATGCCAAAATGACTCAAGCTCTGCGATGAGTTCTCTCCCTTTGAGCAGAGTTAGTCTCTCAGTCGTTATTTGAGTCGCAGAAGGGAGCTCTGCGGTCTGTGGTGAAGCATCTGCACTGGGAGCGATATTGCTTGTTTTTAGTGATGTACTGGGGACGTTCTTATTTTTTGTCTTTGGAGCAGAAGCGGACACGGCCGCTTCTTGCTGCCCATCCTGACTGAAAGTTAAAAACATCATGCCCGCCATAATGGCGGACATGATTATCAACGCGATTTTCTTCATGGCTTGATTGTTGCGCTAACTGGGAAATGGTCAGAAAGATTGTAGTGTTTCCATAAACTCTCTGCGGTTGTGCGCGGCACGTCTACACGGTTGTCATTGAATGATTTCACCCCGTATTCACTACTCACCATAACATAGTCAAGGTATTCCACGTTTTCGCCACCTGATAACGCTTCACCTGCGAAGTTATTGATGCGGGGATCAAAGGTTGACTCCGTGTATCCAGAATACTGAGGCTCTATGGCGCTTAAGTTAGCGATCATTTGTTGGTAGTCACCAGAGAACTTTCTTTTGTTTACGTTAAAGTCGCCGCTGTATACCACAGTTTCGCTTGAAGGAATGTTGAGAGATTTAGCGAGTGCGCGGATTTGTTTGAACTGGCGCTGACGATACTCGCGAGCGGTGTCTGTATCGAAAGATGCGGTATGGGTAGCAAACACATGGTAAGCCTGACCACCTTTAATAATTTCCGCATAATTCACGCCTTTGTCGGCAAAGCAGTCTGTGCCAGAGCAGTCGGGGAAGACATATTGCGCTTCATTCACGATAGGATAGCGACTGACAATGATCACCCCACCATCATGAATATTAACGCCTTCTTTATCTAACATCTTAGTTTGGTACGGATATTCCTTAGCTAACTCACGTAGGAATGCTTCACGACCGCTTGCAAACACTTCTTGCAGCGCTAATACATCATAACCTTTGACGTACTGAGGAATCAGTTCGTAACGATCACCGATGTGCGATGCAATAGCCGTAAGAGCCCAGATGTTGTATGTCATCAACTTAAGGTTTTGTTCTTCGTTATCGACAGATTCATTTACTTTGCTTGGCGTGATGGTGTAATAAAGATCGTCGTATCGAGCGGTACTGTCTGACTTAAATGCCAGTTCGGTTTCTCGGATGCCAAAAGCGTTAGTGTTGGCACGATGAATATTACGATCATCTTTAAGAGATAAATCGACATCGGACGCCGATAAGCCATATTCAATGGTTGAATTATACCAATGACCTTCCATGACCTGATTGAGTGTTATGCTTTCACCTTTAGGGCTAGAAACCACAGTTTCAAAACGGTAAGTTTGGTTTGATTTCACGCCTTCCCAACGATTGAAGCTCAATACAGGTTTGGTTTCCCACGGACCAAGTACTTGCACATGTTGCTGCCACTCTTCTCCGTATTGAAGTAAATCACTGCCTTCGTGCTTTACTTGAATAGTTAAAGGCTGATCAGAGTTATTGGTTAGATAAACATCTGTATCTGCAATGCTTGGCAATGCCACCAAGCCACTTAATAAAAGACCCCACTGCGATAATTTCATCTTATTTTTCCATCATTTGAACTAGAGCAATCATTCTTGTTTATAAATATTACTTGCACGTTAAATATGGATGACATCGAAGCCAGTACTAAAAATTGTTATCAGAATGTGATCTTTATTCAATGGTGAGGAGTCGGGGTAGAGAGTTAATGGTTGCTTAAGCGGTTGTAAATAATAGCGATGGTTAACGAATCGTACTCACTGCAATCAAGTTGTCATCTTCGCTCTATAAGTTGTGCGGCGTCATTCATCCAGCCACATGGCTAGAACTTAAATTGATAGATGGAGCACCATGGCTAGAGCAGTAAATCCAATCGATGAAACCATCATTAAATTACTACAAGACCAAGGTTTGATTAGAAGCGAAGCAGAAGCTCGTTTAAAGAAAGAGGTATACCGCTTACAGCCTAATGAGATTGAAAAAGTCAAAAATTATGCCCAGCACTTTGGCATCAACGCTAAAGAAAAACTCATCGATGAGATCTTAGAGTTGCGCCGGGAAGCGCTCATAAAAAAATGTAGACACAATACGGAGCATGCGAGCCTATCTCTAAAATAGCACGTGATAAAAATATCAATTACTGGTCAAGATTTGATCTTTCAGGCCGATGTATATAAGAGCGCTCAATGATATCGAGCGCAAAAAACAGTGTGTTTTAGAGGTTAAGCTTTCACTTAAGTGAGAGGTTTGGAAAGGCTGCAGGGAGAAAGTGCATGCGTATTAAAGACTTAAGTGTCGTAAAGAAAATATCGGTTAGTTATTTAACCGTTTTTGCCGTGTTTGGTTTAGTGTCAGTAATGTTGGTACAAGGTTTGTTAACACTGAATAAAGACATCTCAGTGCTAACGGATAAAAGCTTACCTTCTGTTGCGATTTTGAAAGGTATCCAAGTTGATATTACTAAAGTGCGCAAAGATGAGTTCTCTTTATTGCCAAACGCAAATCACCCCAAAATTGGTGAGTGGTTAAAAGGCCTCGACCAATGGCGTTCTGATGTGCAGGCTGGTATTGCAGAATACGAAAAGCTCGACCTTAATCAGCGTGAAACGCAGTCTTTTAACGTTTTTAAAGAAACTTGGAATCAATACATCAAGGAAACGAAGACTTACAACGCACTGCTAAGCCAAGGTGATGCTGAAAGTGCAAATGATGTGATTTTATCGAGTTTCGATACTTACTCAAAAGCGTTGAGCAGCTTGGATGATACCCTCGCGTTGAACGATGAGTTGGTGAATTTGATTGGCGAAGAAGTACAAAATGAAGCGGCATTTACACAATACAGCGCTGCTGTTGGTGCGCTTGTCGTCGCATTGGTCATGGTAATGTCTGCCATGTTGCTTTCTCGAGTCATTTGCGGGCCTGTTGATCGAGCATTGGAATTCGCTTCCAAAATCGCCAAGGGTCAATTGAATAATCAAATCGACGAAAGTGAATTGAGCAAGGACGAGTTAGGAACGTTGCTCAAAGAGCTTGTCGGTATGCAAACAAACTTACATTCGCTGGTTTCTGAGATTAATGACTCAACGATTCAGCTAACGGCAGCAGTAGAGGAGGTGAGTGCTATTTCTTCTCAGACCGCTTCTGGTATGCAAAATCAACAAATTGAACTTAGCTCGGTGGCTTCTGCGATGACAGAAATGCAAGCTGCTGTAAGTGAAGTGGCACAAAATACCGAAGTTGGCGCGACCTCCGCTTACTCGGCAACGGAAGTGGCAAAGCAAGGAACGGCGACGTTACAACAAACTATCGCAGTAATTGAGCGTGTATCACATACGATCCAAGAGTCTGATGAACTGGCACGTGAGCTTGAATCTAGCTCAAACAATATCAATGTGGTCGTAGATGTGATCCGCGGGATTGCGGAGCAAACAAACTTGTTAGCACTGAACGCCGCAATTGAAGCTGCTCGGGCCGGTGAACAAGGACGTGGGTTTGCTGTTGTGGCAGATGAGGTTCGTTCTCTGGCGCAACGCACTCAAGACTCCACTTCACAAATTGTGGAAATTGTTAATCAACTACAAGAGAGCAGCAGCAAAATAGGGCATTCAAGCCGTGATTGTCAGGAGGGCATTTCTCAGTGTGTTGAGCAAGTCAATGACGCTGATAGCCAGATAAAAGAAATTGAACATTCTGTCGATAACATAGCGCAAATGAGCACACAAATCGCAACGGCTTGTAGTGAGCAGAATTCTGTATCCGAAGAGCTGAATCGAAGTGTGGAGCATATTAATAGTGCCTCAACAGAGATGGCTGAGGGAGCTTCGCAAACGGCTGTGGCTTGCCAGCAGATCAGTAGACTAGCGCACAACTTGAAAACTCGAATGGGTTCATTCCAGCTCTAGTTGTTGTGTTTCAGCTTTATTCCTAACCTCATTGCTACAAAAAATAAGCCGGACGAAATGTCCGGCTTATTTATTCTCTGCCTATATAAATAAGTTCAGAGCATGCTCAATCTTGGGAGAATATGCTCGCTAGGCTGGAATACCACTATGGAACTTAAAATCTGTATCTGGCGTAGAAATTAAATCTGCCTCAACTCGGCCAAAATAGGCTATGCGTTCGCTGATGTCTTTCCCCGCGATTTGCTCTGCCAATACAAGATAATCTTGATAGTGGCGCGCTTCTGAGCGCAGTAAAGAAACGTAGAATTTTGCGATATCGTCATCCATATGTGGTGCTAGTTTGGCAAAACGCTCACAAGATCGGGCTTCGATGTACGCACCAATGATGAGCTTATCGATCAGCGTTTCCGGTTCATGAGTCTTCATATGCGAAATGAGCCCTTTAGCATAGCGACTTGCTGGAATATTTTTATACTCAATTCCACGACTTTCCATGATCTCTAAAACCTGATAAAAGTGGTGTAACTCCTCTTTAATCAAAAGCACCATTTTATCGATCAAATCTTGGCTGTAAGGTGAGTTGGACTTAGCCATGATCGCTTTGGAAATATTGCTCTTACCTTTTAAAGTTTCTAGTGAGCCTACATTGCGATAAGCAAAATTTTCATAGGGTTTAAACCAGTCAAGCAGAGCATGTGAACTGGATTGGTCAACGGCATACTTACGAATTAAAAACATCGCAGATTGGCCAGCTTTTAGCTCACACAGTAGGTGGTCTAATAAAATGGTTTGAAGATTTTCTGGTTTCTTTGCTTCCTCTACCCATTCATCAGGTGTGCTGCATTGCAGAAATTGGTTAATGGGAGCAAGAAGATCTTGATAGGCGTCTAGATTCATCATTTTAATTTTAGTACTTCACATTCTAATTGGGCATATCCGCTATCTTACGGATAGAAAAAAGGCTGCGATTGCAGCCTTTATTGACCTTAAGTGAATGTTACCACTTTTTCTTCTCGCCGAAGAGTGCTTCCATGTCATTGTCGCGCTCTTTATCGGCGATCTGCTGCATTTCAGCATCACTTTTATCTTGGCGTTTTTTATCTAGGTCGCCCAACATGTCTTCAAGCTTCTGTTTCGCTTGAATCGAGTAGGGGTCGCTCTTTGTACTCAATGCATCGATACCTTTGCGTAGCAGTTGAAGTGCTGTACCAGGTTGACCTCGAGCGATTGAGTCGTTTGCTCTTTTAATGACGTTTTCGATGTTGATACGAATCTGCATCGTTTCTAAACGCGCATTTTCAGCGACATAAGTCTGGGTGTCGATACGGCCTTTATTGTGTTCGTTACGGATAGTATCGCGAAGGCGCTTCACCAACTTAAGCATGACGATGGCTTGTTTATCACTGCTCGGCATTTTGAACGTGGTACTCTCGCCAGTGGGACCATTCTCTTTCAGTTGCTCAATCTGTTGCTTCATGTTTTCGATACGTTGAGCAAGCTGCTTATTCTTCGGGTCAAGCTCATGCATGCTTTCTAGCGCGTCAAGAATACGATTGTTTAGACACAGCAACAGCTCCTTGCTAAAAGGGATATGGTGCGCATGACCAATCAACTCTTCAGTGCCATCAATCAAGGCAACATAGCGTGCGGACTCCTGTCTTTTCGCAGTCTCTACCTTGACCTTATACTGCAACATAATGTTATAGCCTAGGATCAACACCAGTAGGATGGCTACCAAAGCGATTATTAAACCAATATTCATATCTTTGCGTCTGCTTTACTTTTCTACGGCTAGCGTTAAAGAATACATGAATCTTATCTTACTCGGCACCCTATTTGTTTGATTATTTTGTCTCTCCCACGTTTTAGCTACTGATAGAAGTCACATCATAGAAATTCAGTCATTTATTGGCTCAACTTTGTGCATATTGTTTCTATGTTGAGGATTATCAGTATGTGATTGAGGTATAAGTTAGAAATTACTGTTCATTTCGATTTGAACGCGTTATAACTAATTATTATATCGCTCGTCCGAGTGGCCAATAAATTCTCTCATGAACAAGTAAGGGATTACGATGAAACTGCAGCAGCTGAAGTATATTGTTGAGGTTGTAAACCATAATCTGAATGTATCCGCGACGGCAGAAAGCTTGTATACCTCTCAGCCAGGTATCAGTAAGCAGGTTCGGTTGCTGGAAGATGAGTTAGGCATTCAGATTTTTGAACGTAGCGGTAAGCACTTAACACAGGTGACACCTGCTGGTGAAGAAATTGTACGTATCTCTCAAGAAATTCTCGCTCGTGTAGAAAGTATCAAAGCTGTAGCAGGGGAGCACACCCACCCAGAAATGGGGACGCTGAATATCACCACGACACATACGCAAGCGCGTTATGCTTTGCCGGATGTCATCAAAGGCTTCACTTCTCGCTACCCAAAAGTGTCATTACACATGCATCAAGGTACGCCGTCACAAATGTCTGAGGCAATTGCTAAAGGTACGGCGAACTTTGCGATTGCGACAGAAGCGCTTCACTTATATCAAGATGCCATCATGCTGCCTTGTTATCACTGGAACCGTTCAATTGTCGTGCCTAAAGATCATCCATTAGCGAAGAAAGATAAGGTAACGATCAGCGATCTTGCCGCTTATCCATTGGTCACTTATGTGTTTGGTTTTACGGGTCGTTCAGAGTTAGATACCGCATTTAATCGTGAAGGTTTAACCCCGAGAGTGGTGTTCACTGCAACTGATGCGGACGTTATTAAAACGTATGTTCGCATGGGTATTGGTGTCGGCGTAATTGCTAGCATGGCTGTGGATGAAGAGCAGGACAGCGATTTAGTCGCAATAGATGCGAGCCATTTATTCGGGGCTAGTACGACAAGTATTGGCTTCCGTCGCGGCACATTCCTGCGCTCATACATGTTCGATTTTATGGAACGCTTTGCTCCTCATTTAACTCGCCCAGTGGTAGAGCAGGCGATTTCGTTGAAATCTAATGCAGAAATCGAAGAGATGTTTAAAGACATCGAGCTCCCGGTGAGATAACACTTCATTGATGTTTCGATTCCCTCTACAATGCGCTCGTTGTAAGGGGAGTTATGAAAACGCAATTTCAATTTATTAATGACTGCTTATTGGAAAACGAATCGCTATGGCGGTTTGAACCATTTAAAAGTAGCATTCACACCTCATTACCTTGGCAAGAGCAACACCCTCAGTTGTGCCAGTGGTTAGTGTCTCTTTCTCCCTCTCAAATCGAAGAGTATAAAGCGGAACCTGAACTCGCCTTAAAAGCGATAAGCGCGTTCGTGCCTCAACTCGAACAACTCGCTTATCACACGCGTTTAGAGTCTTTAACCTCAAATGGTTTGGCACTCGCTCGTGGTTTAGACAACGGCATTCCCGGACGTAAGCTGGAGCAAATCAGCTCGATGGGTGAAGCTGCAATTCAACAACACTGTGGCGAAGAATGGTTAGAGTGGTGTTCAGGGAAAGGTTATTTAGGACGAATCCTGGCAACACAAACCGATCAGCCTGTGACCAGTTTCGAATATCAACAAGCACTGTGTGATTCAGGGCAACAAGCTGCGAATGAACACCATTGGAAAATGACGTTTATTCAAGGTGACGCGTTTGATAGCAAAGCAAAAGCGGTATTCAAGCCAAAGCAACACGCGGTGGCACTGCATGCGTGTGGTGACCTCCATGTTCGTCTAATGCAGTACGGCAGTGAGAATGGGATTGCTGCGATGACCATCTCACCTTGTTGTTATCACTTGATTCAGTCGGAACAATACGAGCCGATGTCGAAACCGGGGAGGGTTTCTTCTCTCTCATTGTCTAAGCAAGAACTGCGTATCCCGTTACAGCAAACGGTGACAGGGGGGGAGCGTGTACGTCGCCATCGTCAGCAGGAAATGGTGTTTCGTCTTGGCTTCGATTTGATTACTCGACGAGCGTTAGGCATGGCAGAATATCAACCTGTCCCCAGTATTCGTAAGTCGCAATTAAGTGAAGGCTTTGAATCTTTGTGTCGCTGGGCGGCGGAGCAGAAAGGTATCGTTCTTTCTCAAGAAATCGATTTCGATCATTTTGAAAAGTTAAGCGAACAACGCTTCTGGCAAATGGAGAGAATGAGCTTAGTGCAACTGGTTTTTCAACGTCCATTGGAGATCTGGCTCGCATTGGACAAAGCACTTTATCTTGAAGAACGTGGTTATCGTGTTAGATTGTCAGAGTTTTGCCCTAAATCAGTTACACCTAGAAATATTTTAATTTGCGCATATAAGAATTAGTTATTTTTTATAGCTAAACGCTCTATATGAAAAAGCCCACTTACGTGTGGGCTTTTGTAAACAAAACGTGACAAATTGTGTTTTATTTTGTCATTAATTGAACATAGCGATAGCTTGAGTTGGTTCAACGTATTCCAAGTCAAAGCTTTCTGCTACTTCTTTACATGTTACTTTTCCGTGAATAACGTTTAGACCTTCAAGGAAGCCTTTGTCTTCTAGAAGTGCCTCACGGTAGCCTTTGTTTGCGAGTTTCACAATGTAAGGGAGTGTTGCATTGTTCAATGCGAAAGTTGAAGTACGTGCAACCGCACCAGGCATATTTGCTACGCAGTAGTGAACCACTTCATCAACGATGTAAGTTGGATCTGCGTGGGTTGTTGCGTGAGATGTCTCGAAACAGCCACCTTGGTCAATAGCCACGTCAACCACTGCCGCACCAGGTTTCATCTTAGCAATGTGCTCTTTTGTTACCAGCTTAGGCGCTGCTGCTCCAGGAATTAGAACTGCACCGATAACAAGGTCAGCTTCTAGAACATGCTTCTCGATAGCGTCTTCAGTAGAATAAACCACTTTAGCGCGACCTTGGAATTCTTCGTCAAGCTTACGAAGTGTATCTACGTTGCGGTCTAGAATGGTTACGTCAGCGCGAAGACCAACAGCCATACGAGCTGCGTTTGCACCAACAACACCACCACCAACGATGACGACTTTCGCTGGCTCAACACCAGGTACGCCACCTAGTAGCAGACCACGACCGCCGTGTGATTTTTCCAATGTTTGCGCGCCAGCTTGGATAGACATCCGACCTGCCACTTCTGACATTGGTGCTAACAGTGGCAAACGACCCATATTATCTGTTACAGTCTCATAGGCTATACAGACAGCTTTGCTCTTGATTAGCTCATCAGTTTGTGGAAAATCTGGTGCTAGGTGTAAATAAGTAAATAAAATTTGCCCTTCGCGGAGCATTGCTCTCTCTACTGCTTGGGGTTCTTTTACTTTTACAATCATGTCTGCTTGCGCGAATACGTCTGCAGCATGAGGGAGAATGGATGCGCCGACAGCGATGTAATCATCGTCTGAAAAACCAATGCCGGCACCTGCATTGGTCTCAACTAAAACTTGGTGACCATGTGAGATGAGTTCTCTCACGCTTGCTGGGATCATACCAACACGATATTCGTGGTTCTTGATTTCCTTAGGTACGCCAATGATCATCCTGTATCCTCTTTCTATAATGGTTGTATTAACTGTTTGTAGGGTGTTATTGTCGAATTAATAACTAGTATAGTTATAGATTTGTAAAATTTGGCACCAAATATTAAAAAGTTGTAGTATATTTTTTTGCAAGGAAGTAATAAGGTGGAATAAAAAATGGCAGACAACTATAAAAAGCCGTCCAAGGAACTAGACCGTATCGACCGCAACATTCTTAATGAACTGCAGAAAGACGGTCGTATTTCAAACGTTGAGCTTTCAAAACGTGTGGGACTTTCTCCAACGCCATGTTTGGAGCGTGTACGTCGCTTAGAGCGTCAGGGTTACATCACAGGATACACTGCATTATTGAATCCGCAGTTCCTGGATGCGTCACTATTAGTATTCGTTGAGATTACATTAAACCGTGGTGCGCCGGATGTATTTGAGCAGTTTAACTCAGCTGTTCAAAAGCTAGACGACATACAAGAGTGTCATCTTGTATCAGGTGACTTTGACTATCTTCTTAAAACCCGTGTATCAGATATGGGTGCTTACCGCCGACTATTGGGCGATACGTTACTACGTCTACCTGGCGTAAATGACACTCGCACATACGTTGTAATGGAAGAAGTGAAACAATCTAACCAGCTTGTGATCAAAACTCGTTAATTTCTTGCAAAGAAAGCGGTATATGCTTCCGCTTTCGCCAGAGAGTAATTGGGTTTTTCTCTTTGATATGGTTAAATCAATTTACCGAGCGGCTTGATGCCGCTCGGAATGTTTTGCAATTTCCTATTTCATTTCCATATTCAAGTTGATTTATGTTCAAAGAGAACGCAAAGAAAGTCGAAACCATTATCAAAACCAGTGAAGAGCCCCAGTCTTCACGCTTAAATGGCTTCCAACGCTTAAAAGAGTGCTGCTTTATCGTTGGCGTTCTTAGCTCGGTATTGCTTGCGGTTGCACTATTTACCTTCAGTCCGGCCGATCCTTCTTGGTCCCAAACCGCATGGGGAGGGGAGATCGACAATGCTGGTGGCCTTTTCGGCGCTTGGCTTGCGGACACACTATTCTTCACATTTGGCTCTCTCGCTTATCCAATCCCTTTCTTGCTAGCTGCGGCTGCATGGGTGATTTGCCGTAAACGAGGAGAAGATGAGCCAATTGATTTCATGTTATGGGGTACGAGGTTACTCGGCCTTGTCGTCCTTATAATGACTAGCTGTGGTCTAGCCGATATTAATTTTGATGATATTTGGTATTTCTCGTCCGGTGGTGTCGTCGGAGATGTGTTGTCTAGCCTAGCTTTACCTACATTGAATGTACTTGGCACGACATTGGTACTGCTGTTCTTATGGGGAGCGGGTTTTACTCTCTTTACTGGCATCTCATGGCTTAACATCGTTGAGTGGCTTGGAGATCGTGCATTAGCGCTAATTGCGGCGCTTGCAAATAAGATAAGAGGCTCTGAGCAAGAAGTTTTAGAACCTCAGCTAGATGAGTTCGTGGAAGATAAAGTCTCTACGCCTAGACATAACGTAGACCATGACATTGATGATGAGCCGCTTCCTCATTTAACGGCGTTCGATGTCGATGAGCCGAAAGAATCGGCGCCTGCGCATGAATATCCTATTTATATGCCTCAAGCTAAACCTGAGAAGCCAGCGGAACAAATGATGGTGGAACCGACGCCGCCACAACACAAGGCTACGGTTAATGCTGCGCCAGTTTATGCTCAACCTGAGCACCAAACGCAACCTGTCCATGCGGTGAATACTGATAACGTTGATCCGCTTCTGGAGCGTACCAAGCAGCTGAATGTCACGATAGAAGAGCTTGAAGCTGCAGCGCAACAAGCAGATGACTGGGGAACTGAAGAACAGGCAGCCCCATCATTTGCAGACACTTACTCTTCCTATGTAGAGCAACATACAGCTACAGAAGAACCGATCAGTGTTGAACCAGATTATGCGGAGTACGAACAATTTGAAGCAGAGCAAGTACAGCAGCCAAGTATTGAGCATCCTGTGCATGAAGAGCCTGTAATTGATTCCGCTGCGCTAGATAGCATCACGGAGCAAACAGAATCGAGTCAACACATTGAACCTACGATCTCTGATTTTGACGTGTTAGACGATGAAGACGAAGTGGAGTCACAGTCTGTACAACAAGTACAGCCAGCTCCAACAACACCTCATCAGCAAGTGGCAACACCTTCAACAACATTTGAACCTGCACTTCAAAAAGCGGAGGTTGAAGAGGTTCAAGACGGCGACGAAGATGTAGCGGCATTCCAAGACATGGTTTCTAGTGCGCAAGCCAAAGTAGCAGCGACACAGAACCCATTTTTGGTACAGAAAGAAGAAAACCTGCCTGTTCCGGAAGAGCCACTTCCAACGCTCGAGTTGCTTTACCATCCAGAAAAACGCGAAAACTTTATCGACCGTGATGCGCTAGAGCAGGTCGCTCGATTGGTTGAGAGCAAGCTAGCGGACTACAAAATCAAAGCCGACGTGGTGGGGATTTATCCTGGTCCAGTGATCACTCGCTTCGAGCTTGATTTGGCGCCGGGGGTAAAGGTAAGCCGTATTTCTGGTCTTTCAACTGACTTAGCGCGTGCATTGTCTGCAATGGCTGTACGTGTTGTAGAAGTAATCCCTGGCAAGCCTTACATCGGTTTGGAACTGCCAAACATGAGTCGTCAGACGGTCTATTTATCTGATGTAATCAGTAGTCCTCAGTTTGAGCAAGCAACGTCACCAACAACGGTTGTGTTAGGTCAAGACATTGCGGGCGAAGCTGTTGTGGCTGATCTCGCGAAGATGCCTCACGTGCTAGTAGCAGGTACAACCGGTTCTGGTAAGTCGGTGGGTGTGAACGTGATGATTTTGAGCATGCTGTATAAAGCTGGCCCAGAAGATGTACGCTTCATCATGATTGACCCGAAAATGCTAGAGCTTTCTATTTACGAAGGTATCCCTCATCTTCTTTCTGAAGTTGTGACTGATATGAAAGACGCATCAAACGCTCTACGTTGGTGTGTGGGTGAGATGGAACGTCGTTATAAATTGATGTCGGCATTGGGCGTTCGTAATGTGAAAGGCTTTAACGAGAAGTTGAAGATGGCAGCAGAAGCAGGTCACCCAATTCATGATCCATTCTGGCAAGAAGGCGACAGTATGGATACGGAACCGCCATTGTTAGAAAAACTGCCGTACATCGTTGTTGTTGTCGATGAATTTGCTGACCTGATGATGGTGGTGGGTAAGAAGGTAGAAGAACTGATTGCACGCTTGGCACAAAAGGCGCGTGCGGCAGGTATTCATTTAATTCTTGCGACTCAGCGTCCATCGGTGGATGTTATCACGGGTCTGATTAAAGCGAATATTCCAACTCGTGTTGCGTTTACGGTATCGACTAAAACAGACTCCCGTACAATCCTAGATCAAGGCGGCGCAGAATCACTGCTTGGTATGGGTGATATGTTGTATCTACCGCCGGGCTCAAGTCATACAACTCGTGTCCACGGTGCATTTGCATCAGATGATGATGTTCATGCTGTTGTAAACAACTGGAAAGCGCGTGGTAAACCGAACTACATTGAAGAGATCATCAGCGGAGATCAAAGTCCAGAAAGCTTATTGCCAGGTGAGCAAATGGAAGCGGATGAAGATGTGGATCCACTCTTCGATCAAGTCGTTGAGCACGTAGTTCAGTCACGTCGAGGTTCGGTTTCCGGTGTTCAGCGCCGATTTAAGATCGGTTACAACCGTGCCGCCCGTATTGTTGAGCAACTCGAAGCACAAGGTATCGTGAGTGCACCGGGTCACAACGGTAACCGCGAAGTTTTGGCTCCTGCGCCACCAAAAGATTAATGAACTTGTGTTACTCACCTCAGTCCAACAGAGGTGAGTAACTTTAGGTCTTTGACCCTCTGATAGGTATCTGAATGAAAAAACGATTTTCAGCGAAATTTTTCTCAGCGCTAGTTTTAAGCGTTTCTTTCTTCTCAGTTGCGAATGCAGCATCTCCCAAAGACGAACTCAATAAACGTCTCGCAATGAACGAAGGTTTCAGTGCCGATTTCTCCCAGCAAGTGATCAGCCCTGAAGGTGAAACGGTAATGGAAGGTGAGGGCACGGTTGAAATCGCTCGTCCAAGTTTGTTCCGTTGGAGTACGACTTTCCCAGATGAAAACCTTTTAGTATCTGACGGCAAGACGTTGTGGTATTACAGCCCATTTATTGAGCAAGTAAGCATTTACTGGCAAGAGCAAGCGACCGAGCAAACACCATTTGTGTTGTTAACTCGCAATAGAGCAAGCGATTGGGATAACTATAAGATTTCTCAGAAAGGTAATGAGTTTACGCTCATTCCAACGGCAATTGACTCTACTCAAGGCCAATTCCAGATTAATATTGATACAAAAGGTGTAGTGAAAGGCTTTAACGTCATTGAGCAAGATGGTCAGAAAGGGCTGTTTACTTTTAGTAATGTTAAGCTTGGTAAACCAAAGGTAGACAGATTTACATTCACAATTCCAGATGGCGTGGAAGTGGATGACCAAAGGAATTAATTGGTAGTGAGTAATTACACGTTAGATTTCTCAGGGGACGAAGATTTTCGTCCCCTTGCTGCTCGTATGAGACCACAAACTATCGAACAGTATATTGGACAGCAGCATATTTTAGGTCCGGGTAAACCCCTACGCCGAGCGCTAGAGGCTGGACACATTCACTCGATGATTTTGTGGGGACCACCTGGCACAGGTAAAACGACATTAGCGGAAGTGGCAGCAAACTATGCCAACGCCGAAGTTGAGCGTGTATCTGCGGTGACGTCTGGCGTTAAAGAGATCCGTGCTGCGATCGACAAAGCGCGTGAGAACAAAATGGCAGGTCGCCGCACTATCTTATTCGTGGATGAGGTGCATCGCTTTAACAAATCACAGCAAGATGCGTTTTTACCACATATTGAAGACGGTACGGTTACGTTTATCGGTGCGACCACAGAGAACCCTTCGTTTGAGTTAAACAACGCATTACTCTCGCGTGCTCGCGTTTACAAGTTGACTTCTCTTGGCCAGAGCGAAATATCGCTGGCGCTTGATCAAGCGATTAACGACAAAGATCGCGGCTTGGGGAATATACCAGCACATTTCGCCGATAACGTATTAGATCGCCTAGCAGAGCTAGTTAACGGTGATGCTCGCATGTCTCTCAACTACCTTGAGCTGCTATACGATATGGCCGAAGACAATGCGCAGGGTGAAAAAGAAATCACGCTTAAGTTGCTTGCGGAAGTGGCGGGAGAAAAGGTCTCTCGCTTTGATAACAAAGGTGATATCTGGTACGACTTAATCTCTGCGGTTCACAAATCCATTCGTGGTTCAAATCCAGACGCCGCTTTATATTGGGCTGCACGTATGATCGCTGCAGGTTGTGATCCGCTCTACATCGCTCGCCGATTACTTGCGATAGCATCGGAAGATGTTGGCAATGCGGACCCTAGAGCCATGCAAGTTGCACTCTCCGCGTGGGACTGTTTTACACGCGTTGGTCCAGCAGAAGGTGAACGCGCGATTGCGCAGGCGATCGTTTACTTAGCGTGCGCGCCAAAAAGTAATGCGGTGTACGTGGCATGGAAACAAGCGCTCACAGATGCTCATAACTTACCTGAATATGAAGTGCCTCATCACCTTCGAAATGCACCTACCAGTTTGATGAAAGACATGGGTTATGGAGCAGAGTATCGTTATGCTCACGATGAGCCGGGTGCCTATGCAGCCGGTGAGCAATATTTGCCACCAGAAATGGCGGATCGTAAGTATTATCAGCCAACAAATCGCGGTCTAGAAACCAAAATCGGCGAAAAGTTAGATTACTTGGCTAAATTAGACGCAAATAGCCAACAAAAGCGCTATGAAAAGTAGGCGTTTTTGGATACATTTGTTCAGTAAATTTTTTTAACGCGTACGCTTGGAAAGTGCGCGTGATTTCACAACAAAAAGCATAGGATTAACAATGCTGGATTCTAAATTACTTCGTACAGAGCTGGATGAAACAGCTGCTAAACTGGCGCGTCGTGGCTTTAAGCTAGACGTAGAGACTATTCGTAAACTTGAAGAACAACGTAAGTCCATTCAAGTAGAAGTAGAAAATTTACAATCCACGCGTAACTCCATCTCCAAACAAATCGGCCAAAAAATGGCGGCTGGCGACAAAGAAGGCGCAGAAGAGATCAAGAAACAAATCGGTACTCTAGGTAGCGATCTTGATGCGAAGAAAGTTGAACTTGAGCAAGTAATGGCTCAACTAGACGAATTCACGCTTTCTGTACCAAACATCCCAGCAGATGAAGTGCCAGATGGCAAAGATGAAAACGACAACGTTGAAATCTCTCGTTGGGGTGAGCCTAAGACTTACGACTTCGATTTGAAAGACCATGTTGACCTAGGTGAAATGGGTGGCGGTCTAGACTTCGCAAGTGCAGTTAAGATCACTGGCGCACGTTTCATCGTGATGAAAGGCCAATTTGCTCGTCTACACCGTGCAATTGCTCAGTTCATGCTAGATCTTCACACAGAAGAACATGGCTACACTGAAATGTACGTACCTTACCTAGTGAACTCTGACAGCCTATTCGGTACTGGTCAGCTTCCTAAGTTCGGTAAAGACCTTTTCCACACAGAGCCTCTAGCGGAAAAAGTAAACGACGAAGAGCCACGAAAACTGTCTCTAATCCCTACGGCAGAAGTACCTGTAACGAACCTAGTTCGTGACACGATTTCTGACGAAGCGGATCTACCAATCAAGATGACAGCTCACACGCCGTGTTTCCGTTCAGAAGCGGGTTCATACGGTCGTGATACTCGTGGTCTGATTCGTATGCACCAGTTCGACAAAGTTGAGCTTGTACAAATCACTAAGCCAGAAGATTCAATGAATGCGCTAGAAGAGCTAACAGGTCACGCTGAGAAAGTTCTACAACTTTTAGAGCTTCCTTACCGTAAAGTGGTTCTTTGTACAGGTGACATGGGCTTCGGCGCTCGTAAAACTTACGACCTAGAAGTTTGGGTTCCTGCTCAAGAAACTTACCGTGAAATCTCTTCATGTTCTAACATGTGGGACTTCCAAGCTCGTCGTATGCAAGCGCGTTTCCGTCGTAAAGGCGAGAAGAAACCTGAGCTTGTACACACGCTAAACGGTTCTGGTCTAGCTGTAGGTCGTACAATGGTTGCTATCCTAGAAAACAACCAAGAAGCAGACGGTCGCATTGCAATCCCTACAGTACTTCAGAAGTACATGGGCGGCGCAACGCACATCGGTTAGTGCATTAGCCACTAGAACACCAAAACCCAGCCATAGTGCTGGGTTTTTTGTTATTTGCGTCGAGTGAAAATACGTTGTTATGTAATTAGCACACGCAATAGTGAAGAGCTCGCCCAGAATCTGGCAGTACGAGACAAATGATATTTTTCTAAACGGTTTTTCACGTGACAAGCTAATGGCATCATTTGCCCTTGTTGTTAAACGTTATGCCAGTAAATCATCTTTCATTGCTTGTTATTTTTGCGCTTACTTTGCTCGTTAGTAAGAGTGTTATCGCAAGTGAACTTATTCAGCCTCAATACTTAGATAGTGAGCGAACCGATCGCTTTTTCGCGCGCGAAATAGCGCAACCTTCCAAAGAAAATATGCAACTTCGTAACTCACTCGATTGGGGCTATGAACTTGAATTGAAACGTGCATCTGATGAAGAAAAACTAGTATCTAATTGCCAAGACTTAGCTACGGCAAACTCTACGGGCTTTACTGCGGCAAAAGCCTATGAATACGGCGCGTTTAAAGCATATTTAACTCAGTGCCAAACATGGAGTGAGATGGCAAAGTTAGCTGCCTCTAAGCGCTCATTTATATCAGACTTTAAGTTAGACGATACCTTTCCTAATTTCGCTCCAAGTGCACTTGCTTTTGTTATTTCTGACGAAAGTGCAGAGAAAGCAAAGACACTATCAACGTGGGATGAAGCAGACCATATCCAAAGAACTCAGGTCATCAGTGAAGTCAGAGCAGAGTATTACGATTCGACTGATGGCTTTCAGGTTATTACCGTTACCGCAAAAGGTGATTACAACGCTGACGGCATCGAGGATATCGTTATTGAGAAAGAGAATAGTGTACTCAGTGGCTCGTATTCATCTTCACACGGATATGTATTAACCCGTATGTCTGAACAAGCGCTATTTACAGTGTTGGCTGAATGGTAATGAAACGATTGGCGGTCACTTTGGGTTTAAGTGTTGCGATGATGAGCACGTTTGCTGTTGCTAACACCTCGCCCAGAAAAGTCTTTGAATGCTCAGTGAACCAAACTATGAACTTTAGTATTTTTATAGAGCAAGGCAAAGGTGGGATTATCTTTAATGAGTCCATTGAGAATCAAAGCTCTGTTTTACAGCGGATAAGACCTCAAGATTATCGTGTTGAACATTATCATCGAGCGTTGGTAGATGAGAAGTCTTTGGAATTTAGTATTGGTGAGCGCGTCATATTAGTCAGTGAGTACTTTAGTGAGGAGTTTAATGAGGCAGAGAAGATACTCAGTGTTACTTTGAGAGAGCCTGAGCAAACGCAGTATTTTGAATGTGAGGAAGGGAGTATGAGTAACCTTGCATTGCTTTTCCATGAGAGTGCCGAATAATCGATTACAGAGTGATTATTACCAAATCGTAATAGTGTTTTCGAATTTACCCTAATTATCTTGTTATTTGTAGGCGATATAGTCATCCACCTTAACACGGTAAGTAGATTTTTCTCATTCAAGTAACGAGGAGGGCTTGTGGCCGTAGGGTGGGCAAACGACGATAGCGTCAGCCAACAAATTCAACATATCATCGACGAGCGAGTAAAGACAGTCAACTCCGATAACTTTACTGTTCTAATAAATAAAGAGACGGTTTGAGTCTCATACTCAAACCGTTTTCATGTTGAATTGGATTATGAAGCGAAGCAATCTTTACGTTGCAACGCTGCATCAATCGCGTTAACGAGCTTCTCAATATCTTCCGGCTTGCTGATAAATGGCGGCATCATATATATCAGCTTGCCAAATGGGCGAATCCAAACTCCGTGTTCAACAAACAAGGCTTGGATGGTTTCCATATTCACAGGGCGATGCGTTTCTACAACACCAATAGCACCCAACCAACGGGTGTTCTTCACCAAGTCGTATTCTTCAAGTTTTGGTAGTAACTCAGAAAACAACGCTTCGATTTGTTGGGTTTGTTGCTGCCAATTACCTTGCTCAATCAATTCCAAACTTGCGGTGGCAACAGCACAGGCGAGTGGATTCCCCATAAAGGTTGGACCGTGCATAAAACACCCAGCATCACCACCACAAACGGTATCCGCAACGTGTTTGCTCGCCAGAGTCGCAGAGAGTGTCATGTAGCCGCCAGTGAGTGCTTTCCCGACACACAAAATGTCTGGCTGGATATCTGCGTGTTCGCAAGCAAACAGTTTACCGGTACGCCCAAATCCGGTTGCGATTTCATCTGCAATCAATAACAAACCGTGTTTATCACAAAGCCTACGCACACCTTTGAGAAACTCTGGATGGTAGATACGCATGCCGCCTGCGCCTTGAACGATAGGCTCAAGGATCACTGCAGCGAGTTCTTGATGGTGCGTTTCAATCTTATGCTCGAAGTCGGTAAGGTCTTCTGGCTTCCATTCATCCCAAAAGCCACAAGTTGGTGACTCCGCAAAGATATGTTCAGGCAAAAAGCCTTTGTAGAGAGAGTGCATTGAGTTGTCAGGATCGGTAACCGACATGGCCGCAAAGGTGTCGCCGTGATAACCGTGTCGCAAAGTAAGAAACTTCGGTCGGCGTTCGCCTTTTGCATGCCAATATTGCAGTGCCATTTTTAAGCTGACTTCTACGGAAACGGAGCCTGAATCGGCAAGGAATACATGTTCAAGATTACTTGGTGCTAGGGATAGCAACTTCTTACACAAACTGATTGCTGGCTGGTGGGTAATCCCGCCAAACATCACGTGAGAGACCTTATCGATTTGCTGGTGAGCGGCTTGATTTAAGTGCGGATGGTTGTAGCCGTGGATCGTCGACCACCAAGAAGACATGCCATCGACCAGCTCAGTACCGTCTTCCAATTTAATGTGAACACCATTTGCCGATGCCACTGGGTAGCAGGTCAGAGGTGTCAATGTCGAAGTGTAAGGATGCCAGATATGCTGGCGGTCGAAGGCGAGATCCATGTGCGATTCCAATAACAATTAAGATTAAAAAATAAACAGGTGTAAACTTTGTTGTTTTGTGTTGTGTTGACAGTTTATCGAGACTCAGTAGACTGTCAACACAACAACAAAAGTGACTAAAGGAATACACGTGGAAGTTCGTCATAACTGGACGCATGCTGAAGTGCGCGATCTCATGGAAAAACCATTCATGGATCTCCTATTCGAAGCGCAGCTTGTACATCGTCAATATCAACAAACCAACCATGTTCAAGTAAGCACGCTTCTGTCGATTAAGACAGGTGCTTGTCCAGAAGATTGTAAGTACTGTCCTCAGAGTGCTCGTTACACCACAGACATCGAGAAAGAGCGTTTGATGGAAGTAGAACGCGTACTCGATGCTGCGCAAAAAGCCAAAAATGCTGGTTCTACTCGATTCTGTATGGGTGCAGCATGGAAAAACCCGAAAGAGCGTGACATGCCGCATTTGACCGACATGATCAAAGGCGTGAAGGGCATGGGTTTAGAAACGTGTATGACATTAGGCATGCTGACGCCAGATCAAGCAAAGCAATTGGCAACTGCTGGTCTGGATTACTACAACCACAACCTAGATACCTCACCTGAGTTCTACGGCAACATCATTACCACCCGTACTTACCAAGACCGTTTAGATACGCTTTCTCACGTTCGTGATGCTGGTATGAAGATTTGTTCCGGTGGCATAATCGGCATGGGTGAGAGTGCCAATGACCGAGCTGGTTTGTTGGTTGAACTGGCTAATTTGCCAGTACATCCTGAAAGTGTGCCAATCAACATGCTGGTTAAGGTGAAGGGTACACCATTGGAAGAAGTGGACGACGTTGAGCCGTTCGACTTTATTCGTCTGATTGCAATAGCACGAATCATGATGCCTCAATCAGCCGTTCGTTTATCCGCTGGCCGTGAAAACATGAACGAACAAATGCAAGCGCTATGTTTTATGGCGGGTGCAAACTCCGTCTTCTATGGCTGCAAACTTCTGACGACCCCAAATCCTTCTGAAGATAAGGACATGATGCTGTTTAATAAGCTTGGCATTAACAGACAAGAAGTGTCTCAAAAACCTGATGAAATTGAAGAAAACGAGTTGCTGGACCGCGTTGTAGAGCGCGTGGCTGCTCGTCCAACAAAAGACGACCTTTTCTACGATGCCAGCGTTTAAATCTCGTATCGAGTCCGCCCTTGCCGATCGTAAAGCACAGGGGCTGAATCGTTCGATGAATGTGGTGTTTTCCGGCAACCAATCGATTTTGGAATACGAAGGCAGACGCTACATCAACTTCTCAAGTAATGATTATTTAGGCTTGGCCAATGACCAAGCGCTCGTTCGTGCTTGGCAGCAAGGCTTGAGTGTATACGGCAGTGGCAGTGGTGCATCTCCAATGGTCACAGGTTTTAGTGCAGCGCACAGCAATTTAGAAGCGGCACTAACCGAATGGCTGGGTTACGAAAGGGCAGTCCTGTTTGGCTCTGGATTCAGCGCTAACCAAGCTTTGTTATTCACCTTGCTAGAAAAATCAGACGTACTCATCCAAGACCGTTTGAACCATGCCTCTTTGATGGAAGCGGGGGCGTTGTCACCAGCTAAGATGAAGCGCTTCAAGCACAATGACATCGAACACCTGAAGTCGCTGATTAATAGCGAAGACAACCATCTAGTTGTGACTGAAGGGGTATTCAGCATGGACGGTGATTGTGCCCCACTTGCTGATATAGCTGAAGTCGTTCGCAGTCATGATGCTTGGTTCGCCGTCGATGATGCACACGGTATCGGCGTTCTTGGCCAATCTGGTGGTGGTTCTTGCGAGTTGGCAGCGGTTAAACCCGAGATACTGATCGTGACTTTCGGCAAAGCGTTTGGTATGTCTGGCGCGGCTATTTTATGTGACCGCGCAACGGGGGACTTTTTAACTCAGTTCGCTCGTCACCATGTGTATTCCACGGCGATGCCTCCGGCACAAGCCTATGCGCTCACGCATGCTGTCTCGATGGTTCAAGAGCAGTCTTGGCGACGTGAAAAGCTCACAGAGTTAAGTGAAGTGTATCGAGATAGTCTCAGCGACGTTGAGGGCTTTGTTGAGACTCAAACTTCGATTAAGCCGTTTGTGATTGGTGAATCTGATTTGGCTTTGCGAGTAGCAGGTGCTTGTCGCCAAAACGGTATTTGGGTTACTGCTATTCGTCCTCCAACAGTTCCGAAAGGGACGTCTCGTCTGCGAATCACACTCACTGCTAATCACACTGACGAACAAGTTAAAACGCTTTCAATGGCATTGAAGCAAGCATTAGGAACGCCGTAATGGATAATGCAGAGCAAATGAAGTTGGATTGCTTACTGCCTAATAAACAAGCGATCGCCGCTTCCTTTAGTAAGGCGGCTGACACGTACGACAAACATGCCGCTTTCCAGCGTGATGTCGGCCATCGCTTACTAGACAAACTTCCGAATGACTTAACTCATCAACGTGTTTTGGATTTAGGATGTGGTACGGGCTATTTTTCTCAACTTCTTCAAGAGCGTGGCGCTGAAGTGTTTTGTGTGGACATCTCTCAAGAGATGTTAAGCAAAGCTATGGTGCGCTGTGGCCATGAACGAATGAATTATGTGCTAGCCGACGCAGAAAACTTGCCTTTCGACGATACAAGCTTCGACTACGTATTCTCTAGCTTGGCTTTGCAATGGTGTGCCGATTTAAGTTATCCCCTGAGAGAAGTTCGTCGTGTACTAAAAGCTAATGGGAAGGCGGCTTTTTCTACCCTAGCTGAAGGGTCACTGTGCGAGTTGCGAGCATCATGGAAAAAAATTGATGCATATCAACACGTCAATAACTTTCTATCGCTCAATCAGGTAAAAATTGCGTTAGCGCAATCTCGATGTGACAACCATCAACTAGACTTGACCACCATCACAGTTTGGTACGACTCAGCATTTTCAGTTATGCGCGACCTCAAAGGTATAGGTGCAAATCACGTAAGCGGGCGCTCACATGGTTTAACCAGTCGAGAGACTTTGTTGCAAGTTGAGCATGAGTACCAAGCGTTTAAAAATGATCAAGGTCTTCTACCTGCAAGTTATCAGGTTTGTTTTGGAGTAATACATCTATGATTGATGCTTTTTTTATTGCTGGTACGGATACTGATGTAGGAAAAACGGTAGCGTCTAAAGCCATTTTGCAAGCGTTGGCAGCAAAAGGACTAAACACTATTGGTTATAAACCAGTGGCAGCAGGGAGTGATAAGACTGAAGCTGGATGGCGTAACTCTGACGCCTTACATTTGCAAGCGGCCGCGACACTTGATGTCGCTTATGATGATGTGAATCCATACGCTTTAGAATTGCCAGCTTCTCCTCACATCGCGGCAAAACATGAACATGTCGAAATAAAATACGGACTCCTAAGTGAAAAGCTGGCTCAACACAAGCAGCAAGCTGATGTCGTTCTCGTTGAGGGCGCTGGTGGTTGGCGTGTGCCTGTGTCAGATACCGACTGTTTATCTACTTGGGTACAAGCAGAGCAGCTACCCGTGGTCTTGGTGGTTGGTATTAAATTAGGTTGTTTGAGCCATGCTTTACTCACGGCTGAGAGTATTAAAGCGGATGGCTTGAATCTTGTTGGTTGGGTGGCAAACCGAGTTAACCCTGGCACTGAGCACTATGCTGATATTATCGAGATGCTTGAAGCGCGTATCGGTGCGCCTAAGCTTGGCGAAATCCCATACATTCCAAGTGCTAAGCGCAAAGAGCTAGGCAAGTACATTAATGTCGAGCCTTTGCTAAATACTGACTGATTGTGTTTAAAATACTAAAAAAAGGGCTGCGTAATGCAGCCCTTTTTTTATTGGTGTAATCTATAACATCAGATTACTTATCTTGGCTAAGCCCCATCAATGCTTGCTGAGTTTCTGCAACACGCTGAGACATATGATGATCGGTTGAAATACCAAGTTGTTGCTTCGCCTCATCCTCTGAGATGCCTAGATGACAACGTAGTAAATCAATAGCCATTTGATAGTCGTTAGTTTCTACCATGGTTTTTCCCTCAATACATGGAAGTTTTGAGCTTACCTAATGTACCTTTTTAATGTACTTAGAGTGGCTCTGTTTTGTTCATCTCACTTGAATCTAGCATGTCCATGTCGCCGCACAATAAGACCAAAGTCTATAGCGGGGCTAACATACTGTTTTTGGTCTAGTAAAATATTTCTAGCTAAGTTGCCTAGAGGTGATAGATTTAACATCAAGGTCATCCATTGATAGATGAGGTGCGATTCAAAGTGCTTTTCATCACGGTAAGGAATGAATATGAATGGAGGTAATGGCTTTTATCAGAACGTGCCTAGAAATCGCTTGAACATAATCTTTCAGTCTCGAAAACAAATGTTGCAATTTATTGCTTAACCTTGTTTTTATCGCGGATAGACTATATCTATAACGCACGGAGCATGAAACTTAGCGGAATTGGCTTTTACAGCGATTACCACCTGTTCCTTATAACAATCCGTTTTAAAAAAACGATAAGCTTCCTCGGAGAAAAGTAATGAAGCGAATTATGTTATTCCTAGCAACTAACCTAGCTGTCGTGCTAGTGCTTAGTGTTGTTCTGAATATTGTTTACGCTACCACTGGAATGCAACCTGGCAGTCTTTCTGGTTTGCTAGTTATGGCCGCCATATTTGGTTTTGGTGGTGCACTTATTTCGTTGATGATGTCAAAGGGCATGGCACTGCGCTCGGTTGGCGGTATGGTCATTGAAAGTCCGCGTAACGAAACTGAGCATTGGTTAGTCGAAACTGTGGGTCGTCAAGCTCAGCAAGCGGGTATTGGTATGCCAACGGTGGCTATTTATGACTCACCAGATATCAATGCATTCGCGACGGGGGCAAAGCGAGATGACTCTCTTGTCGCGGTTTCCACTGGCCTTTTACATAATATGACTCGTGATGAAGCAGAAGCGGTACTGGCCCACGAAGTGAGCCATATTGCAAATGGTGACATGGTCACGATGACATTGATGCAAGGCGTTGTGAACACGTTTGTTATCTTCCTATCCCGTTTTATCGCCAATATTGTGGCATCGAACGATGATGAAGAAGGTCAAGGTACAAACATGATGGTTTACTTCGGTGTATCTATGGTGCTTGAGCTAGTGTTTGGTTTTTTAGCAAGCTTTATTACCATGTGGTACAGCCGTCATCGCGAATTCCATGCCGACGCAGGTGCTGCTCACTTAGTTGGTAAAGAGAAAATGATCGCGGCATTGGAACGTTTGAAGATGAGTCACGAATCTCAACTTGATGGCACAATGATGGCATTCGGTATCAATGGCAAGCAGTCATTGACTGAGCTACTGATGAGCCACCCTCCGCTAGATAAACGTATTGCAGCGTTACGTAGTCAGCAATACTAGTTGTAAAAACTGACAGCGCACGCGAAAGTAATCGTTAATTTCCTGAAAAGGCTTGGTTTTGACCAAGCCTTTTTTTTTGATCGATTGATCGCTTGCGAGATCCATCACGTATCTACCTACAGAAACAAAGTTATACAAAATTATTTTTGTACAACTTTTAAAGAATGAACTATCTTGTACATATAATAATTTTGTACAACTTGATGGGCATGTAGGAGTAAACACATGGACATACAGTCTGTTGGCAATATCTATCAAAAGCTGAATAAAGCGAACTTACATCTGCTTAAAGACGTATATCACCAAGATGTCGTTTTTGAAGATGCTGCTCATCGTTTAGAGGGGTGGCCTGCACTTTCAGATTACTTCACATCATTATATGCCAACGTCATAAGCTGTGACTTTGTTATCCACGAACATCAACAAGTCGGAGATACTGGCTTCCTAACGTGGACCATGGATCTTCAGCATCCCAAACTTCAAAAAGGTGCACCTATCCTCGTTAATGGTGTGTCGCATCTTAAATTCAGCGAAGGCAAAGTTATTTATCACCGAGATTACTTTGATCTCGGAGAAATGCTTTACGAAAACTTACCTTTACTTGGCTCAGTCGTAAAAACCATCAAGCAGAGGTTAGGACAATGAACAATACTATCTTAATAACTGGCGCTACCTCCGGAATAGGGAAGCAATTGGCTTTAGATTACGCGAACTCTGATTGGAGCGTTATTGCTTGTGGGCGAAACAAAGACGTTCTTGCTGAATTGGGGGCTGCTTCTTCTAATATCCATACATTACAGTTTGACGTGACAAACCATGAACAAACTCAGCATGCGCTGTCCAGTTTGCCTTTCACGCCGAGTACCTGGGTTTTTAATGCAGGGGATTGTGAGTATATGGACAACGGTGTGGTTGACGCGAAACTCATGGCGCGTGTGATGAATGTAAACGTCGTTGGTGTTGCCAACTGCGTAGAAGGTTGCCAACCACACTTAGATAAAGGGCATCGCATCGTTATCGTGGGTTCTATTGCTTCAGAAGTCGCGTTGCCAAGGGCTGAAGCCTACGGCGCTTCTAAGGCCGCTGTGAGCTACTTTGCTCGCACATTAGCTGTTGATTTGAAGAAGAAGGGCATTCAAGTGGTGACCGTGTTCCCAGGCTTTGTGGAAACCCCGTTAACTGACAAAAATGACTTCGAAATGCCGATGATTATTTCTACGCAGCAAGCCTCGAACTCTATCAGAAAACAGTTGGCTGCCAACAAGACTCACATCTATTTCCCCGCGAGGTTTACCAATATTTTACGTTTTATCTCGTTACTTCCATACAGTTGGCAAGCTCGTTTAACTGCTAAACTCGTATCATAAGAAGGAATAAAAATGAAAACAGTAGGAAGAAAGAAGGTAGCGATTGTGGGAACCGGAATTTCTGGCCTTACGTGTGGTTACTATCTACATAAAGAGCATGATGTCACCGTATTTGAAGCTAACGATTACATTGGCGGGCACACCGCGACGGTGGATGTAAAACTCGATGGTAAAGAATATGCGATTGATACGGGCTTTATTGTTTACAACGATCGCACTTATCCTAATTTCATCAAAATGATGAACGAGATTGGTGTCGAAGGGTTGCCAACCCAGATGAGCTTTAGTGTAAGAAACGACGGCAATGGTTTGGAATATAACGGTCACACCGTGTCGACATTATTTGCTCAAAAGCGTAATTGGGTAAATCCTAAGTTCTATCGTTTTATCTTCGAGATCCTTCGTTTCAACAAACTTGCCAAAAGCGTCGCTAGCAAACAATCGAGTCATTCTCAGACGCTAGGTGAGTTTCTTGATGAGCACAACTTCAGTACTTTCTTTTCAGATAACTACATTTTGCCGATGGGCGCTGCAATTTGGTCTTCGACTTTAGCGGACATGCGCGCATTTCCGCTGATGTTTTTCCTTCGCTTTTTCTTAAATCACGGATTGCTTGATGTTACTAACAGGCCGCAATGGTATGTAATTAAAGGTGGCTCTCGTGAGTACATTCCACCTTTGACTCAAGGCTTTATCGATAAAATTCGACTCAATAGTCCGGTAGAAAAAGTGCTACGTAGTGAGAATGGTGTGGGTTTAAAAGTCAACGGTGAAATGCATTGGTTTGATGATGTCATCTTTGCTTGTCACAGTGATCAAGCGATGAACATGTTAGGTGACATTAGCCCAGTCGAGCAAGAGGTGCTGGGTAATATGGCTTATCAAGCGAATGAAGTGGTGCTTCACACTGATACGAGTTTACTTCCAAAGCGTAAAGCAGCGTGGGCTTCGTGGAACTACCTACTGGAGGGCAGTGAAGACGAACAGCAACGTCTCCCTTCGCTTACTTACAACATGAATATTCTCCAACATGTTCAATCTGAGCACACATTCTGTGTCACGCTAAATAGCACTGAGCAGATCGAACCGAGCAAAGTATTACGGACGTTTACCTATCACCATCCAGTGTTCTCCACCGACTCTATCGCTGCACAGCAACGTAAAGAAGAGGTGCAAGGGCTGAACAATACTTGGTTCTGCGGCGCTTATTGGTACAACGGTTTCCACGAGGATGGCGTTCGCAGCGCATTGGACGTAGTGAAAGGGCTTGAAGAGAAATATCGCGTTCAAACTGCTGTCAACTTAGAAAAAGGTGCAGCGTGATATGGATAGCCAAATGAACAGCCAGTTGTTTGTTGGCAACGTTCGACATCGCAGGTTCACGCCGATAAAACATGAATTGAACTACTCATTGTTTATGCCAGCTATTGACGTCGATGAGCTAAAAAAACTAGAGGAAAAAGTTTGGGGTTTTGGCTCTCGTTGGTGGCATTGGGCACGCTTTAAACGCAGTGACTATGTTGGTGAGGGCTGCTTAAAGGTGGCCGTGCACGACAAAATTGAAGAGTTAACAGGTGTTCGTTGTACCGGCAAAGTCATCGTTGTTTGTCATTTGCGCTATTTAGGACTTTATTTTAGTCCGGTGAATTTCTACTACGTTTATAACAAAGAAGGGGAATGGAAATACCTCTTAGCTGAAGTCAGCAATACACCTTGGAACGAGCGTCATTACTACGCAGTCGCTGCTGAGCAAAACGATGAAAACTTTGGATGGGAACAAGAGAAAGCCTTTCATGTTTCTCCGTTTAATCCAATTGACCAACAGTATCACTGGAAGATTAAACCACTGACGGACAAGTTAAGGATTCATCTTGAATGCCACAAAAGCGAAAAGCACTTTGATGCGACGATGACAATGAAAGCTCAAGTGTTTTCGAGCAAAAGCTTATCGAAGTGTTTGATCGTTACGCCAATACAGACGGTAAAAGTAATGGTTGGTATTTATTGGCACGCATTAAAACTTTGGGTGAAAGGCGCGCCTTTTTATTCTCATCCTAAATATTCAACACACGACGAAATAGAAGCCGACACTAAAAAAACAGACAAAAAAAATAAAAAGCACAAGGAGAATTCTGCATGTTAAATACCAGTTCTATGATATTGCCGCGCAAATTGACGACAACACAAAAGGCGGCTCGCGGAGTTATTTTTCAATGTCTGCAAAAAATGGAAATCGGCTGCTTAACTGTTATTGAAAGCTTTAAGACGGAAACGAAAGAAAGAAGCGAGCGCTTTAATGCGCCCAACGGTGAATACAGCGGTCAGCCTGTTGTGGCGACGATTGAGGTAAAGCATCCTGGCTTTTACTCGCGAATCTTGCAAGGTGGCAGCATTGCGGCGGGTGAGGCTTATATGGATGGTTGGTGGGACAGCCCGGATCTAACCTCGTTAATGAAACTTATGGCTCTCAATATGCGAGCGCTAGATAAACTTGAAGAGAAAGGAAGTTGGCTGACTAAAATACTGTACAAGTTCAGTCATTGGGCCAACCGCAATTCTCAAGAGAACTCTCGTAAAAACATTCATGCGCATTACGACTTGGGCAACAATTTGTACGAGTCATTTTTAGACGACAACATGCTGTACTCATCGGCCTTATATGTGCAAGACAACGATACTTTGGAACAAGCGCAAATCAACAAAATGGATCGTTTGTGCCAGCAACTTGAGCTTCAACCATCCGATCGAGTGATTGAGATCGGTACAGGGTGGGGGGCTATGGCCATTTACATGGCAGAGCAATATGGTTGTCATGTAACGACAACGACGATTTCTGAAGAGCAGCATGCTTACGCTGAACAAAAAATTAGAGAGCGAAATTTGGGCGACAAGATCACTCTATTAAAACAAGACTATCGAGACCTTTCGGGTCACTACGATAAGTTAGTCTCGATAGAAATGATCGAAGCGGTTGGAAAACAATTTTTGCCTTCCTACATCAAGCAATGCCAATCATTACTCAAGCCGGGTGGTTTAATGGCAATTCAAGCCATCACTATCGCTGACCAGCGTTATGATTACTACAGTAACAACGTTGACTTTATCCAGAAATACATCTTTCCAGGTGGGTTCTTACCTTCGGTTACATCTTTAACTCAAGCTGCGACCAAATACAGTGACTTGGTGGTGAGAGACTTATTTGATATTGGTCTGGACTATGCGAAAACCTTGAGCGAGTGGCACTCTAGATTTAATCAAGCTGAAGATCACGTACGCTCTCTCGGTTATGACGACCGCTTTGTCCGCATGTGGCGCTACTACCTGAGCTATTGTGAAGGTGGGTTTTTAGCTCGAAGTATCAGTGCCGTTCACATGACATTCCAGCGACCTTAAACCGTTATGAAGTTGCTGATTGCCTCTACATGGTTCCAGCTCTGTTGGTTCTCTGCAGTGCTTGGGACCTATCAATGGCAGTGGCTAACACTGATCTTAACATTTATTACTCTTGTCTATTGTTGGAGGACGGACGCTTCTGCCTTGAAGCACATCGCGAGTATCGTTTTGGCGGGTGTAGTGCTCGATACGCTCAATCAACAGTTTTCTGTTTTTGTCTTTCCAACACAATGGTTACCCATTTGGTTGTTGTGCCTTTGGGTTCTGTTCTCTTGGTATGCCTATCAGCTCAAGCCTGTTTTGTACCGTTTCCCAAAAATCTACGTATCAATTGTAGGTGGCGTTGGAGGAACCGTCAGTTACTACGCCGGTTACAAGCTCCAAGTCGTTGAATATGGATTTAATACCAGCGTTACGTTGGTCATTCTATTTGCTGAATGGTTTGCCATGACGCTTTTGATACTCAAGGTATACGGATATGAAAAGCTTGAAGAGAGATTTAACCCAGATGCTGATTAAGGTAGTTGCTTCTCTAGTAGTTATGGGCTCCTTTGCTCTACAAGCTCAGCCAGTTGGAAACAGTGAAAACGCAGATAAGCTGAGTTGGAAGGGGTGGAAAACTGTCGGTGAGGCACAACTCACATGGTTCATCTTCGATATATATCAGTCTCGACTAAGAGCACCCGATGGAAAGTTCATTGTAAATGGCGATGTATCACCACACCCTCTGGCATTGGAAATTAACTATCAAAGAGACATCAGCAAGCAGCAGTTGCTTGATGTAACTGATGAGCAATGGGCAAAGCTTGGTTTTGCTGAATCATATCGAAAAAGTTGGATCAGTGAACTAAACCGTATGTTCCCTGATATAAAAAAGGGGGATGAGCTTACTTACTTAACCGATGGTAAAACTGGTCAGCTTCTTTACCGACAAGCTGGCATTGCACAAATTAAGACAGTCGGCTTCGTTCAAGATGAGCGAATGAACGATGCGTTTTTGTCTATATGGTTGTCACCTAATACAGAGTTCCCGAAACTTCGAAAACAATTAATAGGGCAGGTTAGATAGTGCTTAAACGAATTTTAAAATCAATCGCCTTGGTCGCTGCGGCCTTACTTTCAGCATGCTCAGCGGATATCGATCATTATCAATCTTCTACACCGACTTTTGATTTATTCGGCTATTTTGAAGGCGATACAAAGGCGTGGGGGATGGTCCAAGATTACACTGAACAACAAACTCGTCGTTTTGAAGTCGACATCGTGGGTACTGTGGAAGGTAACACGTTGACGCTGGTGGAAGACTTTGTGTTTGATGATGGAGAGGTTGACCAGCGAATTTGGGTTATTACCAAATTAGAAGATGGACGCTATGAAGGTAAAGCAGAGGATATTATTGGTGTAGCCACAGGGATTGAGCAAGGCAATGCGTTGCAGTGGCAGTATGAGTTTGAGTTGCAAATGGATGACTCAACAGTAGCGGTCGCTTTTGATGATTGGCTTTATCGTCAGGACGAGAAGCATGTTTTCAACCTCACCAAAATTAAAAAGTTTGGTATAGAGGTCGGGACAATAACCTTATTCTTCCAAAAACAGCCATAATAGTTGAGGGATTTATCCTCTTGCATTACTACCAAATAACCGAAATTATTTCTTCCTAACTAAAAAGGTTGACGCTTTCACGTCAACCTTTTCAATTGCAGATCATCAAGGTGTGATTACAGCTTATCTGTCAGCTCAACCGCTTGACCAATGTAGTTCGCTGGCGTCATCTCTTTCAGACGTGCTTTCTCGTGCTCAGGGAGCTCAAGACCGTCGATGAAGTTGCGCATTGCTTCGCCATCTACACGCTTACCACGAGTTAGCTCTTTTAGTTTCTCGTATGGCTTCTCGATGCCGTAACGACGCATAACTGTTTGTACTGGCTCAGCTAGTACTTCCCAGTTCTTGTCTAGTTCAGCAAGAAGTGCTTCACGGTTTACTTCTAGCTTGCTGATACCTTTTAGCGTAGAAGTGTAAGCGATGATTGCGTAGCCAACACCAACACCAAGGTTACGTAGAACCGTTGAGTCAGTTAGGTCACGTTGCCAACGAGAGATAGGCAGCTTTTGTGCTAGGTGGCCGAATACTGCGTTCGCAAGACCTAGGTTACCTTCAGAGTTTTCAAAGTCGATTGGGTTAACTTTGTGCGGCATTGTTGAAGAACCGATCTCACCAGCAATGGTTTTTTGCTTAAAGTGGCCTAATGCAATGTAACCCCAAACGTCACGATCGAAGTCAATCAGGATAGTGTTGAAACGAGCGATAGCGTCGAACAGCTCAGCGATGTAATCATGCGGCTCGATTTGTGTTGTGTAAGGGTTCCAAGTTACGCCTAGAGACTCTGTAATGAATTCTTCAGAGAACTTGTGCCAATCTAGCTCTGGGTAAGCAGAAAGGTGTGCGTTGTAGTTACCTACTGCACCGTTGATTTTCGCTAGGATCTCAACGTTTTCGATTTGCTTGAATTGACGCTCCATACGGTACGCCACGTTTGCCATTTCTTTACCCATTGTAGATGGAGAAGCAGGCTGGCCGTGTGTACGAGATAGAAGAGGAATGTCGCGGTATTCAACTGCGAGTGCTTTGATAGCGTCAATTAGGTTACGGATTTCTGGAAGAATCACTTGCTCACGTGCTTCTTTTAGCATTAACGCATGAGAGGTGTTATTGATGTCTTCAGAAGTACATGCAAAGTGGAAGAACTCATTAACAGCGTGCAGTTCAGGAACGTCTGCTACTTTCTCTTTTAAGAAGTACTCAACCGCTTTAACGTCGTGGTTAGTTGTACGCTCGATTTCTTTAATACGGCGTGCATCTTCTTCAGAGAAGTTAGCAGCAAGGTCGTCTAGGAATTGGTTAGCTTCTGCGCTGAATGCTGGCACTTCTGCAATTTCAGCAGTAGCCGCTAGCTTCTGTAGCCAACGAATTTCTACGATAGTACGGTATTTTAGTAGACCGTACTCGCTGAAAATTTCGCGTAACGCAATCGTCTTACTTCCGTAACGGCCGTCTACTGGTGAAACAGCAGTCAATGCTGACAGTTCCATGATGTTCTCCTGAATTGGGTTTCTAAATTTCGTGAGCGTTATACCAATAACTGTGGCAATTGTCACGAATATTGCGCAAACGTTTGCGCGGGGTTTGTTTTATTCGAAAAAAAGTAGCTCGCGATAAACGCGAGCTAGCAGAGTATTCTACATTCTGGCTAACAGGATTTGAGCCTGTTCGACCATTTTCTTTCGGCCAAAAATTAGATGACGACGTTTACCGCCTACTTGGCGCCACAGAACAGCACTACGAATGCCAGATAGCAGTAGAGCACGGACTTTGTGTTGGCTGGTCGTTTGTTGCAGTACAGAAGGCGTGCCTGTTACTTGAATGCGTGGTCCAATAGGGCTAACAACATCCAAGTAGATGCTCGCTAAATTGCTGATCATTTGATCATCTAGCAGTTCAAAATGCTCTGACTGGCGCTTGGCCATCTGGATACGGTCACCAAGCTGGGACATGGCATCGTTGCGAGCGCTTAACTTACGCTCTAGCGCCATTAAGCTAATGATGTAACGAGTGATCTCACTGCCTGATGGGGTGCTATCAATCCCTTTAACCAGACACTCTAGACCGAGCTTTAGATCGGCTTCGCGACCGAATACGCCAACGGTGTTAGCAGGGTTTGTGTTCAAAATAGCGTTAATTGATGTTTCAAAAGCATCTTGATCACAATGCCCGTTTCTCGCAACTTGTTGAACCAAAGCGACAGCTTGGCAAATACCAGCGAAAGCGATAGTACGGTCATAAAGTGTATTCGCCACGTAACGACTCCTAAGCTTGAGAATATTTAATGCGTTGCTCGATGATGCCGCCACCTAGACATACGTCATCTTTATAAAACACTGCTGATTGACCAGGCGTCACTGCAATTTGTGGTTCATCAAAGATCACTTTAATGTTTTCATCATCGATCGGGATGATTGTACAAGGAATATCTTCCTGACGGTAACGAGTTTTCACTGTGCACTTCATAACATCGCGAATTGGCTCACGATCTACCCAGTGAAGTTGTGACGCAAGTAGACCTTCTGATTTTAGCATCGGGTGGTCTTTACCTTGGACTGCGATTAGCACGTTACGCTCTAGGTCTTTTTCACCAACAAACCACGGCTCTTCGTTACCACCGCCGCCTTTACGGCCACCGATGTGTAGACCTTTACGCTGACCTAATGTGTGGTACATCAAACCTTGGTGTTGACCGATCACTTCGCCTTCTGGCGTTTCGATATTACCAGGTTGAGCAGGAAGGTAACGACCTAGAAAGTCGGTAAATTTACGCTCACCGATGAAACAAATACCTGTCGAGTCTTTCTTCTTCGCTGTTACTAAACCTTGCTCTTCCGCAATACGGCGTACTTCAGGTTTCTCTAAATCACCAACAGGGAAGAGGCTACGGCCAATTTGTTCGTGGCTTAGTGTATATAGAAAGTAGCTCTGGTCTTTGTTGCCATCTAGGCCACGCAACATCGCTGGTTTCTCACCGTTATCCGGGAAAGAGCGACGTACGTAGTGACCCATTGCAATGTAGTCAGCATCAAGCACTTCATCAGCGAATTCTAGGAATGCTTTGAACTTGATTTCTTTGTTACAAAGAATGTCAGGGTTCGGTGTACGACCCGCTTTGTATTCAGCAAGGAAGTACTCAAATACGTTATCCCAGTATTCGGCAGCAAAGTTGATGGTGTGTAGATGAATGCCTAGCTTGTCACATACTGCCTGAGCATCAGCAAGATCTTCTGCTGCTGTACAATATTCTTCGTTGTCATCTTCTTCCCAGTTCTTCATGAACAGGCCTTCTACTTGGTAGCCTTGTTGCTTGAGAAGATACGCAGAAACAGATGAATCAACGCCGCCGGACATACCGACGATGACTTTCTTTTGGCTGTTATCAGACATTACTAAACACCACTTAAATAAACGGGATGCAGATTCTATCAGAATCCACAGACCGGTGACAGATCCGAGATCGAAATCACAATTCGTTTCGCTGCATTTTTCTTCAACAGAAATTCGAACGGGCAATTTCGCAAGTATAGAAGAGGTATATATGGCATAGTTGGCAAAAATCCAAGAGGAAAGTCCAAATGACCGAAGAAAACCAGTTTATGCAAGAAGCCGAGTTGATTGAAATTGTTGAAAACCAACTTGAGGACGGCAATCCATTAAAAGTTAAAGAGACGCTAATGCGCTTAATGATGACAGGGACACCTAGAGAAGAAGCGGTTGCAATGATGGCATGTGCCATGTCGATTGAAATTTTCGATGTGATGAAAAATGAAGGTGAGTTCAACCTAAAGCGTTACTGCGAGCACCTTGAGCAACTGCCAGATCTAAGTTTTATGGAAGGTGAATAAGGAGTCTAGAAGAAAAAAGTGGCTAGCAAACGTTTGCTATAATTGCTTTTATTGCCGCTTTATTATTAGCGGTATAGAATCCGTTCTCCTTTTCATCCCCTTACTCAGACTGACAATATGAAATTTCCTGGACAACGCAAATCGAAGCACTATTTTCCTGTTCATGCTCGTGACCCGCTGGTGAGCCAAGCACAAGAAAGCAAGAAGATGACGCGCACTCACATCATTGGTATTGACCAAACTTTGGTTGATATTGAAGCTAAAGTTACAACGGATGTGATTGAAAAGTACGGTCTGAGTAAAGGTCACTCTTTGGTTATTGATGACGAAAGAGCAGAAGAGTTGTACCAGCAACTTAAAGAAGAGAACTTAATTACCAATGAGTATGCGGGTGGCACAATTGGTAACACGCTACACAACTACTCTGTGCTAGCAGATGATCGCTCTACGCTGCTTGGAGTGATGAGCCAGGATATCAAAATTGGCAGCTATGGCTACCGTTACCTTTGTAATACATCAAGCCGCATGGACTTGAACTATCTACAAGGTGTTGATGGCGCTATCGGTCGTTGTTTCGCTCTTATCACTGAAGATGGTGAACGTACTTTTGCGATCAGTGAAGGGCAAATGAACCAACTGCATCCTGATAGCATTCCAGAAAAAATCTTTAAAAATGCATCGGCGCTTGTACTAACGTCATATTTAGTACGCTGTAAAGAAGGCGACCCAATGCCTGAAGCAACAATGAAAGCGATTGAGTACGCGAAAAAGAATGATGTACCTGTTGTTCTGACTCTTGGGACGAAGTTCGTTATTCAAGATGACCCGAAATATTGGCAAGAATTCATTCGAGATAACGTTTCAGTCGTTGCGATGAATGAAGATGAAGCAGAAGCTCTGACGGGTGAGTCAGATCCACTTGCTGCATCTGATAAAACACTGGAGTGGGCAGATCTAGTATTGTGCACCGCGGGGCCTGTAGGCCTATTTATGGCGGGTTATACGGAAGACAGCGCGAAGCGCGAAACTTCTTTACCATTACTTCCGGGGTCAATCGCTGAATTTAATCGCTATGAATTTAGTCGTCCGGCGAAAAAAGATACATGTGAAACACCAATAAAAGTGTACTCACATATCTCGCCATATATGGGTGGTCCAGAAAAAATCAAGAATACCAATGGTGCAGGTGATGCTGCGTTATCTGCTGTTCTTCATGATATGGCGGCAAACAAATACCATAAAGAAAATGTGCCTAATTCAAGCAAGCACAGTAACGAATATTTAACTTACTCTTCTTTTTCTCAAGTATGTAAATACGCAAACCGTGCGAGCTACGAAGTTCTCGTGCAACATTCTCCACGTTTGTCACGTGGGCTTCCTGAGCGAGAAGATAGCCTAGAAGAAGCATACTGGGAACGTTAATACACAGTAGTTTAATTAACCATTCTATAACTAAAGTAAAAGGCGCATTAAAAAATGCGCCTTTTTTATTTGGATCATTACAAATAAAAAAGGCTCCCAATAGGAGCCTTTTAAAAAATAGCGCGAATTTAGATCAGGAAATCATCCAGAGATTTACCTGCATCAAGTTGCTCTTGAATTGCAGAAGGTGTACGACCTTGGCCTGTCCAAGTCTTCTCATTACCGTTTGAGTCTGTGTATTTGTATTTAGCTGGACGAGGTGCACGCTTCGCTTTGCCTTTCGTCTTAGTTTCGCCAGATAGCGCAGTAATAAGCGCTTCTACGTCAATACCGTCTTGAGCAATTTTCTCTGCGATCTCTGCTAGCTTAGCTTCTTGCTCAGCTTGTGCTGCACGTTCTGCTTCTTCTGCTTCACGACGCTCTTCTACGACAGTAGTTAGTTTATCTAGAGCTTCTTCCAATTGTTCTAGAGTCAGCTCACGAGAAAATGCACGAAGGCTACGGATATTTAGAAGGGTTTTAGTCAGCTCTGACATAACGATTCCTATTAAAAGGTTAATGTGTTGGGCACTTTTTATCGTTACGATTAAATAATGCCAATCTATAAATAAACAAAGAGTCCTTATATTTAACTTTATCTTTTCCTTATGTGCAAATACTAAATCAAGATTTTGTTTAAATTTAGCTATTTTTTTAAAGCAATAAATATTATTACACTCGAAATAAATCTTATTAGATGAGAATTGAAATCAACACTCGTTATTGTATAGAGATAGAGCCAGCTTGGTTTTTATAAAAAAAGTTGAGTTATTACTTAAAAATATGAAGCGTCCATCTTTGATGGAGTGTCATATATCCTTAATTTATTGATACAAGATAAACCATGATATTTTTAAGGTAGTAATAATGTTTCATAAATAACAAAATTGATGTGATTTCAGTTGCACAAAACTAACTTGAAGTAGACAAGGTTTATAAATTATCTCAGTCATTATTTATTTGTTTAATTTAGTTTGATGTGTTGCATTGACTCTCATCATAAGTACAATGGCTGCTACCTGATGCAATATTGCAGACAATTTGTTGTTAATTTGTACAGTTAGTGGTTAATTGTTTGTTGTTGCCGTAGAGGCGCGGTCTCGAAGAGTAGCTATTATTGGGGTGATGCCAATGAATAATAGTGGAAGGCGAAGATTGCCGAAGTAAGTAACTCATCAAAGTTACTTGCTGGGGTTGTATCTGAAAGGAACAACACTGCCATAGTATATATTCACATTAAACTATGGAGCGCTACTGTAGGGTTGGGTGGAGTGTTCGCTTCCCTGTCGCTAAGTTCAACATGAGCACGTATCGTATGCTACGTGACTTGTCTGCAGTAGATCTCTAGCCAAACTTTGGTTTTTGAAGATCATGAATTTAATAGATTTTTCTAGTTCTCCTGTTTCATTATTGCCACCTATTGTCGCTTTGACTTTGGCGATTCTGACTCGACGTGTATTAGTTTCCTTAGGTGTAGGTATCGTGCTGGGTGCGGTTCTACTTAATAGCTGGTCTATCGGTGATACCGTTAGTTACGTGAGCTCTCAAGTTTCTTCTGTCTTTATTGAAGATGGCGGAATTAACACTTGGAACATGAGCATTGTTGGTTTCCTAATCTTATTAGGTATGACAACTGCATTATTAACGCTATCTGGTGGTACTCGTGCATTTGCCGAATGGGCACAATCTCGAGTGAAGAGTAAACGCGGCTCCAAACTTCTTGCTGCCTTTTTAGGCGTATTCATTTTTGTCGACGATTACTTTAACAGTCTTGCTGTTGGTGCCATTTCTCGTCCAGTAACCGATCGTTTTTATGTGTCTCGCGCGAAGCTTGCATACATTCTAGACTCAACTGCTGCACCAATGTGTGTGATCATGCCTGCTTCTAGCTGGGGTGCTTACATTATTACGATTATCGGCGGTATCTTAGTCTCACATGGGATCACTGAGTATTCGGCTCTTGGCGCGTACGTTCGTCTTATTCCAATGAACTTCTACGCAGTTTTTGCACTGCTTATGGTGTTTGCTGTGGCGTGGTTTGGCCTCGATATCGGTAAGATGCGTGAGCATGAAATCTCTGCATCTCAAGGCCGCGGCTTTGATAAAGACAAAGAAAACGACTCGCAAGAAGCGCATGATCTAAACGAAGAGCTAGATATCCGTGAAAGCGAAAAGGGTAAAGTGTCAGACTTGGTACTTCCTATCGTGACGCTGATTATTGCGACTATCGCTTCTATGCTTTACACGGGTGGCCAAGCATTGGCTGCTGACGGCAAAGAGTTTGCGCTTCTAGGTGCGTTTGAAAATACAGATGTAGGCACATCACTAATCTACGGTAGCTTGCTTGGCTTAGCTGTCGCATTATTTACTGTTGTGAAGCAAGGTCTTCCAATGGGTGAAATTGCACGCACACTATGGATTGGTGCTAAGTCTATGTTTGGCGCGATTCTAATCCTAGTATTTGCCTGGACTATCGGTTCGGTTATCGGTGATATGAAGACGGGTTCTTACCTTTCTACAATGGCTCAGGGCAATATCAATCCAAATTGGCTACCGGTTATCCTATTCTTGTTGTCTGGTCTAATGGCATTTTCAACAGGTACTTCTTGGGGTACGTTCGGCATTATGCTTCCAATCGCGGGTGATATGGCTGGTGCAACCGATCTTGCGCTAATGCTCCCAATGCTAAGTGCAGTTTTAGCCGGTGCCGTTTTTGGTGACCATTGTTCACCTATCTCCGATACCACTATTCTGTCGTCGACTGGTGCACGTTGTAATCATATTGATCATGTATCGACCCAGTTGCCTTATGCATTGTCCGTGGCGCTAGTTTCCTGTGTTGGCTTCATTACTTTGGGGATGACTGCGTCAATTGCATTCTCATTCATCGCTGCATCAATCACATTTATTATTGTATGTGGAGCACTTTCTTGGTTGTCGAAGTCTAAAATGGCATCGTGCCAAAATGTCTAGTACAGCTCAGTGTTTTTAATAAAGAGGAAGCTCCGCTAAATTTAGCGGAGCTTTTTTTTAACGCGATTTAGGTGAGGGGGGCAATCGCGTTTTTGGGGATAATCGTTTCGTGTTAAAAGCGAGCTATTTGTGTTCTGAGCACTCCTTTCTGTGCTGTGATAGAAAATCTATCAACCGACTTCTTCTTAGCTCTAAGCAAAGACTATGCCTGGTTTAACTTGTTGATTTTAAAGACGGTAATGTCAAGAGGTTTATGATGAGGGGCTAAGTAAATGATATATGATGATTTGTCTGTTACACAGTGTCACGTTACACCTGTACAGCAACTAAACATTTAAGTTGTATTTCTTTATTAGACGATAAAGCGTTGTTCTTGAAATACCAAGATGACGTGCAGCCGCACTCATGTTGTGCTTATTTTCTTCGATAGCTTGCAGTAGGTAGTCGAGATCAATTTGGTCCACTGAAGGGAGTAATTGCCTTTCATTATTATCAAGGCCCAAGTCGGCGACGAGAAGCGTGTGATCTTCACACATGACAATCGCTCGTTGGATTACATTTCGCAGTTCTCTTACGTTACCAGGCCAACGATGTTTGAGGAGCTTGGCTTTCACTTTATCCGACATTTTTTGTACCTGACCATGAGACAAATCTGTTAAGAAGTGTTCTGATAACATAAGGATATCTTTCCCACGCTTTCTCAGTGGAGGAATGGTTAATGGCAAGATATTAAGCCGATAGAATAAATCTTCACGGAATCCACCTTGTACAACCTCATTTTTCAAATCCACGTGGCTCGCAGCAATGACTCTACAGTCCACGTCAATGAATTTATCAGCGCCGACTTTATGGATTTGCTTACTCTCTAAAAAGTGCAGAAGGTGGATTTGTAGATCCGGCGGCATATCACCAATCTCATCTAGGAATAGGGTACCTTTATGCGCTTTTTGAATAAAACCGATACGATCTGAAATCGCTCCTGTAAATGCTCCTTTTTCGTGACCGAAAAGTTCGGACGCAATAAGACCACTTGGAATTGCGCCGCAGTTAACTTCAACAAAAGGTGCCGAGTGTCTGTTCGACAACTGATGAATAAGACGAGCACAGAGACCTTTGCCCACCCCTGTTTCACCCTGAATGAGTACTTCAGCATCACATTGAGCGTACTTTTGGATTGCCGTGCGAAGTTCTTGGATACATGCACTATTGCCGATTAATGGGTATAGTGTTGTATCGCTGAAATCCACAGCTTGTTTGTTACTACCGTTACGCAGTTTCATGGTTAATCACTATTTTTTGCCCCACTCAAATAATAGTTTTGAATGAGTCGTCTCAAACGTGAGTGGATGTCTCTTTATTGAGAATGATGTCAATTACTAAGGGCGGTGAGATCTAAATAGTTGTTTTGATGAAAATTCATACTATTCTTCTTTTTCTTTAAGAATAGGGTTGAATAGAAACCTAATTTCTACCCATATACTCAACTGAAATTAAATTTAAATCCTTTAAAATCAAGTTATTATAAAAAATAGCCAGAAAATGTTAAATTCAGTATTGAAAAATATAGAATCCTTGGTTAGTGTGGTTACTAACGAAGCAACTCAATAGAGCCTTAAATAAGTATGCGTAATTTTGTAATGAACATTCATCACCATCATCACCCAATCTAGTCTTTCGGGCGATGTACGCATACCCGGGAGGCAGGAAACTCCCGGAGGTGAAATCAAAGTAAAAGCAGATTTTAAACCCTCGGGAGACTCCAATCTCTCGAGGGTTTTTTAGTTTTATTAATTCAAAAATTACTTAGATATCAAAATCTTGCACAGGGAAAAAGCAATGCAAACACAACGCTTAAGAATCGCAATTCAGAAAAAAGGTCGCCTTAGCAAAGAGAGCCAAGCTCTGCTAAAACAGTGCGGCGTAAAATTTAATGTAATGGGTGAGCGTTTAGTGGTTCACTCGGAGAACATGCCAATTGATTTGCTTTTGGTTCGTGACGATGACATCCCTGGCTTGATCATGGATGGTGTTGTTGACTTAGGTTTCATTGGTGAAAATGAATTGGAAGAAGTTCGTCTTGATCGCAAAGCTCTGAGTGAACCATGTGAGTTTGTACAACTTCGTCGACTTGACTTTGGCGGTTGTCGCTTGTCTATCGCTATCGACAAGGATGAAGAGTACAACGGTCCACAAGACTTAGCCGGTAAGCGTATTGCCACAACTTACCCTCAACTCCTAAAAGCTTACATGGATGAAGCAGGCGTTCCATTCTCCACATGTATGCTAACTGGCTCTGTAGAAGTTGCACCTCGCGCAGGTCTAGCTGACGCTATTGCTGATTTGGTATCGACTGGCGCAACGTTAGAAGCGAATGGCTTAAAAGAAGCGGAAGTGATCTTTAAATCTAAAGCGACGCTGATTCAACGTATCGGTGAGTTTGATGCAGACAAAACAGCACTGATTGAAAAACTACTGACTCGCATGCAAGGCGTACAACAAGCGAAAGAGTCTAAGTACATCATGCTTCACGCGCCAGCTGAAAAGCTCGATCAAATCAAAGCACTACTTCCTGGTGCTGAGGATCCTACGGTTCTTCCTCTTTCTGCAGATAAGCAGAAAATGGCTGTTCACTTAGTGAGTTCTGAAAACCTGTTCTGGGAAACCATGGAACAGCTAAAAGAGTTAGGTGCTAGCTCAATCCTAGTGCTACCAATTGAAAAAATGATGGAGTAAACATCATGAGAACAGTCGTTTGGCAATCTTTAAGTGAAGAGCAGCAAGATTCGATCTTAGAACGTCCTGCTATTGTAGAAGGTGCAAATATCACTGCAGCAGTGTCTGAGGTTATCGCTAAAGTTAGAAATGAAGGCGACTCTGCTCTCAACGAGCTGACAGAAAAGTTTGATCGCGTTAAACCTGAGTCCATTCGTGTTTCCTCTCAGGAAATTAAAGCCGCTTCAGAGCGCTTGTCTGAATCAATGAAAAACGCATTAGAGCAAGCTTATGCCAATATTTCTAAATTCCACAAAGCGCAAAAGCCACAGCCAATTAAAGTTGAAACTCAACCGGGTGTGCTTTGTGAACAGGTAACACGTCCAATTCAAAAAGTGGGTTTGTACATTCCTGGTGGTAGCGCGCCATTGCCATCGACGGTTTTGATGCTGGGCGTGCCTGCGAAAATTGCTGGCTGTCGTAAAGTTGTGCTTTGCTCTCCGCCTCCAATCGCTGACGAGATCCTTTACGTAGCAAAATTGTGTGGCATTGATGAAGTGTACAACGTCGGTGGTGGTCAAGCTGTTGCTGCAATGGCATATGGTACAGAGACCGTATCAAAAGTTGATAAGATTTTTGGCCCGGGTAACGCTTACGTGACGGAAGCAAAGCGTCAGGTGAGCAATGATTTCCGTGGCGCAGCGATTGATATGCCAGCGGGTCCTTCGGAAGTTCTTGTGATTGCGGATGAAACAGCGGACCCAGATTTTATTGCGGCGGACCTTCTAAGTCAGGCAGAGCATGGACCTGACTCTCAAGTTGTACTTGTGACGCCATCAGCCATTATTGCAGATCAGGTGACAGATGCCGTTCGTCGTCAATTGAAAGAGTTGTCTCGTTCAGAGATTGCAGAAAAAGCGCTCGCATCGAGTTTAATCATTATTGCTGAATCGATCACCCAAGCAATCTCTATTTCTAATTATTATGGTCCTGAGCACTTAATTGTTCAGACTAAGAACCCTCGCGAGCTTCTTCCTCTATTAGATAACGCAGGTTCGATCTTCCTTGGTGATTGGTCGCCTGAATCTGCAGGTGATTACGCATCGGGCACTAACCACGTTCTTCCTACTTACGGTTATACACGGACATATTCAAGCTTAGGTTTGGCTGATTTTTCTAAACGAATGACGGTTCAAGAGCTTTCAGCTGACGGTCTTAAAAATCTTGCGCCAACGGTTGTCACCATGGCTGAAGCAGAAGGTCTGGACGCCCACAAACGTGCTGTTACTATCCGTGTAGAAAAATTAGCAAGTAAGTAAGAATAAGAGAGTAAAGAGATGGAAAAGCTAGCGCGTAAACAAGTCCAACAACTAACACCTTATCTTTCGGCTCGCCGAATTGGTGGTACAGGTGACGTATGGCTGAACGCCAACGAATCGCCATTCAACAATGAATACAAAACAGACTTTGCTCGTCTTAATCGTTACAGCGAATGCCAGCCGAAAGAACTGATTTCTGCTTACGCCGCATATGCTGGAGTGAAGCCAGAACAAACGCTGACTTCTCGCGGTGCAGATGAAGGTATTGAGTTATTGATTCGTGCTTTCTGTGAACCGGGTGAAGACGCGATTTTATACTGCCCACCGACTTACGGTATGTACGCCATCAGTGCAGAAACCATCGGTGTAGAGCGCAAAACGGTGCCGCTAATGTCAGATTGGCAACTAGACCTCGCAGGTATCGAAGCGAGTCTGGATAACGTAAAACTGGTTTTCGTATGCTCGCCAAACAACCCAACGGGTAACTTAGTTAAGCGTGACGATATTGTCTCTCTGCTTGAGATGACAAAAGACCGCGCAATCGTGGTCATGGACGAAGCGTACATCGATTTTTGTCCAGAAGCGTCAACAGTAGATTTACTGGCAGAATATCCAAACCTAGCGATTCTGCGTACTCTGTCGAAAGCTTTCGCGCTTGCTGGTCTTCGTTGCGGATTTACGCTAGCAAACGAAGAACTGATTAACGTCCTTCTTAAAGTTATCGCACCATATCCAGTCCCAGTTCCAGTGGCAGAAATTGCCACTCAAGCGCTCTCTGAAGCAGGCCTAGCGCGAGCGAAGTTCCAAGTTCTCGATTTGAACGCGAACCGAGCTTACTTACAAGTTGGTTTGTCGATGATTCCGGGTCTGGAGGTTTTTGAAGGGTGGGGTAACTACTTATTGGTGAAATTCCCAGATGGCGATGCTCTTTTCAAAGCCGCTTGGGATACGGGCATTATCCTGCGTAACTCGCCAATTGAGAACTGCGTGCGTATCAGTGTTGGTAACCGCGACGAGTGTGAAAAGACACTGGGTTTCATTAGAAACTACTATTCATAAATAGAATTCTCAACGTTCTCGGTTTATGCCGAGAACGAAACAAGATTAGTAATAAGGAAGTTCGAGTGAGCAAGCAACAAAAAATCCTATTTATCGACCGAGATGGCACCTTAATTGTTGAGCCGCCAGTTGATTTTCAAGTAGACCGTTTAGATAAGCTAAAACTAGAGCCATTTGTTATCCCAAGCCTGTTGTCGTTGCAGGATGCTGGATACCGTCTAGTGATGGTCACTAACCAAGATGGTTTGGGTACTGACAGCTACCCACAAGCTGATTTTGATGCACCGCACAACATGATGATGGAGATCTTTGAGTCTCAAGGTGTGAAGTTTGATGACGTGCTGATTTGTCCTCACTTCGATGAAGATAACTGCTCTTGCCGTAAGCCTAAATTGGGCTTGGTAAAAGAGTACCTTCAAGGTGGCAAAGTTGATTTCCAAAACTCTGTCGTGATTGGCGATCGTCAAACCGATCTTCAACTTGCAGAAAACATGGCAATTCGTGGCATTCAATACAACCCAGAAACCATGGGTTGGAAACAGATCCTAAAAGATCTGACGGTGAAGGCGCGCGTAGCTGAAGTGGTTCGCACCACGAAAGAAACGGACATCAAAGTTTCGGTTAATCTTGATGAGCAAGGCGGCAATGACATCTCTACAGGTCTTGGCTTCTTTGACCACATGCTGGATCAAATTGCGACGCACGGTGGATTCCAAATGGTGTGCAAAGTGGAAGGTGACCTGCACATTGATGATCACCACACAGTAGAAGATACGGCTCTTGCGTTAGGTCAAGCGTTGAAAGAAGCACTGGGTGACAAACGTGGTATTGGTCGCTTTGGTTTTAGCCTGCCAATGGATGAGTGCTTGGCACAATGTGCACTGGACCTGTCAGGTCGTCCTTACCTTAAGTTCGACGCGCAGTTTAGTCGTGAGCAAGTGGGGGACCTTTCAACAGAGATGGTGGTTCACTTCTTCCGTTCTTTAACTGACACACTAGCGTGTACACTGCACCTTTCTTCTGCGGGCAACAATGATCACCACATCATTGAGAGCCTATTTAAAGCGTTTGGTCGTACTCTGCGCCAAGCAATCAAAGTAGAAGGCACTGAGCTACCGAGTAGTAAAGGCGTACTTTAAGGCTAACGTTAGCAAGGAGAAAAACAGTGACAGAACAGAAAGTTGTCATTATCGATACTGGCTGTGCCAACGTTTCTTCGGTGAAGTTTGCCATTGAACGCCTAGGCTATGACGTAACGATTTCAAAAGATCCACAAGTTGTATTGTCGGCAGATAAGTTATTCCTACCGGGAGTGGGAACCGCCAGCGAAGCGATGAAAAACCTAGAAGAGCGTGACCTTATCAGCTTGGTAAAACAGGTAGAAAAGCCGCTATTAGGTATCTGTTTAGGCATGCAGCTGTTGGGCAAAGTGTCTCAAGAAAAAGGGCAGAAAGCCGACGAGTTAGTTGAGTGTCTTGGACTTTGTGATGGTGAAGTTAAGCTATTACAAACTGGTGACTTACCGCTGCCGCATATGGGCTGGAACACGGTGTCTGCAAAAGCAGGTAACCCACTGTTCAAAGGTATTGAAGAAGGTGAGTACTTCTACTTTGTACACAGCTTTGCGATGCCAGTTGGAGACTACACCATTGCCGAATGTGATTACGGAAATCCATTCACTGCTGCGGTTCAAAGCGGTAACTATTATGGTGTGCAATTCCACCCAGAGCGTTCTTCAAAAGCGGGCGCGAAGCTTATTCAAAACTTCTTAGAATTATAAAAGGGATTTAATGTGATTATTCCAGCTCTTGATTTAATTGAAGGACAGGTGGTTCGCCTTTATCAAGGTGATTACGGCCAAGTAACCGAATATAAAGTTGATCCAGCAGAGCAGTTTAACTTGTACCACCAAGCGGGCGCTAACTGGCTGCATTTGGTGGATTTAACAGGTGCGAAAGACACAACAGCGCGCCAACTTGATTTGATTGCAAAACTACTCGCAAGCACGCCAGCGAACATCCAAATCGGTGGCGGAGTGCGTACAGAGCAAGACGTGATTGATCTGTTAGAAGCCGGTGCTCAACGTGTTGTGGTTGGCTCTACAGCAGTAAAACAACCGGAGCTTGTGAAAGGTTGGATGGAAAAATACGGCGCAGAGAAAATCGTTCTCGCTCTAGACATCAACATCGATCAAGACGGTACACGTAAAGTGGCGATCTCTGGTTGGCAAGAAGATTCAGGCGTGACTATCGAAGCTTTGATCAACGATTATCTGACGGTAGGTCTACAGCATGTGCTTTGCACGGACATTTCTCGTGACGGTACGCTAGAAGGCTCAAACGTTGAGCTTTACGTCGACTTATGTAAACAGTACCCACAAGTGCAGTTCCAATCTTCAGGCGGCATTGGCTCATTAGCAGATATCGAAGCGTTAAAAGGCAGCGGTGTAGCTGGCGTGATTGTTGGTCGCGCGCTGTTAGATGGTAAGTTCACAGCAGAGGAGGCGTTTGCATGCTGGCAAAGCGAATAATTCCATGTCTTGATGTCCGTGATGGACAGGTGGTAAAGGGCGTCCAGTTCCGTAACCACGAGATCATTGGCGACATCGTTCCTCTGGCACAGCGTTATGCTGAAGAAGGCGCTGACGAGCTTGTGTTCTACGATATTACCGCTTCAAGTGATGGGCGTGTCGTTGATAAAAGTTGGGTCGCTCGCGTTGCAGAAGTGATTGATATTCCGTTCTGTGTCGCTGGTGGCATTAAATCAGCAGAGGACGCAGCGCGCATTCTTGAGTTTGGTGCAGATAAGGTATCTATTAACTCTCCTGCCTTGGCGAACCCTCAGTTGATTACTGACCTTGCTGATAAGTTTGGTGTGCAATGTATCGTCGTTGGTATCGATTCATACTACGACAAAGAGACGGGCAAGTATCAGGTTTACCAGTTTACTGGTGATGAAGAACGCACCAAAGCGACCCAATGGGAAACGCGTGATTGGGTGCAAGAAGTACAAAAACGCGGCGCTGGTGAAATCGTACTTAACATGATGAACCAAGACGGTGTGCGTAACGGATACGACATCGAACAACTGAATATGGTGCGCGAAGTATGTAATGTACCGCTGATTGCATCGGGTGGTGCAGGTGCCATGGAGCATTTCGCAGAAGCCTACCAAAAAGCAAATGTGGATGGCGCGCTTGCCGCATCGGTATTCCACAAGCAAGTCATCAATATTGGTGAACTAAAGCAGTATTTGAAACAACAAGGCATTGAGGTACGACTATGAGTGTGAAAGCCGCCGAAGTAAGTTCGCTAGCTGAGCGAATCAACTGGGAAAAAGTGGATGGTCTGGTACCTGCCATCGTACAAGATTTCCAATCAAGCCAAGTGCTGATGATGGGTTACATGAACCAAGATGCGTTGGCAAAAACGGGCGAAACAGGTCAAGTGACGTTTTTCTCTCGTACCAAGCAACGTCTTTGGACGAAAGGTGAGACCTCTGGCAACGTATTGCAATTGGTGAACATTCAGCTCGATTGTGACAACGATACGCTACTGGTGAAAGTGAATCCCATTGGTCCTACGTGTCACTTGGGTAACACAACTTGCTGGGATGTGGACCCTCAAGAGGAGTCACAAATGGTGTGGCTTCATCAACTTGAGCAGCTATTGGCTGCCCGCAAGAGCGCCGACCCAGATTCCTCTTATACTGCCAGTCTTTATGCCCGTGGCACCAAGCGTATTTCGCAAAAAGTGGGCGAAGAAGGCGTTGAAGTCGCGCTTGCGGCGACGTCGGGCGATAAGGCGGAGTTAGTGTGTGAATCTGCAGATCTGATTTACCACTTGCTGGTATTGCTTCAAGACCAAGGCTTATCGATGAATGACGTAGTGAACAAGTTGAAAGAACGTCATAAGTAAACTTGCTTATAGATAAGTGAAAGCCCCTATGCTCTCGAGTCTAGGGGCTTTTTTAATTTAGTGTTCTTGATTCGGGGGAAACCTGACAGCAGAGCCTACGGTGATTAGATTCTGAATCACGCTTGTTCTTCGCTGTTCAGAATGACGGTATATTTTCTAAAAGTACTTGAAGTAGAGTTATCTATTTCAAATGAAAGCACATATTCACGTTATTTCGACGAGCTTAGGTGAGATCAGGAATCTCATTAAAGCGAGCTCAATAAGCTAAGCGTGGATGACTTTACCCACAACACTTCTTAAACTTCTTACCGCTTCCGCAGATACACGGATCGTTACGACCTAGCTTTAGGCTACTAACTGGCTGGCTCAGTCGTGGATCCTGTTCTGGCTCTTCTTCAGGAAATGTGCCGTCAATGTAGTACCAAAGCCCATTTTCTTTTACGAAGCGAGAACGTTCTGTCATACAGTAGCGTTTGCCGTCTTCATCAAAATAAGCGCTAAACTCGACAAAGCCTTCATTGTCATTACTGCCAGCTTCTGTTTTTAATACTTCAAGTTTGCACCAATCGCTGTCGATAGATTGGGCAATGCCTTCTCGTTGTTCTTCTGCATTACAGCTTGGGTGGTACGTGTTCACCACGTAATCTACTAGACCTAACACATGCGCACTGTAACGAGAGCGCATTAACTGCTCCGGAGTGGTAACGTCAGCATGGTTATTGTGGGCAATTTCACAACACTGTTGGTAGGTGCGGTTAGAGCCGCAAGGACAAGAAGAAGCCATAAAATGAAATCTCGATTAATTAAGCGGGAAAAACAAACAACCTCACAATTGCGAGGCTGGAGGTGAGGCATTATAGCGATTTAGGGCGTTTGAGACAGCAGTTCTTGAGCCCACTCGGTAGATTGATTAAAAGCGTCTGCTAATTGAGGCTCGGTTAATTTAAGAACGGTGCAATACCGCTCAGCTAATTCCCAGTCTGCTTGTTCGTAGGCGATCGTCATTGAAAGTAAGTGGCCAAGTACGCCTTTTCGACTGGTTAATGCGAGTTTTATATCTTCGTCAACGGGGATATCTTCAATGACATCCGAGAGCGGTTGATCGAGCAAAGATCCGAGTAAAGAAAACATGCCTGTCAAAAATGCCTGCCCAGGGTCATACCTAGTGTTCATTTGACTAAGTAACAGTTCACACATTCTTGCACGCTGAATCGCCAAGGAGTAAAGAGAATCTGGTTTATCTTCTTGAACGGACGCAATGGCAACTAAGGATATGAAGCGTCGTAGTCGCTCTTCACCCAGATAAATAAGCGCTTGTCTGAACGACTTAATCTTGGTCGTTAATGTATAGCCTGAATTTACGTAAGTAAGCAGCTTGTATGACAGCGTCACATCAATCGAAAACAGACGTTCAACCTCATTGAAGTCGATGGGCTTATCTGCAATCTCTTTACAAAGCTGGATGACTGTAAGAAACGCGGGGTTCAACCGTTTTTTCTGGATCATCTCAGGCTTGCTGAAAAAATATCCCTGAAAGTAGTTAAAACCTGCTTCTAAAGCTTGCTCAAACTCTTCGTAGGTCTCTACTTTTTCCGCAAGAAAGTCGATTTTAAATGGGCTTAATGCCTGAATAAAAATAGCGGCTTTCTTGATCGGTACGAGTCGAATGTCAAACTTGATCATGGAAACATATGGAAGAAAACGTTTCCAAGCCTTCGTCGGTACAAAATCATCTAAAGCAATTTTGTATCCGCACTCATGCAGGTGCTTGATGGCTTCTAGCAGCTCCTCTGTCGGTTCACAATCTTCAAGAACTTCAATGACGAGAGACTCTTTGGGAAACAGAGTCGGGACCAGATTCACCAAGCTTTGATGCGGAAAGTTAACAAAGCCAAGTTTGTTCCCTAATGTGTTGTAATGCGTCGACAAAAAATGATCGGATAGCAGTCGACTAGTAGCCAGCTCTGGTTCTACTTCAGGGAAGGTATTTTTAGGACCATCTCGAAAGAGAAGTTCGTAACCTATGGTTCGTTTTTCTCTATCCAGAATCGGTTGGCGAGCTACGTAAGAATACTTCAATTAGGTACTTCGTTCTGTTTAACTTAGTATTATGATAATAGCGATTTTTTACAAAATATCTACGATTTGAGCGTGAATCTTCTACACGCTCTACATGCTTAACGCAAATTCTGTATGAATGGTCTCGTTTGTAGGTCAAAGCCATCAGAATTTACTTGTAAAACTGAGCCTTGCGTATACCAATCCCCTAAAACTATCCGGGTCTTTTTAACACCATCGACGTCAAAAAAATGTGTATTCGGGCGATGAGTGTGACCATGAATCATTAAGTTGACGCAATTCTGAGACATCACTTTCTCGACTTCATTTTGATTGACGTCCATGATGTCCAAAGGCTTGCTCATTTTATCATCGCGAATATCGGATTGAACTTTTGAGACAATTTTCTTCTTAATAAACCAAGGAATGTGATTAAACAGCCATTGCAACCAAGGTTGATGAACAGTCTTACGGAATTTTTGATAATCAATGTCGTCAGTACACAGGGTGTCACCGTGGAGAATAACCGCTTTAGTACCATAAAGGTCTATGAGGCTAACTTCATCCAGTAATGTAATGCCTGTCTCTTTACAGAAGCGTTTTCCCAATAGGAAGTCGCGATTGCCCTGAATGAAATAAACAGGAACGCCAGTCTTTGTTAGTTGCTGGAACTCTGTACGGATTTGATTGGCAAAAGGAGTTTTGTCATCGTCTCCAACCCAAAACTCGAACAGATCGCCTAATACATAAAGTGCATCGGCTTTCGTTGCTTCTGTTCGCATGAACGTCACAAAACATTCCGTAATATCCGGACGCGATGGGGTGAGGTGAAGATCGGAAATAAATAATGTTGTCATAGAAATAAGGGGAAGCGATGCCTCCCCATTAACTTATCTCTTAGAAATAATTCTTACGAATTATTCTTCAATTGTTGTACCAGTGATTACTACGTCCTCTAGAGGTACGTCTTGGTGCATGCCGTAAGAACCAGTGCTAACGCCTTTGATCTTATTTACGATGTCCATGCCTTCTACAACTTCACCGAATACACAGTACCCCCAACCATCTAGGCTTTCGCTACGGAAATCTAGGAATGTGTTGTTGTTTACGTTGATAAAGAATTGAGAGCTTGCTGAATGCGGTTCCATAGTACGCGCCATAGCAAGTGTACCCACTTTGTTGCTTAGGCCGTTGTTTGCTTCGTTCTTGATAGGTGCACGTGATGCTTTTTCACGTAGACCAGGTTCCATGCCACCACCTTGGATCATGAAACCGTCAATAACACGGTGGAAAAGAGTGTTGTCGTAAAAGCCATCGCGGCAGTACTGAAGGAAGTTTGCGCTAGTCTCTGGCGCTTTCTCTTCGTTTAGTTGAATCTTGATGTCACCAAAATTAGTGTGAAGGGTGATCATGCTACTTTCCTTTACTGTGTTGTGTTGAGCCCGAGATTCTAGCCTAAGTTCTAGTGCTTTAAAAACTCAGGAAGAGGAAATTCTTCGTTTTGTGCTTGAAGTTTAGCCGATTATCGTTTTATCGGTTAATTGCTATTACCTAACCAGGTCGGAGTTGATATACTCGACCTTCTTTTATTCATTCACAATCATAGATAGAGATCATGTTAAAGATATATAACACACTCACAAGACAGAAAGAGGAATTCAAACCAATTACAGCTGGCAAAGTCGGCATGTATGTCTGTGGAGTTACCATCTACGATCTCTGTCACATCGGTCACGGTCGCACTTTTGTCTCCTTTGACGTGGTATCACGTTACCTTCGTTACCTAGGTTACGATCTAACGTTTGTACGCAACATCACAGACATCGATGATAAGATCATTAAACGTGCGGCTGAAAATGGCGAGTCTTGTGACTCATTGACCGAGCGCTTGATCGGTGAAATGCACGCAGACTTCGACGCATTAAACATGAAGCGCCCTGATATTGAGCCTCGTGCAACCCAGTTTATTCCAGAAATCATCGAACTTGTTCAAAAACTGATTGAACGTGGTTTTGCTTACGTTGCGGATAATGGCGATGTAATGTTTGAGGTTCGCAAGTTTGACGAATACGGCAAACTGTCTAAACAAGATTTGGATCAGCTGCAAGCGGGCGCGCGCGTTGATGTCGAAACAGCCAAACGCAGCCCACTAGACTTCGTTCTTTGGAAGATGTCTAAACCAGGTGAACCTACGTGGGAATCACCATGGGGCCCTGGTCGTCCAGGCTGGCACATTGAATGTTCTGCTATGAACTCTTCAATCCTAGGTGATCACTTTGATATTCACGGTGGCGGCTCTGATCTTCAGTTCCCACACCACGAAAACGAAATCGCGCAATCATGCTGTGCGCACGACACTAAGTACGTAAATACTTGGATGCACAGTGGCATGGTGATGGTAGATCGCGAGAAGATGTCTAAGTCTCTAGGCAACTTCTTTACTATCCGTGACGTACTTGGTCACTACGATGCAGAAACGGTTCGTTACTTCCTTATGTCTGGTCACTACCGTAGCCAGTTAAACTACAGCGAAGAGAACCTAAACCAAGCACGCGCTTCGCTTGAGCGTCTATACACTTCTCTACGTGGTTTGGATCTAAATGCTGCTCCTGCTGGTGGTGAAGAGTACGTATCTCGCTTTACAGCAGCGATGAACGATGACTTCAATACGCCAGAAGCGTACTCAGTTCTGTTCGACATGGCGCGCGAAGTTAACCGTCTGAAAACAGAAAACCTAGAGAAAGCGAGCGAGCTAGGTGCGCTAATGCGTGAACTAGCAGATGTGATCGGTATTCTTCACCAAGATCCAGAAGCCTTCCTAAAAGGTGATGCAGGTAACGATGATGAAGTGGCTGAAATCGAAGCTCTTATCAAGCTGCGTAACGACTCTCGCGCTGCGAAAGATTGGGCGAATGCAGATATGGCTCGTGACAAGCTAACCGAAATGGGCATTGTTCTGGAAGATGGTCCAGAAGGCACAACGTGGCGTCGTAAGTAATTGAATTTTCAATTTTAAAGGGCTGATAATTCAGCCCTTTTATTTTCCATTTCCATAAATTAAAACTTTAACTTTAGGTAATGCTCTGTGGCTCAGATGTATTTCTATTACTCAGCAATGAATGCGGGTAAATCAACAACGCTTCTTCAATCCTCTTTCAACTATCAAGAACGCGGCATGACGCCAGTTATTTTTACGGCTGCACTAGATGATCGCTTTGGTGTCGGTAAAGTGAGCTCTCGTATTGGTCTTCAATCTGACGCACATTTGTTTCGTCAGGATACCAATTTATATCAAGAGATCGCAGCTCTGAATGAGGTTGAGAAACGTCACTGTATTCTTGTTGATGAGTGTCAGTTCTTGTCGAAAGAGCAGGTTTACCAACTTACTGAAGTTGTTGATAAACTGCATATTCCAGTATTGTGTTATGGCCTTCGCACCGATTTTCTAGGCGAACTTTTTGAAGGCAGTAAGTACCTGTTATCTTGGGCAGACAAGTTGGTTGAGCTCAAAACGATCTGCCACTGCGGTCGCAAAGCGAATATGGTTATTCGTACCGATGAACATGGCGTGGCAATTAAAGAGGGCGATCAAGTTGCGATCGGCGGTAACGACAAATATGTCTCCGTGTGCCGTCAGCATTACAAAGAAGCACTCGGTAAATAATCCGTATTAATACAGAAAAGCCACCGTAATCGGTGGCTTTTTGTTGTCTGCTAGAAAGGGCTTAGACTAAGTCAAAACCAAATCTCTCTAGCAAAAACTGATAAGATGATTCTACCTGCGGAGGGATGTTCTGCTCGGTTTGAAATCCTTTCTCTGGATAGCTTTTTACACGAGAGAAATCTTCCATTAGTGCTTCTAGCACCATCATTAATGGCATGTCTTCATTAATATACTCAAAAAACGGATGAGCCGTAGAGCTTACTTGGAGCTGGGAGTAGGGTGACTGCCACTGTTTTTCAAATGTCGCTATGGCTCTGCGTTCCATAAATGGTTTTTGCACCAGAATAAACGATGAGCAATTTTTTCCTTCCTCTTTCAATCGTTGCTCAGTAAAGCGAACGTTTTCGCCACTATTGGTGGATTCAGCTTCGAGCAAAATTGCTTCACTGGGCACGCCTGACATCTTGGCAATTTCGGCAAAAGTTTCCGCTTCGCTTTTTTCAAACAGTCCATCGGTAAAACGACCTTCTCCCCCTGAAAATACAATCAAAGGCGCTAACTTTTGGTGGTACAGATTTGCGGCATGCTCTGCTACACGCACATCGTTACTGCACATCACAAACAAACAGTCTGCGGGTTTCAGCTCATGTTTGAGTTGCATGTAATCCCAAAGTGTTTCTATGTGTCGATAGAGTTTCATAGCGCGTCCAAAGTTGAGTTGAAATGAAATTGATAGCCAAGTGAGAGTAGTTTGTCTGCGAGAATGCGCTTATCTGTTTGTTCTGTGACTGGTGGAAGAGGTATCTCACTTTCGCTCTTATTTATAGCGGCTTGGTAGAACTCCGCCTTGCTGACGGTATGCGGTGTGGTCACGTTAATAACTTGGTTGCTTAATTTATCTAAAGCAAATTTGGCCGCCGATACCGCATCGTCTTGATGAAGCATATTAGCAGGCGCTTTACGACTGACTTGTTTTAGTCTCATTGCAAAGCGAGAAGGGTGCCTATCTGGTCCAATTAGCCCGCTACAACGCATAATGACGAAGCTAATATTAGAGTCGATAACATGCTGCTCGGCTTGCAGCATAATACGTGCATTGTCAGAGAAATAAGGGCTGTCGGCTGCTAAAGAGAGTGACGCATCTGCTTCTTCCATATCAGAAGCTAGGTTGGGATACACCGTTGTAGAGCTAATCATAACGAGCTTTTCAACGTTGTTTTGCTTTGCTGCGTTTGCGAGCATTTTCCATTGTTGGGCGTATTCTTGTCCGCGTCCTTTACGAAAACCAGGGGGAAAAGCACCGACAACGTGAGTAATTTTATGTTGCTTAAGCAACTCATCTAGCCGTTTCGCCGCGTTAAGTTGATTAAAATCGAATAATGCGGAGTGAGTTAATGAAGCGGGTAACTCGTTTAACCGAGCTTGGTTACGACGAGTAACGACAACGTGGTGTCCGTCTTTCATCAAAGTTTCTGCTAGCGGAGTTCCGAGCCAGCCTGCACCTACGATCAATGTATTTGCCATTTGGGTCTTCCTACTTACTTATTTATGTCTGCTCGAATAGATTGAGCAGCTCTGCTTTGGCTTGTTGATGGAGGGGATCTGAATGCCATTTCTGATGTTGAATAAGGTCAACATTGACTTGCCAAGCCAGCTTTGTGAAATCATCCCCAACTCTTTTCAGTGTGTTCGGTGAATACGCGACTAAATGCTCTGGAAGAAAGCACCAACCAAACCCTTTATTCGCTAATTCCAACAAAATATAGTAGTTATCAGCGTACCAGATATCCGGGCTGAATGCTTGATTGAGACCACATGGCTCTGCGTTTTTGGAGCGTATGACCAGTTGACGGTGTTGTTTGAGTTGATCAATGTGAGTGACGCGTTGCTGTGCCAGAGCGTGTGTTGAAGAGACATAGACATCGAACGCAATGTTACCAAGATTAGTGAAATCGATATGTCTTGGCATTTGTAAGTCACTCAAAATAATCCCAGTAGTGGCGCGCTCCGATTTGACCAATTCAATGATATCCGGACTTGAAGCTGTTAAGCATTCAACTTGCAAATGTGGAAAGCGTTGCTCTAAATTTTTTAGCACGTCGGGCAAGCGAGTCAGAGGAATCCCTTCATCAATGGCTAAGACCAATTTATTAGTTGGTGTTGAAAAAAGCTGTGATGCTCTGTTGTTTAATCGGTCGAGTTGGCTGATTGCCGCTTGTGCATAAGGTATGAGCGCGAGGCCACTCTCGGTTAATTTCGGATATCGACCAGAGCGATCAAATAGATCAACACCACAGTCGACCTCCATATTTATGATGTGTTGGCTGACTACGGATTGAGCTCGCCCCAGTTTTCTTGCCGCGCCTGAAAATGATCCGGTTTCTGATGTAGCAATGAAAGCTTGCAGTTGTTCGATGGTAAACATATCGCTTTTGCCGATGGTATCTAACTTTTTGCTATCTGAATAATAGATAAAATTCTAAGCATTGAGTAGAACTATTTGGACAGAGAAATATGACTCGTAACGAACGAATTTTTCATGCAGTACTTTTTGAGTTAATCGCACTCGCGATCATTGTGCCAGCGGCTTCATTGATCACCGGAAAGGGATCGAGTGATCTCGCGTTGGTTGGGATTGGGTTGAGCATGTATACCGTTGTGTGGAATTACATCTACAACTTGTACTTTGATAAGTGGTTTGGCAGCAATCGAACTGAACGAAGTTTAGCGATGCGTTTTGGGCATACAATTGGATTCGAGGGAGGGTTGATCTTTATCTCTATACCCGTCATTGCTTGGTTCTTAGAAATTACGCTTCTCCAAGCTCTGGTGTTGGAAGCTGGCTTCCTAGTGTTCTTCCTATTTTATGCCACAGGCTTTAATTGGTTGTACGACAAGGTTCAGCCATTTAGCAAAATGAAAAAACGATTAGCACCGCAGGTTTCGGCAGGAACAAAATGCAGGGACCAATAAAAAACGCCACCGAATTCGGTGGCGTTTTTGTTCAAATTACACAGAAAGGACTCTTAAAATCTTATCCGCATGCTCTGCGACTTCAATACCTTCATCTGTTAAATAACCACCATCAGGCTGTGTACAAAGTTGCTTCTCGTATAGACGAGCAACGGCTGCCTGCATTTCTTCTGACGCGTCTGTATGAACTTTAATACCAGTTGCAGCACTACTTAGGTCGAACTGAAGAAGTAGGTTCAATTCGGCGATATGTTCAGCTGAATATTTCATAAATGATTCCTTTACGCTTTTTTTACCAAGCTAGTCTGAAAAGAAGAGTTGAGCAACATTAAACGATAAGAAGTGTTAAGTATGGCGCTATCAGGCTGATATAACGCAGGATCTTTGTTCGAAAGGCAGAATACTTGTTAAGTATCAATGATAGTTACGATTGCGAATGATAGTTGACCTTTATCGGTTGATCTATCGATAACAACATTTTTAGTAAACATGTCAAATAGCGCTTGAAAAAGTAGGGAAATGGAGCGATTATCCGCGCCTCTTTAATTGTTTCTAAATGTTACACCACAATGAACTTCAATCAGTTTGACTCACTATTACCGCCTCAGGCTGCGGAACGCGCGGCTGAAGTGGGGGTAGGTAAAGCAACTAAAGCACCGATCAAATCTTTTTTATTGGCAATTTCTGCCGGACTTCATATTGGTATTGCGTTCATCTTTTACACCACGGTGACAACCGGTGCAGGCGACCTTCCATGGGGTATTACCAGGCTAATCGGTGGCCTAGCCTTCAGCCTTGGTTTGATTCTTGTTGTCGTTACAGGTGGTGAGCTTTTCACTAGCTCAGTATTAACATTGGTAGCGCGAGCGAGTGGAAAGATCTCGTGGCAAGCGCTCATCAAAAACTGGTTTGTGGTTTATTTCGGCAACATGGTTGGTGCTCTTTTGTTGGTAGCATGCATGTTGGTCACCAAGCAGTATATGTTTGATCACGGCCAAGTTGGCCTCAACGCGATGGCGATCTCTCAACACAAATTGCACCATGGTTTCTTTGCTGCTGTTGCGCTTGGCATCATGTGTAACGTGCTGGTGTGTATTGCTGTTTGGATGACGTTTAGTGGACGTACATTAACTGACAAAATAGCGGTCATGATTCTGCCAGTAGCTATGTTCGTGTCGGCAGGTTTCGAGCACTGTATTGCGAACATGTTCCAAGTACCCATGGCGATTGGAATCAAATATTTTGCACCGGAAGCATTTTGGCAAATGACAGGGGCGGAAATTGCAAACTATGCGGACTTAAACATGATGGGGTTCATCGTAAATAACCTTATCCCTGTAACGATAGGGAACATCATTGGTGGCGGTGTATTCGTTGGTATGTGGTATTGGATGATTTATCTACGTGATGAAGACAAGCATTTACGATAAATCTAAAAGAATAAAAGAAAGGCGAGCCAAATGGTTCGTCTTTCTTTTATTCATGTCGATAAGTTTCACACAAATCGAGTGAGTTAAATCAGTTCTTCATTGATGCCAAAATCGGTTGGGAGCCAATGAGAAGTCACTTCCTTTGGTTCTTGAACGAGCCAGTCCAGAGGTGCATCGGATAGGAGTTCATCGTAATTTTCTTTGATCATTAAGACATCCATGTACGTCTCTCCAAGTTTGTGGTCACTATCTTTACTCTAAAATTAGAATATGTCAGGCAAGTGATCAAAGCATGACGATTAGATTGATCACTTATGCTGCTATGTTTCTGGTTGCGTATGGGTTTAGGGTGTTTATCCACATTTTCTGTGGATAACCTGTCTCAAAGGCCGTGCGTATCTAAACTTGCAAAGAAAATTTCATAAAATTAGAGGCTTATACTCGAGAGAATTCTGTCTGACTTTTCTCCAGAAAGCGTCTTGATGAATGTTGAAAGAATGAATGAGTTATTCAGTTAAAATTGCGTTTGACTTGATAATACAAGCCCTTTCACTGGCTTTGTTCACACGCTTAAACTATCTATGAGTTTTGGTAGGTTCTGGTTGTTGGATTTTTATTTTGATCCGGCCTTCTTTCGTTTGTACCCAGCTCAGTGTCATCTCCAGCGTAATAGCGACGGAGGTACTCAACATGACGAAAATAGCCAGCATAATCACCAACTGATATTTAATCGCAACCATCGGGCTTGCGCCACCTAGAATTTGACCAGTCATCATGCTTGGCAAGGTAACCAGCCCTGTAGTGGCCATAGAGGCTAAAGTTGGAGCAAGTGACTTTCTAAGGGCCTCTTGAATGAAGGGGAATGATGCATAACGAGGAGAGGCACCAAGTGAGATAGCAGCCTCGTATTCTGATTGTCTCTGTTCAAAAGCCGTAAATAAATTCTGCAGTGCGATGATGTTACTACTTAAGCTGTTACCCAATAGCATGCCCGCAAGTGGGATCATATACTGGGCGTTGTAAATAGGGGATGGCTGCACTAGGCCTGCGGTAATCGCTATAAGAAGTGGAATTAGACCACAGGTTAAGCCTGTAAGCAGAGGAAGCATGAGTGGCTTTTTAGGTAGACGAGCTTTTCCTGCAATTGAGCTTGCACCAATCAGTAGCATGATGGCAAGCCAAAGTATATTGATAAGTAAGCTGTTTAATTGAAAAAGATATTCTAAATACACGCCAATCAATATGAGCTGAAGTGTCATACGAATAACACTGATTATCGTGTCTTTCGCAATCCCTAATTTGTAGCGGGCATTAATAAAGAAGGGAACCAACAAAATCAGACCAAACAATGCCAGTTTGGTCCAACTTATATCCACCACGCTATCCATAATCGCTCCTCGAAAATCCGCGAATAATTGTAACTAAGCTCCTCCTTTATATGAACATCAATGTGCATTTTTTGATGTTCTCAACGTAAACCTTCAGCGCTATTCTTGTCATTATTTAGCATCATTTTATTTACAATTTATTATCTTTTGACGGGTTTTTAAGCCAATTTATGACCCGTTAATTACTATCCAAATGTAACTTATGTTTGGTAAATGTTGTTGTTTTAACAATTAGTTAAAAGACTTATTTTGTCACATCTGTTCATGTTTTTTAATAAATAACATCAATCAATCACATCTCTGGATGAGCTCAAAAAAGTGTTGAATTACAAGGCCTGAGAGCTCTTATTTGATTGAACCTTACTATTAGTATGGTCTAACATTTTCCATTAGAGATTGTAAAAAACTTAAGCTTGGTTACGCGGGCTTTTCAATAACACTAGATACAAAATAGGCAAATGTATGAGTGATGTTAATAAAATTGAGAGTGGTGAAAAACGCTCCCTGGAGTGGAAGTCGTTCCTCTTCATTGCAGTTGTTCTCTTCCCAATTCTGAGTGTGGCTTTTGTCGGCGGTTATGGGTTCATCGTTTGGATGTTGCAAGTGTTCTTCTTTGGACCTCCAGGCGCGCACGGCATGTAAGCCTGTGAGCTCATAACCACACTTTTGAAAAGATTTTAAGAGAGCAAATAATGAAATCATTAATCATTAAACTGTGGCGTACCATGACGCGCCCAGCTGTACATATCAGCCTAGGTGTGCTGACTATGGGCGGCTTCATTGCTGGTGTTATCTTTTGGGGTGGCTTTAACACCGCTCTAGAAGCAACCAACACAGAAGAATTCTGTATTAGTTGTCACACAATGCGTGACAACGTGTACGTTGAGCTGCAAGAAACGGTTCACTGGAAAAACCACTCAGGCGTTCGTGCTACTTGCCCTGACTGTCACGTTCCTCATAACTGGACAGACAAAATTGCTCGTAAAATGCAGGCATCTAAAGAGGTATTTGCACAGGTATTTGGCAACTACGATGAACCTGGTGTGTTCGAAGAGCGTCGTATCGAACTTGCGAAACACGAATGGGATCGTTTCTCGGCAAACAAATCTTTAGAGTGTAAGAACTGTCACAACTACGAATCGATGGATTTCGAGCAAATGTCTCCAACCGCTCGTATCCAAATGAAGCAAGCAGCAGAGAAAGATCAAAGCTGTGTTGACTGTCATAAAGGTATCGCGCATAACCTGCCAGCAGGTATGGACAGCATCGGCGGTATCGTGGGTGACCTAGAAGGTATGACTTCAAATACAGATTACTCTGTAGGTCAGCAACTAGTGAGTGTTCGTCACCTACCTATTTACTTTGATGCACAAGGCACTAAAGAAGCCGGTCTTCTTAACCCAGCATCGACCGTTAAAGTTCTTGAAGACAAAGGCGAGTTTGTTGAAATCGAAATCGATGGCTGGCGTAAAGCGAAAGGCTTTGGTCGCGTAATTCAAGAAGACTTCGGTAAGAACATTGCGACTGCGTCTCTGATGAAAGAAGCAGCGACAGATAGCAACATTGTGACGACTGGTGAGAAAAAAGTGGATGAGCTAACGGGTCTTCCATGGGAAAAAGTGGCGGCGAAAGTATGGCTTAAGAAAGAGTCTATGCTGAACGACATCAATCCTGTTTGGGAAAAATCTCGTGAAGCGTACAAGACCAACTGTTCTGTATGTCACACGCAACCTGCGGAAGCGCACTTCGACGCGAACACCTGGCCAGGTATGTTCGACGGTATGTTGGCGTTCGTTAACCTAGATACAGACAGTGAAGCCCTGATCTTGAAGTATCTACAGAAACACTCTTCAGATTATGCTGAAGGTCACCACTAATAAGCGTCGGATTGGAGTAATTTAAATGGCTATTACACGAAGAAGTTTTCTTAAAGGTGTAGCAACCACAAGTGCAGCGTCAGTTATTGGTCCTAGCTTATTGGCGTCAGCCTCTGCCAATGCTGTTGAGACGACAGGTACTTGGAAAGTAACAGGTTCTCACTGGGGCGCGTTCCGCGCCCACATCTACGCGGGTAAAGTTCAAGAGATCAAACCGCTAGAGCTAGACAAAAACCCAACTGAAATGCTAAACGGCATCAAGGGCATTATTTACAGCCCTTCACGTGTACGTTACCCAATGGTTCGTCTAGATTGGTTGAAGAAACACAAATACAGCGCCGATACTCGCGGTAACAACCGTTTCATCCGCGTGACTTGGGATGAAGCGCTAGATTTGTTCTACCGCGAACTAGAACGTATTCAAAAAGACTACGGTCCATGGGCGCTACACGCAGGTCAAACAGGTTGGAACCAAACAGGTTCATTCAACAACTGTACCGCGCACATGCAACGTGCAGTGGGTATGCACGGCAACTTTATCACGAAAGTAGGTGACTACTCGACGGGTGCAGGTCAAACCATCATGCCTTACGTACTTGGTTCAACCGAAGTTTACGCACAAGGTACGTCTTGGTCTGAAATCCTAGAGAACTCTGACAACATCGTTCTTTGGGCTAACGACCCAGTGAAAAACCTTCAAGTAGGTTGGAACTGTGAAACGCATGAGTCGTTCAAGTACCTAGCACAACTAAAAGAAAAAGTAGCGAAAGGTGAGATCAACGTTCTATCTGTAGACCCAGTGAAGAACAAGACTCAGCGCTACTTAGAGAACGATCACTTGTACATTAACCCGCTGACAGACGTAGCGTTCATGCTTGCTGTGGCGCACGTGCTGTACAACGAAGACTTGTACGATAAGAAGTTCATTGATACTTACTGTCTAGGCTTTGAAGAGTTTATTCAATACGTTCAAGGTAAGACAAAAGATAAAGTAGAGAAAACACCAGAGTGGGCTGCGGCTATCTGCGGCGTGAAAGCGGACAAGATTCGCGAATTCGCGCGTATGCTAGTAAGTGGCCGTACACAGATCCTGATGGGTTGGTGTATCCAGCGTCAAGAGCACGGTGAGCAACCATACTGGGCGGCGGCTGTGGTTGCTGCAATGGTTGGTCAAATCGGTCTACCTGGCGGTGGTATCTCTTACGGTCACCATTACTCAAGTATCGGTGTACCTTCAACTGGTTTCGCGGGCCCTGGTGGTTTTCCTCGTAACCTTGACCAAGGTATGAAGCCGAAGTGGGACAACAACGACTTTAACGGTTACAGCCGTACTATCCCAGTTGCACGTTGGATCGACTGTCTGCTTGAGCCAGGCAAAGAGATCAACTACAACGGCGGTAAAGTGAAACTGCCAGACTTCAAGATGATGGTGATCTCGGGTTGCAACCCATGGCACCACCATCAAGATCGTAACCGCATGAAGAAAGCGTTCCGCAAACTTCAAACGGTTGTAACGATCGAGTTTGCTTGGACTGCAACATGTCGTTTCTCGGATATCGTTCTACCTGCGTGTACGCAATGGGAACGTAACGACATCGACGTATACGGTTCATACTCGAACAAAGGTCTGATTGCAATGCATCGTCTCGTCGATCCATTGTTCCAATCTAAGCCTGATTTCCAAATCATGAGTGAACTAACTCAGCGTTTTGGTCGCCGCGAAGAATACACTCGTGGTATGAGCGAGATGGAATGGATCGAAAGCCTATACAACGATTGTAAGAAAGCGAACGAAGGTAAGTTTGAAATGCCAGAATTCAACGAGTTCTGGGAGAAGAGCGTACTAGACTTCGGTGAAGGTAAACCTTGGGTTCGTCATGCGGACTTCCGTAAAGACCCTGAGCTTAACCCACTAGGTACGCCATCTGGTTTCATCGAGATCACGTCTCGTAAGATCGGCCGTTACGGCTACGAACACTGTCAAGAACACCCAATGTGGTTCGAAAAATCAGAGCGTTCACACGGTGGCCCTGGTTCAGATAAATACCCATTCTGGTTGCAGTCTTGTCACCCAGACAAGCGTCTGCACTCTCAAATGTGTGAATCTGAAGAGTTCCGTGCAACTTACGCGGTGCAAGGTCGTGAACCTGTTTACATCAACCCAGCGGATGCGAAAGCGAAAGGCATCAAAGACGGTGACTTAGTGCGCGTATTCAACGGTCGTGGTCAGCTATTAGCTGGTGCTGTTCTTACTGACAGCTACCCACGTGGCGTTATTCGTATCGAAGAAGGTGCATGGTACGGTCCTCTAAACGAGAAAGAGGGCGCAATCTGTACTTACGGTGACCCTAACACGCTAACGCAAGACATTGGCTCTTCTGAACTTGCGCAGGCGACTTCTGCGAACACATGTATCGTAGACTTCGAGAAGTTCACCGGCAAAGTACCGCCAGTGACTTCATTCGGTGGTCCAATCGAAGTTGCTTAATTAATGCAATTCACATCAATCGAAATACCAGCCTTCGGGCTGGTATTTTTTTAACCAAAATTTCAGTGAGCGTTATCTCAATAATAAATTTGTGACGCTAAACGACAGTAGGATTCGTGACGTCGATAACGAATTGGGTGGGACAAGCAGGGGATAATGAACCAAGCTAAACAATAATAATTAAGTGAGTAGACTCTTTATGGCTCAGAGCATTCAATTGGCAAATCACATTGAGATCACTGTGAATAACAACGACCTCCAAGTTGAAGTTGAGGGTAATCAATTACATTTTTCTTTTGCTGGGCTTCACAATAAAACGTTTACCGACCGTGAAGTGTTGTTCGAGATGCCGTTTTTATACGAGCACGAGGCCAACGTGATTGGTGATGGCTTCCAAATGCTAGCGCAAACAGCGGGAACGGTTAGCCATCCCGTTGATATTGGTCGCTGTCCAGACAACAACCCTTCTTATCGAATCTATCCCAAAGATGCCCCTAAGCGTTACTACAACTATTTAGTGGTGGAAGGCTCGGCTGGCTATACCTTGTTTGGCTTTACTTCATGTCACCGTTTTGCGGGCTATTTTGATGTTGTACTGCGTGATGGACATTGGGTTTTATCTGCCGCGATTGATGGTGAGTTTACTCAAGTGGCGGATTGGGAAAGTAATCAACTTGAATCCGTGGCGGTACTCTGCGGCCAATCTCTGTCTGAACTTTATCAAATCTATGGAGAGATGATTGCAGAGCATCATCCTGTTCGCCAAGGTGTGACACAAGATGCGCCTGTCGGTTGGTGTTCGTGGTATGCCTACTACGCAGGCGTGACAGAGCAAAACATCATGCAGAACGTTGATTGCATGCAAGATAAGCTTGAAGACCTAGAGTGGGTACTTCTGGATGATGGCTATCAAGCCTTTATGGGCGATTGGTTAATCCCATCGGATAAGTTTTCTGGTGGTGTGAAAGAGCTCATTCATAGTATCCGTGCAAAAGGCAAAAAGCCGGCAATTTGGATGGCCCCCTTTATTGCTCAACCTGAGTCGGAGATCTTCAAACAACACCCAGAGTGGTTTGTTCGTCACAAAGATGGAAGCTTACTTAAAGCAGAAGATGTCACATACGGTGGTTGGCGCTGCACGCCTTGGTACATACTCGATACCTCAAATCCAGAAGTGCAAGACCATCTGACGAATGTGGTCTCTGTCATGAGACAAGAGTGGGGCGTTGAATTGTTCAAGCTAGACGCGAACTATTGGGGCACCTTGAAAGGTGTGCGTAAACAATCTGGTATTACAGGCGTTGAGGCGTATCGCTTAGGAATGGAAGCGATTGCTAAAGGCGCTGGTGATGCGTGGCTTTTAGGTTGCAACGCGCCAATGTGGCCATCTCTAGGGCTTGTGGATGCAATGCGTGTTTCTGATGACGTAGAACGCCATAGTCGTCGTTTCGAGCAGATAGCCAAAGAAACCTTTTACCGTAGTTGGCAGCATCGAAAACTGTGGCAAATTGATCCGGATTGCGCGACATTCACGTCATTAGCTAATCAAGCCGCATCCAGAGAAGAGTATGAATTTCATCGCACGGTGTTATTGGCGTGTGGTGGTTTGCTGCTGTCTGGCGATCCGCTCCCTGAGATTACGCCATTTGCAAAGAAGACATTGGCTAAGCTCATGCTACGTCAACAACGTAACCAAGAGTCAGCAAAGTTCACGGCTTTGAGTTTAAATCATGCGTTTTTAAAACTAACGACGAAGAATGACCTTCACTGCTTGTTTAACTATGCCAGCTACGGTGCGATGGAATTTACGCTGACGTCTGATCAACCGATGGATTGGTATGATTACTGGACAGGAGAAAAGCTAAACCAAGAACCTTGTCAGTTATTAATGGTGAGCGTTGATAAAGGGTTAAATGCGAAAGCGATCGTCACGGCATAACGTGCAGCAAATCGTTCGATTATAAAAACAAGAAAGGGGCCTACTGTGGCTCCTTTCTTATTTTGACGTCCTGAGCGTTAGAACTCGAATAAAAAGTAATACCCGTATCCAACGATAAAAGCAGGAATGGACGAATAAATAGTCGCGACCAAAGCGGCTTTCGGTGCCATAGCAATGGCGGGGAATAGGGCGTCACCATCATTGGAAATCGCATTTGCCAGCTGCGCCGAAAGTGGCGCTGCACCAGAGATGTACAGGCTAGTGACTAAAATTTGCGGACCACAACCAGGTAGCATACCAATGGCTAAGCCAGCTAATGGCATCCATATCCCCCAATGAGAAAAGGTTTCTACGAGATTGATTCCAGAAAAATAGGTCGTCAGTTCAAACGCCAGAAACGCAACGATCACCCAAGCACTGACGAAGTTTGTGTCTTGAGCCGCTTTTTGAATTGGGTGTGAGTCCACAATTTTTTCATCTTCAGAGACCGTTGACTGATAATCGCCGAGCTCTTTTGTCATCGCCCACAACGACATTGTGATCACCGCGAAGATAGCGCCCAGCCATTCAATGGTATTGGCCTGCAAAGACAACAGCTGATTAATATCGATTTGGAAAGACATTAACACAGCAACGACGCTGGCAGGCACAATAAGCCATTTCCAAAATGCGCCTTGTAGATTGATTGCACGTTGTTCAAGAGGCGTGTGTCGGTCTGTCTGGTGTTGGCAACAAGCATGTGTCTGAGGTGCTTCTTTTGGCTCTGGGCGCAGAAAGTTATCATCATGAAAAGCATTAACGACCAGCCCTGAAAGAGTACCCACGATTATGCCTAATCCAACCACGCCTAATCCAACACTTGGTTTGGCGGCAAGAAGTAAAAAGGCAGCGTCACCCATTGTTGAAGTAAGTACCGCGACAATCGCACCAAATCCCACTCGGCCACTAATAAATTGCGTTGTCACAACAATAGCGCCACCACAGCCAGGCAATGCGCCCAATAAAGAAGCAAAGAAAACCTGATGATTACGCGAGCGATGGTATAGCTCAGTAATTCGATTGGTTTTCGACATAAAGTTTGAAAGATAATGATAAATTGCCAAGGTGGCGGCAACATAGCATGACACCGCCCAGAATGAGTCGGATAGCGTCTGTACGGCAACGTCACGTGTATTTTCATTGCCTAGCAAAATGAGCATGACGATAGGGATCAGCAATCGCTTATAAGCTAAACGAAACTGAGTAGGCTGAAACAACTGTTGTGCAGAGTGTAAAAATTGGGTCGCGTTCATCGTTTACTCAAATGCAAATAGGAATAATTATCATTATATGTAAATGAGATTTATTCGCAATAGCATTGTGAACTTTTCTTCGTGTCAAACTCTCTGAAATCAGGTAAAGTATCGGCCTTTGTGAGCAAACACGCCCTAATTAACTGTATTAGGCGGCGTATAAAATTGACTTGAATAGGAAGAAACATGATTCTAGTTGTAGGTCATAAGAACCCAGACAGTGACAGTATTTGTAGTGCACTCGTTGCAACTGAACTTCTAAAAGCGCGTGGCGTTGAAGCTATGCCAATTCGCCAAGGCGAAATCAACCGTGAAACTCAGCACATCCTAGAAGTTGCTGGCGCTGAAGTTCCTGAGCTTCGCATATCAGTTGCGGGTGAGACCGTTTGGCTAGTAGATTACTCAGATCTAGCACAAGCACCAGACGATATCGCAGAAGCTGAAATTGCGGGTATTGTTGACCACCACCGCCTAGGTGACGTGATGACAGTAAACCCAATGGAAGCATGGATCTGGCCTGTTGGTTGTACCAACACTGTTCTATTCAACATGTTCAAGATTGAAGGTCACGCGATTACTCCACAAATCGCTAAGCTAATGATGTCAGCAATTCTATCTGACACAGTAGGCTTCGCTTCTCCAACTTGTACACAAAAAGACAAAGATGCCGTTGCTGAGCTAGCGGTAATCGCAGACGTACAAGATGTTGACGCATTCACTAAAGATCTTCTAATTGCTAAGACAAACATCGAAGGTCTATCTGCTGCTGAGCTTGTTGAGAAAGACCTTAAAGGTTACCCATTCAACGGTCGTGACGTAGTAGTAGGTCAGGTTGAGCTTGCAACACTAGAGCAAGTTGACGGTATGATCGAAGCACTAGAAGCGGATCTAGAAGCGCGTTGCGAAAAAGATAACCTTGCATTTGCTGCTGTAATGCTAACAGACATCACGACTGCTCAAACTCGTCTTCTATACAAAGGTGAGTGGGCTGAGAAGCTTGTTAAGCACGAAAAAGACGGAATGCTAATGATGGAAAACACGCTAAGCCGTAAGAAGCAAGGTTGGCCTTGGCTTCAAACTGAGCTAGCTTAATTTTCTAGCATATACTTTAAATGCCCGCCTAGCTGCGGGCATTTTTCTATGGGAAATAGGAGACGAATATGTCTGAGCAACTGACCCAAGAGCAGATGGATACCATCAATCGTTACAACGAAGAGCAACGTTTAAAGTACTGCGTAAAAGAGATTGTGGCGAATCGTAAAGTTTGGATTCTGAAAGATGAACATGGCTGTGTCATGTTAAATACAGAAGATGATGATTGTGTACCAGTATGGCCAAACGAAGAGTTTGCTTTGCAATGGGCGAATGGTGATTGGGAAGATTGCGAGCCAGAAGCGATCTCTCTAAACAAGTGGCACAGTCGTTGGACCTCTGGTCTAGAGGATGACGAGCTATCGATTGTTGTATTCCCAAATCAAAATGAAGAAGGGGTCGTATTGTTTCCTGACGAGTTTGATTTTGAACTGCGCAAACAAGCGAGCCGCCGTTAGTTTTTTGATTAGTACCCATACAATAAAGAAGCCTGCTTTAACGCAGGCTTCTTTACATTTGAACGATGAGATCTTTGATAGGCTATTTTGTTTGGTGGCTTGGCGCCTTATAGAAGTGGCTTTCGACTAGGCGTTGAGTGATCGGATGTTCTGGGCTAGTGAGTACCTGGTTAGTTTCGCCAAACTCGACCACTTCACCTTCATGCATCACCATCACTTTGTCAGTGATGTGCTTAACAATGCCAATGTGTTGAGATACATACACAAACGACAATCCCATCTCTTCTTGTAACTCGAGGAATAAGTTAATGATCTGTGAGCGCATTGCCATATCCAAACCGTTTAACGCCTCGTCAGCGACAATGATGGAAGGTTGAAGAATAAGCGCACGAGCTAAACACACACGCTGTTTTTGGCCTGCCGCTAGCATTTGTGGGTAAAAATAGGCGTGTTCAGGCAACAATCCGACGCGGAGTAGGGTGTTCTTCACACGCTGCATGCGTGCATCTGGCGGCATGTTGGTGTTTCGCTTTAATGGACCTTCCAAAATACGGCCAATCTGGATACGCGGGTTGAGCGATGTGTTTGGATCTTGGAAAATCATGCGAATGAGCTTACAGCGTGTCGCGTAATCTTTGTGCTCCAACCGTTCGCCATTCACACGGATCTCTCCGGAGCTTGGCTCTACAACGCCTGCAAGCATACGGGCAAGAGTGGATTTTCCTGAACCGTTTTGGCCAATAAAACCGATAGTTTGCCCCGGCTCTAACGTAAAGCTCACCGGTTTGACAGCCTCATTAACCTGACGTTTGAATAGTCGGGAGCGCGTAACAAACTGCTTCGATAAATTATCGACTTCAAGTAACGCACTCATGACTTTTTCTCCGTGTTCAATGGAAAGTGGCAGTTAAATTTATGATTCTTAATTCGTCTGGTGTGTGGAATTTCAACACATTGTTTCTGCGCATACGGACAACGTGGACCGAGTCGACAACCGATTGGCAGATGCTGCAATGGCGGAATCGAGCCCGGTAGGGATTGGAGTTTTTGCTTGTGTGGTACCCAATCATTAAAGTCTGGCATCGCTTTAAGCAAGGCATCTGTATACGGGTGCTTGGGCGCTGCAATGATTTTACTGGTATCGGCAGACTCTACCGACTGACCACAATACATTACCGTAATGCGGCCCGCCCATTGTGTGATGGTTGCTAAGTCGTGACCGATAAGCAGAATGGTCGTGTTATTGAGCTGGTTCATACGGCTCAATAAACGCAATATTTGCGACTGGGTAATCGGGTCCAAGTCGTTCGTTGGTTCATCTGCGATTAGCAACTTTGGTTTGGTCGCTATCGCCATGGCAATCATGACTTTTTGGCACTCACCATCAGTCAGTTCATAAGGGTAGCTACCCATTAAACGCTTGTGATCTTTAATACCCACTTTATGCAAAAGCGCGATGGCCTGTTTTTTACGCCATTTAAATCGCTCCCACCATTTCCCTTCAAACGCGCGAGATGGGATGGACTCGATCAATTGACGTCCCACTTCTTCTGAAGGATCAAGACAGGTTGATGGCTCTTGGAAGATCATCGCAATATCACGGGCAATGACACGTCGACGCTCTTTTGGCGTAAGCTGAAGCAAGTCAATATTGCCAAGGCGCATACGGTCCGCGGTAATGCGCCAGTTATCTTTACTTACCCCAACAATCGCTTTTGCAACCAAGCTTTTCCCTGAACCAGACTCACCTACAAGACCACGAATTTCGCCTTCATTCAAAGTTAGGCTCATTCGGTCCACGGCTTTGACCAACCCTTGAGGGGTTTCAATCTCAATAGTCAAATGTCGAATATCTAACAACGGCATTATTCGATCCCCGCATTAAGCGCTTGACGTACACCTTCACCTACTAAGTTTAGGGTAATAACGGTAAACATGATGGTTAGGCCGGGTAGGGTTACGGTCCAAGGTGCAATATAAATCAACTCGACAGAGTCACCTAATATTGCTCCCCACTCAGTACTTGGTGCTTGTGCGCCTAAGCCAAGAAAACCCAGCGCAGTAATATCTAAAATCGCAGCAGAGAGCGCGAGCGTGATTTCAGCAGCAATAACCGTCAATATGTTGGGAAGAATTGAACTCCACAACAAGTAGAAATCGTTCGCGCCATCAAGACGTGCTGCCATGATGTAGTCTTTTTCAACTTCGGTGTGGACTGCGATATAAACAGAACGAATAAAACGCGGAATCAATGCCAAGCAGATCGCGAGTAAAATGTTGAACCCACCAAAACCTAGAAATGCCACAAAAATGATTGCTAATAAGAGCGACGGGATCGACATGACGGTATCGAGCAAGTGATTGAGAGTACTTGAGAGTAAGCCTTTCGTCATACCTGCTAATACGCCAATCAAACAACCTACGACCGCGGCAATCGCAGTGATGGCAACGGCTGCACCAAATGTAAGTTGAGAGCCCATGATCAAGCGTGACAGAATGTCTCGGCCTAAGTCATCGGTTCCCAAAAAGTAATCAACCGTTCCAGCTGGGGCCCATGATGGCGGCACAAGCAATTCGCCTGACTGTGCTTGGGCATCAAACGGCGCAAGCAGTGGCGCAAAAATGGTAATTAGGACGATAAATACCAAGCACCATAGGCCAAACATGGCTAGCCCGTTGGCGCGGTAACTTCGCCAAAATCGCTCAAACTGAGTTGGAATGCGTTCTTCCTGATAAACGTTATTTGTTAGCATACCATTCCTTTCGAACTAGAGGGTTAATCATCGCGCCAATCAAATCAGAGAGAATATTAGCGGTGAGAACCAAAGTCGCAAGTACCATCACGCCAGCTTGGATAGATGCATAATCTTGGTTTGCCAATGCATCTAACAACCAACGACCAATACCTGGCCAGTTAAAAATAGATTCAGTGATGATAGCCAAGGTAATCATACTGGAAAGCTGAACACCGACTTTGGGGATGATAGGCGGTATCGCATTACGTAGCACATGTTGAGTAACGATCTCGCGGTTAGAGAGACCTTTGATTCTCGCTGCACGAATGTAGTTTTGGCTCATCACTTCCGCCACCGAAGAACGCATTAGTCCGACAACCTGCGTGGTTGGAGCCAAAGCGAGCACTAAACATGGCAGCACCATATGCTCAATGACGCTTTGCAGTGCGTGAGCGCGGTATTCACCTTTCGCCATGAATGCATCGATAATGGCAAATCCGGTTACATGATCAATTTCGTAAAGCAGGTCATACCGTCCTGCCACGGGAAAGAGTTGGTATTCCAATGAAAAAACCATGATAAGTAACAAAGCCACCCAAAAAATTGGAGCGGAATAACCAGACATCGACATGAATGAAATGCTGGTGTCGAGCCATTTACCTTGCTTCATCCCAGCAACGGTTCCAAGCGGAATACCGATCAAAAGGGACACCAAAAAGGCAAAAAAGCACAGTTCCAAAGTGGCAGGGAATACGACGGCGAGCTCGTCATAAATCGCGTTGCCGTTTTTACTTATGCCAAAATCAAGCTGAGAAAGGTTGATTAAGTAAGTTTGCCAACCAGACCAAAAATCAACGTTTGCCCAGTGCGAGAGAGGGTCAAGGCGCAGCAGAGAAAAGCCCACTAATGTGAGGATCATCAAAGTGATGAAAAATAGGTTAAAGCGTCGAACGGTATACCAAAACATCAGTGAATTCTCTCAACTCTATCAAACGGTTGGGCATTGAAAGGGCTTGATTTGAAGCCTGTCAGTGATTTGTCGTGAACACGGAATTGCACACCATGTGCCAGAGGAATTACCGGGAATTCTTGATTTAAAATGTTCTGCGCTTGGCGATATAAGTTCAGACGGTAACGCGGTTCTTGGGTTTCCAATGCCAAATCGAGCAAGAAATCGAAATCATCGTTACACCACATCGATACGTTGAGGCCAACGCGATCAGACTCACAAGATAATAACGGGCGGAAAAAGTTGTCAGGGTCCCCGGTATCACCAATCCAACCAGTTAAAAGTAAATCGATGTCGTTGATGTTCTCTAAATCCACACGTTCGAATCTATCATCGGTTAGCAACGTTAACTCAACCCCAATATCGGCAAAATTCGCTTGGATTAGCTCCGCGGTCTTGCGAGGACTTGGGTTAAAGGCGCGTGGTTCAAGTGGTACCCACATGGTCAGCTCTAGACCGTCTTCATAGCCAGCATCACGGAGTAGTGCTAATGCGTAGTTACGGTCATAACGAATTTTTACGCTGTCCTTTTGATAGGCCCATGAATTAGGCGGTAGCAATGTATAAGCTTGCGAGCCAGTTCCGTAGTAAACCGAATCTAAAATGTTCTGACGGTTAATCGCTAAGTTAAGTGCTTGGCGGACGCGAACATCACTAAGTGCGGTCGTTTCAGTGTTGATCGCAATAAAGGATACGTTGTTGGCTGGCGTAGCAGTTAACTCAAGATTGTCATTTTCTTGAATAACGGGTATTTGGCTTGAAATAGGCGAAGAGAGCACATCACACTCGTTTCTTAAAAGTTTCGCCAAGGTACCAGTGCCTCGATGAGAGATATCGAACACCACTTGTTCCATTTTCGCGGGTGACTTCCAGTAGTTAGAGTGACGTTCCAAACGAATCAAGTCGTTCACTTGGTATTCTTTTAGCTGATATGGGCCGGTACCGATAGGAAGTTGGTCGATTTCTTCTTTATGATCTTTTGCTGCCAGTTGCTGTCCGTACTCTGCAGACAATATGACAGCATGGCTGGTGGCAATATTTGCCAAGAAGGAAAAATTTGGCTGAGATAAGGTAAACCTTACCGTATGCTCGTCAATCGCAGTCACGTCTTGCAACAGGTTTTGAAAATCTAACCCTGCAAACCATGGATAAAAACCACCACCAACTTGGTGAAAAGGATGGTCTACATCAATGATTCGCTTGAAGCTAAATACCACATCTTTGGCATTCAATGGTCGAGTGGGAGTGAACCAGGACGTAGTTTGGAATTGAACATTACGTTTAAGCTTAAACGTGTATTCCGTTCCTGACTCATTCACAGACCAACTCTCAGCGATATTTGCTACTGGCTGATGTGATTTAGGATCGAGCGTGAGCAGCGTATCGTACAACTGCGGGCTCAGTGCCTCTGCGGTAATACCGCTATCAATAAGCTGAGGGTTAAACGTGGTTGGCTTACCTTGTCCGCAAAACACAAAGCCAGCTTTGCGAATGTCATTGTGGTCAATTTCATCACCACAAGCGGTCAGTAGGCTAATCCCAATAAGGCTCAGCGATAATCTTATAAAAGCATTCATAATATGAAATGTTCATTGGATCTTGCTTGTTTCATTTGATCTTACTCTTTCAGAGCTAACAAGCGAAAATGATCTCGCTAATTTATCACCTTTGTGAACTCGCTCCAAACATAAAATCCATACACTGTAAGGTGTTATGCTTGAAAGACATACAAATTAGAGCGCTGTCTCTCGCTCGCTAACCGATCAAGCACCTTCGACTAAGCTAGCTTTGCCCGACTAAACCATATTTTCTAACCATCCCTCGTAATTGGTGGTAGCTCAAACCAAGTAGATCGGCTGCTTGTCGTTGATTAAACTTGGCCTCTTCCAATGCGCGATTGAGTAAGTGGATGTCTTGCTCTTCTTGCCACTGTTTATAGTCTAGAGGGAATTGAACTGCGCTGCTTGGTACTTCCTCCTCTTGCTGCTGTTCGGCTTGCTCGGCATGATGGCCAAGCGTGTTATTCCAAACTGTTTCAAAAGGATTGAAAATCAGTTCATCAATTGGATCGGCATTGAGACCATGTTGGTAAATAGCACGTTCAATCACGTTTTTTAGTTCACGGACATTACCTGGCCATTCATATTCAAGAAGCGAATGCTGTGCTTTTGAGGTAAAACCGACAAAATATTCGAGCTGAAGTTCACGGCACATCTTCATCGCGTAGTGCTCTGCTAAAGACAGGATGTCTTCCTTTCGTTCACGAAGAGGAGGCAGCATGATGACATCAAACGCTAAACGATCGAGTAAGTCGGCACGGAAATCGCCTTGTTCCGCCAATTTTGGTAAGTCCGCATTGGTTGCACAAACAAGTCGAACATCCGCATTGAGAGCGGTATGACCGCCAACTCGTTCATATTCACCATATTCGATGACACGCAACAGCTTTTCTTGAACTAAAAGTGGTGCGGTGGCCAATTCGTCAAGAAACAAAGTGCCGCCTTCGGCGCGTTCGAAACGTCCTTTATGCTTGCCCTTAGAACCTGTAAAAGAGCCGGATTCATGACCAAATAGCTCTGAATCTATTAGTCCTTCGCTTAAGGTCGCACAGTTGAGTGATAGTAGTGGCTTATCCCAACGTCTTGATAAATAATGCAAACGCTGAGCGATGAGCTCTTTACCCGTTCCTCGTTCACCGATAATGAGGACTGGACGCTCAATAGGCGCAAGTTGTGATACTTTATCTAGTACTGCGAGAAAAGCAGGTGATTCACCAATCAGGTTTTGCTTCATAAAGTCCTTCTTATTTAACAGCCGAGCCATGATTTACATATGGAGTTGGTGAATTTCACCAACAGTTGGTGAAAAACATCATAGCATAATAGTGCATAACGACAACAAAATGCATAAGTTGCTGATTTTAAATGTAATATTAAGTTGGCATGCTACTTGTAATGTATTCAGGGAGACACAAGGTCAATCACCACCTTGTCGAGTTTTAATAGGAAAAAAGAGGAGTTCCGTTATGGGTATTTTTTCTCGATTTGCAGATATCGTTAACTCAAACATCAGTGCATTGCTGGACAAGGCGGAAGATCCTGAAAAAATGATCCGTCTTATCATTCAAGAAATGGAAGACACACTTGTTGAAGTGCGTACTAACTCGGCTAAAGCGATTGCAGACAAAAAAGAGTTGGCTCGTAAAGTTGAAACGTTAGAAGAGCAAATTGGCGAATGGAGCCAAAAAGCGAGCCTAGCGTTGGTAAAACAGCGTGAAGATTTGGCTCGTGCAGCGTTAATTGAAAAGCAAAAGCTTGAGCAAGTGATAAAAGGTCTTCACACTGAGCAGACGTTAGTAGAAGAAACGATCGACAAGCTTACAGGCGAGATCGGTAAGTTAGAAAGCAAAATTGCAGAAACGCGTGCAAAACAGCAAGCACTAGCAATTCGTAACCAAACCGCCTCTAACCGTCGTGATGTGCAAAAACACCTGCACACTAGCCGTACTAATGAAGCGATGGCGAAGTTTGAGCAGTACTCACGTAAAGTGGATGAAATGGAAGCAGAAGCAGATTTGTACGCACAAACTGGTAATGCAAAATCGCTAGAGCAAGAGTTTGCAGAGCTTCAAGCTCAAGACGAAATCGAAAAAGAGTTGGCAAAACTGAAAGAACAGATGTCATCGAAAGATAAATAACAAAGGAGCCATTTATGTCGACATTTTTTATAGCAGGACCAGTGATTGTCTTTTTAATCTTTGTCGCTCCACTATGGCTCTTCTTACACTATCGCAGCAAACGCAAAACAGATAGTGCACTGTCGAGCCAAGATTTAGAGCGCCTTCAGGTACTATCTGAAAAAGCGGAAGCGATGCAGTCCCGAGTTGATACATTGGAGCGCATCTTGGATGCTGAGTCACCAACATGGAGACGCAAGTATGACTAATCGAGAGCTGTATCGTGACCCAGTAAATGGCAAAATCTCCGGTGTTTGCGCCGGAATTGCCAACTACTTTGGTGCAGAGGTTTGGTTGATTCGTATTGTAGTGATTTCTGCAGCGCTGTTGGGCGGTACGTTTTTGGTGTTGTTAGCATACGTCGCGATGGCGTTTATGTTAGAAAAGCAACCAGTGACGTATTCTGAAAATATCCGAGCGCAACAAGAGCACACACTTAAAAGTAAGCCTTGGCAGAAAGGACAAAGTCCGGACCAATTGCTCAGTGTGTTGGAACGCGATTTTGACCGTCTTGATGGCAAAATCCGTAACATGGAAGCGTATGTTACGTCTGATACATATAGGGTGAATCGGGAGTTCAGTAAGCTCTAAACACTCCGCATCCAAAGAAGATTTAAACGAAGCAGGTGCAAAGCCTGCTTTTTTGTCACAAATTACTAATTTTAAAGCACTATTAATCTTTTCAACTCTGGAAGTTCGCCCAGAATTCATCTACTTTAAAAATAATCCCTTAATTTTTTATGGATGAATGTAATGAGAAGATTGCTCATTCCTGTCGCCATCTCGGCTGTGTTGTCGGGGTGTGGTAAAGAACTTCCCCCTGTTCCAGAACCTGAATCCCGCCCCGCGAAGCTATTTACAGTATCTGTTGGCAATGCCCAATTTGAACGACACTTTCCTGCCACGACGGAAGCTGGTGATAAAGCGGTACTGACGTTTCGAGTTCCTGGACTTCTTCAAACGATTGAGGTGAATGAAGGTCAAGTCGTCAGCAAAGGCGATGTATTGGCTTCATTAAACCCTGATGAATATTCTCTGCTTGAACAGCAAGCTCGGGCAAATTTCGCGCTCGCAGACGTGCAGTACAAGCGATACCAAAAGTTACGTAAAGACCAAGTGGTGTCCGAACAAGACTTTGATGAGGCAAAAGCGAATCACAACTCAGCCAAAGCTCAGTGGAATCAAGCAAAGGCAAATTTAAGGTATACCAAACTTGTCGCGCCATATGATGGTACGATTTCGTATATTCCAGCAGAAAACCATGAGTATGTTGCCGCAAAAGAAGGCGTGATGAATATCCAATCCAACCAACTGCTTAAGGTGATATTCCAAATCCCTGACTATCTGCTAAACCGTTACACGCAGGGGAGCGATGTCTCTGCCAGAATGGTCTTTGACGCTTTCCCCGAGCAGTCATTTGACTTGACCTTTCAAGAAATCGATACAGAAGCCGATCCTAAAACCGGTAGTTACAAAGTCACTATGGTTATGGAGCGACCATCAGAAATAGGCCTTTTACCGGGCATGTCTGGCAATGCTTACCTCCTATCTAAAAATGCTGGTGCAACAAAAATTCCTAATTCCGCGCTGCTAGAAGAGAACGGCAAAACATACGTTTGGCGTGTTGATGAGCAAGGCATTGTGTCCAAAGCCGCTATTGAGATGAATGATAAAAACCAAGTGTTAGCTGGGCTTAACGATGGCGATCAAATCATTATCTCTGGTGTTAGTGTAATTGAACCCGGAATTAAGGTAAGAGCCTGGATTAAGGAAAGAGGGTTGTAATATGAAAGGAATCATCTCTCTAGCGGCATTATTTTCAACGTTTCTTCTTGTTGGTTGTGGCGATAAGGCACCAGAAAAAGCTCTTGAGACACCGCGTGTAAGAGTTACCTCATTAGCGGGAAATAAGGTGGATGACAACTTATATTTCCCTGCGGTTGCGAATGCAGCGGATCGCTCTCATTTGAGTTTCCGAGTGACAGGAGAAGTCAGCCGCATCATGGTAAAAGAGGGCGATAAAGTCACGAAGGGTGATGTTATCGCAACGTTGGACCCTACGGACTATGAGTTGGATGTAGATAATGCGAGTGCGCGTTTTTCTGTTGTTGACAGTCAGTATCGCCGTTCACGTCCTTTGGTTGATAAAGGTCTATTAGCTAAGTCTCAGTTTGATGAAATTGCAGCACAACGACAAATCGCTCTGGCTGAGCTTAAGTTAGCGAAACTCCGTTTATCATTTACTGCCTTAAAGGCGCCTGTGGATGGGATCATTTCGCGAGTTAATATCGAGCAATTCGAAAATGTCCAAGTCGGACAGCATATCGTCAATATTCATAGTTTGGAGCGAGTTGAGGTGCTGATTCAACTTCCAGACCGGCTCTATGTTAACCAACCGCCAACGGAAGAAAGACTTACCGCGATAAAGGCCTTGGTGCGCGTGCCTAGTGGTAACGAGTACAACGCGACCGTGAAAGAATTTACGACTGAGCCAGACCCAACAACAGGTACGTTTACCGTCACGTTATCGCTTCCTATGCCGGAAGATGAATACATCCTAGATGGGATGGCAGTTGAGGTGACCTCCAAAGATAAGAACGTTGGCTTGGATCTCAATTTAGGAATTAATGTTCCTATTGAAGCCATTTTCAATGCGGACGGTGACGAGCTGGGGCGGGAAAACAAATTTGTTTGGGTACTGAATGATGACAACACGGTATCGCGCAGACAGGTGCGAGCAGGTAAAGCATCTAAAACGTCCATTCAAATCCTTGATGGTCTCATGCTCAAAGACAAAGTTGTGATTGCCGGTGTTTCTCGGTTAAGGGATGGCATGAAAGTGGAAGTGATACAGGAAATGGCTACGCAGGAGGCCGGTCTATGAGCGATCTTAATAAATCAGCGCCTCAAAGTGATGATGATGTGACCGGTATTGCTGCGTACTTCATCCGAAATCGTGTCATCAGTTGGATGGTCGCACTGATCTTTTTGATTGGTGGTATCGCTGCATTCTTTGGGTTAGGGCGTCTTGAAGACCCTGCTTTTACCATCAAAGATGCAATGGTGGTGACCTCTTATCCTGGTGCGACGCCGCAACAAGTCGAAGAAGAAGTGACTTATCCGATCGAAAAAGCGATTCAGCAGCTTACTTATGTTGATGAAGTGAATTCGATTTCCAGCCGAGGATTATCGCAAATCACGGTCACGATGAAGAACAATTATGGCCCTGATGATCTGCCACAAATCTGGGATGAGTTACGCCGTAAAGTGAATGACCTTAAAGGGACGTTGCCTCCGGGTGTGAATGAACCTCAAGTGATCGATGATTTTGGTGATGTTTACGGGATTTTGTTAGCGGTGACTGGCGACGGTTATAGCTATAAGGAGCTACTGGATTACGTCGATTACTTACGCCGAGAGCTCGAACTGGTTAATGGCGTGAGTAAAGTTTCGGTATCCGGGCAACAGCAAGAGCAAGTTTTCATCGAAGTATCGATGAAAAAGCTGAGCAGTATAGGACTTTCTCCCGATACGGTCTTTAATCTCCTCTCGACGCAAAACGTGGTTTCTGACGCAGGGGCGATCAGAATTGGTGATGAGTACATCAGAATTCAGCCGACTGGCGAATTCCAGAGTGTGGATGAGCTAGGCGATTTGTTGATTACTGAGTCGGGTGCTCAGGGGCTCATCTTCTTGAAAGATGTGGCGGAAATAAAACGTGGCTATGTAGAAGTCCCGAATAATATTATTAATTTTAACGGCAGCCTCGCACTAAACGTGGGGGTTTCTTTTGCTGAAGGCGTCAACGTCGTTGAAGTCGGAAAAGCGTTTGATCATCGCCTTGCAGAGCTAAAGTACCAACAACCTGTTGGTATCGAAATCTCGGAAATTTACAGTCAGCCTAAAGAAGTGGATAAATCGGTTAGCGGTTTTGTTGTCAGCTTAGCTCAAGCTGTCGGTATCGTCATTATCGTACTTCTGTTCTTTATGGGGCTACGTTCAGGTCTGCTTATCGGTTTAATTTTACTGCTGACGGTGTTGGGTACGTTCATTTTCATGAAGTATCTCGCGATAGATTTGCAGCGGATTTCATTAGGTGCTTTGGTTATCGCGTTAGGTATGCTGGTGGACAATGCAATCGTCGTGGTTGAGGGGATTTTGATTGGTACCCAAAAAGGGCGAACTCGACTCCAAGCGGCGACTGATATCGTTACCCAAACCAAGTGGCCATTACTTGGGGCAACTGTGATTGCGGTAACTGCATTTGCGCCCATTGGACTGTCTGAAGACTCGACGGGTGAATACTGTGGCACTTTGTTTACGGTTCTGCTGATCTCATTGATGTTGAGTTGGTTTACCGCTATCTCGTTGACACCATTCTTTGCTGACATCTTCTTTAAAGGCCAGAAGATTAAACAAGGTGAAGGGGAAGAAAATGATCCATATAACGGGGTTATTTTCGTTATTTATAAAAAGTTTCTTCAGTTTTGTATGCGTCGTGCTTGGTTTACCGTTGTGGTGCTGATTGCGGGATTAGCGGCAAGTGTTTACGGGTTCACCTTTGTGAAGCAAGCGTTTTTCCCATCTTCGACAACGCCGATTTTTCAGTTAGATGTATGGATGCCAGAAGGAACTGATATTCGAGCAACCAACACAACGCTTAAAGAGTTAGAAAGTTGGTTAGCTAAGCAAGAGCATGTTGACCATATCACGACGACCGCGGGTAAAGGCTTACAGCGCTTCATGTTAACGTACGCGCCCGAGAAAAGTTATGCGGCTTATGGTGAGATAACCACTCGTATGGAAAATTACGAAGCGTTGAAACCATTAATGGCGAAGTTTCGAAAGTATTTAAAAGCCAACTACCCAGAAATCAATTACAAGCTCAAACAGATTGAGTTAGGTCCAGGTGGTGGTGCAAAAATTGAAGCGCGCATTATTGGCTCTGATCCAACCGTCCTTCGTACGATAGCCGCTCAGGTCAAGGACATCATGTACGCCGATCCTCAGGCAACAAATATCAGGCATGATTGGCGTGAACGAACCCAAGTTCTTGAGCCTCAGTTTAATGAGAGTCAGGCACGTCGCTATGGCATTACAAAATCAGATGTCGATGACTTCTTGTCCATGTCATTCTCTGGAATGACGATAGGCCTTTACCGAGACGGCACGACGCTCATGCCTATCGTGGCTCGCTTACCTGAAGATGAACGCATCGATATTCGTAACATTGAAGGCATGAAAATATGGAGTCCAGCACAGAGTGAGTTTATCCCACTTCAACAAGTCACAATGGGTTACGACATGCGTTGGGAGGATCCTATCATCGTACGTAAGAACCGTAAGCGTATGCTCACTGTGATGGCAGACCCTGATATTCTTGGTGAAGAAACCGCATCGACGTTGCAAAAACGTTTACAGCCCCAAATCGAAGCGATTCAAATGCCTCCTGGCTATTCACTAGAGTGGGGTGGTGAGTACGAATCTTCAGGTGATGCTCAAGAGTCGCTGTTTACTACCATGCCAATGGGGTACTTGTTCATGTTCTTGATCACTGTATTCCTATTTAACTCTATCAAAGAGCCACTCATTGTTTGGCTTACCGTGCCGCTGGCGTTAATTGGTGTCACCACCGGTTTGTTGGCACTCAACACGCCGTTTGGTTTTATGGCATTGCTCGGCTTCTTAAGCTTATCGGGAATGGTGCTCAAAAATGGCATCGTATTACTGGACCAAATTGAAATAGAAATGAAGTCCGGTAAAGAGGCTTATGATGCGGTCGTTGATGCAGCGGTAAGTCGCGTCCGTCCCGTTTGTATGGCAGCTATCACGACGATCCTTGGTATGATCCCACTGTTGCCAGATATTTTCTTCAAACCAATGGCGGTTACGATTATGTTTGGTTTGGGTTTTGCGACAGTCCTGACACTGATTGTCGTGCCAGTGTTGTATCGTTTGTTCCATAAAGTGGCAGTACCGAAACAGGCTTAGTGCTACTGATATAATGATGAAAAACATCGCGCCTCTAGCTCATCAGTTAGAGGCGCTTTTTAAGGAAGAATAATGACAGAACAAAAAACGTGTGCGTGGGCGATGAATCACCCATTAGAGCGCGAATATCATGATTCCGAATGGGGCGTACCAGTATATGACGACCAAGTCCTGTTTGAATTTATTACTTTGGAAGGTGCGCAAGCTGGACTTAGTTGGATCACCATTCTTAAAAAGCGCGAAGGTTACAGAGAAGCGTTCGAGAATTACGATCTAGATGCGTTGGAACAAAGAAATGAAGAACACGCTGAATACATCGTGGAAAACTTCGATGTTGTGAGACATCGCGGAAAGATTAACTCGGTATTCAGTAATGCCAAAGCGGCCAAAGCGTTAATTGCTGAATACGGGAGTTTATCAGACGCGTTGTGGCAGTTCGTGGACGGCGAACCAATCGTCAATCAATGGCAACATATGAGTGACGTACCAGCTTCGACAGAGCAATCCAAAGCCATGAGTAAATTCCTAAAAAAGAAAGGCTTCAAGTTTGTCGGTGAAACCATCTGTTATGCTTTCATGCAAGCCGTCGGCATGGTGGATGACCATATCGTTGGATGTCCTAAAAAGCAGAATAAGTAACGTTTGGCTTATTAAGTTTATGTTGTTAGTTCTGGCTATCATGAATACGTTCCAAAGCTTCGATTCGACGCCATTGAGTGGCATCGAAGCTTTGTTTTCTTAAAGCAATGATTTCTGCCTGTTTTTCGTCTTGCCCTAGAAAATCTCTATTAAGAATATCTTGACGCTGTTTTAAGTAAGTGGTGAGTTGAGTCTCAAATGATGCTCTTTGCTCATCAAGCTTTTGCAGTCTCTGCGCTCCGGCATCTCCCACCAGTGCAACACGGGCGATGTACTTGTCTTGTGAATCAAGCTGAGAAGCTCGCTCGAGTTGCTCCGCTAATGCGTTATTGCGTTCACTCTCTCGGATGTAATCTGGTTGTTCTGATAACGCTTGATTGAGAAGGTGTGTCTGACTCTCGATATCCGATGCCTGTTTTTTAATCGTCAGCTTTTCCAATGCAAGTTGGCGAAGTCGGTTTTCTTCGTCAAACAATTGAGCTATCTGGGCCTCGTTAAAGTATTGAAGCTGTAAATTCAGTATCGCTTCATTCAACATGGTTAACTGTTCAATTGTTAGTTGGTTATGCTCAAAAGGCTCTAATGCAGAGAGCGCTTGCTTGTAGGAAACGTAGGTCTGGAAGAGTTTGGCATCAATATTCAGTGTTTGTTTTGCTAAAGTGTCATCATTGACTTCCGCTTTGATCGTATCGAGCTCTTCTTCGCCCAGCCGGCTAAGAGAATATTCGAAGAAGTCTTTTGGGGAAGAGACATCGGCGGCTATGTCTTGCTGAGATTGCGAATGGCTAGAGGTTATCTCTTGTTGTTTGTCGCTTTGCAATAGAGAAAGCGCTCCCATGCCAAATATTGAGAGCAGGATAAAAGTGGTGAGAGCGACTTTCTTCATTGTGATGACCTCTTATAAACCTTGAAGTTTGAGACGATTTGCATGTTGGCGATAAAGCGTGACTGGATCGGTTTCAAAAAGATGATGAATACCGAGTAGACCGTTAATTTCATCCAAATGGTTCATTTGATAATCATCACGTATGACTTTGCCTAAATGTGTGCTGCACGCACCAACTAAGCCATCATTTGGCCCATCAAAGGCTAAGCCAAGTACCATCATGGCAGCGTCAGTCGGATCGAAAACGTTTGTAAAAGTGGATGATCCGGTCCATGAGTAGTAATAAACGCCATTTGAAGCTAGCAAGTCGCCATTACCACATTCGCTAGTAGGCACTCCCTCTGGGTAGTGCTGGTTAAACGCCAATGATCCTTCCGTGGTCAAGGCTGCTAATGAGGCCAAAGGGTCTTGGTCGAGATCAGAACCGCCTGATAGAAGATTAATAAGAGTGGTTAAGCCTTGCGCCAGTTTTACCGCGAGCTGCTCGCTACCAGAGCCCTCAGATACGGTGCCACGAACTAAATCTGCCACTTTAGACCCTTTATTAACGCCACCGATACTCGTAACTGATGCGACTAGGTCAGGACGGACAGAGGCGACGTAGCGCGTTGTTGGACCACCATGACTGTGACCGATGAGATTGACTTTCTCTGCGCCTGTTGCAGCAAGTAAGGTTTCTACTTGAGCAAGCAGTTGCTCCCCTCTAACTTCGCTGCTGTTGGTCGCGGATACCTGCGCTACATAAACTTTAGCGCCGTCTTTCGTTAAGGAATGTGGTATTCCGAAAAAGTAATCTACGCCTGCGAGGGTATCAAAACCAAATAATCCATGAACCAGAACAATCGGATACTTGGTTTGGGTATAACCCGTTGCGGCGTGTACGGAGGTTATTGGGACGGTAATTAAGGTAAAAAGCATTAGCGCTATGAATTTGAGTTTCAAAACTATCTCCTTGTGGTATGACCTCTTATGAATGATAAAAAGTAGGAGAGAAACTCTAAATTTGGAAAGCCTATTTGTGGCACATTATTTCATTCTGTGACTGCTCAATTGAAAAACAACACAAATGATTAACATTAACGAATAGGTGATGGGAATGTTAGGTAATTCTAATTAAGTCAGCAAGTTATGAAGACGCCCCGCGAAGCAGGGCGATTCAATTACTATTTTAGAGAGACTTCTTTTTCTAAAATTAACGCGTTATAGCGTGCAAAACCAGCCTCTAGATCGGCGATCAAGTCATCCACGTCTTCTAAGCCAATATGAATTCGAACTAAAGTGCCCTCAAAGTGTGGGTGCGCTACGGTTCTCAAGCTGTTAAAGCTCTTTGGTTCGTTAGCTAGAATGAGGCTTTCATACCCGCCCCAAGAATAACCCATACTGAAGTGTTTCATACCATCAAGCAGAGCCGTCGTCGCTTTTGGATAAGACGTTTTGAGAACAAATGAAAATAAGCCGTTTCCGCCAGTGAAATCGCGTTTGAAAAACTCATGCCCAGGGCATGATTCCAAAGCTGGATGGCGGACATGATCAACTTCCGGACGAGAAGTCAGCCACTTGGCGACTTTCAAGCTACTTTCTGCGTGTTGTCTTAGGCGAACATCCAGCGTGCGAATACCACGAAGGCCTAGGTATGCGTCGTCAGGAGAAACGCATTGGCCCATCAAGTAGCTTTGTTCACGCAGTTGGGGCCAGTATTTTTCGGAAGCTACCGCTGTACCTAACATTACATCAGAGTGACCAACTATGTATTTGGTGGCGGCTTGAATGGAAATATCGACACCATGTTCAAATGGTGAGAAGTTCACGCCAGCTCCCCATGTGTTATCAAGCATCACAATAATATCGTGCTCGTGAGCAATGCGCGCCAATGTTGGTACGTCCTGCACCTCCATTGTGACTGACCCCGGAGATTCTAGGAAAAGGACTTTGGTATTTGGTTGAATCAAATCACGAATACCTTCTCCAATCATTGGATCATAATAGGTAGTTTCGATGCCCATTTTCTTCATGATGGTATTACAAAAATCACGAGTTGGTTCGTAACAAGTGTCCACCATCAGAATGTGATCGCCAGTTTCGACGAAAGAGAGAATCGCATTTGAAATTGCTGCCGTGCCACAAGGGTAGAGAGCACAACCTGATCCACCTTCAATCTCAACCATTGCATCTTGAAAAGCGAAGTGCGTGTTGGTGCCACGGCGACCATAAAATAATGTTTTATTGGTGCGGTTCATGGTGGCTTGGTTCTTCTCTGCAACCGTGTTGAATACCACGGTTGAAGCGCGTTGAACGGGTGGGTTTACAACACCGTTTGTCCACTTTTTATCGCGGCCAGCGGTAATGAGCTTGGTTTTTTTGCCCTCTGACATAAAAGTTCCCTGTCTTAAATATTACGATTTTGATTATTTAAAACATGGACGACATAACGTTTGCAAGGGAAAAGTCAACTATCACCCAATAATAGCCGAGATTATCGAGTGAAGGCGTCAAAGCTGAAAGGTTGAGTTGTAGGCTTAGAGTGTATCGCTAAGGTGAAAAACGTAAGTAGAACAAACCTCCGGCAAGATGTTTGAAGCGCTGGAGGTTTTTTTAGTCGGTGTATTTGAGGTATTAGAGGAGTGGATTGAAGAGATAGAATACTCGCTCTAAGAATCGAGAAAATAGACTTCTTTTCTCCCATTCTTCCAATACAACAGTGTGAGATTGCTTAATATAGCTATCTTGTAACCAAGACATTTGCTTCGTGAACTCTTCGTCGTCAACGGCGAGGGTAACTTCGAAGTTCAGCCACAAGCTGCGCATATCCATGTTTACGGTGCCAACTAAACAGAATTGGTCGTCAATTACGACGGATTTCGTATGCAGCAAACCACCGTAAAACTCATAGATTTTGACTCCTGCACACAAAAGCTCACTATAAAAAGCGCGTGACGCCCATTGCACCATCATTGAGTCATTTTTATGTGGAATAATGAGTTCAACATCAATGCCTCGTTGTGCTGTCATCTTTAACGTTTCAAGTAAGTCTGCATTGGGCACGAAATATGGCGTTGTAATTCGTACCGAGCGATTGGCTTGGTTGATTGCCAATGTTAATACTTGATAGATCAGATATTCCGGCATACCAGGGCCAGAAGGCACAACCTGAATAGGGTGTTGGAATTCACTCTCATCGATCTTGCATTCAGGTAGTCTCGGTAAATGACGTTCGCCAGTTTCGACTTCCCAATCCCAACAGTGGATAGCACTCAATACGTTTACCGTTGGTCCCGTAATGCGAACCATGATGTCCACCCAATGCCCGACGCCACTGTTTTGTTTGAAGTAAGCCGGGTCAACCAAGTTCATTGAACCTGTATAAGCAATTTCATCATCAATTACGATGATCTTGCGATGTTGGCGAAGATCAAGACGACGTAAGAAAATACGCCACATCTTCACTTCTAGCGCTTGAATAACTTCAATTCCAGCATCCTGCATCATTCGATACCAAGGACTTCTGAAAAAACGTGGACTACCTGCTGAATCGAGCAATAGTTTGACATCTACGCCGCGTTTAGCCGCTTGGATAAGTGCAGAAGCGACAGAGTCAGCCAAACCACCTGGATGCCAAATGTAGAATACCATTCGAATACTGCTCTGCGCGTTTTCGATGTCTTCAATAATGGAATGCAAAATCTCATTAGGTGACTGTTGCAGCGACAATGTATTACCGCTCAATGCGGGAAGACCAAGGCGGTTGTTACAAAGTTCATCAATTCGGTAGATGTGCCTTCCCATCGTTTCTGGGTTGTGCGCGTTACAGTCGTTCAACTGACTGAACCACTTCTCGAATGGTGTAAACATCTCTTTTGCGCGTTCGGCCCGTTTTCTGCCTAAGTTCAGTTCACCGAAGAGGAAATAACACGCGACACCCAGAACGGGAAGGATATAAATGATCATTAGCCAAGCTAAAGACACGCTCACTGCACGGCGCTTTAAAACGACACGAATGGTCACACCTGCGACCAGTAACCAATATAGCCCGATGCCAGCTAAAGTAAGAAAGTGATAAAACTTGTCCATATACGCTCAGAGTAATATGCCCTTCTAGGATATTAAGCATAAAAGTGGGTTGGGGGAATAGATTTCCCATTTAGACGTGGGATTGACCTTATATGAGGAACGAATTTCATAACAGCTGATTCTGTTATTTTAATGTGAAAAATAAGGTCATTCTTTAACTTTTGAACAAAAAAGCAGCATTTAACCTGCGTAACTCGACACTTGTGCGATAAATGTACTTTTTTGGGGTTCCAATTTTAAAGGGGAGCTGCTTTACTTTCTAGACATAGTGCGTCGAACGCTTATTTTATAAGTGTACAATAATTTTTACATAAACTTTTTAGACGCCTATCTCTATGCATACACAACAAACTAATTTTGGAGAAAAAGCGTGGCTACAACTAATACAGCAGCACCACGTGATACGTGGGGGTCTAAACTAGGCTTCGTAATGGCAGCAGCGGGTTCCGCTGTCGGTTTAGGCAATATATGGAAATTCCCTTACACAGCAGGTGAGAGTGGCGGCGGTGCATTCGTTGCTATCTATCTTATCTTTGTAATTTTTATCGGCTTTAGCGTGATGCTGACAGAGTTCGCTATTGGTCGTAAGACAGGTCTTTCTGCCGTAGGTGCATTCAAAACAACTGACCGACGCTGGACGTTCACTGGCGTCATGGGAGTCTTTAGTGGTCTTTTGATCATGGGTTTCTACCCAGTGGTTGGTGGTTGGGCATTGGCCTACATCTTTAAAGTGGGCGGTGGTCTACTCAGCGCGCCAGAAGCAATTGGCGACAGCTTTGGCGGTTTCATCTCAGATCCGGTTCAACCTTTAATGTGGATGGGTGTTTACCTGTTCCTTAACGTCATGATTGTGATGAAAGGGATTTCGGGTGGTATTGAGAAAGCCGGTAAGGTTCTGATGCCGCTTCTGTTCTTAATCCTAATCGTTGTTTCTGTTAAAGGCTTGATGCTGCCAGGTGCAATGGCTGGCCTTGAGTTCTTATTCATGCCGGACTTTTCTAAAGTCGATAGCAATGTGGTTCTTGCTGCACTAGGGCAGGCGTTCTTCTCACTTAGCTTAGGTATGGGCTGTATGATGACGTACGGTTCTTACCTGAAGAAGAAAGAGAACCTAGTTCAAACAACCGGTATGGTTACTGCGATGGATACAGGTGTAGCGATTCTTGCTGGTGTTGCTATGTTCCCAGCTATGTTTGCCTTTGGCATGGAGCCTGCGGCAGGCCCTGGTCTTGTATTCGTTGTCGTTCCTCAACTATTTGCTGAAATGGGCGGTGTGATTGGGTTGCTATTCGCGTTGCTATTTTTCATCGGCTTGACGGTGGCGGCATTAACTTCTTCAGTCTCACTATTGGAAGTTGTCGTGTCTTACCTAATCGATGAGAAAGGCATGAAGCGCTCTAACGCTGTTCTGTCTGCAAGTGCAGTTATGGCTGCATTATGTATTTTTGCGTCACTATCGTTAGGTGGAATGGGACCAACGCTGTTCGGTACCGGTGCCTTTGATATCTTCGACTTGCTAACGGACAAAATCTTCTTAGCGGTTGGTGGTATGTTGGTTTGTATCTTTGCAGGATGGCGCCTAAGCCGTGCTGAGCTAGAAAAAGAGATCACTAATGACGGCGAAGTATCCTTCCCGCTATTTGGATTGTGGTACAACCTAGTTAAATACTTGATTCCTGTTGCGATCGCTATTGTTGCCTTCATGGGGATTAAGTCTGGCTTTGACAGTGGCAAAGGTGAAATCATGCTGCTGGGTATCGCAATCATTGGTCTTGCTGGTATTTTCTCTAGAAAGCTCTAGCTCAGGCCTTGGGGCAAGCCTCGATAGCTTTGTCCGATAACTTATGTATACTGCTGGCTCCAAACGTGGAGCCAGTTTTTTATGTTCGATATTCTACATACCCATCCCGATTTTCTGATCATCAATAAGCATCCCAACGTCTCTGTTCATAAAGACGATGGCGACACAATGCTGCTGCAAGAAGTGGCTAAGCAGAGTGGTGATGAGCAGCTTTATCTTATCCATCGCTTGGATAAAATGACATCGGGTATTCTGCTCCTCGGACGCAACGCCAAAGCGGCCAGTGCGTTATCGCAAGCCTTCGCTGACCGCCAAGTGGAAAAGTTCTATCTGGCGATTGGCTCTAAAAAGCCGAAAAAGAAACAAGGTTTGGTCGTTGGTGATATGGAGCGTTCGCGCCGTTCATCATGGAAGCTGGTCAACAGCAAAAATAACCCAGCCGTTACCCAGTTTTTCTCTCTTGCGGCAGAGCCCGGAGAGCGCCTATTTTTATGTAAGCCACACACTGGTAAAACGCATCAAATCCGCGTGGCATTAAAATCGGTTGGCTCAGGTATTGTTGGTGACCCGATTTACAATGCAGGCAATGAGGCTGATCGCGGTTATCTGCATGCATTTTCACTTTGCTTCCAATACCGAGATGAGCAATATCGCTTTGTTTGCGACCCACGAGAACACAAAATGCTTGGTAACAAATGGCACAGTGAAATCGTCTCTCAGGGTTTGGATACTTGGCTTTCCCCTTGGGGACTGAACTGGCCTACGATCAAATAATCGTCACAAAGAAAACTAATAAGAGAACTCGATGCAAGCATCACAACTTCCGCTGTTTTTTCAGCATCTAGAAACCGAGCTCGCGCAAGCTCCGAATGAAATTCGTCGACTGTTTCATGGTCGTGGCCGCCGTTTTGAGGGCCTAGAGCAAATTACCTGTGACTGGTTACAAGGTCAGTTGATCATCAACTTGTTTAAAGAAGTCGACGACGCATTTCTCGCTGAGCTGAAAAGCGGTCTCAATGCGGTGGCACAATCACAACTGTGGGCAGATAAGCAAGGTCGCACAATGGTTCTTCAGCACCGTTATGCCGATGGAGCGCCTTCAGAAGTGCTTGTCGGTGAATTAGACGCTCGCCCTGTCGTTGAAGAAAGCGGTTTGAAATACCAATTGGATATTGGCCGCAACCAAAATTTCGGTCTGTTTTTGGACATGCGCTACGGTCGTGATTGGGTACGGGAAAATGCGAAGCATAAAAACGTGCTCAACTTGTTTGCTTACACCTGTGGCTTTTCTGTCGCTGCCATTGCGGGTGGCGCAGATAAAGTGGTTAACGTCGACATGGCGAAAGCGTCGTTGTCTAAAGGTCGTGAGAACCACAAGCTAAATAGTCATAACATCAACCAGGTAAGCTTTATGGGGCACGATATCTTTAAATCGTGGGGTAAGATTAAGAAATCTGGTCAGTATGACTTGATTATCATCGATCCGCCTTCATTCCAGAAAGGCAGCTTTGCGCTGACTAAAGATTACAAAAAGATTCTACGTCGATTGCCGGATTTGTTGGCAGAAGGCGGCCAAGTGATGGCATGTGTGAACTCGCCATCTGTGACAAGCGACTTCTTGATTGAAAGCATGAAAGAAGAAGCGCCAGAGTTGACATTCCGTGAGCGTCTGGATAACCCGCCAGAGTTTATGGACGTAGACAGCGAAGCAGCATTGAAAGTGTTGTTGTTTAGCGAGAAGCAATGACGACGAAACGAAAGTTGTACCTATCTATAATACCAGCCGTTTGAGTACGGCTGGCATTTCCGCGATACCCCGTCAATCTGAATAGCGAGACACGAGTGTGATTCAGAGTCTATTCTCAGAGTGAGTTATTCCCAACACACTGATATTAGATTCCTGATCTCGCCTAGGCTCGTCGGAATGACGGGAAACAATAAAAGATCGATACCAGCAGCATTAACCGATCTGCACTTCAAGATCCGCTTCGATGGTTGATGAGCAGGCGAGTACATAGCCTTGTTCAATTTCTTCTGGCGTTAATGTCTCTATGCTGGTGGAAGAGACGCTGCCTTTACGAACCTTGCATTTGCACGAGCCACAAATGCCGCTGCGACAAGCGACGATTAATGGTAAACCTGCGCCTTCAAGCACATCGGCCAGTACCTGACCTTTTTGCGCATCGATGGTTTGAGCAAAGTCAGGAACAGAAACACGAACAACTTCATCGGAGATCGATGTTTCTGCGCTAGTCGCTGGCGTAAAACTCTCTTGGTAGAAGTTCGTCATGTCAAAACCAAGGTCATTCAAATAGCCGTGAACATCTTGCATAAACTGGCTTGGACCACACAGGTAAACGGTGCGCTGTTTGAAATCAGGAACAAGCTCTTTAAGCCAATCGGCATTCAAACGACCTTGTGGATGCGATGTTTCTTCGCGGTTTTTCAGCAACAATTTTAAATGGAAGTTTGGATACACAGCGTCGAACGTTTCTAGCTGATCGTAGTAAATCGTCTCTTCTGGGCTGCGTGCGATATGAAGAAATGCGATGTCCACATCGTTGTCGTTTTCATCTTGATTACTCAGCCAGTGTTTTGCCATCGAAAATACGGGCGTGACGCCGCAACCTGCACTGATAAGCAAGGCTTTTGTTTCGCCATCACGTAAACCGGGTGGATGGTCAATGCAGTTAAATTCGCCCGCTGGTGGTAATGCTTGAACGGTATCACCGAGCAGCAGCGAGTCAACGATATAGTTCGATACTTTACCGCCAGATACTCGTTTGATGGTGAGTTGAAGGTGATCGTCTTCATTGATAGAGCTGATTGAATAGGCACGAAACTCCATTTTTCCATCAATTTCCACGCCCAAGTTAATAAACTGGCCAGGTTTAAACTGAAACAAAAGTGACTCGGTTAGCTCAGCCAACTTAATGCTAACGGTGTCGTGTGTTTCGAAGTATTTGTCGATGCAACGGAGTGTGACGGGCTGGTTACCTTGCCATTCAAAAAACATAACAATCTCTTTGGTTGTGGCTATTTTTGGTTCGAAATAGATAGCGCCTCCACGTAAGGAGGCGCGTAACAAGTAGGTTTATTAGGCTGCTAGGATGGCTTTTAGATCATCCTGAACATTGCCAATACTGCGCATATCGAACTTCTCTTGGATGATGGCGATTAGGTTTGGCGTTAGGAATGCCGGTGCAGTAGGGCCTGTGTAAATGCCTTTCACGCCCAATGCAAATAGCGTTAGCAAGATAACGATCGCTTTTTGCTCGAACCAAGAAAGCACAAGCGTGAGTGGTAGTTCATTGATGTCACAGTCAAACTCTTTCGCCAGTGCAAGTGCAAGCTGGATTGCAGAGTAAGCATCGTTACATTGGCCCACATCCAATAGGCGAGGGATGCCGTTGATATCGCCGAACGTATTCTTGTTGAAGCGGAACTTACCACACGCCAACGTCAGGATTAGCGTGTCTTCTGGTGCTTCAGCCGTAAAATCGGTGTAGTAGCTACGTTCCGCTTTATCACCATCACAACCACCGACTAGGAAGAAGTGTTTGATGTTGCCTTGCTTCACTTGGTCGATAACCGCAGGGGCGGCGTTCATCAGTGCATTGCGACCAAAACCAACCGTGATATGGTGTTCGATTTCGTCGTGTTGGAAACCGTCTTGCGCTAGAGCACATTCAATTACTTGGCCAAAATCATCGCCTTCAATGTGAGCCACTCCAGGCCAGCCAACAATACTACGGGTGAATAGACGGTCTGCGTATTGACCCACATTTGGATTCAACAAACAGTTTGACGTCATTACGATTGCGCCAGGGAAGTTTGCGAATTCTTTCTGTTGGTTTTGCCATGCGCTGCCGTAGTTACCGACGAGATGAGGGTATTTCTTCAGCTCAGGGTAGCCGTGTGCAGGCAGCATTTCTCCGTTGGTGTAAACGTTAATGCCTTTGCCTTCAGTCTGTTGCAGGATTTTTTCTAGGTCATGCAAATCATGGCCAGAAACAAGAATGCATTTGCCTTTTACTGGCTTGACGTTCACCGTGGTTGGTTCTGGATGGCCGAAGGTCGTTGTTTCACCTTGGTCGAGCATTTCCATCACTTTGTAGTTCATCAGGCCAATGCGCATTGAGCAATCAAGTAGTTCGCCGAGATCTTCAGGATCTGTGCCCAACCACGCCATGATTTCATGGTATTCGGCATAGATATCGTTGTTGGTTTGCTCAAGAACACGTGCGTGCTCCATGTACGCTGCGGCACCTTTAAGTCCGTATAGGCAAAGTAGGCGTAGGCCAATAACATCTTCATGTACTTGGTCTTTACCACGGTTAACCGCGACTTGAGGAGCAAAAGCTAAGATCGCTTCTGCGCTGTTTGGTAGCTCGAAGTTGGCAACGGCAGGAATGTCAGCGACTTCGGTATCGGCGAGCGTGGCTGCAGACATCACTTGCTCTTTTAGCAATGCTTTGTACGTTGCAGCTTGAGAAGTCAGCTCTAGGACACGTTCAGGGTCGAAGTTTACGTTCGTCAATGTAGAGAAAAATGCTTTTGGTGCCCATTGGTTGATTTCATCGTTAATGATATTGAATTCAAGTGCTTTTGATGCCCAAAAAGAAACCCCTTGCAGTGTGTAAACCAACACGTCTTGTAGGTCTGATACTTCAGAAGTTTTGCCACACATGCCTTGTGCAAAAGAACAACCTTTAACAGCAGGGGTTTGAATTGTCTGTTCACATTGAATACAGAACATATTGGGTTCTCCAGTGATTGTTTTAATAGTCGTGATGTTGACCACCAGAGAGCAGAATACGTGCCAATTGTTATATTGTTGATTTTTAATGGCTTTGTTTGTTTTTGATAGGGCGGACGATGTAATTAAGACAACGTAAATGATGTCTTGATTACATCAGCCTCTTGTGGTTGGTTATTTATTGATCCCGAGTTTTTTACCCATTCGATATAAGTTTCCGCGATCCATTTGCAAAAACTCCGCTGCTTTTGCCCAAACGCCACCAGTTTGGCTTAAAGCATGTTCAATTAAATCACGTTGATAGCTTTCTATTAGCTCTCGCATTGGTTGGCTTTCTTTAGGCAGATAATGCGATGTGTTTTTTACATCATCGAGAGCCAATGAGGTGTCGAAATGGTTAAGCATGATTGTGCTCGCGCCTTGTTGAATGGCGTGTAAAGCCGCGCGAGTTAAAGTGTGTTCGAGCTCGCGTACGTTTCCGTACCAAGGTAAAGACTCCAGTTGAGTCAACACCTTAGGGTGAACGTGTAGGTTGGGCGCATTAAATTGTTGGCGTACTTTTTCTAACAGATATCCGGCTAAAACGGGAATATCACCGTCACGGGTACGAAGTGGGGGGACTTGGATTGGGAACACGTTCAAACGGTGGAAAAGGTCTGCTCGAAACGTGCCAGCTTCGACCTCTTTTTCTAATTGTCGATTGGTCGCGGCGATGATGCGCACATTGACCATCAAATGCTGATCGCTACCCACACGTTGCAGCTCGCCTTGTTGAATCACACGCAGCAATTTTGCCTGTAAAATCAAAGGCAGTTCGCCCACTTCATCAAGGAAAATCGTTCCGCCGTCTGCCAGTTCAAACTTACCGGCGCGGTGGCTATTGGCTCCAGTGAATGCGCCTTTGACATGGCCAAACAGTTCACTCTCAGCCAGACCTTCAGGCAGGGCTGCACAGTTGACGTAGATCATCGGCTTATCGCTACGATGAGATTGCGCGTGCACCGAGTGCGCGACCAGTTCTTTACCAGTACCGGTCTCTCCTGTGATAAGTACCGCGTAATCCGATTGAGCAACGGTCGCAATGTTGTTTCGTAACTGGTTGATCTGCTGGCTCAAGCCTACCATTTCGCCATGTTGGGAACGGGCTTGTTGGATAAGGGTTTGAGTGACGCTTTTCTGCTTTTGGTTTTGTGCTTTGAGCGCTTTTAATTGAGCAATGTTACGCAATGTCGCAGCGGTCAAAGCCGCCAAGGTTTCGATAGCGACAGGGTCAATGTCATCAAACGCGCCCACCGTTAGGGCGTCCATAGTTAGTGCGCCAACAAGTTGGCCTTCCACATACAAGCTAAAGCCCATGCAATCGTGTACATCAATGCACTGGTCTTCGGTTAATAGTGTGCCGTCAAAAGGATCAGGCAGTGAACAATCGGCATCGAAACGCACCGGTTCGCGGCTATGAATAATGGCATCTAAGCGTGGATGCGCTTTGGGGAAATAGCGACGACCTAAGACCGCGCTGGATAAGCCTTTTACCGCGACAGGAGTCAGAAACCCATCCTCATCGAAGATAAACAGGCAACTAGCATCACATGGGAATACTTGCGCGACCCCATCAATGAGGTTTTGATATTGCTGCTCGTGAGAGCGATTAGAGCTGAGGTTTAGCGCGATATTAAGGAGTACGTGGTCAACATTCGGTGTCATAACAAGCCCAAAGTTATCTGGAATGGGCTCATGCTAGCAACTCGATGTCATTTGAACATCGAAAGGTGTGGGAGATTGATGTTCCATTGACGACGATCAAATTTGATACAAATAGAATCGCGCAAGCCGATAAGTAAGCAATGTACGCTTGCGCGGATTAAGCTCTTTGAAACAAAACAGCAGACCAATGGAACGGAGTCATCGTGTTCAAATTAGCGAGGTACAACCCTTGCGTCATTACCAGACATGTTGATTTGAACCGCTTGGCCTGGCTGAAAAATCATGTTTGGGTTTGCTTCTTGAACGACAGAGATTATTTTTCCATCCTCTAAGCGAATGGTCAGATTCACACCATTTCGTTTCGCGGTTGCTTCAGCGGCTTTACTGCCGGCATAACCACCCAGCAGACCACCACCAATAGCTGCGATATCCGAGCCAGAGCCGCCCCCGACTTTTGAGCCTAATATACCACCCACGGCGGCACCAGCGATTGTACCTATGGCGTTGGATTGGGTAGAGGCATCAATGGTTACTGGTTCAACTTTTTCAATCGTTCCGTAGTAAACCTGCTGAACTTTGCGTGTGTCTGAAGAGCCGTATGCATCTCCGTACGGGTTAGGTGAGGTACAGCCGCTAAGCACAACAATACAAGACATGATGAGCAGCATACCTAGCTTGACGTATTTTTTCATATAGCCTCCGAATGATTTCTCTCCATCCAAAGAGTATATACCCCAATTTAATATATGCTTTAGTGTTATATAAAACAGGTACTTAGCGGCTTTTCTCTCAAGAAAACGTGAACTTCTAAGTGGTTTAATGGCCTTTAAGCGTATGAAACCCAGAGTAAATACGTGTGAATGTGGTAAACCAACATGCTGCACCAAAGATATAAGCAATGACGGCAAAGTGTTGCGGTAACAAACAAAATAGCACCAAACAACCAATGGTTTCAGTACCTTCGGTTAAACCGCTCATGTAGTAGAGAGATTTGTGTTTATACACTGGATTATCGATGCCTTGTTTGCCTGCCATGATGGCAAAAGCCAAAAAGCTGCTTCCCGTTCCGACAAAGGAAAAAATCAAAAATGCCCCTGCAATGGCATTTTGTTCTGGGTTTGCTAACACAAAACCAAAAGGAATCAGGGAATAGAACAGAAAATCTAAGCTGATATCGAGAAAACCGCCCGCATCAGTAATGCCTTGAATCCTCGCCAGTGCACCGTCTAATCCATCACAGATTCTATTCAGCAAAATAAACAGCAACGCCAACAAGTATTGTTCGGCGATCAAAGCCGGCAGGGTAAAACAGCCAAGCACAAAGCCAAATACTGTCGTTTGATTTGCGGTGATACCACATTTGTCGAGGTATGTCGCACTGAGTGCCAGCGGTTTGCGGATGAGCTTTATACTTAGGCTATCAAGCATGATTTGTCTCCCACGGCCAGTTTAGACAACGGCTGCCATTGGGAATATCGTCTTCATCGTGCGTTACCATCAAAGTAGGGATGTTCGCTTGCTGCAATTGCTCGACCACCCAATTGCGAAATTGTACGCGCAGATCTTTATCTAACTTGCTGTAGGGCTCATCGAGTAGCGCAACTTTCGGCTTTGCCAACAGCATACGAGTCAAAGCAATACGGGCTCGTTGTCCTCCGGAGATTTGATCTGGGAAGGATTCGGCAAGTTTGGTCAATGCAATGTTCTTCAGTGCTTGCATGGCGTGTGCTTTACGCTCCTCACCTTTGATTGAGTTTGGTAGCGCGAATGCAAGATTCTCCCATACCGTTAAGTGAGGGAAGAGCAAATCTTCTTGGAACAGAATACCAACCTGCCGCTTATGTGCAGGGAGGGCATCCAACTTTTCGTTATCAAGCGTAATGGAGCCAGAGTAGTTGAACTCGGCGGAGAGGTGTCCAGCAATGGCATCCAACAAAGTGGATTTACCACAACCGCTTGGTCCCATCAGAGTAACAATTTCACCTTTCTCTACGGTCATGTTGAACGCTGAGAAAAGCGTGTCGCCATTGGTTTTACGGATGGCGAGGTTTTCGAGACAAAGACTCATTCAGTAGTAAACCTTTTATAGACAAGCGGCGATACTTCACGTGTAAGCGGCTTAGTAGTATCGCAAAAGAGAAGAACAAGAACGGCAAGAGTGCTTGCCAAATGGCATAAATCGCGGTGACACGTCGGTCAAAACCACTGGATAGCGCAACGGCTTCGGTGGTGATGGTGCTAATGCGCCCAGCCCCTAGCACCAGTGTCGGTAGGTATTGCGCCAGACTTACGCTAATACCGACCGCCCATGCGAATGTAATTGCAGGTAGGAGGATTGGCAGTTTCACTTTTAACCAAGCTTGCATCGGTGATTTACCCAAGCTGAGTGCGACGCGAGTTAAGCCGTTGTCGAAGCTGCGCCACGGGCCGTCTAGCGAGAGGTAAATAAATGGGAATGCGAAGAACACATGCGCCCAGCATACCCAAAAGAAATACGCGTTACTGTTAAAATACAGTGTCACTACTTGCATACCGAATAGCACCGATAGCTGAGGAATCAGCATTGGGATGGCGATAATGTAACCGGGCACCTGCCAGCGATAACGAAGGCGATACTCGTGTGCGATCAAGGCAAGGACTAGAGCGACGGTCGCGCTGATAACAGCAATCAGCATGCTCTGTTCCAGCGTGCCAAGAATGCTGTGCCATCCGTATTCCCAAAAACGCAGGCTATAGCGGCTCGGTAGTAAATCTGGAAAGCGCCAGCGTTGAGCAAAGCTCCATACCACCATGAGTGGAATCATTAGAAGTGCGAGTAGCGCAATCAGTGAAAACAGGGTCTTACCGGGTAAACGAAACCCGTTTCGACCAGAGTACTGCCAGCGTTTGAAGCCTTTGGTAATACACCATTCCATTAAGCGTGCAAATCCAATCACAAGGCTAGCGATCGCAAACAACACTACCGCGCCTGCGGCAGCTCTTGGTAGTAGCGATAAATCAGGGTCGTTAAACCACTGCCACACTAAAACCGCAAATGTTGGTGGGTTGGTAGGGCCAATAATCAATGCAACATCGACAACCGACAAGCTGTAAGCCAATACCGCCAGCATTGGAAAGCGCAGTTTTGCTATCCACTGTGGGAACAAGCATTTCCACCACGCTTGCGCCGAACTGTAGCCCATTGAGTGACTGACTTTTTCAATCTTATCGACTTTCAATTGCTGAAGAATTGGAATACTCATCAACAATAAAAACGGCACTTCTTTAATCGCAAGCATGATGATCAAACCGAGTGCATGCGGATCTTTAATCAGCAATGCTAAGTCATTCACCGTTTGCGCATTGGGATCGTAACCAAACAGTTGGTTGAGAACCCTAACGCCCATACCAGTTGGGGCAAACAAGAACGCAAAGCCAATCGCAAACGCTACGTGCGGCATGGCAAGAAGTGGCGAGAGGCTTACTTCAATTTTTCGCCAAAACTTGCTGCCCCACGATGCTTGCAAAATCGCAAATGTGATCAAGCAAGCCAAGTAGCTACTGAAAATGGCAGAGTAGAAAGTAAGCCCGATGGATGTCCAAACACCCTCCCAATCAAAAACAGCGTTAAAGCCATCTAAAGAAAAGTGGTGCAAGCCGATAGGAGGCACATAACCGAGCGCAGAGACCACCACTCCGAGTAGTCCCGGAATGGTAGGCAAAATACAAACTGCGATAATGACTAAATATAGCGCTCTTAACATGGGCTCTTATTAATTCCCGTAGCGTTTCAACCATTCTTTTTCTAAGGCAGATTGCCAACTTGGATGCGGCTCAGCGATAGATTTGAATTGTTGAGTATGTTTAGCCGAACCTGTTAGGTATTGGCTGCTTAGCACTGAAGGATCGCCCCAGATGTTAAGGTTACCTTTGCGAGATTGTGCTTCAGGGCTCAATAAAAAGTTTATCGCAACTTGCGCACCAGCACTGGCATTTGCGTTCCAAGGAATCGCTAAGAAGTGAATGTTTGAGAGTGCACCTGCGTCCATCGCATACGCTTTGGTGCTTTCTGCAAGATTACCGCTCGACTGCGCAGAGAAAACCGCGTTCGGGTTAAAGGTAATTGCCAGGTCAGTCTGACCATCATCCAGTAGTTGAAGGGTTTCTGCTGTACCGCCTGGAAACTGTTTACCACCGCGCCAAGCGACTTTATGGAACTCATCTAGGTAAGCCCATAGCGGTTGAGTAACTTGTTCAAACGTGTCATCGGTAACTGGTTGTTGCAGAGCAGGGGCGTTGTTAGACAGTTCAATGAGTAATGCTTTAATAAAGCTTGTGCCATGAAACTCTGGTGGGCGAGGGTAAGTTAGGCGATTTGGAAACGCCTTTGCGTAACTCAGCATTTCAGCAAATGATCGAGGAGGGTTATGCAGGGTTTGCTCATCATGGATAAACACTAATTGCCCCACACCCCAAGGTGCTTCCAGACCTTCAGTCGGCTCTGAAAAATCCACATCAATTGGCAATGATTTATCGACGTATTGCCAGCTTGGCAAACCTTCAACAAAAGGACCAAACAGCAATTGGTTATCCTTCATAGATTTGAAGTTTTCGCCATTGATCCAAACCATATCAACACTGCCACCGCTGTTTTTACCTGCGGCTTTTTCTGCGATAAGTCGAGTGGTGGTCTCAGAAATATCGGTGACTTTAACGTGGTTTAGCGTCACGTTATAACGCGATTTTAGCTCTCTACTCGCCCACTGGATGTAGCGATTAATTTCTTGGCTTCCGCCCCAAGCATGAAAGTAGACGGATTGTCCGTCGGCTTGTTGTTCGATTTTTTGCCATTCACTAGCAACCGATGAGTTGGCAAAAGAAGATGTCGCGAAAGTGGTGGCTAAAATGCCAACGGTACTGAGTAGCTTTTTCATATCTATTCCGTGTTATGTCTTTTTATTCTCGTTTCCGGCGTTATTGACGTCTAAACAAGTCGCTCCGCTTTGTTACAAGGATAGTAATCCATCTCTCTCTATTATCAATGCCAATCCCAAACGGAATCACTCATTGATTCAAAGAATTATTCTCAATGTGAAGCAAAACGAAGAAAGGACAATTCTGGTGTCGTTTTAGGTATACAGGAGCGGACCGCTTGTTTGACGATATTCTTTCAAGTAATTGAAAATTATTGTCCTCAAGCAACTTCGATATGTTGATTTGGAAGACTGAACCCGCGTCGTAGACGTGGCGTTGAGGGCGTAAAGAGGGAAAGAGTTTGTCGTTTTAAACGATTTTGCTAACCGAAACGTGCGAAACAGACATCCTGCCTGCTTTGATATGGATTAGGAGGCATAAAAAAAGCAGCCATTTTATGGCTGCTCTTAGAATATGAAATGGGACTTAGTTTACCCAATCACGCAACTGAAACGTTAGTTCGTGATCGTCATTTTTAAGCATTAGCCCTTCTTTGGTTAGCGTTATATCACTCCATTCAGTAAGAGTTTCAGACATCGCTTGCTCAATTTTCATTTGGTCATCCATACACATCTTCATGGTCATTCCCATTTTTTCGATGCGTAGTTGATTGTTTTTTAGTTCAGCTTGACCAAAGAAGTTGTTACACCCCGCGTTACCATTTGCAGTCAGATTTTCTCCGATTTCTAAGCGAGGCGCTTGCTGACGTTCTTTTAATTCGATGTTTTTACCATCAATCTGAACCAGCTCCCAATTATGGTGCTGTAAATCTTGAGCCGTAATTTCTTTCACATTGTCACCGTTGCTAGCACATGCAGTCATAAGAACAGGAAGAGAGATTGCTGTAACTAACGTTTTTAGGCTAAGCTTCATTTTATAGACTCCGTTTTTAGAAAACGTGGTAAGTATAGGTAATAAAACACTGTTTTTGTCAGCATAAGGTAATAGTTTCGTATTACTGTGACAGAGTCCAGTTTATATACTCAAACGGCTTCAAGGTGCAAGATGTATAGCACTGTTGGGAGCTTATATTGAAGTCGTTATAATATCATTACAGCACAGCGAGCAAAAAACGGTTAGAGCATGGAGCAACTAGAGTTTTTTACCGTCCCAAACCCTTGCGTTGGTATTTGTAGTGTGGACGAAAAAGGGTATTGCAAAGGATGTATGCGTAAAAGAGAAGAGCGATTTAACTGGCTCACTTATACCCCTGCTCAACAGTTGCATGTAATTAAGCTATGCCGTCAGCGCTATAGAAGAAAGGTATTGGCAGGGAAGGGCAAGGCAGAAGAGTCTCAAGAAGAATTATCACCACAGCAAGATCTCTTTTAAATTTCGAATTATCCCGGCTCGGCAATAATCAATGATGAGCCGGGACTGTATTAGCTCTTACTATGCGGTGCGTGTAAGGCATACTCGTTAAATTAGCGCTACTTCATTGACCAACGGTCACTGACCCATCCCCCAGCATGTTCGTCAAAGTGGCTTCCTGAAAATCGATGATTGAATTCAACATCTAATTTACTTGTCGGGCGTTCATCCATCAGCTGATGAATGTATCTCGCCATAGGATCCGTGCAAGCTTCGCGCTCTCTACGGGTAACCACTTCTTTGATCATTTGAAGTCTGTAGCTATTGCTGGCTCGTTTCATTTTTGACCTCCTGAACTCGATGGCAGCAGTTTGAACATATTGACGTCCAGATCGCTGCTCATTGGTGAACGCTTGGCGGCGAATCACCTTCGTTTTAGGTCAAAAAGACAAATTGTTTGAGAGCAGTGTTTGTAACGCCATTCACATCTTTCCTAGAATCATCCACTAAGCTACGAAACTTCATAGCGAAAAGTTAGTTGATGAATCTGTATTTTCGAAAGACCTTATCAAACATAGAAGCCCAGCACATGGGCGTCAACAACACAAATGAATAATTTTTGAACACTTTATGAAGGGCGATAATTTTCAGCACTTTAACGAAAATAAAAAAACCGAAGCGTCACGCTTCGGTTTTTAGGGAGGCTCTGACGGAACAACTTCTAAAAGCTCTTCACGTCAGAGTGTAAGGTGTTTTTAGCTATTAGTTGCTGGGCAACCTTTCACAGCTTGACCGTTACTGAAGTACTTGATGTTTTCTAAGTTCTTGTTGTAGCTATCCGCAGAGATCTGTGGGTTATTTACGAAGAACTCACGTAAAACGTATGCATCGGTTAGCTGGGTAGATTGAACATCGATGATTGGATAGTTATCGCCACCAGCAGCACTGAAGCTGATTACAGAGAATGTGTACGTTGCGTCTAGATCGAAGCCTTTATCGTTAATGTCGGTAATGGTTACTGAGCCAGCATCACAATCTACATCTAAAGTGATGTTATCTAGTTGAGCGTAAGCGCCAGAGCCTGCAGATTTCGTTGCTACGACATCAAGGTACTCTTTTACTTCTTGACCAGTCATTGTCGCTTTAGTCACGAAGTTACCGAATGGTTGCACTGTTAGTACGTCACGGTAAGTGATGTCACCATCTTGGATTGAATCACGCACACCGCCAGAGTTCATCACACCAAAGTCAGCACCTACCGTTTTGTAAGTACGGTATGCCTCGCCCAGTAGATGACCTAGGTTAGTTTGTTGAGAGCGAACTACGTTACGATCACCTTCTAACTTACCCGTCGTATTAGAAATCTTCTCATCTAATAACTCTTGACCTTGCTGTTGGTATGGCAGTAGTAACGCTTTTACCGTCGCATCTTGTTGAATGCGTTCACCGATCACTTCATCGTTGTCGTCCAAAAGGTTTACAGGAATCAGTGCGTAGTTCGCTAAGTGAAGCTTGCCGTCGTAATATTCGAAGTCCGCACGACCCACATATTTACCCCACTCATGCGCTTGCATAATCCAAGTGCCTTTTTGTTGGTCTGGCGCGCAATCATCACCAGGTTTGAAATCAGCATACTCATTGGTACCTGGCTCCATACACACTGGGTTTTGTGAGTGACCACCGATGATAGCGTCTAGTTGTCCCTCTTCGAGAGAGCGAGCGAGCTTCACGTCCCCTGGTGCTTCACTACCATTATTACCATCTTGGTAGTGACCCATGTGCGTCGTTGCAAATACTAGGTCTACTTTTTCGTTTTCTTCGATTTCCTTAAGTACTTTTTTGATTTCAACTTGAGGGTCTTCGAAGTGGATGTTTGATACGTTGTCTGGATTAACTAGCTTCGCCGTGTCCTGGGTGGTTAGACCAATAACAGCGATCTTAAGGCCGTTGATAGTAAATACTTTGTAAGGGTCGAAGTAACGCTCATTGGTATCTTTCTTATAGATATTCGCAGCCAGCATAGGGAAGTCAGCTAGCTCAGCTTGCATATCGAGAATATCTAGTGAGTTATCAAACTCGTGGTTACCGACAGCCATTGCATCGTAACCAAGTAGGTTCATCCCTACGAAGTCTGGAACCGCATCTTGCATGTCTGATTCTGGTACGCCGGTATTAATATCACCGCCAGATAGCAGAATGGTTTCACCGCCTTTTGCTTCGACTTCTGCGCGAATAGATTCGATTAAAGTGTGACGCGCAGCCATGCCATATTCGCCGTCGCTGTTATGCCAAAAGCGACCGTGGTTATCGTTAGTGTGGAGAACGGTGAACTTAGTACAAGAATCTGCAGTCTCGCAGGTTACTGGAGAATTATCGCTGTCTGAGCCGCATCCTGCTAGCGCAGCGCCCACTGCCATTACCAAAAGAGATTTGGAAAACTTCATAAGGGATCCTTTCTTTGTGATTTTGTTATTGTTACGGCGTGAAATATACGGAATTAATGTGAAACTTTAGTGATCTATCTCTTATTTATACTTCTATCGGAGACATGAATTAATAAGCCTGCAAACTACGTCTCCAATTAAACAGAAATAGTTTTTAGTATGTTGAAATTAGAGGGAGGGGGTTATTTTGTGAAGTGGCCAATTGAATGAATGTGGTTTGTGTGAATCAATGCGCATTTTTGCGAAGTATAGCGCTGATTTTGGTGATTATTTTGCCAAGTTCATGTTTTTCTTAGCAGCTATGACACAAATCGTTATAAATTTTCGCTCTGATGATGAGGGAAATGTTTTGTATATAAAATGATCACTGTAAAACCCAAACTCGTTTGATCTTGGCTTACTCTGTTTAATACAACCAGAAAGGGTATTTCTCTCTGTACTATAATTGCGACCGTTTAGAAATCTTATGCCTTAGATATCGTTTATTTATTCTTATTCGATACCTTACCGTGTTTATCCCGCTTTCGATACCCGGATGTTAAAACAAATAGATTCAATCTAATGAGCGAAAGTGAAACGTAAATAACGAGGCGTTTTCTTCGGATATTACGATGTGCACTATCATTGAATTAATGAAAATGAAATGGAGTAATGTAAAGCGTTGCATCTGTGGCTGCTCGCTTTGAGCTTCGATCTAAAGAGTAGGGTTGAAAGAATTTGTAAGTGGTGAATTTTAAGAAAGGATAGTAATGAGATACACAGTAAGGAACGCAGTCAGAGAGGAAGCAACTCAAATCGCCAAGATACATGTTGATTCGTGGCAGGTAGCATACAAAGGGTTAATGCCACAGAGCTACATCGATCAGTTTACGATTGAGCGCCGAGAAAGGATGTGGACGCAAGTCATGACTGAGCAACTGGCCCAATTGATCGTCGTTGAGAGACAAGGGGAAATCGTCGGCTTTTTAAGTTACGAACTACCTAACCACACCTGTGAAGATAAAACGGCGTGGGTAACATGTTGCTATGTCTCTCCTTTGCATTATGGGCAAGGGGCAGGGAGTGCATTGTTAGATGAACTAGAAACGCGTCTACTCTCTACGCCCGTTATGCAGATAAGCCTGAAAGCACTGGATACCAATAAACAGGGGCTTAACTTCTACAAGAAGTGTGGTTTTGTACGTACTGGAGAGGAAGAGACGGAAATCATAGACCGTATGACGCTGACGGATCTCACTTTAGTGAAGTACGTTGCCCGTTCATAAATCAATTGTTATATGCCACATATAGTAAAACCCCGGAGGTGGTAAGACTCCGGGGTTTTGAAATTTTTTAGATGTCTCGGTTGGTAAGTCCGATTATCTTTAATGCAAAAGGTTTGGATTTAATCCGATTAATTCCTTGGTAGGGAATTAGATACGGATGAAGTCCATGTGTTCAACTTTTGGCTTGAACGCGTGACGTTGAACGTCTTGTGGCTTAACTTTAACTTCTTTGCCATCGATAACTAGAACTAGGCCTTCGTAGAATTCAGGCTTGTCCATTTGGTTTACGATCTCGTCGTGGTTAAGAACGATAGCTACTGCTGCTTCTTCACCGCCGTATACAACTGCAGGGAATTTGCCAGCGTGACGTAGGCGGCGGCTCGCACCTTTACCTAGTTCAGTACGTACTACTGCTTCGAATTTCATAGTATTTACTCTCAAATTAGTAAAAATCAAATGTTCACAATCAACAATGCGACCTTGTTGTTCGTGGTAAAGCTTGAAACAGGAACTGTTCAAGCGAGCGCGGATACTATCATTCCACTTATAAATGGGCAACCCAAATCGTATCCAAATCAACAAAAAGGTATGATTTGGCTAGGTGTAAGGCTATCCCTTTTAACGCTTTGCTTGGATTTTGTTCACATCGGCTTCATTTTCATCGGTTTACTAATCATGGTCCGAAGAACAAAGTTTATGCGTTATATGCTTTATGTTCGGCTGAGGTGTAAGACTAAAGATGCTTTTAAGCCACCTAAAGCGCTCGCTTCCAGTGTTAATTGACCTCGGTAACTGTGTGCCATTTCACTGACTATATTTAGACCAAGACCTGAACCAGGGGTTGCTTCATCCAATCTAACACCTCTCTTGATTACTTGACTCAGTTTCTCTTTAGGGATACCTGGTCCGTCATCTTCAATGATGATGTGTATGTTGTCTTTATCCTGAGAGGAGTGCACACGAATCATGTTGTTGGCCCACTTATAGGCATTTTCAAGCAAGTTACCCAGCATTTCGTCGAGATCGGTCTGCTCTACCGCTACATTCAGCTCTGAATCAAGTTCATTAATTAAGGAGATATCTCGGCTCGCATACACTTTATCAAACGCCATTGAGATAGCATCCACACGCTCTGCTGGGTTCGATTTCACTGATAAAATATTCATAGACCCCGCCATGCGGGCACGGCCCAGATGGTAATCGATATGATCTTGTATTTGATTGATCGGAGTACGCAGACGGGATTGCGTATCAGGTTCTAACGTCTGTACTTCATTTTTTAGGACAGAAAGGGGGGTTTTTAGCGCGTGTGAAAGATTGCCTGCATGATTCCTAGCTCGTTCTAACAATTCCTGATGATGGAAAAGCAGAGCGTTGAGGTCGAAGATAAGAGGAGAAATCTCTTTCGGATAGGTTTCTTCTAGACTCTTTTTGTTACCAGACTTCAGCTCGGCCAACTCTTTTTGTAACTTTGTAAGCGGACTCAATGACCATGCAATTTGCAGCAAAATGACGGCAAGAACCCCTGCGAATAATAAGCCTAAAATAAGCCAGAGCTGCCCGATTAGCGTTTGCAGGGTGCTTTTGATAGGCTCTTCGTCAATACCAATAATGATATGGATAGGCCCATCGTAATCTGGTAAGTACAGAGCTTTTTCGATGGTAATCAGCCTTTCGCCTCTCGCGCCGTAAGCATCGTTATCCAGACCTTTATATTCGATTTTTTTGTCCCACAAAGAACGAGAACGCTCGAGACTCGTCTCGGTAGAGGCACTCCAATATAAACCACTGTAAGGTCGGTTAAATCGAGGGTCTGAGAGCAGAGCAGCGAGTGAGAGGTGCCCAGTCTCATCGACTTCTAACTGAGCGGCGATTTCATCCATAAAAATGCTCAGCTGTGAGCGAGTGTCGTCAACCATATAGTTGTACACTTGGGTCGGTATCGTCACACCAGCTGCGAGGATCATTGCCGTCAACCAAACGATCGCCGCTAAAACGAGGCGACTTTTGATACTCAGTCGTTTTATTGCGTTCAACGGTAGCCTGTTCTTATTCGGCATTTAATTGGTATCCCAACCCTCGGACAGTTTTTATGATCTTTGGCGCGATTTTTTTGCGAATTCGGCCGATAAAAACTTCGATTGTGTTGGAGTCACGATCAAAGTCTTGTTTGTAAATGTGCTCGACGAGTTCGGTGCGAGAAATTACTTTTTCTGGGTTATGCATAAAGTAAGCGACCACTTTATACTCCAGCGCCGTTAAGCTTACTGCTTGCCCTTGCCACATGACTTTAGAAGTGCGCGTATCCAAGCTCAAGTCGCCAATTTGCATCACAGGAGAGGCGTTACCTGATGCTCTTCGTAGTTGTGCGCGAATACGAGCGATAAGCTCAACCATTTCAAACGGCTTAGTTAGGTAATCGTCTGCACCTGCGTTTAGACCTTCAACTCTCTGCGTTAGGGTATCGCGAGCACTCAGGATAACGACAGGGGTATTGATGTTTTCATCACGAATGCCTTTTAGCACGGTGAGGCCATCCAATTTCGGCAGTCCTAGATCAAGAACAATAGCGTCCCATTCTTCCGATGTCGCGCGATACAGAGCGTCTATGCCATCTTGAGATAATTCTGGTACCCAGCCGGTACTTTCTAATGTTTCGATGATTTGCTCGCCTAAACGAGGGTCATCTTCAACGACAAGTATTTTCATATTGGTGATTCTTATTATGTTTGGAGTGTTATCGAAGTAAGCTACGCATTGCGTCGGGATTACGCATTAGACCAGTTTAGTTGTTTTGTGGCTTTAACGCTTTGTTAAAGCTGCGACCTTTGATCTCAAGCATTTCCAGCGTGGCGGCGTCATACTCAACTTTCAGGACGCTATTGTTGTACAGGATTTTCAATTCATACACCCAAGCATCATCATCTTCTTCAAGCTCAACCTTGATGATACGGCCGTATAGGTCGTTTTCTACTGCGGCGTAAAGGTCCGAAAATGGTCGTATATATCCTTGTTGAACCGCGCGATAGACCTCATCTTGATCTTCATCGAATTCAATACGTGTTCCAGGCTTTTCGACATCTTGCACGATGGCGTGACCATTTTGTGATGCATAGTAGTCGTCATGCTTGGCGAAACTTGGTGCACACATCAATGTCGTGATAAGGCCGAAAAGTAACGCAGAATGTTGAGAAGTCGTTGCTTTATACATAGTCAAACCTTTTCTAGAACGTTAGCCGCAGTATATCGGATATAGATGAACAGAGAGTGAATCATCGAGTTCAGTTTTACTAAATGTTGCAGACGTTATTTCAACTCGTCTTCAAAAATTTTGTCTCGCAATTTCCAAAAGCGACCGGATTTCCTTGCAATAACAAACTGAGGTAAACGGAAACGATGTTGATTGGCAACAACACGTGTCGGTGAAGCCTCTTCAAAAGGGCGATGCTTGTCTGCCAAGTGAGGGCGCACAAATTGGTCTTTAAACGTTTGTTTTTGTTTTTTGGTACTCAATGACCAAAACTCATGAACTAACGCATTGCCTTCGCCTTGGTATGGTTCGCCAGAATACGTCACCTTGAGTTGAGATTTACCGTCACTGGACTTGAATACTGACAGGTCCATTTCTGTGCATTCAAAGATTAATGCATCTTTCAGATTAAGGGCTTCTTTTAATTTTTTATCTGGATCAACAAGCGTTGCGTCACACTCATGACAAATGCGCGCAGCGATATCGTTGTCGGCACCACATTCACCACAGTATTTGGCACGAAAACGGTATCCACAGTGTTCACGCTCGCCTGTGTCTTCATCTTCAAAGTAACCTTGGCAACGTCTGCCAAAGTGTTCAACCAAGAAACCGTTACTATCCAATTTACCCCAGAAGTTGTTATTGAATCCGCAAGCCGGGCAGGGAATCGTGATAATTTCACTGTCAGAGTCTGGTTTGGGATCACCGACTTCAGGTTGGTATAAATCGTAACTGTTACCTGCATAATCAAGTACTAAGCATTCTGATTTTCTGTCTGATAAGCGTAATCCTCGCCCTACAATCTGCTGGTATAGACTGACTGACTCTGTTGGTCGCAAAATCGCGATTAAATCGACATGCGGCGCATCAAACCCGGTAGTCAGTACCGAAACATTGACCAAATATTTTATTTGACGATTCTTGAACGCTTGGATGATCGCGTCACGTTCCGGCGTAGGTGTATCACCAATGACGATTTCAGTTTCTCCTTCTGGCAGTAAACTGTGGATCTCTTGTGCGTGTCGGACAGTCGCGGCGAAGATCATGACACCTTGACGTTCTCTCGCATATTGCATGATTTGCTCAACAATTTGCGGAGTCGCACGTTTGGCTTTATCGATCACCATGTCCATTTCTGCTTCTTTGTAGCGTCCGGTGTTTGCGGGTTTCAGTTGCGAGAAGTCGTAAGACAAAACGGGCGCGTCCATAATGCGGGCTGGAGTGAGGAAGTTTTCGTCGAGCAAGTAACGGATCGGCAGTTCGAAAATACAATCGCGGAAGAATCGCGGCTCTTCGGTGCGTACTTGACCTCGGGTATGGTACTGATAAATCCAGCCCATTCCTAAACGATAGGGCGTTGCAGTTAGTCCCAGCACCTTAATGCCTGGGTTGAGCTCCCGAAGGTGCGTAATCACTTTTTGATAGCTGCTGTTTTTATCGTCTGGCACACGATGGCACTCATCAATAACGAGCAGAGAAAACTGGTTTTTGAACGAATCTAAGTTACGTACGACCGATTGAACTGAAGCAAACACGACTTGCTGATCAGTTTCTTTTCGTCCTAATCCCGCTGAGAAGATGGAACCTTTTAAACCATAACCTTCATACTTCGCGTGGTTTTGCTCGACCAGCTCTTTTACGTGGGCAAGGACTAACACTCGTCCTTTCGCAAGGCGAGCAAGCTCTGCGATCACCAAGCTTTTTCCGGCACCAGTAGGCAGTACGATCACTGCTGGTGTCGAGTGTTTACGAAAGTAGTGAATGACGGCTTTAACCGAGTCGGCTTGATAAGGGCGAAGTGTGTACATGAAAATATGTGAAATTGCTCAACTATTCGAACGAGGAACGCTATAATACCTGACTTTTATACCCAAGTGACCTTTAAACCGAGATTTGGAGGTTACTTGGGTATAATTCAATGAGGTATTCATGCGTTTAGATAAATATTTGTGTGACGCTCTGGGTGCAACACGCAAACAGGCAACAAAGATCATCAAAAGTGGTGACATCACCGTTGACGGTGAGGTTCAAAAAAGTGGTGCATTTAAAGTACCTGAAGGTGCGGAAGTAATGTGGGAAGAGCGTGTTATTGGTGCTCCTGGCCCTCGCTACATTATGTTGTACAAGCCTGCTGACTTTGTTTGTTCACATGAAGATGGCTACAACCAAACTGCATTCGCATTGCTCGATGAGCCTAAAATTGAAAACCTTCACTTTGCAGGCCGATTAGACGTAGACACAACCGGTTTGGTGTTGATTACGGATGATGGTAAGTGGTCTCACCGTATTACCTCACCTAAGCATAAGTGTGAGAAAACGTACCGTGTTTGGCTTGTCGATGCGATTCAGCCTGATTACGCGGAAAAGCTCGAACAAGGCATCATTTTGCGCAATGAATCAGAAGCAACATTACCTGCTCGTTTGGAGATCGTGAACGAGGCCGAGAATGAAGTATTGTTAACTATTGTGGAAGGTAAGTATCACCAAGTGAAACGCATGTTTGCGGCGTTAGGAAATAAAGTTGAGTACTTACATCGTGAGCGTATTGGTTCGATTGAACTCGATGAGGCACTAGAACCTGGCGATTATCGCTACCTCACGCCGGAAGAAATTGATTCTATTTGGAATTAATTATCGGCATGGGAAATTCTTTAGTTCCCAATTGGAACTAGTTTTTTGGTAGGAATTGGCTCAAAATTAATTTTCCTACCAAAATTAGTGCCTAGACGATTCCGGTGTGCTTACTCATCTCAGTGATATGCCTTTGCATTTAGCTGAGCCATGCATACTCTTATTGCAAAGCCTTCGGCTGTGGTGAATAAATGGTGGAATCAATTCCATCATTTTTATTGCATTGTGTTTATTTCCCATAAACACACTTCGCTTTCACACGCTTTTCTATGTCGAGTTCGTCAAGGTCACACCTTGGTACATATTTGCCCTTATGATTCTCGAACGTTGATAGAACAGGCCTTTGGCTTCTAGATATCAGCGATATGAGAACCGTCCGTTATTTTCACTTTGTTCTGCAAGTATTGACGAAAGGGCTCCAACAAGAGGTAAAAGAATGACAGAAAAAGCGCAAAGCGCTCCGCAATCCCAAATCAGTTTTCTATTGTTTCTTGTATTAGGAGCGATTGGTGCTTTGACGCCTTTGGCGATCGACATGTATTTGCCTGCAATGCCAACCATCGCGAAGGATTTGGGTGTTGCGCCTGGCGCGGTTCAGATTACGTTGACGGCTTATACGGCAGGTTTTGCGATTGGCCAGTTAATTCATGGGCCGCTTGCCGATAGTTTTGGCCGTAGACCTGTACTGATTTTGGGTGTGCTTTTCTTTGGATTAGCGGCGGTAGTGAGTGCGACCACAAACGGCATTGATGCATTGACTTATGTGCGAACAGCGCAAGGCTTTGCTGGCGCGGCAGCGGCGGTCATTATCCAAGCCGTCGTGCGTGACATGTTTGACCGTGAAGACTTTGCCCGTGCAATGTCTTTCGTCACCTTAGTGATCACCATGGCACCCTTGGTCGCGCCTATGATAGGCGGTCATCTAGCAATTTGGTTTGGTTGGCGTTCTATTTTTTGGGTATTAGCCATTTTCGCTGTGGTGGTAATTCTACTGGTACTTTGGAAAATTCCAGAGACGCTGAAACCAGAAAATCGTCAGCCGCTTCGTTTTCGCACTACGATGAGAAACTACGTCAGATTATGCTCCAACCCTGAAGCGATAGGTTTGATGCTTTCTGGAGCGTTTTCATTTTCCGGAATGTTTGCATTCCTGACTGCGGGTTCGTTTGTTTACATTGATTTATATGGTGTTCGACCAGACCACTTTGGTTATTTATTTGGTTTGAACATTGTTGCGATGATCATCATGACCAGTATTAATGGTCGCTTGGTGAAGAAAGTTGGCTCTCATGCCATGCTTCGTTTTGGGTTGTTCGTGCAACTTTTGGCGGGGATTGGTTTATTCGTAAGTTGGTTAATGGACTTCGGATTATGGGGCATCGTACCTTTTGTTGTGCTGTTTATCGGTACATTGTCGACGATAGGTAGTAACGCGATGGCGCTGCTTTTAAGTGGCTACCCATCAATGGCGGGTACAGCTTCGTCTCTGGCGGGGACGTTAAGATTCGGTATCGGCTCATTGGTTGGCGCGCTGGTGGCATCACTACCAGGTAATGTGGCGTGGCCGATGATCATTGTGATGTTTGCTTGTTCTGTGCTTTCAGCACTGTTTTATTGGACTTTAGGAAGAAAGGCGTAATGTCGAATTACACCAAAGAAATTCAAAACTTAGTTAACTCAGCACTTGAAGAGTTAGATCAAGAGCATCGCTCAGGTAAGTTAGCCAATGCCCCTGTTGCGAATAACCATTATTTAGTGCGCTGGGTTACCAAAGCACTTAAATCTCAGCGTTTCGGTCGAGCCGTAGGCGATGACTTAACACGTTGGCAAAAAGCGGGTCGTTCAAAGGGTAATGACGCTGGTTTGTTGTTTATCTTCAAGCGTATTTCCGCTTTTTACGCTCAGTTTTTTCCTGAAGATGAAGATTCAAAAGTGATCAAAGACTCTGACGTCGAAGCATTTTTAGATGTGATGGAGCAAGCAGGTTGGGAAGTTTCTACCTCTGAACAATTGGTTGGTTGTGGCAAAATCCAAATCTTCACGGAAGGTCAAAACTCTTTGGCGCTATGTGCAGATCAATGCGAAAGCTGCTTCGACGGCGAGCTGCTCGTCAAACCAATGAGCTGGTTTGTGCGTGGCAACCATGCTGAGTTTGTTGAGAAAGCAGCGCAAGCGGGCTTTATGGTGCATAAAGTGACGGACTACAAATCGATGGTGAAATACCACGGCGAGTACCTTATCTTCCCTGCAAACGAGGGTAACCAATTGGCTGAGATTCCTTTGAGCTTCCAAGCTTAATCAACTTCTCACAGCAGTAGAATTGAAATACGAAAGCATCAGGCGCTTGAAACGTCTGATGCTTTTTTTGTTACGTCACACTGTGCTTAAAAGCGATATTTCCAATAGACGCCGCCATACAGACCTTCATAGCTTTGCAAAACGTCGCCCATCGTTTCGGTTTCGTTGTTAAACAAGTAATCCTCTTCTGAGTAGTCTTCATAACGAAGGTTAAGCTGCACGTTTTGATTTTCAGATACTTCATAGTCAGCGATGACTTCAAATCGATACGAGTTCGCCTCGTTATCAGGATATTGGTAACCACCAGATGTGGTTGAAGATTTACTGTCCGCTTGGCTGTAGCTGTAATCAAATGAGATAGAAAGTTTGTCGTCCAGCAGTCGCTCTTTACTCACACCAAAACCAATGGTTGTGATGTCATCTTTGAGCTTGGTGGTGTAGCGATTCCAGCCGACAACGTCAGAGTTTGCTTGTTGTTGCTCGGAGCGGATGATCTGTTGATTGTAAAATACATGCCCGCTTAATCCGTCGAGTAAATTGAAGTTGAGGCTGAGGTCGTAGCCGTAATCTTCCCCTTCGCTTAAACCAATATCGGGTTTTGCATAGTCATCATTTCCGTACCAAAGTTCTGCAAGTAGCTGGACATCGTCTGTCATGTCATAACTGCCGTCGCCACGGAGCTCAATCCTCTCTTTGTCGGCTAAATAGTATTGGCGCAAATTAGGCGAGTCGCTGCTGTCGTCCTGCCAATCAGAGCCATTGCGGAAAGAGTAGGAGACTTTACCGCCTAATTGCCACGGTCTATTTGGTCGGTACTGGGCCCCAACAAAAACGCGTTGTTCATCGGTACGTTTCCTATCAGCATAACTTCGCTCATCTTGTCTAAAATGGTAACCCGTATTCACTTTTACATCAGAAGTAACACGATACTTGAGTGTTGCTTCCAGTTTGGTTTTGGTGTGGTCGTATTTTTCTCTCGTCGCTCCGATGATGGTGTTTCTATCGGAGTTATCGTCTTTATCTGAATAGTCCGCAGAAATGGCGAAAGCAGTGTCTCGCGAAAGTTTGTTGTGGTAATCCGCGCTCATTTGCCAAGTGTTAGTTTCGCCATGGAATGTATTGGAGTTAACGGGGGACTGCGGGAATGGATTTAACCCGCCTTCAGAAGACGTCTGTGACCAAAGTAAGCGGCCACTGAACGTTTGTTGATTCAACCGATAATTCCCCGTGACAGCAAATTGGTGAAAGTCGTTGTCAGGCTCATACGCAAGGTGGTTGGCGTAAGGGTTAGTAACACCGCCGTAATAGAGTGCGGACTTGTCATTGCGGAAAAACGAGCCGCGATACGCAATATCCACCAGCCACAAATCTTCAATGTAGCTTACTCCTACTTGAGTATTTAAGGTTTCATGATCGACGGCTTTGGGTATGAATCCCGGCGCGTTGGCGTAACCCGGAATGGTCGATGAATAGAGCGAAGTTGTGCCTTCTTTACGTTCGTGCTTCATGGATGCATATGGCTTCCATGGCGTATGTGGTGTGTACTTGAGTTCTAGCTTAAATGTCTCTCGCGTCACTAAGTTTTCATATTTCGATAGGTCACCACTAACGAGTGCATCTTCTCTTGGATGATACGCACTGAGTGAGGACTGATTCCAGAAATAAGGAGTTTCACTGTAACTGCCGAGGACACGTAATCCGTCGTACTGGCCCATTTCCCACTGCAGTAAGAAGCGTTGCAAACCAAGATCTTCGACGACGATTCGATTGTAGAACCCGTCGTCTTCATATTGTTCGATATCGGCGTTTAGGCTCGCGTTAAAGTGTTTGTTGTCAGAGTTTGTACCGTAAACGGGCGGATTCCAATTATAGAATCGAGAGGAACCGTCGTTGTTAAGGTAACCGACGCCCGCGCTGACTTCTCCACTCCATGTGCCGTCGCTGCTGCATTCACTGCACTGCCAGCGGCTAGTGTCGGCTGGTTGAGAACGTTGTAACGAATAATCGTTGGCGTGCGCTTGCACAGCAAAAGCAAGGGAAATAGCGATGCACAGTTGAGATAGTTTCATGCCTCCCTCCTAATAACTTAATGTTTGACCACGTGGGTGGTTAGAGCCATGCACTTGATTGTGGCAGTTCAAACAACTTCCGCCTCGCACTCTCAAGTCGTTTTCAGGAATGGCTACGTTTGCATGTGGCACACGGTGACATTCCTGACATAGCATTGGCAGTCGTTTATTGAGCAGGGCTTTGTTCACTGAACCATGAGGTGTGTGGCAGGATGTGCAATCTTCAGTTACAGGCTCATGCTCCCATAAGAATGGGCCGCGTTTTTCTGCATGACACTCGTAACAAGCGTTATTGACGGTTGACCAGTTCAGGCTTGCTTCATTTAATGTCTGATGTGGATTGTGGCAGCTAGAACAAGTCATGACGCCGTCGATAATAGGATGACGACTGCGTTTGTGGATATCCGATTTGGTGCGGGAGTGACAATCGGTGCATTTGTCTGCTTGCATTTCGGCAACCATCATCGGATCGTCTTTTTGATGCAGTTGGTGACAGCTTGCACAAGACAGCCCTTCAAAAGCGTGCTCGCTACTATGCCAAGTCGAGCGTTTCGCATCTTGGTGACAAGATAAACACACGCTGTTTTGCTTTTCGGCTGGAACAGGGGAGTTTGGCCCAAAAGTGATCATCGGCTCGCGAACTTGTCCTTTTCGCGGGTTGCGCTCGTGATTGTTTGCTGGGCCATGGCATGCTTCACACTGTTTATCATTCATTGGCCCATGCAGGTTTGCGGACTTGCCATGAATGTTGTCGAAAATACCCGTTGCAGGTTTATCTGATGTATCGTCATGGCAACGAAGGCAGCCATCTGGCCCGCGGCGTGAATATTTCCCCTCGGAAAACTTGGTGTCTAATATGGTTTCCATTTCTTCTTGAGTTAACGTCGCCGCTTCGGGTTCTGGCTTGGCGACATCTTCCGAACTGACGGTGAAGATGACGCCTAACCCAAGTATCCCAGCTACCAACCACCGCAGAAACATTGCTTTCATAGCTCTTCCTTTTCTTATCCTTAGTTGTCAAAGCATTGTGTTCAATGACGAATTCAACGGTAGTCGTATACCTTGTGAACCTTATCTACCCCTTGGGACTGACCAATAGCATGGCAAGTCGCACATTGTTCGGAGCCCGTTGCTTGTACTGCTGTGTCTGCTCCAAATACCGCGCCGTGATTCAGCATATGGTTCAGAGGCGCATCTCCTGCCACGGTATCCGGGTCAGCATTAGCTAAAGATGACTCTAAGTGACACGCGCCACAGGCGACTAATGCAGGACTAAAGTATTTACCACTCGCAAGAGAAGGGCGCGTATTTTGTTGGCTAGGTAAGTTGTATTGAGCATTGGTATGGCAGGCCTCACAGTTGTTGACTGCGCCAGGGAAAGGCGCTTCACCGCTATGAGCGGAGCCAAAGGCATGGAATGAGTGCACGTGGTACTTTAGATCAGCCGCCATTCCAGGATAAAACGCAGAACGTTCTGAGTTATGGCAATTTTTACATTGTTGGAAGTCGGTGGCAGCATGTGGATGCTCACCGAGCTTATGGATAGTCAGCTCTTTGTGACAATCGTTACACGATGAAATGTCCGCGCCCACTGGCAGTTTGTGTTGCTTGTTGATACCAGACACATCAAACGAGCCAGATGCGTTATTGGCGGCAATGACGAAAGGCGATTTGATAAGATCGATGCCTTCAAACGTGACGCATTCGGCGAGCTCGCCATCTCTACGGTTGGCACAAAGTGGCATGTCGGCGATGTTAACCGTCAACGTAGAGTTGGAGGTTGGCTTAATCGCAGCGTCAGTGAAGTCTTTATGACACAAGAATAGGCCTTCTCCTTGAGCCTCACAGCCGTCACCAAGTGCGCCATCATCGGCGACGTTGAGACTGTTGTTTGCGACTATCGGGCCTTGGCCGTTATCCCAGTTCAGCAACAAATTGAGGTGCCCATGTTCATTAATGAAAGGGGTCAGTTCGTTGATAGAGCCAATACCTGAGCCCGCTTTCGACACTCTTAGTTCAACCTCAAACTGGTCATCAATAAATCGCGCGCTTTCAACGTTGATTTCGAGCGAATCACGTGCCTTTGCAAGATTCTCTAAACGCATTACGTGAACCGTTTTAGCACTTCGGCTTGCGTCTTGACCGATGATTGGATCGCCATTGTCATCTCGGTCATAAGGCCGGTGACAGCCCGAGCAGGAGTTTTGTGGCTCGCCGTTTCTTACCCAAACCGTACCGACTTGGTTATCATGCGCACCTCTGTCTCGGTACAAGTGACAGGTCTCACAGGCAACTTGGCTTGGGTGTTCAAACCAATTGTTGGCGTCTGATGCTTTCGCGACATCGGTTGAATGGCAGGTTGTACAGTTGCGGGCATCTTGCGGGAAAGGGTTGCCTTCAATGACTAAACCATTGATGTCGGTAACGAGCATGTCATTGTCGTCGACCGGCTGTTTGTAAGTATTGGTGTTATTTCTGTCGCTACCTAATTTGAAAACATTACCGTGGTATTGATGAACAACGGCAGCGAGAGGGCGTCTGGCTGGCGCAGCGCTAGGATTACTGTCATTGTGGCAAGCGGTACAAACGGCAATGTTGTTATCAATTGAGCGATAGCCCGGTCCATGATGAAGCGGTTCACCCATATGACAGTTTTCACAGGTGCCTGTTTCAATCACATTGCGGGAGACAGCCGTATCTGAACTTTCTTGCGGCACCCATTCAAACACGTAGGTAAAACCGTTGCCTTGCTCGCCATACGCCATGACGATTCGGTGGAGTTTATCCGCATCCCAAGCGATAAAACCGTTGTTGCTAGAAGAGTCGGCAGTATAAGGATCGGACACTTTTAAAACGTCAGGAATGGCAAACGTGTAGCGATACCCTTCGTCTGTTTTTACTAGTGTTCCATCCCAAACACTCTCCATGCTGGCACGGTTATTTACGGTATTACTTGAGTGATGGAAACTCTTCCAATAAGTGTTGCCATGGCGCCCATTGAAGGCAAAGGCTGGATCGCTCGAGTTTTGTGTATCGACACGAGAGGGCATTGCTTTGAGAAGTGCGATGCGAAAATCTCTCGTTTCGTCTAGCTCATGAGGTCTGCCACTGCCGTCTTTGACGGTAAAATTGACCACCAGTTTGGTTTCCCCGGTTTCTTGAGTGACCAATGATGGCTCGGAAACACTGATCTCGAAATCACCAACTGCAGGTGGCGGTGTATTCTGATCGTTTTTGCTGTCTGGACCACATCCGGTGAGCAGTAAAATAAAAAATATTAATGTAGCGATCGACTTTAAACCGTTCATAGTCCCTCTCGATTCGTCCTAAAGTAAGTGGGAATGCATAGGAATGGTTGAATATTTCAATAAACGATTGATTGAAATATTAATTTTATATTCAAGCCAAAAGAAAAATATCCATATTTACATCACTTGAATAAATCGAAATACATGGCTTGTAAGAGTATAGACGCAATATTAAATATTATTAAAATAAACCGCTATTTTTATGTGTGAATTTTTGGATTTAAATTATTGTCATTTCAAATCAATTGTTTGGGTTGGTTTTTTCTGTGATTGAAGAGGTCGGTGCAGAAAAGTTAAGGGTGTTGAACTACGCTACTTTAAATAGTTGACGGCTTAATATTTTTATCTTGGATATCGTTGGTTTTAAGTCGCGTTTATAAATTGATTTTCCTATCGTTTATTCGCTGTCTGGTTTTGATTAATAAAGATAATTACTACGGAGTCAGTCTAATATGCACCAGATAATTAAATTCTCACTAAAAATTTCCTCAGTGTTAGCCATCAGTTCTGCTTTGGCTTCCCACAGTTTAGCGTCACCAAGTGAGCTAATTTCACAATACGAATGTGAAGCTTGTCATGGGCCAAACGGTGTTAGCTCAGACACGAATATTCCTACCATCGCAGGGATTCCCGAATTCAATTTTTTTGACCAGATGCTACGTTACCTAGAAGGTAGGCCTGCAAATTCTGTTAGTCACGCTTACGGAGACACGAGCAAAAAAGGCGACATGGTGTCGATAGTTAAATCTTTATCTGAGGCGCAGATTGAAGAGTTAGCAAAACATTATGCTGGGCTTGAGTTTGTGCCAGCTAAACAGTCTTTTGATCAAGCGTTAGCGATGAAAGGTAAGGCTATCCACGCGAAAAGCTGCGAGAACTGTCATTCGGATGGTGGCAGCAACGCTCTGGATGAAGCTTCGATTTTAGCTGGTCAGCAGAAGGGATATCTCGCCACGACATTGAAACAGTTTAAGCAAGGGAAACGCTCCGTTGATAAAAAAATGGATGAGGCGTTCAAAGGGCTTAGTGCCGATGATTTAAACGCGCTCGTAGAATACTATGCGAGTTATCGCTAGCGCTGCTTTGGGATGAACACCAATGAGTTTATGGCGTAAACCAAACAGAAAATGGATGCTCGGCATACCAATTGGTGGCTTATTGGCGTTTATCCTTGGTGGGGCGGCCCTCAGTGTTTTTCACTTTGGTATGGATTACACCAATCGCAACGAGTTTTGTTACAGTTGCCATATTGGGATGGATACGATAGTTGAGGAGTACCAAGCATCTCCACACTTCAAAAATGCTCAGGGTGTGGTTGCCGCTACGTGCAGTGATTGCCATGTCCCTAGGGAGTTTTTTGCTAAAATCGCATTGAAAATCGGCGCTACAGCCGACATCTATCACAAACTGACTGGAGAAATTACGTTAGAGAACTTCGAGGCGGAGCATCGTCCGAGGTTGGCTGCTGAAGTCACACAGCAGTTTATCGAGAATAAATCAAAGCAGTGTCGATATTGCCATTCCGTTGACAAGATGGATTTCGAAGCGCAAGGACGAACCGTTGCGCGTCGACATCAAATGATGGAAAGTCGAGAGCAATCGTGCATTGATTGCCATGCGGGGATTGCTCATCACCTGGCTATTTCTCTAGATTCTCCAGAGACTGTCCCACCTGAGGAGTAATACTGATACTTTCGGCTTCTTTCGCGATGGCTTTGACCATGCCTTTGAATATGAATAGATGGGCTGGCATCATGGCAAACCAGTAAAGCAGCCCGAGAAACCCCTGTGGGTGCCACCAAGCGGTGATATCCAGTTCTCGTTCATCACCATGGTCTTTGATGGTAATTTCTAAACGTCCAAGCCCCGGGCCTTTCATCCCAAAAAACAGTGAGAGGAACTGATCTTCCTCGCAGCGAATCACTTTCCAAGAGTCAATATAATCGCCGACTTTGAGCTCCGGCCCCGGAGGAGAAACGCGAATCGGTTTCCCGCCACCAAAAAAGATGTCGAGCCATTCACGTGTGCGCCACAAAATGTTGGCAAAGTAATAGCCTTTTTCACGACTCCCGATTTTTTGAGCCACTTTCCATAATGCCGCAGGGGAGGCTTGAGTTTTTATGCTCGCACCGGCTTGTTTAGGGTAGTAGCCATACCCCGGTTGCCATCGACGAAGTGCCGCTGGCTCAAAGCCCCAAACATTACTGCGCACAAACGTGCCTTCATCTTGGATGGTATCGGATACCGCTTGCTCGTAGTTGATCAGCGTTTGCGGAAATCGTGCTTCAATCGCTTTGGAATCGGCAATGTAGTCATGCTCTAACCCCGCGAGTAATGCTTTGCCGATGTTTGCTGGTACAGAGGTGACCAAGCCGAGCCAGTACGATGCCATTTTGGGGGTAAGCAACGGTGTCGACCACAGCCGATAAGGCTTGTTGGTGATTCGGCAAATGACTTTAAACTGCTCGCGGTAGCTGAGTGTATCTGGCCCACCAACTTCATAAATTTGGTTTTCTTCTGGGGGTGATGCTTCGGCCAGCTGCAATAAATAGTGATTGAGGTTGGGTAGGGCAATAGGGTTGGCTTTTGAGTCGACCCATTTAGGCGCAATCAAAATAGGTAAGTTGTAGACAAAATCTCGCATGATCTCGAAAGCCGCGGAGCCGGGGCCAATGATGACGCCTGCACGCAATTCAGTTACTGGAACGCCAGACTGTCGGATAATTTTGCCCGTTGCTTTGCGTGCGGCTAAATGGCGCGAGTTTCCGGTTTGCGGTTGGATGGCACTTAAATAAATGACATGTTTGACACGGCTTTGCTCCAACGCGTATTTAAAGTTCAAAGCAAGGTTTAGCTCGTACTCAACAAAGTCATCGCCTTGTGCCATTCCGTGTACTAGGAAAAATACCAAGTCAAAATCGTTCACCACAGCGAGCGTGGCTTCTGCGTCGGCTAGGTCCAGATACCGCAACGTTAAATTAGGATGGGGTCGAGTCCTTGACTCCAAATAATCGATATGTCGCGCCGCAGCCGTGACGGCGTAACCTTTATCTAAGAGTAACGGAAGAAGTTGAGAACCAATGTAACCCGAGGCGCCTAGCACCAACACCTTTTTCATTATCTGTCCTTTTAATCGTTGGTTGAATAAACACCACAGAGTATAATCATGAGACACTTTCCCCATTCTATCAATAAGTTGTCGTTGGAGCGCTTGTGACTTTTCTCTCTCAACTCTCAATACATGCAGATAAAGCATTCTTACGTCGCTTATTCGCGATCGCGCTACCAATTACACTGCAAAGCATGATGTTTTCTAGCCGAAGCCTCGTTGATGTACTTATGCTCGGCCAACTTGGTGAAGCTGAAATAGCCGCTGTTGGGGTAGCGGCGCGCGCGACGTTTGTTACTACCATCATGTTAGTTGGGGTGACGACGGGTGGTGCATTACTGACCGCACAATATTGGGGGGCAGGCGATAAAGTCGGGGTACGTCGCAGTACCGCTTTAACATGGATGATAGCCATGGTGTTTGCCGCCATTGCCGTTGCTTTGTTTGTTATTTTCCCACAGCCAGTTATGAAACTGACTACAGACTCACAAGAAGTGATTGAGTTAGGAGCCAGCTATCTAATTATTTCATCCGTTAGCATGTTTGCTGTTGCGTGTGTCGCTAGTATGTCGGTGGGCTTGAGAGCGATGCACCAACCGGGGCTGAGCACATTTTTTAGTGGCATAGGCATTCTGTCTAATGTTTTCCTCAACTGGGTGTTAATTTTTGGTCACTTAGGTTTTCCTGCTTTAGGGATTACAGGGGCAGCCATTGCAACGGTTATCAGTGGCGCTATCGAAGTCGGTTGTCTATTTGGCTATTTATGGCTGAAGAAACACATAATTGCATTTGGTTGGGATGATATACGCGCAGGTTTGGTTTTAGACAAAATAACGCGTTTCTTGAGCCTTTCCTTACCGACCACATTTAACTTTTTGGCATGGGCTGGTGGATTGTTCGCTTACCATGCCATCATGGGGCAAGCGGGTGTGCAAGGTTTGGCAGCGTTGTCGGTGATGACGCCCGTTGAGTCAATCGCTCTCGCTATGATGATTGGCCTATCGAATGCAGCTGCGGTTTTAGTGGGTAACCAACTCGGCGCGAAAAACTTTGAACCTGTGTATTACCAAGCTTGGGCTACGGTCATTTTGAATGTGTTTATCGCATTTGTGGTCGCTGTTGTATTGATAGTGTCCAATCAATGGATCCTTAATGCGTTTAGTGCACTGACAGCGGATACTCGCCAGTTAGCTGAACAGTTTATGGTGATTCTTGCTTTAGGTGTCGTACTACGCTCGGTGCCGATGATGGCCATTGTTGGGGTATTACGTGCAGGTGGTGACGTTAAGTTTTGTTTGTATCAAGACATTCTTGCGCAGTGGGTGATCGGGATTCCACTCGCGGCATTTGCAGCGATTCAGCTCGGTTGGGACCCACAATGGGTTTACTTACTCTTTTTGACCGAGGAAGTTGTGAAGTGGACGATTTGTCTGCCAAGAATGGTGAGCCGAAAATGGATGAAAAACCTTATCGGTCAATAGAGGTAAACAGAGCTTTCTGCAGCTGCAAAAATCTGCTCAATACGTCAACAAAATTAGGAACAGAAAGTGAATCGAGTTGCATTTGTACTCTCATAGTGTGATCAAGCATTCAAAATACTTTCTACTAACAGGATTTTAGTGTAGATTCTGATCCCAATTTTTAAATACCATCCGAGCGGCATAATCAATGTTAAAACTGTCAGACCTATGTAAAGGCTATGTAGATGGGGGAGAATTTCACCCTGTATTACAAGGGGCAGAATTAACATTACAGCAAGGTGACCAAGTCGCTCTGATGGGAGAAAGTGGTTCGGGTAAAAGTACTTTGCTGAACTTAATTGCCGGACTGGATACTGCAGACTCTGGTGAAGTTCAGTTTCCAAATTTTGCCATGCATGATGCGCCAGAGCATTTGAGAACCCTTTATCGCCGCAACAATATTGGTAATATCTTCCAACAGTTCAACCTGCTTCCTACGCTCAATATTGCCGACAATATTCGTTTTTGTCGTCAGTTAAAAGGTTTGCCAGAAGATAAAGAGTTGTGGCGTCAAATTCTTTCTGCTCTGGATTTAATGCCTCTGCTAGGCCGTTACCCGGAAGAAGCATCTGGTGGTCAGCAACAACGTGCTGCTATTGCTCGCGCACTCTATATGGAACCTAAAATCCTACTCGCTGATGAGCCAACTGGTAGCCTAGACGAGCGAAACGCAGAAGCGGTAATGCGCTTATTGACGAGTCTCGCTCGCCAACTGGAGTGTACTTTGCTGTTAGTGACGCACAGTGAAAAAGTGGCGGCCCATATGGAAGGTAAGATTCGACTTCAAGGAGGGCAACTGCATGTTATGGCCCGTAGTTAAGGCACTACTCGGTCATTACCGTCGTTACCCACTACAAATTATTCTTGTCTGGCTAGGGTTAACCTTAGGCGTGTCCCTTCTTGTTGGTGTTACTTCTATCAATCAGCATGCAAAACAAAGTTATGCGACAGGAGAAAAGCTTTTCTCCAATCCTTTGCCATACCGAATCCGAACTAAACACTCTGCCAATAAAATCCCTCAAGGTTTCTATATCCAGTTGCGTCGAGCTGGGTTTAACCAATGTGCGCCGTTTGACGTGCTACATCTAGATGCTAAAACCGATATGAGCTTGATGCTGGTGGGGATTGATCCTGTCGCGATGATTCCATTGCAGCAAGGCAAATCTTTGGGTGAGATGCCCGTTTTATCATTAATGAAACCTCCTTATCCCATTCTAGTCAGTCAAGATTTGGCCGCTTACATGAGTTGGCAGGATGGGGACTTTATTGAGATGAATGACGGAAGTCGTCTCGGACCGATTCAAGTCGATAAAAACAAAATGCTCTCAGGGACTCGGCTGGTTACCGACATCTCATTACTGCGTATGCTCAAGCGGAGCTCAGGTTTGTCTGCGATTTCTTGTGGTGAAATGCCAGAGGAAAAACTAATAGCACTGAAAAACATGCTTCCCAATGGTATGACGCTCGTTAGGAATACGCGCACGGAGCTTGAGTCGTTAACTAATGCATTCCACATGAATCTCACTGCGATGGGGATGCTGTCATTTTTGGTCGGGTTGTTTATTTTTTATCAAGCGATGTCTTTGTCATTTATTCAGCGACAACGTTTGGTGGGTATTTTGAGACAGACGGGGGTCAACGGAACGCAGTTGGCTCAAGCATTGTTGTTAGAGTTATCGTTGCTCGTCTTTATCGCGTGGGCGTGTGGTAACTTTTTTGGTTTGATCTTGGCAAATGAGCTAATCCCTGCAGTCTCATCGAGCCTGAGCGATTTGTATGATGCCAACGTAGGCTTAACAATAGGATGGTCTTGGCAGTCCAGCTTATATAGTCTGATCATGGCAGCGATGGGCGCATTAATATCGTGTTTGTGGCCATTGATTCGCTTGCTGAAGTCACAACCTATTCGTCTCTCTTCTCGACTGTCATTAATGCGATTTGCTGGGCGTGAGTTTTCTTGGCAAGCGCTTGCTGCGTGTGCGTTTTGTGTCGCGGCAATTGCGGTGTATCAAGCACCGAAAACACAAGAAACTGGCTTTGCCATTATTGCGCTGATGTTGGTTAGTGTGGCCTTGTTTATGCCATTTATTATGTGGCATATGTTCCAAAGCTTTTCTTACACCATGCGTTGGGTACGTGTACGTTGGTTTTTTGCCGATGCGGCTGCGAGCATGAGTTATCGCGGTGTGGCAACAATGGCGTTTATGTTGGCACTGGCGGCAAATATCGGCGTAGAAACGATGGTAGGCAGTTTTAGGGATACAACCGATAAATGGCTCAGCCAGCGATTAGCAGCGGATATTTATATCTACCCGACAAATAACTCAGCAGCTCGGATGAGTGCGTGGCTGCAAAACCAACCAGAAGTCAACTCGGTTTGGTGGCGTTGGGAAAAGGATATGCCAACCGAACATGGTGCCTTGCAAGTGGTGAGTACAGGCTCTTCTGAAGGTGAGCTAGATGCACTGACGGTAAAACTAGGTGTCCCGAATTACTGGTATCAACTGCACGCGACCAAGAGCTTGATGGTGAGTGAATCGATGGCCTTGAAGTTGGATATTCGCCCAGGAGACTTCATTAACTTGCAAGAACCACTAGGTGGAGACTGGCAAGTCGTTGGTGTTTATTACGATTATGGAAACCCGTATAACCAGGTGATGATGTCGCACCGGAATTGGCTGTATGCATTTGCAGGGACGGGCAATGTTGGCCTTGGTGTGGTGTTAAAAGATAGCGTTAATGGGGAGGGGCTGAAAAATCGCTTAGAAAATGTATTCCGCCTCCCGCAAGACCGTGTGTTTGATAATGGTAATATTTATAGTCAGGCAATGAGGGTATTTGATCATACCTTCGCTATTGCAGGAACCTTGGGCAACATCACGCTGATTATTGCTGTGTTTGGCTTATTCTTCGCGACATTGGCGGGCGAGCTGTCGCGGCAGCGGCACTTCTCTTTGCTGAGATGTATGGGTGTATCCGGAAAGGAACTTGTCGCATTGGGTGGTTTGCAGTTGTTTGTCTTCGGGGCCATTTCCGCGATTATTGCGGTGCCACTTGGTCTGGCACTTGCACACTTGATCGTTGATATTATCATTAAGCAATCATTCGGCTGGTCTCTGGAGCTTCAAACGATCCCTTGGGAATACGCTCAAACTATTGCTTGGGCGATGCTTGCCATCATGATTGCTGGCGCATTGCCAGTTATTAGAATGATTAAGAGTACGCCAATGAAGTCATTAAGGGACGCGTTGTAATGAAAAAAGTGGGCTCTAAAAAACGCTTGTTAGTTTCAACGATCATTGTTATTACGTTTGCCTTTTTGACCGGGGCTGTTTTTTACTCAACTTTTTGGTTGGAAGCGACAGCGACACAAGAAAGCGAGCTTAATTCTATTCTAACGCGTGAAAATCAAACGATTTTCGAACCTGTATTACCTGACGAGCATGTCTCTTTACCGTCAGACTTTCGCTTTCATCCTGAGTACCAACATGAATGGTGGCACTACTTTGCGAAACTGAAAGATGAACAAGGGAAAATATACAATGTTCAATGGAGTTACTTCAGGGTCGCGACGGACGAGAGAGAAACCAGCGGATGGCAAAACCCTCAACTGTACATTTCACATGTTGTCGTTAGCCATGGTTCGCACGTCTGGAAAGAGCAACGTGTAGCGAGAGGCGGGATAGGCCAAGCTGGCATGACTAATCGTCCTTTCAGGTTATGGATTGATAATTGGACGTGGCGTTCACTTGGTGCAACGCCTTTCCCTGGTAACTTGAATGTGACTACCGATACGTTTGGTTTAGATCTCAATACTATGACAAATGGCCCCTTTGTCGTGAATGGAGACAAAGGTTTTCAGGTTAAACATGCGTTGCAATCTGTTGCCTCTTTCAGTTTTAGTGCGCCATTTTTAAAGGTGAAAGGGAGTTTGAACATTAATGGCAAACGCTTCTCTGTTGCTGGCTCTGCTTGGGCTCAGAAAGAGTGGGGCAGTGGCTTAATTGGTGAAGGGCAACAGGGTTGGGATTGGTTTGTATTCAATTTAGATGATGGTCGAGCACTGACTGTCAGCCGCTATCGCCACCATGGACAAACACCGCATGTATTTGGCACCTTGTCCACACGCTCAGGTAAAGTCATTAATCTCTCAGATGATGATATCAGTATTAAACCAATGCAAGTGACCAGTTTATCAAATGGAAGAAGGCTGCCTTTGCAGTGGATTATTAATATTCCAAAGCATCAAATTAACTTGACCACTCGTATTATCAAATCAGATATGTGGCTTCCGTTTGTTATACCGTATTGGGAAGGTCCTACCTTAGCTTCTGGCTCCAACGAGGCTTGGGGCTTTATGCAGCTCACTGGTTATTAAATTCTGATAAAAACCACCCTAATGGGTGGTTTTTTAGTGGATGAAACTTCCTGAGTTTTTCTCAAAAGTATGGGGTTATCATGACAGTACATGCCATGTTATGCTGATTTTCTCATAATCTTGATAAACATTTGGCGCGATAACAACAAGTACGCGCTGTAATCAAAATTGAGTGTTATGTTGGAAAATACGATGTATAGTAAACTTCATATCGGAAAAATCGAAGTTTATACTCTGAAGAAGCGATTATTCTAAAGTTTTCGACCGCTATACACTCTTATCATTCTTTGTTAATCGTTTATTAAGATAATAAATATAAGGACGAAACCATGAACGATGTCATTCGTGACTTTTTCAAAATGGAATCAGCTGGTGGTATTCTTCTCGTGATTGCCGCGGCAATTGCGATGACCATTGCTAACTCACCGCTGGGCGAAACTTATCAATCTGTACTGCATACTTATGTATTTGGTATGTCAGTTTCTCACTGGATTAATGACGGCCTAATGGCTGTTTTCTTCTTACTCATTGGCCTTGAAGTTAAGCGAGAGCTACTTGAAGGTGCGTTAAAATCAAAAGAAACCGCAATTTTCCCTGCGATTGCAGCGGTTGGCGGTATGTTAGCTCCTGCTCTTATTTACGTAGCCTTTAATGCCAACGATCCTGAGGCGATTTCTGGTTGGGCAATTCCAGCGGCGACAGATATCGCTTTTGCTTTAGGTATCATGGCGTTATTAGGTAAGCGTGTACCAGTAAGCCTAAAAGTGTTCTTGCTGGCGCTTGCTATCATCGATGATTTAGGTGTGGTTGTTATTATCGCGCTATTTTACACCGGTGACCTGTCGACCATGGCGTTGCTTGTTGGCTTCATCATGACTGGTGTCCTATTCATGTTGAATGCGAAGGAAGTAACAAAACTTACGCCATACATGATCGTCGGTGCGATCTTATGGTTCGCGGTGCTTAAATCTGGTGTTCACGCAACATTGGCAGGTGTAGTGATTGGTTTTGCTATCCCACTAAAGGGAAAGCAGGGCGAACATTCTCCACTTAAACATATGGAGCACGCGCTTCACCCATACGTGGCATTTGGTATTCTGCCTCTATTCGCATTTGCCAATGCGGGGATTTCGTTAGAAGGCGTATCGATGTCAGGTCTAACTTCAATGCTGCCACTCGGTATTGCTTTGGGTCTGCTGGTTGGTAAGCCTCTAGGTATCTTTACCTTTAGCTGGGCAGCGGTAAAAATGGGCGTTGCTAAGTTACCTGAAGGCGTTAACTTCAAGCATATCTTTGCGGTATCTGTGTTGTGTGGTATTGGCTTTACAATGTCTATCTTCATTTCCTCTTTAGCGTTCGGAAATGTAAGTCCTGAATTTGATACCTATGCTCGACTAGGCATCTTAATGGGTTCGACGACAGCAGCATTACTTGGCTATGCCTTACTGCACTTTTCTTTGCCTAAGAAAGCGCAAGCGTAAGATAAAAATGCGCTATTTTGTAAAGCCTCCCAATCGGGAGGCTTTTTTATACCCATAGTTCAGTACATCAGCGACTTAATAGCGACACTTTCGTATTGAGCGGATGTCTAGACCATGGAGATGAACGGAATCATCGAAAAGTTAGGTTGTAGATCTGCGGGCGAAAAAAAGCCCAGCCGAAAATTTGACTGGGCGGATACAAACATAGGAGTTAATAAGAAAAAAGCAGCAACGTAACAATTAGATGGAAACAAGTTTGACGGCCAGTGAAACTTAAAATGCCCTAGTTGTTACATTTATTCAGACCGAGCCTTTTCCAAACAGTTCCATTTTTTTTCAAAAAAAATTCGATTTAATTCTTTCTGCCCGCTTGTATCGTAAAGAAGTAAGAGAAGAGGCGAACAGCGTAACCAACTTAATGGCGGTTTGAAACTCGAAAGCCCTCTTTTCTATAGTAGCTATAAACTTAAATTGCATTTCAAACCCGCACCTCCTGCTCCGACCGCCTAACGACATTGCTAGCGTTTCAAATACGATGGTTTGCGAAACTTGGTCATTTTCTTCAGGCGAGCATCATTTGCTTATTAGGCTTAAATTCAAAAGATTAGATCACACCTTCTAAGTTCTGGTCAGACCAATTGGTGAAAGTGTGATGTTAATCATTTGTTAATCTAAAGTTTCAGGAGTATATTTTCAAACAGTTGTTTAATACGAGTGATTAAAATGGCCCCGAGAACATCAACAAAAGAAAAAATACTCGATGTCGCAGAAGGACTCTTTGCTGAACATGGTTTTAATGATACTTCGCTAAGAACGATAACAGGTAAAGCGAACGTCAACTTAGCATCGGTAAATTATCACTTTGGCGATAAAAAAACGCTAGTTAGAGCGGTTTTAGATAGATACCTAGAAGCGCTCATGCCGAGCATTAAAACCTCACTAATTGAGTTAAACACGCGTGATAGCTACGACATGGACGACGTCTTTGAGTCATTGCGTTTACCTTTGCGTACATTAAATGATGTGCGCCCCAATGGTACTGCATTATTCATGTTGTTAATTGGCCGTGGTTACACAGACGTACAAGGTCATCTGCGTTGGTTCATCACCACTCGATATGAAGAGGTACTTAACCTCTTCACCTTCTCGATAATGAAGGCAAACCCGGAACTATGTGAGGAGCAGCTGTTTTGGCGACTGCACTTCACGCTAGGTACCTGCGTATTTACGATGGCTTCAAGCCAGGCTCTTTCGGAGCTTGCTGAAAGTAAATTTGAAAAGGAAGTCGATGTGAAATCTGTCGTCGATTTACTGATTCCTTATTTGTCAGCAGGAATGTCAGCGAAGCAGTTGGCACAAGACAAATAAGAAAGTTAAACCAATAATAAAATTATGCCCAGAGCGGTTACGTGAACAAAAGGATCTGAACTATGAGCTCTCTACGAAGAAAATGGATTAGTGACCCAGCTTTTAAAGTGTTCAAAAAAGTATTGCCACCTCTCTCTAGCACCGAGAAAGAGGCGATGGAAGCGGGTAGTGTGTGGTGGGATGCCGAACTATTTTCAGGCAAGCCTAACTTCACTACATTGCACCATTATCCAACGCCGACACTGACAGCAGAAGAGCAGTCATTTATGGATAATGAGCTTGAAACCCTGCTAGAAATGCTTGATGACCAGAAGATTGTCAAAGAAGACAGGGATTTACCGCCTGAAGTATGGGAGTACTTACGTAAAGAGCGATTTTTCTCACTGATCATTTCAAAAGCGTATGGTGGTCGTGAATTTTCCGCTTTAGCGAACTCAACCATTGTTTCTCGTATTGCGACTCGTAGCATCAGCACCGCTGTCTCGGTAATGGTACCGAACTCTCTTGGTCCAGGTGAGCTTTTATCGCACTATGGCACGCAAGAGCAAAAAGATTACTGGTTGCCTCGTCTTGCTGATGGTACCGACATTCCTTGTTTTGCATTAACAGGGCCCGAAGCGGGATCTGACGCCGGTGGTATACCAGATCAAGGCGTAGTTTGTTATGGCACTCACGAAGGCAAAGAAGTGCTTGGCGTGCGAGTTAGCTGGAATAAACGCTACATCACACTTGCGCCAGTGGCGACAGTGCTCGGATTAGCATTTAAGCTACAGGATCCAGAAGGGCTACTTGGTGATAAGAAAGAGGTTGGAATCACATGTGCGCTGATCCCCGCTGACCATGAAGGTGTCGAGATAGGCGAGCGCCATGATCCTCTGGGTTCTGCATTCATGAATGGTCCGACTCGTGGTGAAGATGTCTTCATCCCTATGGACTGGTTGATCGGTGGCGCTGATTACGCAGGTAAAGGTTGGCGTATGCTGGTGGAGTGTCTTTCTGCTGGTCGTGGTATCTCTCTCCCAGCGCTTGGCACAGCGATTGGCCACCTTACTACACGTACAACCGGTGCTTATGCTTACGTACGTAAACAGTTTGGTATGTCGATCGGTAAGTTTGAGGGTGTCGCAGAAGCTATGGGGCGTATTGGTGGCCTTACTTATCTACTAGAAGCAACACGTACGCTGACGACGACTTCTCTCGATATGAAAGAAAAACCTGGGATTGTAACCGCGATTGCCAAGTACCACATGACGGAAATTGCGCGTACTATTCTAAATGATTCGTTTGATATTCATGCAGGTCGTGCGATTCAAGATGGCCCAATGAACTATCTTGCTAAACACTATCTCGGTATCCCAGTTGCGATCACTGTTGAAGGCGCGAATATTCTGACTCGTAACCTGATGATATTTGGTCAAGGTGCGACTCGTTGTCACCCATATGTACTGAAAGAAATGGAAGCCGCGGCGAATCCAGATTCTGAACAAGGGGCGAAAGAATTTGACAACTTGCTCTTTAAACACATCAAACATGCGGTAGGCAATACATTTGGTGCATTTGGCGCGGCGCTAACTGGTTCTCGGTTTGTCAAAGCACACATGAGTGGCCCAACACAGCAATACTATAAAGAAATCACAAGATTAAGCCGAGCGCTTGCTGTTAGTGCTGACTTCGCGATGTTAACACTAGGCGGTGATTTGAAGCGTAAAGAAATGATTTCCGCACGTCTGGGTGATGGCTTAAGTTATCTATATATGGCGTCTGCCGCACTGAAAAAGTATGAAGATGAAGGACGTCAACAAGGCGATCTAGATTTTGTCCACTACGCCGTTCAACATTGTTTGTATAACGCATCGAAGTCATTAAATGAGGCTTATACCAACTTCCCTGTGAAATACGTTGGCGGTGTGCTGAAAGTGTTATTGTTCCCACTTGGTAATCATTTTAATAAGCCAAGCGATGAACTGTGTGTGAACCTGGCGGAAGCGATGATGACGCCAGGAGCACAACGCGATCGACTCACGCATCTTTGCTACATCGGAAAATCCGACGACGACAGCGTAGGCTTAATGGAGAAAGCCTTCCTCGCAATGTACGAAATCAAACCTTTAGAGCGTAAGCTTATGAAGGCGGCGAAGGATGGGAAAGTGGCTCGTAAAGGTCTTTTACACGACCGTTTGCTGCAAGCATTTGAAGCTGGCGTGTTAACTGAGCAAGAAATTGACCAAATCATGGCGGCAGACAAATTGCGTTACAAGGCGATTCAAGTTGACCACTTTAGTCATGACTTTTCTGAAGTACGAACCGATTGCCCAAAAAAGTCGCATTTGAACCCGGCGGCATAGTAAACCGTTAATACTAAGAAAAGCACCTCAATGAGGTGCTTTTTTGTGTTCTTGCAGAGTGGATGTTGGGATAGTGCTCCAACCACTTGCCTTTTCAGAGCATTTTTACAGAAATTAGATGCGAAATCCCGACGAAACTTTTATCCTAACAAGGTTTTTTAAAGGAAGTTGAATATGATCATCAAACCTAGAATTCGTGGATTTATCTGTACTACAACGCACCCTGTTGGTTGTGAAGCTAACGTAAAAGAACAAATTGCGTACACTAAAGCGCAAGGCCCAATCAAAAACGCACCTAAGCGCGTTCTTGTTGTCGGTGCATCAAGTGGCTACGGTCTATCTTCTCGTATCGCTGCGGCATTTGGTGGCGGTGCATCAACTATCGGTGTTTTCTTCGAAAAAGAAGGCACTGAGAAGAAACCAGGTACGGCAGGTTTCTACAATGCAGCTGCTTTTGAAAAGCTAGCGCGTGAAGAAGGCCTGTACGCAAAAAGCCTAAACGGCGACGCTTTCTCAAATGAAGCGAAACAGAAAACTATCGAACTGATCAAAGAAGATTTAGGTCAGATCGATATGGTGGTTTACTCACTGGCTTCCCCAGTACGTAAAATGCCAGAAACTGGCGAGCTAGTTCGTTCAGCGCTTAAGCCTATCGGTGAAACTTACACATCAACTGCTGTTGATACCAACAAAGATGTGATCATCGAAGCAAGTGTCGAGCCTGCAACAGAAGAAGAAATCAAAGACACAGTAACCGTTATGGGCGGTGAAGACTGGGAGCTTTGGATCAATGCACTGTCTGATGCTGGTGTTCTTGCTGAAGGCTGTAAGACAGTCGCGTACAGCTACATTGGTACTGAGCTAACTTGGCCAATCTACTGGGATGGCGCACTAGGTAAAGCGAAAATGGACCTAGATCGTGCGGCGAAAGCGCTAAACGACAAGTTAGCAGCGACAGGCGGCAGTGCAAATGTTGCTGTACTTAAATCTGTTGTAACTCAGGCAAGTTCCGCAATTCCTGTTATGCCACTGTACATTGCAATGGTATTCAAGAAAATGCGCGAAGAAGGCGTACACGAAGGCTGTATGGAACAAATCTACCGTATGTTCAGCCAACGTCTGTACAAAGAAGATGGTAGCGCAGCAGAAGTGGATGAGATGAACCGTCTACGTCTGGATGACTGGGAACTTCGTGACGACATTCAGCAGCACTGTCGTGAGCTATGGCCTCAAATTACGACTGAGAACCTAAAAGAACTGACTGACTACGTAGAGTACAAAGAAGAGTTCTTGAAACTATTTGGTTTCGGTGTTGAAGGCGTAGATTACGAAGCGGATGTAAATCCAGCGGTTGAAGCTGATTTTATCCAAATCTAATCGAATGACTGATTAGACAACCGATATACAAAAGGCGCTCATTGAGCGCCTTTTTTGCTTTCATCAGTCAAAGTTATTAACTTAATATTATCAGGATCGTACCGGCTAACGTCATCAGAATATTAGCAATCGCATAGGTACCCGCATAGCCAAGAGCAGGGATGGTGGATTTAGCGTAGTCGTTGACGACATCCATAGCTGGGGCACAAGTTCGGGCACCAATAATGGCACCGAAGAGCAGGGCACGGTTCATCTTGAGTATGTGTGCGCCCACTAAATAGGCCAGTACTACAGGCACAACACTAACAATGAATGCTAAACCAATCACCTTTGGACCAACTTGGGTCAAGTGCTCGAACATCTTTCCGCCTGCACTTAGACCTATTCCCACCATAAAGAACATCAAACCCAAATCTTTGACCATATTCAGCGCCCCCTGCGGGACGTAGCCGAAAGTAGGGTGATTTGCTCGTAAGAAACCAAGTGTAATACCAGATAACAAAAGACCTACCGCGTTACCCAAGCTGAACGAAACCTGGCCGAATGTCATCGTGATGAGGCCAAACAGAATACCCAAAATAAAGAAGCTGCAAAAAGCGAGTAAATCGGCCATTTGACTGTGGATCGAGATGAAACCGATTTTTTCCGCGAGTCCATGTACTCGGCTTTTCTCGCCGCTTACCTGAAGGACGTCACCTTTAGCGAGAACAATGTCTAAATCCATCGGCATTTCTATTTGCGCACGTACCACGCGGTTTAAGAAACAGCCAAACTCAGATAAGTTTAAATCAGATAAACGCTTGCCTGCGATAGCGTCACTTTTTACGACAATTTCTTCTTCAACGATGCGCAAATCAAGCAAGTTACGATCAAATACTTCTTTACCGTTGCGGAAGCTAGGATCCAAGCGAGCATGGCTATCAGGGAAGCCAACCAGTGCAATTTCATCACCTTCTTGCAAAATAGCATCACCATCTGGATGGGCGAGAATACCGTTACGGCGGATTCGCTCAATGTAACAGCCAGTTTGACGATAAATGCCTAGTTCACGCAAGTTCTTGCCGTCAGTCCAGTCAATCAATTCTGGACCGACTCGGTAAGCACGAATAATCGGTAAGTACACTTTTCTTTGGCTTGAATTTCCAAGGCCACGTTCTTGAGCAATTTGCTGCGCAGAATCAGACAGGTTCTGCTTCTGTAGTTTTGGCAATAGCTTCGCGAACATGATCATGCTAATTAAGCCGACCAGATAAGCCATCGCGTAACCCACGGATAGATTTTCTAATACCAAAGAAAAATCCATATTGCGCGGTATAGTCGCAAGGCCAGAGTTAAGAGCGTCTTGTGCACCAACCAGTACAGGTGTTGCTGTCAACGCGCCAGCCATCATACCGGCTGACAAGCCAAAATCGAGGCCGAAATAGTGGCTCAAGCCATACGTTAAGCTGACTGCGGACACGAGAACGGTCATACTTAAGATAAAGTAATGCTTACCATCTCTGAAGAATATGCCAAAAAAGTTTGGTCCAGCTTCAATGCCAACGCAATAAATAAACAGCATAAAGCCAATGGTTAATGCTTCTGCATTGAATGAGAAGCCAAGGTGACCCATTACCAACGAGGTAATTAGAACGCCTATGGAGTTGCCTAGTTGTAATTTGCCAAATCGGATTTTTCCGATGGCAAGGCCAATGGCTAATACGACGAAGATTAGAAGGATAGGGTTTTGCTCAAGAAGGTATACGACGTCTATGTTCACTGTGTGGCTCGGTAAAGTGTGTGCCAAAAAGATTAAGAATTGCGAATTGTAACTAAATATAGCAAAAAGATAAGTGAATTTTTTTAGGTTTTACCATTAGTTGACGTAAGGTAATAACCAACTGAAAAATAATAAAAAAGCCGCATGAAGCGGCTTTCTTAAAAACTGTCTTGATTACTCGTCAAATAGACCTAGGTGCTCTTTCGCGTATGCTTCGAACTCGTCGCAGCCACCGATGTGCTCTTGGTCGATAAAGATTTGAGGAACAGTTTCAACTGGTTTACCAACTGTTTTCTCAAGATCTGCTTTAGAAATGCCTTCAGCATGGATATCAACGTAACGGTAGTTGAAGTCGTCACGCTTCGCTTTTAGCGTTTCTGCGTGTTCTTTTGCACGAACACAGAAAGGACATGCAGGGCGACCAAAGATAACAACGAACATAATCTTATTTCTCCTAAATCTATTCTTTTTTGAAAGCGTACAAAACATAGCGGCTGAGTGCGCTCTCTTTTGTTGCAGTAACTATGCCCGATCCAGATACGGAAATAAAGCGGCAATTACCTCTTGGTTCTATAGGTGAAATCTATCGAATAAAAACTAAACGCGCTCCCTTATTCTATGGCTCTAAAGTATGTGAAGTGACGCATAAAAAACATACATTTTAAGGGGTTAATGATGGCAAGGTGGAATTGGTCAATTTTTTTTATTCAAAAACATAGCAATCTAATCTGGCTATACGCAAATGACTTCAACTCTTACATAAGTGTTAAATCAGAGGGCAAGAGGTTATTTGGGTATATTATTTTGGGAGGATGTGTATGTTTCAGTTTATGACTGCAACAAGGATTATATTTGGTGAAGGTGCACTTCAGTCTTCATTATCCGTTATCAACCAATTTGGCTACAGTGTTTTGCTGGTAACTGGGAAGGACACCCAACGAGCCACGCCCATCATTAACTACCTTAAAGCTCAAAATATGCGTTACCAACACGTAGCAATCAATGGCGAACCTTATATCACAATGGTAGAAGAGACCGCGGTACTCGGTAGAAAATTCCAGCCTGATATGGTGATTGCTATTGGCGGTGGCAGTGTCATCGATATGGGTAAAGCCCTAGCCGCTATTATTCCTAATCAAGGCAATGTTTACGATTACGTCGAAGTGGTAGGAAGAAACGTACCATTAAAGGCAAAACCTCTTCATTTTATTGCAATTCCTACGACAGCAAGCACGGGCTCAGAGGTGACTCGAAATGCGGTGTTGAAGTCTGGACAAGATAAAGTGAAAGTGAGTCTTCGAAGCCCTGATATGCTGGCAGACGTTGCCATTGTGGATCCGACGCTCACTTATGGAACCGATCAATACACATCCGGGCGTGGCGCGATGGATGCGTTCACTCATTTGATGGAAGCGTATGTGTGTGGTGAGCCAAACCCTCTTACAGATATGGTGTGCGAAGAGGGACTTCGTCGTTTAAGCCGTTCAGTGATTGCTGCTTGTAAGCAAGATAATCATAAGGCTCGGTCGGATTTATCGTTCGCTGCGTTGCTCGGTGGCATGGCCATTACTAATGCCAAATTAGGTGCTGCGCATGGGCTTGCGTCGGCGTTAGGAGGTAAGTTAGATGCTCCCCACAGCGTGATCACGGCGCGTCTTGCACCGCACGTGATGCAGGAAAATATTAACGCCGCGAAGCTCGCTGGCAGGAATGATGTGATAAGTCGTTATCGTAAGCTTGCCCAATTGGTTACCGATCGTGCGAACGCGAATGAGCACGATGGGGTTCTTTGGGTAAATATGGTGTTAGATAAGTTAGCGTTGCCGTTACTTGGCCAATTCGGAGTATGCCAAACTTCTTTTGAACAAGTGGCGAACGATGCGCTTAAGTCGATGGCGATCAAAGGCAACCCGTTACCCCTTAATCAGGAACGTTTGATATACATATTGCAGCAAGTCTGTGATTGCAGTGGAGAGTGTGTGGCAGAGAGCACACAACACGTGAGCTCTGTAGAAGTGCTTGAATCAAGAACGGACTTATCGAGTGTGAACGACTTGGGTTGATGTATTGATCTAAAACACATTGAAAAAAGGGGGAGCGTCGAGCTCCCCTTTATTAAATCTTTCACTAAACAGCAGGACTTAGTACTGACTTAGCTTGTCATAGCGACTATCTTTCAACGCATCTTTTACGCGTTTTAGGTTCTCACGGAAACCTGTACCACGGCGGAGTGTGAAGCCAGTTGCCAGTACATCAATCACCGTCATCTGTACAACTCGACTCGCCATTGGCATATAGACGTCGGTATCTTCAGGAATATCAAGCGTAATAGCGAGTGAACTTGCCTTTTCTAGCGGTGAGTCCTTTGCTGTAATCGCAATGACCGTCGCGCCGTTTTCACGAGCAAGGTTTGCTATTTCGACCTGACTCTTCGTTCGACCTGTGTGAGAAATAAGAACCACAACATCATTATCACTGCAGTTAATACAACTCATGCGCTGCATGACAATGTCTTCAAAACAAGTAATTGGAATGTTAAAGCGAATAAACTTGTTTTGTGCGTCTCGGGCTACAGAAGATGATGCACCAAGGCCAAAGAATGAAATGCGCTTCGCTTGCGTTAGCAAATCGACCGCACGGTTCACTTGCATTGGATCTAGGCTGTTTTTCGCGACATCTAAACACGCCATGGTCGATTCGAAAATCTTATGGGTGTACGCGTCTGGGCCATCGTCTTCTTCCACGTTACGGTTAACGTAAGGGGTACCGTTGGCTAGGCTCTGTGCCAAGTGAAGCTTAAAATCTGGAAAGCCCTTGGTGTCCAGACGACGACAGAAGCGGTTTACAGTGGGCTCACTAACATCAGCCATTTTAGCCAACGTTGCAATGCTTGAATGAATTGCAGTTTGTGGAGACGCCATAATTACTTCCGCAACTTTGCGCTCTGACTTACTGAAATTCTCCAGGTTTTTTTGAATTTTTTCTAATGTATTCATAGTGTTCACGAGGGTATAGAGAACAACTCGCTGGCTCTGTTAACGAAAGGAAACACGAAGATTCCAGAGTAGAGTGGGGCGTTAACGAAAACAACCAGCGCCATAGAATCAGTATAAACCTGATCTTCAATCAGTCTAAACCAATAACGGATACTATTTAGTGAGAATTTGACAGGCCTCAAACAAAATGTTGTAAAAACTACAGAATTGGATGTGTAATCGATGTTTTGTTGCGCCAGTCGCACGAGAATGATGTTTGAGTTACATCAAAACGAAAAAAAATTTCAAATTGATGTAACTCTTTCGGGCCATTAAGACGATTGGATATCAGTGACCACCTGCTGAATTCTTTCCATCAAATTTGGCGCTTGCTTGGCGATTTCACGCTGTTCATCAAGCACCGAACTCAAAATCTCTTTGGTCGTCAGCGGATTTGCCAAAACCACTCGGAACACAATTGTGTTCATGCGCTGCCATTGGTCTGGGTTCAGTCTTGTACGTGAAACAAACGATTTGCCCGTTTCGCGCTGACGCTTTTGAATAAACTGTGTTAATTCATTAATCAGTTCATTCAGTTGTTCTTTTTGTGAACCTTCCGCTTTTGCTAATGCCTCACGGATGAATGGCGGCAAGTAGCGGTACGTGAGGAGACAAAGCTCTGGTTCAGAAACCAATTCGAAATCATCTTGCTGCTTGATTAAATCTGCAAAGTAGCGAGCTTTTTCAATGCTTTGGTCTATCAGCAGCTCATAGCCAGGGCGGCTGATGATGTGCATTGCGGCATAGACTAACATTGCCATGCCCGAACGAGAGCCTTCTAATGTATGGCTGCCTAGGTCTTTTGAGCCTTTACGCAAGATATATTGAGCGTGATGCTCTATGGATTTCATTGCGTCAGGGTCTTTGAACAGAACCATACCAGCGCCCATCGGGATGTAGAGTTGCTTGTGCGCATCAATGGTTACTGAGTCTGCCATTTCCACACCGTTAAGAAGGTGACGGTGGTGATTAGACATAAGTGTTGCGCCACCCCATGCGGCATCCACATGGAAATGACAACCGTGAGCTTGACAGACTTCTGCGATTTCAGGTAGCGGGTCGACATTACCTGTCTCTGTTGTACCAGCTACACCAATAACAGCAATAGGCTTGATGTTTTGTTTCTCTAGTTCAACAATTTTCGCTTTAAGGTCGTCGACAATAATACGGTTGTTGGCATCCGTTTTAACCGCAACCAAGCCTTCTTGACCTAAACCTAGTACATCGGCTGCTTTCTTAAGGGAGTAGTGACCACGCTCAGACACCAATACCGCTAAGCCATCGTAGCCATAATGCTTCATGGCTTTAAATAGGCCTTCTTTCTCAACGCCTTTAAATGAACCATTGGCTCTTAACGCCTTGTTACGTGCTACCCAAAGTGCAGTGATATTGGCAATGGTACCGCCGGAGCAAAATGCGCCCAATGAGTGGTTTGCGCTATGCATCCACTGATCGTAAAACGTATCGCTCTGACCATAGATCAAGCGATGTAGCATGCCCAAAACTTGACGTTCAAGCGGGGTAAAGGCTTTAGAAGTCTCTATCTTTACCAGGTTTTGGTTTAAGGCGATCATGATCTTTGACAATGGCATCAAGAAATAAGGCAGTGCCGATGTCATATGACCAATGAAGCTTGGTGAAGAAGTGTGAACGGAGTGCGACACCAAAGTGTCGAGTAAGTGTTCTGTATGATCTGACACGAACTCTGGCTGCTCAGGAATCTGAGCAGAAGAAAAGTCTTTTTCGATTTCGCGTAAAGGCTTTTCTTCTGCCACGATGTGTTCACGAAGAAATTGATTTAGGTTTCGCGAGAGGCTCTCGTCAATTTTGGTTAACGTTGAGTCAGGACCTTCTGGGACAGTGAAGATCTTTAGCAAGCTCTCAAAGCTAACGTCAGCGGTTTTTTGTTCCTTAACCATAGCAAAGAATCTTTGTAGTTATTTTGGTAATGCGAGCGGCACAATCTAAACTAAAACGGGCGCAAAGTCCCGTTTTAATTGTTGAAACCCATGTTGCTGAAATGAAAATTTTAGGTGAGGGCTACAATCTTCGCATTAAAAAATCGTTGATTTTAATATGTTAAAACACTCGGCGTTTTCGAGCATCCTCAACGATTAATTAATCACACTTCTGCTTTTCAATCTTCTCTATTGACTGATTGTACTTATTAAGCGCGGTATCAATTTGTTGTGGATGGCTAAGCAGGTCGGCGAATGCTGAACGGAGTTCGTAGTTTTTTGGATGGTTAGTCGATTGACGGTCACTAAACGTTTGTTTTGCGACTTCACCTAACTTATCACTTCGGCTTGCTAGCTGCTTAACGTCGTGTTGTTCTAATTTTAGCCATGCTTCGATTGGCTGTTCTGTTGCAACACGGCTAGGATCGTTCTCTAGAAAATAGTGCACTGCTTCACGGTTTAATTCAAAGTGATGTTTACGGCCGTCCAAGAACCACTGGCTAACTTCTTTTAGATCTGGATACTGGGTAACCGTCAAATCGACAAGATCTTGATACCACTGTAGTGAGGCATCAACATAGCCGTCGTATTTGCTTGCAAGACATTGTTGATCTGCGGCAAACGTAAAAGTTGAGCTTGTAGCGAGGAGCGCTGCAACGACAAAGCGTTTCATTCTTCTTCCTTCTGGTTGTTATCCCTTTATTAACGCAAGGCACATAAGTTGATGTTTCACCCTTCTTTCTCTTTAGTCGTGATAAATCATTGGGCTAATTGACAAAAAGAAAGCGGATTATTGCCAAAATCTTGATCACTTTGACGTTAACTGGGTATTTGAATTTTTGCCGTATTGTAATGGATGTTAAAGCGAAAACCTGAGATCTAGCTAGCAAGTGATACAAAGAAAAGCATCATAACTGGTACCAGTAAACTCAAAATAAACCCACTAACGATGGCGACTGGGACACAACGCACACCACCTGTAGTCTGAATAACAGGTAGGGTAAAGTCCATTGCTGTTGCACCTGCATAACCAATTGCTGTGCACGGATAGCTGCGAATAAAGAGAGGAATGGCTACCAGCGCGACCAGCTCTCTCATCAATTCGATCAGGAAAGATGCTCCCCCAAACACGGGGCCAAAAGCGTCTCCCATCAAAATTCCTGCGAGTGAATACCAGCCAAAGCCTGAAGCCATCGCGAGGGCTTGATAGAGAGGAAGGTCCAAAAGTATCGCTGCAATAACGCCACCAAGCATACATGTTGCGATCACAACTGCCGCAATGGCCATACCCTGTTTATTTAATAGAATTTGGCGAAGAGTAAGACCACTATTGCGAAGCTGAATACCAATAAAAAATAGGAGCAGGAAGAGTATCCATTCGCTCGCTGTATCCACCCAACTTAAATCGATGGGTAACAGCAGACCAACTACTAGCCCGCCACCAACGACAACAATCAGCTTTACTGATTCTAAAGCCATCGAGGATAGTGGCAGCTTCTTTTGATTCTGATTGGTCTGGAGAGGAATAATCCTATCGATAATAGGCAGCGCCAACAGGTTACAGGTACTTAAACATAAAAAGAAAGTACTCGCATAGAGGAGAATACTCTGTAAGTTGCTACTTAAGTTATCGAGCGCTGCTAGGCTAAGTCCCATCAACGACAAAATGACGTAAATAAGGTAGGACGTTGATTGATTGATCTTCTCCAGTAACGAGGCTCGAGATATAGGAATTAGATACCCCACAACAAGTGGAGCGAAAATAAATAGCATCCCTGAGAACATAAAGCTCTATGATTCCTTTTTTGAGATAATACCAACACACATAAATTAAATTATTTATCGGTTGAAATTAGAGAGATATTTCACCAAATACCAAACGCTGCTCAGCCTTGAGCGAATCGTTTATCGCGAATTAGGTGTGAGAAAACGATAAATTACAAGCCGCTAGCACTTAGCACTGCACGTATTTGGTCATTGAAGTCAGTATCACTCATATTGCTGAGTTCATACAAGACCTCTGCACCTGTTAAGTTGAATTCAACTTCGTGTTCATCAATGCGTTCATCATGATTGCGGAACATCAATAGGTGATGCGCGATTCTTGCAATGTCTAAATAACTCACTTCCGGTCGCGTTTGCTCGTACTTCTCGTTTGAGGAGACCTCTCTAAAGTCATTGTCAAATCCCCAGCGCTCGAGCACCAGTTTGCTTGTTGCTGAACAACGAGTTTGGAAGATTTGCAACGCAATTTCAGGATCTAGGTAATTGCCTCTATCTAAGTACAGGTGGTACTCGTTAATTAGACAAAACAAACCGATATCGGCTAGCAGACCAACCAGCAATGCTTTTTCTTGCTCCAAGTGCCCATAAGTACCTGGCTCGTGTTTACGAAACGCTTGAACCAATATCACCATGACGGCACCGAGTTCTCGGGATACCGCTGCACTTTTCACCAAGATGGCATTACATTCTTTGGTTAAATTTACTGAATGTTTAAGTTGTTCAATCGCTTGTGCGGTAACAATATCACGCACGCGCAGTATACCAAGGCGAGATACCGCGGTAGTTAAGTCGTTGCAGGTAATGTTTCTGCGATTGAAAATTACAGAGTTTGCTACTCGCAGAACGACCGCCGCCAAGCCGGGATCTTCTAACAAACAGTTAGCAACATCTGAAATAGTGGTGTGTTCTTCGACACATAACTGCTGAATTTTAAGCACGACATCAGGAATAGGGGGTAATGAAATCTTACCCGTTGAGATGGACTGTTCTACCAGCTGAGCAAACTCGGATTCCAGTGCGTTTATAAGCTTATCTTTATTATTTGGCAGCCAAAAAAATGATAAATGTTCCATTGTGACGCTGTACTTGAGATCTTTCGTACAGTGTACCCTTACAGCGTATTCTTTATCAATTAAATGCGTATCACGTGCTCGTAATTGCCAGCGAGATCATAATGATGGCGTGTTTTGGGCATGCCGTGCGTCAAAAAAATATCACCACATGAATAATAAGTGTGAAACTAATCACGTATGCTGAATATATACTTTTTTATATGTGACCTATGTCCTAACTTATTTTTCAACGTTAAGTATGATTAAGCAAGTTGGTGAGCACAACTCACAAAAATATCGCCAACAAATCGACATTTATAATTCGCTATAAGCTGCTGTTTATCTGGTGACATCGCTAATCGGGGTAATTTATTCAGATTAAAGAGGTCAATGGACATGACAGACCAAGCTTTTTTTAAATATGTACGCAACTTTAGTGAGTATCAAAAACGTTCTATGTTCGGTGGTATCGGTTTATTCACCGATGATGCTATGTTTGCGCTTGTCAGCAATGATTGCTGCTACTTACGTGGTGGTAATGGATTGGACGAAGTGTTTACTCAACTGAATTGCGAAAAATATAAGCACGTCAAAAAACAGACGACGGCAACCGTAAATTATTATGACGTAACAGATTTGTTTGAATCCGGATATGCAGGACTCGATGAACTGGTACAAAAATCAATTGAATACTCAATTAAGGAACGAAAATATCAAAAGTCTTCTGCCAGTAGACGTTTGAGAGATCTGCCAAATATGCAGTTAACTCTTGAGCGAATGGTCAAGAAAGCAGGTGTTGATGACGTAGAAACCTTTTTAGAACTTGGACCTGTAAAAGTCTTCAACAAAGTTAAAGTGGCTTATGGCAATGACGTTGATGTTAAGTTGCTTTGGAAATTCGCTGGTGCCACTGACGGTGTTCATTGGAAACTGATTCAAGAGCCGCGTAAAAAGCAGTTACTGGCGCTGTGTGAGTAAGCAAGCTGAACGCACGATGATTGACTCGTTTTGATGGAGTTAGCGGGTCGTAAAGGCAAGTGTTGAAAGCGGAAAAAGGACATTGAAGTTTTTGACCACTTCATTGAGTTAGTCATTAGATTAGACAAAAAACCGAGGCATGGGCCTCGGTTTTTGTTTTTTAATTTGCTCTTTTCTTAAAGCACAAATCTTAAAACTTAAAACGCGTGGTGAACATTACCTGATCACCATAAAAGTCGTTGATACGCGCTTCAGCACCTAGAGAGAAAAGCTCAGTTGAGTGGAAACGCGCGTATGCTGCACCGGTCCAGTCGTCATCGTTATCAATAGAAACGTAGCCGACTTTGCCGCCTACTTCTAATTGAGGACCTAACCATTGACGAACACCTAAGTTCAGTTCCATACCTACGTCAGTGCTGCTATCGCTTGAAGGTTGTACAACGCGCATTAGCATTTCACCTGTAAGGTCAGCCCAGTTGTTTAGTGGCGAATGAAAGCCAAAACCAGCGGCTGAGTCAAAATCACTTTCAAACTCAGAGTCGATACGAGCAATAACATGTGCGTTAGGGTGAATTGATTTGCTGAATCCAGCACCAAATGTCACAGGACTTGCGCCAATACGTGCTTCGAAATAGTCGTAGCTAAAGTTGCTCATAGTTGCTGGCGCATTGCGGTCGTTTGCGGCTAGGGCATGGTTTGATGCCACTAGTAAGGCAGCGGCTAATAGTGTTTTACGCATAACTAACGATAAACCTTGTTCATTATTTCCATGGATTCAAGCAACCACTTGAACCGTAATCTGATTTGTCCGACATCATAATAAAAAGGAAGGTCCACGACCAACAAAAATGTGTCGATGTTTTGTCAATTAACTTAATAGTTAGTGGGTTTAAGCAAAAACTACGCCATATACATAACGTCTAAGAGCATCAATCGGATAAATAGTGATGCTTTTCCGTACTCGCGCTATTGCGCGAAATAACGTGGATCAGCTGGCTTTGGTGACATTCAAGCTAGAGCCACGCATATTACTCGCCGAAGCTTGCTCTGCGTTCAGCCATGGCATTGAGGATCGCCTCAGAATCAAGGACTTGAGTCCAAGATAGTAAGTTATCATCATTTGCAATCATAAAAGCAGTAAGCTGAGACACGATTGCTTTTCTCAACTCTTCACCTCTCCATGGTTTGGCTATGTAATAGTCCAGACTTGCGTTATTGACGGCCTCAACGGTGTCTTCTAAGCCGGCTTGTCCTGTAAGTAAGACTTTGCGGGCCGCTTTTGTGTCACCATTTTGACTGAGTTCGATTAAGAAGCTAATCCCAGTTTGCTCCGGCATAATGTGGTCGCATAAAATGAGCGCAAGCTGAACTTCCTCTTCCGCCATCTCCTCGATCACTTGCCTTGCTTCAGTGACTGATTCCGCTCCCTCGACAATAAAATGTTCCTCAAAGGGAGCGAGATCCTGGAGCACGCTATCCAAGACTTCTCGTTCGTCATCGACACATAAAATTAAATACTTGGTCATATTTCATCTCCTTTTTCGATGACTGGTAACCAGACTGTCATTCGTGTGAACTTGTCGAGCTCTGATTCGACGTCAATCCATCCTTTATGTGCTGTCACGATTTGCTGGCAGATGGACAGTCCAATGCCTAAACCAAAGTTGCCTTCTTTTTTCGTCGTGAAGTTGAGCTCGAAAATGGTTTCTCTTTGCGATTCAGGAATGCCACACCCATTATCTTCAAATGAGATAACGGCGTAATGTGTATGATCTTTTTCTGCAAGACGTGTTTGTATTTTTAAAACGCCTTTTTCCGGAAATGCATCAATGGCGTTAGAGACCAAATTCGTCCATACCTGTTGGAGCGCGATTGGTTGACAAAGGATAGGAGGTAAATCCGCATAATCAGTGGAAACCTGATGCATTTTTAGTTTGTTTTCGAAGATCACCAAGGTGTCTTCAATACCTTCATGAATATCAGCATAGTGCTGGGTCTCATCATCTGAGCGTGCGTAACCTTTAAGGCTTTTCACCATATCTGCAATTCGCGCAGCACAGACGTTAATCGAGCGAAGAGTGGAACCTGCTTTGTGGTATTGCTCAAGAGTATCGAGAACATGAGAAGACACTTGCTGTTTTTTCGTTAGTTGAGTGAGTAACTCGTGATCTGACTCTAGCCCAAGGTTCACCACTTTCTTAGCCAGTGTTCGGTCTGGAAGGGCATGATTAAGTGCTTTAACGCGTGATCTGAGCTCTGCGGTTGAAGCGGGTTTTGCGGTTTGAGCTTTGCTCAGTAACTCAATGCCTTTGATTTGTATATCGGAACTGGGTACTTCGTTAAGTAATCGTGCAAGCGTATGCGTTAAATTCTCTACGCCCCTCAATATCGCTGCTATCGGATTATTTAGTTCATGCGCCACGCCCGCAACCAACTGGCCGAGCATCGCCATTTTTTCTCTTTCAATGAGTTGCTGGTGGGCAGACTCCAGCGATTCGAGCGTTTTTTGAAGTTGCAGCTTGGTGTTGATGCTTCTTTGTAATCGGCGGTTGAAGTGGCGTAAAAGCAAGTTTGTAAAAAGAGGCAGCAAGTTTGAGTCGCTTTGCATCACTTTATTGAATACGTTGCGATCGAGTTTGATGACCTCTGTCTTTGTCAGCGTTAGGGCTGTCGAGAAAGAACATTCCCCAGTAACAAACGACATGCCTCCGACAATATTACCTTTGTTATGGCGTACAACCTCTCGCTGCATGCCTTGTTCATCGCGCTTGTACAGAGCCACTTCACCATCGGTAATAAACCACAAAAAGCTATTTGGCTCGCCTTCTACGGTTAATAGGTGTTCAGTTGAATAGGTGCGGCACGCTCTTGTTTCGTCGTTATCTTTGAAAAACTGCTGGAGAGCGGAGATCACTTGCTCGGCTAACTCGGCATCAGACATCGAGTGGTAGTCGTGTAAAAAGCCCGCTTGATAATGGCTCATCTGATTATTGATGTGCGCTCGCAACAAGCTGTGATGATCCAATATCTGACTGTAACTTAGCAGGTCTTCTTTACCGTTTCGCAAGATAAATTGGGTCAGCTCTTTTTGCACTGTGTTAAATAAGACGTGATCTGGCAAAGGTTTTGTGAGGCAGTGGTCGAGCCTGCCTTCATTAACGGCAGTGAGAATTGCGTCGATATCAGACGAGCAGCTAATAAGAATTTTTCTTGCTTGCTCGGTATGCGGCATCCGGTCTAAACCAATAAGAAAATCCACGCCATTAAAATGAGCGTGATGGCTCGCTATAACTAAAGCAACAGTCTGCTCTCTTTCCTCTAGATACTCTAAAGCGCTTTGAGCCTCTTCTATCGATTCGACAGAAAAAATATCAAACTTACTTGAGAAGGCAGACAGCTCCAATCGAAACTGTTCAGCACTGATTGGGTTGTTGTCGAGACACAACACAGCATAACGATTCACAGATGTTTTAGCTCCGGTTAAAACTTCGCCACGCAAACTTTAACAATAAAAGGACATGATGAGTGGGAGCCAAGTATGATTCCTGATTAATGGACTAGAATAAGCATCAATAGTCTGATTTGTCTCAATGTTTTCTCCGCAGAAGGTTTGGGGTAGACTGACCGAAAATACCTAATAAGTGACGTTATGCAAAATCTTAAAAAAATCGGCGCCATTGGTGGTGCTATCTCATTAGCGCTGTGTTGGCCATTGGCTGTCGGACAAATTGGTCAGTCCATCATTGAAGATGGTATTACCAATATGAATGATGAAATGATTAAAGGCGAGGTGGTTGAGTATCAGCGTGGCTATTTGTCTTCAGTCGTGCTGACTCGTTATTCAGTTGTTGATCCTGAGCTTAAAACGCAGCTAGAGCGTGATGGTATGCCAACGACGTTTGACGTAACCAGTGATGTTAGCCACGGTCTAACAAGCCTAACAGCAGATTCAAAATTGGTGGACAATGACTTTTTGCCTCTCACGATGCACAGTCAGACTCAACTAAATGGCAACACGGCATTCACCCTTGACCTAGACAGTTGGCATTATCGTAACGAAGCGCAAGGTGTTTCTGTTTCTACAAGCCCTGCAAAAGTGACAGGGGATGTGACGGTATTGGGTGATCTCAATTACCAAGTTTCTGTTCCTTCTGTTCAAGTGGATTTTGAAAACGGTGAAGAGCTTCATCTGAATGCATTGACAGGTCAGGGTAAAGGTAAGCAAGCAAAAGGCTATTGGCTGGGTGAGCAATCTTTTTCTCTAGAGAAGCTGGATGTGGTTGATTCGAATTTAACGCCTGTCTTTTTGATTGAGAATGCAAGTTACCGCGGCAACACTACGATGAATGAGTCTGGTGATAAGCTGAACAGTCAGCTGAACCTAGATGCTAAGAAACTGCGTTTAACTGATGGTACGGATGTCGATAACTTTAAGTTGGATTTCTCAATTGCAGATGTGGATAGCCAGTCATTTGACCAAATTATGTCTATCTATCAAAGCTCTCCAATGTTAGACGAGCAGGAAATTGCGAGCTTATTGCCGCATGTTGACACGCTGTTTAGCAAAGGCTTTGATTTATCAGTGAATGAGCTTTCACTTGCGTTTGGTGACGGTAAGTTCCATAACGAGTGGCAATTATCCATTCCTGAAGGTACTGACCACATTACTCAAGACCCAATGAAGTTGATGACGGCGACTACTGGTGAGCTCAGCACTTACTTCTCTGACGAATTAGTGACGCACTACCCATTTATTCAAGAAGGAATTGATGAGCTGCTCATCATGGAGCTGATCGAGAAAGTTGAGGGCGGTTATCAACTCAAAGCAGAAATCGGTGAAGGCAAATTGAAGTTCGAAAATGGACATGAGTTCCCATTGGTGGCACTACTTATGCCTGCCTTGATGCAACAACAGTAGCCAAGTATTGTTGCGGAATTAATCCAATTTAACGCTTAGTCTTTAAAAAGAGGTCGTAAGACCTCTTTTCTTGTTTTTATCGCTGCGAAAACGTGATATTAATTTCGTAATATTTACATAGCAGGAGCAATGAGCATCATGGAACAAAATACGGACAACGTATTTAACTTCAGTGCAGGGCCAGCGGGTCTGCCGAAAGCAGTCATGCAGCAAGCACAACAGGAACTAATCGATTGGCAAGGCCTTGGTACTTCGGTCATGGAAATTAGCCATCGAAGCAAAGAGTTCATCAAAGTTGCAGAAGAAGCCGAGCAAGATTTACGAGATCTTCTGAATATTCCGGACAACTATAAAGTGCTGTTCTGCCAGGGTGGTGCTCGTGCTCAGTTTGCTGCTGTTCCTCTAAACCTACTTGGTGATGCCGAGACGGCAACTTACATCGACGGTGGTTATTGGGCTGAAAGTGCGGTAGCTGAAGCGAAGAAATACTGCGAGCCAGACGTATTTGATGCAAAAACAGAAATCAACGGAAAAGTAGCCGTTCTACCTGCAAACGAATGGAAAATTGCTCCAGAAGCGGCTTACGTGCATTTCTGTCCAAATGAAACCATTGACGGTATCGAGATTAACGATCTTCCTGTCACCGACAAACCAATTGTTGCTGACATGTCTTCGACGATTCTTTCTCGTGAGATTGATGTATCGAAATACGGTGTGATTTATGCGGGCGCTCAGAAAAACATTGGCCCTTCAGGCATTGCTATCGCTATCGTGCGCGACGACTTGTTAGGTATGGCGAAGCAGGTACTGCCAAGTATCTTGGATTACACTGTTCTGGCTGAGAAAGAATCAATGTTCAACACGCCACCAACCTTTGCATGGTACCTGTCTGGCCTAGTTTTCAAATGGTTGAAGGCGCAGGGTGGGGTAAAAGCGATCGAGCAAGTGAACCGCGCTAAAGCCGCACTACTGTATGATTACATCGATCAGTCTGATTTCTACCGTAATGGCGTGCACTCAGCAAACCGTTCTTTGATGAATGTGCCATTCCAACTTGCGAAACCTGAACTGGATGCGACGTTCCTTGAACTAGCCGATGCCAAAGGGCTGAAATCACTAAAAGGGCACCGAGCCGTTGGTGGTATGCGAGCTTCCATTTATAACGCCATGCCGCTAGAAGGTGTACAAGCGTTGGTCGATTTTATGCAAGAGTTTGAGAAAAACTACGCATAAAATCAAATTCACTGTTATTCATGAAAGCGTCGCAATTGCGGCGCTTTTGTTTATCTCAACTCACATCACTCCAGGAAGGTAAAATGACCAAGGCGAATATTGAAGCGCTGATCAAGCAGTTCCCACTCTTGGCGCCACTTATCGATCTTAAGGAGGTCTGCTGGTTTAACCCAAACATAACCTCTTTAGCAGAAGGTTTGCCTTATGTGGGGCTAGATGAAAAAGATATTCAAGCTGCGAGTGAACGGCTAGCACGATTTGCGCCTTATTTGATGAAAGCGTTTCCCGAAACGGAAGCTTCGCATGGCATCATTGAGTCTTCTGTGGTGGATGTTCCCAAGATGAAAGTGCGTTTGGAGCAGCAATACGACACGCCAATATTGGGCCGTTTAATGCTCAAAAAAGACAGTCATCTGCCAATTTCTGGTTCTATCAAAGCGAGAGGTGGCATTTATGAAGTGTTGACCCATGCAGAAAAGTTGGCGTTTGAAGCTGGCTTACTCTGCGAAACCGATGATTACAGCAAATTGTTCAGCAATGAGTTTCGGCAGTTTTTTAAGCAGTACAGTATTGCGGTTGGGTCAACGGGTAACCTCGGTATGTCCATTGGCATCATGAGTGCAAAGCTTGGTTTTTCAGTCTCGGTTCACATGTCTTCTGATGCGCGGGAGTGGAAGAAAAATAAGCTCCGGTCACATGGCGTCAAAGTGGTGGAGTACCAGCAAGACTATGGTGTTGCCGTTGAGCAAGGTCGTAAAGAAGCTGAGCAAGATCCTAACTGCTTCTTTATTGATGATGAAAACTCGCAGACGTTGTTTCTAGGTTACTCTGTTGCGGGTGAGCGTCTAAAGCAGCAGTTTGATGACTTGGGAATCGTGGTTGATGAGCATCATCCGCTCTTTGTTTGTCTACCCTGTGGTGTTGGCGGTGGGCCTGGTGGCGTGGCATTTGGTTTGAAAGTCGCGTTTGGTGATCATGTTCATTGTATTTTCGCAGAGCCAATGCACTCTCCGTGCATGTTGTTGGGCGTGCATACGGGCTTGCATGACGAGATTGCGGTACAAGATTTGGGTATCGACAACATGACCGCTGCTGATGGATTAGCAGTAGGGCGTGCGTCGGGATTTGTCGGTAGAGCGATGGAAAGGCTAATTGATGGCTTTTACACCATTGATGATGCTCGTATGTATCACCACTTGGGTGAGTTAAGTGAACTCGAAGGCATTAACCTAGAGCCTTCTGCATTAGCTGGTATGGTTGGGGCAGTGCACGTCTCGAATAACCATGCTTATCAGTCTCAAATGCAATTTGACGAAGAAAAACTCAGAAACGCAACGCATCTTGTTTGGGCAACAGGTGGAGGCATGGTTCCGGAAGACGAAATGGCGGCTTATCTCAAAAAATCAGGTCGGTAAATCAGCCCTGTATACGTACTTAACTAGGCAATTAACAATACAGGAATAACAAAAGGGCTCATCGTTTGATGAGCCCTTCTCGTCACTGAATATCGAATTATAGAGACTGTAATAGCTGGTAGTAACGACCTTTCTGAGCGAGTAGCGTTGGATGATCGCCTTGCTCGATGATCTCACCTTGTTCCATCAAGCAGATGCTATCCATGCTTTCTAATTCTATTAGTCGGTGTGTAATGAATACCACTGTCTTATTAGCAAAGTGCTCATTGAAAAGCGCCATCACTTTCTGTTCCGTACGCTTATCGAGACCTTCAGTTGGTTCATCCAAGAGTAGGATTGGCGCATCACGTAGCAATGCGCGAGCGATACCGATTCGGCGTTTCTCTCCACCAGATAACTGACGACCACCGTCGCCTAACCAAGCGTCTAACCCTGGAGCCTCAAGAAGGCCACCAAGTTCGACTTTTTGAAGAATCTCAGACAGTCGATCATCACTTGCTTCTGGAGCGGCCATAAGTAAGTTGTCACGCAGTGTTCCATTCAGTACATCAACGCGTTGACTGACCACTGTCATTGCTTCTCGTAGGTCAGACTCGCTCCAATCTTGCAGTTTTGTACCACCGATTCGAACTTCACCTTGGTTAACATCCCAGTAGCGACAAAGAAGCTGAATCAGTGTTGATTTACCTGAACCTGTTTGACCTACAATCGCTGTTTTAGTGCCCAACGGTAGTGAGAGTGACAAGTCTTTCAGCACCTTTTGCTGACCGTCAGGGTAAGTGAAGTCAATGTTGTCGAATTCAATGTCTAACGTTGTGTCTTTATGTTTCGACTGCTCAGGGAAGACAACGTCAGGTTCAGCCAAAATTACTTCATTTAAACGACGAGCAGAAGTCAACGTTTGACCGAGATACTGGAATGCGCCCGCGATAGGCATCAGAATCTCAAAGCTCGCCATGGTTGCAAACGCAAACAGCGCAATCCAAGGATCAGGAGCACGACCACCTACGCCGTCTGCAGCAAACCAAAGCATCACAACCAGTGTAAGGCCGTTCACCAGCATAAGCAGGCCTGAAGCCATGCCCGTTAAATTCGCGTTCACAAACTGATTAGACAACAGCTGCTTTTGCTTCTCTAGAATGAGATTGCGATAACGCTCTTCTGCTCCAAAGATACTCAGTTCGCTGTAGCCTTGAAGCCAGTCCAAAGTCGCCACTCGCAACTGCGCTTTATGATGAGTGAGATTCTCGCCATTGTTTTTACCCAGTTTATAGAACAGCACCGGCCATACAAACAACATTACGGTAAGAATCGAACCAAGCAGCAGCGCGAGATGCCAATCAAAGAACGCCAGGACAGCCGTTAAACTCAATATGCCAAAAATGCCAATCACGACAGGGCTGATAAGTCGAAGATAAACGTGATCCATCGCGTCAACGTCCGCCACTAGGCGGTTGAGCAGATCAGCATCACGCATCGTAGAGACACGACCCGGAATCAGTGGTGCAAGTTTCTTAAAGAAGAAGATACGTAGATCGGTAAGTAACTTGAACGTCGCATTGTGGCTGACGACACGTTCTCCCCATCGACCTGCGGTTCGAGCCATTGCAGCGCCGCGTACCCCGGCACCTGGTAACATGTAGTTGAAGGTCTCACGAGCTACCGTCAAGCCTGCCACCGCTGCGGCTGAAATAAACCAACCCGATAGCGTTAATAGGCCAATAGATGCCGCTAAGGTTAGAAATGCCAATAGCATACCTAGAGAAAGACCAAACCAATGTTTCTTATAGAGTTTTAGATAAGGGAGTAAATCACGCATCTAAGTTCCCCTTGTCTGTTTCACGTTGTGCGAGGTTCGCTTCCAACATGTCTTTAAATAAGCCATCTTCTGTCGACAGTGTGTCGTAATCACCACGTTGAACAATCTGGCCGTCCTGCATAACAAGAATTTGCGATACGCTTTGTAAAGGTGCCAACTGGTGAGTAATCATCAAATTCGTTGTGGCATGTGCGTACTTGTTAATGCCTTCCATGACGAGTTTTTCACTACGAGCATCTAAGCTTGCGGTCGGTTCATCTAATAACCAAAAACGACCATTTTGTAGCATAGCGCGAGCCAACGCTAAACGCTGGGCTTGGCCGACAGATAAACCACCAGAGCGGTCAGATATCGGGTAATCCAACCCATGCATTTCAACAAATTCAGCAGCATGAGAGTCATTCAAAACAGAATGAACGTCTGCATCTTGAATGTTGTGTTTGCCTAACGTGACGTTATCTCGAATGCTGCCATGTAATAGCATCGGGTTTTGACCAATCCAGCTTACGGCCTCTCGCCATGTGGCGAGATCCAGTTGTGACAATTCACAACCATTAATCTTCAAGCTACCTTGATAAGGCATGAAACCGAGGATGGTGTTGACCAAGCTTGTTTTACCTGCGCCACTTGGTCCAACTAAAGCCGTACTTTTGTTGGCTTCAAGAGAGAAGGATAGGGGACCTGCGAGCTGCTTACCTTCCGGACTAAAAATGGTTAGCTCGTCCGCTTCAATATGGATAGGGCTGTTTTTATCTAACGCTTGGGTACCATCTTTGACTTGATCGACTTCCAAATCTAGAAACTCGACAATACTTTCTGCTGCGCCAACCGCTTGCTGTTTCGCATGGTAGAACGTGCCCAAATCACGTAATGGCTGATAAAACTCTGGCGCAAGAATCAGAATGAACAAACCAGCAAACAGCGTAACACCTGTGCCGTAGTAGCCGAAATCGAGCTCTCCGATATAACTAAAGCCAAAGTAGACGGCGGTAATTGCGATAGAAATGGAAGTGAAAAACTCTAAAACCGCAGAAGATAGAAACGCGATTTTCAGAACGTCCATGGTACGAGTACGAAAGACTTCCGAAGCACCCTTCAGAGTTTCAGTTTCAGATTTTGTTCTATCGAATAAGCGAATGGTCGTCATTGCTTGCAAGCGGTCATAAAAGTGACCGGACAAACGCTGCATCGCTTTAAAGTTTTTACGGTTTGCTTCTGCGGCTTTCATCCCAACCAGTGCCATGAAAATAGGCACCAGTGGTGCAGTGACTAGGAAGATCAAGCCTGCCGCCCAGTTTACTGGGAATACGACAACCAAAATAATGAAAGGCACTAATACCGATAATGACATCTGAGGCAAGTAGCGAGAGAAGAAATCTTGCATATCTTCTACCTGCTCTAAGATGAGCGTCGCCCAGCTGCCGGCAGGTTTGCCTTTGATGTAAGCTGGCCCAAGTTTATGAACTTTATCTAAAATGAGTTGGCGAATATAAACTCGAATTTGCTCACCGCAACGGTAACCGGCAAGCTCTCGACCCCAGGTACAAGCAGCTCGACCGATAACCGTGCCACCAAGCCCAACAAAATGCCAAATGAGGTCGGCTTTGTCGACTTGATCAATGATTAACTGGTGCAGAATGGAGGCGAGCAGGGCTGCTTGAGCCAATAAAAACACGCTTGAAAGTACGCCTAGGCCTATCGCAATCATAAGCCAGCGCTTGGCTAACTTACTTTGTTGCTTAAGCCACTTATTCAAGCTGCTTTGCTTTTTCTTATCCATCGTGAAGGCTTAATGATAATTGTTTTAATGAGGCGGTAGTATACAAAAGAAAACCCAGCGGGAATACCGCTGGGCTTTAAGGATATGACACAAATGTGAAAAGTTATTTGTCACCAAGTGAGTCTAAGAAACGCTCAGCATCTAATGCCGCCATACAACCTGTACCTGCAGATGTGATAGCTTGACGGTAGTTATGGTCCATAACGTCGCCAGCTGCAAATACACCTTCAATGCTAGTTTGTGTCGCGTTGCCTTCTAGGCCAGACTTAACGATGATGTAGCCATCTTTCATGTCTACTTGGCCTTCAAAGATTTGTGTGTTTGGCTGGTGGCCGATCGCAATAAACGCGCCCATCACTTCAAGGTCTTCAGTTGCACCTGTGTTGACGTCTTTAATACGAACGCCAGTTACGCCCATGTCGTCGCCAAGTACTTCATCGAGAGTTCGATCGGTATGAAGAACGATATTACCGCTTTCAACTTTATCCATCAGACGTTTCACAAGGATCTTCTCTGCACGGAATGAATCGCGGCGGTGGATCAGGTGAACTTCTGACGCAATGTTAGATAGGTAAAGTGCTTCCTCAACAGCAGTGTTACCACCGCCCACAACTGCAACTTTCTGATTACGGTAGAAGAAACCGTCACAGGTTGCACAAGCAGAAACGCCGCGACCTTTAAATGCTTCTTCAGACTCAAGGCCAAGGTATTTTGCTGATGCACCTGTAGAAATAATCAATGCGTCACATGTGTACTCGCCAGAATCGCCTTTTAAACGAAATGGGCGTTGTGATAGTTCTACTTCGTTGATGTGATCAAACACGATTTCAGTTTCGAAACGCTCGGCGTGCTCTTTCATGCGATCCATCAATGCAGGACCTGTCAGACCTTCAGCGTCGCCGGGCCAGTTTTCAACTTCAGTAGTGGTGGTTAGCTGACCACCTTGTTGCATTCCCGTCACAAGCACAGGGTTTAGGTTGGCACGCGCTGCGTAGACGGCAGCTGTGTATCCTGCTGGACCAGAACCAAGAATTAATAGTTTACAATGTTTTACGTCGCTCATTATGGCTCCAAAAAGGGCTGAACATTTCCCTCGATTGTATGGAAATTCTTAGTGCTTTAAAAGCATAAACAACGATTGTGATCGAATAATTGGTTATAGATTAGAACCCACTAAAGATTGATAAAGAACGTTGACTTCTAGCATAAAATTCTATTCGTAGTAGAGAAGTCTAGTTTCAAATATCGCCAAAGCGCAAAACTGAAACATGGTTCTGTATTTGTGCTTTGGATTGGTCTGTTATGTTGTTTTTGTTATTTTGTTGAAGCTATCAACGTTAAAAGCTGGCAATTGCAGAATATTTGCGTAACCTAGTGTGTGAATTAAATGTTAATTAATGTGCCTCATTAAAGGAGACAATGATGTTACATTCACGTGAGAATACTCTGCATTTAACACAGCTCAGCATGGCAGCAATTGAGCAGCTTTCCCCATCGTTTGAAGAACTGCCTCGTACCGAGCATGCAGATGGTCAGTATCGACTAAGACGTTATTCTGTGGTTGGTTTTGATAACGACAAAGTCATTGACTTAAACAAAAATAGCTTTGTTCAATCGTCTGATATCAACCGATTCCAAGGTGATGTTGTAAGACAATTTGAGCCGATTGAGAAGGATATTCTCACCAGTGATGGTTTCCGAGAAATGTGCGAATTGTTTGTCAATGTGAATCATCTGCCTAACGGCCAGGAAATAGAAATTCACCAGATTCGAATCACAGCGCTAGAAGAAGAAACTCAAGTGGCACCTGAAGGTGTACACCAAGACGGTTTTGATCATATTGCAATGGTTGGCGTAGGACGCCATAACATCATTGGTGGCGACATCATGCTGTACAGCAGTCATAACCAAGCCCCATTTTTCCGTAAGGTGTTAGAAACGGGTGAGGTTGCAATATTGGCAGACAGTAAACTGTGGCACAACGCGTGCCCAATCCGTTCTGTCATTGATGATGAAGCGGGTCATATGGATGTGTTTGTACTCACGGCTACGGATAAGCGCAATGAACTTCAATCTTAATCTGATCAGAGAGCAGTTTCCGGCACTCGCTCAATACCATAACGACAAACCTGTGACGTTTTTTGATGGTCCAGGCGGGTCACAGGTACCTCAATCAGTGCTAGACAGCATGGTGGGGTATTTAGGTCGTTTCAACGCCAACTTAGGCGGGCATTATTTTTCTAGCCAAAAGACGGTTGACGTGATGCAAAACGCACGCGAGTCAGCGCAAGCTCTGCTTAACGCGCCGTCATCTGGCAATATCGTCTTCGGTGCGAACATGACATCGTTAACCTTTCAGCTCAGCCGTGCGATTAGCCGAGATTGGCAAGAGGGAGATGAGATCATTGTTTCTGCTTTGGACCACTATTCGAATGTGTCCAGCTGGCAACAAGCGGCAGAAGATCAAGGCGTTATCGTTCATCAGGTTCGTATCAACGAAGATGATTGTACGTTGGACTTGGAGCATTTAAGCAGTCTTCTTTCTGATAAAACGCGCCTTGTAGCGGTGACCTATGCATCGAATACGACTGGTTCTATCGTGGATGTGCAGCGAGTAGTAAGCATGGCGCACAACGTCGGGGCACAAGTTTATGTGGATGCCGTTCATTACGCGCCGCATCACTTGGTTGATGTTCAAGCGTTGGGTTGTGACTTTTTAGCGTGCTCTGCTTACAAGTTTTTCGGCCCGCACGTTGGTATTGCTTACATTGCCGATCAGTGGCTGCACAGTATTCGTCCGTACAAAGTCGAGCCAGCAACCAATATTGGCCCAGGCCGATTTGAAACGGGGACGCAAAGTTTTGAAGGTCTTGCTGGTGTCGTTGCTGCGGTTGAGTATCTGGCTCAATTTGGTGAAGCCGGTTTACCTCTTCGTCAACGATTGGAACAAAGTTACCAGTTGTATGAACAACATGAGCAACGCTTGAGTGAGCGTTTCTTACAGCGTCTGAGTGCACTAGATGGTGTCAATCTATTTGGCATTGCGAAAGAAGATAGCCAGCTCCGCACACCAACTTTTGCGCTAACATTCGACCGATATTCTCCAGAGTTTATCGCGAAAACGCTGGGTGAACACAACATCTGTGTTTGGAACGGCCACTTTTATGCGCTGGGCTTAGTTCGTCAACTTGGTCTAGAAGAGTCGGGTGGTGTGGTACGAATTGGTTGCATGCATTACAACACAATAGAAGAAGTCGACATGTTGTTCGATGTACTAGAAAACATCCTTGATGCGTAACTGATTATATCTTCCTGATAGAAAAAAAAGCTCGAGTCAAACTCGAGCTTTTTCGTTTTTATTTCAACAAACCAGCTATATATATGTATATGCAGCTAGGCGCTTACTTCCACTTCATAGGAAGTGAATTTTCTTACGTTGATCACGCCAGTGTCAAAAATGAGGTATTGACCTTTGATGCCTTGCAAAGTGCCAGTAACAACCGGGTTTTTATCGAAATTATGCGAGGTGATCTTAGTTGGGTGCTGTTGCACCGGATAGCTAAGGTCGGTAATGCTTTCGCTTAATATTTCAATTGCATCTTCACCGAATTGCTGTTTTATCTCAGCAATCTTATCTTCGACTAAAGGTAATAGCTCAGCAAAACGATCTTGCAGTGCCATTGGTTCACCGTCGCCTTTCAGCAGTGTGCGCCAATTGGTTTTATCTGCGATATGTTTCGCCAGTTCAACTTCAATTAAACCGGAGATATGGCGAGTTTTTACCTTAAAAATTGGCAAACCCTGAGTCGCACCTTGATCAATCCAACGAGTTGGGATTTGCGTATGACGAGTGATACCAACTTTTAAGCTGGATGTATTGGATAGGTAGACAAAGTGATCCACCATGCAGTTCTCTTCGCCCCATTGTGGCTCGCGACAAGTCCCTTGGTCGTAGTGGCAAGTCTCTGGCTTCATGATGCACATATCGCAGCTTGCTAGCTTTTTCATACAGACAAAACAATGGCCTTGCGAATAACTCTTTTTCGTTTTCTTACCACATGAGCAACAAAAAATATTGCCCGTGTGAGTCAGTGTGAGCGTTTTACCCAGAAACGGCGATAGATCAATTTCTTCCTCACCAACAGGTAGACGGTAACTGACAGCACCGTCCAGAGATGCACGCATTTTATTTAGCGTACCAGTTGCAATTAATGACATGACATTACTCATTATTGTGTTTTTGCACAGTATATCCGAAGTGGTGATGAGATGCAGGGTTGACAGGCACATTAAAGCGAAATGTATCGCTCTGAAATGTTATGCACTGGCCTTCATGGGTTAGGAAATACGGCTGTGAAATGCTTCGCAAATAACAAGTGAACCGCATTTTTGAGAGATTTAAAAACGTGATAACGGTTCAAAACACGTTACCATGTATCGAAAGTAAGAACGAAAGCTAAAAGTAATTTTGTTTCTTGATAAATGACTTTGTTTGAAGTTAGAAAAATCATTGAGTACATTGTGTTGTATATAAGCTGAGCAGGTCACTCGCCCATGAAGTGGATCCATAAATTTATCTTTGCCCTCTCTATTTGCACTATTAGTTTGGTTGCGCTTTATAGTGTTCTTGGCGATACACGAAAGCTGACCATTACACCAGAACATTTCAATATCTATGCGACTAAAGACGCCAGCGAAGGTGGCTTGAGTGAGGCTGATATTTTTTACGATAAGCAAAGCCTAGTTCTCAGCTGTGACTTAAAGCAAAGCTCGTATGCTTGGCCTTATTGCGGAATCTCTGTTTATACCGATTCCACAACGCCAACACAGGGGATTGACCTTTCCAATTACCATACGATTCGATTGAAAGTGAGATATGAAGAGGCGGGGGTGGGGCCCAATCCGAGCCATGATTTGCGTTTATATCTGCGCAACTATAACCCTGAGTATTCCAAACCAGACGACGAGTACACGATTAAATACAATGGCATGCAGTTTTCTCCGTCCGGTTCAAACGACATCATCGAAATTCCGATTAAAAATTTACAGGTGATGACGTGGTGGTTAGTAGACAACAAAGTCGCGATTGAACACTCTGCACCTGAATTTTCAAACATCACACGTATTGATATCGCGACCGGATCTGGTGCGGCACTTGGTGAGCACAAAATTGTGATTGATAAAATTGAGTTTGAAGGCGCTTACCTTGCACAAGAAACGTTACTGTATGCGCTCTTACTCTCTTGGATGGCGCTTGGACTGGCATTTTCGCTGCACGAATTACGAAAAAATCGAGTCGCTTATGAAAAAGCGAAAAAACGTCATCGTCATTTAGAGAAGGTGAATGGTACGTTGCGAGCTCAAAACTATGAGTTTGCAGAGTTGGCGCATCGCGATGCGTTGACGGGAGCGATGAACCGTCACGCAGTGCAGCACTGGCTTGAGCAGCAATCACGGCAAGTTCGCTGGGGGCATAGTACATTCAGTATCCTTTATATGGATTTGGATAAATTTAAGAAGGTGAATGACAAATTTGGGCACCAAATGGGGGATGACATATTGCGCGAATTTGTCATGGTGGTGGCAAGTTCCATCTACCCAGATGACCGACTTGTTCGCTGGGGGGGAGAAGAGTTTGTTGTATTTTGCCCTGACACCAATATTGAGCAAGCTGTGAAGAAGTCGGAAATGATTCGCAAAAATGTGGAGAGTCATTTGTGGGTACACGGTGAATCATTAACATGCAGCATTGGCGTCGCCCAAATGCAAAATGAACGTGTCTCAGAAACCATGGCGAGAGCAGACGAAGTGCTTTACCAAGCGAAGCGCAATGGTCGTAACCGGGTCGAGGTTCATTATGGTTTGCTTGCCTGCGAAAGGAAGCAAGCCTAACGATTCGTAACTCAAAGGAATAAAAAAAGGTGGCCAACTGGCCACCAAGAGGGAAACTGCTGAACACCACTTAGGGGGAAGTTTGGGTCATCGATATGATTACCGTGAGCAGCAGTGTAGTGCTAATCGAACTTGCTGTTTTTACCAGAACAACCAAGCGAAAAGCGTTAGTGCAGCAATACAGGCAATGTTTAAGACGAAGCCAATTCGCATCATTTCTTTTTGCTTGATATGACCCGTACCGAACACAATCGCGTTTGGAGGTGTTGCAACTGGTAACATAAATGCACAAGATGCAGCGACGGCAATCAATGCAGAGAGAATGACCGGAGACATGCCTAAGGCCTCTGCGATGGTTGCAAATACAGGGACCAGCAGTGCAGCACTGGCGGTGTTACTTGCAAACTCAGTCAAGAAGACAACAAAAGCAACCACTGCAAGAATCGTTAGAAGAATACCGGCTTGCTCAAGGAAGCCTGACAAGCTATGAGCCAAAAATACGCTTGTTCCGGTTGCTTTTAGGACGTTACTCAAACAGATGCCACCACCAAATAGGATTAACACACCCCAGTCGGTTGTTTTCTCAATATCTTTCCACTCTACAGCGCGAGAAGCACCAAGTAGAAGGATCGCGCCAATGGCTACAAGAGTATCGAACTTAGCGAAGCCACCCAGCATAGCGTTAATAGGCTTACTGAAAATCCACAACGTGACTGTCAGTAAGAAAATCGCCAGCGTAATCATTTTGCCGTTTGTCCACTCGACTGGTTGATGGTCAAGGTCAAACTTGTGGCTAAGGTCAGGCTTAGTCATGGTGTACAAAACGAGAATAGCGATTGGCATTAGTACTAATGAGATAGGCACACCGAGCTTCATCCACTCAGTAAAACTTAGGCCGACTTCAGCTGCTGCAATGGCGTTTGGTGGGCTACCAACCAGCGTTGCAATACCACCAATCGAAGCGCTGTAAGCGATGCCGAGCAGAACAAACAAAAAGGTATTGTGATTTTTCTTCGCGTCTAGCTTTGTCATCACACCCAGTACAAGGGGCAGCATCATAGCGGCAGTGGCGGTGTTTGAAATCCACATCGACAGGCCAGCACTAACACCAAATAGCATGAATACAGCGACAGACATTTTGCCTCGTGCGAGTAACAGCACTTTATCAGCAATAGCTTGGTCTAACTTCTGTTTATGCAAAGCCGCAGCAAGTGCAAAACCACCTAAGAATAGAAAGATGATGGAGTTGGAGAAGTTGTTCAGCGCGGTCTGAGTGTTAAACACGCCTAAAAATACCGCAAGTAATGGTATAAGCAGCGCGGTTATGCTGACGTGAATCGCTTCGGTTAGCCAAAGAATAGCAACAAAAACTAAGATGCTTAGGCCGGTTACTACTTGTGGCTCAAAGGGTAGGGTATTAAACAAGATAATGAACAATACGATATTCGCGTTCAAAATCATGCTGTTGCGAGTGAAGAACCAGTTCTTCAATGTCACAGCGAGTGCGGTCATGGGTAGTGCTCCTTTTGCATTGCCTTTTGTCGGTTTTTTTATGGCAAAGTAACTGACTTGTAGTTATTTATTGATTAAATGTTACTTGGAATGCAAAAAAGAGTTTTGCCTGAATCGTAGAGCAAATTAGAAAATGTGATGTTGAGAATTGGAAATGGGTAGAAAACTACCCATTTGTTTTATAGAAATGTTATTAACCTTGTGAGCTGCGTTGTTCCTCTATTCGACGGGAACTTGCAGAGGCTCATTAGAGATTTTTTCAGGCTCTTTTACTGCAACGATAGGTTCTTGAGGACCAAGAAACTTGGGCTGCGTATTAATAATGTAGAGGTCTAAAAAGGCTTTCACACGGGCGAGCAACTCTCGAATACGCATTGATGTTTTTTGTTTGTTTGTCGTAGGTCCTGCTACCGCAAGACACTGCGCATCAATGTTGTAAGCATCGGCAATAAACAGCGCTCGCTCACAATGAAAGCGCTGAGTCACAATCAGAAAGCGCTCCGAAGCAAAAATCTTTTTCGCCCTCACAATCGAATCTAGAGTACGAAAGCCAGCATAATCAAGGTGAATCACTTCCTCAGGCACGCCGGCTTTAAGTAAGTCGCGTTTCATCGTCCACGGTTCGTTGTAGGAGCGATGGGCGTTATCGCCACTCAATAAAAACTGTTTTACTTTGCCTTGGTTGTAAAGCTCAATCGCCGCATTAATGCGATGAGTGTAGTAAGTGTTGAGGATCTTACCGATGTATTTACTGGTACCGAGAACCACAGCAACCTCATGTTGAGGTATTTGTTCGTATTCAGTGAAAATGCTTTCTTTGGCTTGTAAAACCACCCACCGGTCGATGGCAATAACAGAAACAAGCAGACTAAGTACAGAGATCGACAAAATCAAAGCAAGTCGCTTCCAGGAAAATTTCAGCTTCCACTTTGATCTTATGCGAGAAAACAACAAAACGTTTTATATCCTTAACTAAAAATGTAGTTCTCATCATATCTGATAGAAACAAAAAGAGAGAAGCCCATTTATGCCAAAATCTGGTTAGGATGATAAAAAAATAAAAGCCCCTACATGGTAGGGGCTAATTATTAAACGAAATGTCTCAAGCTTAAAACGCAGTGCGTTTGTAGCGACGGTAAACCGGTTGCCAGAACGATTGCTCAATCGCTACGTTTAATGCTTCATCAGTAATTTCTAATGCCACACCTTGTTCGATTGCCTTCTTACCAACAGCAAACGCGATTTTTTTCGATACCGAGTGAATCTCTTCCAACGGTGGAAGTAGTGCACCACGACCGTTGATTGCTAGAGGAGAGCATGTTGCGAGCGCACGGCTCGATTCCATTAGCATTTCGTCGGTGACACGTTTTGCGTTTACAGCAAGTACACCAAGGCCAATGCCAGGGAAGATGTAGCTGTTGTTACATTGTGCAATAGGGTAAGTGCGACCTTCATGAACCACAGGCTCAAATGGGCTACCTGTTGCAACCAGTGCTTCACCATTTGTCCAACGAATGATGTCGTTCGGTGTCGCTTCCACGCGGCTTGTTGGGTTAGACAGTGGGAAGACAATCGGACGCTTACAGTGTTTATGCATTTCTTCGATGACTTCTTGGCTAAATAGGCCAGGAGCACCAGAAACACCAATCAGTACCGTTGGTTTGGCGTTACGCATAACGTCGAGGAGTGAGAAGCCATTTCCTTCATTTTCCCACTCTTTCGTATTGGTATGTTTCTGCACCAGGCGTTGTTGGAAATCAAGAAGGTTAGGCATACCTTCTTGTAACAGACCCCAACGGTCAACCATGTAAACTTGTGAGCGAGCTTGCTCGTCAGAAATCCCTTCCGATACCATTTGTGCGATGATCGCTTCTGCGATACCGCAACCAGCAGAGCCAGCGCCCAAGAAGGTGATACGCTGTTTAGACAGCTGAGTGCCTGCTGCTTTACAGGCTGCAAGTAGAGAGCCAACAGTAACGGCCGCCGTGCCTTGAATATCATCATTGAAGCAGCACACGCGATCTTTGTAACGCTCAAGAAGAGGCATCGCATTTTTCTGAGCAAAGTCTTCGAACTGGATCAAGGCATCAGGCCAACGGCGCTGTACTGCTTGAATAAACTCTTCTACAAATGCATCGTATTCTGCACCCGTAATACGAGGGTGACGCCAACCCATGTACATCGGATCAGCTAAACGTTGCGGGTTATTGGTACCCACATCAAGCACGATTGGTAGCGTGTAAGCAGGGCTGATACCACCACACGCGGTATAAAGTGACAGTTTACCAATAGGAATACCCATGCCGCCGATACCTTGGTCACCCAAGCCAAGGATACGTTCACCATCTGTCACAACAATCACTTTAACGTTGTGGTTTGCTGCATTATTCAGCAAGTCGTCAATACGGTCACGGTTCGGATATGAAATGAATAGACCACGACCACGGCGGTAAATGTTAGAGAAGTTTTCACATGCTGCGCCGACAGTTGGCGTGTAGATGATAGGCATCATCTCAGAAATGTGGTTTTGCACTAGGCGGTAATACAGTGTTTCGTTGGTGTCTTGGATATTACGCAGATAAATGTGCTTATCCATATCGCTTTCGAAACTCTTGTATTGCTGGTAGGCACGTTCCACCTGCTCTTGGATTGTTTCGGTAGACTCTGGAAGCAAGCCTTCTAAGTTGAATGAACTACGTTCTTCAGCAGAGAATGCACTGCCTTTGTTCAAAAGAGGGGTTGCTAAAAGAGCCGGACCCGCATATGGAATATATAGTGGGCGTTTATCGTTGTTCATTGGGTGCCTTATGTAGGGTTGAAGGATGCGCACCAAATTTTAACGGGTTCACCATTTAGTTGTAAACATGCGTTGATGCACATCAATGTAATGTCTCAAAAAAACTCAGATACCGCCGAAAATATCGGCAATATTGGTTGTTTAGAGATACCTAAAGCAGGATTTTTTTACTTGGGTATAATGTTCTGCATCATCAAATCAAATCCAATTTCTATGTTTCAACTACCTATCGACAGCCTGCAAGCTGAGTTTGACCAACATGTGAACCAAAACCATCTCGTGGTGGAAGCCGAAACCGGGTCAGGTAAATCTACCCGTTTGCCTATGTGGGCGGCAAAACACGGACGCGTGCTGGTTATTGAACCACGTCGAATTGCTTGTACCTCGTTGGCTGAATATCTTGCGGAGCAATCTGGTGAGCCAATAGGTCGCAAAGTCGGTTACGCGATCAAGCTTCATGCCTACTTTGATGAAAAAACCGAAGTTGTATTTGTGACTCCGGGAGTCGCACTGCGTTGGTTTGCGGAAAACAAGCTAGCAGGCTTCGATATCGTGATAGTGGACGAATTTCACGAGCGACGCTGGGATATTGATCTATTAACCGCAATTTTGAATCAAGAAAATCAACATCGGTTGATCGTCACTTCCGCTACGCTGGAGGGCGAAAAGCTAGCGCGTTACCTGAATGCGAAGCGTCTGCGATCTGAAGGGCGTTGCTTTCCAGTCACGGTGACACATCGTTCTTTAGACAGCCGTTATTTACCGAATAAGAAGGGATGTGAACAAGAGGTTTTCAGAGCGGTAAAAGAAGCATTGGAAGATGAAGATGGCGATATTCTTGTTTTCCTGCCTGGACGCAAAGAGATCACCCAATGTGCTCAGATGCTACAAAGTTGCGGCGAAGTCATGGTGGTCAAACTTCATGCCTCGGTTAGTGATGAAGAACGGCACCGCGCGTTAACTACGCAAAAACAACGAAAAGTCGTATTGGCAACCAATGTTGCGGAAACCTCCTTAACGATACCTAACATCCGAGTTGTCATTGATAGCGGCTTAGAGCGCAGAACTGTACAACGAAATGGACGTACAGCACTGACGCTAACCAACATTTCTAAGGCCAGTGCCGCGCAGCGAATGGGGCGAGCAGGTCGCGTTGCCGAAGGGGCTTGTATTCGTCTATATGGTGAGCACGCGCCTTTAGAGTTGGTGACACCTCCAGAATTACACAGAGAAGAGCTCGTCGAGCCCATGCTGGCAGCAGCTTGTTGTGGGTATCGTCTCTCAACACTCGATTTTCTCGACTCAATTCCCCCAAAGTCGCTAGAGGCATCTCATTCGACGTTGTTATCTATGGAAGCGATTGATGAGGATGGCAATGTCACGCAGCACGGGAGAAAAGTATATCCACTACCCATTGATGCACTGTTTGCCGATCTTGTTACCAGAATTCAAGCGAAGCCAGAGAAGGAAGCAATGATTGATTTGGCTGCCGCCTTATCTGTGCCTGCGCAGCTCTATCAGCGACAAAGTGGTGAAGTTGCTGAGCTTCTATCTCAAGAGGAACCATACGGATGTGATGCCTCTTTGCTTATCCGTTTGGTTCGGGGGGAACGACTTCCGGGCATTGTCATTGATGCCAGCGCACTCGAAGAGGCACAAGGTTTAGCGAAACAAATGCGAGAAGTATTTGAATTACCGGAACTTGACGTTGCCTCTCGATATAAACGTGAAGCGCTCTTTTTCTCCATCGCCTCATTACACCCTGAGCTTGTGTTTGTCCGACGAGCTCGTCGAAGAGATGCTCTAGGAAATGGCGTAGTCGAGATGCTGGTTGGGCGTAACAGCCGCTTTCCTGATAAAGAAGAAGCGGCCATTGTGCTAGATAGCCATAGCGTGCCAGGACGAGGCGTTAAGCAAACACTAAACCTCGCATCGGTCATGATGCCTATCCCGCTGACGTTGTTACGCGAACTTGAACTAGGGGAGTGGCAACAAGGCGAGACGAATTATGAAGAGGAGACCCCAAGAGCAACGATGCATTTGGTCTACGCCGGGCGAACAATCTGTTCTGAACATCAAGCGTTACAAGGTGATGTTGCTGTTCAGTCTATTGTCGAAATGATAGAAGACGAGACACTGTTACCAGGTTTTGCTTCTCAAAGAAAACAACAAATCCAGCACTGGAAACTCTACAACGCATTGGGCCTTAATGTCGAAGGAGAAGAGGTTAACGACTTGGCCTCCTTGACATTTTCTAGCTGGTTAAAGGATCAGTTGGAAACATTAGGCGTTGAAAATGTCGATGATATGGCGTTGTTTGAACCGGAAGACTTTACATTTAACGGTGTTCCAGAATGGGAATACGACGATTTCACGGAGCAGTACCCTTTAGAACTTGCGCTGCCAGAACTCCAACTGGATGTTGAGTATTACGCGTCTCGCAAGCTGGTACAGGTCGTTTATCGAGAGGGAAACCGTAAGGGGGATCCAAAGCGTTGGGAGCTGCCACGCTGGGCTGGTTGGAAGATACAGTATAAAAAGGCCAGTCGAGTGATTGATGTGAAGTAGGTAGGCGGATGACGTTGTGACAAGAATTGATATTTTTTTGGTGAATCTATAATGATTTCATATTGATAGCGTTACTTACGTGTTGTTTTTAGTTTCTTAATTGAAATATTAATCAATTGAATGCTTATATATGGCGAAGCTGTACATCAGTTGTTACAAAGCTGGTTTTAATATTTCCTTTTGCATGTAAATTAGTGCATAAAAGACGAATGTTTTATATCCCATTGCTATATCAAAACAGTTGAACGATATTTGGTATATCTCATTTTCGAGTGTCGGGGGCATAGAATGGATCAACAAGGAAAGACGTGCATTGAATTCGACTACACTAGCTTTTTAGGGGCGACAGGTAGTAAAAAATGGACCTTTTTAGAGGCATTTGCCACCATCGCGCCTATTTTCGGTTTGATGTGGAAACAGAACATTGCGGAATTGAGCAAGCCTGAAGATCGGTTGTGGGATGCCGCATTAAAATCGATGTCTTCTCGTAAAAGTGATGAATCCAATTTGGTCCGCTTAACCCAGTTAGCTAAACATGAAGGGATCAATGAATTGCGAGTCGTTATGCCATATTCGCTCGATGTTCAGCAAATCGAGTACATAGAATCTCGCAGTCAGTTGAAGGTGGACACGTCAGAACAAGATGTTCTTAACATCAAGTTTTAGGCTGAGTATTTCCACTTCATCGATGTACTACTTAACAATAGTGCAATGAAAAGCGACCTCAAAGTAGGTCGCTTTTTTATTTTGAGGTTTTTGTCACAGGTCTTGGAAGTGTGATGAATATAGAGTATTTGCACTTAAATTAACAAAAATGTAACGTTTGGAAATGCAATTGTCATAACTAGCTTCTAACTTTGTGTTTTTAGGACAAATTACCGACTAAGTGGTTGGTACTGTAAGTTCGAATTAACGTCCCTTATTGGCACACAAGGATGATTGAGTCACCACGTCATTTGGGCATAAAAACAAACACAATAAGAAAGGAAGTCAATATGTCTTTGTCTCGTCGAGACTTTATGAAAGCTGCCTCTTCAACGGCGATTGTTACCGGGCTGGTGGGCTGTGATAGCGATGCTAGTGAATCTGTTGCGGTTACCTTTGAGCACGGAGTGGCGAGTGGAGATCCTACTCAAACACAAGTAATCATTTGGACTCGTGTTACGACCTCAGCAAGCTACGCAGATGTAAGCTGGCAAGTTTCATCTAACGAAAATTTTACTGATATCGTGCAAAGTGGCACTTTTGCCACAGACACGAGCCGAGATTTCACGGTAAAAGTCGATGTTCAAAATCTCAACGCAAATTCTCGCTACTACTATCGATTCATGGTTGGAGATGTCACTAGCGAAGTCGGGCAAACTCAAACATTACCAGAGGATGGTGTAGAAAAGGCATCCATGGCTGTTGTTTCTTGTGCAAACTATCCTGCAGGCTATTTCCATGTGTATCGAGAGATCTTAAATCAACATGAACAAGACCCGTTTGATGTGGTGCTTCATCTCGGTGATTACATTTATGAGTATGGTGCTGGTGGCTACGCTAGTGAAGATGCTGAGGCACTAGGGCGAGAGCCAAGCAAAGGCACTGAATGTATTACCTTAGATGATTACCGAAAACGGTATGCGCAATATCGCCAAGATGCTGATCTGCAAGCGTTACATGCGAGCCTACCAATGATTGCTGTCTGGGATGACCATGAGCTTGCAAATGATACTTGGAAAAATGGTGCGGAAAACCATCAAGAAGAGGAAGGCAGCTTTAATGATCGTCGTGCAGCTGCGGCTGCCGCGTGGACAGAATGGTTGCCCGTTCGTGAAAACACTTTCTCAAACATGCTGATTTACCGTCAGTTTTCGTTTGGAAGTTTAGTCAATTTGATGATGCTCGACACGCGACTTGTGGGGCGTGATAAACCGTTGGATTACTTCTCGCTCAGCTCTCCAAAGATGGAAGCTATTGGCGGTTTAGTTGCTCAGTCGCGCAGTGAAGACCGAGAGCTGTTAGGCGCTGACCAACTCGCTTGGCTGATGGATGCGTTCAGTACGCACGACGCAACTTGGAATGTGCTAGGGCAACAAGTGTTAATGTCTCGTATGGAGCTGCCAAGTTCGGTGATGACCGCTATGTTTCAATTGTTTACTGCCACTGAAGACCAAAAAACAGAGGCGTTATTAGCGGTAAACTCTGCGATTACGGGTTATCTCTTTGACCCAAGTTTAGATACCATTGCTTTGCCATATAACCTAGATGCATGGGATGGTTACTACGTTGAGCGAGAGAAAGTTTATCAACTGGCCAAAGCCAGCAGTGGTAACTTTGTCTGCTTGGCAGGAGATACGCACAACGCATGGGCAAGTGAGCTTAAAGACGTATCTAAGCATCCTATCGGGATAGAGTTTGCAACTAGCTCGGTGAGTTCCCCTGGGCTAGAGGCCTACCTAGCGTTAGATCCTGTTGCGATCGCTCAAATGGAATACACGTTGCCGCACTTAGTGTCAGAATTACAGTGGGCAGACATCAAACAGCGTGGCTTTATGCGCGTTACTTTTACGCCCGACAAGGCAGAGTCGACCTGGTATTTCGTATCAACGATTAAAGACAAAACATATCAGGTGACGACCAAGTCAGCCTCCACAACTGATGGTACTACGTTAAATATCGGCTAAACTGAGCCTAATACGAAAAAAGTCCGCAGGCTAGTGCGGACTTTTTATTGGAAAGCGTTTAGCTAATCTAGCGACAGTGCTAGTCAATCAATCCGTATTCTTTGCTCAGTACTTCGATGATTTCCGCTTTCGGATTCTCACTCAAATTAATCGGCTTTCCTGTAATCTTCTCGGCAATATCAATGTAGGTGCTCGAAATCGCCATCAAAGATTCGACGGGTAAAGCATTATCACGAGCGAGTGCTTCGCGCTCTGGCATACGTTCTTTGTTTAGCAAGATATCTGGGTCAGGGAAGTGGTTAAGTAGGAACTGGCGGAAACCTTCTTTTGAGTTCTCTACGATGTGACCTGCTTGGTACTCTTTAGCATCCCATATACGAGACGAGTCTGGTGTACCCACTTCATCCATGTAAATCAGCTTTTCATTGCCAGCAGCATCATGAACATAACCAAATTCGAATTTGGTATCGACAAAGATTTGGTCGATTTCTTCTAACGCTTGGCTGATAACGTTAAAGCCTTCTTTCAGCAGTTTTTCGTAGAGTGCGATATCGTCGGCACTTGAGAAGTTAAATGCTTCGTAGTTGTCTACGATGTTTTGACGAGTAATATTCACGTCATCCGCTTCTGGCACACCGGGAATACCTTTTAGAATGCCTTTTGTGGATGGGGTCATGAGCAACTCTGGCAGTGCTTTGTCTTTTTCTAACCCTTCAGGAAGTTGGATTCCACAAAACTCGCGCTCGCCATTTGCGTAAGCGCGCCACATCGAACCCGTGATGTATTTGCGGCAGATGGCTTCTATTTTTACCGGTTTGGCTTTTTGTACAATCCAAACAAAAGGGTGAGGAATGTCTAGAATATGGCTATCAGCTAAGCCATTTTCTTTGAACAGTTTGAACCAGTGATTAGAAATCGCATTAAGCGCAGCCCCTTTACCTGGGACACCATTAAGACCACCTTCAGCATGCCAAATACAATCGAATGCAGAGATTCGGTCGCTAATCACCATGATAGCCAAAGGCGCATCTGGAGCGACATCGTATCCTTTTTCTTTGATCAGTCGGGCACTGTCTTCTTCAGTTAACCAGTAAACTGAACGAACTTTTCCGCTATGAACGGGTTTATGGGTGCGAATTGGCAGGTCGTCATTGACGGCAAGTACTTGATTAGCAAGGCTCATTGCGACATTCCTATCATCTTAATCAAACGTCAGAAAGAGAAGATATTCAGCAAAATGTGGGCGCTGAATAAATCGAATGTGGGCATCATACCAGAACTATTTTAACTCGCCAGATAAAAAGCAAACGTTTGCTTGTTTTCTTTAATACAAAAAAAGCCCCCTTAAAAAGGAGGCGAGATGCAGGATGGATAACGTCGAACTTATTAGTGGTACTTATTAACTCTGCCTTCGACGAAAAAGACTTCACACTGATAGCGCTGCGCCATGTCGCGCAACATAGATTGATTCATAAGTGCAATTTTATTTGATGCTACAACAGCACTGGCATTGCCTGATCGGATGGCTTTGATCACGATCTCGACTTCTGAAAGCTGTTGAGAAGGCTTCATTTGAATCACGTTTCTACAGCAAATATTAGAAGCAGTGAGTTGTTCAAAGTCTGGACGAGGGCAGTCTGCTGTAAACAAAATCCATTGTTTCTGCTGCGATAAAACAGCCAGCTTAGATAGAAGCTGATCCGAAACGGCCATGGGCTGAGTTGCTTGTGCCAATACGTTGTAACGAGAGTATGTATGAGATTGACTTTGTAACTGCATCTTACTGTTCCTTTATACATGCTGTATGTGTATACAGTAGTCTGTTTTGACGACCTGATCAACCCGTTTCTCAAAAGTCATTTGCGTTTTTTTGAGAAAAAAACAAAAGGATTATATTTTAAAGCTTTGAATTTATTTGGTTATTTTTTATTTTTGATATGTCTAACATCAATTTAAAAATGTGAGATGAGTAGAAGATTGGACGAGAGACATACAGGGGTTCACTACTGTATATACAGGTGTTGTTTCACGGACAGTGGTTTGTATACAGTAGGAGAGGGGCTGATAACCGATGCGACATGCTATGTAGGATAGGAGGGAATACGAGATAGAGATTGGAAATAGGGCTTGGCCGATCAAAAAAGCGCCTTAAAAGGCGCCTTTGAAAATCAGTTCCGTTGATTCCGTCTTGCTTAGCTCGCTCGTTGCAAGCGTTCGCGCATTTGCAATTCGCCTTGGTTAAATAGGCGCACGTCGATTTTTGCCATGTCGTAACAAGCTTTACATGAGTAATGGTGCTTGCCATCTAAATAATCGTGACGAGTTACAAGACTAGGTTTTTTACACCAATCACAGGTGCCTTCTTCAGTGAACATTGATTTTCTCCCCACCTAGATTAATTTGAGTCGTTAGGTGTTATTTTGCGCTGAGCATTATGGCATAAAAGCGAGACTTAAGTTAAATGTCTGTTAATTTGTTTGAGAGGGAGATCGATTGCGGCGCTTGATTATATGGGTCTAAAAGCATGCTAGCCAAAGTATCTTTACCGATTTTTACTGTTTTGTAACATTTTGTGAGACAAGCTTAAAGGCATGATTGAGTCGCTTCATTTCTTCTTCACTGCCTCTTGTGTCCGGATGATAAAGCTTTGATAGCTGTCTATAGCGTAGCTTGATTGCTTGTAAATCAGGGATGGTTTGTGGTGTGTAGCCAAACATAGCACACGCGACGCTTAGCTTATGGTTTTCTGCCTGAGTTTTGGATTTCTTAAATTCTCTGAATACTTTCTCTAACTGACGCTTCAGTTGCTTGTTCGTAAACTCTAGCTCTTTTATTTTTTCCGCCATTCGTTGATTTTGGCTTTCCTCTTTGGCTTCACGCGCTTTTCTATTCTGCTTAAGTTTCTTGATCACGAGAAAACTTAAGCCGCAGATGATGAGTATCGCCGCTAGCCAAATCAGCCATAGAAACTGCGAGTGTTCTACTTTGGGGTTTGCAACTGTGCTTTTCTCTTCTAGTGTTTGCTCAGCCTTTTTATCGAGCGACTTTATTTGCGAGACTTGCTTAGCTCGCAGTTGGTTGAAGCGCTGCTCTAACAGTTGATTATAAGCTTGTTCTGCTGCTGGATTATGCTGAGAAGCCATTCGATACAAGGCTTCAGTCAATTGAGAAGTTGTGACCTTATCTGGATTGCGCTGAATAAAATCGGCGAGAAGAAAGCCACGATCGGTTGGGTCATTGAGTGCGATAGAGGTTAGCCAATATAATGCTTGTGTTTCATTCTTTTCGCCATATATCCCCTCAGCAAAGTCGTTCGCGAGCTGTTTTTGCGCAGGGAGGTAACCTTGGTTGGCGGATTGCTCTAGCCAGTAGCGCGTTTCTGGTGAGGCTTCAGCTTTGTTTGATGCCAATAATTGTTGTGCGTACTCGTATTGTTCTATGGGGTCATTTGGAGCTTGAGAGGCAAGCGAGTAACCAGAAAAGCTGAGGCTAAATAAGCAGAGTAGGGCAGACGTTTTGACAGACATTGATATGTCAGGCCTAACGATTATGGTTAGGCCTGCTCCGGTAATTTTTTATTATTACCGCTATGGTGCAACCAAATTACTTCAGTGGCAAGATCTGGATTTCAACACGACGGTTGCACGCACGACCTTCAGAAGTTTGGTTTGAGCAAATTGGGTTACGTTCGCCGTAGCCACGTGCAATTGCACGACCAGGTGCAACGTTTTGAGATACTAGGAATTGACGTACGGACTCTGCACGACGCTCAGACAACGTTTGGTTGTATGACTCACTGCCCGTGCTATCAGTGTAACCGTCGATAACAAGGCTGGTATCTGGGTATTCAACCAAGATGCGAGCAACACCGCGTAGCGTATTATGAATGCTAGCATCAAGCTGGTAAGAGCTTGAAGAGAAGCCGATACCATTTTCCATACGCAGTAAAAGCTGGTTCTCACCAACACGCTGAACCTGTACACCAGAGTTTAGCAAAGCGCGACGCAATTCTGCTTCTTGTTGGTCAAAGTAGTAACCAACGCCAGCGCCAGTCGCTCCGCCTGCGGCCGCACCAATGAGTGCATGCTGACGGCGTTCTTTAGCGTCATCGCCCGTTGCTAGACCGATTGCTGCACCAGCGATAGCACCAATAAGCGCGCCTTGCGTGGTTGAGTTAGTTTCGTATTCACCCGTTGTTGCATTTTGGCGTTGAGTGGCTTGACAGCCAGTAAGAGCTAGCACTAGAGCTAGTGCAATAGGCATCTTTTTCAAGGGAAAATCTCCGTATAAAACTGAGGCGAAACCATGCCTCATAATGGGATGCAAATTATGAATAAGTAAGCATTGATATTTGTTATGAGAAAGTAAGATTGATAAGAGTTTCTGTAAGAAAATTCTTATCGTTACTATCACAACTTCAAAAAGTAGGTCCCAATAACATTGGAATATTGGAACCTACGTCAATCAATTGCTGCTCTGGTTATTTCGATGGATTGCCCAACATTTTACGCGCTTGCTCGCCGCCAACACCACGGTTAACGGAGACTCTTCTACCTTTTTTCAAGCCCACTTCGTAGTCTTCGGTTAGGTTTTTCATCGCTTCTTTCAGTTGCTTCTTGAAGGTTTCGCGGTCAATGTTTTGGAATTCTTTATCAATATAATCATTGATTTTGTTGGCCGACTCTTCGTCTGGGGAAATGACTGGAAGTTTCTCTATCGCGCCCTCTACCCAACCAGATACAAATGAGTTCACGCGGCGAGTCACCTCTTGAGAAGAGGTGCCCGTACCTGCGAAGCTGTTTCGGAATTGTCCGGTACTTTCGTTCATCTCGCGATAAATAATATCGAAAGCAAATGCAGCAAAAATCGCGCGATCTGCTTCACCGATAAACTCGACACGTTTGAGCCCTTTGTGATTCAACAACACCGCTTCAACACCGAATTTAGTGTTAATGCCGCGAATCACTCGCAATATGGTAGAACTGATATTCGCTGGTAGTAGGTGGGAAGATTGTGTTTTCCCCATTCTGATAAACTCAATATCGTCTTTATCCAGACCATATTTGAGCATGAGGCGATGTGCCATTTTGATAGCATTGGCAGCCTCATTAACATTAGCGGAATTGCCCAGTTCTAAGCACTTGGCGATTTTTTTCAGAGCTTTTTGTTTATCCATCGACAACCAGTAACGAAAGCAGAAAATTTATGAAGTCAGACATATTACCTTTTTTGACATAAAAACGAAATACAAGGTGGGAGTGAAGGTGGTTTATGGACATAAAAAGAAGCCCCGCGGAAGGCGAGGCTAGGCGTTTTAGTTCGTCATAATCAGTATGAAGTCGTACTTGTGTCTAAGAAGCCATTCTTCATTAAGATTAGTTGGAATTACAACCCGAGCTGGTTGAGTAAATCATCGGCGTCATCGTTCGAACTCGACGATTTAGATTCTTTCTCAGCCATATTTTTACGTGTTGCTTCTAAAATATCGTCTGGATTTTCGTCTTCTGCGATTTCAAACTCTTCTAGTTGGATGAACTCAGTTTTGTCCATCGCTAACTCCAGATAGAAAATGTTGTTATTTTCGGTGGAGAACGTCACTCGGCGAGCTTGAGGGCGGTCAAGGTTGGTATCAACTTGTAAGATGACTTGCTTATTCAGCGCCATCATTTTTGGCTGGTTTTGTGTGATGTTCGTTTGCAGCTCTTTACGAATTTTATTGGTGAAATCTCCAACCAGTTGGTTCATTAGCTCACCCAGAACATCTCCCACCTCGTCAGAAGTATGAGATATTGCCAGTTCTTCTTCTGGCATACCCATATTACGCATGTAGTTGGTGTAGATCTCTAATGCGGCTTTTGCCGTAAAGTTAATTACGACCAGCCCGGTAAACCCGCCATCAAACAGAACAAAACAGCCAAAATCTGGCTTGAGGCTAGTCTTGTGGATTTTTTGCACCATTGCAGAGTAATTTACTTGAGAAGATGTCGCCGAAGTTAGGACGCCAGAAACAGACTGGCAAAGTTTGAGAAGGATATCTTCAGTGGTCACAATTTTATTTTTTTTCATTCTGAAAACTCATCTAGAAACGCGATTCGTTCCCCAATGTAAGGCATCAAGCGTGAAAAAATAAAGCATAAGTTTAATTATTGTATCGAGATTCTGATTTGCTCGTCTTTTTAAATGTTGTAAAGTGACGAAATTCAAAGAATATTACTTCACTTACTCTTTTGTGGTGTTTTGTTTCGCTGAACGCCAACTTGTATGATAAGTGAGCAAATAATTACATAACCCGCAGCTGATCGGATTCAGCGTCGTAGGGCAGGAAGCAAATGTTACCAAGATTACACTCGCAAACTGATGTCGATCCTCTTGTTCTTAGTTTTCTGAAAGAGCTTGAGCACGCCGGATTCACTGGTGATATCGAAAGCCAATATTCAAGCCGACTAGCGGTTGCCACTGACAACAGTGTTTACCAGCAACTTCCTCAGTCTGTCGTTCATCCCAAAACGACAGAAGATGTTTCTCTCCTCGGGAAACTGAGCAATAAAGAAAAGTACGAACGAATTACCTTTTCACCTCGTGGTGGCGGCACAGGGACCAATGGTCAGTCGCTAACCAAAGGTATTGTGGTGGATATGTCTCGCCACATGAACAAAGTGCTTGAGATTAATGAGAAAGAAGGCTGGGTTCGTGTACAAACTGGTGTAGTGAAAGACCAGTTAAATGATGCGGTTCGCCCTTACGGTTACTTCTTCTCTCCGGACTTATCAACCAGTAACCGTGCCACGATTGGCGGTATGGTCAACACTGATGCTTCTGGTCAAGGTTCTCTGAAATACGGAAAAACATCCGATCATGTATTGTCGTTACAAGCGGTGTTTGCTGATGGTTCAATTTTAGAGTCGGACTTGTCTCATGGTTACCCAAAAGAGGGCGAGTTTGCTGCCAAGGCGCTACGAGTAACGGAATCCGTATGTCGTGAAAAACGCCAGCAGATCGTAGATAAATTCCCTCCTCTTAACCGCTTTTTAACGGGCTACGATTTAAAAAATGCCTTGAATGAAGACGGTGGCCGTTTCGATATCACACGAGTGCTGTGTGGCGCGGAAGGTTCATTGGCATTTATTACCGAAGCGAAGCTAAATCTGACGCCAATTCCGAAAGCACGTACTTTGGTTAACGTTAAATACAACAGCTTTGACTCTGCGCTCCGTAATGCACCGTTGATGGTCGAAGCGAAAGCGCTATCTGTAGAAACCGTTGACTCGAAAGTGCTTAATCTCGCGAAGCAAGATATCGTCTGGCACACCGTGAGTGATTTGCTTACCGATGTTCCAAATAAAGAGATGCTTGGCATCAATATGGTGGAATATGCAGGTCAGGACGAAGAAGAAGTTGCAGCGCAGGTTGCAGCGCTGACCGCCAAGCTCGATACCATGCTGGAAACAGAAGAAGCGGGCATCATCGGTTACCAAGTCTGTAACGATGTAGCGAGTATCGGGCGTATTTACAACATGCGTAAAAAAGCGGTGGGTTTGTTAGGCGCAGCAAAAGGCCGCGCTAAACCGGTCGCATTCGCTGAAGATACCTGTGTACCACCAGAAAACTTGGCTGATTTCATTGTTGAGTTTCGCGAACTATTAGATAGTAAATCGCTGAATTACGGCATGTTTGGTCATGTGGATGCAGGGGTGCTGCATGTGCGTCCTGCGTTGGATCTGTGTGACCCGCACCAAGAAGCATTGATGCACGAAGTTTCTGATGAAGTGGTTAAGCTGGTGGCGAAATACGGCGGTTTGATGTGGGGTGAACACGGCAAAGGTTTCCGTTCAGAATATGGCCCTGAGTTTTTCGGCGATGAGTTGTTTACTGAGCTGAGACGTGTGAAGGCGGCATTCGATCCACACAACAAAATGAACCCGGGCAAAATCTGTACGCCGCTTGATAGTGATGCAGAGTTAGTAAAAGTTACCGATACCAAACGTGGTTACTTCGATCGTCAGATTGACGTTCAAGTACGTGACAGCTTTAAGCAAGCGATGGAGTGTAACGGGAACGGTTTGTGTTTTAACTACGATACCAGCTCGCCAATGTGTCCATCGATGAAAGTAACAGCCGATCGTCGTCATTCACCCAAAGGTCGTGCGGGTTTGGTTCGCGAGTGGCTGCGTCAGCTTACTGAGCAAGGTATTGATATTCTTGACTTAGAAAAGCAAACGCTAGAAAACAAAACATCAATCAAAACCATGATTGACCGCGTACGTCATTCTATCAATCGTCGTCACGAATACGATTTCTCCCACGAAGTGTATGAAGCGATGAATGGTTGTTTAGCGTGTAAAGCGTGTGCGAGCCAGTGTCCGATTAAAGTCGACGTTCCGAGCTTCCGCTCACGCTTTTTAAACATTTATCACTCTCGTTACCAACGTCCAGCAAAAGATTATCTGGTTGCGAACATAGAGACTATGCTGCCGATGATGGCGAAAGCGCCAGGTGTCGTAAATGGTGTTTTGAAGCAGTCGTGGGTCAAGAGCTTAACAGCTTCAACAGTTGGGTATGTCGATGCGCCGTTGTTATCAGTACCTACATTGAAACAGCGAGTAGAGTCGCTGACAACCCCTTATGATCTGCAAGCGCTCAGCGGTTTGTCTTCGTCTGAAAAGAGCAAGCATGTTTTAATTGTTCAAGACCCATTCACTAGCTACTACGACGCCGATGTTGTAGAAGACTTCGTTAAATTATTGAAAAAGCTGGGCATGCATCCGGTGCTTCTGCCATTTAAGCCGAATGGTAAAGCACAACACATTAAAGGCTTTCTACGTCAGTTTAAGGATACAGCAGCTGATACAGCGAAGTTCTTGGCGATGGTAGCGGATTTGGATATTCCATTAGTTGGCGTCGATCCTGCTTTAGTGCTGTGTTATCGAGATGAATACGCTGAAGTACTTGGCAGTAAGCGAGGTGATTTCGATGTACTGACGGCCCACGAATGGCTTTACCCAAGACTAGAAGCGTTTGAAAGCGGAGAGCATAAGGCGCAGGAACCTTGGTATCTGTTTGCGCACTGTACTGAAAAAACCAAAATGCCGAATGCAGAAAAAGAGTGGGGCGCTATTTTTGCTCACTTTGGTGCGGTTTTAAATACGGTACCAGTTGGTTGTTGTGGTATGGCGGGTACGTTTGGTCACGAGGTCGATAAGTTGTCGATGTCGAAAGACATTTACAATTTAAGCTGGAAGCCAAACCTAGATAAGTTAGATAACGAGAGATGTTTGATTACTGGCTACTCTTGCCGCAGCCAAGTGAAACGCTTTGAAGGAACAAAGCCCAAACATCCCGTTCAGGCGCTGTTAACTTTGATATAATCACATCAAATTAAGCCCAGTTTTACTGGGCTTTTTTAGAAGTCACATACAACAATTTCAAAGGATATGAATCTTGAGAAAACTTGAACTCAAAGTCCCACCTGTTGCGGTGTTTTTGTTGGTCATACTACTCATGTATGGACTGACAGTTCTGGTGCCGAGCCTGAATATTAGCGTGCCCTTTGTCGAGGTTGTGGTTGGTGGGTTAACTTTGCTTTCTGGTTATATGGGCATTGCTGGTGTGTATGAATTCCATAAAGTAAAAACGACGGTTAACCCTGTAAAGCCTGACACGGCCTCTTCCGTGGTGAGAACTGGCGTATTTTCTTTTTCGCGCAACCCGATGTATATGGCGCTACTGCTTCTAATCATTGCAATTGGTTTGTGGTGGCAGCACTTGAGTGTGGTGCTTTGTAGCGTTGTATTTGTCAGTTATATGAATCGATTTCAAATCAAGCCAGAGGAACGTGTTCTAGAGCGATTGTTTGGTGAAGAGTATGTGGATTACAAAAACCACGTCCGCCGCTGGATCTAAGCATTGCGTTTAGTTTTATTTGGATGAGACATAAAAAGAAAGCCCAACGATCGACGTTGGGCTTTCTTTTAGTAAACACGTTTTTTGAGCGCTTCTGATAGGGCAGTCGATTAGGCTGCCTTAACGAACTTTGCTAGGAATGCATCCTTACGTTCATTGAAACGGCGTACAAGGTCATCAACCGCTTCTTGGTCATATGGTTTCAAGCCGCTTGCAACCATGCGCTTGATGCCTTTGCCAACAACTTCACCGTCTTCTTTGAACGCAAAGTTTAAGGTGACTACCCCACGTTTACCTTCCACGTCGAATGTTGCGCCAGTGAAATCCACTTCTGGATGTGTAAGGTCTAAGCGTGAAAATTCAACTTCCATGCTTTCATAAATAACCAATGGACGTTGGCAGTTGATCATCATTTGCTTCTCTTCCATAAGAGGAACCATGATGTGAGGGAAGTTCATGCCAGAGAATTGCACGTAATTTGTTACGACATGCTCAATAAATGCGGGATCGTGGTTAGTCTCACCTTCACGGGACATGTGTAAGTATTCTTTACCGGCCTTGTCAACAACGGCGCTTTCTTTTTCACACTTATTTTCAATATGAAGTGCTACACCATCGTTTACCATGCCAGAGAAGTTAAAACGCATCTTTTGGCTGACGCCTTCTTTACTAAGAAGTACTGCGAAAAGTAAGTCCCCAGGGACACAAAAGCGTTTGTTGTCTTCATCGTGGATTGGGTTGTAGTCACCTGCGACACGTTTTGCAAAGTGGCTTGCTTGTTCGCGAGTGAACTGAAACTGGTGATTAGTGTTTGAAAAATAAGGTGTTAGAAACATAATTTTTACGTAGTAACCAAAACTGTGTGGGATTATATGCGAATATCTGCGTAGCAATGGTCCATCCAGTGAAAACTTCACCGTATCCTAACAATAAGACACTATTTCGGCGGATAAATCGTTAAAAACGCATACTTTAGCAACGCTTTTATTTGTGAAAGCAATAAACAGCGACTTTATTACGTCGGCTATTTTTAAAAGTATAGCAATAACAATATGCAAGTGTTCATAAAGATCGCTGGGAATACGTTTAATGAGGAGATAAAAAAGCTCCACGCTAAACGTGGAGCCTTCAAATTATCATCCGGTTTTTAGATTAAGTGCTGGTAATGCTGGATTACTGAACACTTGGTAACAGACTCTCTGGCATAAGCGTGTTGTGAATAGCCAGCTTAAGCAGAGTATTGGCCTGTTCAATGTCCGGCGCAAAGTAGCGATCTTTATCGTAGAACGATACTTTTTCACGCAACATTTGTTTGGCAATCTCGATACGCTCAGAAGACTTGTTTGGTGCTCTAAAGTCTAGGCCTTGTGCTGCTGAGAGGTATTCGACCGCCAGAATGCCGCGAGTGTTTTCCCCCATTTCTTTTAATCTGCGAGCCGCGAAGGTTGCCATTGACACGTGATCTTCTTGGTTTGCTGATGTTGGCAAGCTGTCTACTGATGCTGGGTGAGCGAGCGTTTTGTTTTCGCTTGCTAGCGCAGCAGAGGTGACTTGGGCAATCATGAAACCAGAGTTCACACCGCCATTATCAACTAAGAACGGTGGTAATTTTGATAATGCGCTATCGATAAGCAATGCCATACGACGTTCAGACAGGCTGCCGATCTCAGCAATCGCCAGTGCTAGGTTGTCAGCTGCCATTGCAACAGGCTCAGCGTGGAAGTTACCGCCAGAGATGATGTCGTCATCTTCAGCAAACACCAACGGGTTATCTGATACGGAGTTCGTTTCTACTTGCAATACTTCGGCGGCGTTGCGGATTTGCTGCAAACACGCCCCCATTACTTGAGGCTGACAGCGCAACGAATACGGGTCTTGTACTTTTTCACAGTTAGTATGCGAATCACCAATGTCACTTGATGTATCCAATAGATGACGGTAGGCCAGTGCAGCGTCCATTTGGCTGCGATGACCACGTACACGATGAATGCGCGGATCGAATGGACGTCGGCTGCCGAGAGCGGCTTCGACAGACATTGCCCCACATACTGTAGCCGAAGCGAAAAGATCTTCCGCGATAAACAGACCTTCTAATGCGAACGCTGTTGATGCCTGGGTACCATTTAGCAGCGCTAAACCTTCTTTCGGCGCCAGAGTTATGGGTTCTAGACCTGCGATTTTTAACGCTTCTTGCCCAGAAATGATATTACCGTTGTGACGAGCTTGTCCTTCACCTAGTAATACTGTGCTCATGTGGGCCAGAGGAGCTAAGTCACCTGATGCGCCAACAGAGCCCTTTTTAGGTACACAAGGGTAAACTTGTGCGTTAACTAGGTCGGTCAGCATATTAATGACTTTTAGGCGAATACCAGAAAAACCACGAGACAGACTATTGATTTTCAATACCATCATCAGACGAACCGTTTCGTCTGACATAAACTCACCGATACCTGCCGCATGAGAAAGAACGATACTGCGTTGCAGAGTTTCTAAATCTTCTGGTGCTATTCGTGTGTTAGCCAATAGACCAAAACCAGTGTTAATTCCGTAAACCGTTCTATCTTCCTCGATGACACGATCCACGACTTGCGTGCTTTCTTCAATGGCCGGAATGGCTTCAGGATCCAAAGTAAGGTTGACTGGTGAACGGCTCACTTGGCGTAGTTCGTTTAAGCTAATATGACCTGGCTTTAGCGTTAAATTTAACATCTCTTTCATCCTTACTTGAGCTTCTTCAGTTCTTCGTTGAGCATTGGCAAATCTAGCCCTTGCTCTGCTGCACATTGTTTAGCAATATCGTATCCCGCATCAGCATGACGCATCACGCCTGTTGCTGGGTCGTTATGCAGCACGCGGGCAATACGTTTTGAGGCATCTTCACTGCCGTCACAGCAGATAACCATACCTGAGTGTTGCGAGAAGCCCATACCTACGCCACCACCGTGGTGCAGTGAAACCCAAGTTGCGCCGCCCGCCGTATTGAGTAGTGCGTTTAATAGTGGCCAGTCTGATACGGCGTCAGAACCGTCCATCATGCCTTCTGTTTCTCGGTTCGGGCTTGCTACGGAGCCAGAGTCTAAGTGGTCACGACCAATGACAACAGGCGCCTTAAGTTCGCCATTTTTCACCATTTCGTTGAATGCTTGACCAAGACGCTCACGATCTTTTAGACCAACCCAGCAAATACGTGCAGGTAAACCTTGGAACTGAATGCGCTCGCGCGCCATATCTAGCCAGTTATGTAAGTGTGGATTATCTGGAATTAGCTCTTTTACTTTTTGGTCGGTTTTATAGATATCCTCAGGATCGCCAGAGAGAGCGGCCCAGCGGAAAGGACCAATACCTTCGCAGAATAGAGGGCGAATGTAGGCTGGAACGAAGCCAGGGAAATCAAATGCGTTTTCTACGCCTTCTTCCAATGCCATCTGGCGGATGTTGTTACCATAGTCGAGTGTTGCGGCGCCGCGATTTTGTAGCTCTAACATGGCTTGAACTTGCACTGCCATGGATTTTTTGGCTGCTTTAACAACCATTGCTTCATCTTGCAAACGCATTTCTGCAGCGTGAGACATGCTCCAGCCTTGTGGTAAGTAGCCATTGAGCGGGTCGTGTGCAGATGTTTGGTCTGTTACTACATCTGGCGTGATATTACGTTCTACCAACTCAGAGAAAACGTCTGCTGCATTACCTAGTAGACCAACTGATACTGGTGTGTCTGATTCTTTGATGATAGCAAGCGCTTCATCTAAAGATGTCGCTTTCTTATCGACATAGCCTGTACGTAGGCGGTAATCGATACGCGATTCATCACACTCTACCGCAATCATGGAGAAGCCCGCCATCGTACCAGCTAGAGGCTGAGCACCACCCATACCACCAAGACCGCCAGTTAGAATCCATCGGCCTTTTGCTTCGCCGTCAAAGTGCTTTTTCGCAACAGATACGAATGTTTCGTATGTGCCTTGGACGATGCCTTGTGAGCCAATGTATATCCAGCTGCCAGCGGTCATTTGGCCGTACATCATCAAGCCTTGTTTATCGAGCTCGTTGAAGTGTTCCCAGTTTGCCCAATGAGGAACGAGGTTTGAGTTTGCGATAAGCACGCGTGGGGCGTTTTTATGGGTAGGGAAAACACCAACAGGCTTGCCTGATTGAACTAAAAGCGTTTGGTCATCTTCGAGTCTTTCAAGTACTTCAACAATCTTGTCGTAACATTCCCAGTTTCGTGCTGCACGGCCAATTCCGCCATATACAACCAGCGAATGTGGATGTTCTGCAACATCAGGATCGAGGTTGTTCATCAGCATACGAAGAGGGGCTTCGGTTAGCCAAGATTTTGCGCGCAGTTTATCTCCGTGAGGTGCACGAATTGTTCTGCTTGTATCAAGTCGTGGATCTTGTCCCTGGCGCTGTGTCATTTCAGACTCCTTTAGTTTCTCGTGATGACCAAGTACTTGCTTGGTCGTAATAATAAGTGGCATCTAGGATGCGTTATGGTTTGTGTTGCTTTTCCGCCATCGCGTTGGCGATATCCCAACACAAACGGGCAGCTAAGCGTGCAGTTTGACTATCGACGTCATAATTAGGGTTGTATTCGGCGATATCAGCCAGCATGAGCTTATTTTTGTAATGAAGAATTCGATCTAAAAAGGGGGCAATAGTGTCGTAACTAACTCCTCGAGCTGCTGGTGCGCTGACCCCAGGTGCGGTTGCGGCGGGAAATACATCCAGATCAATGGTCAAATAGAGGTAGTCACAGTCGTCAATAAAATGTTGAAGCTGGGTTAAGTGATAACTGTGGTTTAGGTAGCAAAGCTGATTGTCTTCTACATACCAAACATTTAACGCATCTGCTTTTTCAAACAGCGCTTTAGTGTTGCTACTGCGGCTTACGCCAATGCAAGCGTAATGAAAGTCCCAATCATTGCGTTGGCAAAAATGATGAATTTGGTTGAAGGGGGTGCCAGAGCTTGGTTTGATGTCGGCGATGCTGCTCTCGAATGCGCGTAAATCGAAATGCGCATCGAAATTTATGATACCGATTTTAGGCTTCTTCTCTGGATAGTGCGCTTTAAAATACTCCGCTAAGCCGGAAAACGAGGCCCACGCAATCTCATGCCCACCACCTAACACGATGACAGGCGTATGAGGCAGTGCGCTTGAAATGGTTGCCGCACATAGAGATTGGCTCTCTTCCAGTAAGTCGTCTTCGCACACCACGGTACCTAAGTCATATAGTGGGACGTCTTGGTGCCATGCTAAATTAGCGAGTGCTCGTCGGATTAAGTCTGGCGCTTTTTTCGAGCCAATGCGTCCTTTGTTTCTGGCTACGCCAGCGTCGGTAGCAAAACCCAGTAATGAGACGCCATGCGCAACGCCCCCCAACTCATCTGCTTTCTGGCGTTGAACCACGTGATGAATTCGCTGACCAAGTTTGCCGTCCTCGGCATCATGACGGCCTTGCCAATGAAATAGGGGAGAGTGTAAGTCGAATTGAGACATATTATTGGCCTCCGTGTGAAATGTATTCACCATTTACTATACGACCTACCAGACGTTTTGCTCCGACTTGATAGCTTAAATCTGCAGGGCTTTCGATATCCCAGATAGAGAAGTCCGCATCAAACCCTACTTTGATGGTGCCACGTGAGTTTTGATAACCCAGAGCTTTGGCTGCATGTTGCGTTACACCACGCAGTGCTTCTTGCGGCGTAAGGCGAAATAGTGTGCACGCCATATTCAGCATGAGTGTGAGATCAGAAAACGGTGATGTACCTGGGTTGACGTCCGTAGCAATTGCCATCGGCACGTTATGCTCCCTCAATAACTCAATCGGTGGTAACTGAGTTTCTCTTAGAAAATAAAAAGCGCCAGGCAGTAGAGTGGCGACAGTGTTTGAGCGAGCAAGTGCTTTAACACCTTGCTCATCTAAAAACTCGATGTGATCCGCTGACAGACCGTTGTATTGCGCAGTGAGGGCTGTACCACCGAGATTCGAAAGTTGCTCTGTATGCCCTTTAACCTTTAAGCCGTGGCGTTTTGCAGCTATAAACACTTTTTCTGTTTGTTCAAGATTGAAGCCAATCGATTCACAAAAAACATCGACACTCGTGGCTAACTCTTCCTTTGCGACGACAGGGATTATGTCCTGACAAATGTGCTCAATATAGTCATCTGCACGGCCTTGGAACTCCGGCGGAATGGCGTGAGCGGCAAGAAGTGTAGTGGTGATTTTAACTTTGCGCTCTTGTTCAAGCATTTTGGCTGCACGGAGCATTTTTACTTCGTCATTCAGTGTCAATCCGTAGCCTGATTTCACTTCGACAGAAGTGACGCCGCTCGCGAGTAGCCCGTCTAAACGTGGCAACGCTAACTCAACTAATTGCGCTTCGGTTGCTGAACGCGTCGCATGCACCGTTGAAAGTATCCCACCGCCTTGTTTGGAAATTTCTTGATATGGCACGCCGTTTAAGCGCATTTCAAATTCGTTGGCACGATTGCCCGCATAAATAAGATGAGTGTGGCAGTCGATCAAACCTGGCAGAACTAACTTGCCTTGAAGGTCGATACTCTGAGCGTAATGTTGGGCAGACAGCAGAGACTCGGTTTGCGGTTCGTCTTCACCAATTGCACAGGTGCTGATCGCAACGATTTTTCCAGATTGAATGCCAATACGAGCAGGAGACGTTGGCAGATAACCGCGCTCTCCCGACTGCATGGTGACCAGACGTGCGTTTTCAATCAGCAAATCCATTTTTGTGTCCCTGTGTTTATTTGTATCATTAAATGTATATACAAATAAATAGAGCAAAATAAGAACACTGACAAGATTGATGTTGCTAAAATGTGATCAAAACGTAGATCTAGAGGACCAATCTTGTCATTAAATGAGCACTTTTGAGCTCAGCTTATATTTGTTACCAGGGTGATAAAGTAGGGCGGTACTGACTAACTTATCTTGGCTCCACGTTCTGCGATTCAAGAGAAGGCAAGGCTCATTGGCTTGCATTTTTAAGTCTTGCTTAATACGGCCGTCAGGCACAATTGCCTCTACGGTGTGTTCAATAGCGCTGAGTGGGCAATTATCTGACAGGTATTGATTCGGAGTGATTTGTGTGAAGTCTTGATTTAAATAACTCGGGGCATATTGGCTGTTCACCCAGCGGAGTTCCAATTGAATAGGCGTTTGGTCTTCATAGTGAATGATTTCACTGTAAAACACCGTTGTGCCAAGCATGACGCCGAGTTTTGTCGCAATGCTGTCATCTGCTTTTATGGCAACTTGTTTGAGCACTTTACTGCTATATTGTCGCCCTCGGTCGCTGACTTCTTCGGCAATGTTTCGAATGTCTAACAGAGGAGATTCTGACTTTTCACCAGGATCACACACAAACGTACCTAAGCGTGGGCGACGTTGTAATCGGCCCTCATTAACTAAGTCCCGAATTGCTTTGTTCACTGTCATTCTACTGACACCAAATTGCTCGGTAAGCTCAATCTCTGTGGCGATACGATGACCAACTATCCACTCTCCAGCATCAATTTTATCGAGGATAAATTGTTTGATTTGAATGTAGAGTGGTGCAGACATAATGATTCCCTTTTATTTGACTATACAAATACTGCTTAATTTAGGTACAAATTGCAAACATTTCTCGACGAATGCACCACTTAGTGACAGAACAATCCTATTGTGGGGCTGAATGATTCTTGCTGTTGAGCATTATTTGGATTGATGATGGAATTCGAACATTTTCTTGTGGTCTATTGCTTGCAGAGTATAAAACAATTGTGTAAACAAACGATTATGAGAAGAAAAGTCGCTAAAAAGGAAAAACATGTTTAAAAAATTGAAAGCATCACTGGGGATCGGTTCTGCAAAAGTAGATACGATTTTAGACGAAATGAGCGTGTTTCAAGGAGAGACGCTGAAAGGGCATGTTCATATCAAAGGCGGAGACGTCGAACAACAAATTGATGCTATTACGATTAAATTGAACACAGAGATGAAAGTTGAAGTGGATGATAGCGTAAGTTACCAAACGTTCACTATTGATCAGCTGAAGGCGGTAGACCCCTTTGTGATTCAACCTAATGAAGAGAAGCAGGTTCCGTTTGAGCTAAAACTGCATGATGAAACTCCAATTACTGCGGTTAGCGCACTTAAAAATCAATGCCATGTTTGGGTTGAAACGACGTTAGATATTGATTTTGCGATTGACCCGCGTGACCGTGACTATATTGAAGTGAAACCACTACCAGTAGCATCTCGCGTTATTCAAGCGATCGAGCAAGCTGGTTTCACTATGGTTAAAGCCGATGTTGAAAAAGGCTTTTTGCGCGGTGGCTCGTTTGCTTCTCGCTCTGGAATTTATCAAGAGCTAGAGTTCCGCAATAATGGTTTTATCTCATCAAAAGAAATTGAGCTTTCTTTTATTCTGGAAGGGCAGGTCATGCATTGTTTGGCGGAGATTGACCGTTCGCTCAGCTTGGCTGGTGACCAATATCGCTCGTTTACGTTACCGATCAATGCAACTGATGCTCAAGTCGCTGCCGCGGTTGCACCAACGCTAAATCTATAGTTCTCATCAACTTGATGAGAATATGTACCGATATCCTATTGTGAAAGCGATATCGGTACTGTTATCCATGTTTCGTGCGTTCTCAACGGCTAAAAACTCAAGCGCGGAGTTTTCCATGAGATATCGATAGCCTAATACCAGTTCATTAGAGGCATCAGCAAACTCTGCGGGTCCTTCTGTTGAGCCTTGATACCAATGGTATTCAAACATCAGGTGGTGGTTATCTTCCAATGCATAACGGTACCCAGCTGCAACGGCAATCGTATTATGCCGATAGGGTAGATCCAGCAAGGCGCGATCATCTGAGCGAAAAGTCATGCCAACCATCGAGTAAAATGCATGGGCGTCACTCAAATAACTGTAATTTATTTGGAAGCCTTGCTCGAAATTACTGCCTTGAAAAGTCCCGTGAGCAACATCATTAAAATATAAGCTGCCACCAATAGATAGGCCGTGATGTTCATTCTGAAACACTTGATATTGCAAATAAGTAGATAAGTTGTTGGCAAGCGTTTGTCCTTCGAAGTCGTCTTCTAGCACATCATATTGCGGCATTGAAATGTGAAAACGATCTCTGTCTACTTTGTCTCGGCCATTCTGTCCGATACCGAAAAGGTTATGGAAGCTTTTCGTCAGTCCATCTAAATGGTTATCAGCGGCAAAAACCCACCGATAATTGAGTTCCCATTGCCAACTGCTATTGATTTGCCACTTGCTGCCAATTTCGATTTGGTTGTGGTAATAATCCAGTGCGTATTCATCAGTATGAGCCCAAACACTGGCCACGGTTCCTGAGCCATAGGTTTCGACAAAATCAGAGGGAAGGCTATGCCCTGAGCGCAGTATATTGGTATGGCTAACCACTTGCATCGGAGATTGTGCGTAAGAACGTAGCGGCCCATATAGGTCATTTGATGCCATGGCTGGTACACAGCATATCGAAGTGCTTAGAAGCACCATAAAGCGCGATTTGAAATAGATCATGATGAACACCTACATGCAAACTACTCAATAAAACAACTATATACCTAAATTGCACTTTGAGGTGGAACTAGGTGTGCTGGGTCCTGTGTTGGTTAATATGTATCAGGAACTATTATACCAGTTGTGTATTCAAGTTCTATTGGGAGGGGGTAACTCCGTTTACAAGTGATGTGAGCCCTTAAGAAGAATCATCAGATTGTCGCGACGAGGCCTGAGGTTAAGTTCTTATGATAAAACAAAATCGCGCTTTGCAATCTAAATGTGAGCTAGGTACAATCCCATTTTCGATAACGGTCCGGTATTCGTGTTACCGAGAGGCCTTTATTGACTCTTAACTATTTTCAACAAATAGCTTCTAATTTGAATAACATGTGTTGCTTGGTGTGCAACACCACTGTAAAGGACATAGCATGCCTATTATTACTCTTCCTGACGGCAGTCAGCGTCAATTTGACAACCCAGTTTCTACTATGGAAGTTGCGCAATCGATCGGTCCTGGTCTTGCAAAAGCAACGATCGCTGGTCGTGTAAACGGTAACCGCGTTGATGCGTGTGACCTAATTGAAGAAGACGCAAGCCTTGAAATCATCACAGTAAAAGATGAAGTAGACGGTTTAGAAATCGTTCGTCACTCTTGTGCTCACCTTCTTGGTCACGCTCTTAAGCAGCTTTACCCACAAGCTAAAATGGCGATTGGTCCAACCATCGACAACGGCTTCTACTACGATATCGACCTAGATGAGTCTCTAACGCAAGAAGATCTTGAAAAGATTGAAAAGCGTATGAAAGAGCTAGCGAAAACCAAGTACGAAGTTGTTAAGAAAAAAGTAAGCTGGCAGGAAGCGCGTGATACGTTTGAATCACGTGGCGAACCATACAAAGTGGAAATCCTAGACGAAAACGTATCTCGTGATGATCGTCCAGGTCTTTACCACCATGAAGAATACATCGACATGTGTCGTGGTCCTCACGTTCCTAACATGAGCTTCTGTCAACACTTCACTCTATTGAATGTGGCAGGTGCTTACTGGCGTGGTAACAGCGACAACAAAATGCTTCAACGTATCTACGGTACGGCTTTCCACGACAAGAAAGCACTGAAAGCACATCTAACTCGCCTAGAAGAAGCAGCGAAGCGTGACCACCGTAAGATTGGTAAGCAACTAGACCTATTCCACATGCAGCAAGAAGCACCGGGTATGGTGTTCTGGCATCACAATGGTTGGTCTATCTTCCGTGATCTAGAAGTATTCATCCGCGCTAAGCTAGATGAGTACGGTTACCAAGAAGTAAAAGGTCCGCTAATGATGGACCGTGTTCTTTGGGAACGCTCTGGCCACTGGGATAAATACGCTGATGCAATGTTCACAACTTCTTCTGAGAACCGTGAATACGCAATTAAGCCAATGAACTGTCCAGGTCACGTACAGATCTTCAACCAAGGTCTAAAATCGTACCGCGACCTACCGCTACGTATGGCAGAGTTCGGCTCATGTCACCGTAACGAACCATCTGGTGCACTGCACGGCATTATGCGTGTACGTGGCTTTACTCAGGATGATGCTCACATTTTCTGTACTGAGAGCCAAATCCAAGAAGAAGTAACAAACTGCATCAAGATGGTGTACGATACGTACCAAACATTTGGTTTCGACAACATCGTAGTGAAACTGTCTACTCGTCCAGAGAAACGTGTAGGTTCAGATGAAATCTGGGATCAATCTGAAGAAGCATTGAAGCAGTCTCTTGAATCGATGGATATCCCATACGAAATTCAAGAAGGTGAGGGTGCGTTCTACGGTCCTAAGATTGAATTCACACTATACGATTGTCTAGACCGCGCTTGGCAGTGTGGTACTGTCCAGCTAGACTTCAACCTACCAGGTCGCCTAGGCGCTACTTATGTAGGTGAAAATAACGAACGTCTTGTACCGGTAATGATTCACCGTGCGATTCTAGGTTCACTAGAGCGCTTCATTGGTATCCTTATCGAAGAATATGCTGGTTTCTTCCCAACTTGGTTGGCGCCAGAACAAGCAGTTCTTATGAACATTACTGATAAACAGTCAGGTTATGTTCAAGAAATAGTACAAAAACTACAAAAAAGTGGAATTAGAGCTAAAGCGGACTTGAGAAATGAGAAGATTGGCTTTAAAATCCGCGAACATACTTTGAAGCGTGTACCGTATATGCTTGTTGTTGGTGACCAAGAAATGGAAGCTGGCGAAATTGCAGTACGTACTCGTAAAGGTAAAGATCTTGGTAAATTTAAAGTGGATGATTTTATTGCATACATCCAAGACGAGATCTCTAGCCGTAAGCTCAATCTGGAGGAATAAGCTATTAAAGGCGGAAGACGTGGCCAACAGCCGGTAAAACAAAACCCGCACCGTATCAACGGTGAAATTCGTGGTATTCGTGAAGTTCGACTAACAGGCGCTGACGGTGAATCAGTTGGTGTTGTATCGATTCAAGAAGCCATTGCAGCTGCTGAAGAAGCTGGTATGGATCTCGTTGAGATCAGTCCTAACGCCGAGCCACCTGTTTGTCGTGTGATGGACTATGGTAAGTTCCTCTTCGAGAAGAGCAAAACTGCTAAAGAGCAGAAGAAGAAGCAAAAGCAGGTCCAGATCAAGGAAGTAAAATTCCGTCCTGGAACTGATATTGGAGACTATCAGGTAAAACTACGCAACCTGACGCGTTTCCTTGAAGAAGGCAACAAAGTGAAGGTAACAATTCGCTTCCGTGGCCGAGAGATGGCACACCAAGACATCGGAGTTGACGTTCTAAATCGTCTTAAGGAAGATACTGCAGAACTTGCTGTGGTTGAATCTTTCCCTAAGAAGATTGAAGGTCGCCAGATGATCATGGTGCTAGCCCCTAAAAAGAAGTAATTAACGGCTCATCAAGTAATTAAAACCTAGCCGCTTTCCTTTCGATAAAGGCATAACGGCTGGGTTTTGTTCGCCCTAATTACGTTGTTTATTAAACCTACTCAATGCGGAGTTATTCATCATGCCTAAGATGAAAACCAACAAAGGTGCTGCTAAGCGTTTTAAGAAAACTGCTGGTGGTATTAAGTACAAGCACGCTACAAAACGTCACATCCTGACTAAGCGTACTACTAAGAACAAGCGTCAACTACGTCCGAATGCAATCCTTCCAAAATGTGAAGTGGCTGCAGTAATCCGTATGTTGCCATACGCTTAATTCTTTTTAGTTATCAATCGTTTAGTTTAGGAGAAGCATAATGCCTCGCGTAAAACGTGGTGTACAAGCTCGTGCACGTCATAAGAAAGTTCTAAAACAAGCTAAAGGTTACTACGGTGCGCGTTCACGTGTTTACCGCGTAGCTTTCCAAGCAGTTACTAAAGCTGGTCAATACGCTTACCGTGACCGTCGCGCTAAGAAACGTCAATTCCGTCAACTATGGATTGCACGTATCAATGCGGCATCTCGTCAAAATGGTCTATCTTACAGCCGTTTCATCAACGGTCTTAAGAAAGCATCTATCGAGATCGACCGTAAGATCCTTGCGGACATCGCAGTATTCGACAAAGCTGCATTTGCAGTTCTAGTTGAAAAAGCGAAAGCTGCTCTTTAATTAGCAGTTTAGGATTAAGAGAAGGAGAGCATTAGCTCTCCTTTTTTATTGCTAAAATATATACCCAAATATTTTTCAGTTTTGCCATTCAGAATCTTGTCTATCAGTCTTCCCGATTTGATTAGTGATCACTGCTCTGTTGGTAATAAAATGGCTTGGGTATATATTTTACGTTTATAAGGGACTAAAAATGATCTACACAACGACAGAAAGCATTCCGGGCAAGCAGATCTCTGAAATAAGAGGGGTTGTAACTGGTAATGTTGTTCAATCAAAACACATCGGTCGTGACCTCATGGCGGGTATCAAAAGCATTGTTGGCGGTGAAATTCGCGGTTACACGGAAATGATGACCGACGCGCGTGATATAGCTATACAGCGCATGGTAGCAGACGCTGAATCTAAAGGTGCCGATGCAATTGTAGGGATTCGATTTACCACAAGCTCAATCGTAGATGGTTCTTCGGAAATTTTGGCATTTGGTACTGCAGTGAAACTGGCGGACTAGTCTACTTGAATAGCAGTGCAAAAATGCTAATAGAGAGCGGTGAATTATTATGCATTTACCGTTCTGTTCCTTTTAGGTTAATTATTCTAGATTTTTGCAGAGCGAATAGGTTTATATTCTCAACTCTACGTTACTATTAAAATTAATTGCGATGATTTAGAGTAATTGCTTCACTTTTGTTTTGTGTATTATTTTATATTCATAATGAAATTGAATTCATATTGAATTTTTCATTTATCGTGTGAATTTTGATTTCGATATATTAATTCATATTTTTCTTATAAAAATATGAACTTATACCTTGCCAAGCGGTTCTAAATTGTTACAAATACTATACAGCTGTAACATTGCCAAAAGGAATTGTAGATGAGAGATCTGACTCCCGAATACTTGCTAGCCGCATTACGCCAAGCGATTAAAACAAAAGGGCTAACATATCGAGAGCTATCTGAGAAAATGGGCATGCCGCTGTCCACTTTTAAGAGACACTTAACAAGCACAAATCTCGCTTTGGATAAACTGCTTGAATACTGTAGAGCTGTTGATTGCACGTTAGATGAGCTACAAAAGCTTGCGAATCAATTACAAGGTGAAGACGAGGATTACTTTAGCCGTACGCAAGATGAAGTCTTTTTTCAATTTCCCCATCTTTACGATTTTTATCGTGAATTGAGAATGCTGCGAGGCAAAGATGGATATTCCATTTTAAAGAAAAAGTATGATTTGTCTGAGCAAAGCATGTCTGATTACCTAAAAGCTTTGGAGTTATTGGATCTTGTTTACGTTGATGAAGATAAAAATATAACGTTGCACGGGCCGTTATATTACAGCTATGCAGAAAACTCCAAGCTCAATGATAAATATACGGAAATCATAAAAGAACAGACAACAACCCACGATAAATGCGTTCGTGTGGCTTTGGCACGCATGAAAATTACTGAAGAGCAGCTTTTGCAATTGGAAGATCAAGTCGCAAAAACGGTTATCGATTTTCATTCCAAAAATGTTGTGGCAGAGAACTTTAACGTCTCTGATTTTACTAATATTGTTCTACTTGCAGGGCCACATCAACCAGTCACATTCTCTGATGGAATTATCGAGACAGAAGGGCGATTTATTGACGATATTCGTTATGCCATTGCATCTGCAGGTGATAAACCAAGCCTCTCGATTTAGAAATTCAGTCTTTTACTTAAAGAGAATCGCTTTCTCACTATGTTATTGAGTTTTGTCGCTCTAATATTGAAAGGAAGCAGTAAAAGAAAAGCCCAAGACAGAGCACACTTTGTAAATAGAGCATCTATCAGTTGCTGTTTTGAATCCAAACTTTAAGTGTTTTGGGCTTTTTTGAATCACATCATTTCAATATCACTCGTTGTCCAATTTTTAAGGTTCTGATTTTTGGGTTATTTCCCCGCACTCCACTCTAGATTTTCCTTACAATCAAATCATTCTCGCTGAACCAAGCATATTGATGTTACTTGGTTATATATAATCAATGCTTATTTTTGGGTTGGCTATAAATTCATACTTGCAATGTTTGTTTTTTGATCTATTATGACGAAGTGTCATTTATGACGGTTCGTCAAGTTTAGTGGCGTTCCTGTATTCAAGAATCGTGTTACAATTATTGGGAGTGTGTTGGTATACGGATCAAAGGATTATGTTTAACTTTCGCTGTAAAAAAGATAGCAAGCAAGACGGATGTCGTACGTCTTCAGGGCTAACTAAAAAACAACAGGCGATTGCTGATCGTGAAATAGAGCTTATTCAATTGGCTAAGTCTCTGGTTCAAGAGCAAGGCTTTGCCAACTTAACGATGGACAAGCTCACAGCGGCAAGCCCTTACTCGAAGGGAACGATCTACAATCATTTTTGCAGCAAAGAAGATGTGATTCTTGCGCTTTGTATTCACTCGCTGAGAAGCGAGGCAATATTTTTCGAACGTACCGCTAAGTTCAATGGCAATACCAGAGAAAAAATCATTGCTATGCATGTAGGTTATCGTATTTACGCTCGTATGGAGCCTGTACTATCAACCTGTGCGATTGTTGCAAAGACGCCTTGGGTCCTAGAGAAAGCTTCGCCTAAGCGTGTGAATGAATTGAACAACTTAGAAGAACAAGTAATAGATGGTGCTGATGCGTTGGTGAATAATGCGGTGGAATGTGGGGACCTTAAGTTCTCTCCCGCAATTGGTTCTGATGCCATCGTATTTGCTAACTGGTCTATTGCCTTCGGTTCAAACGCTCTAGCGCAAAATGCATCGAACAGTCGATGTATTCAGCGAATTCAAGATCCATTCTCAGTACTGCATAACGCGAATATGTTACTTGATGGTTTAGGGTGGTCACCTTTATCGACAGAGTGGGATTACCGTAAAACGTGGCGTCGAGTGGAACAGGAATTGTTCAGCGAAGAGCTGGCTTATTTAGAGTCTGTGAATCGCTAATCGTTATAGAGGCCATCTAATATTTTAGTTGGCTTTTTTATTACACCATTGTGACGAATCGTCAAAAAATTAGAAATTGGTACTCAAATTACCGATCTCGAGAAGTATAGGAAGTTACTCAAAAACTAACTTATATAACCAAATAAATTCGATCTGATTTTTATATGTTGAAGTTATCTGGTTATCACAGCATTCGCTGTTTTTTTAGTTTTTAAATTTGACGAAACGTCACAAAAGGAGAGTGTGATGCCACATCACAACGTTCAACAACAAGCCCGAATCGGCTGGGTCAAGCTACCAACGAATTATAGTGTGTTGGTTGTACTTGCTACCGTTTTATTGATTGTTATAGCAACTATTGGAGGAAAAAATCTTTATTTTAGAGGGGATTACGACATCTTCTTTGACGGAACAAATGAGCAGTTACTTGCGTTTGATGAAATTCAGACTACCTTTGCAAAATCTGACAGTCTTGCTTTGGTCATAGCGCCAAAAAGTGGCACTGTTTTTACTCCTAACACCTTATCTCTTATTCAGCAGATCACTGACGAGGCGTGGCAAGTCCCATACTCCACCCGTGTTGATTCCCTTGCCAACTACCAGCATACCGAAGCGTTTGAAGATGATCTTCTTGTCGAAGATTTACTGTATAGCGAATATGAATTGACGCCTCAGCAAATCGAGAAAGTCAAAAGTATTGCGTTGAGTGAGCCGGTTCTGAAAAGTTCACTGATTTCCGAAAAAGGGGATGTCACGGTCGTGAATATTACGGTCCAACTCCCTGAGATCGATAAAACCGCTGAAGTACAAGAAGTGGTTGCCTACATAAACGGAATGATTGAGCGTTATCAACAAGTGTACCCGGATACTGAGTTCCACAAAGCCGGTATTATTGCAATGAACTACGCGTTTATGACCGCAGCTCAAGATGACAGCGCAACATTAGTGCCTACTATGTTACTAGTGATATTGGTGTTTTTGACCATCATGTTGCGCTCATTGCTTAGTGTTATCGCGACACTCATCGTTATTATCGGCTCAGTTATGGTGACAATGGGCTTATCAGGATGGGCTGGTATGTTCTTAAGCACGGCGACAGTTAATGTGCCTACCTTGGTGATGACGCTTGCCGTCGCCGACTGTGTGCACATCATAGCGACGATGCGTCAGTCTATGCAAAACGGCTTTAGTAAAGCCCATTCTATTGAACGAAGTATTGCGCTCAATTTCATGCCCATCCTGATTACCTCCATTACCACCGCGATCGGCTTTTTAATGATGAATATGTCGGATTCTCCAATCCTGAGAGATTTCGGCAACCTATCAGCCCTTGGCGTCATGATTGCTTGTTTCCTTTCCATCACATTACTTCCGGCGTTACTTCATATCCTTCCTGTTAGGGTGAAGTCAGACACTGCTGATGAAAGAAAGCACTTTATGGATCACTTAGGGGATTTCGTGGTGTCAAAGCGACATGCGTTATTGCCGTTGTCGGTGCTTGTTATTGTCGCGAGTGCGAGTTTGATTCCGCTGAACAAAGTCAACGATGAATCCGTCGAATATTTTGGTCATAGCAATGAATTTCGTCGAGCGGCTGATTTTATGGAAGAGCGAATCAGTGGCATGGCGAACATCAGTATCGCGATAAAAACTAACGAATCGCAGGGTATTGCGGATCCTAATTTTCTCAATACCGTGGGTAAATTTACTGACTGGCTAAGGTTGCAGCCAGAAACGGACCATGTTGCGACCTTGAGCGATGTTTATAAGCGTCTAAACAAGAACATGCATGGAGATGATCAGGCTTATTACTCGCTCCCTCAAGACAGAGAATTAGCGGCTCAATATCTGCTGCTTTATGAAATGTCACTACCGTATGGCTTAGATTTGAACAACCAAATCAATGTTGATAAGTCGTCAATCAAGATGGTTCTCACTGTGGAGAACTTGGGCAGCGTCGAGCTTGTTGATTTGGAAAATCGTATTTACCAATGGTTTAACGAAAACGCGCCTCAGTATGATGTTGTTGCTTCTAGTCCATCACTGATGTTTGCGCATATTGGCGAAACGAATATGGCTAGCATGCTGTCAACCTTGCCTATCACTCTGGTCTTAATTTCGGCATTACTGATCTTTGCCTTACGCTCGTTCAAGCTCGGTTTAATCAGCCTGGTCCCGAATATCGCCCCTGCGCTTATTGGTTTTGGTATTTGGGCGCTGGTTTCTGGTGAAATTAATTTGGGGTTGTCTGTTGTTGTGACGTTGACGTTTGGCGTTGTGGTTGATGATGCCGTTCATTTTCTCTCTAAATACCAACACGCTCGTAAAGATGGCCATAGCGCGGAACAAGCGGTTCGTTACGCTTTTCGCACCGTGGGGCGCGCGCTTTGGATTACGACTGTCGTGCTTGTTGCTGGTTTCTCCGTTCTGGCGATGTCGAGCTTCCGCTTAAATGCCGATATGGGGCAGTTGAGTGCCATTGTTATCTTCATTGCTCTTGTTGTGGATTTCATCTTTCTACCGACTCTACTGATGTTGTTTGACAAAGGCGTCTACGACGAGGTGGACCGCCGAAACAAGCTTAAATCAACTGACTCTCAAACCACGGCTGTTACTCAGTCATAACGAATCAAAGGATTGAACATGAATTTACTAAAAAATGCCTTAAAAGTATCTGCACTTTCTGTCTCGCTTTTTATGAGTCATGCGGTGTTAGCGGATGAAGCGAAAGGATTAGAGATTGCTCAAGAGCGCAAAGCCCGTGATGAAGGGTGGGGGGATTCTGTTGCTACCATGAAAATGATTCTGCGGAACGCACAAGGAGAAAGCAGCACACGTTTAATGCGCCTCCAATCACTCGAAGTTGAGGACGATGGTGACAAAGGACTCACAATATTTGATGAGCCAAGAGATGTGAAAGGCACCGCGTTTCTCAACCACTCTCATACAGTGGGTGCCGATGACCAGTGGCTTTACCTTCCAGCATTGAAGCGTGTGAAACGTATTTCCTCGCGTAACAAATCAGGCCCTTTTATGGGTAGTGAATTTGCGTATGAGGATCTCAGTTCTTTTGAGATCGAAAAATATCGTTTCAATTACTTAAAAGATGACAGCATAAATGGGCAAGATGTTTTCGTCATAGAGCAAATCCCTACAGACAAAAATTCAGGTTATACCAAGCAAACGGTGTGGTTAGATAAAGCGCATTACCGCCCACTGAAAGTTGAGTTTTACGATCGCAAAGGGTCGTTGTTAAAAACGCTTTCTTTCTCAGATTACAAGCAGTACCTCAACCAATATTGGCGAGCGCACACCATGGCGATGACAAATCATCAAACAGGAAAAAGCACTGAGCTAACAACAAGTGAAATGCGCTTTAACACTGGGCTAGAAGACAATGATTTTCATAAGAATGTGTTAAAGCGAGTGAGGTAGTGGAGGAGAAATGAACCGATCAAATGTTGGGTTGTTGCTTAGCGCAGCAACCTCTTTTTACTCGATGCCTCTTGCCGCCGTTGAGCTTGCTGGACAAGTCAATATTGAGCATCGTCAGTTTTTTGAAACTGGCTCTCAGGGTCAGAGCAAAGCGCAAACGTCATTGGTTTTGCAGCCAGAATTTTACTGGGAGATGCAAAATGGTGATGCGAGCTTTACCCTCACACCTTTCTATCGTTTGGATAGTCTAGACGATGAGCGAAGTCATGGAGACATAAGAGAGGCGCTTTATCTGACGTACTGGGATGATTATGAGCTTCGAGTTGGGATTAGTAAGGTTTTTTGGGGAGTGACGGAATCCGCCCATTTGGTTGATGTAGTAAACCAGACAGACGCCATTGAAGCCGTCGATGGTGAAGATAAGCTCGGTCAGCCGATGTTGCATTTTACCTCATTCAAAGATTGGGGCACCGTCCATGCAATGTTATTACCTTACTTTAGGGAGCGAACGTTTGCGGGTACTGACGGGCGCTTGCGAACCGAACCTGTTGTCTCAGATGATGCTATCTATGAATCAAGCAGAGAAGAAAAGCAGGTAGATGTGGCTTTTCGATATTCGAAAATGCTTGGCGATTGGGACGTAGGCCTGAGCTATTTATATGGAACAAACCGGGATCCTTACTTTCGTTTTGAGTACGGGGAGTTAAAGCCTTACTACGCTCTGATGAGTCATGTCGGTCTCGATGTACAAGGAATCGTTGGCGATTGGTTATGGAAACTGGAAAGTGTTTATCGAGATAGTGCTGATAATCATGTCGGTCTTGTGACGGGTTTTGAGTATACCTTCGTCGGTGCATTTGACACGGTTTGGGATGTGGGGGTTATTGGTGAGTACCTCTATGACAGTCGTGGGAATAACGCACAAACTATCGGTCAAAATGATGTGTTTGCAGGCATTCGTTGGGCGCTCAACGACGAGGACGGAACGGAATTATTGACGGGAATCACAAAGGATTTAGATAACGCCGATGTTTACAATGCCAAGTTAGAAGCCTCGAGCCGAATATCGAATAACTTTAAGTGGCAAATTGATGCTTGGTTGTTCAAAAATGAAACGCCAAACGATTTGCTCTATTTCGCCCGAGATGACGATTTTATCGAGCTATCTATTCAATACTATTTCTAAAACAAAAGGGCACAACTTAACGTCAGATTAATGAAAGATGACATTTTTGACGTTTTTGTGCTCTTTTTATTCAATAACCTCTTCTTTTCGTAATTCAATTTGGCATTGGTGCCCGGTTTGGCTACTATGTACAGCTATCAAAAAACCAATCACTCCCTTATGGACACTACCAACAGGTAGATGAGGAAACGATGCAACATCTAGAAGAGATCATTGCTAGCGCGAGCACTGCAATTGAAGCTGCCGAATCGCTAGTCGCACTTGATGAAGTGCGTGTTCAGTATCTGGGTAAAAAAGGTGAGCTAACTGCTCAACTTCAAAGCCTAGGTAAACTACCACCAGAAGAACGCCGTGAAGCTGGTCAAGAAATCAACAAAGCGAAAGGCGTCGTTCAGCAAGCTATCGCAGCTCGTAAAGACGCACTACAACGTGCAGAGCTTGAAGCGAAACTAGCAGCAGAAACAATCGACGTAACACTACCAGGTCGTCGTATTGAAAACGGTGGTTTACACCCAGTAACTCGTACTGTAGAGCGTATTGAGAAGTTCTTTGGCGAACTTGGTTTTAACACCGAAGCTGGCCCAGAGATCGAAGATGCATTCCACAACTTTGATGCGCTAAATATTGCCGCTGATCACCCAGCGCGTACTGACCACGATACTTTCTTCTTCAATCCAGATTTGATGCTTCGTACTCATACGTCAGGCGTACAGATCCGTACGATGGAAAATGGTAAACCACCATTCCGTTTCATCGCACCGGGCCGTGTATACCGTAACGACTACGACCAAACTCATACCCCAATGTTCCACCAAGTGGAAGGTATGCTGGTTGATGAGAACGTAAACTTTGCACAGTTGAAAGGTATCCTGCACGATTTCCTATGTAACTTCTTCGAAGAAGAAGTAGAAGTACGTTTCCGTCCATCTTACTTCCCATTCACTGAACCTTCAGCTGAAGTAGACGTGAAAGGCAAAAACGGTAAATGGTTAGAAGTACTAGGCTGCGGTATGGTTCACCCGAACGTACTACGTAGCGTAGGCATCGATCCTGAAAAATACTCTGGTTTCGCATTCGGTATGGGTGTTGAGCGTCTAACGATGCTTCGTTATGGCGTGAACGATCTACGTGCGTTCTTCGAAAACGATCTTCGTTTCCTAAAACAGTTCAAGTAATCCAGAGGGTTCATCAACATGAAATTCAGCGAATCATGGCTTCGTGAGTGGGTAAACCCAGCGGTTACTACTGACGAACTCACTCATCAAATTACAATGGCCGGCCTAGAGGTAGACGACGTTCTTCCTGTAGCGGGTTCTTTCACTGGCGTTAAAGTGGGTCACGTTGTTGAATGTGGTCAACACCCAGACGCAGACAAACTTCGCGTTACTAAGGTTGACGTGGGTGAAGAAGAGCTTCTAGACATCGTTTGTGGCGCACCTAACTGTCGCCAAGGTCTGAAAGTAGCGGTAGCAACAGTTGGTGCTGTTCTTCCAGGCGATTTCAAAATCAAAAAAGCGAAACTACGTGGCCAGCCATCTCACGGCATGCTTTGTTCGTTCACTGAACTAGGCATTGATGTTGAGTCAGACGGCATCATGGAACTAGCAGAAGACGCAGTAATCGGTACTGATTTCCGTGAATTCCTAGGTCTAGATGACGTAACGGTAGACGTAGATCTAACAGCAAACCGCGCTGACTGTTTCAGCATTCGTGGTCTAGCTCGTGAAGTTGGCGTACTAAACCGTGCTGACGTGACTGAGCCATCAGTAGAAGCAGTTGCCCCTTCAATCGACGATAAAGTGTCTATTGAAGTGAAAGCTCCTGCTGCGTGTCCTCGTTACCTAGGTCGTGTTGTTAAGAACGTAAACGTTCAAGCTGAAACGCCACTATGGATGCAAGAGAAACTGCGTCGTTGTGGTATTCGCTCTATCGACCCTGTTGTAGACATCACTAACTATGTTCTTCTAGAGCAAGGTCAACCAATGCACGCATTCGATCTAGCGAAGATCGAAGGTGGCATCGTAGTTCGTATGGCTGAGCAAGGTGAGAAGCTAACACTTCTTGACGGCAGCGAAGCAGAACTAAACGCAGATACATTAGTTGTTGCTGACCACAACAAAGCACTTGCAATCGCAGGTATCTTTGGTGGTGAAGAGTCTGGTGTAACAACTGAGACTAAAGACGTTCTACTAGAGTGTGCATTCTTTGCACCTGACCACATCCGTGGTCGCGCACGTAGCTACGGTCTGCACACTGATTCTTCAATGCGTTTTGAGCGTGGTGTGGATTACGCACTACAAGCGAGCGCAATGGAGCGTGCAACTCAGCTTCTTGTTGAAATTTGTGGCGGTGAAGTAGCACCTGTTGTTGCAGTAGAGTCTGAAGCAGACCTACCTAAGCCAAACAAAGTTGCTCTACGTCGTACGAAGCTAGACAACCTACTAGGTCACCACATCGCTGATGCTGACGTAGTAGAAATCCTAGAGCGCCTAGGTTTGACTGTTGAAGCTTCAGAAGAAGGTTGGATGGCAGTAGCGCCAACATGGCGTTTCGATATCGCTATCGAACAAGACCTGATTGAAGAAGTTGGCCGTATCTACGGTTACGACAACATTCCTAACCAACACCCAGCTGCAGCACTTAAGATGCACAACCACGTTGAAGCGGATCTTCCACTGAAACGCGTTCGTGATCTTCTTGTTGACCGTGGTTACCACGAAGCAATTACATACAGCTTCGTTGAGCCTGAGCAACAAAAGCTAGTTGTACCTGGTGTTGAGCCTCTAGTGCTTCCAAACCCAATTTCTGCAGACATGTCAGCAATGCGTCTTGGTCTTATCCAAGGTCTGCTGAACACGGTTGTTCACAACCAGAAGCGTCAACAGCCACGTGTTCGTCTATTCGAATACGGCCTACGTTTCATCCCATGTGAATCTGCAGAAAACGGCATGCGCCAAGAGCCTATGCTTGCAGGTGTTATTGCTGGTACTCGCGGTGAAGAGCACTGGGATATCGAAACTAACACTGTTGATTTCTTCGACCTTAAGGGCGATCTAGAAGCGATTCTAGAGCTATCTGCGAACGAAAAAGCGTACTCTTTCGCAGCACTGTCACCTGAAAGCAAAAAAGCTAACCCAGCACTTCACCCAGGTCAATCTGCGGCAATCATCGTAGATGGTAAAGAAGTGGGTGTGATCGGTACCGTTCACCCTGAGCTTGAGCGTAAGTTCGGTCTAAACGGTCGTACTATCGTATTCGAAATCGAATGGTCTGCAATCAACAGTAAAGTGATTCCAGAAGCGGTTCAGCTTTCTAAATTCCCATCAAACCGTCGTGACATCGCAGTAGTTGTGGACGAAGCGGTAGCATCTGGTGACATCGTTAATGCTTGTTTAGAGCAAGGTGGCGAGTTCCTTAAAGATGCGAAACTGTTCGACGTGTACGTAGGTAAAGGCGTTGAAGACGGTAAGAAGAGCCTAGCAATCGCTTTGACTCTACAATCAGTTGAGCGCACGCTTGAAGATGCAGATATCGCAGGTGCGGTAGACGCTATCGTTGCTCACGTTTCTGAGAAGTTTGGTGCGTCTCTACGTGACTAAGCGTTAGATGAACTATCTCTCTTAAGAAACTAAAAACCCTGTCAAATCGGCAGGGTTTTTTATGTTGAGCATTGTCTTATTGTGATTCACGTACTAGGCCGTTTACGTCACCTCCCACAACCTCAAAAATCTGGACCAAACTTGAGGTAGCGCTTAATCGAGATTTGGCATATATCGTTTTTCCGCCAACAGACGCTAACGCAAGTTTATTGGCAGCTAGGCGGCGAGTGAGAGGGTATAGCTAAGCAGAAGAGGCAGCGTAAGAATACTGAAAAAGTTGCCAAATAGTACCATTGACGCCACTTTCATGGGCTCTATATTCAGCCTTTCCGCAAATAGGTAATTCATGACGGCTGGTGGCAGCATTGTGAAGAGTACCATCATTTGCAATTGCATCGTTGGAAGGGGAATTAACCAATAAATAAGTGCAAATGCAACCGCCCCAGTTGCAAGCGACTGCACGGTACACAATACACCAACCTTTAAACCATCCACTCTTAAATGACACATTTGTGCCCCCAGGGATAAAAGCATCACGGGTACTGCCGCTTGGCCAAGTAGAGCAGTCGCTTCGTATAAAGGTGCCCATGCCCCCACATTTGACACGTTGAGAAACAGAGCCAACGACGCAGCTAAAAAGATTGGCATCTTGACTATTTGCTTAGGTTGCCATGACTAAGTAGCATTACACCTAAACTAATGTGCAAGCATGCTGACACGACAAATAGCAGTACTGCTGAGGATAGCGCAATTTCTCCAAACGTATAGGTAAACAAAGGAATAGCAAGGTTTCCGCTATTGCGAAACATATGTGGTGGTGCCCAGGTTTTAAACGACAGTGACGTCAATCGACATACAGGGATCATGAGTAGTGCGGGAACCAAAACCGCGACAATTGCTGCAAAAAGGAGTGGTCCCTGATTCGAGTCTAACGGCATGTTAACGAGTGAAGAAAACACCAGCGCAGGTGTGAAAACCTCAATGTTAATGCGGTTGATTGGACGAAAGTCAGGCTTGATGTAACGACCTACCAAATAGCCGACGCCGACAAGAGCAAAAACAGGGAAAAGAATATTTATGATTTGATTAATCATGGTCGCCTAGATGAAGTGTAAGGAGCTAATGTAGAGATACACGAAGAACCACATTATCAACCTTTATATATTGCGTCATCGCTGAACAGTGAGAAGCGTGGGTTTAATCAAGCTTTCTAAGCACAGTTACAAAGCCAGGTGGTCATACCATTTAGTTCAATTGTTACGTATCGAGTTACATACAAATCACTGAATTTACGACAAGTTCTATGTCAAGTGTCTGTTAAATAACCAATCTCTGATATTTTTATTAAATAGTGATTAATGTTGGTATTTAAACTGCTTTTAGTTTTATCAGCTGGATGTTTTTCCTATTAAAGAGAAAACAAAAACAAAAATATCAAGATGTTGGCGTTTAACAATAATTTACATAGTGCTATTCCTTTTGTTCGCCAAGAAAAAAGTTGGCGAAAATCATAAGCTTGTCATACACTTCCTGATGTAACCCCGATATGTTGTTGAATTGGTAGGGTAAAACTGCTCTGGCGCTACACTAACGTAGCATTGTTTAACATAGCTTTGAGGAAAGTTTTATGGCGCTCACAAAAGCCGAACTGGCAGAAAACCTGTTTGATAAATTAGGATTTAGTAAGCGGGACGCCAAGGAAACGGTGGAAGTGTTCTTTGAAGAGATTCGTAAGGCACTGGAAAGTGGCGAACAGGTAAAACTGTCAGGTTTTGGTAACTTTGATCTTCGTGACAAGAATGAACGACCTGGTCGTAACCCGAAAACCGGTGAAGATATTCCAATTACTGCTCGACGTGTAGTGACTTTTCGCCCGGGTCAGAAGTTAAAAGCTCGTGTAGAAAACCTGAAGAAAGTACAGTAAGCCGAATAAATGGATCACGCTAAGGCGTGGTCTTTTTTTTGCGTAAAACTTGTGTCGCATATAAACGAAAACCACCGCAATGCGGTGGTTTTTCTGTTTTTGAGTATATCTTAATGATATGGATTACGCTGCTTCTAGGTGCGTTGTTAAGTATGGTTGCCATGCTTGTTGGTACAAGTTTTTAGACTGTGCACGCATGTTGCGAATAGAAGCGAGTTCTAGTTCGCTTAGTTCGCGTTTCTCCATCATCGCTTGGCGTTCTAGTTTCTGGATTTTTTCGTATAGGTCGTGTTCAGGACCGCTTTTCACATCTGCGATGGCTTTTAAGTGCAGTTGAACTTCGGCAACCAGATTTGTCTTTGGTAAACGAACGAGTAAGTTCAAGTCTCTATAGCCTGAAGGACCAGGTTTTTTGAAGCGATTTTTTACTTTAACAATTGTTGTTTCACGCTCTAAGGTTTCATAAATGGAGACTAAGCTCGCGACGTCTTCAGCAACAATCGTGGCACGGGCTAGGTCAGTAATGCGTTCGACTTTTCCATCTAACTCCAAAGCTATTTTTTCTTCTGCTCGTTGTTTGGACTTTACGCCTGCGAAGTATGGCTGAGCATCATTAAGAAGTGCGGTACTTTTACAGATAGTTTCAAGCTCAAATTGTGCTTGGTGAGCTTTGCTGTAAAGAATGTCGAAGTCAGTGTATGGCTGAGTTGGAGTTGCGTCGATTGACTGAATACCATACAAGCCGCTAAGGCTATGTTTAAAGAGTTTCGAACAAACTTCGTTTTGACTTGTTGAACGATTTTGATCGCCACTCGGCGCTGGGGTAATTGGAAGTGCGGCAAATGCCGGTGCACGGCTAAGTACCAAAAGCATCAATGCTGTAGTACGAAGAAATAAGCTCATTCACTCTCCTTAACTTGCTTGTACTTAGAAAATAGGGAACATAAAGGTCGCTAAGTTCGGCAAATCAGGTACTAACTTATTAATGGGGTCATTACGAAAGATTCCAAGGTTTCAGTTTTGTCTTGAAGTGGAATCGTGCGTTAGATCACCATTTCTCTTTTCTTTATTCTGTTTATCAGATAAAGGCGTGGTTCCTATAAGAACGTTTACATCCTATCACCGCTGTATTAACCAAAGATGAACGGCATAGACAAATTGAAAAAAATCGTTAGTCTTACTTCTCAAAATGAAAATCAGCCGACAAGTAGAAAGTAAAATGAGAGACCAAGAGTTTTGGCATAATAAATGGGCCAGTAATCAAATCGGATTTCACTTGGAAGATGTAAACCCGCTATTACCTGCATATTGGCAACACACAAACCCAAAGCGTGAAGACAAAGTGTTAGTGCCTTTGTGTGGAAAGTCAGAAGACTTGATTTGGTTAGCGATGAAGCATGATTCAGTTGAAGGTGTTGAGCTGAGCCATATCGCTGTTCGTGCCTTTTTTGCTGAACATTTTTATACGCCAACCGTGACGCCTGTTAATGGTATGCACGAGCTTTATCAATTTGATGAGCTCTCTATTTATACTGGGGACTTTTTCACTGCACCAGTATCTCAAGCCGATATCATTTATGATCGCGCCGCGTTGGTTGCTTTACCGAAAGATATGCGAGAGGAGTATGTAGAGCGTCTCAAGCAACTTTTGAATCCAGGCGGTCGTATTTTGCTTGTTACACTCAACTATCCTCAAGAAGAGATGGCGGGGCCTCCATTTAGTGTGCCAGTCGAAGAGATTGAGCAGTTATTTTCAGGTTACAAAGTTACCTGTTTGAACGTAGATGAAGCTGATGAAAACCATCCTAAAATTGCAAAAAAAGGCTTAAGTCGCTTCTCTGAAGAAGTGTACCTAATCGAGAGTGAATAGGTTTTTTGGGTTTGTAAAACGAAACAGCGCAGCAATTAGAGCTGCGCTGTTTTTTGTAGGAGCGGAGCTCGTTTAATATGTGATATTCACTTTTGATGCACTTTCAACAGCATCTTGAACGGCTTCTTCGGTGGTTTTTCGTCGCGTAAGGACAACACCTAAACGACGGCGACCATCGATTTCTGGCTTGCCGAATAGACGAACTTGCGTTTGAGGTTGATCTAAGGCTTTGGTTAGGTTGTCAAAGCGAATGTTTGTGGAAGTCCCTTGCCCAAGAATAACGGCCGACGCAGATGGACCATATTGTACGATATTATTAATCGGCATTCCGGTAAATGCACGTACGTGGAGAGCAAACTCAGACATTTCCTGCGAAATCATTGTGACCATGCCTGTATCGTGAGGGCGAGGAGAGACCTCATTGAAAATGACCTTATCACCTTTAACAAACAGCTCTACACCAAAGATGCCGTAGCCACCGAGTGCGTTGACTATTTTCTCTGCCGTGTATTCTGCTGCTTTTACTGCGTTTTCTGACATGGCTTGTGGTTGCCATGATTCGCGGTAGTCGCCATCTTCCTGACGATGGCCAATTGGAGCACAGAAGTGAACACCGTCAACGGCTCTGACGGTCAATAAAGTGATTTCGTAATCGAAGTCGATAAAACCTTCCACGATCACGCGACCTGCCCCCGTACGTCCGCCTTCCTGTGCGTAATCCCATGCTTTTGCTACGTCGTCTTCGGTCTTGATGACACTTTGCCCTTTACCTGAAGAACTCATAACTGGCTTTACTACGCACGGGATGCCTACATGCTCAACCGCGGCTTTGAAGTCTTCAAAAGTATCTGCAAAACGATAAGGTGATGTCGTCAGTTCTAGTTCTTCTGCAGCCAAACGTCGGATACCTTCACGATTCATTGTTAGCTTGGTTGCCTTAGCGGTTGGAACAACATTCAGCCCTTTTTCTTCAAGTTCTACCAGTTTGTCGGTTGCGATAGCTTCGATTTCAGGTACGACGTAAGTAGGTTGTTCCTTCGCAATAACTTCTTCTAAGGCGCTTCCATCTAACATATCGATGACGTAACTACGGTGAGCAACTTGCATCGCTGGAGCATTAGCATAGCGATCACAAGCAATCACTTCTAAACCAAGTCTCTGACATTCAATTGCGACTTCTTTACCGAGTTCGCCAGAGCCTAAAAGTAATACACGGGTAGCATTTGCGCTGGTTGCTGTGCCAAACATAGTGTTCCCTTACAAAATAGAGTGGTGAGACAGAAATTGCAGGAGATCATACTGAAGTTTTATGACAAAGCAAACGTTTGCTTTTGGTTTTTAGGCAATAAAAAAGCTCTACATGCCGTAGAGCTTTTTATACTGAAATTGTCGCTTATACGTTGACAAAACTAAGTGGAATATCTGGATTCAACGCTTCTAACGTTGATTGTGTATCAGCCAAATGACTGATCTTGCCTTCTGAGTTTTCTACCAGAGCAGCGGCTTTGATATTGTCAAAAGTTTCACCCGCAAGTAGTACTTGGATCAGCGCAACTTGTAATGGCGGCAAGCTAGGGTTAAACGCCGCATTTTCCGCATAAGCACCTTGGAATACACGACCGCTAGCCATTTCTAATGCTAAGCCACTCAAGTTGTTGGTATATGGTGAGTGGCTCATGTTCATCGCTTCAACAGCGCTTTGTATTAGAGTGTCTTCATCATCACATGAGAACTGATGCTTTACTTCTGCCATTAAGCCGGATTCGATACCGAGATCGTTTGGTCCAAAGGCTTCAGGTAGGTATTCATGCAGCGACTTTTCTTCGCGTTCTGGGAGCTGGATTTTAAGCTCGTTTGCGGTAGATAACTCGTTCATGAACTGGCGGCAGTGACCACATGGGCTGAAGTTAATAGTGATATCTTTAATACCACGTTCACCTTTCATCCAAGCGTGGCTAATTGCAGACTGCTCTGCGTGAACTGTTTGACCTAACTGAACACCAAAGAATTCCATGTTGGCACCGAAGTAAAGGCGACCTGAGAGACCACGAACGATAGCACCGACATAAAATTCAGAAAGAGGAGCATAGGAATATGCTGCGGCAAAAGGAAGTAGAGCAACACGAAGCTCTTTATCTGATAGACCGGTAGCTGAAAGCAACTGCTCAAACTGTTGAACTGAAAGCGTAGCATCAAAATCATCAGCTTGGATGATAGGAGCAAGTTGTTTGGAAAGTGCTTCTGGAGCGCCTGCTAGCGCCTGTTCAATGCGACTTTTCATGTTGAATCCTTGTTATTGCATGGACAGTTATTCTATGTGAAGGATAGAAATGTTCCGTGCGTTAGATCACGATAAATAATGCAATTGATAATTCTGTTACATAATTAGAGTGAGCTCACACATGTATTCGATTGCACTGACGTGAAGCGTTATCTCCGTCTCACAATTAACCATATCAGTATATATTCATATGACCAAGACGCTGGGATATGTTAATTACGATGCCTACATGTCCACACAACGTTATTCCTAGATATCTAAGCAACGTTGAGTCAGTAATATTGCACTGAATGTTGAAGTTATTAGTGTGTATCTCGACAGAGTGCCTTAACGATCTTACTAGAACGGGTTGTTAGATGAGGTAATACAGAATTTTGGAAGGGATAAGGAAGAAACGGGAAGGCCACGGCCTGCCGGAAGGAGGGCAGACCGAGAGCGCTTAACTATTGATATAGCCAGACAGCCAAAGCAAAAAAGCTTGGAGCCAAAATAGAAGTGATGATACCGCATAAAACCAAGGCGAGTGATGAGAACGCGGCATCAATGGGCTGTTTCTCTGCACATGTCGCGGTGCCTAAGGCATGAGACACGGTACCCATTGTTAGGCCACGTGCAATCGGGTGTTTAATTCCAATTAAGTTGTAAATTGGGTATGCCAAAATCGCGCCCAATAAACCAACAATCAGAACCAAGATCGCCGCAACAGCAGCTTCACCACCGAGGTGACTCGAAATTTCCATTGCTATTGGCGTAGTGACGGATTTACCCACTAGACTCGCGATTAAACTGATATCTGCTTTGAAAGCGACTGCGATCAAGGTGGTTGTCATCATCGACATCACACTGCCTACTGTGCAAGCAAAAGTGATGATTCGCCAGTTTGCTTTAATCTGTGGTAGTTGTTCATATAACGGGTAAGCCAGAGCAACTACGGCTGGTTGAAGTAAAAAACTGATCCCTTCGTTATCCGCATAATACGTTTCAAACGGTACATTTAAGTAAGTAAGCAAAGGAATGAGCACTGCAATACTGATCAGCAAAGGATTTGCGAGAGGGTTATTCACTTTGATTGCGATTTGGCGCGCGACAAGAAAAACCGCAATGGTAACAACTAACCACATATCAGTGCTTCTCCTTTAGCAAGTAGTCCAGCAGCCAAGCGAGGCTAACCAGTACAATGAGTGAGCCTCCAACTGCGCTAGCAATGATAGGGAGGGCATTAGCGAGTAGCATATCGAAATGTTGCATTAATCCCACGCTAATAGGAACGAACAACAAAATCATGTAGCGGATAAATAGCGTGGCGCCCGGTTTGACCCAATCGACCTTTACAAGCCCAAGAGTCATGGAGAAAAACAGTACGAGCATACCGATGACACTTCCTGGGACGGAAACGCCAGTGAACTTTTGAATGGTAATTCCGATGCCAAGTGCCCCCATGATGAGGAAGATTGAAATGAGCAGTTGGATCAGTTGTAAGAATCGTTCTTTAATCATTTTGACAGTATATAAACAACAAGCACACCATAAGGTGCGCTTGTATTAGGAGGAGTTAAGAAGCTAAGCTCTCTACATAACGGTACACGGATTTTAATATCGTAATCTTCTTTTCGTCACTTTCATGTTCGTGAACTAAGTTTTCTAAATTCAGCATGTACTCTTCAATTTGGCTTTCAAACACTTCTCGACAGTGTAATGCCCAGCGTCTCTGTTCTTGCTCGTCTAATGTGCCTGGGAAGTTACGCGCACGATAGCGGAACAATAGAGGTTTAATGCGCTTGTCATCAAATTCAATGTCCAATGCGGCAAGATTGTTCGGGTCGGTTTCTCGAATGATATCCATGGCTGCGCGATCGGCCGGAGAGAAGAATCCGTCGTAAAGTTGCGTATCGACGTCATCACTTTTATCGAATTTACGCTCGACTGAAAAGAGGCTAATCAGCTTTTCTCTAATTTCAGGATGTTGGCGCAACAAAGCGAGATTAGCGAGACATTGCTGGCGATCAATGCCAATAGACTCCGCATTTTCAGCCGTTAACGTTTTTGCAGGGGCGAGAATAGGGCATTTGTTTAAATGAACTAACTTAACAGGCACTGGTAGCAATTCACCAAGATCTTCTCGCTTAGTGTAGAGTCTTTCGTGTAGCTCTTCTGCGGATAGCTCTAGAATAGGCTGAGGGTCTTTCGCTAAATCGATAGTGATAACGGCGTTATTATTGGTTGGGTGCCAAGCAACAGGCACAATCCAGCTAGTGTACTGGCATTCGCGCCCTAGCATGCCTGAAACGTGCATCAACGGCGTCATGTTGACGATGTCGACTAATTCATTGAGCTTGCGCTTTTGGCGCATAGAAAAGAAGTAGTCAAACAATTTTGGTTGCGCTGCTTTGACTTTTTTCGCCATTTCGATAGTCGCAATCACGTCTGCCATCGCATCGTGCGCGTTACTATGTTCTATGCCGTTAGCAACAGACAAGTGCTCTAATTTAAAACTAGTGAAGCCATCTTCGTTTTCTGGCCACTCTACGCCTTCTGGGCGAAGGGCATGGCACGCGCGTAATACATCGAGTAAATCCCAACGCGAGTTACCGTTTTGCCAACTCCATGCGTATGGATCGATAAAGTTGCGATAACAAGTATAACGTGTCACTTCGTCATCAAAGCGAATGCTGTTGTAGCCTAAACTGGTGGTATTTGGTTTCGCGAGTTCAGCGTGAATCTTAGCGATAAACTCAGGCTCAGAAAGGCCTTCTTGAACCGTTTTTTGCGGAGTAATACCAGTAATAAGTGCAGCTTCAGGAGACGGAAGATAATCAGCCGGTGGTTGACAGTACATGACTAAAGGCTCGCCGATGATATTAAAGTTTTCATCTGTACGAACACCAGCAAACTGGCTTGGGCGATCTTTCGCGGGGTTGGTTCCCCATGTCTCATAATCAAAGAAGAAAAAAGTGGGCTGATTATCTTGGTGCATTCTGCTTACCGTTTACAAAACCGATGACAGTATTAGACCATTCAACGCCTTGACTAGCAACGAAAGATGCAAGTTGAATTTTTGAAAATGAAAAAGCCGATGGCGAACCATCGGCTTGATATTTTACGTTTTATCGATTTGGAAGGAATTTGAGTTCTATGCTCGTGTTTCTTCCAATGTTGCTTCACTTTCTGGTGACTTCAGCACTCGGCTAGCAATCGTACCCGCAGTCATTGATCCTGAAACGTTCAGTGCGGTACGTGCCATGTCAATCAATGGTTCAATAGAGATAAGCAGCGCCGCGATGGTTACAGGTAAGCCCATTGCGGGAAGAACAATCAATGCTGCAAACGTCGCGCCGCCGCCAACACCTGCAATACCAAATGAGCTGATGGTGATAATCGCAATCAATGACAGGATAAAGTGAAGATCCAGAGGGTTGATACCCATTGTCGGAGCTACCATCACTGCAAGCATTGCAGGATAGATACCCGCACAGCCGTTTTGGCCGATAGTGGCACCAAACGATGCTGATAGGTTTGCAATCGCTGGTGGAACGTTAAGTTTCGTGATTTGCGCTTCTACGTTTAGTGGGATCGTTGCTGCTGAGCTACGAGATGTAAACGCGAAGGTCAGTACAGGCCAGATTTTCTTAAAGTATTCCGCAGGGCTAACGCCGACAAAAGAGACTAATACGCCGTGAACAACAAACATCAGAGCGATAGCAACATAAGACGCCACAATAAAGCCCAGTAGGTTTAGGATGTCGCCTGCGCTTGATGTCGCTACCACTTTTGCCATCAGTGCTGCGATGCCGTATGGCGTTAACGCCATGATCATCTTCACTAATCGCATAACGATTGATTGAGCTGCTTCTACGAAAGTACGAATCGGTGATTCTAACTCTGCTTTTTCCATCATCACTTTGCGAGCGGCGATACCGGTTAATACACCGAAGATAACGACAGCGATAATTGAGGTCGAGCGAGCACCTGTTAGATCAGCAAATGGGTTGGTTGGAATGAAGCTAACTAGCATTTGAGGAATAGTCAGGTCACTTACTGTACCAGCACGGCTTTCTAAAACGGCGATACGAGCGGTTTCACGAGCACCTTCAGTTAACCCTTCTGCTGACAGGCCAAATGTTGTTGTCACCAAGATACCGATAAGTGCAGCAATTGCAGTCGTTACTAGAAGAATAGAGATGGTCAGGCCAGAAATTTTACCTAATGATCCACCTTTCTCTAATTTAACAACTGCAGAGATCATCGACACTAACACCAGTGGCATGATGACCATTTTCAGTAGACCAACGTAGCCACTGCCTACAATGCCTACCCATTCAAGTGTTTGAGCAATAGCACTGTTGCCTTCACCGTGAATGAGTTGCAAAGCAAGACCAAAAAGAGAACCAGTAACAAGACCGATTAAAACGAGACGAGAGAGTGTGTGTTTCTTTTGTTGTTGGTTAAATAGAAAGAACAATATGCCAACAAAGACGGCTAGAGAGGCTATCACTGCAAAATTCATAATCTGACCTTATCAACCTGCCGAAATGGCGGTTGTTTTTTATACGGGGTTTTATACGGATTTGTTTATGGGGCGTAAGATAACGCTCGCGATATAACTTTAAAAATGACAAACGGGTATTAGCTAGATCTAAAATGAATATAAAAACGAGATCTAAGTCGCGTGAGAGTGTGAATTAGCACGTTAAATGTACAAAATGGTTATTCGTAGTGATGCAGTAAGTCACGCATTTCTTGCCTTTGTAAGTAAACCACCGAGTCTTCTTGATAACTGAAAAGTTGATAAATCATCGCTTTGGCGACATCTTCCGCTCGAATAGGTAAAAAGTTGGACAGTTTACCAAGCATGAATGGGCGAATTACCTTAAACAGAGTTTGCACTAACTTCTCGTCCGTTCTTGGGCTTTGACGTTGACCAACAAGCGGGCCTGGGCGAACAAACACTATTTCCTCAAAACCTATAGCTTCGATTCTTTGTTCCATTTGTCCTTTACAGGCTAGGTAATGGGATGGCGATTTACTATTTGCACCAAGGCTAGAAACAACCGCAAGGCGTTTGACTCCGATCGTTTTCATCTGTTGGGCGACTTTACACACCAGATCAACATCTACTCTACGTAAATTATCCTTACTGCCTGCTTGCTTAAGGGTTGTGCCTAAACAGATAAAGCCGATGGTCGGTGTTGGTTGGTTATCATCCCATTGGTGGATAGAAAGGTCGGCATCAATGAGAGGAACAAGCTTATTGTCCGCATCTAGGACGCCATCGAGTGGGCGGCGAGAAAGATAATATAAGGTACCAACACCTGATTGATTTATGAGGTTTGTAATGACTTTTGAACCGACTAAGCCAGTCGCCCCAGCGATGATGGCGCAGGTGTTGTTATCCATGTCCTTTCTCCTATATGGGAATATAGCCTAAGCTATTGTAGCGGATTTCAAGGAGTTACTTATAATCGAATGCTCGAAAGGTGAGACGCTCTGCGAACTCAGTAGACTATCCTGAGATAAACTTGATTAGCGCTGCCCCAATTGGATGCAAGTGTATACAATAGTGGGCGCGAAAAAACTGTCGCTGAACAAGACCTCTTGAACAACAGAACACCTCTCACCCAGACAACATCAAAGGAACGTAAAAAATGGATGACTCTTTTGCAGTGGAGATACAAGCGCGCATAGATAACAAAACCAAACCCGTCGGTTCTTTAGGCTTATTGGAAAAGGTGGCACTACAGCTAGCTCTTATTCAAAGTCAGGATAAACCTCAGCCAGTTGATTCCATCGCTATCTGTAAACCGAGCATGCTGGTATTTGCTGGAGATCACGGCGTTGCAGAGGAGGGCGTAAGCATTGCGCCAAGCGAAGTCACTCAGCAAATGGTGGCTAACTTTCTCGCCGGCGGCGCAGCCATCAACTGCTTTTGCGACATCAATGGCATCCAACTCAAAGTAATAGATTGCGGCATGTTGGCACCTATTGATGTGCTGGTTCCAGAATTTAAGTTTCATCCAAACTTGGTTGAACAACGGTTGGGTAACGGTACGGCTAATTTCTCTAAACAATCAGCTATGTCCCCAGAACAAGTGGCGCTAGGTTTAGAGTATGGTGCGAAGATTGCTGAGCAAACCATTTTGTCTGGCTCAAATCTATTGATGTTCGGTGAGATGGGCATTGGTAACACCAGTTCGGCTTCCGCACTGTTATCGGCGCTGAGCTCATTAGATATTGATTATTGTGTTGGCGTTGGCACTGGAATCAATCAACAGCAGTTGAGCCGCAAATATAAATTGGTAGCACAGGGGGTAAACCGATGTCGAGGTCTTGATACTAAAGCGATTCTCGCACAGGTTGGAGGCTTTGAAATCGTACAAATGGTAGGTGCTTTTTTAGAAGCCAAGCGGCTTAAAACTCCAGTTTTAGTGGATGGGTTTATCGTATCGGTTGCTGCGTATATTGCAACGTTGCTAGACGAAGAAGCACGCGAATACATGTTGTTTGCCCATCGCTCTGAAGAAAATGGACATAAATTTGTATTGGAACATCTAAAAGCAGAACCTCTACTCGATCTTGGTTTACGATTAGGGGAGGGAACCGGAGCCGCTCTTGCCTTACCCTTGTTAAAAGCTGCTGCCCAGTTTTACAACAAGATGGCGAGCTTTGAGAGTGCAGGAGTTACAGTATAGTGTCAGTCCCTGATAATTCTGAGAACGTCACGCCGTCATCGTTAAGATACCAGTGGGAGTTGTTTCTATTAGCTATCAGTTTTTTTAGTCGCTTACCCGTACCCCAAGCGTTGCCATACAGTGAAGAACGCATGAATCAGGCCGGACGTTATTTCGCGTTAGTTGGTCTCGTACTTGGAGCGCTTTGTGCTCTGGTATTTTCGCTCACCTCAATTCTTTTCCCAGAATCGGTTGCCATAGTATTAACAATGGTGTTTAGCTTATTGTTAACAGGGGCATTTCACGAAGACGGCTTGACTGATATGGCGGATGGCATTGGCGGTGGCATGACTGTCGAGCGACGCCTCTCTATTATGAAGGACAGCCTCATTGGCACTTATGGTGCAGCCACTCTCATTATGGCGTTATTGGCTAAGTATGTTTTTTGGAGTGAACTGGCTAACTTGCCGCAGTTTTGGTTGGTCATTGTCGTCGCTTATACCGCAAGCCGAGCACTAGCCGCTACGCTTATTTATGACATGCCTTATGTCAGTGACAGTAATACGTCGAAAAGTAAACCGCTGGCAAATAGCCAGTCTTCTTTAGAAGTCTCCATTTTGTTGTTTACTGGTGGCATAACATTGCTTGTGCTTGGTATCACGCAGGCGATCTTTATATCGCTTGTTCTCGTGGTATTTCGTTTGATGTTCAAACGTTGGTTAACCAAGCGAATTGGCGGCTTTACGGGGGATTGTCTTGGCGCAGCGCAGCAGCTATCGGAACTGCTTGTTTATCTCACTATGATTGGGTTTTATCACATCTCATGAAGCAATTGATACTCGGTGGCGCGCGCTCTGGGAAGTCGCATTTGGCGGAAAAAACAGCCAAGCAATTATCGACCACTTCTCAACACTCATTACATTATGTTGCAACCGCGCTGCCATTTGACCAAGAAATGCGAGAGCGAATAGCGCATCATCAAAAGCAACGCGGGGGCGAGTGGCAAGAGCATGAATGCCCCCTTCATTTATCTGAGTTACTGACAAATTTCGCTAACACCGATGTTGTACTGGTCGATTGTTTAACCTTGTGGCTCAATAATTGGATATTTGAGTTAGGTGATGAATGTTCCAATGAGAAGCTAGAAGCAGAAATTGAAAAGCTTATACAGGTGGTACGTGGTTCAGATGCGACGTTAATATTCGTCTCTAACGAGGTTGGAATGGGCATTGTGCCTTTGGGGGCGGTTAGTCGTTACTTTGTGGATAATGCAGGACGGATGAATCAAAAACTAGCCAGTGTTTGTCATCGCGTTACCTTTGTTGCTGCTGGCTTGCCGTTGGTTCTTAAAGAGTAGGATGGAAGAAATGAAAACACTCAACATCTATCTTGTGCGTCATGGAAAAGTAGACGCTCCACCAGGACTTCATGGCCAAACGGATGTAAAAGTTACGCCTGCTGGCCAAGAAAGCATTGCTCGGGCTTGGATCGAGAGTGGACGAAGTGTGGGTGGAGTGATTTGTTCTCCGCTTTCACGTTGTCAAGAACTGGCAAACATCATTGCTGAACAGCAATTATTACCAGTAATGACGGATGAATCTTTACAAGAAATCGCATTTGGTGATTTTGATGGTGTGCCTTTTGATATGCTCACTGAACAGTGGAAAAAGCTAGATGCTTTTTGGCAATCGCCAGCACAACACACGTTGCCGAATGCTGAGAGCTTAAGCACATTTTCTGAGCGCATATGTCGCGTGTGGTCTCAAATCATCAACGATATCAATGACAATCTACTTATCGTCACGCATGGTGGCGTCATTCGTATGATTCTTGCTCATGTATTGGAGTTAGATTGGCGTAACCCCAAGTGGTACTCGACGTTGTCGATAGGGAATGCGTCTGTCACGCATATAACAATGACCATAGATGAGCAAATTTACGCCTCGGTCCGTTCGATTGGCGTACCTCTTTTAACTCGTTAATTTATAAATATTAAAATGCCCAGAGCGATATTGCTTAAGGGCATAGTCACGGAAGATGTCAGTGGAAGCCCATCTGCTAGGTGCAGGAAGCGAAAATTGACTCAGTTACATAAAAAGGAAATATAGAAATGACAACGCCGAGTTGGGATTTGTCCATCGTTTATAACGACCTTTCTGACCCACGAATTCAAGACGATATTGCTCTTGTGGAACAATGTATTGATCTTTTGAATAAACAATCAGCAGATTGCGGCAACGTAGAGATCATGCAAAATGCGATTTTGACCAATGAAGCCGCGAGTCGTTTAGCGGGCACAGTTGCAAATTTTGCGAGTTGTTATGCTTCTGTTGATGCAACAAACTCCGAAGCGAAATCGTTACTTGGTAAAATGACCCGCATCTTTTCGGAGCTTTCCCAAGCGTTCAGTCCCTTTGATTTGACGCTAACGCATGCCGACGAAGAGTTTATCTTGCGCGTGTTAGACCATGAGAATCCAGATATCAGTGGGCAAGCTTTTTCTATCTTGAATTCTAGAAAGTTGGCGGATACTCGTCTTAGCAACGCAGAAGAACAGTTACTGGCTGCGATGAGTGTGGATGGTAAATCGGCTTGGGGTAACCTATACGATAACCTGACTGGCTCATTGAAAGTGAAGCTTGAGTATGCAGATGGTAAGAGTGAAGAGCTTGGGTTTTCTCAAGCGGCAAGCATCCTTTATGGGGCTGAATTTGAGCGTCAAGAAGCCGCGTGGCGAGGCGTACAAGATGCAATGCAAACGCACCAAGAATCATTCGCTGCGATTTTAAATGCGTTAGCAGGATGGCGCTTAACTGAAAACAAAAAGCGTTCTACGAAGCGTGAAGTTCACTTCCTAGAGCCGAGTTTGCATGGTAGCCGAATCCAAGCTGAAACTTTAAATGCGATGATGACAGTAGCCAAAGATAGTCGAGCTATTGGTCAGAAAGCGGGTTTATTGATGGCGAAAGTACATGGTCTGGATGAGATGAAACCTTGGAATCATCTGGCGGCTATGCCTGCTTTGAGCGGTGAAGCGAAGGTCTACGACTTTGATGAAGCGATTGATGTTATTTGTGAAGCATTTGAAACAGTAAACCCTGAGATGTCGGAGTTTGTCCGTTTGATGGTACAAAACGGATGGATTGATGCTGCGCCAAATGCCAGCAAGCGCCTTGGTGCATACTGCACCAAACTGCCAGCAACGCGAACACCACTTGTGTTTATGACTTGGAGTGGCAGTCGCTCAGACCTGATGACTCTCGCGCATGAACTTGGCCATGCGTTCCATAACTGGGTTATTCGTGATTTGCCACTTTGCCAAACTTACTACCCAATGACGTTAGCAGAAACCGCCTCTATTTTTGCAGAAAACATCGTTCGTGATCATTTGATTTCGAAAGCGGAGAGCGTCGATGAAAAGCTAGAGATGTTGTGGGAAGAGTTGTCATCTGCGCTAGCCTTAATGATCAACATTCCGGTTCGCTACGAATTTGAGAAATCGTTTTATGAACGCCGCCAGGATGGAGAGTTAACCGCAGATGAATTCTGTAAGTTGATGTCTGAAACTTGGAAAGAATGGTATGGCGACGTAATGAGCGGGCCGGATCCGTACTTCTGGGCAAGCAAGCTGCACTTTTCTATCGATAGTGTGAGTTTTTATAACTACCCATACCTGTTTGGTTTCTTATTCAGCAAGGGTATTTATGCACAGCGAGAAACCAAAGGCGAAGCGTTTTATACCGATTACATCAATTTGCTGCGCGACACCGGCTGCATGATGGCGGAAGATGTTGTCGAAAAGCATCTGTCGATGGATTTAACCCAACCAACGTTTTGGTTGCAGAGCGTTGAGCTAGTGCGTGAAAAAGTCGATGAGTTTGAGCGTTTGTTCGCACAGCGCGGCTAAGTTTTTCGCAGTGTTGATGCATAATCTGCTTTATAGCTACAAAAATTTGATCAAATCATAATGATCTTAATCAGGGCTGTGGTAAAGTTCACAGCCCTAACACTTTGTAATTGTTTAAAAATTAAACGCCTCAATGCTTGATTTGAGTGCCTGGCGCGAAAAGGTATCGGATTTTCGAGGGAAATAGTGATTTCTACTCATAAGTGAGATCGCAGCAACAAAAATCCTTTGTACAATTTATTAACATACCCGCCGTGCTATTAAGGAGTAACGCATGACGAAGTCTCTCTTTCGCCAATCGTTTTTAACTGACACGTTAGATGTTCATATCGATGTTGCACCAGCGGAGCAGGTGCTTTCTAACGGTGTAAAACTTAAACTCTATCAGCGTGGTGTACTAGAAGTGATCCCTGAGAACTATACTCAGGATACGAAGAACGTCATCATCTCTTGTGGGGTTCACGGAGATGAAACGGCACCGATGGAGCTGGTGGATTCCATTATTCAAGACATAGAATCTGGGTTCCAGACGGTCGATACCCGTTGTCTATTCATTATCGCTCATCCAGAATCCACTCTGGCGCACACGCGATTCCTTGAAGAAAACCTCAACCGTCTTTTTGACGAAAAAGAACACAAGCAGACAAAAGAGCTTGTCATCGCTGATACACTAAAGTTGCTCGTTCGCGATTTCTATCAGGATACCGACCCGACAACACGCTGGCATCTTGATTTACACTGCGCGATTAGAGGTTCGAAGCACTATACGTTTGCAGTAAGTCCTAAGACTCGCCATCCTGTGCGAAGCAAGGCATTAATCGATTTCTTGGACAGTGCACACATTGAAGCTGTGCTCTTATCAAACTCACCATCGAGTACGTTTAGCTGGTACAGTGCCGAGAACTTTGGTGCGCAAGCTCTCACAATGGAGCTTGGTCGTGTGGCTCGTATTGGTGAAAATGACCTCGATAAATTGACTGCGTTTGATTTGTCTTTACGTAATTTGATTGCGGAAACGAAGCCAGAACACCTACCAAAACCATGCATTAAATATCACGTAAGTCGCACAATCGTTCGCCTGAACGAAGACTTTGACTTTATGTTCGACGACAATGTTGAAAACTTCACTTCATTTGTTCACGGCGAAGTGTTTGGTCATGATGGCGACAAACCATTAATGGCGAAGAACGAAAACGAAGCGATTGTCTTCCCGAACCGTCATGTCGCAATAGGTCAACGTGCAGCTCTGATGGTTTGTGAAGTGAAAACCCGTTTTGAAGAGGGCGAGTTGGTTTACGATTAATCCAACATTGCTTTGAGAAGTTAATTGCAATTTACCGAGGCTTAACTGTAAGGTTAAGCCTCGTTTGTTTTTATCGGCCGCTATGGATTTTCAACAACTTATCCTGAACAAGGAACGACGCTGGCAACGTAACCTGATGGTTATGTCGATCGTGCTCGCTGTACTCTCTGCCATCCACTTGATGGTCGGAGAAATTTTCCTTTCTCCTTTTCAATCTTTATCTGCATTTGAACATAAGCTACTGGTGGACTTGCGTTTACCGAGGTTGGTGTCTGCGGCAATTATTGGTGCTGCGTTAGCGGTATCTGGCGCGACGTTACAAGTGTTGCTTGGGAACGTTTTGGCTGAACCCGGCGTGCTTGGTATATCTGGTGGTGCAAGCTTAGCAATGGTCTTAATCATGTTCGCGTCACCTGTTCTTCCCACCCCGATTGTTTTTATGTTGGCAGCGATTGCAGGCTCGATGGTATTCACGTTTGTTTTGGTGGCGATAGCAAGGGCAATGCATCTGACGACGGCTCGATTGCTTTTGGTTGGTGTCGCATTGGGTATTTTATCGAGCGCGATTGTGACGTGGGCATTTTACTTCAGTGATGATCTTAGCCTACGCCAACTGATGTATTGGTTAATGGGCAGCATTGGTGGCGCAAGTTGGTATCAACATACCGTTACCTTGGTGATGTTACCAGTGCTTATCTGGTTATGTTGTAAAGGCAAGTCGCTTGATAAATTGATGCTTGGTGAGATTCATGCGACCCAATTGGGAGTCGATGTACATCAAATGCGTTGGAAACTGATCCTCGCCATTTCTGTTTTGGTGGGGAGTTCAGTCGCTTTGGGTGGCATCATCAGCTTTGTTGGCTTAGTGGTACCGCACTTGTTGCGTTTGGCTTTTGGTACAGAAAACCGTTATTTATTGCCACTTTCTGCAATATCTGGCGCTGCGTTACTTGTATTTGCGGATATCGGCGCAAGGCTGTTATTGGACGCCGCAGAGCTACCTTTAGGTGTCATGACAACATCGATTGGCGCACCTATTTTCATCTGGATGCTGGTGAAGAGTCATGATGCACGTTAAACATATGTCGGTTGGTAGTCGATTATTGCCTCTTTCTTTTGAATGCAAAGCAGGCGAAATCGTACATGTCGTTGGGCCTAATGGTTCAGGTAAGAGTACTTTATTGGCTGCGATTTCTGGTACGTTAAGCTACCGAGAGGGTATGAGTGGTGAAGTGTACGTTGGCGACAAAAACTTGCTTACTTTACCGTTGTCAGAGCAAGCTCATGTTCGAGGTTATTTGTGTCAGCAATCACGCCCAGCGTTTAATGTTGATGTGTTTCAGTATCTCGCTTTATCTCTGCCAAGTGGTGCTGAGATTGCGGATATCAAAGTGCGTGATGCCGTCAATATGGTGGTGGAGCTGGTACAGCTGCAAGATAAGCTTCATCGCAGTATTCAAACATTATCCGGCGGTGAGTGGCAACGTGTCCGATTAGCAGGTGTATGTTTGCAGGTGTGGCGTACCATTAATCCTTTTTCGCAGTTTTTAATTTTGGATGAGCCAGCAGCACCGTTAGATATTGCGCAAGAGGGTCTGCTCTATCAATTGATTAACGCTATGGCGGCGCAGGGAATTGGAGTATTGGTTGCTAATCACGATCTCAACCGCACATTAAAGCACGCAGATAAAGTATTGCTGCTTAACAACGGTGTGCTGCACTCATCAGGAAATGCCGATACTGTGCTAACGGAAGAAGCCCTCGGGGAAGTATTCAATACTCAAGTCAAAAAGGTCATCGTAGATGAGCAACCTTATTTAATCTTTGATTAGTATTTAAGAGACAATAAAACGACCTACTTGAGGTCGTTTTTTTAATCGAGATAGCCAAACTCAACGCTTACTGAGTTAGCGGTTTTAGATCTGCTGGGCGGTAGTAAACTGATTTGAGTACTTTGCCTTTACGAATGGTTTTACCTTCCGATACGAAATCTTCGGCGCATTTTGCGATGATGTATTCACCTTTCTGCACCGCCATCAACTTGATGCCTTGTTCCGCGTAGAATGCTTCTGTTTCTGAGTACTCTTGCTCGTTACGGCATACTTTGCTCATGTTGCTTGAGTGTACTTCATCCCAGCAAGGAATAAATTCGATACCACGGTTTACTGCAACGTTTAATAGAAGATCAATTAAGTAGCTGATCGCTAGGTTATCTTCTACTTTGCTGTGGCCAAGATGAACAAGACGGCCCATTAATACATACACGCTGTCTACGATGGCGTCCGCTTGCTCGGTTTTACAATCTGCTTCTGCTAGCTCTGTTAGCTCTTCGATCGCCAAAGAGGTGTGTAGTGTATCTGCTTGTGCATCAAGGCTTGCAGCGTCTGCGACTGGTAAGTCGAACGTACTACGGAACTCGGTGATATCACGGTATAAGTGATCAAAAATCTCTTGGGTTAGCTTTGACAGTTGCATTCTAATTTCCATTAAATCGATTGAAGCGGCAATGATACCAAACCGCACTTTGAACCCCAAGGGCATTGAATCCAACTGGTGATAAATCTGCCTTTGGGTAATGGTGGAGCTTAATGAAATAGGTAAGGAAACAGCTTTTTACGTTCTTCCTCTGAAAGGGCGGAAACACGAGCGATGTTCGTATCGGGAATGGATTCAGGATCAGGATAGTGTTTTAGTACCTTTTCCATACTCTCTTCGCGAATCAAATGGAAGATTGGGTAAGGAGAACGATTGGTCAGGTTTTCGTCGTCTTCAGGCCTTGCGCCGCCAAAACAGTAATCAGGATGGAAAGTCGCCACTTGGAAAATGCCTTCCCAGTTTTGTTGCTTAATTAATCCTTCAACCCAATCGATACAAAAGTTGTAGTCCCAGAAATCTTGTAGCATGTTGGGAACCACAACCAACGTGGTCTCAAGTTGTTCGGGTTCTGTGTTACTCATCTCAATCAGCTGCAATAAAATATCTTCAAGAAACGCTTCTTCTTGAGTCGCTTCACTAACAAAGATTTTGATTTGTTTATTACGTTGCGGTTTGGCAGCAAACGGACAAAGGTTGAGTCCGATTACCACATCGTTGAGCCATTGATCGACCTGTTGAGTGATCGCTTCGATATCTGTGTTTTGTGTTGAACGCGTTGACATACGACTTTCTGGTTTTTATTAAAGTAGCTCAAGCATAGCAGAGTTGGTTATCCAAGTAACCAGAGAGGTATTACGCAAATGAGCGTACCTTAGCTACTCTTTAAACTCGCAGCGTCAGGTGTTTGGTCAGTATGCTTTCTTTCGGCAATGTGTTTCAAATACGCAATCGCAGCAAACATCGCTAGGTAGACTGCGCTTCCTCCCATAAGAACACTCGACCAACCACCATGTTGCCAACAATAAAGAAGTAAGAATCCTCCCAAACTGCCGCCTACATAGTAGTGTACTAAGTAGAGCGCTGTCGCGGTGGCTTTGGCGCGAGTGGCATTCTGACCGACCCAACCGTAGGCGAGGGTATGAGTAAAGAAGGCACCAAAACTTATCAGCAACAACCCAACTAGCATTGCAGTCAAGCTTTCAACCGCAGCAATCCACATCCCCGTCATGCTCACTATCGCGCCTAAGAACATACCGAGGATTGATGAATAACGTTTACTCCAGTGGCCTGCACAACGAGAGGAGAAAGTCCCTCCCAAGTAACAAATAAAGATCAATGAGGCCAACCCGACGGGCACATTGTGAGGTTCACTCACCAGACGGAAACCCATGACGGAGTAAAGGTTGACGAACAAAGCAAAGTTGAGTCCTCCTATCAGCATCGCGAACCACACGCGTTGGTTTTTAAAATGACCAATAAGCGCACGATTTTGATGGCGCAAACTGCTTGATGACGGGGTGAAGTTGCGCTGTGTTGGCAATAAATAGTGAACGCCAATGACACCAATAAGAGTGAACACCATCATAACTTCAATGGCGACATCAACACTGAAATTGTCCGCCAATAAGCCGCCGCTAATACGCCCTGCAATACCACCTAATGAGTTAGCCGCAATGTACGTTCCAATTGCCATCGAGAAAGCGTGCTTGTCGAGTTCTTCTGCCATGTAAGCCACGGCGACCGCAGCAAAAGCGGCGAGCGCGACACCGATCAATGCTCGACATACCACCAAAAACAGGAATGAGTCACCAAACAGCATCAAAGCGGAAAGGGTAGGAATCGAAAACAGACCGGCCATCATGACTGGCTTTCTTCCCACTGACTCTGACAACACAGCCATTGGAACGAGGCTAGAAGAGAGAGCAAGTGTTGAGGCCGCAAATAACCAGTTCACTTGCGTTTCTGAGATCGTGAAAATTTGGGCAAAAGTGGGCAGCATTGGCTGTAGTAGGTATAAATTTGAAAAAACCAAGAAGGAACCAAGCGCTAGCGAGAGCGTAATGCGTTTGTATTCCGGTGTGCCAAAACTGACCATGAATCCTGCCTAATGTGAGCAAATGGAGAGACTGTGATCAATCTATCAGTTCATTGTAAATTAAAAAAATATATTAAAAATATGGACACCATATATTTTTGATCTGATGGAATCGAAACAACTTAAACATTTTCTGGCGGTCGCTGAACATGGAAACATTACCCATGCGGCTAAAGCCCTGCATATTGCCCAGCCCGCATTAAGCATTTCTATCAAAAAGTTTGAGCAGTCTTTGGGCGTTACCCTATTTCGCCGTGATGATAAAAAAATCAGCTTAACGAAAGAGGGCGAAACGCTACTTGTACATGCCAAGCGGGTGATTCAACAGTTGCACGACGCGCAGCTCGCGATTGATGAGTTGAAAGGTTTAGCGAAAGGCGAAGTACGACTCGGAACGCCATCAATGATGGGCAGTTATTTCTTTCCACGAATTGTGATGGCGTTTAAAAGCCAGTTCCCGGAGTTAAAATTGACCTTGGTTGAAGCTGGGACTCAATCGATTCGTCGTATGCTGCTCAATGGTCAACTCGATATCGGTGTGATCAGTTGTGATAACGTGCCTGATGACCTAGAAACTGACCATTTGTTTACTAGCCAAATGGTCGCCGTTGTTTCACCTGAGCATGAGTTAGCCCAGCGACACGCTCTTACTTTTGATGAGTTCTTTGAACACGATTTGGTTATGTTTCAGCATGGCTATTTTCACCGTGAATTTTTGGATCAGGTGAGTGAGGAGCATGGGTTTACCATGAAGTCATCATTCGAGACCAACTTACTGCCTTTGATTTTGAGTATTGTGAAACAAGAGTTTGCGATTACCGCGTTACTGGAATTGGTGACTCAACATGAGTCGGGCGTTGTTGGCCTACCGTTTGAACCACCCGTTACGCTAGATCTGGCACTTGCTTGGCGCAAGCAGGGGTATTTATCAATAGCAGATCGAACGTTTATCGACTTTATCAAGCGCTACGTTTAAACGCAGCGCAGATTCATTGTTCGAGCACTAGTCGCCTTTGTACATCTTCTCGAAGTTCTTTGGGTTCCAGCCAATCATTACCCGATCACCAATTTTTAAAACTGGCACTGAACGAGCACCAAGCGCATCAAGTTCTTTGCGACCGCGTTGCATCTTAGCATTGCACAAACGATAGTTAATATTTTTCGAATCCAGATAACGTTGAGCATCTTTGCAGTGAGGGCATTTGTCTTTGACATAAAGAACGACACGTTTCATTGAATTTCTCTCCATTATCATTGGGAGGCGAAGTTTAACGGCCTTTCGTCATAAATGAAAGGCGAAAGCTAAGGTGAAACTGTCCTTTATCTCAGGTATATTGAGCGCCTTTATTTTGTCATAACAGACGTTAATTCTATGCATCCGTCACTTCGATACATTCAAGGCTACCCACAAAACATCGTAGAGCAGGTGAGCTCATTGATAGCGAGTGGCAAGTTTGTTCCTTGGTTCGAAAAGCGTTATCCCGATAGGCACCAAATCAAAAGCGAAAGGGCGCTCTATGAGTACGCCATGGCAATCAAAAACCGCTACATGAAGAAAGCCGCGCCAATCAGTAAAGTTGTCTACGATAAGAAAATTCACGCGGTAAACAATGCGCTTGGTTTGCACAGTGTTATCAGTAGAAACCATGGCGGTAAGCTGAAGTCGAAAAACGAGATTCGCATTGCCAATGTATTTAAGGATGCGCCCGAGCCACTATTAAGAATGCTGGTGGTACATGAGTTGGCGCATACTCGTGAGAAAAGCCACGACAAGGCGTTCTATCAGCTATGTTGCTACATGGAGCCTGAGTATCACCAACTCGAATTTGATGCTCGTTTGTTTATGATTTACCTCGATTTAAAAGCGAATTTGAATGAAGAACAATAATCACAACGCGAAGCAAGCAAAGCCAAAGACTTCAAAGGCGGCTCAGAATAAAGACGCGAATAAAGCCAAGCCGAAGCGTGTTAAAGACAAAGTTGCGCGCAAATCCCCGCAGCCTGCAGGAAAGAGCGAAGTCGAGTTCATAAAAATAGCGAAGAATGGTTTGCATGAGCGTAATGTTCATCGAGGTCGTTACGATTTTAAAAAACTCGTGGAAAGTGAACCACAGTTAAAGCCATTCGTTATCAAAAATCCGAAAGGGGAAGACTCCATAAACTTCTCTGATCCTAACGCTGTTAAAATGCTCAATAAAGCATTGCTTGCTGCGTATTATGGTATCGAGTTCTGGGACATTCCCGACACCTACCTTTGCCCACCGATTCCGGGCCGCGCTGATTACATTCACCGAGTGGCAGAACTACTTGATGGTGAAGCAAAAGGTCAGTACGCGCACCAAAAAGTGAAAGCGTTGGACATTGGCGTGGGAGCAAACTGTATTTATCCGATTGTTGGTGTAACAAAATACGGTTGGCACTATACGGGCAGCGATGTCGATCCAAAATCCATCCAATCGGCTCAAACGATCGTAGAGCACAATCGTGTTTTGACGGGAAAAATTGCACTAATACAGCAACACAATGATGCCAATATTTATCGAGGTATCATTCAACCGAATGATCGTTATGATGTGACGACATGTAATCCGCCATTCCATCGTTCGGCGGAAGATGCCGCTATGGGCAGCCAGCGTAAAATCGATAATCTAAAAGCAAACCAGCGTAAGAAAGGGTTAAAACCTCAAACCGCAAAAGTAAAGACAAGTAAGCCTGCGTTGAATTTTGGCGGTCAAAACGCTGAATTGTGGTGTGAAGGTGGAGAAGCGGCGTTTATCCGAAAAATGGCGAATGAAAGCCAAGCTTTTGCCGCGCAGGTCTTGTGGTTTACAACACTTATATCCAAAAAAGACAACGTTCGCCCGATGCGCAAGCAGCTTGAAAAATTGGGTGTGAAAGCCATTCGTGTGGTTGAAATGAGCCAAGGACAGAAATTGAGCCGTTTTGTAGCTTGGTCATACATGGATAAACAACAGCGTAAAGCATGGATTGAATTAAAGTAACGTTGACCGTTTCACACTGAACAATAAAGTAGGAAGCCCGCTGATATCAGCGGGCTTCTATTTTGGGAGATCTAAAACTTAATGATGGGCTCACAATCTAGTGAACTGAGAGAGACAAAAGTATCTGTTTTGGCATAGTACAAGCCACAGGTTTCACCTCTTATCTGCAACGTATATTGGTCTGGAAGATCCGTATAGCTGCCATCCAACAGTTGATTGTTGTTCCCTTTTACTCGTCCTTTTTCAATCAACAAATGCGGTGAGGATTCAAATACGTTATTTGCGATTCTAGGTGCTGGTGTCCCTTGGATTTCTGCGATCGCGTTTTGAATCTCTATGACTGTTTCCGGAGAGTTCTCTTTACTCAATGCTTCAACGGGTTCTTGTGACATAGCTTGGCATCCTATCAAAGAAATCGAAGTGCCTAAGAAAAGCGCAACCCGAATCAGCATTCGTAAAAAGTTAGTTGATCTCAACATGAATTGCCTCTGTTCGTAGCGGAGAGCGAAGATCGCTTAACTCCGGAGATGAAATGTTACGCGGCATGGCATTGAAACTTGAAGAGGAGACTGGCGGACAGGTTCCAGTTTCCATGTAGTTTAGTGCCGCAGAAAGCATATCTTCAGACGGATCGCCTAATGGTTTTGTTAGGTCGTCATTGACCCAGCAACCTTCCACTCTATTGTTTAAGCCTAGCTCGGTATTGATTTGGCTCTTTGGAGTAGGAATAAAACCATCAGAGAAGTCGCCAAATTTTTTCTCGTTCGCTGACTTGAACTGAATAGTGTAGTACATAGTGCCGCAGTTTTGTTCTGGTGAGAACCCATACGGTTTACCTGTGGTTGTTGAGCCTATTTGGATAACCTCCACATCAATGCCGCGCAAAGCGTTGATTAGCAGTTCACTTGAGGAAGCCGTGCCTCCTGAAGTCAGCACATATACGCGCTTTTTGTTCAGTGTCGGAAGCACTTGATCCGAATATTTCTGTGCTGCCCAGTCTATTGCTAGATTCGTAAAGCGATAGATGTTATCTCCATCTTTAATGGTACGCATCACTTTGTCATTATGAATCAACTCACTGAAGACTCGGTTCTGACCAGCACCGCTTAGCATGTAGCCTACTTGCGAGGACTGAAGGACTAAGCCACCGCCGTTGTAACGCAAATCAACGACGATCTCGTCAACATTCTCTGCCGAGAGCGTACTGAACGCCTCAATAAGTGGGGCTTGAGCGCTTGGTTCAAATGAGTTGTATTGTAGATAGCCGATTTGCATACCATTGTGTGCGATCACTTTGGCATTTTTAACTGGAGAAGTCATGACATCAGAGGCGGTAAGCGTCACGGTTTTCTCTAGGCCGTCAACACTCTCAAATGTGAAGGTGTAATCTTGATTGATGTCAGGGTTAAATAGAGTTTTATTAATAAAATCAATGTCGGACTGACTACCGGTGTTAACAACATCAATATTATTGATTTTTAGAAGCTTATCACCACGAGCAATGCCGCTTCTATCAGCTGGAGAGGCTTCTTCAGTATAGGAGATACGAACGTCTCTAGGTTGTACGCCACGTAGGAATGCCCAGTTAAAACCAAACCCAGCGACTAAACCAGATTGCGATGATTTCATATCATCTTCATAAGGGACGGTAAAATGGAAGCGATCTTTCGGTTTACCCGTCGCGGTAGTAGCAGAGGTGACCAGCGTATTGAAGTAATCAGTAACAGTTTTGTAGTTTGCTGGATTGTTATCAGGAACCTCGTCATACCATAGATACGTTTCGTTAGTAAAAGCTCTTAAAAAGAGTTTTTCGTGTAATACAGAGCCCAATTTATCTGGGTAGGCGGCATAATTGTTATATGGGTCTCGACCCACTCGTGGGGTTTCACATTGGTTGACAAACGAGCTTGATGGTTGGCTAAAATCACCGGCTTTCCATGTTGGTCCAGTTGCGCTGCTAGTTGACGGAGTAGATGAGCCATCACCGCCGCCACCGCCACAACCTTGTAATAATGCGAGAGTGACTGCCGTTGCTAAAGAATACTTAAATTTCACTTTTCTATGTCCTTATAAATAATAGAATTGTAATTATCTGTTTTACTTTTGTTTTTATTAGCTAGGTGAATGTATTAATTTAATTCGTTCGTCTGCAAATTTATAGTTAAATAGTGTGAGGTAAATAACGTAAAAATGGTTATCTTTTATTCTTAAAAATCCATTAGTTATTCCTTAAGTTCCTTAGCAGTTTCAACGTAATAATAAGGAAAAAAACAAAGATGAAATGGAGGGTTCTCTTAGTCGACTAATTGTTGTTTGCTAAATAGAAAGTAAATTTTTGGCTGGGAAATTCTATTTATTAGAGATTTAGCAGGAATAAATGATGCATTCTAGGTTTGGAGTGAATTTTTAATCTGATGTTTTAATTTATTTTAGTCAATTGGGCGACGTGCTTTAACAGCCTTCCATCAATATCAGGCAAGTAATCTGCGAAAAATATCTGAGCGCCAGGAGTGCAGCGCATTAATATATTTGTTAGTTCACCTTCGTTGTTGGAAGTGTTAACTGCGTTGAGTTTCGCTAATTTATTACAAAGCTCGTCCTCTATTTGCACTTTTTGCTCTTCGGTGAGCCTAATACGACCCACACACACACCTGGGTTGATGCTATGAGAAAGCGACTCTTGTTGAAATCGCTCTTTGAATAAGGTGTCCAATGCGGTACCTTCTTCCATAATAAATCGACGACCAGAACGGTAAAATAAGCCGTCTCCGAAGTTCTCCACATACCCTAGAATTTCCGCGATACGCAAATAGAATCGTAAGCTTGTATCAGAAAGTCCGTAAGTTTGGGCTATCTCTTGGGGTTTAATATCGCGAGAAGTCAGCATATAAATAAAATCAAGTAAATAGGGATGCTCAACGAAAAGGGCGCTCTCTTCATCTGTTAGCATTTGCTCGTTTTGGTGCTGAAGCTCGTTGGCTAAGGTTGCGAGTTCGATGAGATCGGTGTTCAGGTAGTTCAGATAAATAAGTACTTTATCCAAACCTAAAGCTGGATTATGTAGGTGGCGTTTTATACTAGATAAAGGGATGCCACTTTTCTCTGACAAGGAATTATAGCAAAGCCCTTCTTCTTTAATCTTTTTTCGTAGCGCTGCGAGTAAAAACTTTGGTCCAACATTCATCCTTGAATATCACCTTATTCGTTATTCCGTTTACTGGCTGATATTTTGCCTTTCAAGCAGCAGGTTTCGAATCGCAGTGCCTGCTTCTAGAATGTGTTTTTTCAGCAGGTACTTGGCGCCTTCTATATCGCGATTTTGGCACATTTCAAACAAGCTTAAGTGCTCTTCTTCTGCCTTTTTAATGCCTGTTGTAAACAATAGCTGCATGCGTATGTATCGGTCACACTTTGTGTTCAGGCTGTAAATGACGTCCATAGTTTCAGGCATGTTGGCTGGCGCATATAGGGCTTTATGGAATTCGTAGTTGTAGTTGCTCCATTCTTCTACTTCGTCGCCACTGTTCACTACAGACTCGAAACGTTCGCGAACTTCGCGCGCGCGTTCAAGGTCAGCGTCTGTCATATTTTGAATCGCACGCTCTAAAATGTGGCATTCCACGACAGCGCGCAGTTCAAATAGCTCATTGATTTTCTCTGGAGATAGCTCAGTGACCGTCGCACCTTTGTGAGGTTCAAAGCTAACGAGTCCTTGTGCTTCCAATTGAACTAACGCTTCACGCACAGGAATGCGGCTAACATTAAACTCTTTTGCTAACGCATCTTGACGTAAAGGTTGACCAGTTTTTAACTCGCCCTTCAAGATCTGAGTTCGAATTGCTTCCTCAACGAGCTGAGTGCGCGTTTTAAAAACAGGTTTCTGTGACATTGAAGTCTCCCGTTAAATTAATATTGTATCCAATCCATTTTACTTTAGTAGTTTATTGTTTTTCTGGCACAAACCAACTAGGAAAGAAGGTTTTGAGAAGTAGAGTGAAATAAAAGGCATCAGTTGATGCCTTTTTGAGCCATTTGGTGGGCTTATTGGGACACTCTGCCGTCTATGGCGCGTTGAATACCCAGTGGGTTTGACGCTTTTAATGAATCTGGTAATAAAGATTCTGGCAAAGCTTGATAAGCTACGGGGCGCAACCAACGATGAATAGCCTCCGCTCCAACAGATGTTGAGGCAGAATTGGTTGAAGCAGGATATGGTCCACCATGAACCATAGCGTAACCAACCTCGACGCCAGTTGGCCAACCGTTGAATACAAGGCGTCCGGCGATTTCTTCCAAACTTGGAAGCAGTTGTTTCGCTTGTTCTTCGTCTTCAGCGGTAGCGTGAAGGGTCGCGGTGAGCGAGCCAGTCAGTGAATCACTCAGTTTCAACATGTCATCGAAATCTTCACAGGTTACGATTAACGATTGAGGACCAAATATTTCTTCCTCCCATTGCGGGTTTTTACGCCAGTTTTTACTGTCCGTCACGAACAGTGCTGGTGAGACATTGGTCGCTTCTGCTTGTTCAGAACGAGTGGTGTTAATGCCTGTCTCGGAAGCTCGTTTATCCACTTCGGATTCATACGTTTCTCGGATTCCTTGCGTTAGCAAAGTGGCCGTTGATTGTTGTCGAATTAACCCTTGAGCAGTTTCGATAAAGGCTTGCGTTTCTGGGCTATTCAAGACAAATACAACGCCTGGTTTTGTACAAAATTGTCCACAGCCCAAAGTCATAGAAGCCACAAATTCTTCAGCCAATGATGCGTTTGCCCGTATGGCTGAAGGGAGAATAAATGTTGGGTTAATCGCCCCTAGTTCGCCATAGAAGGGGATTGGCTCTGGTCTTTGCTGAGCTAGATTAAACAGCGCACGGCCACCACCGACTGAGCCTGTAAACCCGACCCCTTTAATTTTTGGATGGGTAACGAGTGCTTGGCCAAGTGCGCGTTTGTTACCTTGCAATAGCGTGAAGATGGCTTGCGGTAAGCACTCTTTCTCAAGTGCAGCCTCAACACACTCTGCAACAAGTTGACTAGTGCCTGGGTGGGCTGTATGGCCTTTTACAATCACAGGACAGCCAGCAGCCAGTGCCGAAGCCGTATCGCCACCTGCAGTAGAAAATGCGAGCGGAAAATTAGACGCACCAAACACGGCGACAGGGCCAATTGCGATTTGCTGACGGCGAATATCTGGTTTTGGCAGTGGTTGACGGTTTGGGTTTGGCGTATCGAAAATTGCTTGATGGTGATTACCCGATCTCACAACCTCGGCAAATAGTCGTAATTGGCTCGCGGTACGTCCTATTTCACCGCTTAAACGTGCTTCGGGAAGGGCAGTTTCTAAATGAGCACGAGCAACGATTTCTTTACTCTTCACTTCCAATTCAGAGGCGATAGAGCAAAGTAAGCTCGCTCGCTTTGCATTGCTTAGTTGGCGAAACTCACGCGCAACGTTTTGGGCGGCTGAGGCGGCTTGATTAACTTCTTGCTCTCCATGTACCGGAAACGCTATAGGTAGAGGCTCACCAATAAAGGCGTTGACTGCGTAAAAAGTGGTTGGTTCTTGTGAGTTCATCATTCTTCCTTACTATCCTTATTACTTCACTTCAAATCCGTACGCGTATGGATCTTCATCGTCTACCCATATCGTATTGTGACCGTATACTTGTGCCCATCCTTCAATACTTGGCAAAATAGCGGCTTTGCCATTCACTTCGGTAATGCTTTCTATACGTCCTTGAAATAGGCTGCCGATGATACTTTCGTGAACAAAGTCTTCCCCTTGATTGAGTTTGCCTCTTGCATGCCATTGCGCCATACGTGCACTTGTTCCCGTACCACATGGCGAACGATCCAACGCTTTGTCGCCGTAAAACACAGCATTTCGAGCGGTGGCGTTTTCTTGAGTGGGCTCTCCGGTCCATAGCACATGAGAAACACTGCATACTGTTGGATCTTCTGGATGTACGCACTCAACCGCTCGAGATACCGCTTCGCGAACTTTTGGAGAAAGCATCAAAATTTCATCTGGAGAGTAGTGTTCAAGTCCGGCGTAGTTTTCTTGAGGATCGACGATTACGTAATAGTTTCCGCCATAAGCAACATCGACAGTGAGCTCACCTAAGCCCTCTATGTCCACGGTTACGTCTTGGTGGGCAAGGTAAGCTGGTACGTTAAATATCTTTACCGACGTGACCTTGTCACCTTTTGTTTGGTAGTGCACTTCGATTTGTCCTGCTGGGACATCAAGTATCAAACGACCTTCTTTTTTGGGAGTGATAAGGCGATTCTCGATAGCGGTAGTGACGGTTCCGATGGTGCCGTGGCCACACATTGGTAAGCAGCCACTGGTTTCAATAAACAGAATTGAAGCGTCTGCGTTATCGCTGCAAGGAGGCAAGACAACTGACCCCGACATCATTGAGTGTCCGCGAGGCTCAAACATGAGTGCCTGACGAATCCAATCATAATGCTCAAGAAAGTATTGGCGCTTTTCGCTCATGGTATTGCCTTCGAGTGGAGGCACACCGCCTGCTACCAGCCTAACTGGGTTGCCGCAGGTGTGGGCATCAATACAGAAAAAAGTTCCTTGTCTCATTTTTCGCTCCTTGCTGAAAAAATGGTTGAATTAAACAATAGTGATGTTAACGTAATGTAAAATATATTGTATACAATCTACGTTTTCAAGTGTGACTCGGAGCATATTTATGTTGGTCAAGGATGAAACCAAAAAGGAAAAGATCGCCGTGATAGGTGCGGGGATTATTGGCTTATCAATTGGATTGAAGTTGCAGCAGCAAGGTTATCAAGTCACGATTTTTGATCCCAATGGCGTGGGGAATGGATGCTCTAAAGGAAATGCAGGTCATATCGCGACTGAGCAAATCTTCCCTCTTGCAACGCCAGCGCTGCTTCCACAATTACCTAAAATGCTGCTAGATTCCAAAAGTCCGGTTTCGATCCGTTGGCAAGATATTCCAAACACAATCGGGTGGATGATTCGTTTTCTATTACAAACAAAGCCATCAGCCGCGGAGCGGGCAAAAAACGCGATTAAGAGTCTTAACGAGCGGTCAGTGGCAAGTTGGCGTGACGTGCTTGATTCAATCGGAAAAGCACATCTAATAAAAATGAATGGTTCATTGCTCACTTTTGAAAACGAGAAACTGTTTCAGAATTATCAAAGCACGCTTAACTCACTGGTTAAAAACGGTGTGACGTATCAAGTTTGGACACAAGAGGAGATTCGAGAGCGGATACCTGATCTCAGCCATAAGGTTCGTGTCGGAGTCTTTTTTCCCGAAACAGGTCATACGCTAGACCCTTATCAGCTCTGTGCTGAGCTAAGTGAAGCCTTTGAAGTTCTTGGCGGTAAGGTTTTACAAAAAGGTGTATCTGCGTTGGCGAAAAATGGCGATGTGCTGGTTGAGTCTCAAACTCATTCATTTGACCGAATCATTGTTGCCGCTGGTGTACATTCTAAGCCTTTGATACGGCAACTAACCGGAGTCAAAGTGCCTATTCAAGCCGAGCGTGGTTATCACCTAATGGTGGATGACAAGCGTGATGTATTGCCATTTCCTATTAGCTCTGCCGATAGAAAATTCATCATGACTCCGATGTCTGGTGGGTTACGCTTGGCAGGCACTGTTGAGTATGCCGATGTAGAGTCACCACCCAATATGAAACGTTCAGAAATGCTTTTTCAGTTAGGTGATGAGATGTTTGAATCGGGGTTACATCCACTCAAGCAAGGAGAAAAGTGGATGGGGAATCGGCCTTCAACAGTCGACTCGTTACCGGTTATTGATAGCATTTGGGATGGAAATGTATTACTGGCATTTGGCCACCAACACCTTGGATTAACTCAAGCGGCGATTACGGCAGATCTCCTTTTAGAGCTTATCGAAGGAAAGCCGACATCGATTGATCTTTCACCTTTTTCACTACAACGATTTGCCTGAAAAATTTAATATTAAATATTGTATAAAATATATTAAATGCTAATGTTAACTTAATTTTAACAAAACTGGTGTCCAACAGCCGTACTCGGATGCCTCCAGAAAAACAACCAAAAGGAGTAAAACATGTCACGAATGACCAAAGCACCATTGGCGCTGTTGATTTCAGGAATGCTGTTGGGGACCTCTGCTTATGCTGAAGACAAATTGACGGTCGTATCTTGGGGTGGTGCATTCACCAAGAGCCAAGTGGAGGCATATCACAAGCCTTTCATTAAAAAAACAGGTGTAGAGATCGTATCCGAGGATTTCAGCGGCGGATTAGCCGAAATTAAAGCGCAGGTGGAAGCGAACAACGTGCGCTGGGATTTGGTTTCTCTCGACAAGCCGGACATTGTTCGTGGTTGTGCAGAAGGGCTATTAGAACCAGTGAGCCCAAGTATTTTGCCTCCGGGCGCAGATGGAACACCAGCACAAGAGGATTTCATTGATGGTGCGATTCACGAGTGCGCAATCAATACCATCGTTGTGTCCACAGTATTAGCGGTGAACGAAGACGCGTTTAAAGGTAAGGCTTTGCCTAGCAAGTTGACCGATCTCTTTGACCTAAAAACTTTTCCAGGTCGACGTGCATTGCAAAAACAACCTCAGGGCAATCTTGAGTGGGCACTATTGGCTGATGGTGTAAAGCCAGAAGAGGTCTACAGCCTGCTCGAAACCGAAGCGGGGCGCGAGCGTGCTTTTGCTAAGTTGGATACGATCAAATCAGAAGTACTGTGGTGGACAACCGGTGCCCAACCACCTCAAATGCTTGCAGACAAAGAAGTGGTGATCGCCTCGGCGTTTAACGGCCGAATTCACAATGCCCGTAAAGATGAAGGTCAACCATTTCGGATTATATGGGACCGTCAAATGGGTTACATGAATGGATGGGCAATACCTAAAGGTAGTGAGAACACAAAGCTTGCATTGGACTTCATCGCTTTTTCTTCAGGAACAAAACCATTAGCTGATCAAGCTAAGTACGTTGCCTATGGGCCTACGCGTAAATCGTCTTCGGCGGAGGTGAACCCAGACATTTTAGCGAACCTTCCTACCGCACCTCAAAACTTCCAAACCGCCTTCCTGATTAACGATGAATGGTGGTCAGACTACGCGGATGAACTAAATGAAGAGTTCAATACCTGGCTGCTTAACTAGGCGTTAATTTATGTGTGGGGCCGAGTTTTCATCCATAAGCGAGGTTCCATACTTTTCCTCAACTGTATTTATGTTTTCGGAGAAATGATGAAAGTCATCGAAGCACAGCAAGTCGCGCAATGTTTAACAATGGAGTCTCTTATTGAAACGATGCGTGAAATGTACTCGCGGCCAGCAACAATACCTCAACGCCGAGTCATGCCCTTAGAAGAGGGAGAATACGAGGCGTTTGCGCTACTTCCAGCTTGGAACCAGGAGTTGATTGCGGTGAAAGCCTTTACGTATTTCCCGCATAACCCTGAGCACGGCAAAGATACGCTTGCATCTAAGCTGCTTGTTTTTAGACGAAACGATGGTGAGCCGATCGCACTCGTAGACGGTAAAGTTTTAACGTTTTGGCGCACCGCCGCAGCTTCTGCGTTGGCAGCGGACTATTTAGCGCGCCCCAATGCTGATCGTCTGTTGATCTGCGGAACGGGCAATCTTGCGCCTTATTTTGCGTGGGCATACGCTGCGGTTCGCCCACTTAAGCAGGTTTACATTTGGGGGCGCAACTCAGACAAAGCCGAGGCGACGGTAGATGCCATTGTGTCATCTTCAGAGTATCAGTCGCTTCCTGATGAGCGTCGGTTTCGCGTTTCAGTCGTAGAAAATGTGGACCACGTTATCAAACACGTTGATATCATCAGCTGTATTACCGCATCAGCTGAGCCTTTGTTTAATGGCGCGGACGTGCAGCCGGGCACCCATATTGATTTGGTCGGTAATCATGACTTGGATAAGCGTGAATGCGACTCCGAAGCAGTGCAACGAGCACAGGTGTATGTTGATAGCCGCATTAACGTATTAGCCGAAGCGGGCGATCTTCTCATTCCAATTCAAGAGGGCGTGTTCACGTCAGACGATATCAAAGGGGAATTACCGCAGCTTTGCGCCCAACAAATCTCAGGACGTCAAAACGATGAGGTCATTACTTTATACAAATCAGTTGGCAGTGCTTTGGCTGATTTGGCCGCTGTAAAGGCGGTGTTGTTAGAAAATGGCATAGATAGCCAGGTCTGAGCATTTTCGCTCGTTCATTTAAATTGCATACAATATACATATAAGGAAAGTAGTTCATGAAAATTGATTGGAAAGGTGTTTATCCGGCGGTCAGTACGCAATTTCGTCAAGATCAGTCAATCGACTTAGACGCAACGCAAACTGTTATAGATAACCAAATTAAAGATGGTGTGAATGGCATTATCTGCTTGGGTACTGTCGGTGAGAACTGCGCGTTGTACCCGGAGGAGAAACGCCAGGTCTTGCAAGCGGCAAAAGAAGTCGTAAATGGCCGTGTGCCTTTGATTGCTGGTACAGCAGAGTCTATTACCACAGCAGCTGTTGATTACATGCAGGATGCGTACAAAATTGGTATCGATGGTTGTATGGTGATGCCTGCCATGGTTTACCGCACGTCTGAGAGCGAAACGTTCGAATATTACCGCACGCTAGCAGAAGCAACGCCAGAAATGCCAATCATGATTTACAACAACCCGGTTGCTTATGGTGTCGATGTAAACCTCGATATCATGGCGAAACTGGCTGAGTTTGAAAGTATTGTAGCTATCAAAGAGTCGACCACTGATACTCGTCGTATCACCGAGCTTTACAATAAATTTGATGACCGCTTTACCGTGTTCAGTGGTGTTGATGACATCGCTCTTGAATCACTGATGCTAGGTGCGACCGGCTGGATTTCTGGTTTAACCAACGCATTCCCAGAAGAGTCCGTCGCGATTTATAAACTGGCAAGCCAAGGTCGTTATGCTGAAGCGTTAGAAATCTACCGTTGGTTCTTACCGCTACTGCGTTTAGACACCATTCCTACGCTGGTTCAGTGCATAAAATTGGCCGAGCAAGTCTGCGGACGTGGATCTGAACAAGTTCGTGCGCCACGCCAACTTTTACAAGGTGAAGAGCGTCAACAAGTCATTCAAATGGTTGAACATGCGTTAGAAACCCGCTTAGACCTATCCAAATACAATCTGTAATTGTGCGGTTTAGTAGAGCGTTAACTGACGCTCTACTCATTCGTAATATTCAAAAAATGAGAAGAGGGAAGTCATGAGCACGGAAAACAAGGACTATGTCAGCTTTCAACACGTTAAGAAAACCTACGATGGCACGAATTTGGTGGTAAAAGACTTCAACTTAGATATTGCTCCTGGAGAGTTTGTTACTATGTTGGGGCCGTCAGGATCGGGCAAGACCACTTGCTTGATGATGCTAGCAGGCTTTGAAACTGCGACCGGTGGAGACATTTATATCGATGGCGTTCCTGTCAATCATCTCGCGCCGCACAAGCGCGATATTGGTATGGTGTTTCAAAACTATGCGTTGTTTCCACATATGACCATTGCTGAGAATCTTGCGTTTCCTTTAAAGGTGCGAAAACTCGACAGTGACACGATTCAAAGCAAAGTTCAGAGTGTATTAGAGATGGTCGAGCTTGAGCATGTTGCGACTCGATACCCAAAGCAGTTATCAGGTGGTCAACAACAGCGTGTCGCGTTAGCGCGAGCATTAGTGTTTGAGCCTAAACTCGTTTTGATGGATGAACCACTAGGCGCGTTAGATAAGCAGCTGCGTGAGAAAATGCAGATGGAAATTAAACATTTGCATGAAAAGCTTGGCATCACCATTTTGTATGTGACGCACGATCAAGACGAAGCTCTCACTATGTCCGACCGTATTGCGGTTTTTAATCACGGCGAAGTGCAACAACTCGCGACACCAACCGAGCTTTATGAATCTCCGAGTAATACGTTTGTTGCGCAGTTTATCGGAGAAAACAACCAACTCTCAGGTTTAGTCAAAGAGTGGAACGGAAAGTATTGCCAAGTGCTCGTTGGGAAAGAGCTATTTACTGCGAAACCTGTCAGAGTCTCTGAGCAAGGGCAGAGAACAACACTTTCCATTCGACCAGAAAAGATTGTTATTCAACCAGAAAAAGCGTCTTGTGAGAACCAAGTATCGGGCGTCCTACGAGAATTGATTTATCACGGTGATCATTATCGTTTGGTCGTCGAAGTAGAGAGCGTTGGTCACTTCATCGTTAAAGTACCTAACGATAATCGTAAACACTTGCAGTTAACGCCTGGCTCAATTTGTCGTATTGGTTGGCAAAGTGACGATTGCCATGCTCTTGATGGGACACAAACTCAAAGTAGCGAGGTAGCAGCATGAGTCGAGAGCTAACCGCATTAGATTCTGTATTGGAAGTCGAACGTCAAGTTCATCAGCAAGAAACCAATCTGAAAGCGCAGCTGCAAAAGGCGGAGCGCCGAATAAAGCTTCGCTCCATTATGCTCACAACGCCATTGGTGTGTTTTATTCTGCTTACGTTTGCTTTTCCTATCCTCGATATGCTTTATCGAAGCGTGGATAACCGAGAAATATCCCTGTCACTACCACAAACTATTCAAGCCTTAGAAAGTTGGGATTATCAAGGTCAGCCTCATCAAGAAGTCATTGAGGCATTCTCTGTTGAAGTACTTGCGCTTTATCAAAGCAAAGAGCTACCGAAAATAGCCAGCCGAATGAATATTGAAGTGTCTGGTATGCGCAGCTTATTGATGAAAACAGGTAGAAAGTTGTCTCGTTTGGCGTCGCTGCCGAGCTCGGTGACACAGCTGGTTAAGCTGGATAAGCGATGGGCTAATCCTAAATATTGGGCGGCGTTTAAGAATCTTAGTGGCGCATTAACATTCAGTCATTATCTTGCTGCTCTAGACTGGCAAGTGAATGAGTTTGGAGACATTGAGCCCCAACCAGAAAAACGCCAAATATACGTCGACCTTTTCTTTAAAACTTTTTGGATGTCTATTTCAATCACCTTAATTTGTTTGGTGATGGCCTACCCCGTTGCTTACCTGCTTGCCAATTTACCTGATAAGCGCGCGAACTTACTTTTAATCATTGTGCTGCTGCCATTTTGGACGTCATTATTAGTCAGAACCACGTCTTGGATTGTTCTGCTGCAAAACCAAGGGGTCATTAATGATCTCCTTATTTGGTCGGGTTTTACTTCCGAGCGAATTCAGATGATTCACAATACCTTCGGAACGGTGGTGTCTATGGTTCACATTCTGTTGCCGTTTATGATCCTGCCTCTGTATAGCGTAATGAAAGGAATTAGCCCAACTTATTTCCGTGCTGCTCGTTCTCTAGGCGCGACGCCTTTCATTGCGTTCATCAAAGTTTATATGCCGCTTACGTTACCGGGGATAGGTGCGGGGGCCTTGCTCACTTTCATTCTTTCTATTGGTTTCTACATTACGCCCGCTTTGGTTGGTGGAAGAAGCGGACAGGTGATATCCAATATGATTGCCTATCATATGCAGACATCACTGAACTGGGGGATGGCTGGCGCATTGGGTGGACTGCTTTTGTTCGTTGTACTGGTTCTGTTTTATATGTTCAACCGTGTGGTTGGCATTAATAACCTTAAGGTAGGGGGATAACCATGGCATTACCAAACTATGCATCAAAAGTAGAGCGAGTCGCTTACGCAGGTTACTTAGTTTTTTGTGGGTTGGTGCTGTTCTTTTTAATCGCTCCAATTCTGACCATCATCCCGTTATCGTTTAATGCAACTCCTTACTTTACTTTTACCGAGGGGATGCTAAACCTTGATTCGACAGCGTATTCTACTCGCTGGTATCAAGAAATGTTTACTAGTGAACAGTGGCTGTTGGCGCTGAAAAACAGCACGTTCATTGCTTTTATGGCGACACTCGTTGCAACAGGGCTAGGAACTCTGGCGGCGTTAGGTTTAGCCAGTAGTAATTTGCCTTTTCGCAATACGATTATGGCGCTGTTGATCTCACCCATGATCGTACCAGTCATTATCTCTGCTGCTGCGATGTACTTTTTCTACACACGCCTTGGCTTGTCACAAACTTATTTAGGCGTCATTTTGGCACACGCTGCGTTAGGTACGCCTTTTGTCGTCATTACCGTTACTGCGACGTTAAGCGGCTTTGACCATAGCTTGGTAAAAGCGGCGGCTAGCTTAGGCGCAAACCCTGTTTATACTTTCAGACACATTACCTTTCCGCTGATTCGTCCAGGGATGGTATCTGGCGGCTTGTTTGCTTTTGGCACCTCGTTCGACGAGGTTGTAGTGGCGTTATTCCTGACTGGGGCAGAACAAAAAACCGTTCCGAGGCAGATGTGGTCAGGAATTCGAGAGCAAATTAGTCCGACCATATTGGCGGTCGCTACGTTGTTGATTTTTATGTCGGTGTGTTTGCTCGTGACATTAGAAGTTTTGCGTAGACGTAATATACGCATTCGGGGCATTCAAGAATAACCAGACTTTTTCTTTGTTGGTCACTATGCACTTTTGTTTAGGGGCACCTCAATTTTTGACCAAAGGCGCCTTATTGTAGGCGCTTTTCTTTTGTGTTTGTCGTCAGCGATGACTGACATATCACTCTTGTAGCTCAATGCCAGCTTGCTCGAAACGTGCCAAAGGCGACTTGTTCGATTGCTGATACCAACTAGCTGGCATGTTTGATTTAAGTTGCGCTTTTTCTTCCTTGCTAATCACAACATAGTGCAAAAACGTACTAAGTGTGGTTACCATCACGTCAAACGTCATTTCCCCATCTTTGCTGATGGTTTTCAATAACCCAACGACGGTTTTCTCAGGGACTAACGGTTCAACCACCGCCTTTTTTCGCTCTTTTATTGATGTTGAAGCGGGCAGGTTTGCACGTGCCGTCTCCCAGCAAACTTTGTTGGTTTTACTGACAAGGTTGTGCTTGTAGCAGTAGTAACTGAATAAAAAGCGTGGCAGGCTTTGCCAGCGTTCGGCTTGGACTTCTAACCAAAGGTGTTGTAGCTCAATATCAGCGTCGGTCATAAATATTATTGAAGATTATTAAAGTAGTGGCATTCTAACGTTTCATCAGTAACCCCGTCTATGATCAGCATAGTCCGATGTAGTATGTTGAAATTTTGGTTCTCAATGAAATAGTGGCTTTTCATTACTGTAAATAGTGAGTGTTTTGTCCAATCTCTGACATTGATATTTGACTTTGGTAGTAGAGTGTGGGCGTTTTGTTTTTATAGTGTCAATTTTATACCGTTACATACTTGGGATTGCCTTTTCTAAAATAAATACTTTTATCAAAGTAACTGTGTGATTTTCATTCAAATAGTTGGTGGTTCTAAGTGATGAAAATTCTGTTTATTACGTTACAATCGAGATTAGGTAGTAATGTGTAGCGTGCTGACGAAAACCTCGCGTCTTCTATCTTGCTTTTTGTGTGCTACTTTTTAGTAAGTATCTTTTGGGTGGATTTTTATGTTTGGAGTTAAAAGAAATGCTGCTATATCTGGCTTGTATCAAGCAAGTGAGTTAAAAGCAAAGCTGTTCTCCAAGGAGTTGGAAATCTTAAGACTTAGGGCTGAGTCTGAGTTTAATAAAGTGCTCGATGAGTTACTAAGAATTAAAGATAACAATACCAGACTACGTGAAAGTGGACTTATTGATAAGCTCGAGCAAGAAAAGTCTAAGTGGAACAGCGGTCAGCTTAAAGATATCGAACAGCGCATAAGTAACGTTGAGCTCTTTATCAAGGATTGTGCTTTATATATCAGCAACATTGAGTCCCAATTCGCTGAGGATAGCGATTTAGGATATGGTGAATTGAGCAGTCGTTCCCTTGAAGACGAGTTGGAAACACTATCTTTTAGTAAGATCCTTAACGCATCTGCACATGAGTACTTTTATAACTCTAAAGAGTATGAAATGTACCTTGAAAACACACCAAATACCGAATTTTTGCACGCGTTAAAAGAGCAAATTACCGCACTCTTCGACCACAAAGCAGCCTAGAACCTACAAAGTATTAACCCATTGTCCGATTCCTTCTTTAGGGGCTTTGATTAGCGAATTTTTACCGACCCGCTTTGGAGTATACCTAGCCATTTAACGTGCTGGGTATACCCGTTTAACTACACGTTTCTTCTCTAGCTCATCTCTATTTTTTAACAAATACGAATTTTTAAAGCTCACTCCGTGTTCCCTCTGGTACCAAAAACTGATACCGCCATATTTAGTTGTTAACAAAATGTTTCTTCTTGTCTTGCGAGTAGATTATATGGAGATGCTCTTGCAGTAATAAGGGCAGTGGCGATGCAAAAGATGTAATGCATCTAAGGAAAACTCAATATAGAAGAAATTAGATGGAACTGAAGATTTTGAGTGTCGCGATTGCGACAACATTAACCAGCACTGGCGTATTTGCGTTAAGCGAGCCAGTTTCTCAAGTTACAGAGCAACATGCACATTCGGCTCATACACACGGTGTTGAATCCAATCGAGTTGAATACCAACCAACCGCAACTCTCCCTATTCAGCCCTCCAAGGTAACTCGAGTACAGTCACTTGAAAGCCTTGATGAGTCGAGCACAGCTTGTGATTTGGAGGCATTGGTTACCGAAAGCAGTAACCAATTGATCAGCGAAATTTTAAGTCAGGGCGCGACGTGTGTGAACCAGTTATTCTCTGCTGAAAGTCGGATTCAAGAGTCGGTATTTAGCTCCGATCATATGTACAACATCGCTAAGCACACTACGACATTGGCGAAGGGGTATACGGGTGGCGGGAGCGATGAACTAGAAACGTTGTTCTTATACTTACGCGCGGGTTATTACGCCGAGTTTTACAATGACAACATCTCATTTATTGAATGGGTCACCCCTGCGGTGAAAGAGTCCGTGGATGCGTTTGTTAACAACGCAAACTTCTACGAGAACAGCGATCGTCATGGCAAAGTGCTTAGTGAAGTTATCATCACTATGGATAGTGCGGGCTTGCAGCACGCGTACTTACCGCAAGTGACCCAGTGGCTTACACGTTGGAATGATCAATACGCCCAGCACTGGTATATGCGCAATGCAGTTAACGGTGTTTTCACTATTTTGTTTGGTGGGCAGTGGAACGAGCAATTTGTGCAAGTAATTGGTAACCAAACAGACCTTGCCAAAGCTTTAGGCGATTTTGCTCTAAGGGCGTCATCAATCGGTGCTGAAGATGAGTTTATGGCCGCGAATGCAGGGCGAGAGCTCGGGCGTCTGACCAAGTATACGGGTAACGCGAGTTCTGTGGTGAAGAGTCAGCTGAGTCGAATCTTTGAACAGTATGAAATGTATGGTCGGGGTGACGCGGTTTGGCTTGCGGCGGCGGACACCGCCTCATATTACGCAGATTGTAGTGAGTTCGGAATTTGTAATTTCGAAACTGAGCTAAAAGGCTTGGTGCTATCGCAAACTTATACTTGTAGCCCGACAATCCGAATTTTGTCTCAGAATATGACGCAAGAGCAACACGCGGCCGCATGTTCTAAAATGGGCTACGAAGAGGGTTACTTTCATCAGTCATTAGAAACTGGTGAACAGCCAGTAAAAGATGACTACAACACTCAGCTCCAAGTCAATATCTTCGATTCAAGCACTGATTATGGTAAGTACGCAGGGCCAATTTTCGATATTAGTACTGACAATGGCGGTATGTACTTGGAGGGCGACCCTTCCCAGTCGGGGAATATTCCCAACTTTATTGCTTATGAAGCCTCTTATGCGAACGCGGATCACTTTGTCTGGAACTTAGAGCACGAATACGTGCATTACTTAGATGGTCGATTTGATCTCTATGGAGGGTTTAGTCATCCAACTGAAAAAATAGTGTGGTGGAGTGAAGGCATTGCAGAGTATGTCGCTCAAGAAAATGACAACCAAGCAGCACTTGAGACGATTCTAGACGGTTCGACATATACCTTAAGTGAGATTTTCGAGACTACTTATGATGGGTTTGATGTCGATCGAATTTATCGTTGGGGGTACTTAGCTGTACGTTTTATGTTTGAAAATCATAAAGATGACGTAAACCAAATGCTGGTGGAAACACGCCAAGGGAATTGGAGCAATTACAAGGCCACGATCACCCAATGGGCGAATTTGTATCAAAGTGAGTTTGAGCAGTGGCAGCAAGCCCTTGTCTCAAATGGTGCACCTAATGCAGTCATAACCGCAAACAGTAAGGGGAAAGTCGGTGAAAGCATTACATTTAGCAGTGAAAACAGTACAGACCCAAACGGGAAGATCGTCAGCGTCTTATGGGACTTCGGTGATGGCTCGACAAGTACACAAACCAAGCCGACGCACCAATATGGGAGTGAAGGGGAGTATTCGGTCAGTCTAAGTGTTACAGACAGTGAAGGCTTGACGGCAACCGCCACTCATAGTGTTGTTATCTCAACGTTGGGCGGTAATGACACATTGCCACAAGACTGCGCGGTGCAAAGTAAAGTAAGCGGTGGACGCCTAACAGCAGGAGAGCCTGTTTGCTTGGCAAATCAACAAACCATTTGGCTGAGCGTGCCAGCGGTGAATGAGAGCTCAAATCTGGCGATAACGACGGGAAACGGTACGGGCAACCTAAAGCTTGAATACAGTAACTCTGGTTGGCCGGATGGTACTAATCTTCACGGGTGGTCAGATAATATTGGTAATGGAGAGTGTATTACGTTGTCAAATCAGAGTAACTACTGGGGCTACGTTAAAGTATCTGGTGACTTTGAGAATGCCGCCATCGTCGTTGATTTTGATGCTCAGAAGTGTCGTCAGTAGGGCATTTAAACTAAGTGGAGCGCCTCGCTAACATCGCGGGGCGTTTTTGTTTTTACGCCGTTATCTCTATAAAAAAAACCAGCCCGAAGGCTGGCAAACAAGGAGTTTGAGATGAAAATGAAAACGTTATAAAACTTGCTGATATCCTATTTCTCAATAAGTTGGGTTGTGCTTTGCAGCCAGTTTTTATCTTGCGCATCAAGAAAAGGGCTAAGCGCCTGATAGACACGTGAATGGTAATGATTAAGCCAGTCTAGCTCTGCTTGATCTAGCATTGATAAATCAAGGGCGTTGGTCGCAATGGGAGCAAGAGTGATGGTCTCAAAACCGTAGAACGTGCCGAACTCATTTTGTTCTACTTCTACAACTTTAAGAATGTTCTCTATTCTTACCCCGTACTCACCTTCGCGATAAACGCCTGGTTCATTAGTAATGACCATACCTGGTTTTAGCTCAACCTCGTGGTGGCTTTGCGAGAAATTTTGTGGGCCTTCGTGAACATTCAAGCAAATGCCTACGCCGTGTCCAGTGCCGCACTTGTAATCAATACCATGTTGCCATAAGACGCCACGCGCCATGATATCAAGATTGGCACCCGTAGAGCCTTTCATGAATCGAGTCTGAGTCAGTCGGATGACCGCTTTGAGCACCAAGGTATAATCTTTGCGCTGCTTAACGGTCGGTGACCCGAAGTGGAAAGTACGGGTGATGTCTGTTGTCCCGCCAAGGTATTGACCACCAGAATCGACGAGAAAGAAGTTGCTTTCATTGACTACTGCATTGCTTTCTTCATCGGCGGCATAATGCATTTTTGCCCCGTGAGCTGCGAAGCCTGCAATAGTGCGGAAACTGTCACTTACATAATGTCGGGTTTGACGGCGATAGTGATTCAGTTGTGCCTCAGCAGACAATTCTGTAACGAGTCCGCTTGGAACTTGCTCTTCTAGCCAGTTCATAAACCTTACTATTGCCACACCATCATCCGTTAATGTCTGCTCTAGGCTAGTTAGTTCGGTCGCATTTTTTATGGCCTTCATTGCCGTTACAGGGCAAGCCATTGGTTTTAGATTCACATTCTGTTCAATCGAACTTACCAATAAGCTGTCTGTGTGGGTCGGGCTAAAAGCGATCGATAATCCCTCACATTGCTGATTCAAATACTGACTTACGTAGTTGTAATGGCGAATGTGTACACTCTGCTCGGTCAACGACTTTTCAACGTCTTGAGGCAGTTTGGCTTTATCAATAAACAGTGTCGCAAGTGATTGCTCTACGATTAGATAAGCTTCAGAAACTGGGCAATAATTCGTATCACCACCTCGAATATTCATTGTCCACATAACAGCATCTAGCGTTGACACTAATAAGCTATCTACTTGGTTCTCGGTTAACCAAGAACGGATTCTCGCTAACTTATTTTCTGTGTCAACGCCAGCAAAAGCGGTGGGATGCTCGAATACGGGTGCACTTGGGCGAGGTGGTCTTTCAAGCCAAATCGGTGCGAGTAAATCCAGGTCGAGAATGATCTTAATGTTTTTCGCTTCAAAGGCTTGTTTGAGGCCTTGATAATAAGCGTAACTGATGGCGCGCCCGTCAACCGCGATAATACTGTTTTCAGGGAGCGTGGTAGCTAGCCATTTGGCAATTGTCGGCGTTTCTGGTTGTTTGGCTTTAAACAGTTCAAGTCCTGTGCCGTGTAACTGTTCTTCAGCTTGAATATAGTAACGACCATCAGTCCACAGGCCACCACCTTGTTGGGTAATGACGACATCGCCTGCTGAGCCGGTAAAACCTGAAATCCAGCTTCGCGCTAACCAATGATCCGCTGAGTATTCACTGTTATGTGGGTCATTGTTGGTTACGATATATGCAGACACGTTGTGAAAGGACATTGCCTCACGCAATAACGTAAGGCGTTGGTTTACTGAGTTAGTATTGTTCATTAAATGGTTCCTAAAGTCATATTTGAGCAATAGATATGATGCTGCTCCGAGCCTGTTTTTATTGGGTTCTGTTGCCCGCATACTTCTGTGGCTTCTGGGCATCGAGTACGAAAAACGCAACCGCTCGGTGGGTTAAGTGGAGAAGGAAGATCGCCGGGCAATAGTTGTATTTCACGGTCACGTGCTAATTGCGGATTAGCTATCGGGACAGCAGATAACAGTGCTTTGGTGTAGGGGTGTTGAGCATCATCAAATACTTGATCGTAACGTCCTACTTCCATAGGTTTACCAAGATACATCACCATAACGCGGTCGCTGATATGGCGCACCACGCTTAAGTCGTGCGCAATCATCACCAGTGTTAACCCCATTTCTTGTTTAAGATCGTCTAGAAGATTGATGACCTGAGCTTGTATGGAGACATCTAGCGCACTAACAGGTTCATCACACACGACCAAATCTGGATTAAGAATTAACGCTCTGGCAATGCCCACACGCTGGCATTGACCTCCGGAAAATTCATGTGGATAGCGGTTTCGCTGGCTCGCCAAGAGACCCACTTTATCCATCATAGCGATGACACGCTTTTCTACCTCTGCCCGTTTAAGTTGTGGCTCGTGGGTGAGCAGTGGTTCGGCGATGCATTCTGAGATGGTTAATCTCGGATTCAAACAAGCGGATGGGTCTTGAAACACCATCTGAAATTCTCTACGTCGAGAGGAAAGTTCTTTCTTACTAAACCCGCGCATGTCTTGACCTTTCCAAGTCAACTCGCCATGTGTAGGTTCAATTAAGCGAAGTAAGGCGCGTGCAAGCGTTGATTTTCCGCAGCCTGATTCCCCCACAATGCCAAGTGTTTCACCTCGATAAACATCTAAGTCGATACCATTGACCGCTTTCACGATTTTACGTCGACTTGGAATAAGGTGACGCGACACAGGAAAGTGGACGTTTAAATCACGAGCAGACATGAGGACTTCTTTTTTATTCATAACGCCTCCTTAAGCTTTTATTTGAATAGGAGTGATAACACTGGGTGCGTTAACGTGACAGGCAATGGACTGGCTCGTGTTTAATGGAGAAAACCGTGGGGTTTCGTATTGGCAACGCGTCTCTCGATGCTCGCACCGCTCTCTAAACGGACACCCTTTATGGTTAATCAACGCACTTGGTGGGTTACCTGGGATGGTTGGTAAACGTGGCATATCTTCAGTGATAGAAGGAATAGCCTTTAGCAGGCCTTGAGTATAGGGGTGCTCAGGTTGAGCGAACAATGTCTCGGTATCTGATTGCTCCATTTTTTGACCACCATACATGACCAATACGCGATCACACATCTCGGCGACGACGCCCATGTCGTGAGTGATCAGTAAAATAGCCGTATTGAACTCACGTTGTAAGTCTCGTAATAGCGTCAAAATTTGAGCCTGAACGGTCACATCCAGCGCGGTAGTTGGTTCGTCTGCAATTAACAACTCGGGCTTACACAACAATGCCATCGCTATCATGATTCGCTGACGCATTCCGCCAGATAATTCGTGAGGGTATTGGTTCATCCGAGTTTCGGGAGAGGGAATACGCACCGCATCCAACATGTGAATCGATTCAATTTTTGCTTGTTTTCGGCTCATTCCTTTATGAATCATGAGAACTTCACAAAGCTGTTTGCCAATTTTCATAAATGGATTGAGTGACGTCATCGGATCTTGAAAGATCATTCCGATTTTCTCTGCACGGATGCGGTTGAGCTGCTTTTTCGACATCGCGAGTAAATCATCATCGTGGAACATCGCGCTGCCAGACACAGCGCCGTTATCCGCGGTTAACCCCATTAACGCGAAGACAGACTGGCTTTTTCCCGAACCTGACTCTCCAACAATTCCAAGAGTTTCGCCTGCTTTAATCGAGTAGGAGAGATTACTGACCGCTTGCACTTGCCCATCTGGCGTATCGAAGCGCACGTTCATGTTTTCAATAGATAGCATGGGTTTGTCCTTATCGGTCTTTCGGGTCAAGAGCATCACGCAAGCCATCGCCGATGAAGTTAAAACAAAAGAGGGTGGCAACTAAAAACAGAGAGGGAAAAAGCAGCATCCACAATGCAACGTCAATCGTTTTTGCTCCTTCAGAAATTAGGATTCCCCAGCTCGTATCTGGTGGTTGAACACCAAGCCCTAAGAAGCTTAAAAACGACTCGAACATAATGAATCCTGGTACCATTAAGGAGGAATAAACCATCACGATACCAAGCACATTAGGCAGAACATGGCGTCGGACAATTGTCAATTTAGAAACCCCAATAGAGTGTGCGGCTTCGATGAACTCTCGCTTTTTTAGACCGAAGGTGACACCACGTACAACACGGGCAATGCCCAGCCAAGATACCATTCCGATCACGATAAAAATCAGGTAGATGTTGTTGCCAAAAAGGGTAACAAACAGGATAACCATAAACATAAATGGCACCGAATCGAGCACCTCAATAATGCGCATCATTACGCTATCGACAACGCCGCCAAGATAGCCGGAAATACTTCCCCAAATCGTACCAATAACAACGGCGACTAAGGCTCCAACAAAACCCACCAAAATAGAGAGCCTGCCGCCTTGCATCGTGCGAGCAAAGACATCTTGCCCGAGGTCATCAGTACCAAAGTAATGGCCACTGTTCAGTGAAGGTTTCCCTAACTCGTATGGATCGATGAGCACTTCCCAGTCAATTTCATCATGGCCAAAAGCGGCAAGAGAGGGGCCGAAAGTGATGCATAAGGTAATGAACGCCAAAACATACACTGATGTCATCGCGGCTCTGTTTTTACGAAATCGAGTCCATGCATCCTGCCAAAGACTGCGACCTTCGACGGCTTCAATATTGTCGACGACTTGATCTTGAAGAGCTTGTTTATCCAGTTTTTTTATCGTTAACATGCCGGACTCCTAAACGCGTATACGAGGGTCGATAATCGTATATAGCAAGTCGACCACAAGGTTAAAGAAGATAGTGAGTGAAGCGACAATCAGAGTAATGCCCATTACTAGGCCGTAGTCGCGGTTGAGAGCCCCAGACACAAAGTGTTGTCCCATGCCACCTGTACCAAAGAAAATGTCGATAATCACCGAGCCTGTCACGACAGACACAAACGCAGGGCCGAGCATCGCAACGACGGGAATCAGGGATGGTCGCAAAGCGTGATGGAATAAAATGTAGGTTGTGGACAAACCTTTGGCTTTTGCCGTTCGAATGTATGGTTGGTTGAGCGTTTCAATCATTGCGCCACGCATGACGCGTGCAATACTCGCAATGGAGCCAATCGCCAGGCTGAGCACGGGAAGAACAAGAAAAGCCAGCTTTCCTCCTTCCCAACCACCAGCAGGGAACCAGCCGAGCTGAATAGCGAAGATCATGACTAAAACCGGAGCAAGCACGAAAGCCGGAACCACAACTCCAGTCATCGAGAGTGTCATCAGGCCGTAATCTAGGCGGCTATTTCGGTTCAATGCCGCAATGGTGCCAAGCAACATGCCAAGTGGAACGGAAATACAAAAGGAGAGTACGCCTAATACTGCTGAAACTGGCCATGATTGTGCGACGAGCTGTGTAACACTGAAGTCTTGATAAACGAAGCTCGGACCGAGATCTCCTTGTATGAAATTACCAATGTAAATCCAAAACTGAGTAAGGAAGGGCTGGTCCAAATGGAATTTTGCTTCGATATTCGCACGTACCACTTCTGGCATAGGCCGTTCCATATCAAATGGCCCCCCTGGTGCAATGTGCATCAGCCAAAATGATACGAGTGCGATGAATAGAAGCGTGGGGATAGCGATAGCTAATCGCTTAACAATGTACCAAATCATGATCCATCATCCTTTGGTCATCCGAAATCACTTCGAACGGTTATGAATAAAAAATGGTCTGAGCTCAGGTTGCCTTCTCCACCGAGAGATATGAGGAACGGCAAGTAAACATTGAACTTGCCGACTCAGACCGAAAACATGCTTTTAGTGGGCTTTTACATAGACATTCTTGCGGTAGTACGACGACTCAGGGTTTGTCAGTTCGTAGCCGCCCACGTAAGGCTTGATGAGGTATTGATCGTTACCCGGACGATAAATAGGAATAATGGCCATGTCTTCAATCAGCATGCTTTCTGCTTGTAGATACAGTTCTGATGGGTTGCTCATGGTCTTTGAGCGAGCCATTAACTCGTCGTATTGCAGGTTGTTATAACGAGAATCGTTGTACTCGCCACTAGAAACAAAGATATCTAACCACGTAGAGGCTTCATTGTAGTCGGCCGTCCAGCCGCCGCGAGTAATGTCGGTCGGCTCTTTAAGTGCGTAGAACACTTTAGGTTCTATCTGTTTTATCGTGACTTGCGCACCCAATCGGCTTTTCCACATGCCTGCCATGGTTGTTGCCATTTTTACGTCCATCGAGAAAGTTGGTACGGTAAACGTTAACTTAAGCGGATTGCTTTTATCGTATCCAGCTTCTGACAGTAATTGCTGCGCTTTTTCGATACGTTTATGGCGGTTCCAAGTTGCGAACTCAGGAGTGTGAGATTTAAAACCATCTGTTTGAGGGGGCACAAGGGTATACATTGGAACCCCACCGTTTCTCAAGATAGCACTCGTTAACAGTTGACGGTCAATGGCATATGAGAGGGCTTTACGGACCCGCACGTCTTTTGTTGGTCCTTGTTGAGTGTTGAGGTAATAGAATGTGGAGCCAAGAGATGCACTGGTGCTTGCCACTTCTTGTGGGCGTTGTTGAATTAACTTTTTCTTCTGAGCGGCAGGAATGGAAACCGCTTGGTCTATCTCACCAGCTAGGTAGCGGTTTAGCACTACGTTTGCATCACCAATTGGTAGCCAGGTGACTTTTTCCAGCACTACATTGCTTGCGTCCCAGTAATGTGGGTTTTTAACCATCACCATTTTTTCGTTAACTTTCCATTCAGAGACAGTAAACGCCCCATTTGTAACGATATGTTCTGGCTGGGTCCAACGGTTGCCATGTTTTTCAACGGTCGCTTTGTGAACGGGGGCAAGCACTGGATGACTTAATAGTTTCGTAAAGAAGGGAATAGGCTCTTCGAGTGTTACCTGGAATGTTTTTTCATCCAGCGCTTTCACGCCCAAGGACTCGGGTTCGGCTTCGCCCTTCATAATCGCTTGTGAGTTTTCGATATTTGGAATGGCCGCAAACCAAGCGTATGGTGAAGCAGTGCTTGGATTCAGTAAGCGTTGCCAGCTGTAGACAAAATCTTGCGCAGTGACCGTTTCGCCATTTGACCATTTTGCATCACGTAAGTGGAAAGTATAAACCGTATTGTTGTCATTGACAGACCAAGACTCAGCAACACCAGGAATGGTTTTACCTTGCTTATCTTGAATGACCAAACCTTCAAACAGGTCTCGGCCGAGATTAAATGCGGGTTCTGCGGCTTGCTTGGCTGGGTCAATAGAAGTAACTTCAGCCCCATTGTTTAGCGTAATTTCTTGTGTCTCATCGAGGGTCACACCTGCGGGATGCGGCGCGGCATAGCTTGGTGTTGCCAGTATTGGACTCATCATCGACGCTAACAAAAGCAACTTAGGTAATTTCATCCTTGTCTCACTCTTTTCATCCTGAAAGATGCTAAAAATGTATATTGTATAAATTGTCTGCACAATCGAGTTTTAACATTGTTGTAACAGGGTGCCAGATGTTGGGCTATTTGGTATCAAAAAGTGAGCTGGGGGATTGATATGGAGCCAGTACTAAGTCTGCATTACGGGGTAGGCTTTGTTTCGCGCAAATAAAAAATCCCCTTCAAGCGCGCTAAAAGGGGAGGGTTGTTCGTCTGTTCTTCAAAAGGTACGACGTTAACTGACTAGGAAATGTTTTACGAACTCAGTGATTTTGACCATATCGCTTACCGCGATAAACTCTTCTGTCGTGTGTACTTTTGCCATGCCAGTTGAAAGGTTGACCGTTGTGAGACCTTTCTTGTTAAAGTTGTTAGCATCGCTACCGCCGCCAGTGCCTTTTGTGAAAGCCTCAATTCCCAACTCTGCAAACGCCGCTTTTATAGCGCTAACGTGTGGGTGTTTTTCTTCAATAACAAAAGCGTCGTAGGCTCGGCTAGATTCAATGTCGACTTCTGCACCGTGTTTTTCACAGACAGACTCTAATGTTGAGATCATATGATTGACCTGAGCATCTAGTTTATCGCCATTCAGGGAGCGTGCTTCTGCCACGATTTTTAATTCAGGCATGACAATGTTTGTGGCCTGACCGCCATTCACTACACCGATGTTGGCTGTCGTTTCTTCGTCGATGCGAAGCAGCTTCATTTGGTTGATGGCATCTGCCGCCACCATGATCGCACTGATGCCTTCTTCTGGCGCAAGCCCTGCATGTGCTGGTCGACCTTTGATTGTTGCCACGATTTTTTGCTGGCCTGGGGCTGCGGTCACAATAGTGCCAATAGGACCACCCGTATCTAACACGATTGCTTCCGTTGAAGTGACGTGCGACATATCGAAGTATTGTGAACCGAATAAACCGCCTTCTTCATACACGGTGAAAGCAAGTTCTAACGTTTTGTGCTCACGGTTTTCCGCTTGAATACAACGAACGGCTTCCATGATGGCAGCAATACCAGATTTATCATCGCCACCAAGAATCGTATTGCCTTTTGAACGGATAATGCCGTCTTCGATGATTGGCTCAATGCCAATACCTGGAGTGACCGTATCCATATGACAGCTCATTAGGATAGAGCCGCCTTTTTTGCCGTCTAAACGGGCGTACACGTTAAAACCGTTAGAAATGTGCTCAGGCACTGGAAGCTTGTGCACGGTAAAGCCTAGCTCGCCTAGCTGTTCTGCCAGTGTTTCTGCAATTTGTTTTTCGTTTTTTGATTCGCTGTCGATACGTACTAGTTGGCAAAAGTGTTCAACTAGGCGTTCTTGATTGATGTGTGTCATTAGATGTCTCTTTTTCTGATCGAGCGTGAAGCACTGTGGCTAGGGCTCGATAGGGAACAGAGCACCACTTATGGCACAGTTACTTTTGAATAAAACTGAGGTGAATCAATAAAGGGGTATCCATGACACGATTCTGACCGATGAGTCTTTCGAACTGTATGAAGCGTCACGAAACATTACTTTTGATGTTTTACAGGAGCAAATGAATAAATCGGATAGAGATAGGGTGCAATAGATTTTCAATCCCCTTTTACTTTTGAGCTACGTTGCCAAGATAAAATGCCAAAGTAACAACTTATTTACATTTCATATGTTTGCGTAAAGCCGAAAATATCAATCTAAAATATTGAAAATAAGTAGTTTATTTGATGTTTACGAAAGTGGGTTCGATGGGTTTTCTGTGTGTAACATATATTTTACAATTATGCGTAAAAATCGCCAAGGTAAAGATTTCTCCCAACGTATTCCAATTTCTCAAGACCTGCGCCAAGTTAGAAAAATAAGTCCAAACAAAAGCTACTGAGACAAGGAGAAAGTCATGGTTGATGCATATAACCCACTAGGAACAGACGGATTTGAGTTTGTTGAATATACCGCTGCTGACAACAAAGGCATTCAACAGCTTAAAGATCTGTTTATATCGTTAGGTTTTGCGGAAATCGCAAAGCATCGCTCAAAAGAAGCGTGGTTATATCGACAAGGTGACATTAGCTTTATTGTGAATGCGCAGCCGCATAGCCAAGCTGAGGGATTCGCCAAAGTTCACGGTCCGTCGGTTTGTGGCATGGCATTTCGTGTGAAAGACGCCACCGTTGCTCTGGCGCATGCGTTAGAGAATGGCGGTAAAGAATATAAAACGGAAATTGGGCCGATGGAGCTTAGCATTCCTGCTATTTATGGCATCGGTGAAAGCTTGCTTTATTTTGTCGATCGTTATGGAAAGCAGAGCATCTATGATGTCGATTTTCGTTTTTATGATGATGCTGATGAGCGTTTATCAAAAGCGAATGTTGGTCTTTACGAAATCGACCACTTAACGCACAACGTTAAGCAAGGCAACATGGATGTCTGGTCTGGTTTCTATGAGCGCATTGGTAACTTCCGCGAAATTCGTTATTTCGATATCGAAGGTAAGTTGACTGGTCTTGTCAGCCGTGCGATGACCGCACCTTGCGGCAAAATCCGAATTCCTATCAATGAGTCGTCAGATGATAAATCACAGATTGAAGAGTTTATCCGTGAATACAATGGCGAAGGCATTCAACATATCGCATTGACCACAGACGACATCTACGAAACGGTCAAAACATTGCGTGAGCGAGGCATGGACTTTATGCCAACGCCAGATACTTATTACGAGAAAGTTGATCAGCGTGTTGAAGGCCACGGTGAAGATGTAAGCAAGCTTCGTGATTTGCAGATTCTTATTGATGGTGCGCCAACGAAAGATGGCATCTTGCTACAAATCTTTACTCAAACCGTTATCGGCCCTGTGTTCTTCGAAATCATCCAACGTAAGGGCAATGAAGGCTTTGGCGAGGGTAACTTCAAAGCGTTGTTTGAATCGATAGAAGAAGACCAAATTCGCCGAGGAGTATTGAGCGATGCATAAATGGATCACATTCCCTCACCGGGAGGGAGTGTGCTCTAAACAAGCGCATGCTGACTTCCCGGAAGAGGCAATTTATGAACGTGAGGCAGGTCGAAGTGGTTTTTTTGGCCCCGCAACACATTTTCATCATCAACATGCCCCAACGGGATGGTCTGAGTGGGAGGGCGAGCTACGTCCACGAGCGTTCGATTTTAATTTAGTCGAGAAAGCCAGCCATATTACCCCTTGGGCAGTCCCGCATCTATTACACAACGCAAATTGTAAAGTTCGTGTCTGGCGTATGGATGAAAAAATGGACTTCTTGGTGAGAAACGCTGATGGCGACGAACTGCTATTCATCCACCAAGGTACGGCAGATCTGTATTGTGATTATGGTCATTTGAAAGTGAGCGAAGGGGATTATGTCATGATCCCACGCTCAACGAGCTGGCGTTTTGAGCCAAGCGAGCCGATGTTCATTTTGATGATCGAAAACACCGATGCGGCCTATACATTGCCCGAAAAAGGCATGGTTGGAAACCACGCGGTGTTTGATCCGGCGGTTTTAGAAACGCCGTCGATCAACGATCAGTTCCGTGCTCAATATTCTGAGAATCAAACACAGGTTCAGGTGAAACGCCACGATAAAGTCAGTGTTATCACTTACCCATTCAACCCGTTGGATGCGATTGGCTGGCATGGTGATTTGGCGGTGGTAAAAGTGAATTGGCGTGATATTCGTCCACTTATGTCACATCGTTACCACTTACCGCCTTCTGCACATACTACATTTGTAGGAGCAGGATTTGTGGTGTGTACCTTCGTTCCTCGTCCAATTGAAAGTGATCCTGGAGCGCTCAAGGTACCGTTCTATCACAACAATGACGATTATGACGAAGTCTTGTTCTACCATGCAGGTGATTTCTTCAGCCGTGACAACATTGAAGCAGGCATGGTGACATTCCATCCAGCAGGATTTACGCATGGTCCTCACCCGAAAGCATTCAAAGCAGGGCGAGAGCACAAGAAGACTTTTACCGACGAAGTAGCGGTCATGATCGATACACGTCACGCACTTCAGTTTTCGGATGAGCTGGAAAAAGTAGAAAACAAAGAATACGTCTATAGCTGGCAAGAGAAGTAAGAGGCAAGGATGAAATTAGCAACCAAGAAAAATGGCACTCGTGACGGTTTGTTGATGGTCGTGAGCAAAGACTTAACGCGCTGCGTACCTGCGACAGAAATTTTCCACCCCATGAACTTAGCACCGACGATGCAGGTGGCGCTTGATAACTGGGATACGCTAGCACCGCAATTGGAAGAGCTATACGTTGCACTGAACAATGGCACGGTTGCAGGGTATGAAGAGTTTGAAGCGCACTACTGTGAGTCGCCGCTTCCTCGCGCTTATCAGTGGGCTGATGGCAGTGCTTACGTAAACCACGTTGAGTTGGTTCGAAAAGCTCGCGGCGCTGAAATGCCAGAGAGTTTTTGGATGGATCCGTTGATGTACCAAGGAGGCTCTGATGCCTTTATTGGTCCTTGTGACAACATCGAGTTTGCCAGTGATGAATGGGGTATTGATTTCGAAGGCGAAGTTGCTGTGGTAATTGGTGACGTACCAATGGGCGCAAGTGTTGCAGAGGCTCAGGAGTCGATTCGTTTGATCATGCTGGTGAATGATGTGTCGCTGCGTGGACTAATTCCCGCAGAATTAGCTAAAGGGTTTGGTTTTTTCCAATCTAAACCTTCCTCTGCGTTTTCTCCTGTGGCAGTAACACCTGACGAACTAGGCGATGCGTGGTACGAAAACAAAGTGCATTTACCATTGGTCTCGACATACAACCACAAGCCGTTTGGTCGCCCAAATGCGGGTATCGATATGACGTTTGATTTTGCAGACTTAATTGTTCATGCGACTAAAACGCGCCCGCTATCTGCTGGGGCGATTATTGGTTCTGGCACGGTATCTAATAAGCAAGGCACCGAACATGGCACTTCGATTGAGGAGGGTGGCGTTGGCTATTCATGTATCGCGGAAGTTCGTATGATTGAAACCATTCGTGATGGTAAACCGTCGACTAACTTCATGTCGTTTGGCGACTCAATCAAACTGGAAATGTTCGATGCGGATGGCAACAACATCTTTGGTTCGATTGACCAACAAGTTAGCCAATATCTCAAGCATTAAGAGCGCCAGTTGGGAGACGATATGAGCGATAGCATGGTTTTGTACGGATATTGGCGGTCTTCAGCGGCGTATCGTGTGCGTATTTGTTTGAATCTTAAAGAGTTATCGTATGATTCAAAATCGGTACACTTGGTGCGCAATGGTGGCGAACAACACAGTGACGAGTACCATGAGTTAAACGCTTCTGAACTGGTTCCTGTGCTGGTGGATGGGGAGGTTCAGTTAACCCAGTCACTGGCCATCATTCAATACTTAGAAGAACACTATCCGGATGTCACTGTGATCCCCGAGCAAACGCCGCTTCGATATCAAGCACTAGCTTTGGCTCAGGATATTGCAATAGAGATTCATCCCCTGAATAACTTGAGAGTTCTACAGTATTTAGAGGGGGAGTTAGCTTGCGAGCCAGAGCGCAAAGTCGATTGGATTCATCACTGGATCCACAAAGGTTTTACGGCATTAGAAGAGAAACTTCAGAAGCATCGTAAACTAAATGGTGATTGTAAGTTTAGCCTGACAAGCTCGCCATCTATTGTCGATATTTGTCTGGTACCACAATTTTATAATGCACAACGCTTTGGTGTAGATACTTCTCTTTATCCAACCATTAACGCGGTTGTGCAGTCATGCAATCAAATGCCTGCTTTTATTGATGCGATGCCAGAGAATCAGCCAGACGCTAATAGTTGATTCTTAGTATCATAATGTATTAACAAAAATTTAAACGAGCCAATCCAAGTGTGTGATTGGCTCGTTTTTATTGGGGAGTCAAATTTTCTGTATCACGCTATAGTAGTGGCTCCTCAAAATTGCGAGGTTTTGTTGCTCTGCATAGCATTTCCATTTACGCTTTGAGCAACGAGTTGTTTTGGATGCACTTTATTTATGACCAACATTTTTATCATTGTTGTTCTTCTGGTTTTATTCTTCTTTGTTATTCAAAAGTACGTGATTAAGCACGACGACACGCGTGATTATCCTTATCGCTCGAAAGGTCCTCTGCTCAGAGGTCAAGAGGGTGCGTTCTATAATGCGTTAAGAGCGGCGGTAGGGGAGCATGCCGTAGTATTCGCGAAAGTAAACATGTCCAGTTTGGTTACGCCAAAAGAAATCAAAAATAAGAAGCAGTTTTTTGTCGCGAACAATCGCATATCTCGAAGTTATTTTGATTACGTTATTTGTGATCCTAGGACGCTAGAGCCGCGTGTGATCGTTGAATTGGATAACGGGCAAGAGTTAAGCAAGGGCAAGGTAGAAAGACAAAAGTTACTGATCCATGTTTGTAAGACGGCAAACCTACCTTTAATCGGCGCTTCGATAAAGCACAGTTATCAAGTTGGGCGATTACGTCGTTTGCTTGCAGCACACATTGATTTGATTGAGCCCGATAAAGAAGTGCGCTTTTGTAAAAAATGTGGCAGTCCGATGATCATTAAAACCGCAAGCCAAGGTGAATTCAAAGGTCGACGCTTCTTTACTTGCAGCCGCCAACCAAATTGTACTTACACCGAGAATTACAATGTGGTGTTTGAGTCGGACGACTAAAGACGACAGTTGAACAGCAAAACTGATGAGGCTTTGATTCGAGACAATCAAAGCCTTTTTTGTATCAGTCCTCAAGGCAAGACCTATACTTTGAAAAAGAGTGCAGAATAGGGAAGCCATATGCGATACGGATGGATTTTGTCAGCGTTGTTCATCGCATCTAATGTTAGTGCGATACCTAATTTGAAACCACTGGAGTGTGAGTTAACGGAGACACCCCAAGATCATTTCTTGTTTTACCGAGAGCAAATGGTTTACCACAGTGAGCAGTTTGTCATATTTCAAAACTTCAAAGGCAGGGTGAGCACTCAAGTGGATGTTAAAACAGGAGAGTTGATCCGTACAACCTATATCGGCGAACCATTTAAACCTAAATATCAGATTTTGTTCGGCACTTGCCCTAAGGTATCGCAAACCTTACAGATTTGGATGCTCAGTGAAGTGCCTTACGACAATTAAGTGAGATAATAAAAGTTATATAGATCACACTTTTAAACCCTGCAGGCTCAGTCCTTGTCGATAAAATCATCTGAAAACGCGTGTTGAGTTTACATTTTCGCCAAACGGTTCAAAGTTGGTAAATTTGTGCTTGCACCGTCGTTCGCTTATAGCTAATATCCTCGTCGTTCCAGAGAAATGCGTCCGTAGCTCAGCTGGTTAGAGTATCGCCTTGACATGGCGGGGGTCGGTGGTTCGAGTCCACTCGGACGCACCATTCTGAATTGAATGGTTAGGAATACAAAATTTGGGTCCGTAGCTCAGTTGGTTAGAGTACTACCTTGACATGGTAGGGGTCGGCGATTCGAGTTCGCCCGGACCCACCAAATTTTATGCAAAGCCCGCATTCGTGCGGGCTTTGTCGTATCTAGGGTTTATCTAATCCAGCCCAAATTTTTCCATCTGAACATTGCATATTTATGTGAATAATATGCACTGAGTCATACCTTGTTGGGCACGGATGGGCACAATTGTGACCATCTGGTGACCACGCTCTATGCAGTTTTAGGCCGAATTCAATGCTATCTGGTTCAATTTAAGCGGTATTAGCTAAAGCAATTAGGTCTCAATTTTAGCGCGCAATCAGGGCAATTCTTTAATTTCCATCTATCCTAAATCAGTATCGAAGCAAGTGGTTGGTGTACAACTTGGTTAATAATGATGGGTGATTAGTTATGAAAAAACCAACAACAGTGAAGTCATTAGAAGAACTAGGGCGAGTAAGGTTATCAACGAATTTTTTCATGCGTGATTTTTTGCATTCAGAGATATCCCAAATGGAAGGGATCCCAAATATTCCTGATTTCCCTGGCATAGCTATCCAAGCTGGAACTGAACTTTGTGAAAAAGTCTTAGAACCGATTCAAAGTAAGTTTGGGCGTATTTCTATCCGGTCTGCATATCGTTCACCAGCTGTAAATGCAGAAGGAGCAGAAAATAAGAACCAGTATAACTGCTCACGTAATGAAGCCAACTACGCTGGTCATATATGGGATTATCGCGACGGTGAAGGGTACTTGGGAGCCACAGCTTGTATTGTTGTTAATTCATTTTTGCCGTATTACGAAAGAACTGGAAATTGGCAAGCTCTTGCTTGGTGGATTCACGATAATGCTCAGGGATACTCATCCATGTACTTTTTTCCTAAACTCGCTGCTTTTAATATTTCGTGGTATGAAAAGCCGGTAAAAACCATCAAGAGTTATATCGCGAATTCCAAAGGTATATTGACTAAGCTTGGGATGGATAACTTTGGCGGTTCTCACGAGAATAAAATACATTGATATGCTAAATGAAATAGCCGAACTGATTTGATTGCATGAATAATATCTTTTTCTCTACGTATAGGTATCTAAGACTATGTTCGACCGAAATGCACTTAACAGCTGGTGCCCACTTTAGTTTATGTGTATTAACTTGACGAAGATCATGTAACTTCAACCTAAAAGCTTACAAATTCGTCACCCCTAAAGATTGAACCTACCAAATTGGTCCAATTTGTGATTGTATATGTGACTAATGACATAAAGGTCAGGTTCGATTCCAGAAACAGCTATACATATAGGTAAAACATGGGGTTTATTAGGGTATTGAGTTTACTTTCTAAGTATTCTCCCTTCACTGTGAGTATTGAAAGCTCCGAGCACAACAATACTTTGGCAGCATATAAAATTTTTCTCCTAGCATAAGAACGTGTAAAAATATATAGGTATGGTAACGTGAGTGATATTACGCTTCGAATGGCTTTAGGGACGTTAGCTAAGTCTTCCTCTTTTTCAGTGGCAACAGAAACTAAGCATACAGATGATCCTCTTAATAAATATAAAAAATATCTGTATGTCGAGCCAGATATTGAGCATGATTTTGTAAATTGTCTTGATTCAATTCAGCAAAATGAAATCGTATTTCTATGTGGGAGTAGTGGTGATGGTAAGTCTGAAATACTGACGCGTTATATCGATAAGTATAAGCACAAATGTAGGTTTCATCTTGATGCTACTCACAGCTTTGCTCCCAGTGAAACGGCAATTGATGCACTTAATAACCTGTTTGATAAACAAAATATTGATGGCAAGCCTCTAGTCATTGGTATTAACATCGGTATGTTGGCTAACTTTTCCAAAGAGGGCGCTGAGCGACACGAAGAGTTGCGTGAATCATTAGAACGTTTTTTAGCGACAGGTAACCGAACCGATGGTTGCTATCACTTTTTGGATTTTGAAGCTTATCCAAAGTTTGTTTTTAAAGATGGGTTTTGCCATGCACCTTTTATTCGAAAAGTGCTTCAGCAACTATCTAACCTTAGTGATAAAAATCCTTATTATAAATTGCTACTCCAAACGGAACATACTGGTTGCGAATCAATACTTGCAAGTAACTTTCGATTGTTAGCAAGAGCTTCGGTCCAACAAGCTATTATCACTAGTTTGTTTAAAGTTCGTTTAAGTAAAAACCAGTTTATTACTACAAGAGCATTACTAGACTTTTTGCATGATCTACTCACTCGCGATAAATATCTTTTTGATGGTTTATTCACCAGTGAACGTAGTGAATTAAGCCATAAACTTACCGAATTTGATCCCGCATTGATTCATACACAGAAGCTTGATCAATTCGCACTTCAATACGAGCTTGGTTTAATAGGGGATCACTTAGATATTTTCCTTAACGCATTGAGTAATGAAACAGGAATTAAGATTCAACTTCAGCCAGATGCTAAGGGGCAGGCTGCCTCATTAATTCGCTTATTATACGTGTTACAGGGCGAATCTTTGGCTAATGATTATCATCGACAATTTACTGCAGATTTTAATGAGAATGCTCTTTCTCATTATGCGCATATATGGGCATTACACAGTCAATCAGAAGATGAAATCCAGGATAAAACAGCACTTCGAAACTTTTATACAAGAGAGTTTATTCCAGCGATTGTCAGTTATGCGAATCGTAACGCTCCTCGATTAGGTAAGCGCGAATTATTTCTCGGTGAATTTGGTACAACGCTTGTGTCTTCACCAATTGAATTAAAGCAAGATCTTACTGCAGTTCAAAATTGTTCTAACGAAAGTGTTTCTCACTTTATGGCGTTTATTAAACTTGGTGAAAAAACACTAAGAGGTATTGAGGTTAATCTTAACCTTTTTGGACTAATTCATAAAATTAATAACGGTTATTGCCCCAATAAATATGATAAGAATGCGGTGTTGTTGCTAGACGATATTTGCGATCAACTCGCTGATATAGCGAGAGACAGTTCTCAGCTAAAAATTTATGACAGGCATGATGAGTATCTGCTTCGTCAAGAAGACGACTTGATTTACGTAGAGGTTGATTTTTAATGTTTCCTATACCTGATAATTTTATTCCAGCAGATATAAACAGACTAAAAAGTTACTGGCCAATACGTAATAAAGGTAATGATTATAAATGGGAGAATGTTACTGAACTGGTGCTAGGACAAGCACTTAATAAGCAGGTTTCACAGTTGTCTCTGGAACAGTATCGAGATAAATGTCAACAACATTTTGTAAATATTCTTGATAATAGTGAGTTCTGGACAGTACTGGATAAAACCTATTTTACGAATGAGTCATTGTTTAAAATATCACCATTGTTTCTGCTGTTTAAGGTCAATTATAGTGAAGATGGAAAACTGAAAGTTAGTGTCGCCGACTCACGAATGAGTACGTTGTTTTTTGGGTTGATGGATAATTATAAAATTTCAGAAGCATTAAATCATCAACTTAACTTTGTCGAGAAGGAATTACTCGAAGTTTTATTTGATCATTTGACTGATAAAAAGTCATTAGAGGTTGATGAGCTTCCTTATCTACCTTTTCTCAATCAAACATTTCAAGCTGATATGAACTTTTTGGCTATTTATCCTCAATATTTGTTAACGCAATTAGCCAACCTGCTAAAGTTGTATGCCTTTAGTTATTGCAGCCAGTTAGTCATGAATGTTGATAAATTTAAGAAAGGTGAGCCTGAGAGTGCAAAAATTTATTTCATTTTGGATTCTGAAAAGGCTAGTTCAGAACGTTCCGCACTGAAAAATTTTGGTTACAAGACGCTTAAACTTACTTCGGAGCGTGTATTTCCCCTACTGTCTGCGCTAGAGCAAATGCAGATTAAAGGTCAGATAAAACGCCCTTTGTGGAAGGTATATCAAGATGTACAAAACTATGCTGATCCACAAAAAGTGCTTGATAAATTTAATGAATATTTAGCTACATTTGCAGAGTTGAGAAGGTTAGCTCCCAGGCCAGAAGCGCAAGGACTTGAACAAGCATTCGATATTTGGCGTGAGCTAGCGATAGAGCAATTCAAAGATATCAAATCAGAACGTAGTGGTGTAAATAATAAGTATGTTAATCAGCTTGAATCGCAAATATTTGCAGAATTTGTACAGTCCCGTGGTCCAGCGGGTAAAACCTTAGTGCTTAATCAAGACCAGCTTATACTGCTTACCAATTTGGCGATTGGACAGCGAGAAAGGCTTCGCCTCCATGAGTTGATAAAAGAGTTTGAATCAAGAGGCTTTTACCTTGATAACCAATCCCAGCAGGCATTAATAGAGTTTTTCGAAAGAATGGGCAATGTGGAAAGAATGAGCGACAGCGGAGATGCGGTATATGTGCGTAAAACCCTATGAGCAATTTTTGATTGATTGTTTGATTGATGACTTAAGGGGAAAGCTGGCTCCCGGAGCTCGTTATCAATTTAAATGCCCAGATCAGAAGAATGCTGTAAGACTATATCAGGCAGCCCTAGCGGCAAAAACTAATCAAGCAGGAGAGTCCATTTCTTTTGATAATCAACAGTTCAATTATATAGAATGTCAAGGTGTTAAGTTAGTTCCAGTCCTTCAAAGAGCCGATGATTCTGAAAGCTCTGAAAGCTGTACTTATACATTTACTGAGAACTACATTTCGCGTTTGCGTGATTTTACTGCAGGACGAGAGGGAAATTTTAACGATGTAGCACTACTGATTATTCATAATAGTATGCTTGATACATTGATAAATAGTGCATTAGACCTATCTGCTGAAGGTGGTGTTTGGCATCCTCAATCTATTGCTAAGAAGCTAGAAGAGTCGATTGCGAAAGATAGTTCTCATAAAGATGTATCTAAGTGCCTTTTAGAAGATCAATTGGCTCTCATTCTCGATGAGGAAGCTACGGTTTTTGGTTTTTCTGCATTATATGATGTAGTCGCAGATGATGGGTCTTTAGAGTTCAGTGAGCTTGGGCTGTTTAACGATCCCAACTTGTTGACAATGCAAAACTCTAAAGCGCAAATCCGAAGACGAATTAATGATAATCGTAAACTAAGATCTGAAATTCAAGATGTTGTTGATAGCTGTGATGTTGAGCAACTTGAGTATTCGCTTACAGATTTGGGTTCTAAATTCATTAATAAACACTTCAAGGAAGACAATGACTGGCAATCTGTCACTTATGAACAATATATCTCTGAAATGGATGCCAATAAAGAGCAGAGTTTGATTTTTGAAGAAGTTGAGGCGTTTGAATCAAGTTGCTATGCACGTACCAAGAGTCAAACTAAAGCCGGTGAGCGCGATATTAGTTTGCTTATTGAATACTCACAAGAGGACGAGCAAATATCATTAGAGATATCTTTTTTGGGGAGCGATTTAAGTACTAAACAAATCAAGTTGATGCACAACCCTCACTTCACTTCAGGTATCACGAGTGATGTCAAACGGACTGGGGGTAAGCGTAGCCGCGCCACATTTGAGATTCCTGTACCGCAAAAACCAACTTTTTTTAGCATCGAACTTAAACGACCTACTCGGGCTGAAGAATATAAGTTTCGCATTTTGCTTTTGGAAAAAGGAATACTGACCGTTGATGAAATTGCTCATCGCTTTCGAGTTGAACCTCGTAAGGGGCAGCTTACTCTTCAGATGGAAGAAAATGCGCTTACATTCAATCACAACCACACTGAAACATGTGTGTTGTCGCCTGAAGATACTCGTGTTGATTGCAGCCGATATGGGGTTGTTGATTTTGAAGCTTTGGCGGAGCAAAGTGAAACTACATTGTTTGAGTTGTGGTTTGATAAAGGTTGTTTACCAATAAATGTTGAAGGGCCTGCAGCTGATGAAGCAATGGTTATTCCATTGTTATTCGATAGAGAGCGATTCGATAAGTTATTAAAAAATGGGCGTGATGCGGAATATCAAGTTGCTCGTAGCAAAGTTATCTTTAACCATGCAGAAACAAACTTAGTTGGTGTACGTCAACAACTGCTTGCTATTGAATATGAAATGATAGAGCAAAAGTTAGTCTACCACTCACAAAATCCAACTAATTTAGATTCTTTAGCCCAAGATTATCCTGATTTACACAGTGCTTATTCACAGTTATTTAATTATTACAATCAGTATAAAACCTTACCAAGTTTGGTAGCTTGGGGACCGGATTATCTTGCATATGTAGAGGCCGTGGTCAGTGCATTTGAAACTGCTCTAGATGCTGTGCCTATAAATGATGTGTTGAAAAAAAAACACAGACAATTGATGCGTATAGGCTTGTTCAAGGCAGAGGCGAATACGAAAATTACTCCTTTGCATCCATTGATATTGGCTTATCATCTTCAATTAGTACGAGCAATTGAGAAGGATAAGTTTGAGCATAATGGTGAATCTAGTTTCACAAGTCTTCCTGAAGTTACCCTTGAACGTTTGAATGCTGCCGGTTTATTGCCATATGTATATGATAATGAGTTTACATATGCACACTTGAGCCCAGTAAACGAAAACAGTTTTTGGCTTGCTATTGTTCCGCAAAAAAAAGAGAGCTTTAGTTATATAAAGCGCTTAGTCAAAGAGAAATTATCAGAATTTACACAAGCATATTCACGTTTGTTTATTCCAGGAAAAAACAGTACGTTAATTGTTAATGCTATTAACCAAAGGCAGGCCACAGAGCTATTTTTAGGGCTTGTAGAACACTTCAAACTGAACCGTGACTCTGCCTACTCAATTCATGTTAACTGCTACGACGAATCTTTATTGTTTAACGATTTTGATAAATTTGCACAGACTAGCGCATATAGTGATTTAAAAAAATGGCTAGGCTTGAACGGTGCTGCTTATAAAAATGATGCTGAGTCGATAGTAGATCTTATCAGATACAGGCTTACTTATAGTAAGTTTGTTTTGCCTAAGTCAAACGAATCCTTTAAATATGCACATTTGGCATTTTTTAGAAATACAGAGCCTGTAGAGTGTCACCAAATCAATATTGATAATGCGCTAAGTGGTGTGCTTTGTGATGGGTTGATATCTGGTGATGCTTCAGAAACAAAAGCTGAAGGTAGCTCTTATTTCACCGCATTTGGTTTAAAAAATGTGGATGTTGAAAAGCATCAGAGCCTGCGTATCGCTAAACGTATCGCTAATTTGTGGCAACCAGCACAACAATTGAATGCTCCTAATTTACAAAATAGTATCGGTCTCGCGGTAAGTTCCAATTTCAAACAGTTGTTAATGCAGTCCTACGATAGTGCTCTTTGGACCACATTGATTGATCCTAAAGTGACATTGGATTTCTTCGGTAGTCAAAAAGATGTGGTGCTTATTCACTATTCTGATCAATACACCAGTTCATCAGGTTATGACGCAATTACTGTAACCAAACAAATTGATTTGTTTGAGCGCTTACTTGAAAAAGATAATCCGCAAGCGGCAGATGGTTTGTTATCTGAATTCAATTCCTTTAACGGTGAATGGTTGTTAAAAATGCTAACGGAGCGCGAAACCAACCGTAAGGAGAAGCACGGCATAATTGGTGCGTATAAATTTGTTAGTGCCCTGTTGAATGGTTCAGATATTTGTTGGATACCGTTATCAGTAGCTGAGATGGTACGGGTATCTGGCAATATTGGCCTAAAAATGAGTGATAGTGAATTTGCTCCTAAAGTCCATGGGTACAAAAAAGGTGCATTTTCAGATGATGTCTTATTTGTTGGTTTTAAAGATAAGCAAATGTACTTATTACCACTGGAAGTTAAAACTGGTAAGAGTCCAGACTTTAAATATGCAGGTGAGCAGGCATTGGAGTTAGGTCGATATCTGAAAGAAGACATTCTTAGTCCTGATACACTAGCTGCACGCTTATATCGTGGCTTGTTTATCCGGCAGTTATTAATGCAGGTAGATAAATACAAACTTTATAACGTGGTTTCAGAAGAGTATCTTGCACCATTATTAGCTGGCGGGCAACGAGAATGGTGGCTTAAAGGTGACTATGGTGTCAGTTTTTTAAATGGCTATTACAAGGGAATTGTATTAGCAAACAATGAAAGCCCGACCTGCTTTAATACTAGTTTTAAACCTTGTGATAACGGTGTGCTGCAAATTGAGTTGCCATATGCAATGCTACCAAAGGTTATTTCGTTACCTCATGATTTCACGGCAGGACAGTTAGTGGATATGTTCCCTAGCGCTGAATCTTATATTTGTGGTGGAGCAAAAGTGGGTAAAGATCATACAGATACAGATACAGATACAGATACAGATACAGATACAGATACAGATACAGATACAGATGGGCAAATTACAGCCGTTCAGCCTACAGAAACGCCACGGCCGAAAGTTATATTGAACGATATGGAGTCAGGGCCACTAAAAGTTTTGTTTGGTCATAATACAATGAACGAGCAACCTTTAGAGTGGGAGCCAACTAATACTGCCAAATTTATGAATACAAATACGGGTATCATTGGCACTATGGGGACTGGGAAAACGCAGTTTACTAAATCAGCGATTACACAGTTATACCGCAATCAGTCCAATAATGTGGATGGGCAACCGATAGGTATGCTGATTTTTGACTACAAATCAGATTACGTTGATGACGAGTTCCAGCATGCTACAGGCGCTAAGAAGTTTAAATTATTCCACTTGCCTTACAACCCATTGAGTTTGTTCGGTGATACACCAATGTTGCCAGTTCATACTGCTCGTGGCTTCTCTGAAACGGTGGGTAGGGCATTTAATCTTGGCCAGAAACAGCAGCTCAAGTTGCGTCAGCTAATTAGTGATGCCTACGAGTTGGCTGGTATTCACAAAGCTGATCCAACAACCTGGTCAAAGCCAGCTCCAACGATAGAAGATGTATGGCAACTTTTCTTGAGTAGCGAGCCTGAGCTTGATTCTCTATATGCTGCGTTGGAAAGCCTGTGTGAGTTAGAAGTGTTTGAGACTGATCATCAACAATGCCAGAGCTTATATGACCTAATTGATGGCATAACGGTGATTGAACTTGCTGGTTACCCTGGTGAGATTCAAAGCCTTGTTGTGGCGCTGACTCTGGACTTGTTTTATATGCAGATGCAGAAGAAGGGTAAACCACAAGTACAGGGTGACTTCCGTCAAATCACCAAGATGATTCTGGTTGATGAAGCGGATAATTTTATGTCGCAGAACTTTCCGAGCCTACGGAAAATCCTAAAGGAAGGACGCGAGTACGGCGTTGGAGTGGTTCTATCAACCCAGGATATCACCCATTTCCAAACCGGTGGAAATGACTACTCAAGTTATATTTTAACCTGGGTGATTCACCGAGTGGCTAAGATTAAGCCGCAAGATATCAAAGCGATGTTTAGCGTCAATGACAAGTCTGAACAAGACCGATTAATGGATACGATTCAGAAGTTGGATAAACATTTTAGCCTTTATATTGATGGGGCGAAGAATATTGTGAAAATGCGTGATAAGGCATTTTGGGAACTACAACAATGAATAATATCGCTGGTGGAATAGTAAGCATATGATGACGATTTTAATTTTTTTTGCAATAGCAGTCTTAATATGGGTATTGGGTCTAAAATTAGTTCCTATGCGTATTCGTGCTCACACTTTAACGGTAAGAGAGTTAATTATTACCGTGATATGCTCTGTTATACCTATTATACTTTTATCGTCTATAAATAGCTGGTTTAAACCCGATAGTTTCTTTGACGTTTTTTTCGATAACTTTAGTAGAGGTGAAGTGTTTTTATATACTTCTGCATATTTATCTACCTTCCTTATTTTTTATACTAAATCTCCCAAAAAGGTGCCTGGTATCATTTTATCTTTTGCAGCATACGCTGGAGCTATTGGGGCAATTCTATTTACATTTTCATACTCAAGCAGTGTATTTAATATGAAGTCATATGTGTCAATAGAAGTTTTAAAATTCTTTCAATTAAGCATAATTATATGTGTATTGATAGTCTGGTATTGGTGTACGCTACCTAGTTATCATCAGAGTGGCACAGCATCCCAAGTTGCACAAGAACAACAAGAACAATTAGAAACGAAATTCAATCAGGCTAGAGGAAATTAAGATGAGCGAATTTATTGAGTTGCAAGTAATTAAAGTTTCTCAGCCAATTGGTGATTTTTATGTTGGAACTATGAATGCCGAAGACCTAGTATCTATTTCATATAGAGATGTTCGAGAGATGAAAAGAGAAGTTGAAGATTATTTAGGTATTCAAAGAGAACTAAAAACAAAAAGAGTAGAAGAAATAAAAGAATATATTACATCTCTCGATTCAACATTTCCAAACTCTATTATCATCTCAATAAAGGATAAATATGTAACATATAAAGATGGAAAAATGATTCTATCTTTTGATACTTTTGAAAAAAATAGAGTGGCAAAAGTTTTAGATGGACAGCACAGACTAGCAGGGTTTCAGGAAGATAATATGCTTTTTACTGATGTTGATGGATTAGAAAAGCCATTTCAGCTCATAGTAACTATATTTGTTGGTCGAGATATTTCAACACAAGCAAAAGTTTTTGCAATGGTTAATCAGAATCAGACTAAAGTTAATCCTAGTCTTGTTTATGATTTAGAATCTTTAGCAACATCAAGAAGTCCAGATAAAACAGCTCATCAAATAGCTGTGATGTTAAATAAAGATAAATCCGGACCGTTTTATAGAAGGATTAAACGATTAGGAGTTAAAACAATAGGTCCTGATGGTAATACTGTTGATAATGAGTTATTAACACAAGCCGCTTTTGTATCCAATTTAGTTAAGTTAATATCTCCTAAACCAAAGTTGGATAGAAAATTGTTATTAGGTAAGCAGAAAAACTTTTTTGGATTCAAAGAGAAGAAGTTTTCTTTTACTGAAGAAAAATACTTAAAACGTTGTGTTTTTAGAATGAACTTTATAGAGAAACAAGATGATATTATTGCTTTGAATCTTACAAATTATTTTGAGGCAGTTTCATTTGTTTGGAATGAAGAATGGAAAAAAGAGAATAAGAAATCTGTTTTAAATAAAACTGTCGGCTATATTGCTCTAGTAAGGTTTCTAAGAGTGGTTGTTAATTTAATTAGAGGCCTTCTCGAGGAAGATTACGAATATGTTATTAGTAAGGAGCAGTATAGCTTCATTTTAAGATCAACAAAAATAGAACCTAAATTCTTTTATTCTGTTGACGCGGTGTCCAAATCATCAGGGCAGATATTTAATCAATTAAACGACAATGTATTATTTGATTATAATTTGAATGATAAAGAGCAACTAATGGAAATAAAGACCAAATTACAAGATAAAAGTAATTGATATAGTAAGATTGTCCCCTTAATTTTAATTTATGATTTAAGGTGACAATCTTATCTTTTCCTATAATGAATTTGCTAGTTTAGCCATTAGCCTATGATTCCGTATCGAAGCTATTCCATCTTCAACGTGAGCAGCCCAAGCCTGTTGGTGCTGCTTACTATCCAAATCCGGATAATATAGTTTTAACATCATTTCGGTTACGTCAGCCGTTTCACCTAGCCAAGTAAATTTATCCAATACTAATGGACCATCTAACTTGGTTTCTTCACCCGAGTATCTAAAGTCACTCTCAATCGAGCGGAAGAAGGCGATTCGAGCAGAAACGTTAGGAGTAATTCCTGTGTAGCCTTTTAGCTTTTTAAGCTGTTCTTCAGTCGAACGGGTTAAATTCATACGATTCGGTAGCATTACACTGCCTCCTGTACTGCATTTCTCCAGAAATAGCCTTGTTTTAGATGAGATGATTTGGTCTTACCATCAAAGCAAATCTCATAAGTCTTGGCGATATCATCCTGAATCAGGTTTATATAATCTTTATCGATTTCCGTATCAGTCGACAAAATTACTACTTGGTGACTGGCTGTTGGGAAATAGTTTTCAACTAACTTGTCACGGTGGTGCGAGTCCAAACGACCTAATGGTGTATCAATGATAATAGGTAGTTTACGCCCCGAGGTTTTGCCCAGTGCTTCGAGAATTGAAATCGCATAGATCTGTTTTTCACCGGCAGACATCGCTTTACGATTAATTTTGGTACCATGCTCATCGATAAGCTCAACATCAAAGGACTTCGGATTGATAGAAGCAGTAAGCTGCAAATCTTCTTTGCGAGCCAATTTTTTATATGACTCAACAAAGTGTTGTTCCAAAGATTTTACTCGTGCTTTGGTTAGCTGCTCAGCAAATGTATCCATTAATAAAATGGTATTTTGTGCATTTTCAATACTCGCATTCTTGTTGGCATTGTCACGATGTTTATCGTGCAGTTTTTGTATTTGGCGTGCTGTTTCCAGTGCCACTCGAAGCTCTTGCTTTGCTTCTTCAAGTAGTACTCGGTAATCGTTGCATAAGTCTTGTTTCTTCTTATCTTTGGCTCGGATCTTCTCTAACGTATCTTGCAATTGTTCTTTTTCAGGTGCACGTGCTACATTCTGTGATATATGGTCTAGTTGATCTTCGACTTCCGATAGGCGATGACGAGCTTTATCAAAACGCTGGAATGAATGAATACCACTTTGATTGATTTGGTAGTCAATTGCGTTTGCCTGGCGTTCTGAAATGTCTAACAGTAGTTGTTCGTCATCATGCTTAATATAGTCGTTAAAGCAGTCTGTAACAGCTTCCATGGCGACAGACGAGTCTGTTAAACGAAAGCCGAGATCTTTACGAAGTGTATCTAGAAATCCATCCAATTCTTTAGTAAAGGATTGGCGCTGTTTAACAGTTTTCTCTTTTTCAATCTGTACCAATAGCGACTTCATAGCATTTGGTGCGAGAGCAAAGGGTAGACTGGTTTCCATCTCCATACGGATATGTTTCTCTAATTCGACTTTTTCTTTTAACAATTGGTCGATCTTGTCTTGCTCTTGCTCACGTGTTTGTGCCCAAGCACCACCGTTGCTCGAGAGCTCGGCTTCCAGTTTTTGTATCTGCTGCGATTCATGTTCAATTTGAATCAGTACCTGATTGGCTTCATAACGTAACTTCTCAGAACTGCGTTCATGCTGAATACGTTTTCCATCCAAACTATCAAGTTGCTGTTTGATTGATTGCTCAAGTAATGAAGCACCATGCTTTTTGAGGTAGATATTGAGGTCGCTTTTGAGTTTCGCGATCACATCCAGACCCAACAAGCGTTTCACTGCTGTATTGAGCACGGTACCTGACTCATCTTCAGCGAGTTCAGCAATCTTTTCTCCATCAAAGAAGAACAGATCTGCGATGCCGTTTGGTATCAGCTCATTTAAAAAGCCTTGGCACTGATCGTAGCTTAGTTCAGTAAGAAGTTGTCCATCTTGCTCAAGCGTTAAGTTGTCTGATTTACCACGTTTCCAGCTACGTGTAATTTTATATAGGTTTTCGCTTCCAGCTTGGTTATGAGTGAATTCTAACTCTATGTATGCCGTTTCAGGCGCATTGATACCATTACCCTTGTGGATCAATTGAGATAGCTCTTCGACATACTCATTGTTATGTAGAGGCTTACCAAAAGATTGTCGGCCATAAAGAGCAAGACGAACGGCGGTCAGGATAGACGTTTTCCCCGCACCATTTAGACCGCCAAATAAAATAATAGGGCGTTCTGAGCCAGGTACAGTTTCTCCTGACATGTGATAGATAGGCTCTGAAGGGGTTAGATCTATCTCATGAAGTCCACAAAAGACGCGAAAATTATTAAGACTTAGTTTGGTAATTAACATCGTTGTGGCCTAAAACTCTTTTTTCATGGCTAGTTCAATTTCTTCTAACTGCTGATTGTATCGGTCGATTTCTTTTTGGTGCACATCATATTCTGCACGGCTCTGAAGTCCGGAGTGCTTTTCTTTAATCGATTCTAGGCTCCCCCAATCTTGTTTGAGTAAAGTCGCAATTTTCTCACTTATGCCACTACGTCGACTTAAGCCTTCCATTGATACTTCAAGTTCAATAAGCTTCATAACCATTTCTGGTTCGATATCGAAATCTTCGCTTAGCTCAGAGAGCAACTCCGCTTCATTTTTGCCAAAACTGGCTCCGTCATCGTAGACCCAATCTAAGTCAAAACCGTATATCTCTTTAAAAAGACCAGGTAGTGAGTCGTTCCAATCTGGTTCATTTGGATCGTGCAACCACTCTTGACGAATCGCATGTAACTCTGGTGCAGTGATGAGCTCAATTTCACGTTGCTCATCTTTGAATTGTTTATCCAGCTTGAGTAATTCAGTTATCCATTGCTTACGATATTTCAGCCAGTAAGGACCAGGAACGTGCTTGCGTTCGGCGGTGATATCTTCTCCATCTTTAGCGTATTGGTAGGTGACCTTACCTGTACGGCGTTTAAAGTTGCGGAACTCATCTTTATTTGCAGGATCTGTGGTAAAAGCTAGCTTGTTTCTGAACTCCAACAATGGGCTCATCCACTCTTCACCATTTTCGATAAGGCTTTCCATTGCTCTATCCTTGGTGACGACGGTACAAGTCCAACAACCAAAGCGTGAGTTGCCACATGATGGCGTCGTTTCGTCGATTACCATTGGGCATTCACCTTGACCAGATGAGTCCTTATACAGGTTCCATAGAGTTAAGTTTTTCCCACCCCACGGATTTTCCCATTCGAGTTTATAAAGATCTTTCCAGATATTTTTGACGCCATATGGAGTATCTTGGGTATCTAGATGACATAAACGTAGAATTTTCCAAACGTCATCAACCGACCAGGTATCTATTGGTGTAAAAATAAATGCGTTAGCCAGCGTGGTATGGCGAGCTAGACGGGAGCCTTCGATTTTATGTTTAGCAATAACCTGAGCACGAGAGGCACTTTCTTGGCTTCGAGAACCCAGTACAACAATAACTTCATCGTATTTAGAGACGGTTGACTTGATAAAGTCACTGACCGGGTCAATTTTCATCCGCTCTGTACACCAACGGAATGAGCGAGTTGGTGCTGGATAGCCTTTTCCTAATAGATTTGTCCAGAAGGTATCGTTGCTTTTGGGAACCACTTTATGAGTGGTAATTGGCAAACCATCTCTCTTGGCTCCGCGCTCAATAGCATTCAGTGAGTCTTTAATGTGATTGACGACCACTGGTGTTTCAACGAGTGTATCCGAAGAGACGACAAATACAGGTTTATGACGTTCTTCCTTTGGTAATCCTAGAAGGGCCATATAGACCAAAGACATAACAGCAGATGAATCTTTACCACCACTATACCCGATAACCCAAGGACGCTTGTCTGCACAATACACACGTTGTACGTCAGCAATGTAATGGTTAAGTTTTTGGCCAGCGAAGTTCTCTTCATTGATGAACTCGATGTAATCATCAAGGTCTTCGGCTAGTAATAGTTGTTCGGTCATTACAGTTGCTTCTCTAGTACTTTTTCTTCTGGAGTTAGTGCTAAGCCTAACTTGATTTTTAATGCATTACTGGTAAGGGTTATGTTGGTCGTAGATTTGGATATCCGCCCATGGTTCATGGTTCTTTTTATCCAATCGGGATTTGCCTTACGCCAGTCGACGGATTGTAACTGTTTTAAACGAGATTCCCAGTCATTTGGGTGCTCACTTAGTAATTGTTTGCCCAGGATACCTAAAGCTTGTAAACCAACACCATGTGCATGGATGAATTCTTGGCGCAGTTGACTAGGTGAGACTTCTTTATTAATCATCATTTGCCAGTCAGGAATGTATTGCGTGACAGATTTCCAATATTTAACGGAAAGTTGTTGTTCAGCTGTAGTGAACCCGTCTTTCGGGCCTTTGCTTAACAATGCTTTAGTTGCCTGCTTGATGGCGCTCAACGTGAATAGCTTGTTCGATTTAGGACTAACATTTGATTTTTCCATCTCTGTAAAACCAATAAAAGGTTCTACTTCCATGGCTAAGAAACGAGCTAATTCTGAGCTCTCATCTCGATGATCATAAAGAGTCCCTAAAGAAGTACTTGGTTTGACCGCATATTTGTTCAAATCAGCAAACATCTGTTGGCTACGTTCAAGTCCTTCGTCTACAAAGAAAAGTACAGGGAGGTTATCATGCCCGAGGTCAGGGTTTTCTCTTAATGCCTCATCAATGGCTTTTCTTCTATGTTGCCCATCATTGATTAGGATTTGTGCATCCATTGGAATTTTAAGTACGCCTAGATTAGGGGCATCCCCGATTTCTTCAAAAGAGATTGATGTACCTACTGACGCGGTTAAGGCTGAAAAAACATAATCTTTTGGGTTATCTAAGAGGTATTTAACCATCTCTGGAATTCTAGTTTTATTCAGAGTACGTTGTGCACGAAGCTCCGGTGGAACATCGTCTTCGTTGTAGCTAAATATCTTTGGCACTATACGCAGAGGGCAAGTGGCGATATAGAATGGGCGCCCAGCTTGAACTCCTCTTACTGCAGGAAATGAATAGCAATATCCAGAATCATTCATGTTCATAACAGTTTCCAAGGTATGTCATTTTCATGTATAGTATGTTATTTTTGACAAAATGATAAGCTGATACTGATCGAATTTTTTGATATTTAGTCCGTTTGGATGAAAGTTATACAGATGACGTAAACTTCTAATCAGTACCAAACTCTTACAACTTAGTCACTTTTCAACAGCCAAATTTAGGTTTGTGACATAGTCTTCAATTGCAGTATGTTATCTATTAACCAACAGACCATTGAAGAATCTTGTCTGCACGGAGCAAAATGTTTCTAATTATCGTAGTGTTTATGGGTTATTGTTCGATTTAGTAACGGGTATATGTTGGATGTATTCGTCATTTCTTTGAACTCTGTCGGTGTAGGTTTTTAATGGATTAATAATAGTATTAGTAATAGCGTAGTCCAGTTTGAACTGGAGTTTGAACGATTTCTCCAATCAAAGTTATCTATTAATGAGCAGGTCATAGGGACGTTCATGAATTTCATATCGACAAAAGAAATTATTAACAAAAAATATGCCGAACAGATAAACTCACGTTCATTAAATATTCTCGATAACTACATCAACGGTGTTGAGAAAAATGTCAATGTCCACGCTAGTATTAATTCACTTGCCGAACAGATATCACATGATTACTCAGAACGTATTCCTATAGAGCTCATTCAGAATGCCTACGATGCCCAAAGGGGCAGTATGGGCCCTAAAGATATCCATATTGAACTTGATGTAAATGGAAGTGAATTCGGAACCCTCTATATTGCAAATCGTGGAACCCCTTTCACTAAAAAAAACTTTATAGCTATCTGTGAAATCGCTCAGAGTAGCAAATCACCCGACGAGTCAATCGGCAACAAAGGAATCGGTTTTCGCAGTGTTCTTCAGGTGTGTGATTCGCCAAAGATCTATTCTATGGATCCGGAGAACAAATCACGGGATTGCTTTAACGGCTTCTGCTTTTCATTTGCCAATGATCATGAGTTAAAAACTTTACTCGAAGCCACCGATCAAGTTCAGTATTTTGAGAGAGCCAACAAAGAGGTCTCAAAGTTATCTCTTCCTGTCCCTCTGAATGAACAGAATTCGAAAATAAAAGAGTTTGCTGCCGAAGGTTATTCCACACTCATAGCTTTGCCTTTGAATAAGGAATCAGCGACTCAAGAAATCCTTAACCAATTGCAATCACAACTGATAGAGTGCGAAGTGCCCGTACTTCTTTTTCTTGAAGAAGTCGATAAGCTTATTGTCAAGACAGGTCCTGATCCTCAAGATTGTCATGAACTTGTTCGGCAGCCAGAAGATTTTACATTAGATTTTTCATCTACCTCAGATGATGCTCAACTGGTCGAGCTGGGCAAATTTGGTTCCTATTTAGTTCTTTCAGCAGAACTTAATTCCCAGGAGCTTCATAAGTCTATTGAAGAAAGTATAGAACGCAGTCTTCTGCGAGAAAACTGGCGTGACTGGAAAGGCAAAGCTCATGTATCTCTTGCAATTCCCTTAGAGGATTTGGAAAATCGGACGTTCCGCTTTTACAACTTCTTGCCAATGGGAGCTGATGCCAAATCTCCAATTAATGGACATCTGAATGCGCCTTTTTATACTGACGCCAATCGCAAGATGGTTAAGCACGATATTCCTCTCAACCGCTTTTTCATTGAAGAAATTGTGAAGTTATCCATCAGAAGCATTTTAGCTCTTGTAGAAAAATACAAAAGAGAAAAAAAGCCAAGAGCAGTTTTTGAGCGATGCTTGGTTGACCTGTTATGTTGGCGAGGAGAGTTTGTTGAAGATATATGCTATGAAGATCTATTAGTTGAGTCTTTTAAGGCTTACAGACTGGATTTAAAAGAAGCTAACATACTTCCTATTGATAATGGTTATGAGCCAAAATTGAGTAGTTTATCGAGAATTTATTCTTGGGAAGATTCTTCACTTCAACTTCTTAAAAGAAAGTTAATTCTGAAATATACAGGCGCCCACTTGCTGACCAAAAATATTTCTCAGCAACGCCTTCAACGCTTACATAAACTCTGTGATATTTTTTTTGATGTGGGAATAACACCGTCAGCTGAGGTTCTGCCAAATTGGTTCGAAGCTATAGCTCAGGGATTGCATAAAGAAGAAGTTACGCTGCAGGACTGGGAGCTTTATTACGAAGACTTGGCTGTTGTGTTTAAGGACATTGTGAATCCTCAAAAGCATCTTGATGGTAGAGAATTCCTTCTTACTGAAGGAGGTGTTCTTCGAAAATTTTTCTTAGATGAGCAAAAAGCTAGGCATGAGAAAAAACCTTTAGTTTACTTCCGCGGAGTCCAAGGAATTACGGACGAGGTGGAAATCAATGTACCTGGTAAGCTCCAGCGCTACTTTTCCTTCATGCACTCAGGTTTGAACTGGCGTAAGCCTAAGAGGAACGAAAACCGAGAATCACATTTCTTTTTGGAAAAAAACCAAATCATTAAAAAGTACGAGGCAGCTGATCTGTTGAGAAATATCAAGCAGATTATGTCGACTACTCGGAGTGATCCAGTTCGTTCCCAAGCTTTAGTTTGGGTATTTAACCTCCTTAGAAATACATCATACAATCAAAAACCAAAACTCAATGACCTGGACCTTTATGTACCTTCCCAGACAAAGGAGTGGATTCCGGCATCTCAAGCTTTTTTCTCCCAAAGATGGGAAACTGAATGCGGCTCAGATCTTGAGAAACTGCTAGGAGAATGCGGGCCTCTTTCTGAAGATGTGGCTTTAATCAAGACATTGCTGATTGAAGAGCCGATGAAATGGCCGAAAACAGTTACTGATATAGAAGCGTGGAAAGAATTTCTAAAAGGAATCGGGGTTCGCGATGGCTTTCATCCACAGCCATTAAAAGCAAACTTTATGCGAGAAGGGAATGGTAGTTGGTTTAGTGCAACATATTTGGTTGAAAAAATGGGTTTAACTGAGGACGACCAAAAAGCTTATCTCCGAGAAGTAGAGCACTATGATCTCAATATAAGAAACCCAAGAACAGTGCATTCATTTATTACTGATTTTTATGCCTTGCCTGGGCAGAAAGATTATGGTGAGTTTTCTTTTGAGGCGCGAAAACTTTACGCCCGCCTAATTATAAAGAGTTTTAATCTTTGGTCACCTGAGACTCTAAAAACTGTATTAAGAGGTCAAGGAGGTGCATCACACATGATATATGAATGGCCGACACCTTGTCTGGCTTTTCTCAAAGAACGAAATTGGTTACCAGTACGCGGGAATGAATCTATTTTTAAAAAACCTTTGGATTCATGGTATTACCCAGTATCTGATAAAAGACAGCCGAGCTTTATTCCTTTTATACTTGATTCCGTCGCCCAAGAAATTACTACTCATTCATTGGCTAAAAGGTTTCAGGCACTTTTAGGTATGCATATTTGGAATTGTACCTCTGAGTCTTTGAATCAGGTGTATCTTTTGGGGAAAGTTTTTCCGACGATTAGCACCAGTCGACATGATGTTTTTCGTCATGAATATCGTGACGTATGGAGCCTGTTATTATCCGAGAACGAACATGAAGGACATTTTTCTGATGATTTCCCCTTAGTTATCGAATATGAAGGACGCCTTATTTCAAATACTCTTTCAGAGTACCGCGGAGACAACCGTACCTTTATCTTTAAAGATGAAAATTCACAGGCGTCAATGGATGTACTCGATGAACTTGATTGTTATCAATTGGCAATTAGTAAAGTTGCTAACCGTAAGAGACTGGAAACTCTTTGCGATTTAACTCAGATTTCGTTTAAAAGAGCTGATGAGCTTCAGGTAAGTGTTCTTATAAACGGTCAACCTATTTCGGAATCGTCTAATATCCATAACTTTCTAGATACAGCTGGTTCTTGGTTTAAAGATTTCCTTATTTTGACTGTATATGCCAAAGCACCATTCGAAAACATGAAAACGCCTAAAAGGCGCGAAGAACTTGTGACTGATCTGCAAAGACTTCGCTTCATTTCGACATCTGACCTGACTGTAACGGTGGATGACCAAAGTGTCTCCATTCCCCACATTTTTTCCAAAGCTTTTCCTTATAAAACAGACCATGGAATATACCTCATCATAGATGATGAAGTGATGAGCTTATCTGTTGAATATTTTCTAGATGCGACGATCCCTGCTCTTTGTTACTTATTAAATATTACTAGTCTTAAAGACTCATTGGGGCTTGCTCTTTATAAACTAAAGGATCTGCGTGGTTCACTGTCTTCTCTGGTTGAGTTGAAGGTAGAAGAGCAGTCAGAACTGTTCAACATGAAAAAATCCATCGTCAAAGAGGTAATTGACGGAGTTCGTTCCGACAGTCAACTTTTGTGGCAAAAATTGAAGCCAGCTCTCTGTTATTTTTCTGAGGATTATATTGAATGGCAGGATCTTGGTGACAGAAGTCTTCAAGATTATCTTATTAGGACTCTGCCGGAAGACATGCTTAAGTCTATTGGGGTTCTAAAAGAAATAGAGGAAGCTATTTTACAAGCAGAAAACTGTTATGGAGTCCGAGATGCTCTCAGCCTGGACTTCGCACGTTTCAATGGTGTCCTTAAACGCCTCGGTACCTTCTATCAGGTAGATAATAAGTTAGAGGAGCATCAAAGGTACCTAACTTCGTTTAAAGAATCTTGTCGTGAACAAATTCTTGAACCTATCCGTAATCACTTTTACAGACTTTTTCATAATAGAGAAAAGCTTTCTTCTTACGCTTTATTAAGAACTCTGGAGAGTTTGATAATCCCTAATGAGTGGGGAACGCAATATCTTTCAATAAATAGCGAGTTAATAGAAGAGCTTCTTTATGACTGGTATTCTTATAACAGCATTGATTACAGTAGGTCATGGGATTTGCCCCCTTTGAAAGAAGTTCGTGAAAATAATCGAATGTTGGCACAAGAGTTTCAGAAAACCTTTAAAGATATCCTAGGCTGCTGGGCTCAAGAAAACCATCATTCTGTAGCTGACTGGACGAACTCTTCCTCGAAATTGGCTGTATGGGATATTCTCGATATTCAGGCTATAGCAGATTTTGAACTTTTGGACTTCGTCACCATTAGTAAGTGGCTGCAGCAAAGTGGCGACTGGCCAAAGGAGATGCTCGCCAGCGAGAACCTACATGATTGGGGACTTAGCAAAGGACAATTAGACATATTTACCAATAAAGAAGAATTTCTGAAGAGTGAACGAGAGAGAGAACGTTCAAGTATTGTTGTTGATGGTGAAACAGTTTTGGCGAAAGAAGAAAACTTTACTGAGCTTGCACAGTTAATTCAAAGTGGTATTTCGCAAGATTTCCTAAATATCAGCAAGCGTATTAATAATTTAGATGAGTTTAAATCCGCATCGGCAGGACATGGCCATAGCAAAGGGGCACCTTATTCAGGAAAAGGTAAACCTTTTAAGAATAACCCGATAAAAACTAAAGCTATTGGTTTTATCGGTGAAGTACTCGCCTTCGAATGGCTCAAAGCTAATTATTCTGAATGTACAGAAAACAGTTGGTGTTCAGGTTACCGTAATAAGGCTTTGGGTGGAAATCAAGGTGATGATAGCCTTGGCTATGACTTTAATATCAAGCAAAAAAGCCAGGAATACTTTTTTGAAGTCAAAGCAACAGTTGAAGGTGTTGGAGCTTACAATCAGATTGAGATGGGAGAAACGGAGATCCGCAAGGCGCAAGAATGTGCTGGGGAAAATAGGAAGTTATACCGAATTCTCTTTATAACTAATTCAAATGATTCAGCGATGAGGAAAATTCATGTTCTACCAAACCCGTTCAGCCATGATGGAATTAAAAACTATCGAACAGTTGGTACTGGTATCCGATATAGGTTCAGTATTAATTGAGCTCTGATTAAAAAACAGGTACTCCTGGGGCTCTGGAAAGAATTAATAAGAGATACTTTTTACTTAGTAGAGTAAAGGTCAATTCCATAATGTTTAGGTTATGAGTTAATCTATTATTGCGTGTTACAAATACGATAACCTGAGATCGCTTTATTCAGTTTAGCTAACAGTACGTCATATTCAATGCGTGAGTAAATGAGTTCTTCATTGACATTTTCATCAAGTAATTTCGCTAATCGCTTATCGAAGTTTGCTTGTAATTGATAGTTTTCTGAATCTATCGATATAAAGAGGTGTTTGTTTAAAAGTGGGGGACGTTTTTGTTCATTAACGTAATCAAAAAAATCGATATCTTGTTCTGCCATTTTGATTTTAATTCTCTCGACCAAGAACGGAACTGATTTTTCGAAGTCGTCATAAGCCGTGAGGGTGAGTTTACCGGAAGTAATATGGATTTTTATTAAGTCAATTTCGTTATCTAGTTCTCCATACATTTGTAAACCGGCTCCAACGTAAACACGGAGTAACAATGGTAGCTCATTAATGTAATCACGATGAAAAATTAATGAGTGCCCTTCATTTAGCAAACTAGCCGGTAGCTGTGAATGGGCTTTTTCACATTGTTTGTTGATTAGTTCGGTATCTGCAATGGCAAACAGTAACTCAGCGGCAAGGTTGATCGCTGTTTTATAGTCATCAAATAGAGCTTTAATGTCTCTCTTCAGTGATTCAGGTTGCTGAGTATAAGGCTTTCTTTTCTCAAATAGTCCCATCGCAAAGTAAAGCAATAGATCTTCTTTTCGGCTTTTTTTGCTTGCTCAAACTTTTTGGTATCGAACATTTCTTGAAGTATGCTGAAGACTCTTTTGTGGGAGCCAATCAGTTCTTTCACTCTATCTGAAAGTTCGAACTCATCATTAGCTGGAATACGTCCGAGCTCTAAGCAAACATTCCAAAATTCGTCGAATAGCTCTTGGTTCTGAGTGATTAGTAACTTAGCTTTATCTTTAGCATCTACTGGCTCTGGTGTGGTTAGTTGCTGCCAGTTGTGGTGACGTTTGTACTTGCCTTGTAGGTAAAGCTGTTCTTCGATTTTGTCTCTAAAAATATAGAAAATACCTGGTGCTGCAGTGATAGCCTCTTCTTGAAGGCTTCTCTCTATATAGCTTTTAATTTCTGATTGAGCGTAGTATTTTTGAAAGGTGTTACGAGAAGTGATAATCCCATCTTTGTATGGTTTGAATTGGGCAATGTAGTTTTCGTTTGCCAGCATTACCGATACAACAAGGAATTTATCGGTTAACTCCCATGCCCCTAATAAAGCCTCTAATCGTTCATCTGGGTCTTCTATAACATTGAGTACAAAACCAAGGTTGACGATGTCAGAATTCACCTTGTCGTTATCAGGTTGGAAATTCGGGTCCCAGCCTAATGCGTCTAACCCGTGAGCCTCTAACTCTCGTAAATCGCCGCCTCGGCCACAGCCATAATCAAAGATAGAATAAGAGCCTTCAAGATAACCGTGTTTTACGAGTGATTTCATTGGGGAAGATAGTTCATGTCTGACTAATGCTGTTTTATGTCGATCAATACCTGATTCATGTTGTTGAATTACGGCAGAGCTACGGAATAATCGGCCATCAACTAACTCATAACCATGCAGAGCAATTAAGTTCTCCCAAGAACGTTTGAATCCTATTATTCGACTATTCTGATATAGGCCTGCGTTTTCTCCTTCTTGAGTGATGGTAGAGAAATGGTCATAAAATTTATTTTGTGGCAGAACCATAGTCTCTTTACGATGCAAGATCGGTGGGTTATCAGTTCCTTCATAGGTTGTTATTTTATGACTAAGTTTTGATAAATTGACATTCAGACTTTGTCTCAGTACAGGGTATGAATCACTATAAAAATCAGGATAGTGTAGTAGAGATAGGCGAAACTCTTTTTTGAAAAGTTTGACTAAATTCCAGTTGTCATCTTCCAAACTTACAGCTTTTGCTACTGCTGTAACAAACTGTGTTAAATCATGGGGGATAGCACTGAAGGCATCTCTATGGATATAGATAGCGTCAGGTAGGTGTTTCCCAATGTTTATCTGAGAGATGAGTTTAGCAAACAGTTCTTCGTTCATTTCTTAACTCTAGCGGCTTTTTGCAGAATTATAAATTATCGAATAAGGTTCGTGCAGCAACGCCCTTAGCGCTTTTTGTATTTACCCGAACACCATCGTCACGTGTTTTTCTGATTAACGCATAGCGTGTATTATTTGGTCCAATGCTAATGTGGGTCGGTTTACTTTCACCATAAAAGTAAAGTCGATCAAACTCCAAGTTGTTGCAAATATACTTGGCTATTTCTCCCATATTCGATTCGTATCCTTCGACTATAACGTCACATGCAGCGCCATCTCTTTTACAAATTCGATTGCCGTGCGCATTCATTTCCATAGCAGCGTGCTGATCGATTCTCGGAGCGGTATGTTGTGGGCTATATTTTTGAATCCAGTGCATTAATGGATAAGACGTAAACCCATATGTTATCGAGATAGGGCCGAATTCAAGTTCGATAGGGGTGAGTAGTTTATTGATTAGTAAGTGGAGTTGAGTGTCAGAACTCGGATTGGCATAATTTCCCGCTAGATAGGATGGGTGGGAGTTAATATGCCAATCTATCAGGGCGTCATAGAGCCTAATATTTGACATATTTACCTATCAAAACATGGGGGTGACTAGACTTTCTCATAGGTTATTAAATCCTCAATTTTACAATCAAAATACTGGCATAGAGAATCCAGAGTTTTAGTTGTCGTTGTATACCCCTCGTCACGAATCATTTTAGCCATTGCAGAGCGCTGGATACCGATTTCGTTCGCAATTTCTGCTCCAGAAATTTTTCGCCCTTCTTTTGCTGACTTCTCTTCGATTAATGTTTTTAGGTTATATCTAATCAATTAATTATTCCATAATGGCCCTACAGTGTATCTTGATAAGACACAAGTGCCGTATTATATTGACCTCGTGTCCTGATAAAACACAATTTATGGAGGTCAAAATGGACCAAACACTATTAACGGTGAAAGAGCTCGCAGCTCGGATCAAATTTAGCGCCAACTATATCAATTCTAAACTGCGAGACTCTATCTTCATCGAAGGTAAGCACTACATTCGACCCTTTAATGGTAGAAAAATTCTGTACATATGGGAAGAGGTAGAAGCTGAATTATATCAAAGTGCTACACGAAACGCCGTATATATACCAATGGCAGCGGGGAGGATTTGCTATGGGTAGTGTAAATTCACGTGGCTCTAAGCTTTATTTGGATTTCAGATACTGTGGAGTCCGTTGCCGAGAACAAACGCTTTTAACTGACACAGCAGCGAATAACCGTAAACTCACGAAGTTAGTGAATCAGATTGATGCCGATATCCGTTTAGGGTGCTTTGTTTATAGCGAATACTTTCCAGAATCTAAAAATACCACCAAGTTCGTAAAAGAAGATATTCAGTCTCGACGTAAGAAAGAGGAGCTTTTGGGGGCTTACAAAACGGCTTCCAAAGAGCTTCAAGGAATCACCACTATTTCGTTTGAAGACTTTGCACATGAGTGGTTTGCTGAGAATGAAGTGAGATGGAAGACCAGTTATGTAAGCAGTATGAGGATATACTTGTTTAGTTACCTTGTCGGTGAGTTTGGTGACGTGAATGTAGATCAAATTAGTCGCCCAGATATTTTAAAATATCGAGCAAAGCTAATGCAGCCTAAACCTGATGGAACAAAGCTCTCTACAGATTTTGTAAATCACGTAATGACGCCATTGCGTATGATTCTGCGTGAAGCCGCAGATAGATATGGATTCCGCTGTCAGTTTGAAAATATTAAGCCTCTATGTGTTGAGAAGCGTGATGTAAACCCCTTTACTCTAGAAGAAGTTATGGAGTTTCTATCTACAGTGAAGAGTGAATATCGAAACTACTTTACGGTACGCTTTTTCACCGGAAAGTGGCGTTACGTGGATTTTCGTCTTGGTTTAGTAAGTGTGAGAGAAACTTACGTTCAGGGCCAAATGGATACTACAAAAACTCTGGGGTCTGCGCGAGATATTAAAATGTCGAGTATGGTTGTCGAGGCGCTCAAGGAGCAATATGAGCTGACTAGTGGAGGTGAATATGTGTTCTGCAATGCTGAAGGCAACCCTCTAGATAAGGGGAATATTCGAGACAGAGTGTGGAAGCAGACCCTAAAAAAGATGGGCATTGCTTATCGCCGTCCGTATGAAACACGTCATACGGCAGCAACGCTTTGGTTGGCAGCAGGGGGAGGCGCCTGAATGGATTGCCCGTCAAATGGGTCACTCCAATACTAAGATGCTATTTGAAATATATAGCCGTTATGTACCGAACTTAACGCGTCAGGATGGCTCTGCTTTTGAGCGTCTACTTAGTGAAGCAAAGGGGCGTACATTATGAAATTCAACGCTATTACCGTGCACTGCACCAGTCTGTGTTTAGATGTGATGACTCAAGAGAGATTTCATCAATATTCAGTCGATGATATAAAAGAGTTCAGACATGATGTCTATATACAAATACTGAATCGTCTTGATACTTCGATGGGCAATACTTACGACAGCTATACTATCGCGAGTACTTTAGCTGATGAAGTAGTGGGTATTTTTTTATCATATCACCGGTGCGCGATGCCATTTACCGCTAATAGTATTTTGATGAAGATTCAAAATTGTATATTAGGTTGTCGACATAGGGACCATTGACCTAAAAGTAACGGGATTTGACTCAACATATAACGCACCAACTGCTGGTGCGTTAAAGTTTCTAATGATAGGTGAATCTTGTTTCTCTGTAAGTTGTATATTTTTATCTTCGAATTGAGGGTAAACCTCTTTCTATGATTTTGGGCGTTCTGATTTTTAATGAGACATGGCGTCTATGGGCAGTCAACCGCTTTATTTATGGCACCTAAGCCATTTGTTGCCATTTCTGAGTTTAGGTAGCTCTGTATATCACTTTCCTAAGTCGTAAGTTGACTTACTTCCTAACGGTTATAGGGTAATTTATATATTTTGTCCTCTTTAGAATAATCAGGAGGTTGTTTATGGCTTTAACTCAGATTCAAGTAATCCAGTCACTTGGAGAGTCAATGTCCTGGCTTGAACGCGAGCTACACTGGGGAGTACCAATTACAGAACTCAGACATTTAACTGGACGAATTGGTGAACTCTATGCCGCCTTGATAACAAACGGTCAAATGGCTACAGAGGTCAATCAATCCGGGTACGATGTGGTTAGTGCCGAGGGTGAGCGAGTTTCAGTTAAGACGACGGGTCGACTGAGTAATAGCGGTCATATTTCTTTTAATCCGAATACATTAGAATATGTTGATCGTGTAATTATTTTACGAATCAATCTTGAAGAGATGCAAATTGAAACATTGTTTGACGGCAGTGTTAGCGAAGCAAGGTCACTAATGTGTACTTCGGGTAAAAGCTCGAAGTATTCACTGTCATTAAGCAAGCTAGCCAACCCCAAACATATAGAAAGAGAAATTCCTAACGTTAAAGAAGCCTGCTGGGGTCAGTATCAAATCGTAGAGCGTGAAAATGGCTCAATCGAGGTTCTTAAAGATGGTAAGTCACTGTCTCCTACCAAACCACATTTACGGCTTATGGCTAAAGATCTCTCAATATCAACACATAACAGCAATGGTAACCCTTACAACACGAGGCAGTTAGGCAGTTTAGTCATTCGTGAATTAATAGACTAATAAGGTACTGTTTCATTTAAAAAACTGTGCGTCCCCTCAGGGGGGGAGAATTAGAAAGCATTTGCTCCATTGCATGGCGCAAGGGTG
>NZ_JAHPJI010000007.1:0-204860 GCF_020515785.1 Vibrio sp. E14
GATTGGTAAAAACCTAAATAACGTTGTTCATGGTGGCTACGACGGGATTCGAACCTGTGACCCCATCATTATGAGTGATGTGCTCTAACCAGCTGAGCTACGTAGCCATCTTTTGGAGCGAGACAATATAAACCTTCACGCTCTCAGTGACAACCCCTTTTATAAAGGAATCTCACTTGAATAATGGCAGGTCTACCTGGATTCGAACCAGGGAATGGCGGCATCAAAAGCCGCTGCCTTACCGCTTGGCGATAGACCTGCAGGCAATAGTCACAATGACTATTTGAAATATGGTGCGGAAGGAGAGACTTGAACTCTCACACCTTGCGGCGCCAGAACCTAAATCTGGTGCGTCTACCAATTCCGCCACTTCCGCATCTATTCCTAATTGCTCTGATAAAAAGAACACTTAGGAATGGTGGCTACGACGGGATTCGAACCTGTGACCCCATCATTATGAGTGATGTGCTCTAACCAGCTGAGCTACGTAGCCAAAACCATATTTTTGCTCTCAACGCTTTGTTGCCTTGTCGTTGGGAACGGCGCGCATTATGCGAAGTTGAGTGAGATCCGTCAACAGTTTTTTTTAATAAATTTCGGAAAAAACCTCGTTCGCTTCCTTTTTAAACAAAGAGGCGTGTTTATGATCTAAAACTGGAAATAAATTAGCTTGCAGTTAGGTAATTTATTTTTGCTCATTTACTTAAGGTATTAAAAAAGCCAGCTTAGCAGCTGGCTTTTAGTGTGAATGAAGTGTTTAAAATTCATTCATTTAATTAAACATTGAAGCGGAAGTGTACAACATCACCATCTTTTACGATATAGTCTTTACCTTCTAGACGCCATTTACCTGCGTCTTTTGCGCCATTTTCACCATTGAATTGGATGAAATCGTCGTAACCGACTACTTCTGCACGAATAAAGCCTTTCTCGAAGTCAGTGTGGATCTTACCTGCCGCCTGAGGCGCAGTTGCACCAACAGGGATTGTCCACGCACGTACTTCTTTAACACCTGCCGTGAAGTAAGTGTGTAGAGTTAGTAGCTCGTAACCAGAGCGAATTACACGGTTCAGTCCCGGTTCTTCGATCCCCATATCTGCTAGGAATTCTTCGCGATCTTCATCTTCTAGTTCAGATAGTTCAGATTCGATAGCTGCACATACAGGTACAACGACGTTGTTTTCTTTTTCTGCGAACTCGCGAACCGCATCTAGATATGGGTTATTTTCGAAACCATCTTCGTTTACGTTTGCAATGTACATAGTTGGCTTCAGTGTAAGGAAGTTTAGGTAGCCGATTGCTGCTAACTCTTCTTTAGATAGCTCAACTGTGCGTGCCATGCCGCCTTCAGTTAGTACTGGTAATAGTTTTTCTAGTACGGTTAGTTCAAATTTTGCGTCTTTATCGCCGCCTTTTGCCTTCTTCGCGTTACGTTGAATCGCTCGCTCACAAGAATCAAGGTCAGCCATTGCAAGTTCAAGGTTGATCACTTCGATATCTTCGATAGGTGAAACTTTACCTGAAACATGAACAATGTTTTCGTTTTCAAAACAACGTACAACGTGGCCAATCGCGTCTGTTTCACGGATGTTAGCTAGGAATTTGTTACCTAAACCTTCACCACGTGATGCACCAGCAACAAGACCAGCGATGTCCACGAACTCCATCGTCGTTGGAAGAACTCTCTGTGGGTTAACGATCTTAGCTAGTGCGTCTAGACGTAGATCTGGCACAGGAACCACACCAGTGTTTGGTTCAATGGTACAGAACGGGAAGTTTGCTGCTTCGATACCCGCTTTAGTTAGTGCGTTGAACAGAGTTGATTTACCTACGTTAGGTAGACCAACGATGCCACATTTAAAACCCATGATAGTAACCTTATTCAGCTTTGAACGTGTGGAGGCGATTTTGTGCTTTAGATAGGCCATCCTTAATCAGGATATCTAGACAACGAACAGCCTCATCAGCTGCTGCATCTAAAAGCTCTTGCTCTTTAGCTGGCGCTTTACCTAATACAAAACCCGCCACTTTATCTTTGTGTCCCGGATGACCAATGCCAATGCGAAGACGATAAAAATCTTTGTTATTGCCCAGTTTGCTAATGGTGTCACGCAGACCGTTATGTCCACCGTGACCACCACCTTTTTTAAACTTAGCGACACCTGGCGGTAAGTCTAGCTCGTCATGAGCGACCATGATCTCTTCAGGTTTAATTTGATAAAATTTCGCAAGCGCTGCGATCGATTTACCTGATAGATTCATGAAGGTGGTTGGGATAAGCAAACGGAGATCCTGGCCATTGACCATAATGCGTCCTGTTAGACCAAAAAACTTTGGTTCGTTCTTCAGTGTAACGTTGTGAACGCGTGCTAATTCTTCTACAACCCAAGCGCCCGCATTGTGACGAGTTCTGGCGTATTCTGGTCCTGGATTAGCAAGACCAACAAGAAGTTTGATTTGTTGACTCAAGGTTAGGATCTCTCTGGAATCTCAAAAAGCGCAGTATGATAGCACAGAATTCTCGCAGTGGGCGACCAAGGGATTTTCTGGTTATCAGTACAAATAAAAAACACCCCAAAGAGGGGTGCTTTTGAAATCAGTGTAACTGAAATGTTCGGATTAGTTGAACATTGCAGAGATTGACTCTTCGTTGCTGATACGACGAATCGCTTCAGCTAGCATGCGAGATAGGCTTAGTGTTGTCACTTTGCCTGTTGCAGCCATCTCTTTAGATAGAGAGATAGAGTCAGTTACGATAACTTGGTCAAGAACTGAGTTCTTGATGTTGTCCGCAGCGTTGCCTGAGAATACAGCGTGAGTAGCGTAAGCGAATACACGCTTAGCACCGCGCTCTTTTAGTGCTTCAGCTGCTTTACATAGTGTGCCACCTGTGTCGATCATGTCATCAACGATCACACAGTCACGACCTTCAACATCACCGATTAGGTTCATTACTTCAGAAACGTTTGCACGTGGACGACGCTTATCTACGATTGCGATGTCGATGTCGCCTAGTGCTTTTGCTGTTGCGCGAGCACGAACAACGCCACCTAGGTCAGGAGATACCACAACAGGGTTATCTAAACCGCGAGCCTGCATATCTTCAAGTAGCACTGGCGTGCCGAAGATGTTGTCTACAGGTACATCGAAGAAGCCTTGAATTTGCTCTGCGTGTAGGTCGATAGTTAGAACGCGGTCAACACCAACGTTAGATAGGAAATCAGCAACAACTTTTGCAGTAATTGGCACACGCGCAGAACGTACACGACGGTCTTGGCGAGCGTAGCCGAAGTAAGGGATAACTGCAGTGATACGGCCTGCTGAAGCACGGCGCATTGCATCAATCATAACAACCAATTCCATTAGGTTGTCGTTAGTCGGTGCACAAGTGGATTGAATGATGAAAACATCGCTACCACGAACATTCTCATTGATTTGAACTGCAACTTCGCCATCAGAAAAGCGAGAAACAGATGCATCACCAAGAGAGATGTAAAGACGATCAGCAATACGTTGGGCTAGTTCAGGTGTTGCGTTACCAGCAAATAGCTTCATATCAGGCACGGTGGAAACCTCGGGTTTGCGTCCAGTTTAAATAGGTCGGTGTGAGGCTGATTGGTATTCAGCCAAAGTCTCTTTTAATGGCGAAATATTGCGCCCTTGAGCGACAAATGCCGAGACTTTATCAGAGAGTTGTGCAAGGATAGTTTCTGCTTCAGATTTGCTCGAAAATTCAGCAAAAACGCAAGATCCTGTCCCCGTCAATCTTGACGGCGCGTATTGTAGCAGCCAAGAAAGTTGCTTATCAACCTCTGGGTAGAGCATTCGTACAATTTTTTCGCAATCGTTTACGCTTGGCGTATTTAAAAGTGTTTCTAGATCTCGTTTTGGGGTGTTTCGCGTTAGATCTGGATGACAAAAAACGTCGACGGTTGCGATAGAAACATTCGGTCTGACGACTAAATACCACTTTTCTTCTGGATAAGCGGGGGAGAGTTTCTCGCCAACACCTTCAGCGAAAGCTGCAAATCCGCGCACAAATACGGGCACGTCTGCGCCCAACTTTAAACCAATTTCAGCCAGTTCATCGTCAGTTAGATTCAGCTGCCATAAGTAGTTCAGTGCCACTAATGCTGTAGCCGCGTTCGATGAGCCCCCACCAATGCCCCCACCCATAGGTAGCACTTTCTGTAGCTCAATATGTGCGCCAAAAGGGCACTCTGAGTATGCTTGAAGTGCGGTTGCTGCTTTCCAAATTAAATTGTCTTGAAGAGGCACACCTTCTATATCTGGAGAAATCGTAATATCACCAGAATGGTTTGCTTGAATGGTGAGCTCATCGCCGTGATCGACGAATTGGAATAAGGTTTGTAACTCGTGGTAGCCATTCTCTGCACGGCCGTTGATATATAGAAAGAGATTCAATTTCGCTGGTGATGGCCAGCGTGTTGAAAGTTCAATCATTGGGTGATGTTCCATTTTGTGATCACTAGATTTATTTTTACGTCAGCAGTGGTGAGTTTCAGCTTATTTGGCAGTGGTAGAGACTGCTCATGCCATTGAACGTCGCCATACCGTTGATAAGCAATACTCCAATCATTTAAACCAATTTGTTTGTTTAACGCTTGCAGTGTATTGGTTGAGGACAATTGGAATTTGTCGGCATCGGTCGGTAGGCCTAATAGCCAGTCAGGCATGTGTTCAACGGGCATCATTAACCCCGTAAGACGGTAAATTAGCTGGTTTGCACTGCGAGAGGAAAGGACCTGATCGTCGTAAGTTTCTACTGTGGCACCTTGTGGGGTGATGGTGAGCTTTAATGCCGTTTGTCCGAGAATCGTAGTTAAACGTAGTTGACTGAGTGCTGAAGAATGTTTCCAGTAGAAATTTAAATTTTGTCTTTGGTCTGGGCCAATATAACCAAGTTTTCCCGTTGCTTGAAAATCTTGGATGGTCTCGAGTCGTTGCTCATGAGCTTGCCATTCAACGCTGGTAACACTTTCAGGAACGGAGGAACAACCAGCGAGCAGTAAGCTCGACAAGAAAAAAAGAATAAAGGAGCGTAACGTCATGTTTGATGGCTTATTAATCAGTTTCGTCGGGAATCGCTCACAACTATAGCATTGAAAAGTCGCAGTTAGGAAAACAAATCCGGCTTACCCTTTCAATAAATGCGTGCTTACAGTAAAATTCTGGACCTATTTTATAACCTATCCCAGAGATACCACGTTAGATGTCCTTGCTTGCTATTGGAATCAATCACAATACAGCGTCTGTCGACTTGCGAGAGAAGGTGGCGTTTGGTCCGGATAAACTCGGCCCTGCACTCGAGCAACTTAGAGAGCACGAAGCGGTTAACGGCAGTGTGATTGTTTCAACCTGTAACCGAACTGAGTTGTACTGCGATGTTAAGCAAGGAGCGCGAAATAAGTTAATCGATTGGCTTGCTCAGTTTCATCAAGTGAGCCGCGAAGATTTAATGCCGAGTTTGTATGTGCATGAAGAACAAGCCGCAATTAAGCATTTGATGCGCGTATCATGTGGGCTAGATTCTCTGGTGTTGGGTGAGCCTCAAATTTTGGGGCAGGTAAAGCAAGCATTTTCTGACTCGCGAGATCATCAAGCCGTCGATGCTTCAATTGATAAACTGTTTCAAAAGACGTTCTCAGTCGCAAAGCGTGTGAGAACAGAAACAGATATCGGTGGTAATGCTGTGTCCGTGGCTTATGCCGCATGTACATTGGCAAAACATATTTTTGAGTCGTTATCTGATTCAACCGTGCTTTTGGTTGGTGCGGGTGAGACGATTGAACTGGTCGCGAAGCATTTAGCATCCAACGGCTGCACAAAAATGATTGTCGCAAACCGTACCAAAGAGCGCGCGCAAGGCTTAGCGGATCAATTTGGCTCAGAAGTCATCAGTTTAAACGAAATTCCTGAACATTTGGCGAAAGCGGATATCGTGATTAGCTCAACGGCGAGCCCATTGCCTATTATTGGCAAAGGTATGGTCGAAACTGCTCTGAAGCAGCGCCGACATCAACCTATTTTGTTAGTCGATATTGCGGTGCCGCGAGATGTAGAGTCGGAAGTCGGTGAACTGAGCGACGCATATTTGTATTCGGTTGATGACTTGCAATCTATCATCGACAGCAACATTGAGCAGCGTAAAGTCGAAGCGATTCAAGCCGAAGCGATTGTTAGTGAAGAAAGCGCTGCGTTTATGACATGGTTGCGTTCACTGCAAGCCGTAGATAGTATTCGCGACTATCGCAAATCAGCCAACGAAATTCGTGAAGAGTTACTGAGCAAAAGTTTGCAATCTTTAGCGGCGGGCGCAGATCCGGAGAAAGTGCTGCGCGAGCTGAGTAATAAACTCACCAACAAACTGATTCACGCTCCAACTCGCGCATTGCAAAGTGCGGCAGAGCAAGGCGAACCAGCAAAATTAACGATTATCCGCCAGACACTCGGCTTGGATGATCTATAACTCACGCTTTTTATTAAGAAAACGACACTATGAAAGCCTCTATTCTGACTAAGCTAGAAACGCTAGTAGAACGTTACGAAGAAGTTCAACATCTTCTTGGTGATCCTGATGTAATTGGAAATCAGGACAAATTCCGTGCTCTATCAAGAGAGTACTCTCAGCTAGAAGAAGTAACCAAGTGCTTCCAAGCTTATCAACAAGCACAAGAAGATCTTGTCGCCGCTGAAGAGATGGCAAACGAAGACGACGAAGAAATGCGTGAAATGGCGCAAGAAGAAATCAAAGAAGCGAAAGCGACGATTGAGCGTCTTACTGATGAGTTACAGATTCTTCTTCTGCCAAAAGATCCGAACGATGATCGTAACTGTTTCCTAGAAATTCGTGCAGGTGCGGGTGGCGACGAAGCGGGTATCTTCGCGGGTGATCTATTCCGTATGTACAGCAAGTACGCAGAAAAGCGTGGCTGGCGCATCGAAGTGATGTCTTCAAACGAAGCTGAACACGGTGGTTACAAAGAGATGATCGCAAAAGTGAGCGGCGACGGTGCGTACGGCGTACTGAAGTTTGAGTCTGGCGGTCACCGTGTGCAACGTGTTCCTGCAACTGAATCCCAAGGCCGTGTGCATACTTCTGCATGTACCGTAGCGGTGATGGCGGAAATCCCAGAGGCGGATCTGCCAGAAATCAAAGCAGTAGACCTGAAAATTGATACGTTCCGTGCATCTGGCGCGGGTGGTCAGCACGTTAACACCACGGATTCTGCAATCCGTATTACCCACTTACCAACGGGTACGGTAGTAGAGTGTCAGGACGAGCGTTCACAGCACAAGAACAAAGCGAAAGCGATGGCGGTTCTTGCTGCTCGTATCGTTCAAGCGGAAGAAGAACGTCGTGCCGCAGAAGTGTCTGATACACGTCGTAACCTTCTAGGTTCTGGTGACCGTAGTGACCGTATTCGTACCTACAACTACCCACAAGGTCGTGTGTCTGATCATCGTATCAACCTAACCATCTATCGTTTGAACGAAGTGATGGAAGGTGACCTGCAGAGCTTGATTGATCCTGTGATTCAAGAGCACCAAGCAGACCAACTTGCGGCGCTCGCAGAGAACGGCTAATCGATGAGCCAAGTTCAATCAATTGAGCAAGCACTGAAAAGTGCGACGGCGAAACTGGCAGAAGGCGGCAAAGAGTCGCCTTCTCTCGATGCAGCTGTACTCCTCTGCCATGTCCTTGGCAAACCACGAACTTATCTACTGACCTGGCCAGAAAAAACATTAGAAGCAGAGCAACAAGCAAAATTCGACGCTCTACTTGAACGACGTTTAGCTGGTGAACCCGTCGCTTATATTATTGGTGAGCGAGAGTTTTGGTCTCTACCGTTCAAAGTTTCTCCCTCCACCTTGATCCCAAGACCGGATACAGAACGTTTGGTCGAAGTTGCACTCGATAAGACCTATGAGCAAACAGGACCTATTTTAGATCTTGGAACGGGGACGGGGGCAATTGCTATCGCACTCGCATCTGAAATGCCAAAACGTCAAGTGATGGGCGTAGATCTCAAGCAAGAAGCGAAAGCACTTGCAGAGTACAATGCTGAGCAGCTAAACATCAAAAATGTGACCTTTGCTCAAGGCAGTTGGTTCGAGCCTATTGCAGAGGGTACGAAGTTTGCTTTAATTGTCTCCAATCCGCCGTATATTGATGAAAAAGATCCACATTTATCCCAAGGTGATGTGCGCTTTGAGCCAAAATCTGCATTAGTTGCTAAGGAGAATGGTTTAGCCGATATCCGCCATATCTCGGATCTTGCTCGTCAGTATCTTGAAGTGGGCGGTTGGCTGGCATTCGAACATGGTTATGATCAGGGTGATGCCGTACGTGAGATAATGCGTGGTTTTGGTTACCAACAAGTTGCCACGGAAAAAGATTACGGCGGTAACGATCGAGTAACGCTCGGTTGTTTTGCCTGTTAATCACGGAAGTCAGCAAACACTAACTAAAAAGAGAAGAAAAATGTACGTAGCTCTAAAACACATACACTTAGTGACGATTGCGCTCAGCGCGACACTATTATCGATCCGATTCGTGTTAATGATGATGAACTCACCGAAGCGAAATAATCGCTTTTTGAAAGTGTTTCCCCACATCGTTGATACTGCATTGCTAGTGTCAGGTATCGCTCTTATTTTCATTACTGGTTTCATCCCGTTTACTGATGCCGCACCGTGGTTAACAAACAAAATCACCTGCGTACTAGCGTACATTGCACTCGGTTTCTTCTCGTTGAAGCTTGCGAAAAACAACCTACTGAAGATATTTGGCTTTTTCGGCGCATTAGGTTGGTTGGTCATGGCTGCGAATATTGCTGTGTCTAAGAGCCCTACGTTATTTGGATAAGACGTCATGTTAGAGTTTTTTGACGAAGATTTTGACAATATACCGTTGGTGGAAGGTGCGCTTGAGCTAAACAAAGCGATCAACCCAGAAACCAAAGTACATTGGGCGAAACAAGAGTTAGAGCGTCTTTACAAAGATGCAGAAGCCACGCTTGTTCATGAAACCGATGAAGAGCAACGATTTGATGCATTCCTACGACTGTTTTTCCATGAGTGGGGGTTCAAAGGCGACGAGCAGGAATACTTTATTTCGGACAACAGCTTTATCGATAAAGTGTTGGAGCGTCGAAAAGGTATCCCGGTTAGTTTAGGTTCGATTTTATTATATCTAGGTAAAAAGCTGGGTTTCCCGTTGAAGGGAGTCACTTTTCCTACTCAGTTCCTACTAAAAGTCGATTGGATGCATAAAAAGCCAGACTACATTAACCCATTTAATGGTGAGTATGTGGGGGAAAGAATCCTCCAAGCTTGGCTTATTGGCCAAGAAGGACCGTTGGCTCAGTTAAAGCCAGAACACTTTGAAGAAGCTGACAATCCAACCATTATTGGTCGCTGGTTAGCGTTGATCAAAAGCGCGATGTTACGTGAAGAGCACTACACGCTGGCGTTGCGTTGTACGAACCTTGCGTTAACCTTTGTGCCAGATGACCCATACGAGATTCGTGACCGTGGTTTTATCTTCCAACAGCTAGAGTGCCCTCAAGTGGCGGTGTCAGATTTTCAGTACTTTATTGACCAATGCCCTGACGATCCGGCTTCTGAGCTACTAAAATCACAAGTTAATGTGATGAGTGAAACGCACGTCACACTTCACTAATTTTATCGATGTGCCGAACTGTGGCGTATCGTGGACAGAAAAAGAGAATCAAAATGGAACAGAAAATCGTTAATATCGGCGACATTCAGGTTGCTAACGACAAGCCATTCACCCTATTTGCAGGCATGAACGTTCTTGAGTCTCGTGATCTTGCGATGCAGATCTGTGAGCACTACGTAAAAGTAACGGAAAAACTTGGCATTCCTTACGTATTTAAGGCGTCGTTTGACAAAGCAAACCGCAGTTCTGTTCATTCATACCGTGGCCCAGGCCTTGAAGAAGGTATGAAAATCTTCCAAGAGCTAAAAGACACATTTGGTGTGAAGATCATCACTGACGTTCACACTGAAGCGCAAGCTCAACCTGTCGCTGACGTGGTAGACGTTATTCAGCTTCCTGCATTCCTAGCTCGTCAAACTGACCTTGTTGAAGCAATGGCAAAAACAGGTGCGGTTATCAACGTGAAGAAACCTCAATTTATGAGCCCAGGTCAAGTGGGTAACATCGTTGAGAAGTTCGCGGAATGCGGTAACGACAAGATCATCCTATGTGAGCGCGGCTCTTGCCACGGTTACGATAACCTAGTCGTAGACATGCTTGGCTTTGGTGTGATGAAAAATGCGTCGAAAGGCAGCCCAATCATCTTTGACGTAACGCACTCACTACAGATGCGTGATCCGTCAGGTGCGGCATCTGGCGGTCGTCGTGAGCAAACAGTTGAACTTGCGAAAGCGGGTCTAGCAACAGGCATTGCAGGTCTATTTATCGAGGCGCATCCAAACCCAGACCAAGCACGCTGTGATGGCCCATCTGCACTGCCGCTAGACAAGTTAGAACCGTTCCTAGCGCAAATGAAATCTCTTGATGATCTGATCAAGAGCTTTGCAGATATCGATATCAAGTAAACGCCAGATGACTGGTGATCAAATGCAATAGCCAACCTCGTGTTGGCTATTTTTTTATCAGGTGGCGCATCATTCTCAGCTTCTTGCTGTAAAGGCTCTAGGCCGCTGGGAATGTGCATCAGTGACTCCCAATAAGAAAAAAGGTAAATAAATGAAGCAGCGTCTGATTATTAAAACTGCGTTGAGTGCCGCTATTTTGGCCTCGTTAGCTGGGTGTGCTACGCAACCTGCACCAGAATGGAATACCGATACAACCTATAAATTGACCGTGCTACACACTAACGATCATCACGGTCGTTTTTGGCAAAATCGATACGGCGAGTACGGTATGGCGGCACGTAAAACGTTAATAGATGATTTGCGTGAAGAAATACAAGCAGAGGGGGGCAGTGTGTTACTGCTTTCTGGTGGTGACATCAACACTGGAGTACCTGAGTCTGATTTACAAGATGCCGAGCCAGATTTTAAAGGCATGAGCAAAATTGGTTACGATGCGATGGCGCTAGGTAATCATGAGTTTGATAATCCATTGGATGTGCTTTTCAAGCAGCAAGAGTGGGCAAGTTTTCCGATGTTGTCTGCCAATATTTACGATAAAAATACTGGCAAGCGCCTATTCCAACCGTACGCGATGTTTAACAAACAGGGTATTAAGATTGCAGTAATTGGTCTTACAACCGAAGATACAGCGAAACTTGGCAACCCTGAATTCATTGAACAAATTGACTTCCGTGACCCAAAAGAAGAAGCCAAGAATCTAATTGCTGAGCTGAAAGAAACGGAGTACCCAGACCTTATTTTTGCTGTCACACATATGGGACACTATGAGAATGGCAATAGAGGCATCAATGCACCTGGTGATGTAGCGTTAGCTCGTTATTTGAATGAAGGTGATCTGGATATGATTGTCGGTGGTCACTCACAAGAGCCGGTTTGCATGGAAGGTCCAAACGTCATCAAAAAGAGTTTTAAACCGGGTGATGAATGTCAGCCTGATCAACAAAATGGTGCTTATATTGTTCAGGCACATGAGTGGGGGAAATATGTGGGACGCGCCGATTACGAGTTTCGTAATGGTGAACTCTCGATGGTGAGCTACGATCTGATCCCAGTAAACTTGAAAAAGAAAATTAAAGTTGATGGTCAGTCGCAACGAGTTTTGCTCCAAGAAGAGATTGAACAAGACGAAACGATGCTTGAGTTTCTTCGTCCTTATCAAGAAAAAGGTCAGGGCAAGCTAAACGTGAAGATTGCAGAATCTAACGGTAAGCTTGAGGGTGACCGCAGTGTGGTTCGTTACCAGCAAACAAACTTAGGTCGATTAATTGCAACGGCTCATATGGAACGTGCAAAAGCAGATTTCGCCGTAATGAATTCTGGCGGCGTTCGTGATTCGATTGCAGCAGGTGACATTACCTACAAAGATGTGCTGACTGTTCAGCCATTTGGCAATATGGTCTCTTACGTTGATATGACGGGCAAAGAAGTATTGGATTACCTAAATGTCGTTGCAACTAAGCCTGTCGACTCTGGAGCTTACGCGCAGTTTGCGGGTATTGCGATGAGTATCAATAATGGTGAGGTAGCCAATGTGTTCATTGGTAATAAGCAACTTCGCTTAGATGGTAATTACCGCTTTACCGTACCAAGCTATAATGCTGCTGGTGGTGATGGTTACCCTAAAATCGACGATCATCTAGGGTATGTAAATACAGGTTTTACCGATGCTGAGGTTTTGAAGGATTATTTAGAAACACACAGCCCTATTGATGTTAATGAGTATGCCCCTTCAGGTGAAATCACGTATTTAGTTGATACGGCGATTGATCAGTAACCTAACAGAGAAAAAGCGATTGACTCAAACTCGCTGATATCATTAACTAAAAGCGCAGATCCGATTCAATCTGCGCTTGTTGTTTTTATGAGGAGAATCTTGATGACTCCGGCCATTAATCTTGCGAAAAAGAAAAAAATTCCACACACGATTCATCAGTATGAGCACGACCCTAGAGCCGATAGTTATGGCTTGGAGGCTGCTGAAGTATTGGGGCAGGATCCGAAAACAGTATTTAAAACCTTGCTGTTCTGCTTGAACGGCGAGCCAAAGAACCTTGCGGTTGCGATTATCCCTGTTGATCAAAAGCTGAACCTAAAACTGGCAGCGAAAGCAGCGAAGGGCAAAAAGGCCGATATGGCTGATCCGGAAATCGCGCAAAAGACCACAGGTTATGTTGTTGGTGGGATTAGCCCACTGGGGCAGAAGAAAGCCTTACCTACTTTTTTGCACGAAAGCGCAGCAGAGCAAGACACAATCTGTGTAAGCGCAGGGAAGAGAGGCTTAGAGATTGAACTCGCCCCGAAAGATTTGCTTGGATTAACTCGTGGTCAGTTTGCACCTCTTTGTTTGTAAACTCATGACAAATAAAAAGGACGCTCATGAGCGTCCTTTTTTGATCTTGCCTGTCAGTGAAGCGTTACTTACTTCTTCAGACTCAATGTACCACCGGTGCGTTTAGCTGGTTTGCTTGGCTTCGTGGCATTTGGGTTCATGTAATGCTGCTTAGGCTTACTCGGTGATTGAGGCTTGTTTGCTGAGTGCTTGTTGCTCGATGCGTCTGGTTTACGGTGCGATTTACCATGCTCGCCTAGCGGTCTGCTGCGTTCACCTTGTGGTTTCGCTTTGTAATGTTCTTTAGCTGGACGTCCGCCTTCATCATCACGCTGACGACGCTTTTGTTGGCCTTTTTTCGAGTTTGGTGCGTGACGGAATTCATCAGCATTGTTACCACGGAAAGTTCGTGTCTTCTGGTTACGACGAGCAGTAGAATCTTGGTTTTCTTCACGGCTATCAAACAGCTTTGCGTCGGTCGCTTTACGAATATTACGACCTCTAGAGTCTGTTTTTGATGCCTCTTCTGTACCCACCGAACCATCGCACATAGCAAGAATCTCAGCGACTTCATCGTCAGTTAAGTAACGCCATTTTCCGTTCGGAATACCGTCAAGAGAGATATTCATGATTCGAACACGACGAAGCTTAAAGACTTCGTAACCTAGTGCTTCACACATACGACGGATTTGGCGGTTAAGTCCTTGAGTGAGCACAATACGGAAAGAGAACTTAGTCTCTTTCGTTACCTTACAAGGTAGAGTGACGGTATCGAGAATCTTAACGCCGCTCGACATCTGTTTAAGAAACTCACCTGTAATCGGTTTGTCCACGCGCACAACGTACTCTTTTTCGTGGCTGTTGCCAGCACGGAGGATTTTGTTGACGATGTCGCCATCGTTGGTCAAAAAAATCAGACCATCAGAGGGTTTATCCAAGCGGCCGATCGGAAAGATACGTTTTTTGTGACCGATAAAATCAACGATGTTCCCGGGTACATCTCGTTCTGTTGTACAGGTGATGCCTGTTGGTTTATTGAGAGCGATATAAATCGGCTTCTCTTTTGCTGCAACTGGCTTACCATCCACACAAACATCATCACCAGGTAGTACTTTTGTTCCCATTTCAGGCTTGTTTCCATTAATGGTGACACGACCTTGTTCAATCAGTCTGTCTGCCTCACGGCGTGAACAAAAGCCAGTTTCACTGATGAATTTATTTAATCGTTTAGCGTTGTCTTGTGACATTTTTGTCTCCTAACGTTTCACAACGGCGAATGAAGTTTCCTTCCCATGAAAGGGAAGGAAGAATAAGGGCGGGCATTCTAGCATTAGGGTGAAATTTAGCCCAACCGTTTTTGGTGACGTTCGCGAGTTTCTAATTTCTTTTCCGCACTTTTTCTCAGTAGAACGTAAACGGCTCCGGTCCCACCGTGAAAGCGTTGCGCACTATGCACGCACTGAACTTCCCTGATTTGTTGTAGCCAGCTGCTAACAAAGCTTTTCATTAGTGCTGGTGGATTTGAGTGTTCTCCTCGGCCGTGGACAATAACGACCGTTCGTATGTCCATTGATAGGCACTGTTTTAAAAACTTTACGACTTCATCACGAGCTTCTTTCAATGTTTTACGATGCAGATCTAGGCGTGCTTGGATTGGATATTTGCCAAGACGAAGCTTGCGGTAAACCCCGTCTTGTACGCCATCACGTTTAAACTCAACAAAGTCCTCTGGTTTCAGCATTTCTGCGTGATCAAGTGACAGGTATTCTGGGTCATCTTCTGTGAGCCAGATTGCTGCTTCTCTCTTGGCGAGCTGTGCTTCGGTTACTTGGTGTACTTTTTTGTGTTCGGCGGTGTCTTGAGTGATCGGCTTTACATCGCCCATCATCTGTTGGAACAGATCAAAATCGTCATCGTGAGACATAGTAGTAATCTCATTAAGAACAGGGAGGAATAATAGGATTATATCAATGAGTGGTGCATTGAGATCAAATAAAAAACCGGAGTAGGCAAGTAACCGACTCCGGTGCAAAGCGTTTCTAGAGCTAAGCGAGATCTAGTGAGGAGATTTGTCGTTCATGATCTTGTATATGAAGAAACCGCCGTAAAATAACATCAGACCAATTGCCCCAAAGATTACTATCATTGACGATAGACCCACTGCATTACCAAATAGGAGATCAAGCCAAAAGTCCATACGTTTCCTCCAAGATGTTCCCGACAGGCATAAAACTAAATGGCAGTGCCTTGTTGCACACTGATCTGGATCAATTATGTTGCTAAGGTTAATAAACTGTATTTTGTTGTGAGTTATCAGTCACATTTTACGTGCTAGTGTTCAGTTATTCATCAAACGAATTAAGACCTAAGGTTTTTTTGTAAAAAGCACTTGCGTCACAGTTCAGAATCCGTAATATACGCATTCGTTGACGGGGACAAGTCCTCAGTTAAACATCTCGGTGAATAGCGCAGTTTGGTAGCGCATCTGGTTTGGGACCAGAGGGTCGGGGGTTCGAATCCCTCTTCACCGACCACTTTTAGAAAGCCTGCTCAATGAGCAGGCTTTCGTCGTTTTTAGCGCTAGTAATTTTAGACTTCAATAGTATCGAGCCAAATGGGTTCACCTGACGTTAGAATATGGCACTTCACCGACACGTATTGAGAGGAAGGCTCTACAGAGATGTAGGGCCTTTTCATTTTTTAGAGTGAGTAAATTTATTACTTGATGTCACACGAGATAGTGCTGATAGGGGTTTCAGAAGTTGTGAAGCAAACATAAGCGGTCTTTGGGTGGTTTGGACCAACTTTGATGTAACCTGCTTTTAGTTCGTCTTCATCAAACGTGACAGAGTGAGATTTGCTCGAGCTTCCATCAAAGTAAACAGCTTCAAAGCCTTGATTCATCATATGTGCGACGCGATTTCGGGTATGGTTAGTGGAAAAAGTGATGTTCGCACAACGCATCATTGGTTTTTCGGTAATAAGAAACTGGCCACTCTCTTTATCTAATAGCCCGCCTTTTGCTTCCGGGGTTATATCAATAGCTTGAAAATTTTCTACGTTACATGACGGTTTAGCATAAGCAAGCGATGAAGTGAGCATCATACTGCTCACGCATAGGAATAAAGCTTTAAATTTCATATGAGTTATTATGTATCCACATAGGTTAGAGTCGTTTTAGCTGAGGAGTAAACCATTGTCAGTGATCGTGTTAGCGTGATGCCTTGCTATTCATCATTGATGAGGCTGGCTGCCTTCAAATAAATTTCTAAATATGGCACCTAGCTTGGCGGGTTTTACCGAGTGGTTTTATGTCAAAGCCCCTTTTTTTAAGCAGCTCAATCAGATTATCTTTACCAACTAAATGCAAACTGCCGACAACAACGGTATAGCGACCCGAACGTTGAGGTAGGACACTGCCAGTATCAAGTTTTTTTGCCCAATCTCGATTGCGCTCATATAAGAAAGCCTGATTAAAATCTTCTGTTGCTTGATCGGTTAATGATGCCTCGACCAACATGCTACCATCACCGCTCTTCCAGCTTTCTATCAAACACTGAACCAATTCTTCCCCACCGTCATATTCTTCAATTGACGAGAGGAGCATCTCTTTACCGCCTTCTGATTGACCTGCTATTAAATCGATTTGGAATTGCACGGACTCCAGTGGAATGACCGGGATTTGTTTTTTATCAGCGAGTCCTATTAAGTGCATGTCGACCCCTTTATCAGAGACATACCCCAGTTTGTTGACTAAAGCGAGTTGGATGGTTAATGCAGCCGTCCATGGTGGAGAATTCAAAAGTTGAGTTTCTGGCAACCCTAAATCTTGTGCTATCTCGACTAAGTGGCGACGTTGAGCCTTGTCTAAAACATCTTTAGAAAGGATGGTTGCTTGTGGGTAAACCAAGCCTTCAGAGTTTCTGACATCAGCTTCGATAATCAATCCAGCGCTTTGGCTTAAGTGCTGAGTAATAGTTTTAGGGAGTGGGTACATCGTTTTATCGCCCACATGGACAGAGCCAATGATCATCAGCTCGGTTTCCCCTTTTTTTGCTAACCAATGTTGCGGCTCTGCATAAGAAGAAAAGGGAGCAAAGGCAACAAGTAGGGATGATATGAGTGCCAAGAGACGAAACATAGAATGGTCCTCAGGTAAGATACCTTTAAACTTTATACGCAAAAATGCTTGAGGTTAAGTGCAATTTCTCTAGTGGGGATATTCGACAAAATCGTCATTTCTAAAAATATTGACGAGTTTTGACGACGAATAAATGAGAGTCACTTCACGAAAGATAAATAGGTAATTCGCTTACTAATGGTTCACAAAATAATTAGGCGTGATCCAAATCTTACAAAATCAGTCGTAACTCATGAATATGAGTGACCTAGATCGCAGCAAACTCGTCAAAACAAGTTATTCGATTTTAACGTGGCTTGTAACCTCATGAAAGTTAAGTTTTTATGGTTTTTGCTGAGTATCATTTTTTGAACTAGATCACTTCCTATTTCTATTTATTTTACGCTTAGAAATAACTGGTTGTATGTTGAATGCAACTGTTAGGCCCCTCGCATTTGAGGAGCCGCGATGTTTATCGTTGTCGTTTTGAACCACTGACTTTTTTGGGGAAGTAAGATGTTTAAACCTAGTCTGATTGCTGTTTCTGTTATCACCACATTAGCAAGTTGCTCTGCTCTGCAAAGCTCTGAGCAACAAGTTGTAAATTCACTGGCTAATAGCCTTGATATTCAATACCAAGTGTTGACTAACCACGGTGCAAACGAAGGTCTTGCTTGTCAGGATTTAGGGGCTGAGTGGGCTTCTTGTAACAAGGTGAACATGACGCTAGTTAACCAAGGTGAAGCGGTTAACTCTAAAGATTGGGCTATCTACTTCCACAGCATTCGTCTGATTTTGGATGTAGATAATGATCAGTTCAAAATTTCTCGTGTAACGGGTGACCTACACAAACTGGAACCAACAGATAAGTTTGATGGCTTTGCGGCGGGCGAAGAAGTGGTACTTCCACTAATTGGCGAATATTGGCAGTTATTTGAAACCGACTTTATGCCGGGCGCTTTCGTTGCAGCACCAAACGCAGAACCTAAGATGATCGCTTCTCTTAACACAGAAGACGTTGCGTCTTTCGTGACTGGCCTTGAGGGTAACAACCTAAAACGTACGCCAGATGACAACAACGTATTTGCAAACGCTGTGTCTCGCTTCGAGAAGAACGAAGACCTAGCAAAACAAGAAGTATCAACCACGTTACTACCAACGCCAATGTCTGTTGAAGCAGGCAAAGGTACAGTAGATATCGCGGCGGGTATTGCGCTGCCTAAAGACGCATTCGATGCGACTCAATACGCAGCAATTCAAGATCGTGCAGAAGTGGTAGGTGTGGATGTTCGTGGTGATCTTCCTGTAAGCATCACTGTTGTTCCTGCAGACTTCACCGGTCAACTGGCAAAATCTGGTGCTTACGAGATGAGCATCAAGGGCGATGGTATTGCGATTAAAGCGTTTGACCAAGCAGGTGCTTTCTACGCAGTACAATCTATCTTTGGCCTGGTAGATAGCCAAAATGCTGATTCTCTACCACAACTGTCTATCCAAGATGCACCGCGCTTTGATTACCGTGGTGTGATGGTGGATGTGGCTCGTAACTTCCACTCTAAAGACGCAATTCTTGCAACGCTAGACCAAATGGCAGCGTACAAGATGAACAAACTTCACCTTCACCTAACCGATGATGAAGGCTGGCGTTTGGAAATCCCAGGCCTACCTGAGTTGACAGAGGTTGGCGCTAATCGTTGTTTCGATACACAAGAGAAAAGCTGTGTACTGCCTCAGCTTGGTTCCGGTCCAACGACAGACAACTTTGGCTCTGGCTACTTCAGTAAAACAGACTACGTGGAAATCTTGAAATACGCGAAAGCGCGTAACATTGAAGTCATTCCCGAAATCGATATGCCAGCACACGCGCGTGCAGCGGTAGTATCAATGGAAGCACGTTACGACCGCCTGATGGAAGAAGGTAAGGAAGCTGAAGCGAACGAATACCGCCTGATGGATCCTCAAGATGCTTCTAATGTCACTACGGTTCAGTTCTACGATAAGCAAAGCTTTATCAACCCGTGTATGGAATCTTCCACTCGCTTTGTAGATAAAGTGATTTCAGAAGTGGCAGCAATGCACGCTGAAGCTGGGGCACCGCTAACGACATGGCACTTTGGTGGCGATGAAGCGAAGAACATCAAGCTTGGCGCTGGTTTCCAAGACGTTAACGCAGAAGACAAAGTTAGCTGGAAGGGCACGATTGATCTGTCGAAACAAGACAAGCCATTCGCGCAATCTCCACAGTGTCAGGCGTTAATCGCAGACGGTACAGTGAGCGATTTTGCTCACCTACCGAGTCATTTTGCACAAGAAGTATCAAAATTAGTTGCTGAGAAAGGCATTCCAAACTTCCAAGCATGGCAAGATGGTTTGAAATACAGCGAAGGTGAGAAAGCATTCGCAACAGAAAATACGCGTGTTAACTTCTGGGACGTTCTTTACTGGGGTGGTACATCATCAGTGTACGAGTGGTCTGAGAAAGGTTACGACGTGATCGTTTCTAACCCAGACTACGTGTACATGGACATGCCATACGAAGTTGACCCGAAAGAGCGTGGTTACTACTGGGCAACACGTGCAACCGATACGCGTAAGATGTTTGGCTTTGCACCAGAGAACATGCCTCAGAACGCAGAAACCTCTGTAGACCGCGATGGCAACGGCTTTACTGGTAAAGGTGAAATCGAAGCGAAACCTTTCTACGGTCTATCAGCACAGCTTTGGTCTGAGACAGTACGTAACGATGAGCAATACGAGTACATGGTATTCCCTCGCGTACTCGCAGCCGCTGAGCGTGCATGGCACCGCGCAGTTTGGGAGAACGACTACAAAGTCGGTGTTGAGTACTCGCAAAACTCTAACCTAGTTGATAAAGCATCGCTAAACCAAGACTACAACCGCTTTGCGAACGTTCTTGGCCAACGTGAACTGGCTAAGCTAGAAAAATCTGGTATCGACTATCGCCTTCCAATTCCTGGTGCGAAAGTAGAAAACGGCAAGCTAGCTATGAACGTTCAGTTCCCTGGCGTTGAACTGCAATACTCGTTAGACGGTCAAAACTGGCTGACTTACGCAGACAATGCTCGTCCAAGTGTGAAAGGAGAAGTGTTTATCCGCTCTGTATCGGCGACAGGGGAAAGAGCAAGCCGAGTAACTAGCGTGAAATAACCTTAATCTTCTCAGCTAAATTTAAGCAAACCCTCAATGTTATGTTGAGGGTTTCTTTATTTTTATGGGAAATTAAGTGTGACCAATGTCTAATTATTTTTCATTGATAAATAAGTTTTAGCTTGTAATGGTCAGGATTATTGTGAACTGGATCCACTTAATTTGCTAAATATCAATAAATTACCTGTTTATGATCACACTTCTATTTTTTGAATCATTGTAGAAAAATACGGTAAGTGCCTGTATTTACCATACTTTTATCAGGGTTGTTGAGCGTCGGTTTGAACAAGATCACTTTTTAAAATGTTTTATTTTTCATCGCGAATTAATTGGGACAATATTGCGATCGCCAAGGAGGCACATTCCAAAGTTTGCGATAAAAGGGAAGAGAAGCCCTTTAAAACCGTCGCATAACGTGAATAAATAAAGGCAGTAATTATGAAAAACATTTTTGCACTGAGTGCTCTTTCTCTCGCTTTCGCTTCTAGCGCTTTTGCTGGTTCTTCTTACGTAACAGGTAACGTTCAATTCCACGATGATGGTCGAATCCATGGTTCGGACGTTACGTCTACACTGGAAGCTGGTCATACTTTTGATAACCAATTCGGCGGCTTTACGGTTTACACCGAGTTTGATGGTATTCAGTTGGGTAAACTGGAAACAGAAAACGGTGGCGCAGGTAACACAACACCAGCAATCACTGTGGGTGGTGAGCAGTCATTTAACATTACCGATCATTTATGGGTTGCAGCGGGTTACCAACACTTGTTCTCTGCTGGCGAAAACGTACAGTACCGTCCATTGGTTAAGATCGGTTACAACTTCGATAACGGTATCTCGCTAAGTAACCGTACTCGTGCGCATATTGATGCGACAGACGCAGATGCGGATACAGATTACCGCATGGATAACCGTATTGGTTACGTGATGAATGAAGATGTGACGCTAAGCTACAACAACGTCTACATGATTGAAGCGGAAACGATGGACCACGAACTTCGCGCAACGTGGACACGTAAAGGTGTTCAGCCTTACTTTGAGTTCCGTAGCCAAGCACACGGAGCAGAAAACGCAAGTGGTGATAGCCTAGTTAACAATGCGTTTGTATTTGGTGCCTCTTACGGCTTCTAATCTTATATTTGTCTATTAAGAAAAAGCCCAGCAATTGATTTGCTGGGCTTTCTTGTTATTTGTCGTTGCCTTCGTGGTGGCTATATTCGAACACTTGGCCTTTTTCGTTAAACGCGTAAACAGTGTAGCTGTCTTTTTTATCGCCATACTCCATACCAGGGGAACCCATTGGCATGCCCGGTACCGAGAGCCCTTTTGCGTTACGTGGTGGATTTTCTAAGAATGCTTTAATGTCTTCGGCTGGAATGTGACCTTCGAACACATAGCCGTTGATTTCTGCTGTGTGGCAAGAGTAAAGCTGTTCGTTCTTGATGCCTAGATCGCGTTTTATGGCGTTCATGTCATCGTGCAATTTCTCTTCGACCGTAAATCCGTTCTCTTCCATGTGTTTTGTCCATTCACCACAGCAGCCGCAGTATGGCGATTTGTGGTTAATGACATCAGCTGCCAATACGTTGGCGGATGCGGTCGCAAGCATTGCAAAGGTCAATAATTTCAACTTCATAATAGCCTCAAATATAAGTGGTTATTTTACTGAAAAAAGTCGTAGTCGATTTGCATTACTAACGACAGTAATAGATGACAGCGCCATTGCCGCACCTGCGACAACTGGGCTGAGCAAAAATCCAAATGCAGGATAAAGTACGCCTGCGGCAACAGGGATCCCCAGTGAGTTATAAACGAAGGCTCCAAATAGGTTTTGCTTCATGTTTTTAAGTGTAGCGCGCGACAGTTCAATCGCATGTACCACCGCCATTGGTGACGTGTTCAGGATGGTCATTTGCGAACTTTCAATGGCGACATCACTGCCGCTACCCATTGCAATACCAAGGTTGGCTAACGCGAGAGCAGGGGCGTCGTTAATGCCATCTCCCACCATTGCCACGACATGGCCTTGGGATTGAAGTTGCTCAATGTGCTGAGCTTTCTCATCTGGCATTACTTGAGCGATTACTTCATCAATACCAAGTTCTTGACCGATAGCGTTGGCTACGTGTTGGTTGTCACCCGTCAGCATTACCGTTTTGATGCCTTGCGATTTTAATGCAGAGAGCGCTTGTTTTGCATCCGATTTGATTGGGTCAGCAATGGCGATCAGGCCGACTAACTCACCATTGAGCGCAACGGCAACCGGAGTCCATGCGTTCTGAGCACATTCGTCAATTTCATCCTGAAGAGCCTCTGTTGCAACGTTTTTCGCTTGCATAAATTGAAGCGAGCCAATAAGCAGCGGTTTACCTTGATACGTTGCCAAAATGCCGCGCCCACGAACGTTTTCAAATTTATCGAGAGTCACTTCTTGCGTGTCGTGCTGATTAGCAAAGTCGCATACCGCTTTTGCTAGTGGGTGCTCTGACTGACGCTCGGCGGCGTACGCTAACCCCAACAGCTGTTCTTGGCTGGTGGTGTGAGTAAACACTTGCTGCACACTCGGTTTACCTTGGGTAAGCGTGCCTGTTTTATCGAACACAACCGTATCTATTTTACTCGCTAGCTGCAGGGCATCAGCATCTTTGATCAAAATGCCGAGTTCTGCGGCTTTACCCACTCCCACAGTGACAGAAAGTGGGGTTGCTAAGCCTAGAGCACAAGGGCAGGCGATGATAAGTACGGTTGTGGTGACCACCAGCATATAGCTCGCTTTTGGCTCTGGGCCAACGGCAAACCAAACAAGCGCGGCCAGTATTGCTATGCCTACAACGACAGGGACAAACACCGATGAAATCTGGTCTGCCAATTTCGCGATGGCAGGCTTACTGCTCTGAGCGCTGCGCACCATACGAATAATACGTGCGAGCATAGTATTAGCGCCGATTCCGGTAGCCTCTATAGTGAGAGAGCCGTCGGTATTCAATGTCCCTGCGGATACATGTGCCTCTTGTGCTTTTAATACAGGAACGGGCTCACCTGTTAGCATGGACTCATCGATATACGATTCACCATTGATTACCGTACCGTCGACGGGCACTTTCTCTCCCGGCTTGATACGTAACTTCATTCCTAGAGTGATTTCTTCTACCGCGATTTGTTTATCACCTTTCTCAGTGATGACGGTCGCTTGTTGAGGCTGTAAGTTCACCAAAGCCTGAAGCGAGCGAGTTGTGTTTGCTTTCGCTTTGGCTTCTATATAATGACCAAGTGAAATCAAACCAATGATCATCGCGCTGGCTTCGAAGTAAACATGACGAGATGCCATTGGGAACCAGTCTGGGAAAATCACCACAAGCATAGAATAGAACCACGCTGCGCCAGTACCGAGCGCAACTAAGGTATCCATCGTGGCGCGCTTGTGAGTGGCCGCTAACCAAGCGTTACTAAAGAACTGTTTTCCGGCAGTGGCAAGCAGCAGCAAACACACAATACCGATCGCGCCCCAAACCAATTGGTCATTGGTGTTGCGAATCATCATGTTGCCACCAGCAACACCCCAAATCATCAAAGGGGCACCCACAACAAGGCCGGCAATTGCATCCAACTTAAAGCGTTTCTGCTGTTGACGTTGTTGCTGCGCTTGCTTTTCTTGCTGTGTCGCGGCGTCTTGTAAAACCTCGCCTTGGTAACCCGCTTGTTTGACAGATTGCAAAATAGATTGATGTAACGAATCTGAGTCTTCTGTCACAAACACCAGTGCGCTTTGTTCTGCGAGGTTTACCTGAGCTTTTTCAACCCCTTGTACATTAGTAAGGGCTTTTTCTACTGATGCGACACAGCTTGCACAGGTCATACCTTGAATCAACATCTGTAGTTGAGCCGTGCCTGCTGGTTGCTCGTCAGGCCTTGCTTGGTCGCCTTTTTCGCTTTGATATGTCTGGCTTTGGTGTTGATCGGGAGTGATTGCCTTGTGCTCTTCAGCAACTGAGTTATCAGTAACAGCGCTATTGTTGGCCGTATAGCCCAAGCTGGCAACTAGCTCAATGACTTGTTGCTCGGAGAGTAGGGTACGAATCTCTAAGTGCGTTGTTGAAGCCTCGAAAGAAATAACGTCTTGATGAGAGTCTAATAAAGAAGAGAGTTTTTTCACGCAGCCGCCACAGCTTAAGCCTGAAAGGTTTAACTCGTACTGATTTCCTGCTTGGTAACCAAGAGATTCAATTGATGAGACAAGCTCTTTGAGAGAGGACTCGGTTTTGACCTCGACTTGCGTTGGGGACAAAGTGAGGATCTCTACATCGTGATTCGCATGTAAAGCCTTCTCAACTTTTCTCGCACAGCCCATGCAGTTGAGCCCTGATAAAGGTATAACAAACTGATACATAATCTGCACCTCAATAATAGTGATACATTGAGCTTAAACCTTCCTGCAAGGGTAAGGTCAATACCCATTTTGGGCTCACAACAATTTCGTCAAAATCGCTTGAATCACACAAGTTCACCGCCATTTTACTTGCGAGTGATCTCAAGGTTTTTTCTCTCTGAATATAAAGTTCCGTTAAAACACCTAAAAGATGAATGAAGTCGCTCACGCTTTTGAGATGCTCTCAATGTCAGTTCAGTGTCAAAAAGTGCTTTTAACGTTTTTTATTTTTTATATTTAAACTTAAGTTTTTGATTTTTAATTGATTATATTATTTTTGATCTTCTCATTTTGAAGTCGCTCAGATTGCTGTAGGGAAAGTTTTTTAGTGCGAAAAAAGTTTGTCATATTTGCCCCGTCCAAACATTGTTTCAAGTTCCTGCCATGTCCTAGTTAGCGAATTTGAAAATGGAAAAAACTAAAAAATATAGGGGTTAAAAATGTCTTACCTAAAGAAAAGCCTACTTGCTACGGCAATCACAGGCATGATGTTCAGTGGTGCTGCATTTGCTGATGGTGCAAACAGTGACGCAGCAAAAGAGTTCCTAACCAAAGATTCATTCTCTTATGAAGTTTACGGGATCATCGCGATGCAGGCCGCGTACCGCGATTACGATTCTGGCAACAAAGCAACGGACGATGATCTAGGTGGCATGCAGCTAAACAACGAATCTCGCATCGGTTTCCGTGGTAAAAAACAATTTGCTAACTTCGGTCCTACTTTTATTTGGCAAATCGAAGGTGGTTACGTTGACCCTAGCTTTGGCGGCGAGGGTGCAGGTCTTGGTGAACGTGACACATTCGTCGGTTTTGAAAGTGCATCTTGGGGTCAAGTTCGTTTAGGTCGTGTATTAACACCGATGTACGAATTGGTTGACTGGCCTGCATCTAACCCAGGTCTCGGTGACGTTTACGACTGGGGTGGTGCAATTGGTGGTGCTAAGTATCAAGACCGTCAATCAAACACCATTCGTTGGGACTCGCCAATGTATGCGGACAAATTCTCTCTAGATATTGCGGCTGGTGCAGGTGACAAAGCGGGTCTGGGTGAAGGTGATGATTACTGGGGTGGTATCGCAGCGCACTACAAAATTGGTCCAATTCAGTTAGATGCCGCATACGAGGGTAACCGTAACATTAAGATGGAAGGCCAAACGTGGGAAAACAACACATACTTGGTGGGTGCTCAAGGCTGGTTTGATAACGGTATTTCTTTCTTCGCGCAATACAAATACATGGAAGCTGACGCAAGCAACGGCGTGAGTGAGAAGCAAGACGCAATGTCTGCCGCTATCATGTACACCACAGGTGATTGGCAATACAAACTGGCTTACGCAGCGAACTTTGATCTAGAGCGTGATGGTAAGACAATTAACGATACAGCAGACGATGTACTATCTGCACAAGTTATGTACTTCGTAGACCCATCGGCAGTGCTTTACGTACGTGCTCGTACTCTAGACTTTGGCGACGGTGCATATCAACTGGATAAACCAACAGAAGCGCGTTGGAAATCTGCGGACTACGATGAGTTCTCTGTGGGTGTTGAATACTACTTCTAATAAAGAAGCAGCTAAAAGGGCGGAAACGCCCTTTTTGTCTTGATACTGATTCAAATAAGCCTTTGGAATGACTGGCCTGTAAGTTTCAGAGGCTTATCTAAATTGGTATAAAGTGAGAAACCACGATGAAAAAAACAACGACACTTCTCGGACTTTGCGCAATGCTTTCTGCGCCTGCTTTTGCTGCTCAACTGACTCTGCAAGCTGAACTGGTTCCTCGCGTTCTCAACGGTGAGTTCGTGTACCCTGAGTGGATTTCCAAAAATAACAGCATCGAGCTGAAGGACGGGGAAAATCAGTTGGCGGTGACGGTTGGACAAATTGTCTTTGAAGATGGCAAGCGCCGTAAGTTCGATTCGCAGCCACTGGTATTAGAGTTTGAAGCAGAAAAAGACGCCGAACTATCGCTGACTTACAAAGCGTTCCGTACCATCGAAGAAGCGAAAGCTTTCGAACTCGATCCCAAAGTGGTATTGAAAGACAAACACGGAAAAGAAGTGGCATTCTCTATGGTTCAACTTCGTAAAGGTGGTTTGCAAGGTTTTCGTGATTACGAGCGAGAAGTGGCTGACTATAACAATGCAATGAACAAAGAATCGACCAAGGCAAGCATTGCGTCTTCTCCGGCGGAAACCAAAACAATCAAAGCATCGTTTAATGAGTTAAGCCGTGAAGAGCAGCAAGAATTTATGCAATGGGCGATGCGTAACCTGAAGTAATTTCGTTCTGCACTTTAACAGTAAATAGGAGGGCAGTACCTTTATTGGTGCTGCCCTGTTTGTATTTCTGGTGTCAAACCGATTGTAGAATTGACTTACGGTGGTAAAATGTCGCCACTTTTATCCTTGACATTACAACGAGAGATCTCTCGTTGCTCATTACCCCTAAGGAACTCAAATGACGGTTAAAACTCGTTTTGCTCCTAGCCCAACTGGCTATCTACACGTTGGTGGTGCGCGTACTGCACTTTACTCTTGGCTATACGCTAAAAACCAAGGTGGTGAATTCGTTCTACGTATCGAAGATACAGACCTTGAGCGTAACTCTCAGGAAGCGGTTGATGCAATTCTTGAAGGCATGGAATGGCTAGGCTTGGAGTGGGATGAAGGTCCTTACTACCAAACTCAACGTTTTGATCGTTACAACGAAATGGTTGATAAGCTGCTGGCAGAAGGCAAAGCTTACAAATGTTACGCGTCTAAAGAGCTGCTAGATGAAATCCGTGCAGAGCAAGAAGCAAACAAAGAAATGCCTCGTTACGATGCGAACCATCCAAAAATCAAAGCGGCAAACGAAGCGGCAAAAGACGGCGACCCATGTGTTATCCGTTTCCGTAACCCAAAAGAGGGCAGCGTAGTATTCGAAGACCAAATTCGTGGTCGTATCGAAATCCGCAACGATCAAATGGATGACCTAATCATTCGTCGTACTGACGGTTCACCTACTTACAACTTCTGTGTAGTAGTGGATGACTGGGACATGGGTATCACTCACGTTGTTCGTGGTGAAGACCACATCAACAATACGCCTCGTCAAATCAACATCTACGAGGCACTAGGTGCACCAGTACCAACGTTTGCGCACTGTGCAATGATCTTAGGTGATGACGGTGCGAAACTGTCGAAACGTCACGGCGCTGTATCGGTCATGCAATACCGCGATATGGGTTACTTGCCTGCAGCACTAAACAACTACCTAGTGCGTCTAGGTTGGTCTCATGGCGACCAAGAAATCTTCTCTCAAGAAGAGATGATCAACCTATTCAGCCTAAACGCAGTATCTAAGTCAGCGTCTGCCTTCAACACGGACAAACTGCAATGGTTGAACAACCATTACATCAAAAATTCAGATCCTGCGTACGTTGCAGAGCACCTACAATGGCACCTAGATCAACAAAAACTAGACGTAACGAATGGTCCTGCTATCACTGACGTGATCAAGCTAGTGGGTGAGCGTTGCAACACGCTGGTTGAGCTAGCTGAGCAAATCCGTTACTTCTACGAAGATTTCTCTGAGTTTGAAGCGGGCGCAGCGAAGAAACACTTACGCGGTGTGGCTAAAGAGCCTCTAGAGCTTGCTCTAGCGAAAGCTGAAGCACTGACCGAGTGGACAACAGCAAACATCAAAGATGGCGTTATCGCAGCAGTCTGTGAAGAGCTAGAAATCGGCATGGGCAAAATCGGTATGCCATTACGTGTTGCTGTAACAGGCGGCGGTCAGTCTCCTTCTGTCGATGCAGTAATGGAACTGGTTGGCAAAGAGCGTTGTGTTGCTCGTATTAAGATGGCGCTTGAGTTCATTGCTGAGCGTGAAGCAAACGCATAATTGCTTTGAACTAAACGTTCTTTTGAATAAATAGTCATAAAGCCGCGGTAAACACCCGCGGCTTTTTTGTATCTGAACCTTAGATAATCAGAAACCTTCTCATATGTCGGTGAAGGATGTGGGATTTAGGACCGTAATTCACCTAGGTATGGATAAGATTTTTTAATCCAAATATCTTTATCATGAATAAAAAGCGAACGGTTATATATCAAATATATGTCTGATTTTTATCCATGATCCTTAAAGTTCCCTTTTTGTTGTCTCATTTTTAAGAAAAAACTTTGCTTAAGTTGTAGTATTCCAGAAAATAAAGCAAACGTTTGCGTCGTGATTGTGTGGGGATTTTTTTGCTTAAGATCACATGTTGTTGAGATTTTTGATGACAATAAATTGACAGAATTGGGATTTTTCTCGCGATTTCTTAGCGTTATAGTTCACCCCGTCAGTGATACCGAGATGGCGATATGTATCACTGAACAGGAAATGTACGTAAGTAGCTTCCATAAAAAAAATGCATGTGCATAAAAAGAAGCTGACTAAGTATCTCACTCAAGGAATGAATAAAAAGAATTGAAATACAACGTCAGTCAGACGGCGCATTTCGGCATCTAACAAAAGAACTTCTTTAGAGGAATCAATAATGAAAAAATTAGCAGCGGTAATTTCAGCGTCTCTACTTATGGCTTCAGCAGCACAAGCAGAAGTATACGTTGGTGGTAAGATGGGTAAGTCATGGATGGAAGACGCGTGTGTAGCGGGCCAGGCTTGTGACAAAGACGACTCTACTCTTGGCGCTTTTGTTGGTTACGAAATGAATAAATACTTCGCAGTAGAAGCAGGTTTCGACAACATCGGTGATTTTAACCAAACTTCTTTCGGTGGCCATGTAGAAGCAATCACTCTTGCACCTAAATTCAGCCTACCAATCACTGAAGACATCGCACTTTACGGTAAAGTGGGTGGCGCTTACGTAATGTTTGATGGCAAAGATGATTACTCTTACCTAGGCGCAGCTGGCCTTGAGTTCAACCTAAGCCAAAACGTAACTGCTCGTGCGGAATACCAAACTCTGACTGATATCAGCAACGATGTAACTCGTGCGACAGGTAACACAGCAACACTGGGTGTTTCTTTCAAATTCGGTGGCAACGATGAGCCAGTAATCGTAGAAGAGCCAGTTGTTGTTGAAGAAGTGGTTGTAGAAGAAGTCGTAGAAGAGCCAGTAGTTGTAACGAAAACATTCGAAACTCAAACAATCGGTACTGGTAGCTTCGATCTAAACAGCACAACTCTAAAACCAGAGAGCGCTGCAAAACTTGATAACCTAGTTGCTTTCCTAAACGAGCACCCACAAGCGAACGTTGAAGTTGTAGGTTACACAGATACTTCTGGCCCAGCAGCTTACAACCTAAAAGTTTCTGAGAAACGCGCTGAATCTGTAGCTAACGCACTTGTTGAAAAAGGCATTGATTCATCACGTATTCAAGCGCGTGGCGAAGGTGAAAACAACCCAATCGCTTCAAACGACACTCGTGAAGGTCGTCAGCAAAACCGTCGCGTAGAAATCGTTGTTCCAGAATTTGAATACCAAGTTCAGCAATAAGCTCCTATCCGACCGCAGTATAGAAGACTGAAGCTGAAAGCCCCAAAGAGTTCGCTCTTTGGGGCTTTTTCATTTCTATTTGAAACGGACTGAAAAGTTAAAAATGGTAAACATCACTTGAGGTCAATGCTGTTTAAGCGCCCCATGAATGTTAGGATTTCCAAGTTGTCTTTATGTGCTTCTAACAACGCTTTTTTGGTTTGCATGTAGGCGGCAAGCTTGCCGTATTTACTAATAGAGCGAACCACCGTTTTGTATTTGTAGTCACCGTCATCATTGAACTCTCGCCACTTAGCGATGTAACACGTATCTCGGTTATCTGGGTTTTCAAGAGTGGGGTTAGGCTTGTGAACAATTTTTGGCTCAACGCTGTGTGGGAGTCTGGTCATGAGGTAAGGATCCTTCAAAAGACGTCGCCAAAATTTGCCCCACATTTGCCGGCCTAATTCGTTTCTCAGCTTAATGGCTTTTTGTAAGCCTTTCTTTTCTCCAATACGAACAAACCCAACCGAGCGGTGCAGTACCGTGTCCTCGGGGGTATGGATATGAATCTTAAAGGCAGTCTTGCCTTTAGAAATAAAGCGGTGTCCAGTGTTAGTTATTAAATTGCTCTTAGACATAGTGCTAACTAATAATTTTATTAATAGCTAAAAGGGTAAGCAAAACTCATAGATAATTAAAGTAATAAAATACAAAACTGTAAATAGGGCTTGTTGAAATGATTTCAAGGGGAAGAGATCGGATCAGTAAAAGGTTTTATCTCGTCGAGTAAAGGAGCGAGGCAATCATATTGATTACTGAGGAAATTGTTTCACACGTTACTTGGAAACGCTCTGTGAAGCTCGAAATAGTGGATACAAAAAAGCCTTAGCTCAAGTGGGAGCTAAGGCTATGATATGGCGCCCCCAGTAGGATTCGAACCTACGACCTGTCCCTTAGGAGGGGACTGCGCTATCCAGCTGTGCCATGGGGGCGTAATACCAATAGTTGCAGTTCATTGAACCGTTTTACTGAATGCAAACCTAGCAACTTTGTTTAGGTCTTTATCAGTATCACTTTGAACGACTTACTACGGTCATTGGTATAATCAAATAAGATGCGCTGCCTATGATATTCAAAAGTGAGCATATCTCAAGACTTAATGTTTGCTTTTATAGGATCTTGTTCATTACGTCGCCAATTTGAACACTAGAGGCTAAATTTGGCTGATCAATCGTCAGCTCGGCTTCGTGTTCGTATATACGTGATACCGTCAATGTAATTTCACTTTGCGATACTTTATTTCTTGGTAGTCCGTTTTGGTCGATAAATGATGCGGTGTGCCAAAGCTGCAATTTGTCTCCCTCTTTTACGCCATGCATACGGCCGAGATCTATCGTTACGGTATTGCCGAAGACAGCAACGACCTCTGGCAGCGTAATTTTGCAAGACAGCTCTGACTCTAGATCCAGCATTATATTGCGACTAACGCGTAGCATCATCTCGCCATAGGTCGACGCCCAAAAGCGCGCACTGCGAGTATCCACTTGGCTCGTTTTGGCAAATGGCCAACGCGCCACTTCACGGTAGGCTTTGTTGAAGACTTCATGGCCAGTTTTACCATCAAATACTTTCATCTCTAACGCAAACTGACGATTGATGATGTCATCTTGCAGTAGTTGAGATTCGACCGTCGCAGTGAGATCGGTAATGACTCCCCCAATGATGTATTGTGCGCCGTTATCTTGCGCGATCATTTGAGTACGAGCGGGATAGTTACTGCTAATTGAATAGTCCGTTGTACCCACAGATACAAAGCTGCGAGAGGTTTGATCTAGCTGGCGATTCACCACGCGGCTAAAATCGTCACCCACTTGGTAAATCTGTCCCATTACTGCTTGTTGTGGTGAGGCAACCTCAATATTGCCGACAAGGATCGTCTTTTTGTATTGATCGGTGTGGCAACCCGTTGCCGATGGATAAATATCGACGCGAATTTTTACCTCGACTTTACCTCGACGTTTACGCTCAGACTCGACCAAAATGTAACGGACTTCATGGTTGGTAAACTGGTACTCGTTACGGCTTTCCTCTAATAGCGGCATCAAATTGCTAATACTGCCAATATCTGCGCCCGAAAAATTGACGGCTTTGAACAGCGCGTCTTCCAACGCATGGAGCCTTGCCGTTTCTTCTGAAGAAACGATAGTGGCAACGCCTGTTACTTCATACCAAGATGCCATTACTTTAAAAGGCACAAGCATCACTAAAGTGATTGAAAACAGACTGTTTAATATTTTTTTCATTGATTACAACCGTTCGGGTATAAATATTGCTTTAACAATTTCAGTGAAGTTTGGTGGATTTTTCTTCGTTAGGCAAACAAAGAAAAGCAAAGACTGTTCCAATATTCACTTTCTTAGAAAGGAATTAATCAAGAACGGTATCACCTAAGATTATCTGGAGAATCAAACCATGAAAAAGTGGCTTGTCGCCGCATCGATGATGACGCTTCTGACATCGTGCGCGTACTCACCGATTTACAATGGTAAAGAACCGTACTCGGGAAGCCAGTTCATGCTGATGGATAGTCCACGTCATACGATGGACTTTTTCATTGAAAGCATGACCGAAGACCTGATGGTTTCTAATGTGGCGGTATCTGCGCGGACACCGATTGCAATTACCTCGTTTGTTGACCTACAAAATATGGATGCAACAAACTGGTTAGGTAACTCGGTTTCGGAAGGTTTTATCCATCAGTTCCAGCGCCGAGGGTTTAAAGTGGTTGATTTCAAAACTACGGGCTCTATCCAAGTGACGCAGCAGGGCGATTTTGCTTTAAGCCGTGATTGGCAAGATCTGGCGCAAGAGCAACAAATTCAGTATGTACTGACTGGCACGATGCTGCGCCAAGAGGGCGGGGTGCTGGTCAATGCACGTGTGGTCGGTATGCAGAGCCGTGTGGTTGTAGCAACGGCGCAGGGTTTCCTTCCGGCTGACCGTATTGGTCGTGACTTAGATACGTTAAACAGTATCCGTACGCAAGATGGCGTGTTGATTCGCTCAGACCCAACCATTCGTCAGCCGTACACTGTGATTCTGCGTCCATAGGATAGAAGCATGAAGAAGTTATTATTTATTATTACCACACTGGTATTGGTGGGGTGTCAGCCACTACAACAGATGCGTCAAGATGAAATCTTAGTGGCAGTGGGTTATGCGAGTGTCAGTGAGCAAACAGGTCGTACTGTTGAAGAGAAGCGTGTACGAGCGATGCGCGCATCAAAAATTGATGCATACCGTGAGCTGGCAGAACAAGTGTATGGTATGCGTGTTAGTGGACGTGCAGAACTGCAAGACCAGCGTTTAGGTATTGAAAGTACCACTGGTGCGGTCGATGGTGTGATTCGCGGTGCAGAAGTTGTGCGTAGTTATCTTGTTGAAGACAGTTACGTGACAGAGCTGCGTCTGGATATTCGTAAAATGGATAAGTTGCGTGATTACGGAGAAGTTCAACAGGTGCCTGAGAAGCGTCAACAAACCTTGTTCTAATGCACTAAGCGCATTACTTCAGAAGACCAGATAATCTTTCCCGCGGCTGATTGGCAACAATGAGTCGCTTTTTTATATCTACATTCTAGAGATGGTGTGGGGTAGGAGTGACGTTTAGGCTTTTATATTGGTGCCAAGTGTCGAAATAGTGTGGGTTTTGCCACCAGCATTGTAGGTCATGCCCACTTTGCCATGAGTTCGCTGAAGCATGTTATTGAGTTTATTGAAACTCAGCTGTGCGCGACTAAGCGATTCACCATTTACTTTGTTGACTTGTTGACAGTCGAGGACGATCGATTGGATTTGAGCAACAACCTGACTTAGGTGCTCATCTTCAGTAAGTTGATTGACGTGCGGGTGAGAGGCGATTCGCTGATCAGTTGTTCTAAGCTGATCAATCAGTGTCATCTTCTGTTTGGCAATACTCTCAATCTCGGTAGAGACACGCGCAGTTATCGCTTGTGTTTCTTGACGCAAAACAGCAGAAAGTGCCTTAGCATTTTCTAGTTGGAAATTGACGAGATCGACTAATGCTGCCATAAAATACTTACCTTCGGCCTAAGTCAGTTAGCTTTTGCCTTGCAATTCGTTTTCAAACTTAATCATGTTGTCAGCCAATTTTTCAGGATCGACTTTGTATGAACCGTTTGTGATTGCTTCTTTGATTGCCGCGACTTTGGCGCTGTCATAGGCCGGAGAAGCTGCCATATCTTTTTGGAGTTTGCTAACGGCTTTGCTTTGCTGGCTGAGTGATACAGCGTCTTGTTGTGCGGGTGCTTTTTTCGATTCAGTCGTGCTGGTAGCATTGGAATCGTTACGCGCAGGTGCACGACTTGTCGTCGTCATCATTTGCCCTGAACGTATATTATCTATACCTGCCATGTTTAACCTTTGCCTTGTATCGTAATACTGGTATCCAGACTATCGACCAGTGCAAAAATAACTTTAGTCATTTTTTGCATTTTTATTGATCAGTTTAAACACGCTACCAGTGGGTATTAAAAATTAACAGTGATTTCCGCAATGCCAGTCACTATGCCTTCTATTATACGCTGTGACTTATCATTTTTCACTCTTACTTGATCGCCAGCCGCACCATCTTGCAATGCTGTGCCTTGCGTGGTGATCGTCATGCCAGAATTCACCGCTTTAATTGTGACCTTTTCATTCCGGCAAACGACACAGACATCATTACGTTCAACAACATCACCTAGGCGAACGTTGCGTTTTAGCTTTGCGCCAACCACTTGATCGTAGCTAGAAAAGCCATCTTTGCGAAAGCGCTGCAGCTCGATCATGGAAGTGGTGACATCCGACGCGCTGACGATTTCTCCTCTCCCTAGTGTTCGTGTTGCGACGATCATTGGCACCGATACAGAGATCCTTACAGGCACATAGACTTTCCAGTCATCCGGTGGGCATTCCACTAGAACATTGATGTTGCTTCGAGTACTGCTGGTGGAAGAAGCTGACGTATCCAGGGGCACTGGGCAATCCGTTGCTTTTATTCTCGAGTCGATATCTGCCGCATTAACAGATAGCTCGCCACCATCAGGCTGATCAACTGTAGCAAGAATATGTTGTTCTGCTGCCGTTTTTATTTGCTCGATCTGATTATCTGAAGCTGAATGAACAAAAAAGCTAAACATACTGAGCAAAATGCCGATAGACTTAGCGTACTTTGTAATTAGCGCTCTACATATTGTCATAGTCAATGGTGTCGAAGTGAAAGTGAAATACGCCATACTGTCTCCCTGGTATCGTGCTTGCCAGTGGTAGAGTATCATTTAAAAACAAAAAGTTTGAGATGGAGATGAGCATATGACGGGGATTCTTGACTCGGTGAATCAGCGTACGCAACTCGTCGGTCAGAACCGATTGGAATTATTGACCTTTCGACTGATGGGCCGACAGCGCTACGGCATTAACGTATTCAAAGTGAAAGAAGTACTGCAGTGCCCTAAGCTGACTTCAATGCCAAATCTACACCCGCTGGTAAAAGGTATCGCTCATATCCGCGGCCATACCGTGTCCGTTATTGATTTGAGCCTGGCAATTGGTGGCCGCCCAACCACTGATCTGGATAAATGTTTTGTTGTTATCGCAGAATTTAACCGTACGATCCAAGCATTTTTGGTATCATCGGTTGAGCGTATTATCAATATGCATTGGGAAGCGATTTTGCCACCGCCAGACGGTGCGGGTAAAGCGCACTACTTGACCGCAGTGACAAACATCGACAACGAGCTGGTTGAAATCCTTGACGTTGAAAAAATCCTGGCGGAGATTGCGCCGGTTGATGAAACGATGGATTCCGCTATCGGTGAAGAAATCGCGCAAGCAGAACAAGAAAAGCCTATTGTACGCCGTATATTGATTGCTGATGACTCGACTGTCGCGCGTAAACAGGTAGAGCGTGCGATTACATCAATCGGTTTCGAGGTCGTATCTGTCAAAGATGGCAAAGAAGCGTACAATAAGTTGATTGAAATGGCTCAAGAAGGCAATATCTACGATCAAATTTCGTTGGTTATTTCCGATATTGAAATGCCAGAAATGGACGGCTATACCTTAACGGCTGAAATTCGCAGACATGCCGATTTGAAAGACCTTTATGTTATCCTCCATTCTTCATTAAGTGGTGTATTCAACCAGGCTATGGTTGAGCGTGTAGGTGCCAATACCTTCATTGCGAAATTTAACCCAGATGAATTGGGTAACGCGGTTAAATCTGCATTAACACAATAAAAGAGACATTAATGACTGCTATTACAATCAGTGATCAAGAGTATCGTGACTTTAGCCGTTTTCTAGAATCGCAATGTGGCATCGTGTTAGGTGATAGCAAGCAATACCTTGTGCGTAGCCGACTGAGTCCTTTAGTGACGAAGTTTAAGCTCGCATCGTTATCAGATTTGCTACGTGATGTTGTTACAGGGCGCAATCGTGAATTACGAGTGGCCGCTGTGGACGCGATGACGACTAACGAAACCTTGTGGTTTCGAGATACTTATCCGTTCACAGTTTTAGCTGACAAATTATTGCCAGAAGTAGCGGCAAGCAAGCGCCCAATCAAGATCTGGTCTGCAGCCAGTTCATCGGGCCAAGAGCCGTATTCTATTGCAATGACGATTCTGGAAACGCAACAGCGCAAGCCGGGTTTGTTACCAAACGTGTCTATTACAGCAACAGACATTTCAGCAAGTATGCTCGAAATGTGTCGTGCAGGTGTGTATGACAATTTGGCTCTAGGGCGCGGACTTTCACCAGAACGTCGCCGCACCTTCTTTGAGGATGCGGACGGTGGCCGTATGAAAGTCAAAGACAACGTCAAACGTTTGGTGAACTTTCGTCCACAAAACTTGATGGACAGTTATGCACTGATGGGTAAGTTCGACATTATTTTTTGTCGCAACGTGCTGATTTACTTCTCACCGGAAATGAAATCAAAAGTGCTTAACCAAATGGCGAGCAGCTTAAACCCAGGTGGTTATCTGCTGTTAGGGGCATCAGAGTCGCTAACTGGTCTGACTGATAAATTTGAAATGGTGCGCTGTAATCCGGGTATCATTTACAAGCTTAAATAGCGGTATCTCTTCATTGATAAAAAGCCTGACCTCGTGTCAGGCTTTTTTTGTTTGCTGGTTTCCTGCCTTCGAGTGTTTCCACGTTTTCACTTGCTAAATTGAAGCGCGATTTTGCTTTGTTCCGTCATCACGGTGTATCTTTATTAAGTGAACAAAGTGAAACGACATGACATTCCAGTCACTTTGGCTCACTTATTGCTATTCCAATGGGTGATAGCTATTAAGTAGATAGAGCGCTTTATGTTTTTGGCATGCTAATTGCTTTTTGGTTATCAATCACGGTCAGTTCTTAATTGTAGAGGCAAACATGGCTATATCTTTTGACAATGCACTAGGCATCCACCAGCACACGGTGGGCGTACGTGATCGCAATGCTGAGGTGATTTCCACCAACATTGCACAAGCCAACACGCCTGGTTACAAAGCAAGAGGTTTAGACTTTGCGAAGGAATTGCAAGCGGCAACATCTGGGGCAAGCATTGGTCTTAGTCGTACGGATGGTCGGCATATTCCTGCCACTACAACGTTGGTCGGGGACAAGCTATATCGTCTTCCTACGCAACCTGATACAGGTGATGGCAACACGGTAGATTTGGATTTAGAGCGTAACTTGTTTATGCAAAACCAAATCAGACACCAAGCATCACTCGACTTTCTAGGCAGCAAATTCAAGAACTTAACCAAAGCAATCAAAGGGGAATAATTTAGATGAGCTTATTTAACGTTTTCAATGTGACAGGTTCCGCAATGAGCGCTGAATCCGTTCGTCTGAACACTACCTCAAGCAACTTGGCGAATGCCGACAGTGTCAGCAGCTCTGCGAAAGACACCTACAAAGCGCGTCATGCTGTATTTGGTGCTGAGTTAAGTAACGCCAAGCGTGGCGGTGATACTGTGCCAGTGAAAGTTCTGGGAATTGTAGAAAGTGATAAGCCGCTTAGTGCGGAGTACAACCCTGATCATCCCCTTGCAAACGACGAAGGCTACATCTACAAGCCAAACGTCAATGTAATGGAAGAAATGGCCAACATGATTTCGGCTTCTCGCGCATACCAAACGAATGTGCAAGTAGCGGATTCTAGTAAACAAATGCTGCTGCGTACGCTGCAGATGGGTCAATAAGGATAAGGAGGTAGCGTATGGCCGGAATTAACAACGTTGGTCAAAGCGGCTTGTCCTATATCGACCAGCTTAAAAGTCTACAAGAGAGTAACAAGAAGACGGAAGAGAGCACGGGTAAGCAGGACCTAAAGCAGGAAGACTTCTTATCATTGCTCACGAAGCAATTGTCTCAACAGGACCCTTTTAAGCCGGTAAGTAATGACCAGATGATTGCGCAAATGGCTTCATTTGCGACCGTTGATGGCATTGGCAAGATGAACACTCAGTTTGAGAGTTTGAACTCGTCAATGACATCAAACCAAGCGTTACAAGCTTCCTCTTTGGTAGGGCGTGACGTATTGGTCCCAGGAGCGGCAGGTGTGAAGCAGGACGACGCGCCAATGGCGGCAATGGTTAAGCTTTCACAATCTATCGATAATCTGTTTGTTCGTGTAGAGGATGAAGCTGGCCAACTGGTTCGTACTTTTGAGGTAGGGGCGAAACCAGCCGGCGACACGCGTGTGCTTTGGGACGGTAAAGATGAAAGCGGAAATCCACTGCCTGCTGGCAAATACAAAGTGAAAGCGTCTGGCTTGGTTGAAGGGGAGTCGCAAGAGTTCCCAGTATCGACATACGCCAACGTAAACAGCGTATTGCTCGGCAAAGGTGACGGAAACGTATTACTCAATCTGGCTGGTTTTGAATCGCCAGTTCGACTTGCAGAAGTATTGGAAGTCGGCAAAGCGTAGTTATAGCTCGCTAGATTAGGAGATTTTGGAATGTCATATGTATCTTTAAGCGGTTTGTCCGCCGCCCAACTGGATTTGAACACCACCAGTAACAACATTGCGAACGCCAACACGTACGGCTTTAAAGAGTCCCGTGCTGAGTTTGCTGATGTCTACTCTAACTCTTTATTTACTAACGCAAAAACCACACCGGGTGGTGGTGCGCAAGCAAGCCAAGTGGCGCAGCAGTTCCATGAAGGCTCAAGCATTTACACCAACAACCCAATGGATCTGCGTGTTTCGGGTACAGGTTTCTTCGCCGTGGCGAAGGAGCGTCTGACTCCACAACAGAATGAACTGACACGTAATGGTGCATTCCATTTAAATAAAGAAAACTACATGGTGACCGCGAACGATGAGTTCTTATTAGGTTACCAAGTGGATCCAAGCTCTGGTGAGGTTTCTTCATACGAGCCACAACCTATCAATATTCCTGCTGAATTTGGTAAGCCAAAGCAAACAGCAAACATTGAAGTGGGCGTGAACTTGCCAGCAAACGGCGATTTGAAAGATCCAACTCAGTTTGATTTTTCAGACCCAGATACATACAACCGTTCAACTTCTTCGACTATTTATGACTCGATGGGTCAGTCTTACAAGCTAACGACGTACTACTTGAAAGATCAGACTCAGCCAAACACTTGGAACACTTACTACACCGTGACAGATAAAGAAGGCGAAAAGCCTTTAAATGTTGCGGCAGGTGATGCACAAACGCCAACAGGCCATGTGGGTCATACCATGAAGTTCAACAACGATGGTACGTTGGCGAGCTTGAACAATGGTCAGCCAATTACGTCTGTGGCATTAGGCGATCCGGCGACGAACACGACACCAGTCGATATGAATGGTGCCGATCCTGCGCAGACGCTTAACTTCGGTTTAGGCTCGGCAACACAGTTTGCTGCTCCGTTCGAACTGACTAAGTTCGATGAAGACGGTGCAACAACGGGTTTCCTAACCAAAGTTGACTTCGATGAAAACGGCAGCGTAATGGGGACTTACTCAAACGGTGAAAACGTCACATTGGGTCGTGTCGCGCTAGTACGTGTTCCAAACGAGCAAGGTCTGGATAAGAAGGGCGGTACGCAATGGGATTCAACTCAGTTCTCTGGTGACAAGATTTGGGGTGAATCAAACAAAGGCTCTTTTGGCACCATCAACAACGGTATGCTGGAACAGTCAAACATTGATATGACGCAGGAGCTGGTGGACCTGATTTCTGCTCAGCGTAACTTCCAAGCAAACTCACGTTCGCTAGAAGTGCACAACCAGCTACAACAAAATATCCTGCAGATCCGATAATCTGCATCATCAAGCTAGGCGTGCTTTCGCTGCTTGGCTTGATAACATCATGACATTCATCTGATGCTTAGCCTGAAAATACCTCAGTTCAGGTTAAGCATGCTTTGATCTCTGATTTGCCGCCGTTGCCGCCATGTGGATCAAAACCTTGCCCCTTGTTGCAGTTTTCTGCCACTGAAACCCCTCTTAATCTTTTGTTTCTTATTTAAATATTTGATAAATAAGCTCATTTTATGTTGGCATAACTATTGCTTTTACTCCGTGTACAGAGAAGTTTTTGGAGTAATTTATGGATCGCGCACTGTTTCTCGCAATGAGTGGGGCCAAGCAAAATATGCAGGCACTACAATTGCGTGCTAATAACTTGGCTAACGTAAGCACGACAGGGTTTCGTGCGGATTTAGCACAGGCTCGCTCAATGCAGGCTTATGGTGAAGGCCATCCTTCACGTGTGTTCAGCATGACAGAGCGTCCAGGGCATAACTTTGCTCAAGGTAGTGTGATTACAACAGGGCGTGATCTGGATGTGACGATTGAAGGCAGCGGCTGGATATCGGTACTCGATCACACGGGTAAAGAAGGGTTGACCCGTAACGGTAACCTAAAAGTCGATCAAAATGGCATGCTTACTAACGCAAGTGGCCATTTGGTGCTGGGTGAAAACGATGCGCCGATTACTTTGCCTATTCCTCTCTCCAAAATTGAAATCGGTCGTGATGGCACCATCTCTGTGCTTCCTCAAGGTGCCCCGGCGGAAGAATTCCAAGCGGTTGATCGCATTAAGCTTGTTAAGCCTAATGATCAAAGCTTATTTAAAGACACCAATGGCTTATTTCGCCATAAAACTCCAAACCAACCTTACGAAGCAGACGCTACTGTTAGCCTCCAGACAGGAGCGATTGAAGGCAGTAACGTGAATGCCGTAGGTGAAATGACAGCATTGATTGACTTACAGCGTCAGTTTGAAATGCAAGTCAAGATGATGAGCACAGCTGAAGAAATGGATAAATCTTCAGATTCACTGCTTCGTATGAGTTAACTGAGTTAGAGGTTCACTATGCATCCAGCACTATGGGTAAGTAAAACAGGTCTAGACGCCCAGCAAACCAACATTGCCACGATTTCGAACAACTTGGCGAACGCCTCTACTGTCGGCTACAAAAAGAGCCGTGCGGTATTCGAAGATTTGTTCTATCAGAACATCAACCAGCCTGGCGGCCAATCATCTCAGAACACTGAGCTTCCGAGTGGCTTGATGCTAGGTGCGGGTTCTAAAGTGGTTGCGACGCAAAAAGTGCACACGCATGGTAATGCGCAGACAACGACCAACGCACTGGACATGATGGTTGAAGGCGACGGCTTCTTCCAAGTGACGTTGCCGGATGGCAACATCGGTTACACCCGTAACGGTCAGTTCACGTTAAATGGTGAAGGCACGTTAGTCACGTCGGGTTCTGGCTACCCTGTAGAACCTGAAATTGTGATTCCAGAAGATGCGATTTCTATCACTGTCGGTACGGATGGTGAAGTATCGGTTCGCGTCCGTGGTCAGCAAGACAACCAAGTCGTTGGTCAGCTAACCATTACAGACTTTGTTAACCCAGGAGGCCTAGAGCCAATTGGCCAGAACCTTTACTTACCAACGGGTGCCAGTGGCGATCCACAAGAAGGTGTTCCTGGTTTGGACGGTTTGGGTGAAATCCGTCAATCCATGCTGGAAGCGTCTAACGTGAATGTAACGGAGGAGTTGGTCAACATGATCGAAGCCCAGCGCGTTTACGAAATGAACTCAAAAGTGATCTCGTCAGTCGATAAGATGATGAGCTTCGTTAACCAGCAGTTATAACGGTTAAGAGCAAGAATTGAGGAGCTCACGATGAAACGTATTTGTCTACTTGCTTTGATTGCCACGATGTCGGGTTGTGCCATGTTAGAGCCGATTGAAACGGATGAAGTGACACAAGCAACGACGGTGGTTGACGCGGTAGAAGGCGATAAATCGAAAGAAGAGAGCAGCGGTATCGTGGATACACTGCGTGGCAGAAGCGATCCGGTTGCGGGTGATCCTGCATGGGCTCCTATTCATCCGAAAAAGAAACCTGAGCATTATGCTGCTGCAACAGGTTCACTGTTTAGCGCCGAGCACATTACCGATCTTTACGACGACTCCAAGCCACGTGGTATTGGCGACATTATTACCGTGACACTGGATGAGACTACCAGCGCCACGAAAAGCGCCAATGCCGATTTATCGAAAACCAATGAAGCGCAAATGGACCCGCTTCAAGTGGGTGGCGAAGAGCTGCAAATTGGTGGCAAATACAATTTCTCTTATGACTTAAATAACTCAAACTCATTTGCGGGTGACTCTTCTGCTAAGCAGAGTAACAGCATCAGTGGTTACATTACTGTTGAGGTGATTGAAGTTTTGGCAAATGGCAACCTCGTTATCCGTGGAGAAAAATGGATGACGCTTAATACGGGTGATGAGTACATACGTTTAAGCGGCACTATTCGTCCGGATGACATTAGTTTCGACAATACTATTGCATCAAACCGCGTTTCTAACGCAAGAATTCAGTATTCTGGCACCGGTGTACAACAAGATATGCAAGAGCCGGGTTTCTTGGCACGATTCTTTAATGTAGCGCTATAACACGCCGTGCTGACGGCAATTTGACTGCAAGAGATAAGTAAGCATGAAAAAACTCCTTTTAATACTGATGAGCGTTGCTCTGTTTTCTACCGCTGCCCAAGCTGCACGTATCAAAGACGTCGCGCAAGTGGCTGGTGTACGAAGCAACCAACTCGTGGGTTATGGTTTGGTTTCAGGCTTACCTGGCACAGGCGAAGCGAACCCGTTTACGGAGCAAAGTTTCGCCGCTATGCTGCAAAACTTCGGCATTCAGATGCCGCCGGGCACAAAGCCGAAAATAAAAAACGTTGCCGCAGTCATGGTAACGGCAGAGTTGCCGCCATTCTCTAAACCAGGTCAGCAAGTAGACGTGACAGTCTCTTCTATCGGTAGTGCCAAAAGTTTGCGTGGTGGTACGCTACTGCAAACGTTCCTCAAAGGTCTCGATGGTCAAGTTTACGCGGTTGCTCAAGGTAACTTAGTGGTGAGCGGCTTCAGTGCTGAAGGTGCTGACGGTTCAAAAATCGTAGGTAACAATCCAACCGTTGGTCTTATCTCTAGTGGTGCGACAGTAGAGCGCGAAATTCCAAACCCATTTGGTCGTGGCGATTACATCACGTTCAACTTGCTTGAGTCAGACTTCACAACGGCTCAACGTATGGCGGATGCGGTAAACAACTTCCTTGGCCCACAAATGGCGAGCGCGGTAGACGCGACGTCGGTACGTGTACGTGCCCCTCGTGATGTCAGCCAGCGTGTGGCGTTCTTATCGGCAATTGAAAACCTAGAGTTTGACCCAGCAGATGGCGCAGCCAAAATCATCGTCAACTCTCGTACGGGTACCATCGTAGTTGGTAAACATGTTCGCCTTAAACCTGCGGCGGTAACCCATGGCGGAATGACGGTCGCAATCAAAGAAAACCTGAATGTTAGCCAACCTAACGGCTTTTCTGGTGGGCAAACCGTTGTCGTGCCAGACTCGGATATCGAAGTTAGCGAAGAGCAGGGCAAGATGTTTAAGTTCGAGCCAGGCTTAACGTTGGATGATTTGGTCCGTGCAGTGAATCAAGTCGGCGCAGCGCCGTCGGATTTGATGGCTATCTTGCAAGCATTGAAACAAGCTGGTGCCATTGAAGGCCAGTTGATCATCATTTAATGGTTAGGAGGTAGGTATAATGAACAATCCTAACGACATTGGTTTTATTCATGACATCAGTTCGCTGGATACCTTGCGTCAAAAAGCAGTGAAGGAAGGTAAAGATGGCGAGCAAGAAGCACTGCGTGCAGCAGCTCGTCAGTTCGAATCTATTTTCACCTCCATGATGTTGAAATCCATGCGAGAAGCCAATGAGGGCTTTGAGTCCAACATGATGAACAGCCAGAACGAGAAGTTCTATCGACAAATGCTCGATGAGCAGATGGCGAGTGAGCTCAGTTCGTCTGGTTCAATGGGCTTGGCCGATATGATTGTTAAGCAATTAACGGCTGGACAAGGTAACGACAAGAGTGAAACGGCAATGCGTGATGCGGCAAATAATGCCGTGGAATATCGTCGTGTTGACCCGAAAAAAGCGCGTGAGATTGAACAGCGCTTGATTGAATCTGGTCAGCTATCTCGACCAAGCAATGAACCAACTCGATTCGATTCGCCAGAATCTTTTGTTAACTCGATGAAGCCATACGCGGAGAAAGCCGCGAAAGCCCTAGGTGTCGAGCCATCTCTGCTACTTGCGCAAGCGGCTTTGGAAACCGGGTGGGGACAAAAGGTAGTGAAGAACGCGCGTGGCAGCAGCAACAACTTATTTAACATCAAAGCAGATCGAAGCTGGCAGGGTGACAAAGTGACGACTCAAACGCTAGAGTTCCACCATAATACGCCAGTGAAAGAGACGGCAGCGTTTCGCGCCTACTCAAATTACGAAGACAGCTTTAATGACTTTGTGCGCTTTTTAAATGACAACCCACGTTACGAGACAGCATTGCAACAGCGAGGGAATTCAGAGTCCTTCATTCGCGGCATTCACAGCGCGGGTTACGCGACCGATCCGAATTACGCAGACAAAGTCCTGCAGGTGAAGCAGAAAATCGAAAGTATGTAATTTACTCTTCGCCAGTTCATGTTGTTTTCGAAGGCTTGCCACAGTGCAAGCCTTTACTTTTTCTGAACATTCACACCTCTATTTTATTTGGCACACCTTTTGCTTTGATATGTCTAGGTGATCGGTTTTGCCGATTTTATTTCGTTTTTGGGGGCATGTATGGCGTCAGATCTTCTGAATGTAGGTACTCAAAGTGTGCTTACTGCTCAGAGACAATTAAACACCACTGGTCATAACATTTCTAATGTTAATACAGAGGGTTATAGCCGCCAGTCTGTTATCCAAGGTACGAATGATCCGCGCATGTTTGGTGGTTCTACCTACGGCATGGGTGTGCATGTGGAAAATGTTCGCCGCTCGTGGGATCAGTTTGCCGTGAATGAACTGAACTTGTCGTCAACCAACAATGCCAACAAAACGGATACCCAAGACAATCTTGATATGCTCTCTAGCATGTTGAGCTCAGTTGCATCGAAGAAAATTCCAGAGAACTTGAACGAGTGGTTCGATGCGGTCAAAACCATGGCAGATACCCCGAACGATTTGGGGGCACGGAAAGTGGTATTGGAAAAGGCGAAAATCTTCTCTGATACATTAAATGACTTCCATGAAACCGTGCGATTGCAATCTGATGTGACCAATAAAAAATTGGATATGGGCATTGAACGCGTGAACCAACTTGCGTTGGAAATCCGCGATGTGCATCGGTTAATGATGCGCACACCCGGTCCACACAATGATTTGATGGACCAGCATGAAAAGCTGGTTACTGAGCTATCTGAGTACACCAAAGTAACCGTAACCCCACGCAAAAATGCCGAAGGGTTTAATGTTCACATCGGCAATGGGCACACGCTAGTTTCTGGCACGGAAGCAAGCCAGCTCAAAATGATTGACGGCTATCCTGATGTTCACCAAAGACGATTAGCAATGGTGGAAGGAGATGGCATTAAAGCGATCAAGTCTGACGACATGGATGGCAAAATCGGTGCCTTGCTTGAAATGCGCGACAAACACATTCCACAACTTCAGGATGAAATGGGCCGTTTAGCGACGGGCTTTTCCTACAAAATTAATCAGCTGCAATCTCAAGGTCTGGATCTTAACGGTAAGATAGGTAAAGACGTATTTACCGACGTGAACTCTGAGCTGGTGGCAAAATCTCGAGTTTTTGCTGCGCCTGACTCTCAGGCTGATGTTGCGGTTTACATTGATGATATCTCAGTGTTCAAAGGTGGTGAATATTCGCTACGTTATGATGGCGACCAGTATAGCGTGACAACACCGAAAGGTGAGCAAATGTCGTTGAACATTGATCAATCAGATTCTTCGTTTGTTCTGGATGGTATGAAAGTGCAAATCGGTGAAGGTCTTGCCGCTGGTGAGCGAGTATTATTGCGCCCAACACGAAGTGGCGCAGCCATCATCAAGATGGAAACCAATGATGCAAAAGCCATTGCCGCGCAAAGTTATGAAGCTTCAACCACTTTTGCTCAAGGTAACGCCAAGTTCAAAATTCGTGAGGCGGGGGATGTCAAAGAGTTTGAGGTCACCGTACAACCAGCCGACGAGAAACATGATAAGCCATGGTTAAAGATCACGGACAACAAAGGCAATTTGCTATCGGACAAATACTCATACCCGCTAGACAAAGATAACCCGATGATTGAAATCTCAGTGCCGAAAAGTCATCCGCTGTATAAAAATGGCGATGCGACTGTATTTGAGCTGAGCGAAGGTGCGCTGATGAATGACAAGTTCACCGCGAACTTGGTGCCTTCGGAAGGTGGTAATGGCAACTTGAGAAAAATGCAGAAGATCCAAACAGACAAGATGATGGACGGAAAATCCAGTACTTTGATTGATGTTTATCACAACCTCAATACCGAAGTCGGATTGAAATCTTCTACAGCAAACCGATTAGCTTCTGTCGCTCGCTTAGAGCATGAGGCGGCACAAGAGCGCGTTGCTTCTATCTCTGGCGTTAACCTCGATGAAGAAGCGGCCAACATGATGAAGTTTCAACAAGCGTACATGGCTTCATCACGTGTGATGCAAGCGGCGAATGACACCTTCAATACCATTTTACAACTGAGGTAAGGAGAAGAGATAAGTGCTAACCCGAATTTCTAGTTTCCATAACTATCAGTCCGTACAAAATGATTTGCGTCGTCAAGAGAATAAGGTTCACCATAACCAAGAGCAACTTGCTTCAGGGAAAAAGTTACTGAAACCTAGCGACGATCCCCTTGCGTCGCATTACATTCAAAATATTAGTCAGCAACAAGAACAGCTACAACAATATCTTAGCTCGATAGTGTTGGTGCGTAATCGTCTAGAAAACCACGAAGTTAATATCGCCAATGCAGAGAACTTTGCCGACGAGTCGAAGCGCTTAACGATGGAGATGATTAACGGTGCGTTTTCTGCGGAAGACCGACAAGCAAAGAAGCGTGAGCTAAAAGAGATTGCGAACAACTTCCTTAACTTAGTGAACTCGCAAGATGAATCTGGTAACTACGTGTTTGCGGGCACTAAGCCAAAAAGCCAACCATTCTATCGCGATAAAGATGGTAGCGTGCAATACGCTGGGGACGATTATCAGCGCAAAATGAAAGTCTCCAGCATGCTTGAGATGCCAATGAACGATCCTGGCAGCAAGCTGTTTATGGAGATACCAAACCCATTTGGCGATTATCAGCCGAATTACGATCTACAAAATGGCTCTGAGTTGCTATTAAACAGAGCCACTAATGTTGATACGAAGGATGATGCCGCGTATCGCGTGACATTTGTCGATATGAACAACGGCAAATTTGGTTACCAACTAGAGCGTAACGGCAAAGTCGTGGATGCCGATGAGTTTTCTCCGGAAAAAGGGATTGAGTACAAAGGCCTGAAAGTGCACGTAAAAGGTCAAATTACGCCTGGCGACAGCATCGAGATCGAAAAGCGGGCAGAGTTCAGCATTTTCGATACTTTCAAGGATACAATGGCGTGGTCAGATAAATCGGTGTCGGATACGTCGGCGACCGCCAAATTGCACCAAATGACAGAAGAATTTCACGCTGCTTTTATCCATTTGAATAAAGCGCGTACTGATGCTGGCGCTCGATTGAGCACGCTCGATATCCAAGAGCAAAACCACGAAGACTTTAATTTGTCTCTGGCGAAAGCGAAGAGCAACTTTGAGGATTTGGATTACTCTAAAGCCGTTATCGAGTTCAGTGAAAACTCGCGAGCGTTACAGGCATCGCAACAAGCATTCGGTAAGACCAAAGACCTAACTCTGTTTAACTATATTTAGTCTGACTTAAGACACACTGTCTGATTTTTGATGCCTTATGTGCAAAGCCTTAAGTGCGATAAATCGACGTAAATTGAGAGTCATGCTATGCGGCACGATTTTACCCAAAGCGGCAATGACGCGAGAGGCAAGTTGGGCGGCAACAGAGTCGCGGTCAATATCCATGAAGCAAGATGAGCCTCATTATCCTGAAATGGTTTGGTGCTAACGCTAACTTATTGTTTATTTACTTCTTTTAAAAGTAGTGAAATAAATTTTGTAAGTTGGCACACAAATTGTATTGAAAATATTAGAACAGATTTCGAGATTCTAAACCCTGCGTTTAAGGCAGATTTAGCAAGTAATTTTTACGGTCAGTGCTTATCCAAATGAGAGTAAAGCTGGCCGCTTCGCAAAAGCTTGCGAACTCAAAAGGAGAGCAAAATGGCTGTAACAGTTAGTACTAACGTCTCCGCGATGACCGCGCAGCGTTACCTAAACAAAGCGACTGACGAATTAAATACGTCGATGGAGCGCTTATCTTCAGGACATAAGATTAACAGTGCAAAAGATGATGCGGCAGGTCTCCAGATCTCTAACCGCTTAACTGCACAGTCTCGTGGTCTAGATGTCGCAATGCGTAACGCGAACGATGGTATCTCGATTGCACAAACCGCTGAAGGTGCGATGAATGAGGCAACATCTGTCATGCAACGTATGCGTGACCTTGCTATTCAATCATCGAACGGTACTAACTCTCCGGCTGAGCGTCAGGCGATCAACGAAGAGTCAATGGCATTGATTGACGAGCTAAACCGTATCGCAGAAACCACGTCATTCGGTGGCCGTCGTCTATTGAACGGCTCATTCGGTGAAGCGGCATTCCAGATTGGTGCGAGCTCAGGTGAAGCAATGATTATGGGGCTAACCAGCATTCGTGCGGACGATACTCGCATGGGCGGTGTGACCTTCTTATCGGAAAACGGTAAAGATAAAGATTGGGGCGTTGACCCAGCTAAATCGGATCTAAAAATCACTTTGCCAGGTATGGGTGAAGACGAAGACGGCAATGTCGATGATCTAGAAATCAACATTAATGCAAAAGCAGGTGACGACATCGAAGAGCTTGCAACGTACATTAATGGTCAGTCTGATATGATCAACGCGTCTGTAAGTGAAGATGGCAAGTTACAAGTTTTTGTTGCACATCCAAACGTTCAGGGTGAAATTTCAATTTCGGGTGGATTGGCGTCTGAGCTTGGTTTGAGCGATGAACCTCTTAGAACATCAGTACAAGATATTGATATGACAACCGTACAAGGTTCTCAAAACGCTATCTCTGTGCTGGATTCGGCACTGAAATACGTGGATTCACAACGTGCGGATCTGGGTGCGAAGCAAAACCGTCTGAGTCACAGCATCAACAACTTGGCAAACATCCAAGAAAACGTTGACGCGTCGAACAGCCGAATTAAAGACACGGACTTTGCGAAAGAAACCACGCAAATGACCAAAGCACAAATTTTGCAACAAGCAGGTACATCGATTCTTGCTCAAGCGAAACAGTTGCCAAACTCTGCAATGTCACTATTGCAGTAGTTTACTTAGCCTGTACTCAATACATTCAGACGTGGATGGGAATGCAGGCTTTTGGCAAGCAACTTTATAATAGAATGAGCGGCTCTCTCATCTCTCACCTGCCAATCATTTTCAATGTAAAGTTGTACTCGGTATGCCGGAAATGTGTTCATTTCTCTTGATCTCCACATAGGCTCTGGCGACCAACCTAGCCCCAGTTCTCTCAAAGGAAAAGGGGCTTTTTCTTTTCTAATTCTCACGTCTATCGTCTGCGAACTTACCTTCAATTGTTTCCTTTTGCTGGTTTTCTATACAATTTGGCTCACTCGGCTCGATTTGTGGAAACTTGAGCACTTTTTCTTACTTTTCTTCAATTTTATTAGCTAAATCTCGCAATGTTATTTTTTTAAATTTTTTTCTAAAGCTTCTGAATTTGGTGTCGTTAATAGAGGTAACTTTGAGAGAACTACTTGGTTTTCCGAGACGTCGGAAACCGCTACACCGGAAAATCAATTGGAGAAATCACCATGGCAGTGAATGTAAACACTAACGTATCAGCGATGACCGCTCAGCGTTACCTAAACAACGCAAACTCAGCTCAACAAACTTCTATGGAGCGTTTGTCTTCAGGTTTTAAAATCAACAGCGCAAAAGATGACGCTGCGGGTCTTCAAATTTCGAACCGTTTGAACGTACAAAGCCGTGGTTTGGATGTAGCGGTTCGCAACGCGAACGACGGTATCTCAATTGCACAAACCGCTGAAGGTGCAATGAACGAGACCACTAACATTCTTCAACGTATGCGTGATTTGTCTCTACAATCAGCAAACGGCTCAAACTCGAAATCAGAGCGTGTGGCGATTCAAGAAGAAGTGACCGCGCTAAACGACGAACTAAACCGTATCGCAGAAACCACGTCTTTCGGTGGTAACAAGCTACTAAACGGCACACACGGTGCGAAATCGTTCCAAATCGGTGCGGATAACGGTGAAGCCGTGATGCTTGAGCTAAAAGACATGCGTTCAGACAACAAAATGATGGGCGGTGTGAGCTACCAAGCTGAAAGTGGTAAAGGTAAAGACTGGAACGTTGCTGAAGGTAAGAACGACCTAAAAATTAACTTAACGGACAGCTACGGCCAAGAGCAAGAAATCAACATCAGTGCAAAAGCGGGTGACGATATCGAAGAGCTTGCGACTTACATTAACGGTCAAACTGACCTAGTGAAAGCATCAGTAGACCAAGATGGTAAACTGCAAATCTTTGCTGGCAACAACAAAGTCGAAGGCGAAGTCGAGTTTTCAGGCGGCCTATCTGGCGAGCTAGGTTTGGGCGAAGGTAAAAAAGTAACGGTAGATACTATCGACGTAACCTCAGTTGGTGGCGCACAAGAATCTGTGGCTATCATCGATGCGGCACTGAAATACGTAGACAGCCACCGTGCAGAGCTGGGTGCATTCCAGAACCGTTTCAACCATGCAATCAGCAACTTGGACAACATTAACGAGAATGTGAACGCGTCGAAGAGCCGTATCAAAGATACTGACTTCGCGAAAGAAACGACTCAAATGACCAAGTCACAAATTCTATCGCAAGCGTCAAGCTCAATCCTTGCGCAAGCGAAACAAGCGCCAAACTCAGCGCTAAGTCTGCTAGGTTAATCACCTTAATAAGACAAGATACAAAAGCCAGGCTCATCCCTGGCTTTTTTGCTTATCGGCTATAACGATTTAGATGCGTCCCAACAGGATGTTCGACAAGGCACTCGTATCGATTAGATGGTCTCTTTAAATACCAATGTTGCCGCGATGGTGGCGCAGAGACACCTGAGTCAAGCGGCAGCGCAAAACGTCGAGTCACAACGGAACCTCACTTCTGGTTTTCGAATTAATTCGGCGAGTGATGATGCGGCAGGTTTACAGATATCGAATACTCTCCATGTACAAACGAGAGGGCTTGATGTCGCCTTAAGAAATGCGCACGATGCTTATTCGGTCGCGCAAACCGCGGAAGGCGCGTTACATGAGAGCAGTGATATTTTGCAACGTTTACGCTCTCTAGGGCTTAAAGCGGCAAATGGTGGTAACGATACCAGTGACCGACAAAGCATCCAATACGAGGTCGTAGCGCTGCAGGATGAGCTTGATCGTGTCGCGATCACAACGTCATTTGCGGATAAAAACCTGTTTGATGGATCTTACGGTTCACAAAGTTTCCATATTGGCGCGAACGCTAACTCAATCTCTTTGACGTTACGTAATATGCGTAGCCATATCCCAGAGATGGGAGGGCAGCATTATGTTGGTGATGCGGTCGATAAAGATTGGCGAGTCACTCAAGGTAACCAAACCCTCAAAGTCGAATACCAAGACAGTAAAGGGCAAACCCAAACGGAATCCATTGGGCTCAAATTGGGTGATCGCATAGAACAGGTCGCCACTTACATCAATGCTCAACAATCGGTAGTGAGTGCCTCAGTAACGGAAAACAATGAACTGCAATTCTTTGCCTCTACGATGAATACGCCAGAAGGAGTGGAGTTAGAAGGCAGTTTAGCGGATGAACTTGATATAAGCACTGGTCAATTAGTCACAATGGATGACATCGATATGTCGACGGCTGGTAAGGCGCAGCTTTCAATTGGGGTGATTGATGCAGCGATCAAGTACGTTGATTCGCACCGAAGTGAAATTGGCAGCTTTCAGAATCGTGTAAATGGTTCGGTGGATAACTTAAATACCGTGAATCGGAGTGTTACGGAATCCAAGAGTCGAATAAGAGATACGGATTTTGCAAGAGAATCTACGGAAATGGTGCGTTCTCAAGTGCTCCAAGATGCGACAACTGCGTTATTGGCTCAGGCAAAACAAAGGCCGAGCTCGGCACTTGGTCTACTCAGTTGAATCTGGTAAGAAAGCATAAACTTCAGGTAATAAAAAACGCTGCCAATGGCAGCGTTTTTTCGTGTTCGGCTAAGTAAAAATTACTTAGTTACACGTAGAACTGGAGTTTCACCAACAGTCACAGAACCAGAAAGCTTGTTCAGCTCTTTGATTTCGTCCATGTTAGAGATAACAACTGGAGTTAGCGTTGACTTCGCTTTCTCTTCTAGAAGAGCTAGATCGAATTCAATTACAGTGTCGCCAGCTTTAACAGTTTGACCTTCTTCAGCGATACGCGTGAAGCCTTCGCCTTTTAGTTCAACTGTGTCGATACCGAAGTGAACGAAAAGCTCAACACCGTCGTCAGACTCGATAGAGAATGCGTGGTTAGTTTCGAAGATCTTACCGATAGTACCGTTTACAGGAGCTACCATTTTGTTGCCTGCTGGCTTGATAGCAATACCGTCACCAACGATTTTCTCAGCGAAAACAACATCTGGCACGTCTTCGATGTTTACAATCTCACCAGAAAGTGGCGCGATGATTTCGATAGCACCAGCGTCAGCGCTGTCATCAGATACAAGCTTCTTAAGTTTGTCAAACAGACCCATTGTGTCATGCTCCTAAGGTTTGGTTTTATTCTGTCGAATTATAGTATACCAATATAGCGCATTAGACGACTTTTTTCGCCGTCTAATGGCCATTAAGTATTGAATTACTTGGTACTACCGATTACTGAGCTTTCTCAGCAATAAACTTTTCTACCACTGCTTCGATTTCTGCAGCTGTTGGTAAAGAAAGGGCTTCTTCAGCCATTGCTTTCACTTCTGCGAAGTTAGAGTTACGAACTACTTTCTTCACTTTAGGGATTGAAATGCCGCTCATTGAGAACTCGTCCAGACCCATACCTAGAAGTAGAAGCGTTGCACGCTCGTCACCTGCAAGTTCACCACACATACCAGTCCATTTACCTTCTGCGTGAGAAGCGTCGATAACTTGCTTGATCACGGTTAGTACTGCTGGTGATAGTGGGTTGTAAAGATGAGAGATCATCTCGTTACCACGGTCTACCGCTAGCGTGTACTGAGTTAGGTCGTTTGTACCGATAGAGAAGAAAGACACTTCCTTCGCTAAGTGGTGTGCGATCGCAGCAGCAGCAGGAGTTTCAACCATAACACCGATTTCGATGTTTTCGTCGAACGCGTGGCCTTCAGCGCGTAGCTCTTCTTTGTACTCTTCGATCGCTTTCTTAAGCTCACGGATTTCTTCAACAGAGATGATCATTGGGAACATGATACGCAGTTTGCCGTGTGCAGAAGCACGTAGGATGCCACGTAGCTGATCACGAAGGATTTCACGACGATCCAGACTGATACGTACAGCACGCCAGCCTAGGAATGGGTTCATCTCTTTTGGAAGATCCATGTATGGGAGATCTTTATCGCCGCCGATATCCATAGTACGGATGATCACAGCTTGACCGTTCATTGCTTCCGCAACTTCTTTGTACGCCTGGTACTGTTCTTCTTCAGTTGGTAGCGCAGTACGGTCCATAAATAGGAATTCAGTACGGTACAGACCAACACCTTCACCGCCGTTACGGAGGATACCGTCACAGTCTTTCACTGTACCGATGTTACCGCAAACTTCTACACGGTGACCGTCAGTCGTTTCTGCGTGCAGGTCTTTCAGTTTCGCTAGCTCTTCTTTTTCAGCTAGGAATGCCGCTTTAACCGCTTTCGCTTCTTCTAGTTCAGCTTCTGATGGGTTAACAACAATCTTGTTGTTCATCGCGTCAAGAATCAGCATATCGCCATTCTTAACTTTTTTCGTGATGTCGTTAGTACCAACGATAGCTGGAAGCTCAAGAGAGCGAGCCATGATTGAAGTGTGAGATGTACGACCGCCGATATCACAAGCAAAACCAAGTACGTAGTCTAGGTTAATCTGTGCCGTTTCAGATGGCGTTAGGTCGTAAGCAACTAGGATAACTTCTTCATTGATGTCGCTAAGCGAAACAATGTTGATACCCAGTGCGTTTTTCACAAAACGAGAACCGATATCGCGGATGTCAGTTGCACGTTCTTTTAGGTATTCGTCATCTAGTGACTCAAGAGCACATGCTTGCTCTTCGATAACTGAGTGGATAGCGTGATCCGCAGTCATCTTGTCGTTTTTGATAAGTGCTAGGATCTCTTCTTCTAGCTCTTCGTCTTCAAGAAGCATAATGTGACCTTCAAAGATCGCTTCTTTTTCTTCACCAAACGTTTCAAGCGCTTTTTGCTTGATAGTTTCTAGTTGAGCTGCAGATTTGTTACGAGCGTCGAAGAAACGCTGAACTTCAGCTTCTACTTGATCGTCAGAAATAGTGTTTGTGTTTAGGACAATTTCATCTTCTTGAAGTAGTAGTGCTTTACCGATTGCAATACCAGGAGATGCTAGGATGCCTGAAATCATAGCCTTACCTTAAGTTTGGTCAACTTTATAAAACGGGAGAATAATGGGTGCGCTAACGAATAGTTTTAGCTTAGTTTTGAGCCTATTTCCAACGAAGCCATTTTGCTTTCACAAAATGGCTTCTGGAGTAGGAGACCGGATTAGTGTAGTTGGTCCATTAGAGCAACTAGGTGGTCAACTGCTTGCTGAGCTTGTGGGCCTTCAGCAGAAATAGTTACTTGAGTACCTTTTACTAGGCCTAGTGTTTGTAGTTTGAATAGGCTCTTAGCGCTAGCGCTTTTACCGTTAGAAGTCACAGTGATGTCTGCGTCGAATGCTTTTGCTTCTTTAACAAACTGTGCAGCTGGACGAGTGTGAAGGCCGTTTTCTGCTGTGATTTCTACTTGCTTCTCGTACATGTGATATACCCCAATAAATGTATTTTTTTGTTAGTTTGTGACTAGATTTTAGCTTAACTGCTTTACATCTTGTGCGCTAGCACGGGAAGAGTTCAAAGCGCGTCAGTTCTGATACTAGTCAAAAGTTTGGTAACTACGCAACTGTTTGCGTGCGTAATCACTTTGAAACCTTTTTGTGTTCTGCTTCTTTATTTTGAAGCTAGAAATAAAACACCCTGATATTACCAAAGGTAGGGCAGGGATCAACAAAAAAGCCCCTAAACGGGGCTTTTTTAAACTAAAAATTGATTTGAACACATATTATTGTTGGTTCTCTTTTTCGGTAAAGATACCTGCAAAGAGTGCTGTGCTTAGGTAACGCTCACCTGAACTTGGTAGAACGGTTACAATTGTTTTTCCTTCAAATTCAGGGAGTTCTGCAAGTCGGTTAGCTGCAACAACAGCCGCGCCGGATGAGATGCCAGCTAGGATACCTTCCTCTTCCATTAGGCGACGAGCCATCTCAATCGCTTCTTCTGAGGTGACTTGTTCAACGCGGTCAATAATGTCTAAATCGAGGTTACCTGGGATGAAACCAGCACCGATACCTTGGATTTTGTGCGGAGCAGGTTGGATTTCTTCGCCAGCAAGTGCTTGGGCAATAACTGGAGACTCTGCTGGCTCAACTGCGACAGAAGTGATGGCTTTGCCTTTTTCACCTTTGATGTAACGGCTTGTACCTGTGATAGTACCGCCCGTACCTACACCAGCAACGAATACGTCGATTTCACCGTCTGTCGCTTCCCAAATCTCAGGGCCCGTAGTCTTTTCGTGGATCTCTGGGTTCGCAGGGTTGTCAAATTGTTGAAGAAGTAGGTACTTCTCAGGGTTGCTTGCTACGATTTCTTCTGCTTTAGCAATCGCCCCTTTCATGCCTTTCGCCGCTTCAGTCAGCTCAAGGTTAGCGCCCAGTGCTTTAAGTAGCTTACGGCGTTCTAGGCTCATTGATTCAGGCATGGTCAATGTTAGCTTGTAACCGCGAGCGGCCGCTACGAATGCTAGAGCAACACCTGTGTTACCACTGGTAGGTTCTACAAGCTCTACACCTGGCTTAAGAAGCCCCGCTTTTTCTGCTTCCCAAATCATGTTTGCACCGATACGGCACTTAACACTGAAGCTAGGGTTACGCGCTTCAATTTTCGCGAGAACTTTGCCTTTGCTTACTTTGTTTAGACGAACGATAGGTGTATTACCGATAGTAAGAGAGTTATCTTCGTAGATTTTGCTCATAGTGATGTTCCTTCATTACACGTTGTGTGAATATGGATAGAAGAATATGCGGTATGAAAAAAAGGGAAAAGGATTAAAAAGTTATATCTTATTAGGTTGGCCCAGGACTCGATAAAAGAAAAGGGAAAAGCTGGCGCAGATCCCTTTCCTTAATCTCTAATCGACTATCGTTGGTGCTTAAACTCCGCGACCCACATAGCGGTTGCGCCACATATTGCTACAGGCATGACAATGAGGTTCAAAATTGGGATCGTCGTAAACACAGACACCAATACCCCAAAGCCATAGGCCTTACCTTGCTTTTGTTTCAATTTGTAACGCATGTCGTTAAATGGGATTTTATGGTTATCAAACGGGTAGTCACAATATTGAATCGCGAGCATCCAAGCGGTAAAAATAAACCATAAAAATGGGCCTACTGTTTGCCCAAGGGCAGGGATGAGCAATAACAGGAATAGGCCTATTGCTTTAGGTAAGATGTAAAGCAGCTTTCTCCATTCACGAGCTAAAACGCGAGGAACATCTTTCAGAACGGCAGTGAATCCATCATCATTTACTTTTTGTCCCGTTAAGTACTCTTCCACTTTTTCAGCTAAGAGGCCATTGAATGGCGCGGCGATAAAGTTCGCGAGCGTGCTGAAAAAATAGGAGAAGGTAGCGAGTATCGTCAGAGCGAGTAAAGGCCAAAGAATGTAAGTTAACCAGGATAAAAACTCAGGCAGCTGCCCAATCCAACCTTCTATCCATATATTAAGGTTTGAAAATAGATAGAAGATGGCACCACCTACAAGCAAGATATTTGCAAGTAGAGGTAAGATGACAAAGCGCCTGATTTTAGGGGCAAGTGCCAATTGTATCCCGTATAGAAAATAACCGAACCCGGTTCTCTGCTGATTGTTTTGCTTCATGTCTATTTTGGCTTCGTGTAAATGAAAACTCATTGTACCTGTGAGGACTTTTCTTTCAATGCCCTGACAAATGACGTCTTGTTAAGTGGAATCGTGGCAAGAATCACAACAAAAAACGGAACTTCTTGCATTAAGTTGTTCTAAATCTACATATAGTTTTGGTAAAGTAAACGTATCATTCAGATTTATTGCACTTGGGTTGCTGCTCAAGGAACTGCGAGTAGTAAAAACAAGTATATTGAGAGTAAATAATGCAGGAATTGCGATTCGTACTCATTGTTGTTGGCGCATTAGCCATCGCGGCATTACTGTTTCATGGTTTATGGAGCAGTAAAAAAGAAGGCAAAGCAAAGTTTGGTAACAAGCCGCTTGGTAAGCTGGATGTTGACCAAGAAGACAAAAATGATCTTGTTGAGAAAGAACGAGACTTCGCTCCCGCTCCTGAAGATGACTTTGAGATCATTCGCAAAGATCGCAAAGAACCAGATTTTGGGATGGCGAGTTCTTTCGACAACAAGTTTGAATCTGACCCGTTATTCGGTGGTCCATCTGAAGTAAAACAGACGCAGCAGGAGCCGAATGACATCCCTTCATTTGTTGCAGAAAAAGATAAAGAAGAGGACGTTGAGCCTGTTGTTCAAGCACCAGTAGCTGAAGAGCCATTCCAGCTTGCTGTGGAAGAAGAAGCTATTCCCGCCGCGTTTGATATTACTGAGAAAGAACAGCAAGTCGAAACGGTTAGTGAGCCTGTCGTTGCAGAGCCTAAGGAAGAGCCAAAGCCAGAACCTGAAATGCAAGTGATTGTATTGAATGTGCACTGCGCGGGTGAAGAGCCATTTGTTGGTACTGCTTTATTTGAAAGTATGCAACAAAACGGCTTAATTTACGGCGAGATGGATATTTTCCACCGTCATGTCGACTTGTCCGGTAACGGCAAAGTGCTGTTTAGCGTCGCTAATATGATGCACCCTGGTACGTTTGAGCATGCTGATCCTGCTGAGTTTACAACGAAGGGTATTTCATTCTTCATGACATTGCCTTGTTATGGCGAGGCTGAACAGAACTTCAACTTAATGCTCCGAACTGCGCAGCAAATTGCTGATGATTTAGGTGGCAACGTGCTTGATGACCAGCGTAACTTAATGACGCCAGACCGTTTAGCGTCTTATCGACGTCAAATAGTTGAGTTTAATGCCGCTAACGCATAATCTTAACAGCAAATAATAATAGGGCTCCGGATGGAGCCCTTTTTCTTGGATTTCCCAACCTCACCGATTGAAAATACACGGGGCTTTACTATGTCTGAATCAGTACTTCAGCGATTAGAAGAACTAAAAGAGTCGTTGCATTACCACGCTGTGCGTTACTACGTGGAAGATAACCCAGAGATCCCTGATGCCGAGTACGACCGCTTAATGCGAGAGCTCCTGGATATTGAAGCTGAGAACCCTGATTTAATTACCGTAGATTCACCAAGTCAACGTGTCGGTGGACAACCTCTCTCTGCGTTTAGCCAAGTGACACATGAAGTACCGATGCTTTCGCTTGATAATGCGTTTGATGACAGCGAACTTGATAGTTTCCATAAGCGAGCACAAGAGCGGGTGGGCAGTCAGAGTGTGAAAGAATACTGTTGTGAGCCGAAACTGGATGGACTCGCAGTTAGTTTACTGTATGAGAACGGTGTGTTAGTTCAGGCGGCAACACGAGGTGATGGCACTACTGGCGAGAACATCACAGAAAATGTACGTACGATTAAAGCCATTCCTTTAAAACTCAGGGGTAATGACTGGCCAAATCGTCTTGAAGTTCGTGGTGAAGTCTTTATGCCGAAAGCTGGGTTTGAAAAGCTCAATGAATTAGCAAGGAAGAAAGGCGAGAAAATCTTTGTTAATCCACGCAATGCTGCGGCAGGTAGCTTACGACAATTGGATTCACGCATTACGGCTTCTCGTCCGCTTAGCTTCTATGCATACAGTGTGGGCGTGGTGCAAGGCGCTGAATTGGCGGCAAGTCACTACGAACGCTTCTTGCAAATTAAATCTTGGGGATTACCAATGTGCCCGGAGACCAAGCGAGTTGAAAGCTTGGCGGATGTAAAAGCTTACTACCAAGATATCTTGCAGCGTCGTGATGCCCTTCCTTATGAGATCGATGGTGTCGTCATTAAAATTGACGATATTGCCGTTCAAGAGCGTCTTGGATTTGTTGCTCGCGCTCCACGTTGGGCGATTGCCTACAAATTCCCGGCTCAGGAAGAAATGACGACGTTGAATGAGGTGGAATTCCAAGTCGGTCGTACTGGTGCGATTACACCTGTTGCTAAACTAGAGCCTGTATTTGTTGGCGGGGTAACGGTAAGTAATGCGACGCTTCATAACGCAGATGAGATAGAACGTCTGCAAGTTAAGATCGGTGATCACGTTGTGATTCGTCGAGCGGGTGACGTTATTCCTCAAGTCGTTTCTGTCATCAAAGAGCGTCGACCAGAAACGGCGCGAGATATTATTTTCCCAACTCAGTGTCCTGTTTGTGGTTCGCATGTTGAGCGGATCGAAGGAGAGGCGGTAACACGTTGTACGGGTGGCTTAGTTTGCCAAGCCCAACGTAAACAAGCGCTAAAACACTTTGTGTCTCGTAAAGCGTTAGACGTTGACGGTCTAGGCGATAAAGTGATCGAGCAACTTGTTGATCGTGAGATGGTAAAAACCCCTGCTGACTTATTTAAGTTATCTGCGGGGATTTTAACGGTATTAGATCGCATGGGGCCAAAGTCTGCGCAGAATATTGTGAATGCGTTAGAAAAATCCAAAGAAACAACGTTACCTCGCTTTTTGTATTCGCTTGGGATTCGTGAAGTTGGCGAGGCAACCGCCGCAAACCTAGCAATGCACTTTAAAACGTTGGAAGCCATCCAAAATGCTAACGAAGAGCAGTTAATTGAAGTGCAAGACATCGGTGCTGTGGTTGCTCAACATATTACGACTTTCTTCAGTGAAGAGCAGAACCAAGCAGTGGTTAAAGATTTGCTTGAACAAGGGATCCACTGGCCAGAGATTAATACTACTGAGCAGGTAGGAGAGCTACCGTTAGAAGGTAAGACAGTTGTATTGACAGGAACACTTTCTCAATTAGGTCGCACAGAGGCTAAAGAAGCCCTTCAATCACTAGGTGCAAAAGTGACAGGTAGTGTTTCTAAGAAAACAGATATTTTGTTTGCTGGTGAAAATGCAGGCTCGAAGTTGGCAAAGGCACAAGAACTGGGTATCGAGATCAAAACAGAACAAGACTTACTCGAGTTGATAAATTAAGTCTTATCAAAAAAGCTAAAAAATAACTAAAAGCCCCACATGGTAAGCATGTGGGGCTTTTTCTTGCTCATAATTAAGTGCTTTTTGATTGAGTTATTTGTGCTTTTTATCTTTTCAGTGATCAAGATCTCCCATTGAATTATTAAGGTTTTTTACTTCTTTAGTCTGCGAGTGACTTCAAGTTGGAATTCTAGGGTGTGGTTTAAGTTATTGATATTTAATGTTTAACTGTCTTTTTGTGTTGGTGTTGTTAAAAGTAAGATCTGGATCAACAACTTATATGGAACTTTGGACTGGCTCATATTTTTTTAGAAAAAAAATAAGTTCCGTTTGGATGTTTTTAGCTGCGAAGTTAGTCTTAATCACGTGGATACACGGTGTGTATGCAGGAACTAAAAAAAGCCAAATTAGAAATAATGAGGTTTGATCAGGAATTTACTTCTCTCCTTCGGCGGCCAACTAAAGGTGAGATAGAAAAATACAGCTATATCCATTTTTAGGAGTTTTTCCATGGACAAATTTTTTAAGGTTTCAGCGTTAACCGCAGCAATGTTTGGTGTTGTTGCTGTTGCTCCAGCTACAGCGTCTACTGAAAGTGCAGCAGGTGGCGAGTACGTAGAGAAAGTGAACGAATTTATGCAAGACTCTAGTCTTAATGCATTATTTCTAGTTGATACTCGTTCTCGTACTCGTACAACAGGTAAGCCTGGCGGTGAAAACGGTGACCGTTGGAGTCGTCTAAACTACTCTTCTTACAACGCAATTTTAGACTTTACTTCTGGCTACCACGATGGTTGGGTTGGTGCAGATGTTGCGGCTTACTATTCTGGCGACCTTTACAACGATAGCCTTTACAATTCAAACGAAGGCTACCTATGTAACGAAATTTCAACTTGTAACAACCTAGACTGGGGTGCAGGTGATGGTCAACAGCTTAAAGTTTACAAAGCAGCACTGAAGTTCAAAGCAAACGAAAGCTTCAACGCGCGCTTTGGTATGCTACAAGCGGGTGGTAACGGTACTATTGGTAACGTTTGGAGTTTCGTACCTGGTACTTACCGTGGTTTCGAACTGAACGCTAAACTAGGTGATTTCAACCTAAGCTACTTTGGTGCAGACCAATTTACAGCACCTTGGCTACTTCACGAAGATGACTACGCGCCAGCGCTTTGGTCTGACACGTCATGGAGCTACCTACACTCTCTAGGTCTAAACGGCAACCTAACTGACAGCTTGTTTATGCAACTTGGTTTGGGTCAAGCTACTGGCGTTCAATATGCAAATGGTATCGACTGGGGTGCAGGTCAAGTAACTAGCTACCATAACGAAACTGACAACACTTCTTACAAGGCTTACTTGAAGTACACTGTGAGTGACCGTACAACTCTAGCATTTGATTTCTACGGTGTTGACGATGATGTGAAATACGATGGTCTAGGTTTCCACACTGGTCTATCTTTGAATCAATCTTTCGGCAAGCTAGCTTGGATGTCTGAGCTACGCTACACAGACACAGACAACCGTGCTGACTTCGTTCCTCGTACAATTCATACTTACGGTATGAACAACGGTACTTGGTCTCAGTGGTGGGATGCACTGTCTGACTGGAACAAAGCGGGTGAGCTAGCGTGGTACAACCGTCTATCTTACAACCAAGGTAACGGCTGGAACTACTACCTAGGCTTTGGTTACGGTACTGGTGCTGATTCTGCAGCAAGCGGTGCATCAGGTGACTGGGATTACGAAAGTGAATACGCAGTTAACGCGACAGTATCTTACTCTCTACAGAGTGGCGCACTGAAAGGTTCTACGATCCGTCTACACGGTACAATCCTAGAGCGCGATGAGTACGCTGGTGCTGGTGATGCGGATGAAACAGACCTACGTCTACAAGTTCTTATCCCTTACAGCTTCCACTAATACTTAGTGAGATGATAAAAAGGAGCCGCTAGGCTCCTTTTTTATTTTACTTCTCGACCATCATATATTTTGCAATATAACGGCGGTAACATATGCACGTTACCGTTTGGTAACTCACACTTTATCTCTGGGGCTAGCGTACGTCCACCTGAAGCACCATTGGCATGAGTAGTTAATGGAGCTAGGGCAAAACATGCTAACAATAGACCAGCTAAAAATCTCATAATCATCACCTTAATGTAGACATTGAGTATCTACTTGCTTGGGTAAATAATGACTTTACTGAAAAGTAAGGTATCAATAGTTTACTTATATCGAACTAACTACTGACTTCTATATTAGTTCCATTCTCCGCCTCTAAATCGACACATTTCACTTGGAATATTAGTGACATCACCACTTTGCAATTTACATTCGACTATCGGTCCTAAATTAGTTGTACCACCATTTCCGTTGGTGTAGGCAAAGGAAGAAAAAGAAAAAATACCGCATAACATTAAAAAGAGAAGTTTCTTCATAGTACATCCTCTTACTTACCAAATAAAAAGCATTCAACTTAAATGCTTATGCGTTAAGTATGTATGGGGGAGCAAAAAGATCAAAAAATAATTCAATAAAGTTTTATTTTTTAAAATAAATTTATAAAGATAATTTATATCGATATATTTCTATCTTATTGATTATCGTATGATGAATAATTAAATTATTGGAAGGATAGGGTAGGATATTAATAATATTGCTGCTACTTATTTTTTGTTCGATTTTAATTAAATCAATGAAATGAAAGCGGTTGTTTAGATTAAAGTAATGGAGCATAGTTTGCCCCATTACTTTGGCATAAATTACTTAGAATCAGGCTCAATGATTAAAATAATACCATCGATATCTTTTATTTTAACGCGCGTTCCTGCTGGAAGTGCTTGATCCGACTGTGCCGACCACGTGGTATCGGCAACCTTGATACGATTGAGCCCAACAGAAAAGTCCTCTTCAATGGTAAGTGTGCGTCCGATTAACTGCTTATACTTTTGGTTCAGATCTCTTTCTTGGTCTTCTTTCTTGTCTTTAGACCATTGTCGTCGCCACCATAACCAAGTGGTGATTAAGCTGAAACTTGCAAAGCAAAGCCATTGTAATTGCCAGCTCATTGGCAAAACGGTCATTAGTGCCCCAACGATAAGTGCAGAAACTCCGAGCCAGAGAAAATATCCCGCAGTCCCAAGTAGCTCTACCGCTAGAAGTGCAAAACCGAAGGCTAGCCAATGCCAGAAAGAGATACCTTCCAGCAAACTGAAAAAGTCCATAAGTTATTCTTTATCTTGTTGTTTAAACATCTCTGCTATCCCTGCAACCGAGCCCATTAGTCCGGTCGCTTCTAATGGAAGCATAATGATTTTGCCGTTTTCAGCTTGACCAATGCTTTTGATCGCTTCGGTATAGCCCTGAGCAATGAAGTAATTGACGGCTTGCATATCGCCTTTGGCAATCGCTTCAGAAACCATATAAGTCGCTTTTGCTTCTGCTTGTGCGGCGCGTTCACGAGCTTCAGCATGGAGAATAGCAGACTGCTTTTCGCCCTCAGCTTTTAATATCTCCGATTGCTTATGACCTTCAGCCTTTAAAATTTCAGCTTGGCGTACCCCTTCTGCTTCAAGAATCTCCGCACGTTTATTTCGCTCGGCTTTCATTTGAGCATTCATCGCCGCCGTTAGATCGGATGGTGGCTGTACATCTTTTATTTCAATTCGCGTGACTTTTACACCCCATGGGTTGGTGGCTTGGTCAACAATTGCCAGCAGCTTGGAGTTGATCATGTCACGCTGACTCAGCATTTCGTCCAACTCCATTGAGCCTAAAACGGTGCGGATATTGGTGAGAGTTAAATTTCTAATGGCATGTTCCAAATCGTTGACTTCATAAGCGGCTTTGGCAGCATCGATGACTTGAACAAATCCGACGGCATCAATAACTACGTTAGCGTTGTCTTTTGAAATAACTTCTTGCGCTGGAATATCAAGAACGCGCTCCATCATGTTGACTTTTTGCCCTATCTTATCAACAAATGGGATGATCAAGTTTAAGCCGGGTTTTAGCGTATGGGTGTAGCGTCCGAAGCGTTCGACTGTCCAGTTATTTCCTTGTGGCACCGTCTTAATGGCTGAAGATAAGATAACTACAGCAAGAACGACGAAAATACCGATGGTAATCAGTGAATCAATTGGCATGAGTTATTCCCTTAAGTGCATAATGTCCGATTCATTTTTACCTATTTATAGACAATAGACAATTGAAGTTCTGAGAACCTTAAGAGGTTATTGGTTTTTTATATAACAAAGGCCGGAATATCCGGCCTTTAGTTGAAGTTTCGCTTTCAGCGAGTTAGTACAGAATCGAATACAGCTGACGGCGATATTTGCTTGCTAATGCGTTGCCTTGACCTAGCGCGCTGAGAATATCCATAAAAGTCTTCTTCACTTCACCGTCTTGGGCGCCCAAGTCTTTTTTAAGAATATTCCACAGCAGTTCCAGAGCTTCTTCATCACGACCCACTTGGTTGTACTGTACCGCCAATTCACAAGCAAGTTCGAAGTTTGCCATGTCTGCTGCGTATGCTTGTTCTAGTCGTTGTAACTCAGGGCTATCTGCAGCCTGCAAATGCAGCTCGAGCTTGGCTATTAGACTCTTGTAGTAGTTATCTTGATACTCAAGAGGGATAGCGTTCAGTAGCTCTTGGGCGACATCAAATTGTTTGGTTTCTAATAAACAATCAGCCATCGCGAGTTTCACATCGCCACGCTCTTGCAGTTCTGGCGGCAAAGTGTGGATGATGCTTAAAGCCTGAGCATGTTCACCTTGCTGAAGAAGTTCACTGACTTGCTTTAATAGCTGTTCATCTGGGCTTGGCAAATGCTTTTGTAGCATGGTTGCAATGGCATCAATTGGCTGAGGGCCACCCAATCCATCGACGGCTTGACCATTTATAAACAGCGCGATAGTTGGCAATACTTGCACACCAAATTGAGACGCTAAAGCCGGCTGATCTTCACAATTTAATAAAGCAAGCGTAAATGCACCGTTGTACTGTTGAGCAAGAGATTGCAACTCAGGGAGTATCTGTGCGCTTTCTGGTTGAGCATTGGCCCAAAAGTGGATCAGAACGGGCGTGTTCATTGATCCTTCAAGAGTTTCGCGAAAGTTCTGTTCTGTTATCTCAACGATAAATGGGGATTGCATCAGAGTATCCTTGCTTTGTGTCTTGTCGTTGATAATAGATATGGAGTTGATTTAAGGGAAATTCAAGCGATGGTTGCTAATCGTCATCAATAATGAATCATTCTATTTTGTGAAAGGATGCGGTAAGAGAATAGTGTTACTGCTGAATAGGTGTAAGGCAAAAAGAAAACGCTGCCGAAGCAGCGCAGTTCTAATGCTATTTGTTAGTGCGGTATCAAAATAGGATGAACATGGTCAACACTACACCCACACTAAGCCAGTTAAGCTGATTTAATGTCATTGTTGCCTCGCAGTAGTAAAAACATTGCTACAAAACGTAATGGGTGGCGATACCAAATCTAAGCAACTCAATCACTTTAGGCGAAAGAATCCCCGCTGAATTGCGTAGAAATTGATTCGTTTGGTTGAGGTTTTTTTAACCTACATGTTCATAATGACATCACATTGTTACGGTGAAATTACATTTCGACAAAACTTTTTTATGCAGCCTGTCGCAAAATTTTATCAAGTACACGGGTTGGTAATAACCTTTTCAAGATTGCGAATAATTTAGTCGGCGTAGTAATTCGATAGCGAATTTTAGGTGAAGCGCTAGTTAATGCATGAAGAACAGGTGCGACGCAGGACTCTGCAGGTAAAACAAATCGATTATTAGATTTGTCTTTGTTGAGTCGCTCTCTTTGTCCTTCATAGGCGAGGCGGTGAGGGCTGGATTCAATATCAATCCACTTCTCGAAGGCTTTTAATGCATTATTTCTAAATTGAGTTTCGATAGGCCCAGGTTCTATCAATGCCACTTTGATATTCGTATCCGCAAGCTCTAGCCGTAGTGTGTCAGTCCAGCCTTCTAGGGCAAACTTTGACGCATTGTAGGCGCCGCGGTACTTCATTGCAGCAAAGCCAAGAACAGAACTGTTTTGTATTATGCGTCCTTCGCCTTGTATGCGCATGTGAGGAAGCACTTCTCTGACTAACTGGTGCCAACCAAAAAAGTTGGTCTGAAATTGAGCTTGAAGAGCCTCGGTGGGCAAGTCTTCCAATGCACCGGGCTGGCCATAGGCACCATTATTGAACACGGCATAAAGCTTACCCTCTGCTAGCTCTAATGCTTGCTTCACGCCCGAAGAAATACTTTCAGGGCTGTTTAGGTCTAGCTTGATGCAGGTTAGCCCTTCATTAATTAGACGTTGGACATCTTGCTCTTTCCTACAAGATGCTATGACATGAAATCCCTCGTTTTGCAGGGCGTGAGCGCACACGTAACCGATACCGGTTGAGCAACCCGTAATAAGAATCGACTTTTTCATAAATTAAGCCTCAAGAAACATTGAATGAGGTCATCATTCATCAGTTCCGGTCATGAAGCAAGTGCTTGAGTGCTGGCTCTATTCTGGAGTAGCTAAATTTGAAGCCAAGTTCGGTGAGCTTTTTGGGTTTTGCTCTCATGCTATCGAACAATAAGCAGGAAGATTCACCCATTAGGAGTTCCATTGCCCATTTAGGCGTGAACAAGATATGTGGTCGTTTGAGCGTTTTTGCCAACGTGCCGCTAAAGATACGGTTAGTCACAGGGTGAGGTGCGCACATATTGAACGCACCGTGGGCATGTGGTGTTTCAAGCAAGTACATGATGGCGCGGACCATATCCAGAATGTGAATCCAAGGCATGTACTGGTTACCGTTCCCGAGCGGGCCGCCTACGCCAAGTTTGTAAGGTAAGAGCATTTTCGCCAACGCACCGCCATTAAGGCCGAGCACCACGCCAGTTCGCAATAGACAAACACGTGTTTGTTCAGACTCTGCGCGTTTGGCTATTTGCTCCCACTTTGCACAAACCTCGTGAGGAAAGTCTTCACTGTTAACATGCAGGCACTCATCAAACGGGTGGTCTTGTTGATCGCCATAGTAACCAACGGCCGAGCCACTAATAAAAACAGCGGGAGGTTCTGTGCTGGCGTGGATCAGCTCAACGATTTGTTCGGTAATTTTCCAGCGACTTTTGCAGATTTTTTCTTTCTGCTCACTGGTCCATCTTTTATCTGCGATAGGCTCACCCGCAAGATTAATTATGGCATCAATGTGATTGAGATCGGCGAATGACTCAAGCGAGTTAAGGTATTCGATATTACCCAAATCAGCGTGTTGGAGGCGTTGTTTTGCATGCTCTGGAGAGCGTGTAAGTAGCATAACTTGGTGAGTGGATAGCAGCTTGAGCAACTCCGAACCAATAAACCCAGTGCCACCTGTGAGTAATATCTTCATGTTATCTCTTTGAATGTACACGTATTAGAACATTATAGTCGTTTTGTGCTGAGCTTGATCATCTCACGACTATTATTTCTAGGATAGTGGCAAGCCTGTAGCGAGGCTACTGACTTCACATATTGAAAAAATGTAACTAAATGTTATGCATGGCGCTAATTCGTTCACGGTAGGAGAACTAAATCTATGCCAGACTAAAAACATCGCTAACGGAACAAGCGTAATCAGTTTGCACCATCAAGGAGGATAGGTATGGAAGCATTTGTTGCTCTTTTTCGAGCGCTCCTTAATAGTGCTCGCGATCTGCTACCCATCGTTGTTGTTATCACTTTTTTTCAATTAGTTGTTTTGCAAGAGCCACTTCCTAATCTCATCTCCATTCTTTTTGGCTTATTGCTTGTGGTTTTAGGGTTAACGTTTTTTATTTTTGGTCTAGAGCTTGGTCTTTTTCCTATCGGAGAGAGTATGGCTCAAGCCTTTGCAAAAAAAGGCAGCGTATTCTGGTTGTTAGTTTTTGCGTTTTGTCTAGGCTTTGGCACCACGATCGCCGAGCCTGCATTAACGGCCGTAGCAGAAGAAGCATCAGAAGTTGCGGCAGAAGGAGGGATGATCACAAACTCAGAGCAATCGATGCAGGATTATGGACAAGGGCTACGAGTAACGGTGGCACTTTCGGTGGGGATCGCCATCGTTATTGGCGTTCTGCGCATCTTAAAAGGGTGGCCAATTCATTACATGATCATCGGCGGCTACGTCGGCGTTGTAGTCCTGACGTGGTTTGCACCGGAAGCCATTATTGGCGTTGCTTATGATTCTGGAGGTGTGACGACGTCGACTATCACCGTGCCTTTGGTCACTGCACTAGGGGTTGGTTTAGCATCGGCGATTAAAGGGCGCAACCCCATGGTGGATGGTTTTGGTTTGATCGCTTTTGCCTCGCTGCTACCGATGATGTTTGTGATGGTTTACGGAATGGTCGTAACATGATTTCAATTGAACATTTCCTAGACACTTTATTATCGACCGTTCGAGATGTCATTCCCATCGCCAGCATTATTTTTGGTTTTCAGTTAGCGGTGTTAAGGCGTCCAGTTAACAACCTTAAGAAGGTTTTGCTTGGGTTTGTTTATGTGATTCTTGGGCTCGCTCTTTTTTTGCTCGGATTAGAAATGGCTCTGTTTCCGCTCGGAGAGACCATGGCCGTGCAACTGACGGCACCGGAATTTTTACAAGAGTTTAAAGTCTCTGTGGGAAAAGCCTTAGTGTGGGTCGACTACTATTGGGTGTATACCTTCGCCTTTTTTATCGGTTTTAGTACCACGATTGCTGAGCCTTCTCTCATAGCCGTAGCGATAAAAGCAAACCAAGTTTCTGGTGGCAGCATCAGTATTAACGGCTTACGCGTGGCCGTTGCATTTGGGGTAGCCATTGGCATCGCGCTAGGGAGCTATCGGATTGTTGTCGGTGACCCTATTCACTATTACATCATTGCGGGTTACATCGTGGTTGTGATTCAAACGTTTTATGCGCCAAAGCTTATTGTTCCACTCGCCTACGATTCTGGAGGCGTCACGACTTCTACTGTCACTGTTCCGCTTGTAACCGCACTAGGACTGGGGCTTGCTTCTACCGTCCCAGGAAGAAACCCAATGATTGATGGCTTTGGCTTGATCGCTTTTGCCAGTCTGTTTCCTATGATCTCTGTGATGGGCTATGCGCAAATAACCCAATGGCTGAATAAAGATGTCTCGGAGGACGAAGAAAATGCGCTTTAAATTGATACTTGCGTTTGTTGAAGACAGCAAAACAGACAAGGTACTGGACGCTGCTCGCGAATCTGGCGCGACTGGTGCGACGGTGATTAATAACGCTCGTGGACAAGGTTTAAATCAAAAGCGAACGTTTTTTGGCTTAACGCTGGAAGTACAAAAAGATGTGCTGCTGTTTGTCGTTGAGGAGCACCTTTCTCGACACATATTAGAAACCATCAATGAAGTTGGTGAGTTCGACCGAGAGTCGGGGCAGGGCATTGCTATTCAGATCGATATTGAGGATGCAGTCGGTGTCGCGCATCAAGTAGAGACGTTGACCAAAGTGGTCGAGGATGAGTTATGAGCAGTCAAACGATAATTAGAGTTCGAGATGTAATGGCGGCTACTTATGTCATGGTTGATGGGCTAATGACAGTTTATGAAGGCATAACGTTGGCTAAAAAATACCAAGTCAAAGCGCTGGTGGTGAAAAAGCGAGATGACAACGATGAATATGGCATCGTCTTGATGAATGATATCGCCAAAAAGGTGCTGGCGAATAATCGCTCTCCACAGCGCACGAATATTTATGAGATCATGACCAAGCCCGCTTTGTGTGTCGACCCTGATATGAATGTGAAATATTGTGCGCGCCTATTTGAACGATTTGGCATTAGCCGAGCTCCGGTCATTGAAGATGGGGAGGTCATTGGCATGGTGAGTTATAACAATATTGTCATCAATGGCATGGTGCGAGAAGAAGTGTAATAGGTTGATATAAATGAAAAATCAACGCATTTTTTCTCAAGTCAGCGACTGTTACAAAGAACTAAAATATTTAATATATGTTAGGTTGCATATGTGTTAATTCACCATTATTCTTTGCGCCCTAAGTCTATTGTCGAGGAATTTGTATCATGCCTTTAGTCTCTTGCCCTGTGTGTGAGAAACAAATCTCAAAGCGCGCTCACGCATGTCCAGGATGCGGAGAGCCAGACCCGCTGCACCACCTAGCTAAGTCAAAATTTATGTCGATGGTGTTTTGGATACTGGTGTTGGTTGGAACTGCGTATGCCGCATGGTTCTATATTTTGCCTATGGTCATTGAATCATTGCGTTATCAGTAGTCGTTGGTTGAGCTGTCATAAAAATGCCGTAGAATGACCTCGTACTTTGTGAGGAGACGATGTCGTGAAACTATTTTTTGCCTCAGATCTGCATGGCTCTTTGCCAGCAACTAAAGAAACTATTGAGCTATTTTTAGCCTCTGGTGCGGAGCACCTGATTTTGTTGGGGGATACGCTAAACCACGGGCCAAGAAACCCGATTCCAGAAGGTTACAACCCACCGCAGGTGGCGGAGCTATTGAACCAATACAGTGATCAAATTATTTCTGTGCGTGGTAACTGCGATAGTGAAGTAGACCAAATGCTATTGAAGTTTCCAATGATGATGGATTACTCGTGGGTGCTACTTGAATCTGGCAAGAGAATCTTTTTGACTCATGGTCACTTGTATAACTCTGAAAAACGGCCGCCACTGCGTGAAGGTGATATCATCGCCCACGGTCATACGCATGTTCCTGTCGCAGAGATGCAAGATGGAGCCATTATATTTAACCCAGGCTCGATGACATTCCCACGTAATGGCTTACCGAGAAGCTTTGGTACTTTAGAAGACAATACGCTAACGGTAAAAACGCCAGAAGGCGAAGTCTTAGCACAAACCATGATTTAACGGTTTTACTAAGTAAAAAAATAGGGAGCGAATTGCTCCCTATTTTGTGTCTGAATGTCCTAAATCGCGTTCTGGGTCGATAATGTCTCTTACGCGCTGTTTTAGCACCTTTGCTTCAGGAAAGCCGCTGTCTTTTTTCCGTTCCCAAATTTGCTGGCCATTACAGAAAATTTCGAAGCGACCACCCGTATCTGGGTGTAAGCTGATCGTTTCTATTTCTTCGCTAAAAGTATGCAGTAGTTCTTGCGATAGCCAAGTTGAACGCAACATCCAGTTGCATTGGCGGCAGTAATAAATATCAATGATTACTTTATCCATGAAACTTTCCTTTTAATCGGTTTAAACTAGCAACTTGATACCCACGGCAAACGTGAGAATTTCGAATGCAATTTTAATCACTCGGTTGCTGTATCGAGTCGCGGCCCATGCGCCTAAACTGCCGCCTAGAAATGAGCTTAACAATAAAACAGGCAACCAAGCCCAATGTATCGGAGCGCCGGCTTGGACGACGGCAATGCCTCCAATGCCATTCCAAAACAGGCCGACACAAATCATGGTGTAAGCAACGGCTTGTTTATAGTTATACCCAAACCAGCGAACTAAAAATAATGTCACGAGCAGACCAGAACCTGCGGTCAGCGACCCGTTGATGATACCGATGAGCATTAGTCCGACACCGCCGATGACCCAACCGATTGGGTGACGGTTACGCATTACTTCAGCTTGGCCTAACGATTTCTTAAATCGTGAATAGATGCCGAGCGCGAGAATCATGCTCCCTAGCATTTTTTCCGCCATACCATCAGGTATTTGGACAATTAAGTTCGCCCCTAAGACTACGCCAATGCTGCCAGAGACTATAAGGTAGAGCGCGACCTTCCATTTAATTGTGCCTGCTTTTAAGTGTGTGCTTGCTGCCCCTAAGCCTAAAGCGACGGAAGCCACTTTATGTGTCCCCAGCGCAACCGAGAATGGCAAGCCGAGAAAGATGAGCAAAGGGAATTGAAGTAAGCCTGCACCGCCGCCAGAAAGCGAAGCCAGAGTATTGGCGATAAGTGAGCCGAAAAAGAGGGTGAGGGTATCTAGCCAATCCATAAGCAAAATAAAGGGGGGCGTCTTGCCCCCTTATCATCAAATCAAAGTTAGTTTTTAAACAGCACCGAAGAACCGTGGTTCAAGCTAGTGAGCAATAGCGTTTTTTCGTTCACGACATCAATACGGCGACTTTGCTCAGCATCAAGCTTAAAGATTTGAGTGATCAAACGTAGCTGTGCTTCGGAGAAGTCTTTTGATTGAGAAGATGAAATATCTTTAAACTCAGAAGGCGAAACCAGCAAATAGTTGTCACTTACTTCCCATCGCCCTTTTTCCGAGATATTAATCGTGGATTCTGCCGTTGAACCTTGAGCGAATAGTTTGATATTTGCTACGCGAATATAGTCTCCGTTAGGGAGATATTTCACATTTGATTCAACATTAACACGACGCAGTGGGCCGACAGGATCGTCAGGCAAGCTGTCTGTAATGACCGTCACCATGGTTGACTGCCACTCATTGGCAGTGAGGACCTGCTCCACTTTTAGGTCGCTACCCCAATATAACCAACCACTGAAAAGAACGGATACGGCCAAAACCGCAGATGCTAATTTTATCTTCATTCTGGCCTCCTTATTTACAGATATCGGTTGGGTCATTTTGACCAGCGAAAATACGCAATGTCACGTTCTCATATGAATGTTGACTGTCATGAATGTAGTTCAGAATCAGCTGATTGTTCTGGCCACCTGTAGCAATCACTTCTACCGGCATTGAATCTTCTGCATGGTATTTTACGTAGCGTTCAATGCACTGCTCAATGGACGGCAACCAACTATTGATTTGCGGGTGGTTCACTGGCGTCATCACAGGTACATTTTGATACTCACCAATCTGACGGAATTGGGATTCTGCAGGATTGGTGAAGAGCAATACACAAATAGGAAGCAGCAGAGACAAAAGAACGATCATACGCGGCAGCCAGTTATTCGTGTTGGCTGCTGGTTTTGGCTGTGCCTTAGGTAGTTCTACTTGAGGCTCTACTTCAGTCGTAGTGTCTGCAGCCGCTTCTGTTGACGGCGCGTCACTTGTTTCTATTTCCGCAGCGTGCGCTTCATTTTCAGAAGTGGCTTCTTCAACGTCAGTATTAGAGTCAGCAGATAATGGGCTTAAGCGTTCCACTGAACAAATGAGTTGATAACCGCGTTTAGGAACCGTTTTAACAAACTCTGGAGATTTTGTTGAGTCCTTCAACATCTTACGCAGAGTAGAGATCGCTTGAGTCAGGCTTGAGTCATCCACCTCAAAACCTTGCTCACGCCAAACAAACTCGTGAAGCTCGTTACGGGTTAAAACTTCGTTTGGTCTCTCTGCCAACATCAGAAGTATACGGCTTTCGTTGCTTCCTAATCGTACAACGTCGTTGCCGTTTTGTTGGTCAGCGAGCGAATTACTATTTGGATCAAAGGTGAACCTTTGAGCAAGTAGAAATTTGGTGCCGATGTTAGTCATTTAGTTCTTCTTAGATGGATGATGTTGTAATTATAGTGATTTATGTCACAAAATTACCGAAGCGCATGGAGTGCGCACGACATTTTAGATGCTTTTAGGCTGGTAGGATAATTAAATTTTTCTAAAAAAACACCGTTTTTAGCAATATTGACCTTGAATTTACATTTGTCAGCCACATGTTAAATGACATCTCAGTAAGGTAATTTCAAGGGGAAAGTCACAAACTTATCTCCATGAAAAAGCCAATTAGTTTAGATGTTATGGAGCACACATGAGCGAAACCGTATCTCAAAACAAAGAAACTCGTGGTTTTCAATCAGAAGTAAAACAACTACTGCATTTAATGATCCATTCTCTTTATTCAAATAAAGAGATCTTTTTGCGCGAGCTGATTTCTAACGCATCAGATGCATCGGACAAGCTGCGCTTCCAAGCGCTATCTAACCCAGACTTATATGAAGGTAATGCAGACCTTTGCGTGAAACTGTCGTTTGATGAAAGCGCAAATACCTTAACCATTTCTGATAACGGTATCGGTATGAGCCGCGATGATGTGATCGAGCACTTAGGTACGATCGCAAAATCCGGGACCGCGGAGTTTTTCTCAAAGCTGTCTGAAGAGCAGAGCAAAGACTCTCAGCTTATTGGTCAGTTTGGTGTTGGCTTCTACTCTGCGTTTATCGTTGCTGATGCCGTCACCGTACGCACTCGTGCTGCGGGCCTAGCCGCTGATGAAGCAGTACAATGGCACTCAGCCGGTGAAGGTGAGTACACCATCGAAAACATCACTAAAGAATCGCGTGGTACTGATATCATTCTTCATATGCGTGAAGAAGGTAAAGAGTTCCTAAATGAATGGCGTCTACGTGATGTGATCAGTAAGTACTCGGATCACATTGGCATCCCAGTTTCAATCCAAACTGTTGTTCGCGATGACGAAGGCAAAGAAACGGATGAGAAGAAGTGGGAGCAAATCAACAAAGCTCAAGCACTGTGGACGCGTAATAAATCGGATATCTCAGATGAAGAGTATCAAGAGTTCTACAAGCACGTATCACATGACTTTGCTGATCCATTGGTTTGGAGCCATAACCGTGTAGAAGGTAAAAACGATTACACGAGCTTGCTTTACATCCCATCTAAAGCGCCATGGGATATGATGAACCGCGACCACAAATCAGGCTTGAAACTGTACGTACAACGCGTGTTCATTATGGACGATGCAGAGCAGTTCATGCCGTCTTACCTACGTTTTGTACGAGGTTTAATAGACTCCAATGATCTGCCACTCAACGTATCGCGTGAGATCTTACAAGACAACAAAGTGACTCAGTCTCTACGTAATGCTTGTACTAAGCGTGTGCTAACGATGCTAGAGCGCATGGCAAAGAATGATGAAGAGAAATACCAATCATTCTGGAAAGAGTTTGGTCTTGTGATGAAAGAGGGCCCGGCAGAAGACTTCGCAAACAAAGAGAAAGTTGCAGGCCTATTGCGCTTTGCTTCAACTGAAGTGGATTCTGCGGAGCAAACCGTGGGTCTAGCTGCTTACGTTGAGCGCATGAAAGAAGGTCAAGATAAGATCTACTACTTGACGGCAGACAGCTATGCAGCTGCGAAAAACAGCCCTCACTTAGAGCAGTTCAAAGCGAAAGGCATTGAAGTTATCTTGATGTACGACCGCATTGATGAGTGGCTGATGAACTACTTAACTGAGTTTGACGGCAAGCAGTTCCAGTCAATCACAAAAGCTGGGCTCGATCTAAGTCAGTTTGAAGATGAAGCAGAAAAAGAGAAGCAGAAAGAAACTGAAGAAGAGTTTAAGTCGGTTGTAGAACGCACGAAGTCTTACCTAGGCGATCGTGTGAAAGAAGTTCGTACGACCTTTAAACTCGCTTCTACACCTGCTGTTGTGGTAACGGACGATTACGAAATGGGCACTCAAATGGCGAAGCTTCTTGCAGCGGCGGGTCAGGCAGTGCCAGAAGTGAAGTACATCTTTGAGCTAAACCCTGAGCACGAGCTGGTTAAGCGCATGGCTGACGAAGCGGATGAAGAGGCATTTGGTCGTTGGGTAGAAGTCCTGCTTGGTCAAGCAATGCTTGCAGAGCGAGGCTCAATTGAGGACCCAACGGAGTTCTTAGGAGCTGTTAATAAACTTTTGACTAAGGTGTAATAACCTCAGTACATCAAAAAGCTCGCATTTCGCGAGCTTTTTGTTTGTTGTCGTAAAATTTTGCATCTCAGGTGTTGAGTTAATAATCAATAGGGCGTGAAAGAGGGTATCGTTAACATTCTTTAGTCTTAATACACTCTTTGCGCGGCGAACCTGTGATAGAATCTGCGACTTGAATGTGAGTAATAAGGCGTGTATTTTTGCTCGCCTATATACGTTATACCGAAACTTATCGTTGCGAGTGCTTCTCGGGTTTGATGTCTAAGAAGCCCAGCTATTGTGAGCTTCGGTATAAATCTTAAATATTAAAGAGGATAAATCATGCGCATCATTCTTCTAGGTGCTCCAGGTGCAGGTAAAGGCACACAAGCAAACTTCATCATGGAAAAATACGGTATTCCACAAATCTCTACTGGTGATATGCTTCGTGCTGCTATCAAAGCAGGTACAGAGCTTGGTAAACAAGCTAAAGCTGTTATCGACGCTGGTCAGCTAGTTTCTGATGAAATCATCCTTGGTCTTATCAAAGAGCGCATCGCTCAAGAAGACTGTGCAAACGGTTTCCTACTAGATGGTTTCCCACGTACTATCCCTCAAGCTGACGGCCTAAAAGAAATGGGCGTAGACGTAGACTACGTTATCGAATTTGACGTTGCAGACGATGTGATTGTTGAGCGTATGGCTGGTCGTCGTGCTCACCTTCCTTCTGGTCGCACTTACCACGTGGTTTACAATCCGCCTAAAGTGGAAGGTAAAGATGACGTAACTGGTGAAGATCTTGTTGTTCGTGATGACGACAAAGAAGAAACAGTACGTGCACGTCTAGGTGTTTACCACGAGCAAACTGCACCACTAATCAACTACTACGGTAAAGAAGCTGAAGCAGGCAACACTAAGTACCTTAAGTTTGATGGTACTAAGCAAGTAGCTGAAGTTAGCGCAGATATCGAGAAAGCACTTTCTTAATTTGCTGAAGTCAAAAATTTAATATTTTGATATATTGAAAGCGACCCAAGTGGTCGCTTTTTTTAGTTTACCCGTAAACATATATCTAAATAACTTCAAGCTGCAGCGATGCAGCACTTTGAGGCTATTTAAGTATATGAACCAAGCCGTTTACCATGAATAGGATGTTATGAAAGAGAATAATAAACAGGGTGTACTCCTCGTGAACCTGGGTACTCCTGACGCACCAACCGCTCCTGCCGTAAAGCGCTTTTTAAGTCAGTTTCTTCATGATCACCGAGTGGTAGACATGACTCGATGGCTTTGGTGTCCGCTATTGCACGGCGTTATCCTTCCAATCCGAGCTCCCAAGGTTGCTAAACTCTATCAATCAGTTTGGATGGAAGAGGGCTCGCCACTGATGGTGTACTCTAAGCGTCAAACAGAAAAGTTGGCTCAAAAGCTTGATATGCCAGTCGAACTTGGCATGACTTATGGAAATCCAAGTTTGCAATCAGGTTTTGAAGCGCTGTTGGCTCTAGGGGTAGAAGAAGTCATCGTTTTACCTTTGTATCCGCAATACTCGGGCACAACAACGGCAGCGGTTTCTGACGGAATCACTAAAGCGTTTAAAAACCTGCCCGTGATGCCGGGCTTTAGCTTTATTCGGGATTACTACAATCACCCGAAATACATCGAAGCGTTAGCGCATTCAGTTCGTGAACATTGGCAAGAGTATGGTAAGGGAGACTACTTGCTATGTTCTTATCACGGTATTCCAAAACGTTACGCTGATAATGGGGATGTTTACCCTCGGCACTGTGAAGAGACGACTCGCTTACTCGCTGAAGCGTTAGGGTTAAACGAGCAACAGATAGGTATGACGTATCAGTCTCGATTTGGCCGAGAAGAGTGGTTACAGCCCTATACCGATAAAACCCTAGAGGCACTTCCTGCAAAAGGGGTAAAAAATATCAATGTAGTGACACCAGCATTTTCTTCGGATTGTTTAGAAACGTTGGAAGAGATCTCGGAAGAGTGTAAAGAGATTTTCCTTGAAGCAGGTGGTGAAAGCTTTACCTACATTCCTTGTTTGAACGATAGTGAGCTTCATATAGAAATGATGGCTGAGTTAGTTCACTCTAAGCTTTAGGTACAAAAAAGGGTCGCAAAAGCGACCCTTTTTTGTAGAGCGATTAAGCGACTTGTACTTGCTGCTCTTCGACTTGTTCTGCTGTGCTGTGAGTATTCTCTGCACCATGCATCCAGCGAACGAGCGTATTCGAGAACAGAAGTAGGATGACACCACTCACGGTAGCGCTGACTGCAATGCCACTAAAGATAGCCATTGCGCCCAATTCTCCTACGTGAGATCCCACATAGCCCGCAACGTAGTTTGCAATCGCATTACAGCCAAACCATGCACCCATCATGAGTGAAGCTAAGCGAAGCGGTGCTAACTTGGTCACCAGTGAAAGACCAATTGGAGATAAGCACAGTTCGCCCAAGGTGTGGAAGAAGAAAGCACCCACCAGCCACAACATTGATGTTTTTACCGTTGTGTCTCCACCTTGTTCTAGCACAGCGCCAACCATACATAGGAAGCCAATTGCCAAGAAAAATAGTGCCATCGCAAATTTCACTGGTGACGTAGGTTCGCGTTTACCCAGTTTTACCCAAAGGACCGCTAGAACCGGTGCTAGGGTAATAATGAAAAATGGGTTTAGCGATTGGAACCACGCAGCAGGTACTTCAAAGCCACCAATCATACGATCAGTATATTGTTGAGTGTAGATGTTCATTAGGCCACCGGCCTGCTCAAAGCCAGCCCAGAAGACGATAGTGAATAAGCTCATGACCAAAATTACTTTTAGTCGGTTTACTTCTTCTTTCGTGAGTGGCTGCTTCGTGGTGGCGTTTTTGTTGTTTAGATCTCGTTTCGCCGCCGGTTCGCGGCCAATATCACCAAGCCAAGACTGAGCTAGCACCATTTGCATCACTAAGCTAATAATCATACCTACACCTGCGGCCACAAAACCGGCTTTCCAACCGTAAGAGGTTGTCACAGAGCCAGAAACGACGCCGGCAAGTAACGCACCTAAGTTGATACCCATATAAAAGATAGTGAATGCGCCGTCACGACGGTTGTCACCTTCTTTATATAAATCGCCAACCATGGTTGAGATATTCGGTTTAAAGAGGCCGTTACCAGTGATAAGCAGACCAAGACCTAAATAGAAACTGTGTAGCGAACCAATACCCAGAGCGTCAGCGGGAAGTGCGAGTGTAAACTGGCCGATAGCCATTAACGCGCCACCAAGCAAAATTGAACGACGTTGACCTAAATAGTTATCCGCTAAGTAACCACCGATAAGAGGTGTGATATACACAAGACCAGTATAAATACCGTATAGGTCTAGTGCGTCTTTGGTTGACCAGCCAAGGCCGCCATTCATCGTTGTATCTGTAAGGTAAAGTACTAGAATGGCGCGCATTGCGTAGTAAGAAAAGCGTTCCCACAGTTCAGTACCGAACAATAAGAACAAGCCACGAGGATGGCCGAAATATTGATGTTGGTTTGACATAAGCTCTTCTAATAATAGTTATTAAATTTTTTAACGACTTCTACGTATACATTGCAATTTAATGAGTGACAAACAATAAAATTTTGCCTTACGACTAAAGTTGTTTGTTAAGTAACTGTTTTTGAGTGGATTTGCAGATGATATGATGGCGTGTTGGCTGTGCTACAAACTTAATTTCCATTTTTGTCTATGGACTTCTTCTCGTAAGCTATTGAAAAGATACTGTTAATGCGAGCGATGTATAATCATACTTTTATAGATAAACTGAATGTCAATGACTCAACTTGGGCTTAATGCTAGGATAAAAACAAAATAGAATTGGCTAGTAAAAAAGATGAAACGTTGGTATCTACTTTATTGTAAACGTGGGGAGCAGGTTAGGGCGAAACAGCACCTTGAAAACCAAGGTGTAGAGTGCTTTTATCCAACTGTAGAAGTTGAGAAGATTTTGCGCGGGAAAAGACAAAAAGTCGAAGAGCCGCTGTTTCCTTGTTATGTGTTTGCTTACTTTGATTATGAACAGGGACCTAACTTCACCTCAGTCCGCTCCACTCGAGGGGTTGTTGATTTTGTGCGTTTTGGTGCTCAACCAAAAGAAGTCCAAGGTGACTTAGTCTTTGAATTGATGCAGCTAGAAAAATGCTGTAATGAAAATGCTGCTTCTGAGTGTATGCCAAAACCAGGTGATCAAATCCGAGTTAAGAGCGGTCAGTTTGCAGGTATAGATGCTATCTTCCAAGAGCAAGATGGTGAGAAACGCTCAATCATGTTAGTGCAGATGATCACTAAACGAGTGCCTGTCAGCATTGACAACAGCGATTTAGACTTGCAATAGCTAATACGTACAAACAAAAAAAGAGGTGCTTTGGCACCTCTTTTTTAATCTTGCTGGTAATCACCAGCAGTGGAACGCTGTTTAGCGAGCTTAGCAAAACAACGATGGTTACCGATTAGGAGTAGGGCATGACACCCTACTTAGTCGCTTAGTAAGCGTCGTTATGGACGGTTTGCACCGCACGACCTGACGGGTCTACACAGTTTTGGAATGACTCATCCCATTCAATCGCTTTCGCTGATGAACAAGCTACTGAAGGACCACCTGGCACACACTCAGCCGCTGAAGGTAGTGGGAATAGCTCTTCAAAGATTTCTCGGTACACGTAACCTTCTTTGGTGGTTGGCGTGTTGTATGGGAAGCGGTATTGAGCCGTTTCCATCTGCTGATCCGTCACTTTTTGCTCTGCGACTTCTTTCAACGTATCAATCCAGCTGTAACCTACGCCATCAGAGAACTGCTCTTTTTGACGCCATGCGATCGACTCTGGCAAGTAATGCTCAAAACACTCGCGTAGAATGTGTTTTTCCATTTTGCCGTTGCCACACATCTTATCTGCTGGGTTTAGGCGCATTGCAACATCAATAAACTCTTTATCAAGGAACGGTACTCGGCCTTCAACTCCCCATGCCGCTAGCGATTTGTTTGCGCGCGCGCAGTCAAACATGTTCAGAGCAAGCAGCTTACGTACTGTTTCTTCGTGGAACTCTTTCGCGTTTGGTGCTTTGTGGAAATATAGGTAACCACCAAAGATCTCATCTGCACCTTCACCAGAAAGTACCATCTTAATGCCCATCGCTTTGATCTTGCGACCCATTAAGAACATAGGTGTGGATGCGCGGATGGTGGTCACATCGTACGTTTCGATGTGGTAAATCACGTCGCGAATCGCGTCGAGACCTTCTTGAATTGTATAAGTCATTTCATGGTGAACGGTACCGATTTGGTCGGCAACTTCGCGAGCGGCTTTCAGGTCAGGCGCGCCTTCTAGACCCACAGCAAAAGAGTGCAGTTGTGGCCACCAAGCTTCTGACTTTTCATCGTCTTCAATTCGCATTGCAGCAAAACGTTTAGCCACAGCAGAGGTGATGGATGAATCTAAACCACCTGATAGTAAAACACCATATGGAACATCCGTCATTAGTTGGCGTTTAACCGCTGCTTCTAGTGCTTCAGTCAGTTCTTCTTTGCTGGTGGTGTTACCTTGAACGGCAGCGTATTCGTTCCAGTCACGAACATAGTAACGCGTTGGCTCGGCATCTTTTGAACTGTAGTAGCTACCAGGAGGGAACTCGCTCACTGTTTTACATACTGGAACAAGTGCCTTCATCTCTGATGCAACATAGTAGTTGCCATGCTCATCATGACCTTGATAAAGAGGGATAATGCCAACGTGGTCGCGACCGACTAAGTATTCGTCTTTTTCTTCATCGTACAGAACAAAAGCGAAAATACCGTTTAGTTCTTCAAGGAGATCTGCACCCATATCTTGGTACAGTGCAAGAATGACTTCACAGTCTGAATCGGTTTGAAACTCGTATTTTCCTTCGTAACGAGCACGAATTTCTTTATGGTTGTAGATTTCACCATTGACTGCAAGGATGAGCTTTTTATCAGGGCTGTATAGCGGTTGTGCACCACTATTTAGACCAACAATCGCCAAGCGCTCATGCGCTAAAATAGCGCGCTCTGAAGAGTAAATCCCAGACCAGTCAGGGCCACGATGACGAAGTTTTTTCGACATTTCTAATGCGATAGGGCGCAATGCGGCTGCATCGCTTTTAATGTCTAAAATGCCAAATACTGAACACATACTACATCCTTACTAAACTAAATAATTTCTAATCGGTATGGCTTCAATTTGCCATTACTAGTAAAAAAAGCAACGTTTTGTGATTATAAAAATGATAAAAAGCCTTGTTGTGTAAATATTATTTAATTTAATGGCTCGTTTGGTGAATGGAATCAAGGTTTGGTATAAAAACCATACAAAAAAGCCTTTCTATTGATAGAAAGGCTTTTAAAAAATATTAGTATGGTTGCTTATTTTATTGGTGTGAACTGAGGTTCAAGTTGTTTACACACATGTCGAGCAAAACCGCTACCAGCCTCACTGTATATATTGAATGCGGCGTCAACTCCGCTTTCCAGCAAACCTTCCAACTGATCTGGGTACTCGGCGATAGCAGCTATTTGCCCTTTATATTTTCTGCGTTTAAGCTGCTCAAGTGCGGTTTGGTTACCTTGATGATGAGGCATGGCAAGCAGCACTAGTTTTACATGACCTGTATCTAAAATTCGTTCCCAAAAATCTGGGTCTGTGGCATCGCCAGCGATCACGTTTCTTCCCTCTGAACGGTGCTGATGTGCTGCATCTTCACGAATTTCTATGCCTAGTGAAATTTTGCCATAGCGCGCACGTAATTCATCATAGGCCCCAGTCCCGATGCGACCCATGCCTAAGATCAATACCTGGGCATGCCCAGGGTTAATGAGTTGGTCACGCTGGTTAAGCTTTTCTGCGGCTGTCTCTTGCAGCCACTTGCCGGAGTGTTGATAAATTTTGTGGCTAAGGCGGTTAAGTGGCGCAGAAATAATAAAGGACACAGACACCGCAACCGCAATCGCAGCGAGCATATCGCTTGGCATCCAGCCCATTTTATAGGCCAGCCCTGCGACTATAAGGCCAAACTCACTGTAGTTGAACAGCGATAAAGAGGCGAGCAAAGAGGTACGTACTCGAAACTTAAAGTGATTAATCGTGACGAAGTACAAGAGCCCTTTTATTGGCAGCAGTAAGATAAATAGTAGGGCGAGTACGACGCCATTGATGCTCAATGAAGCGGACAAGCCAATGTTTAAAAAGAAGCAGACTAAGAACAGCTCCTTCATATTGAATAGCGATTTGGATAGCTCTGAAGCTTTAGGGTGGCCTGCGAGTAACATGCCTAAAATCAGTGCGCCCAAATCTGGTTTCATACCGACCAGTTCGAATAGTCCTGCACCTACAACAAGCGCGAAGAAAATACCGAACAGCACCAGCATTTCGCCGTGGCCAACTTTATCTAACAGCTTATAGAATAGTGGACGAAGGAAAGGCAATGCGAACAAACCAATGGCATACCATTCTGGGACTTTGCCGGTTGAAGCAGTCAGGAATACCACGGCAAAAATATCTTGCATAACCAAGATACCGATCGCGAGTGTGCCGTAGGTCGCGTTCATTTCCCCTTTTTCTTGCAATGCTTTTACGGCAAACACGGTACTGGAGAACGATAGTGCAAAAGCTAAAAGTAGGATTTGACCGCTATCCATACTGGCGAGCGAAGTTAAGCCTAGTAGTTTTAAACCTGATAGCGCTAGTGCAAAAAAAGCGGTAGACAGTATGTTGTGGGCGGTCGCTCCTCCCCATATTTCTTTGGACAGTAGCGTTTTGACATCAAGCTTGAGTCCGATCGTGAATAGAAGAAGAGTGACACCAAGATCTGCAAGAGTGACGATAACGTCATTGCTTTGATAGCCAAATGCATGCAAACCAAATCCTGTCAGTAGAAAACCAACGAGGGGAGGGAGGCTACATTTAAGCGCAATAAAGCCAGCTAAAAAAGCTGTTGTAATTAGAATAATTTCCATACTGTTGAGCTGTATTCCTGATATACAAAAACGGGCTGTGAAAACACAGCCCGAGATTGTAACTCAATTAGTTGTATAAACTTAGTCTTCAAGTAACTTTTGTAACAAAACTCCGTTTAGCATTGCGCGTTTAATCATCGCAAATGCGCCCATCGTTGGCTGCTTATCAATGTGTGAAGCCACGATAGGCAGGTCGTTATGGAAAGTTTTGAGAGATTGATTTTCGACATTACGTTGAATTGCAGGGAAGACAATATCTTGTGCGGCAGTAATGTCGCCCGCAATGACAATTTTCTGAGGGTTAAACAAGTTAACGGTAATTGCAATCGCTTTACCTAACTGGTTACCCACTCGCACTAAACTCTGCTTTGCAAGTTCGTCACCATCCATTGCATGCTGACACACAGCTTCAATCGTGATGTTTTCAAGGTCAGTCAAGCTTGACTCATAGCCTTGAGCAATCAATTGTTTTACTCGTTGGATAATAGCTGGGTTCGCTGCTACGGTTTCTAAGCAACCAAAGTTCCCACATTGGCACTGTTCACCAAGCGGATCGATTTGGATATGACCAATTTCACCGACGTTGCGGTTAAAGCCCAGAAAAACCTGGCCGTTAACGATAATACCTGCGCCGGTACCGCGGTGAACGCTAACTAAAATGGAGTCCTGACAGTCTTGGCTTGCCCCAAAGTAGTGCTCCGCTAACGCCATGCCACGTACGTCATTCCCAACAAAGCATGCGGTATTAAACTTCTCTCCAACAATTTCACCCAACGCTAGATTATCGATATCGGTATTCGGCATGTACTCAACTACGCCTGTTGTTGGGTTAACAAGGCCCGGTAGCGTAATACCAATTGCGATGAGCTGATCAATTTTGTCTTCGCAACGGTTTACGAAGTCTTTAAGTAAATCGATAAGCCCAGCGATCAAGTCAGCTTGGTTGGTGTAATGCAGTTCGTGCTGATCTTCCGCAAGTGCAGTGCCACCTAAATCGTACAAACAAAATTGTACGTAATCTCGACCTAAACGAACCGCAATAGAGTGGAAGGGTTTGACTTCGGTGGTCAGAGAGATTGCACGACGACCACCAGTTGAAGCTTGCTGGGCGACCTCTTTAATAAGGCCGCGCTCTAAAAGTTGGCGGGTTATTTTGGTAACACTAGCAGGTGCGAGCTGGCTCACATCTGCGACTTGAATACGGGAGATAGGACCTTGCTGATCAATCAGCCTATATACCGCAGCGCTGTTAAGCTGTTTTACTAAATCTACATTACCAATCTGTCCGCCATTCATGCTTAATTTTGCTCGTATTGTCCGTTAACAACCGTCGCTTTTACTTTGAAGTCACGATCGAAAATGGTTAGGTTTGCAACCATCCCTTTTCGAACTCGGCCAAGGCGATCCTCAACACCAATTGCAGTTGCTGGGTATAGCGTGGCCATTCGTAGAGCTTCGTCTAAAGCGATCCCCGCGTGCTCAACTGAATTCTGAACTGCTTCTATCATTGTCAAAGCTGAGCCGCCTAGTGTGCCGTTTTCATCAACACACTTACCATCTCGGTAATATACTTTCTTACCGACAAAAATAAAGTGATCAATGTTAGCACCTGCTGGAGCTGTGGCATCCGTCACCAAAACAAGCTTTTCACCTTTGATTTTATGAGCAATTCGGATGTTTGCGTAGTCTACGTGGAAACCATCAGCAATAATGCCAGCATAAACGTCAGGAGTATCGTAAATTGCACCAACAACTCCAGGTTCACGACCAACCATTGGTGTCATCGCATTAAATAGGTGTGTGGCAAAAGTAATACCTGCTTCAAAGCCTTTACGCGCTTCGGCGTAGGTCGCATTCGTATGACCAATAGAAACTACGATGCCGGCTGCTTTTAATCGTGCAATATGCTCTGGATCGTTTTGCTCTGGTGCAAGCGTTACTTTAGCGATGATATCGGCGTTTGCGCAGATAAGATCAATCATGCTTTCATCTGACGGGCGAATAAAATCGACGTTGTGGATACCTTTTTTCGCGACGTTAAGATAAGGACCTTCTAGGTGTAGACCAAGTGATTGGTTTTGATATTGGTTATGATATTCACGAGCGGCAGAAATTGCAGTTCGCATATCTTCGTCTGATGAAGTAATGAGCGTTGGTAAGAAGCTAGTACAGCCGGACTTGAGGTTTGCTTCGTGCATGATTTGCATGGTTTCCGGTGTGATTGCATCGTTTAGCATTACACCGCCACAGCCATTCAGTTGTAGGTCGATAAAGCCCGGACTTAGGTTTGCGCCTGCGAGGTCTTTTACTTCGATGCCCTGAGGTAGCTCTGCAACCGGCACAATAGATTGAATAAGGTCGTTTTCGATGATGACCGCATGATCGGTAAGAACATCACTACCGGTATAAATTTTACAGTTACTTAGCGCGTACATAGTCAGCTAGTCCTTATAGATGAGAATTCAATTTCTATATCGTTACCTAAGTGGAGACTGCTTTAGTCATATCGGTACTTAGTTTGTATCACTGAATTAGATAACGAGTCACATACAGCAAGTCGCGTTTTATCGATGTTATTGTCATAGTAACTAACTGAAAAGTAATAATTGTATGGTTTTTTATGATTCTTTTTCAGAGCAAAGTTACAGTGATTTACCCGCCTAGATACCAAAATAACACTGATTCTGCCTTGCATAAAGTGCGAGAATATTATCTTTAAAACGCCATTTTTTCGTATAATAAAATAAGTTTTATGATCTCGCTAGCAAAAACCTTCCGAAAGGGCAAATTGTGGTGATTATGATCACAAACGGTGAGCTTTTAATTTGCGGAGCAAAATTAATGTCATAAACTGAGGATGACTAAATTGGACGACTGAAATAAGTCATTCAACATAACATCTAATCCTATAGGGGGAACTTAAGGTGAATATTCTCGGATACGCGCAGAAGTTAGGTAAAGCTCTTATGCTTCCTATTGCGACTTTGCCAATCGCAGGCTTGTTACTGCGCTTGGGCCAGCCGGATGTTTTTGACATCGCATTTATGGCACAAGCAGGTAACTCAATCTTTTCTAACCTTCCATTGTTATTTGGCCTTGGTATTGCGATCGGTCTATCTAAAGACGGTCAAGGTGCAGCTGGCCTTGCTGGTGCAGTTGCGTACTTTGTACTGACAGCGACAGCGTCAACAATTGATGCATCAGTAAACATGTCGTTCTTTGGTGGTATCATCGCAGGTATTATTGCTGGCCACTCTTACAACGCTTTCCATGCTACACGTCTTCCTGAGTGGCTTGCTTTCTTCTCTGGTAAACGTTTAGTGCCGATTATGGCAGGTTTATTCGCTTTAGTTGCTGGTGCAGTTGGTGGCATTGTATGGCCAACAATTCAAGGTGGTCTAGATGCGCTTGCGCATGGTATCTCAACTTCTGGCGCTATTGGTCAGTTTATCTACGGTACACTGAACCGAGCCCTTATTCCTGTAGGTCTACACCACGTACTTAACTCATTCTTCTGGTTTGGTATGGGGTCTTGTCAAGAAGTGCTAGTAACTGGTGCAAATGCTGCGGGTCAAGCGCTTCCTGCTCTACAACAACTGTGTGTGGATCCTGCGCTAGCGAAAACGCTTGTGGCTGGTCAAACTCATACATTTGAATTCGCTAACTCTGTCACTCCTGAAATCACTGCAACAGTGAAGGAAGTAACTGAAACAGTTAAATCTGGTGACCTACACCGTTTCTTCGGCGGCGATAAGAGCGCTGGTGTGTTCATGAACGGTTTCTTCCCAGTAATGATGTTCGGTCTACCTGGTGCGGCGCTTGCTATGTACCTAGCGGCTCCTGCTGAGAAACGCAGCCAAGTTGGTGGTGCATTGTTCTCTGTTGCATTCTGTTCATTCCTAACTGGTATCACAGAGCCTCTAGAGTTCATGTTCGTATTCCTAGCGCCTGCACTATACGCTATTCACGCAGTGTTCACTGGTCTGTCGCTAGTTGTTGCTAACATGCTTGGTACGCTACACGGCTTCACATTCTCAGCTGGTCTAATTGACTACTTGTTGAACTACGGTCTAGCAACTAAACCGCTACTACTTGGTGCAGTTGGTCTTGGCTTTGGTGCTCTATACTTCTTCACATTCAGCTTCGCAATTCGCGCATTCAACTTGAAATCGCCTGGTCGTGAAGATGACGACAGCGAAGCAGCAGCGCCTGCTGGTGAGAAGAAAAGTGGTGACCTAGCTCGCCAATACTTAAAAGCACTTGGCGGTCATGACAACCTAACTTCAATCGACGCATGTATCACTCGACTACGCTTGACGCTAAAAGATCGTTCAGTCGCTGATGAGGAAGTACTGAAGAAACTAGGTGCGAAAGGTGTGGTTAAACTTGGTGAAAACAACCTTCAAGTTATCCTTGGCCCTCTAGCTGAAATCGTTGCTGGCGAAATGAAAGCAATCGGTGCTAATGAAGACCTATCGAATGTAAAATTGCCTTAACTACATCGAACTGATATCTGACTAAAGACCTCCCTCGGGAGGTCTTTTTTTGTTTTGGCACTTTGAATCTGCTGTGCTTTCGCACTAACTCGATAAATATTGTCGTTTTAGCGCGAGTTCTTGTTGTCTAATTGCTTAGAATTGTGGATCATTAGAAACAATGTACTCTGCAAAACCATACTTGGATGCAGAGTTCCGTTTTCTCTGACAATACTAATATTTTTGAGGTGCTATAGATGAGTGAAGCTGATGCTCGTCCATCAAACTTTATTCGCCAGATCATTGATAAAGATCTAGCGGATGGTAAACACACTAGCGTGCATACTCGATTCCCGCCGGAGCCAAATGGCTACCTGCATATCGGTCATGCTAAGTCTATCTGTTTGAACTTCGGTATTGCTCAGGACTACCAGGGTCAATGTAATCTACGTTTCGACGATACGAACCCTGAAAAAGAAGACATCGAATACGTTGAGTCTATCAAGAAAGATGTAAACTGGTTGGGCTTTGAGTGGAGTGGTGAAGTATGTTACTCATCAAACTACTTCGATAAGCTTTACGAATATGCAATTGAATTGATTAACAAAGGCTTAGCGTACGTAGATGAGCTAAGTCCTGAGCAGATTCGTGAATACCGTGGCACGCTAAAGGCGCCAGGTAAACCAAGCCCATACCGTGACCGTTCTGTTGAAGAGAACTTAGCGTTATTTGAAAAAATGCGCGCTGGTGAATTTGAAGAAGGTAAAGCGTGTCTTCGTGCCAAGATTGACATGGGTTCTTCATTCATGGTTATGCGCGATCCAGTTTTATACCGTGTGCGTTTTGCTACGCACCACCAAACTGGTGATAAGTGGTGCATTTACCCAATGTACGACTTCACGCACTGTATCTCTGATGCATTAGAAGGCATTACACACTCTATCTGTACGCTTGAGTTTATGGATAACCGTCGTCTGTACGATTGGGTTCTGGACAACATCACGATCGAAAGCCGTCCGCATCAATACGAGTTCAGTCGCTTAAACCTTGAGTACACAGTGATGTCTAAGCGTAAGCTTAATCAACTCGTCACTGAAAAACTGGTTAACGGTTGGGATGACCCACGTATGCCAACAGTCTCTGGTCTGCGTCGTCGTGGCTTCACGCCAGCATCTATCCGTGAATTCTGTAAGCGTATTGGTGTAACGAAGCAAGAAAATATGATCGAGTTTAGCTCATTAGAATCTTGTATTCGTGATGACCTAAACGAGAACGCTCCGCGTGCAATGGCTGTGCTGGATCCTGTTAAAGTTGTTATCGAAAACTTTGAAGAAGGTGCAGTAGAAAACTTGACGGTTGCTAATCACCCAAACAAACCAGAGATGGGTGTGCGTGAAGTACCATTCACTCGTGAGTTGTGGATTGAGCGTGAAGACTTCCGTGAAGAGGCGAACAAAAAGTACAAGCGTTTAGTGCTAGGTAAAGAAGTTCGCTTACGTGGTGCTTACGTGATCAAAGCAGAGCGCGTTGAAAAAGATGCCGAAGGCAACATCACGACTATCTTCTGTTCTTACGATGCAGACACACTAGGTAAGAACCCGGCTGATGGCCGTAAAGTAAAAGGTGTTATTCATTGGGTATCAGCTGATAAAGCATTACCAGCGGAAATCCGTCTGTACGATCGTCTATTTACGGTTCCAAACCCGGGTGCAGCAGAAGACTTTGCTTCTACAATCAACCCTGAATCATTAGTTGTGAACAATGGTTTTGTAGAGCCTAGCTTAGCATCAGCAGAAGCAGAAAAAGGCTACCAGTTTGAGCGTATGGGTTACTTCTGCGCAGACTCGAAAGACTCTTCAGTAGATAAACTAGTATTCAACCGCACGGTTGGTCTACGTGATACTTGGGCAAAAATTGAGAACCAATAATCTCGATTAATGCAAAAACCGATAAAAATGCCAGCAAATGCTGGCATTTTTTTATTCTCATTATCGTAATACGGCGGTTATAGGTACTGTAGGGAGTTGCTTAAGAACGAGGGACGTTTGATAAATGTTCGGTTTGGAAGCAAAACAATGATGTTTATTAAGGTTTGAATTGGTAAGTCTAATCGACGCTTTACAAAAGTTGGTACGGCAATTCAGCTATTGAAAGATATCGCCCTCAGAAACAAAAAACGCCAGCATGAGCTGACGTTTATTTTAAATCAACAAACCGTTATTTTTTTGGTTTGTGTGCATCTGGATTGTCTTTACAACCACCATCACTGCACTTGCCGTACAAGTATAAGCTGTGGTTTGTTAGCGTGACATTGTACTTAGCTGCAATCTCTTTTTGACGTTCTTCAATAAGATCGTCAGAAAATTCAATTACCTCACCACAGTCTAGGCACACTAGATGGTCGTGGTGATGTTGAGTCGATAATTCGAAGACTGACTTACCACCTTCAAAGTGGTGACGAGTTACAATACCAGCATCATCGAATTGGTTTAGAACTCGGTAAACAGTTGCTAGGCCAATCTCTTCACCTAGATCAATCAACTTTTTGTACAAATCTTCAGCACTGATGTGCTGGCAGTCTGGCTGCTGAAGTACTTCTAGAATTTTTAGCCTTGGAAGGGTTACTTTTAAACCCGCATCCTTCAGCGCCTGATTATTATCTGACATATACTTTCCCGTTGGATCATCTGCAGCGATTTAACAGAATTCAATCTTCCTACCATTATAGGATAAGCGCTCAGAACATTAAACCACGAACTTCAAAGGGTTAATAGAATCTTTTTGTAAATTAGAAACAGGTCGATTATATTACAGATCTGACCAGTTACAATTATGTAACATTGAGCTTGGAGAGGGCACGGACTGCGATGAATAAGCGACTTGCGAAGATATACAAATCAGGAATTGTAAAATTCGCACTCAATATTTGGCCACCTTTTTGGGGCGCTGGTATTAAAATCTTACATATTTCTGAAGACTTTCGTACTGTGAAGGTGCGTTTGAAACTTCGCTGGTGGAATAAAAACGCCAATCGTACTCAGTATGGTGGCAGTATTTTCTCTTTAACTGATCCCATTTACTCGTTGATGCTGATGGGGATTCTACGCGAGGAGTATTACGTGTGGGATAAAGAGGCGAGTATTAACTTTATTAAGCCAGGGCAAAGTGATTTATTTGCAGAATTCAAGGTCACTGAAGGAATGCTAGAAAACATTTATCAAATGACACGGAATGGAGAAAAGTGTTTTCCTGAATTTATTACCCATGTAAAAGACAAACAAGGGAACGTGGTTTCAGAGGTTCAACGCAAGCTTTATGTAAGAAAGAAACCTCAGTATCGCGAAGAGGAAGTGCTCACCGATGCTTTGTGAAAATATACAAAAAGACCTCCAATCGGAGGTCTTTGTATAATTCGATTTATTTAGCCTTCAAGCTCAGCTAAACACATTTCTTCGTAAATCTGTTTAACCCAGTTCTCAACACGTTCGTCAGTCAGTTCCGGTTGACGGTCTTCATCGATACATAGACCTACGAATTGGCTGTCGTCACCTTCAACAAGTGCTTTAGACGCTTCAAATTCGTAGCCTTCTGTTGAAGTATGGCCAAGAATTGTGCCGCCTTTAGACTCAACGATATCACGTACTGTGCCCATCGCGTCACAGAAGTATTCTGCGTAGTCCTCTTGGTCGCCACAGCCAAAGATAGCCACTAGCTTAGTAGAGAAGTCGATTTGCTCAAGTTCAGGGAAGAAATCATCCCAATCACATTGTGCTTCACCGTAGTACCAAGTTGGGATACCTAGAAGAAGAAGATCGAAGTTATCAATGTCTTCTTTGCTGCTTTTCGCGATGTCTTGAACGTGAACTAGATGCTTACCTAGTTGCTTTTGAATCATCTTTGCAACGGCTTCAGTATTACCTGTGTCGCTACCGAAGAAGATACCTACACTTGCCATAGAGTCTATACCTTTACATTGTTTGTTATTGGCGATGGTACTAAGGGTTTAACCTAACCCAGAGCCTTCCCAAGTTAGCTGAATTACACCTTTTGCAATAAAGCCAGCACAGCCTAGGAAAAGGACTAACCATACAATACGACGACCAAAAACAGGTACATTGCCTTGCTTTAGCACATCTTTTATCGCCATCCCGATGAAAAAGAAGATAGCAGCAAAAAGAAGATCGAGCCCAATAGACTCGAGCATATCCATATAGTCGTAAAGCATTTTAGTCCTTCATGCCGAAAAATCTTGGGCGCACTATACCACTGTTAAACGGTAAAGTTAATGCACTACAAGAAGGGTTATTTCAATAATCTATTGTTGCTTTTCGAATTTGTTAACTCGAAATGTATTTCCGAATGACTCTCATTACTTCAGCGGGTTTTTCGGCGTGCAGCCAGTGGCCAGTATTAGCGATAATATGTGCTTTTGCTTGTTTGAACTGTTTTTGCACCGCAGGTTGGTGCTCTGGCATTAAGTAATCGGAATCACCACCTTTAATAAACAGAGTGGGTATGTCTGTTGGGGCTATTTCCTGCCAACCGATAATTTGTGCGTAATTCTCAAAAAGGCTCGGTACGTTAAACCTCCAGTCCATTTTATCGCCATTTTTGTATAGTGACTTAGAGAGAAATTGTCTTACACCGTCGATCTCAACATGTTGAGCTAGGATATCCATCGCTTGTTGACGGCTTGCTGGCTTTTCGTTAATTACGGCGTGTAAACCATTAAACACATTGTCGTGACGGTTTGCTGTGTAGGCGACAGGTGCCATGTCGAGCACAACCAACTGTTTGACGAGCTCTGGAGCAATGTCCACCAGTGTCATCGCGACCTTTCCACCCATTGAATGCCCAATAATAATAGATGGATCAACATTTAAGTGTTGTAGGAGTTGTGCCACATCTTTTGCCATGTCGGCGTAATTATGAATGTTTGAGTGAAAAGAGAGGCCGTGATTTCTCAGATCAATACTGATCACCGTGTGATCTTTAATAAGATCGCGGGCTAGTAGACCCAGATTACTTAAACTACCAAACAATCCGTGAATCAAAACAACTGTTTGGCCTTGGCCTTCCTGCTTATAGTTGAGTAATGCTGACATTTTATCTTATTCGTGATGGGTTTAACGTGGAGTATCCGAGAGGATCTCGTTATAATCCCCCAGAGTTTAAACATTGAGAATGTGAAAAGCGAATGAAAACAATTGAGGTTGATGAGGATCTATACCGTTACATTGCTAGCCAAACTAAGCATATCGGTGAAAGCGCCTCGGATATTTTGCGACGCCTTTTAAACCTTGATGGTCAGTTGCAGGAAGCTGAAGCCGCGCCTGTAGTAGAGAAGCCACAAGGGATTGTAGTAAGTAAAGATGCGGGTAAAACGGAATCTGTTGATGTAGTGAAAGAAATGCGTTCGCTGCTTATTTCTGATGAGTTTGCCGGTCTAAAAAAAGCGATTGATCGCTTTATGTTAGTACTATCGACCTTACATAAATTAAATCCAGAAGGTTTCGCGCAGGCTACGAATGTAAAGGGACGCAAACGCGTGTACTTTGCAGATAATGAAGAAACCTTGTTGGCAAATGGCAACACGACCAAGCCAAAAGCCATACCTGGCACACCGTTTTGGGTTATCACGAACAACAATACCAGTCGTAAAAGACAGATGGTTGAACAAGTGATGACACACATGGGGTACCAACCTGACTTAATAGAAAAAGTAACAGGTTCAATCTAAGAAACCTGATAGAAGCCTCATAATGTGTCGCAGTTAGCGGATATTATGAGGCTTTTTTAATTTTATTTGTATTTAAAGAAAGGATGTCAAACATGGCTATGCACCCTCGTGCTGGGCAAAAAGCGCAGCAGGAAGATCTTCATAATATTCCGGCACTTGTTGCCAATTACTTCTTGCTTCAACCTGATGCTAAGAACCCCGATCACAAGGTTCAATTCGGCACATCAGGTCACCGTGGTACCGCTGATAAGCATACATTTAACGAAAACCACATTTTGGCTATTGCTCAAGCGGTTGCAGAAGTTCGTGCCCAGCAAGGGACCACAGGTCCTTTGTTTGTCGGTAAAGACACGCATGCTTTGTCTGAACCTGCATTTTCTAGCGTGATTGAAGTTTTGATTGCGAATGGCGTAAAAGTCATCGTACAGCAGGATAACGGCTACACGCCAACACCAGGTATCTCGCACGCAATTCTGACTTACAACATCAAGCACGATGAAAAAGCAGACGGTATTGTGATTACACCATCTCATAACCCACCACAAGACGGCGGTATCAAATACAATCCGACTCACGGTGGTCCAGCAGAAGCTGAGTTGACTCAAGCTATCGAAGATCGTGCGAACGCACTGATTGCCGAAGGTTTACAAAGTGTTAAACGCTTACCACTAGCAGAAGCAAAAGCATCGGATCTGTTTGTGGAGATGGACTTGGTTAAACCCTATATCGATGATCTGGTGAACGTTATCGATATGGAAGCAATCCAAAAAGCAAATCTGAAGATTGGTGTAGATCCATTGGGTGGCAGCGGCATCGATTACTGGCGTCAAATTGGTCAGGCATACAACCTAGACCTAACGCTAGTAAGTGAAGCGATTGATCCTTCTTTCCAATTCATGTCTCTCGATAAAGACGGCGTTGTACGTATGGACTGTTCTTCTCCTTACGCAATGGCGGGTCTATTGGCACTGAAAGACGAATACGATTTAGCATTTGGTAACGATCCTGACTACGACCGTCACGGTATCGTTACGCCAAAAGGTTTGATGAACCCGAACCACTTCTTAGCCGTTTGTATTGACTACTTGTACCGTCATCGTGACGAGTGGGGTAAAGATGTCGCTGTTGGTAAAACACTAGTTTCAAGTGCGCTGATTGACCGTGTTGTTGCGGATCTAGGTCGTGAGCTATGTGAAGTGCCTGTTGGTTTCAAATGGTTTGTAGACGGTCTGTACACTGGTAAGTTTGGTTTCGGCGGCGAAGAAAGTGCTGGTGCGTCATTCCTTCGTAAAGATGGCACGCCTTGGTCAACAGACAAAGATGGCATCTTGCTATGCCTTCTAGCAGCAGAGATCACTGCGGTAACGGGTAAGAACCCTCAAGATTACTATGAAGAGCTAGCGGCGAAGCACGGTGAGTCGAAGTACAACCGTATTCAAGCTGTAGCAAATGGCCCACAAAAAGACGTATTGAAAAAGTTGTCACCAGAAATGGTTGCGGCTGAAACTCTAGCAGGTGATGCGATCACTGCTCGTCTAACGCATGCACCAGGCAATGGTGCTGCGATTGGTGGCCTTAAAGTAACGACAGCTAACGGTTGGTTCGCTGCTCGTCCATCAGGTACAGAAGATATCTACAAGATTTACTGTGAAAGCTTCAAAGGTGAAGAACATCTGAAACAAATCGAAGCTGAAGCACAAGAAATAGTTAATCAAGTATTTGCAGCCGCTGGTTTGTAAAACATCCAATGGTCAATGTATCTAGCAAAGGGTTGATTGAAAACATCAACCCTTTCATGTTTAAGTGCCCCGAACAGCTTTATCTCCGGGCCATGAATCTGGTACCACAAACCAGAATTGACCGTCTTCCGTTTGTGCGTGTATGAATCGATCTAAAGGCTTTTCAATAGGTTGAGAGAAATCGTCTGTACCGATCGCCCAACATGGTTTATGTAAATGATAAAGTGGTTTACCAATTAAATCCCATTGACTTTGATAGCACCAGTAACCACTAATCTGACTTGGATTTAATTCATAACCCAAGCACTCCTTAGGAGTTGGCTCTGGAGTAAACGGATTAATATAGAGTCGTCCTTGCATCATTAGGCGCTCTTCTGGAGCGTCGTTTAAAGGAATTATTTTTTGAAATTCCGGGCGATCGCTCATTTTCAGCTGATGCGTGAGCATTCTATCCAATTTTGTATGTAACTGGTCGTGAGCATTCGGGCCATACCAAATGCCGTTGTAAAGAAGATAAAACTTAATCGCCACTTCCCAATGTTCTATCCGATTGGATTCTGTATTCCTCAATACCAAATCGACAGCACCAATGGTCTTACCTTCCGCGTCGTTTAACTGAATTTCTTCGGCAATAATCTGATATCGTTCTGAATTAGAAAGAGCCGTAGTGCATAGATGCTGATATAAAAAACCCAATCTCGGATTACCATTGTATTGTTCTGAGCTATTCAAAGGTTTGACCGAGACATCTTCTAAGGTTGCAAACGGAGGGCGTAACTTGAAAAGCGGAGGTGAAGTGGCGATCCATTGGTAAAAGCGTTGCAGTTGGTTCATCCGTATCCCTAAATTTATGGTGAGGCGACAAGCTTTGTTATTGTAACTAAATTTGCTTTTGAGGGTAGGGTGGCTAGCATCGATATTAGGGTTCGATATACACTTCAAAGACCTAAATGATATCAAGGTGCCAGATGTCAAAACGTTGTTGTATCAACTAGGTTGCACTCTTTCGTCTGATTCCATCGAGAGGTTATTTAGGTTTACATGCGCTAGAAATTGGAAGTAATAATGAATAACTTAAAGCTAGAACAGATTCTTAATGACAAACTGTCACCGCAGTTAATTAAAGATTACGCACCAAATGGGTTACAGGTAGAAGGGAAATCAGCGGTAAAGCGTGTTATCACTGGCGTAACCGCCTCTCAAGCCTTAATCGATAAAGCGATTGAGCTTAATGCAGACGCATTGCTTGTTCATCATGGCTATTTTTGGAAAGGTGAGCCTGAGCCAATTCGTGGCATGAAAGGTAAACGAATTCGTAGCCTGATCAAAAATGATATCAACTTATATGGTTATCACCTTCCTCTAGATATTCATCCAGAGCTAGGCAACAACGCTGAATTAGCTCGCTTACTTGAAATCGAAGTAGAAGGTGGGCTTGAAGGGCACCCTCAGTCAGTTGCTATGTTTGGGCGCTTGAAAAAGCCGATGTCTGGTGTTGAATTTGCGAGTAAGATCAACCAAGTTCTTGATAGAGAGCCTCTGCATATCGCTCCAGAGAATACCGATAAGATGATTGAGACAGTCGGCTGGTGCACTGGTGGAGGGCAGGATTTCATTGAACTTGCTGTACAACACGGGCTGGATGCATTTATCTCTGGCGAAATTTCAGAGCGTACCACTTATACCGCTCGTGAAATGGACATTCATTACTTTGCTGCAGGTCATCATGCTACTGAGCGTTATGGTGTTCAGGCTTTAGGAAAATGGCTAGCGGATGAATACGGCCTACATGTGGAGTTTATCGATATTGATAATCCGGTTTAGTGTTCGCTATTCATAACGTGAGAAGCTGAAAAGAAAAAAGGGTTGAGACAAAATCTCAACCCTTTTGTTTATCTTCTAACTAAAAAGATCATTCACGTTCGTGAAGTGGAGAAAACTCACGCTGTGTCTCACCAGTGTATAGTTGACGAGGACGACCGATGCGGTTCAGTGGATCGCTGTGCATTTCGTTCCAGTGAGCAATCCAGCCGATGGTACGAGAAATCGCGAAGATAACCGTAAACATAGAAACTGGAATACCAATCGCTTTAAGAATGATACCTGAGTAGAAGTCTACGTTCGGGTACAGCTTCTTAGAAACGAAGTACTCATCAGAAAGCGCAATGCGCTCAAGTTCCATTGCTACATCTAGTAGAGGGTCTTGAATGTTTAGCTCTTTGAGAACTTCATGACACGTTTCGCGCATTACTGTCGCACGTGGATCGTAGTTTTTATAAACGCGGTGACCAAAGCCCATTAAGCGGAATGGGTCATCTTTGTCTTTCGCGCGGTCTACATACTCAGGGATGTTATCGACGCTGCCAATCTCTTCTAGCATTCTCAAGCACGCTTCGTTTGCACCACCGTGAGCTGGTCCCCAAAGTGATGCAATACCAGCGGCAATACATGCAAATGGGTTAGCACCAGAAGAGCCAGCTAGACGTACAGTTGACGTCGACGCATTCTGTTCGTGATCCGCGTGTAGCGTGAAGATTTTATCCATCGCACGCGCAACGACAGGATTTACTTCATACTCTTCGCAAGGGTTTGCGAACATCATGTGTAGGAAGTTTTCTGCGTAGCTCAAATCGTTGCGTGGGTAGATAAATGGCTGACCGATAGAGTATTTGTAACACATTGCAGCCAGTGTCGGCATCTTCGATAGCAGACGGTACGCCGCGATCTCACGGTGCTCGTCGTTGTTGATGTCAAGAGAGTCGTGGTAGAAGGCTGCAAGTGCACCGACTACACCACACATTACTGCCATTGGGTGAGCATCACGTCGGAAGCCATGGAAAAAGCTTGCGATTTGTTCGTGGACCATAGTATGGCGAGTAACGGTCGTTTTGAATTGCTCGTATTGCTCTCGGGTAGGGGCTTCACCATAAAGAAGGATGTAACATACTTCTAAGTAATCTGCGTTATTGGCTAATTGATCAATCGGGAAACCGCGGTGCAAAAGAATACCTTTGCCGCCATCGATGTACGTGATTGATGATTCACAAGATGCAGTGGCAAGAAAACCTGGGTCAAAAGTAAAGTAACCATTGGCTCCCAGCTTACGAACGTCAATTACAGGTGTACCTAGCGTACCGTCCATAATTGGCAGTTCGATTGGCGCTTGACCTTCAACATGAAGGGTCGCTTTCTTATCCGCCATAACAATCTCCTTTGTTTATTATTTAATCCGTCCAGGATGTTTATGTGCCATTTTTGTACTGTTGTTAAAGCTTAAAGTCAATTTTTCTCCATCTTTGTGTGCACTTGTTATGATTTTTCTCATGAAAATCGTTAAAAATCTGTTCTATGTAGCATAATTTGTTACACCAATTGTATTAGAATGTTGCTCGCCGTATATTGGCTAAGAAAATTTTAGTTAAATCCTTATAAATTCGGGGCTAGAAACAAAGAGTGAGGTTTGTTGCTGGACTCCGATTGTTAACAAGTTGTTTACAATTATCTGGGTGGTTACTCGCGATATTTGTTAAATAGATGTTAACTTTTGTACGTTTGGAAGCTGAAATTGGTTATAACAATAAATGCTCAATGGAGCTGAGTGAGCAAGCCCGTGAAAGAAAGAAAGTCAAGACCTGTTAATTTAGATTTACAGACCATCCACTTTCCTATCACAGCAATCGCATCCATCCTACACCGTGTGTCTGGGGTAATTACGTTTGTTGCGGTGGGTATACTACTGTGGTTACTGTCCATTTCTCTGTCATCCCCAATGGGTTTTATGGAAGCCGCTGACATCGTCGATAGCTTCTTCGTAAAATTCATCCTGTGGGGAATTCTTACTGCACTTGCCTACCACATTGCAGGTGGTATCCGTCACTTGTTGATGGATCTAGGTCACTTTGAAGAGCTAGATTCTGGCACGATGAGCGCTAAAGTCGCGTTTGGTGCAACAGCAGTATTATCATTATTGGCGGGGATCTTGGTATGGTAAAACACGTATCTTCATTTGGTCGTAATGGTGTACACGATTTCCTACTAATTCGTGCAACTGCAATCATTATGACGCTATACACGATTTATCTGATTAGCTTCTGTGCATTTTCAGATATCTCTTACGCATCTTGGACCCAATTCTTTGGTGGTACCTTCACTAAAGTATTCACCATGTTGGCACTTGTCTCGATCCTGATCCACGCATGGGTCGGTTTGTGGCAGGTATTAACGGATTACATTAAGTGCGCGAAACTGCGTGGCGCACTGCAACTTGGTGTTATTGCCGTGCTATTCGGCTATGTCTTCTCTGGTCTATTTATTCTGTGGGGTGCGTAAGTGTCTATTCCAGTTCGTGAGTTTGATGCCGTAGTAATCGGCGCTGGTGGTGCAGGTATGCGCGCTGCACTACAAATTTCAGAACAAGGCCTATCATGTGCTTTGTTATCAAAAGTATTTCCAACACGTTCTCATACTGTGTCTGCACAGGGCGGTATTACCGTTGCTCTGGGTAACTCGCACAAAGACGATTGGCAATGGCACATGTACGATACTGTTAAAGGTTCCGATTACATCGGTGACCAGAACGCGATTGAATACATGTGTAAGAATGGCCCTGAGTCCGTTATCGAACTAGAAAAAATGGGTCTTCCATTCTCTCGTTTTGATAACGGTACTATCTACCAACGTCCATTCGGTGGTCAGTCAAAAGAATTTGGTGGTGAGCAAGCTGCGCGTACAGCAGCAGCTGCGGACCGTACAGGTCACGCGCTTCTTCATACGCTTTACCAACAAAATGTGAAACACAAAACCACCATTTTCTCGGAATGGTATGCACTAGACTTGGTGAAAAACCAAGACGGCGCCGTAATGGGCTGTACTGCGATTTGTATGGAAACAGGCGAAATCTGTTACTTCAAATCAAAAGCAACGATTCTAGCAACAGGTGGTGCAGGTCGTATTTACGCGTCGACCACTAACGCACACATCAACACTGGTGACGGTGTAGGTATGGCATTGCGTGCGGGTGTACCTATGCAAGACATGGAAATGTGGCAGTTCCACCCAACGGGTATCGCTGGTGCAGGTGTTCTTGTAACAGAAGGTTGTCGTGGTGAAGGTGGTTACCTTCTAAATAAAGATGGTGAACGCTTCATGGAACGTTATGCTCCAAACGCGAAAGACCTTGCTGGTCGTGACGTAGTTGCACGTTCAATGATGATCGAAATCCGCGAAGGCCGCGGTTGTGATGGCCCTTGGGGTCCACACATTAAGCTGAAGTTGGATCACCTTGGTAAAGAAGTGCTTGAGTCACGTCTGCCTGGTATTTGTGAGCTGTCTCGTACTTTCGCGCACGTTGATCCAGTGAAAGAGCCAATTCCAGTGATTCCAACCTGTCACTACATGATGGGTGGTGTACCGACTCAAGTGTCTGGCCAAGCAATCAAGCAAAAGGCTGACGGCAGCGAGATGGAAGTACAAGGTCTATATGCATGTGGTGAGATTGCTTCTGTATCAGTACACGGAGCAAACCGTCTAGGCGGTAACTCATTACTAGACTTAGTTGTATTTGGTCGCGCGACTGGCTTGCACCTTGGCGAAACGCTCGCAGCGCAAGCTGAGGCACGTCCTGCAACTGAATCTGATATTGAAGCATCTCTAGCGCGTACAATGCGTTGGGAAAATAGTACTGGCGGTGAAGATCCAGTTCAAATCCGTAAAGACCTACAAGCTTGCATGCAAAACAGCTTCTCGGTATTCCGTGAAGGCGATGCAATGGCAACGGGCCTAGAAGAGTTGAAAGTGATTCGCGAACGTCTGAAAGATGCACATCTAGCGGACAAGTCTTCAGAATTCAACACGCAACGTATTGAGTGTCTAGAGCTAGACAACTTGATGGAAACAGCATTCTCTACAGCCGTAGCGGCGAACTACCGTACTGAAAGCCGTGGCGCACATGCTCGTTTCGATTTCCCTGAGCGTGATGATGAGAACTGGCTATGTCACTCTATCTACAACCCGGAAACAGAAGCGATGACTAAGCGTGATGTGAACATGACGCCAACGCATCGTGAAGCTTTCCCACCGAAAGTACGTACATACTAAAGGGAGGATACGACTATGAAATTGAACTTCTCTTTATACCGTTACAATCCGGACGTGGATACCAAGCCTTACATGAAAGAGTATACCCTTGAGGTAGACGAAGGCTCAGACATGATGGTGCTTGATGCATTGATTCTGCTAAAAGAGCAAGATCCAAGCATCGCGTTCCGTCGCTCATGCCGTGAAGGGGTATGTGGTTCTGATGGTTTGAACATGAATGGTAAAAATGGTCTAGCGTGTATCACACCGTTATCTGCTCTACAAGGCGAAAAGATAGTTATTCGTCCATTGCCAGGGTTACCTGTCGTGCGCGATCTTATCGTTGACATGACGCAGTTCTATGATAACTATGCGAAAGTTAAACCATTCTTGATTGATGATGGTGCATTACCACCATCACGCGAGAACCTACAATCGCCTGATGATCGTGCGCATTTAGATGGATTGTACGAATGTATTATGTGTGCATGTTGTACAACGTCTTGCCCATCATTCTGGTGGAACCCTGACAAATTCATCGGTCCAGCAGGTCTTCTTGCGGCGTACCGCTGGCTAATTGATAGCCGTGATACGGCAACAGATGAACGTTTGTCTGATCTTGATGATGCATTTAGCGTTTTTCGTTGCCATGGCATCATGAATTGTGTAAGTGTTTGTCCTAAGGGATTAAATCCGACGAAAGCCATCGGCCATATTAAGTCGATGCTGGTTAATCGCTCGGTTTAATTTACTCGCTCTTAGGAATGTCGCAGTGTTGCGGATCACCCGATATGACCGCTTCACTGCTTCAAGAATATTTCGAGTAAAGAATACAAAAATTGCCGACTAGTTCTGGTCGGCTCTTATAGCTCGGCAAAGACCGAAGCAAACGTGAAAACTACTGGTTAAGGGAAAATATGCACAACGGCGTGATGAAGGCATGGCTCGAGTCTTCACACTTGGCTGGCGCCAATGCAACGTATGTAGAGGACCTCTACGAACTGTATCTAAGTGATCCCGATCTGGTAAGTGAGGAGTGGAAACGTGTTTTTGAAGGCTTACCTAAGCCGTCAGAAGAAGTGGCAGAACAACCACATTCACGTGTCCGTGACTACTTCCGTCGACTCGCTAGAGAAACAAAGCATTACAATGTCCAAGTTAGTGACCCAGATGTCGATGCAAAACAAGTAAAAGTTCTACAGCTAATCAACGCATACCGTTTCCGCGGACATGAAGCTGCAGAACTAGACCCACTAGGTCTATGGCAACGCCCAACCGTGGCGGAGTTAGACCCTGCTTTTCATAATCTTACCGAAGATGACTTCGAAGAAACTTTCAACGTAGGTTCTTTTGCTGTTGGGCAAGAAACCATGAAGTTGAAAGACATCTATGAAGCCCTCAACAAAACTTACTGCGGTTCCATCGGTGCTGAATACATGCACATGACTGACACAGAGCAAAAACGTTGGATCCAACAACGTCTTGAGTCTGTCGTAGGCCAGCCATCATTCAACAAAGATGAGAAGCGCACATTCCTAGAAGAGCTAACAGCCGCTGAAGGTTTGGAGCGTTACCTCGGAGCGAAATTCCCAGGTGCAAAACGTTTCTCTCTAGAAGGTGGTGACGCACTGATTCCGATGACGAAAGAGTTGATCCGTCACGCGGGAACAAGTGGGATGCGTGAAGTGGTTATCGGTATGGCTCACCGTGGTCGTTTGAACATGCTGGTGAACGTGCTTGGTAAGAAGCCTCAAGATCTATTCGATGAGTTTGCCGGTAAACACGACGAAACTTGGGGCACCGGTGATGTGAAATATCACCAAGGCTTCTCTGCCGACTTTGCTACCCCAGGTGGTGATGTTCACTTAGCTCTTGCATTTAACCCATCGCATCTAGAAATCGTCAACCCAGTAGTCATGGGGTCGGTGCGAGCACGTCAAGATCGCTTGGGTGATAATCAAGGTAGCAAAGTGCTTCCTATCACTATCCACGGTGACTCTGCAATCGCTGGTCAGGGTGTGGTTGCCGAAACGTTCAACATGTCACTGGCTCGTGGTTTCCAAGTCGGTGGTACGGTGCGTATCGTTATTAACAACCAAGTTGGCTTTACGACGTCTAACCCTCGTGACACGCGTTCAACGATGTACTGTACAGATATCGCGAAGATGGTTCAGGCGCCAATCTTCCATGTGAATGCCGATGACCCAGAAGCAGTTGCTTTTGTTACTCGTATTGCTTTGGATTACCGCAACGAGTTCAAGCGCGATGTCGTGATTGATTTGGTGTGTTACCGTCGCCACGGTCACAACGAGGCCGATGAGCCAAACGCGACTCAGCCTTTGATGTACCAAAAAATCAAAAAACACCCTACACCACGCAAATTGTATGCGGATATTCTGATCGATAAAAACGAATCAGATATCGAGACAGCGACTCAGTTAGTCAATGAGTACCGCGACGCATTAGACCGCGGTGAAGTGGTGGTTAAAGAATGGCGTCCAATGGCGTTGCACTCTGTAGACTGGTCTCCTTACCTAGGGCATGAATGGGATATGGAGTGGGATTCAAAATATGACAAGACGCGTCTTATCGAGTTGGGTAATCGTCTTTGTCAGTATCCAGAAAGCCATAAACTGCAAAGCCGTGTTAATAAGCTTTACAACGATCGCCTAGCAATGATGACCGGTGAAAAAGCAATCGACTGGGGTATGGCAGAAACTCTCGCGTATGCAACATTAGTTGATGATGGTAAGCGTATTCGCCTTTCTGGTCAGGATTCGGGTCGTGGTACTTTCTTCCACCGTCACTCGGTTCTTCATAACCAAACAGATGCAAGTACGTACATTCCATTAGCGAATATTCATGACAATCAGGGTCCATTCCAAGTGTTTGACTCAGTACTGTCAGAAGAAGCGGTATTGGCATTTGAATACGGTTACGCAACAGCAGAGCCAGGTGGTTTGACTATCTGGGAAGCGCAGTTTGGTGACTTTGCCAACGGCGCGCAGGTTGTGATTGACCAATTCATTTCGTCAGGTGAGCAGAAATGGGCACGCTTGTGTGGTCTCACAATGCTTCTACCTCACGGTTACGAAGGTCAAGGCCCTGAGCACTCCTCTGCACGTCTAGAGCGTTACCTTCAGTTGTGTGCTGAGCAAAATATGCAGGTTGTAGTTCCTTCAACACCGGCTCAGGTATACCACATGATTCGTCGTCAAGTTGTACGCCCAATGCGTCGACCTCTGATTGTTATGTCGCCAAAATCTTTGCTGCGCCATCCTCTATGTACTTCGACAATTGAAGACTTAGCGGACGGTACATTCCAATCTGCAATTCCAGAAGTAGATGATTTAGACCCAAGCAAAGTAAAACGCGTCGTGTTCTGTTCAGGTAAGGTTTATTTTGACCTACTGGAGCAGCGCCGTAACAACGAGCAAGACGATGTCGCTATCGTGCGTATCGAGCAGCTTTATCCATTCCCGATGGAAGAAGTACAAGCAGCGATTGCTCAATACACTAACGTTGAAGACTTCGTGTGGTGTCAGGAAGAGCCTCAGAACCAAGGTGCTTGGTACTGTAGCCAACACAACTTCCGTGCCGCTATTCCTGCAGGTGCAGATCTTAAATACGCAGGTCGCCCAGCTTCTGCTTCGCCAGCAGTTGGCTACATGTCGGTGCACTTGAAACAACAAAAAGCGTTGGTTGAAGACGCTCTGAACGTGAACTCAAAAACTTCGAATTAAGAACTAGAAGTTAAAGGAAGAAACAGATATGACAATTGAAATTCTGGTTCCAGATTTACCTGAATCAGTTGCTGATGCAACCGTAGCGACATGGCACAAACAACCAGGCGACGCAGTAGAGCGTGACGAGGTTTTGGTTGACATCGAGACAGACAAAGTCGTGCTAGAAGTGCCAGCTCCGGAAGCAGGCGTTTTGGAAGCTATCGTTGAAGAAGAAGGTGCGACAGTACTTTCTAAACAAATCATTGCTAAATTGAAGCCAGGTGCAGTTGCAGGTGAGCCTACCGCAGACAAAACAGAAGGTACGGAAGCATCTCCTGATAAACGTCATAAAGCTGCGCTTAGCGAAGAAAGCAATGATGCACTAAGCCCAGCAGTACGTCGTTTATTGGCTGAGCATGGCTTAGAAGCAAGCCAAGTGAAAGGCACTGGCGTTGGTGGTCGTATTACGCGCGAAGATATTGAAGCGCATCTTGCGAACGCTAAAACTGCGCCAAAAGAAGAAGCACCAGCAGTGGTCGACGTGCCGGCAGCGGCTCGTAGCCAAAAACGTGTTCCAATGACTCGCCTGCGTAAGACAGTCGCTAACCGTCTGCTAGAGGCGAAGAACAACACGGCAATGCTAACGACGTTTAACGAAGTGAACATGAAACCAATCATGGACCTTCGTAAGCAGTACAAAGATCAGTTCGAAGAGCGTCACGGTATTCGTTTAGGCTTCATGTCTTTCTACGTGAAAGCTGTAACAGAAGCGCTTAAGCGTTACCCAGAAGTAAATGCTTCGATTGATGGCGATGATATTGTTTACCACAACTACTTCGACATTAGCATGGCGGTATCAACGCCACGTGGTCTAGTTACACCTGTCCTAAAAGACTGTGACAAGCTTGGTTTCGCTGATGTTGAAAAAGGCATCAAAGAACTGGCTATCAAAGGTCGTGATGGCAAGCTCACGGTAGACGAGCTAATGGGCGGTAACTTCACTATCACAAACGGTGGTGTGTTCGGTTCACTAATGTCTACACCAATCATCAACCCACCTCAATCAGCGATTCTTGGTATGCATAAGATCCAAGAGCGTCCGATGGCAGTGGATGGCAAAGTTGAAATCTTGCCGATGATGTACCTAGCGCTGTCTTATGATCACCGCCTAATTGATGGTCGCGAGTCTGTTGGCTTCCTAGTGACGATTAAAGAGTTGCTAGAAGATCCAGCACGTCTCCTATTAGACGTTTAATATCGCTAAAACGTCTAGTTATCGTAGGTAGCTAGACGTTAAAAATTTCAATGGCTAGACTAGCTCAACGTCTGGCCTTCATTTGAATCCCACACCATGAGTACTCGTGATGAGGGATTGATTTGAGAAGACCCTACAGACGTACAAGCAGCCAAGACTGCAGCGTTATGGAAATAATAAATCCCTTAAGGGAAAAACAAACGGAATATCGAAATGAATTTGCATGAATACCAAGCCAAACAGCTGTTTGCAGAATTCGGTTTGCCTGTGCCAGAAGGCTACGCGTGTGATACACCACAAGAAGCTTTTGAAGCTGCAGGCCGTATCAGTACAGAAAAGAAAGTAGTTAAATGTCAGGTTCACGCTGGTGGCCGTGGTAAAGCGGGCGGTGTAGAGCTGCACGATACAAAAGAAGGTGTTAAAGAGTTTGCACAAAAGTGGTTAGGTAAAAACCTAGTGACTTACCAAACTGACGCTAACGGTCAGCCAGTTACAAAAATCCTTGTTGAAGAAGCTTCAAACATCGCAAACGAATTATACCTAGGTGCGGTTGTTGACCGTGCAAGCCGTAAGATCGTTTTCATGGCTTCAACAGAAGGTGGTGTGGAAATCGAAAAAGTTGCGGAAGAAACGCCGGAGCTTATCCACAAAGCAGCAATCGATCCGCTAGTAGGCCCACAAGCTTACCAAGGTCGCGAGCTTGCGTTCAAACTTGGTCTTGAAGGTGACCAAATCAAACAATTCGTTAAGATCTTCATGGGTCTTGGCACGATGTTCGCCCAGTACGATCTTGCTCTACTTGAGATCAACCCGCTTGTGGTTACTGGTGAAGGTAACCTGCTATGTCTTGATGGTAAGATCAATATCGATTCAAACGCTCTTTACCGTCAGCCTAAGCTTCGTGAAATGCACGATCCATCACAAGAAGATGAGCGCGAAGCACACGCAGCTCAGTGGGAACTGAACTACGTAGCACTAGACGGTAACGTTGGCTGTATGGTTAACGGTGCTGGCCTAGCAATGGGTACGATGGATATTGTAAACCTACACGGCGGCAAGCCAGCTAACTTCTTAGATGTAGGTGGCGGCGCGACGAAAGAGCGTGTTGCTGAAGCATTCAAGATCATCCTATCTGATGACAACGTGAAAGCGGTACTTGTTAACATCTTCGGTGGTATCGTACGTTGTGACATGATCGCAGAAGGTATTATCGGTGCGGTTAAAGAAGTAGGTGTAAGCGTACCTGTTGTTGTTCGTCTAGAAGGTACTAACGCTGACCTAGGTCGCGAAGTTCTTGCTAATTCTGATGTTGATATCATTGCTGCTGAGTCGCTAACGGATGCTGCTCAGAAAGTTGTTGCTGCTGCGGAGGCTAAATAATGTCTGTATTAATTAACAAAGACACTAAAGTAATCTGTCAGGGTTTCACTGGTGGTCAAGGTACGTTCCACTCAGAGCAAGCTATCGCATACGGCACTCAGATGGTTGGTGGTGTGTCTCCAGGTAAAGGTGGCCAAACTCACCTAGGCCTACCTGTATTCAACACAGTACGCGAAGCAGTAGAAGCAACTGGCGCAACAGCGACAGTCATCTACGTGCCAGCACCTTTCTGTAAAGATGCAATCCTAGAAGCGATTGATGCGGGCATCGAGCTAATCGTAACAATCACTGAAGGTATCCCTACAACAGATATGATCGACGTGAAAGTGAAGCTAGAAGAAACTGGCGTTCGTATGATCGGTCCTAACTGTCCGGGTGTTATCACTCCTGACGAGTGTAAGATCGGTATCATGCCTGGTCACATCCACAAGAAAGGTAAAGTAGGTATCGTATCTCGCAGCGGTACTCTAACTTACGAAGCAGTTAAGCAAACAACAGACGAAGGTTTCGGCCAGTCTACTTGTGTTGGTATTGGTGGTGACCCAATCCCAGGTTCAAACTTCATTGATATTCTAAAACTGTTCCAAGAAGACCCTGAAACAGAAGCGATTGTTATGATCGGTGAAATCGGTGGTACTGCAGAAGAAGAAGCAGCAGCATACATTAAAGAAAACGTAACGAAGCCAGTGGTTTCCTACATTGCTGGTGTAACTGCTCCTCCTGGTAAACGTATGGGCCACGCTGGTGCGATTATCTCTGGCGGTAAAGGTACTGCTGAAGACAAATTTGCAGCACTAGAAGCGGCGGGCGTTAAGACTGTGAAATCTCTAGCAGAGATCGGCCAAGGTCTACGTGAAGTAACGGGCTGGTAATTTCCAACTCGAAGCTTAAAGCTAAAAAAGCCTAGCAATAATTGCTAGGCTTTTTTGTATCAAGGTACTTTTTACGATTTTTGGCGAATAAATTGGCTAAGCATAAACAGAGATGTTGCGCTGATTACTACTGATGGGCCAGCCGGCGTATCGAAGTGCCATGATAGGCTAAGCCCCATCAGTACTGCCACAGAGCCAATAATGGATGCGAACAATGCCATTTGCTCTGGTGATGAAGAGACTTTACGTGCTGTTGCTGCTGGGATAATTAGGAGCGAAGTCATGATCAACGCGCCAACGAACTTCATACCTACGGCAATCACAACACCTACCATAAGCATTAACACCAATCTAACCAAGTCTGTATTGACGCCCTCGACGGCAGCAAGCTCTTCACTAACTGTGCTCGACAATAAAGGTCGCCAAAAAACGTAAAGACACACACTAACAGCAACGACACCTGCGTAAATGAACATCAGATCTTGCGGAGATACTGCGAGTAAGTCACCGAACAAGTAACTCATCAGATCAACACGGACATTATCCAAGAAACTAACAGAAACTAGACCAACAGATAATGCGCTATGGGCGAGTATACCCAGAAGCGTATCGGTTGCGACCAGTTGTTGTTTCTGTAGTGTCACGAGCAATACCGCGAGTGCTAAACAGCAAACGAGTAGGGCAAGATAAAGGTTCACGTTGAGCAGAAAGCCTAATGCCAAACCCATCAATGAAGCATGTGCCAGGGTATCACCGAAGTAAGCCATTTTGCGCCAAACGACAAATGACCCAAGAGGACCTGCAATGATCGCGATGCCAATACCAGCAAGAACAGAAGGTAGAAGAAACTCAATCATGGTGATGATGTCCGTGTTTATGGTTGGAGCATGATGTCGCATCGCCAGTTACTGGCGTTCCGGATAAATCGTGATGATGATGCTCGTGGTCGTGATGATAAAACGCGAGCGATTCTCTCGCTGCATTGCCAAATAGCGCGATGTAAGAAGGGTGCTGAGTAATCGTGGCAGGTGAACCAGAACAGCAAACATGGTGATGCAGACAAATGACATCATCTGTTTTGGCCATTACTAAATGTAAGTCGTGTGACACCATAAATACACCGCAATCGAATCGGTGACGAATGCTTTCAATTAGATCGTAGAGATCGATTTGACCTTGAATATCCACACCCTGCGCAGGTTCATCTAGCACTAACAGCTCTGGGCGTTGAAGTAAAGCACGCGCAAGTAATACGCGTTGGTTTTCACCACCTGATAAGCGATGCATGTTACTACTAATTAAATGCTCAGCGCCAACAAGCCTTAATGCATCAATACATTCTTGTTTACTGTATTTTCCTGCTAAATTTAGAAAACGGGTGACATTCAATGGAAGAGAGTCATTGAGTTTCAATTTTTGAGGAACATAACCAATTTTTAGTTTTCTTTGTCGGTTTAATTTGCCGCTAGTCGGTTTTTGAAGGCCTAAAATGACTTTGACTAACGTTGATTTTCCCGCTCCATTGGGACCAATTAGGGTTGTTATTTTGCCCTTTTGTAATTCCATACTAATGTTATCGAGAACTCTGCGGCCATCGAACTCGACGCATAAGTGCTCAAGATGGACTAAGGAAGACATGAATGAAACTCATTTGCAAATCAATAATGTTATAATGTAACATTATCACACTTTCTACACCATATCCCAAGTAAAACTATGAAAAGAGCATTAATTCTTGCTGCGTCAGCGATGCTAACGTTGCCAGCACACGCAGTAACGGTACTAACGAGTATCAAACCTATTCAGTTATTAGTGACAGAGCTTACTCAAGGGGTGACTTCGCCAGATGTATTACTGCAGTCTAACACTTCGCCCCATGATTACGCTTTACGCCCATCGGATGTTAAGAAAATCGCTTCTGCTGATTTAGTCATTTGGTACGGACATGATCTCGAACCGTTTCTGGAAAAAGTCGTGTCAGACAGATCGAATACTCTGACTATTAGTCAAATTCCAGATCTAGATTTGCGTGAGTTTGATAGTGAGCACAACCATGACCATGATGGCCACGATCATGGTTCACATGATCCGCACTTTTGGTTAGGTGTAAGTCAAGCACAACAAGTTGCCAAGGCTGTCGTAAATCAACTAGGATCACTTGATCCGGAAAATGCAGCACAGTACCAAGAAAACCTTAAAAAATTTGAAACTGAGCTCAGCCAGACGGACCTAGAGATCAAGAAGAAATTATCGCCAGTGAAAGACAAAGGTTACTTTGTGTTTCACGATGCTTATGGTTATTTCGAAGAGCGTTATGAGTTAAATCAAATGGGGCACTTCACCGTGAGCCCGGATCGTAAGCCGGGAGCAAAAACCTTAATCCAAATTCGTCAAAAGTTAAGTTCAGGAGATGTAGCCTGCGTGTTTTCTGAACCTCAGTTTACTCCAGCTGTCGTTCAGAGCGTGATGCGAGGTAGCAAAGTTGCCAAAGGTGAACTTGACCCATTAGGGAGCACAATTGAAGCAAAACCGGGCAGTTACTTTACTTTTCTCAACAATATGGCGAATAATTTTGAGCAGTGCTTGAGCCAAAAGACGGATTAAGTAGTGTTGTTGTGTAGGAATAGTCCTTTTAACGTGATCCAGTAGTAAGAATTACAACCTTTGGCAAGGCGAGCCTTTTCTCAAACAGTAATTGAGATATCATTATCAATAATTAGCAGCTCAAAATAACCGTATAAGTCCATGCTGTAGAAGATATGGACGGTGAGCGCCGAGCACAAATTGATATAAAAGGTTTTCGTCTTGCTACGCCAATTAGCCCTTGTCTTGTTGGGCTTTTTCCTATCTTTCCAAGCATTTGCTCTTCATAATGCGAATGCCATCTTTTACCCTTTGCCGACTCAGGTTAAGGGTACTTTTATTGCGGCTAAAAAATTGTTCTTGGGTGAGCAAGGGGGCTTGTGGATTCACGACGTGCATGGGCGGGTGTTGTTTTATGATGGCCAAAATATCCTACCTAAATCAGGCAGTTTTTTACAAACGTCTGCCAAGCAACTGGCTTATCATGAAGGCTCGTTCTGGACCTTTGTTGAGAATGAGGTGTATCAAACTTATCCAAATCAAGAAAGACGTTTAGTCTTTAGCTTAAACCCCGGGTCGCAAATAAGAAAAATCGGTTCTTCTGAAGATTATATTTGGGTTAGTGATGGCGCACATTTCTATACTTACAACATCGATACTAGCGAGTTAAAGTCCTTTTCTTTGTTGCAGCTCTATCAACATAGCAACAATAGCTATGTTTATATTAACGATGCAGTTCTGCTCGAAGAGAAGTGGGCACTTGCTACAACTTCTGGCTTTTATCTTTCAGAAGGAGATAAGTTTGACCATGTAGTCGCTTCAGGTCAGAACTACATTGAAAAGATCTACTACTCACACACGCGCAGAGAAATTCTGGTAGGAACGTTGCGTGGGGCATTAATTTTCAATATTTATCAACCTGATAAAGAGGTGATTAAGATTGGCGGCTCTCATGTGTTGACTTTCGCTGAGACAAATCAAGAGTACTGGGTGGGGACTGAGCATGGTCTGTATTTATACTCATTCTTGTCAGGCGAAGTGACAGAAGTCGAGCCTGCAAGCTTTCTTGAACTGGAGCTGGATAATACAAAGATCTATTCGCTACTGAGTGACAACATGGGAGGGATGTGGATCGCGACTAACCAAGGCATTCGCTATTACTCCTTGTTTAGTAAAAAGTTTGAACGAGTAACCTTCAGTAGTTACGACTCGCAAACCTTATCAGGGCGAATTCGACAAACCTCCACAGGACCTGATGATGCGCTTTGGTTCGCGGATGACCGAAAGCTTTATCGGACAGGTGAGAGTGGCAACATCAAAGTCTTGGAGCTTGATTCGCAGATCAATGAATTTGCATTTCAAGGTGGGATGCTTTGGCTTGCGACCTCTAAAGGGCTCGAAATATTCGAGCTGAATGGTCTTAACAAAGTGACATTTCCTTATTTACAGGTTATGGCTGGACACGGAGTGGAGCATGTGACTGTAGATGGTAATGAGCGTCTCTGGGTATCAAGCGGATACCATCTTTACAATGTTGATATAACCAAGCAAAGCGTAAGAAATTTTGGAAGTGAGTGGCTAGTAAGTCAGTACTTACCAGCTAAGGTTACGCGTTTATACGACACTGAAGATTCTCTATTGATAGGGACCGATCATGGGATTTATCAATACAGCAATGAAAACATCCAGTTCATCCGCTATTCCGAAAAATTTGGTGAATCATTAGACATGGTCACGGCGGTTGATGGCAGTCAGTGGTTTGCGTCATCTTACGGCGTTTTTAAAACGATTAAAGGAAGTAACGAGAAACATGTTGTTGAAATGAGTGTGCCCAACGCGCGACCTGCTTGCTTGATCAGAGACAGGCAAGGTGTGTGGTTAGCCTCTTCTGTCGGATTAAGCTATTACCACCTTTCGGGTGAATTAGTGAAACATTATTCATCGGCGTCTGGCTTAATGAACAACGAGTTTCTACCAGGAATCTGCAGTGTTATACAGCAAAAAGAAGGTGGTGAGCGAGAGCTCGTCCTAGGGTCGAAATACGGGTTGGTAAAAGCTGAAGCATCCAAGCTGCTTGTGTCCAACCCTCCAGAGTCGAAGTTTATCGTGAGCCAAGTTGTGCTTGAAAACGAGATTCTACAAGTTGGTAGCGCCGATTTGAATGGCATAAAATTACCGTATGGCTCTTCTCTAAGTTTCTTATTTGGCGTGATGCCAAAACCAGACAGCCAAAATTTGTATTATCGATTGAATAGCGATGATCCTTGGCAAGCGCTAGAGGGAGGCCAACTGACTCTAGAGCATCTCAATTCCGGTGAATACCATCTACAGGTAAGTAATGAGTCTCAAGTCGCTGCTGGATTGGTTGGGCTCGAGTCATATTTTATTGTGCTTAATCCTTGGTATTTATCGCAACTCGCAATTTTAGGTTTTGTGGTCGCGAGTATTGCCATGGTTGCACTACTTATGTACTGGCGTTCTCGCTATGTTGTACAGGCTAACCGTGATTTAGCTGCGCAAGTGACACTCAAAACTAACCAGTTGAGGCATCAAAGCCGAGTGTTGTTGACGAGTAACCAACAGCTACGTAAACAGATTCAAGTCAGAAACCTGTTGGTTGATCACGTGGCGCAATCTATTAAGTCCAGTGTGGATTTTGTAGCGTCAAAATTACCCATACCTTTGGATGCAGCTACGGAAGATCATCTGGCGAAAACGACATGGCAATTAAATGAGTTAAAAAGTGTTCCTGGCGAAGCTAGCGGCGGCAGTCACAATTACAATTTGAGTCAGATAACTCAATCGGTGGTTGATGTATGGCAAGATGATTTTGCGAAGGCTGGGATTATGGTGGAGCTTGAAGATGAGAGAAAAACAAGTCGAATTGCTCTGGAAAGCTTTAACCTTGATGTTATCTTCAACAGCATTTTTGCCAATATCATCAAGCGTTCTTTCCGAGGCCAAACGGTGAGAATCATGCTAGAAGAGGGCAATGATATTGTTTCATTGAGTTTTCTTGATTATGGGACGCAACTGCCTAATAAAGTCACGACCGGGCGTCCATCTAATATGAACCACTCTGAATTGAGTATTGATCATCTTGCCCAGTTAGTGACAACGAGTGGAGGATACTTGGCGGTGTTTACTTCCGACGCTCAAAATAAAATCGAAATTACATGGCCAACTGCGAAAGAGATGAGTTATGTGGATGAATCTTTGCAAGAATTTGAGTCTGAACCTATCGTCGAAGATAAAGTGACCCCAGAGAAAGAATGGTTGCAAAAAGTCTATCAGCTGGTGGCTGAGCATTACCATGACCCTGAGTTTGGTACTGCTTTAGCGGCTAAAATGCTGTTCATGTCAGAACGCTCTTTACAGAGGCGCTTTAAATCAGCCTCGTCAAGAACGTTAAAAGATTATGTAACCGAAGTTCGTTTAGAAACGGCGTGTGAGCAATTATTAGCGGGCGAGAAAATCAGCGAAGTAGCGTTTAACTGCGGCTTTAATGATCCTTCTTACTTTAGCCAAAAGTTTAAATTGCATTTTGGTTTGCCTCCTTCCAAGTTTGCTTTGACTCAAGAAAGCCAAGAAACCAACTAAAAAACCTCATTACACACTCCCTAGTGAATATTCAAAAGACTGGGGAGCTGCTTATAGTGCTCTACTATTGCTAGAGCTACCAATGCAGTGATTCTCATTGCTTCTTCATCACATCTAGCCTACAAATCCATTCTCAATACGTAAGCACGGTCACGCTCTATCTGTTAGTAGCGCTGTTCTTAGCTATAACCATACATGGCTTAAGAGGACGGATTTACCTACGGCGACAAATAGATGAATGGTTGTATTTTTGTATCTAGAGTGCGTTGGTTCATTTGAGTAGTGGGGGTATGCGAAATTCGTGAAAACAGAACTGTGCTGAAAAGGTGGATAAGATAAAGAGTTTAGAGAGAGATGAAAAAAAATATCGTGGTATAGCCGGGGGGACTATACCACGGGTGTCAATGACACCTTCGCTTGCTGCCGGAGTGACATGTTGCCATGCCACCTCTGGAATTCATTTGAGAGGTTGCCCTCTCGATGGAGTAACTATACGAGAGGTTACTTATTTTTCTTATAAAAATAACGCCATGTTGATATGAGAAAAACGACAAAGTTTTAAATGTCATCTAACCTGTTGTTTTGTGTGGAAATTTTTATCTTTACCATTTGTTTGTGACATTTTTATTTCATTGGTCGTGATTTTTAATTGTTAATTTTGACGTAAATAACGAGAGGAAATTTACGGAGTTGACGTTTGAAAGCATGAAAACATTTATGAAATCTTTGATTTCACACAAGGATTGAAGGGTTATAGGAGAGTAATATTGGCAGCCTAAACTTATTAAATAATAATATTTCTCATTAGCAATACTCTTAAGGGCCACTATGAAGTTATCAGAGATTAATCCTGGCGATACGGTGACGATTCGGTTGTTAGATGGTCTTTCATCAGATATCAGAAAGAAACTCATGGTAATGGGGCTGCTTCCCAATACAGAAGTCAAAGTGATTCGACGTGCTCCAATGGGCGATCCTTTACAAGTCGAAGTCCGTGGTGTGTCTGTCGCATTGCGAGAAACCATTGCTCAGAAAATTGAAGTGGAGCGAGTGTAATGCAATATCAAGTGCTTACCGTAGGTAATCCTAATAGTGGTAAAACGACGCTATTTAATGGTTTGACTGGCGCAAAACAGCAAGTTGGTAACTGGGCAGGCGTCACCGTTGAAAAGAAAACGGGACAATTCAAACATGCGGGTGACGAGTTTTTGCTCACTGACCTTCCTGGTATTTACTCGTTAGACAGTGGTAATGATAGCAATAGTATTGACGAATCCATTGCATCGCGTGCGGTTCTAACTCATCCTGCCGATCTCATTATCAACGTGGTTGATGCCACGAGTTTAGAGCGCAGCTTATATATGACGTTACAACTTCGCGAACTTGGCCGTCCTATGATTGTTGTTCTCAACAAAATGGATGCACTAAAACGTGAACGTCAAATGATTAACGTTTCAGAGCTTGAGAAAACATTAGGTTGTCCTGTAGTAAGTTTATCTGCAACCAATAAAACTCAAGTTGCAGAGTTTAAAGAAAAACTTCATAAGTCCATCGTTCAAGGGGTCGCGCTTAAAGAGCTATCTTTGCATTACGGTGAAAAGATGGAGTCGGCGATTCAAACTGTTTCCACACTTTTTAACGATCAAACCGTCGCCCATCGTGCATTAGCGATTCGTGCGCTTGAAAAAGACACGATGGTTCTCAATAGCCTTTCCGATATTGATAGAAGCAAAGTATTGGAAGTCACTGCGACTTTAGACTTGGATATCGATTTGCATGTCGCGGATACCAAGTACACATACCTGCATGAACAGTGTAAAAAAGTTCGCCGAAGCGAAGGCAAATTAAGCCGTAGCGTGACCGAAAAACTCGACCAGTTTATTTTGAACAAGTGGATTGGGATCCCATTCTTCTTTGTGGTTATGTACTTGATATTTATGTTCTCGATTAACATCGGTAGTGCATTTATCGACTTTTTTGACATTGGTGTAGGCGCATTGCTGGTTGATGGTGGACACCACTTATTAGATGGTCACCTCCCCGTATGGCTAGTTACGGTGATTGCTGATGGTTTAGGCGGCGGTATTCAAACAGTTGCGACCTTTATCCCGGTCATTGCGTGTTTGTACTTATTCCTTGCTGTGCTTGAGAGCTCGGGTTACATGGCACGCGCCGCGTTTGTGCTTGATAAAGTGATGCAGAAAATCGGCTTGCCGGGTAAAGCGTTTGTCCCTTTGGTTCTTGGTTTTGGCTGTAACGTTCCGTCAATAATGGCAACGCGCACGCTAGACCAAGAGCGTGAGCGCAAGTTGGCTGCGTCGATGGCACCGTTTATGTCATGTGGTGCTCGCTTACCTGTATACGCTTTATTTGCTGCCGCTTTCTTCCCAGGCTCTGGTCAAAACATTGTGTTTGCACTTTACCTACTTGGTATTGTCGCCGCGGTGTTTACCGGTTTGTTCCTCAAGCACACGCTGTATCCTGGCAGCAGTGATAGCTTGGTGATGGAAATGCCTGACTATGAGCTTCCGACGCTACAAAACGTGGTGATCAAAACTTGGCAAAAACTTAAGCGGTTTGTATTGGGTGCAGGTAAAACCATCGTAGTGGTTGTTGCTATCTTGAGCTTCCTCAACTCGCTAGGAACTGACGGTACATTCGGTAATGAAGACAGTGATAAATCGGTTCTATCAAAAGCCGCTCAGGTTGTGACGCCAGTGTTTGCACCAATTGGTATTCAAGAGGATAACTGGCCAGCGACGGTTGGTATTATTACTGGTATCTTCGCGAAAGAGGCAGTCGTGGGCACATTGAACAGCTTATATACTACGCCAACCGATGGAGAGGATGCAGAATTTGATCTTATGGGTAGCCTAGAAGAAGCGGTGATGAGCATTCCTGAAAACCTAGCAGGGCTGAGCTACTCAGATCCACTAGGCATTGAAGTGGGTGACTTAACTGACTCGAATGCTGTTGCAGAAGAACAAGAAGTCGATGCTTCTATCTTCGGTAACATCAAATCGCAGTTTGCTTCTGGCAATGCCGCATTTGCTTACCTAATCTTTATCCTACTGTACACACCTTGTGTGGCGGCGATGGGTGCTTACGTACGTGAGTTTGGTCATAAGTTCGCACGCTTTATCGCGGTTTGGACAATGGGCTTGGCTTACCTATGTGCGACGTTCTACAACCAATTGACGCATTTCGCAGATAGCCCAGTAACAAGTGGTATTTGGATGGCTGTGATCGTAGCTATCTTCTTTGGCACATACCGTGTGTTCAAACAAGTTGGTAAGAAACAAAACGGTGCATTAGAGGCGCAAGTCGTATGATTTTAAAAGAGCTTTATCAATATATTGCCGAAAAAGGAACGGTTTCCCAATCTGAGCTAGCAAAACAGTTCGGAATGAGTGAAGACGGTGCAGACGCCATGTTAAGTGTATGGATTAACAAAGGTCGCATTTCTCGCTTGGTAGATACAAATAAAGCTCATCATATAACGCGAATACGCTATGCAGTCACAAAGCACGATGGTTTGTCACTTACCGTGACCATGTAGTAGGAGCAATGAACCATCGCGCACAAACAACAAAGCCGCATCAGCAATGATGCGGCTTTTTACTTTCTACCTGAATTAAAAGTTATATAACGGTTACGCTTTACGGAAGATAGAGCTTAACGACAACACATTACGAATTCGGTTAAGAATCTCTTCTTGTTCTTCGTCAGTACGAAACTCTCCTTTTGTATTCCCCCAAACTGGTCCTGGCCATGCCATATCGTCTTTAAAGCGCGCAATATGGTGAATGTGCAGCTGTGGCACCATGTTACCTAGGGCGCCAAGGTTTAACTTGTCTGGGCGGAATGTCGCTTCGAGTGCTTGGCTTACCGCTTGAGATTCGAGCAAAAACTGTTGTTGCTCTTGCATTGGCAAGTGGTGTAGCTCTTTCAAATTTTCGCGTTTAGGCACCAAGATAACCCATGGCACAGCATTATCTTTATGAAGAAGCGCGACGCAAAGTGGGAAGTGACCAATCACCGAAGTGTCTTTTGCCAATTGAGGATGAAGTTCAAAACTCATTATTGCTGTCCGATTAATTTTTAGTTTGAATTAGTATACGACAGATAAAACAAAAGGTTGGCGCTTTCACGTCAACCTTTGTCATCATTTAGCTTGTGCTACTTAAGCTAACTACGTAAAAGCGGATTACATACGCTCTAGAGTATCGATACCCAGTAGAGACAGACCTTGCTTGATGGTCTTCGCTGTTAGCGCAGCTAGTTTCAGACGGCTTTGTTTCACTGCTTCGTCTTCAGCAACTAGGATAGGGCACGCTTCGTAGAAGCTAGAGAACTGACCTGCTAGTTCGAATAGGTAGCTACACATGATGTGTGGTTGGCCTTCGCGAGCAACAGATTGCACCGCTTCTTCGAACTGCATAAGTTTAGCAATAAGTGCTTTCTCTTTCTCATCAGTGATTTTGATGTCACCTTGGAGAGCATCCATAGCAACACCAGCTTTAGCGAAAATTGAAGCTACGCGAGTGTATGCATATTGCATGTATGGTGCTGTGTTACCTTCAAACGCTAACATGTTGTCCCAATCGAACACGTAGTCAGTCGTACGGTGTTTAGATAAGTCAGAGTATTTAACCGCTGCCATTGCAACTGTTTTAGAGATCTTCTCTTTTTCTTCTGCATCTAGTTCAGGGTTTTTAGATTCGATCAGCTGTGCTGCGCGAACTTCTGCTTCATCCAGAAGATCTGCCAAACGAACGGTACCACCCGCACGAGTCTTGAATGGTTTTCCGTCTTTACCCAGCATCATGCCGAACGCGTGGTGCTCAAGAGATACAGACTCAGGCACGTAGCCCGCTTTACGAACAATCGTCCAAGCTTGCATTAGGTGCTGGTGTTGACGTGAGTCGATGAAGTAAAGCACACGGTCTGCGCTTAGCTCTTCATAACGATATTTTGCACATGCGATGTCTGTTGTTGTGTATAGGAAACCGCCATCGCGTTTTTGAACGATAACGCCCATTGGTTCGCCATCTTTGTTCTTGTATTCATCTAGGAATACAACTTGCGCGCCATCATCTTCAACGGCAAGGCCTTGTTCTTTTAGGTCTGCAACGATCTTAGGAAGCATGTCGTTGTACATGCTTTCGCCCATTACGTCGTCACGAGTCAGTGACACGTTTAGACGGTCGTAGTTGCGCTGGTTTTGGATCATGGTTACATCAACGAGTTTTTTCCACATTTCTGCACAGTACTCGTCACCGCTTTGCAGTTTTACCACGTAGTTTCGCGCCTTTACTGCGAACTCTTCATCTTCATCGTACAGCTTTTTAGACTCACGGTAGAAGCCTTCAAGGTCCGCAAGTTCCATAGAAACTTCGCCAGACTCTTGTTGTACACGCTCAAGGTTTGCGATAAGCATTCCGAACTGAGTACCCCAGTCGCCGATGTGGTTCGCGCGGATCACTTTGTGACCTAAGAACTCAAGCGTACGTACCACTGCATCACCGATGATGGTTGAACGCAGGTGACCTACGTGCATTTCTTTTGCTACGTTTGGTGCAGAGTAGTCGGCAACGATGGTTTGCGCTTCTTCTTTAGCTACGCCAAGACGTTCGTCTGTTAGCGCCGCGTCGGCTTGTTTCGCAAGGAACTCTTCGCTTAGGAAAATGTTGATGAAACCAGGGCCAGCGATTTCTGTTTTGCTCGCAATACCATCTAGGTCTAGAACATCCAGTACTTTCTGTGCAAATTCTCGTGGGTTAGTACCCAGTTTTTTAGCAACGCCCATTACGCCGTTTGCTTGGTAATCACCAAATTGTGGCTTTGCTGATTGGCGAACGGCTGCAGGACTGCCTGCAGGTGCGCCAGCGGCTTCTAGAGCCTGAGATACTTTGTCATTAATAAGTGCTTGGATATTCACACGCGTTTCCTTCAATTCAAGGACAAAGAACTCGGCAAAATGTACGCCGAGCTCTGTTAGAGTTCACAAAAATGGGGCTAATCATAACAACTTTATTGCTTTTCATACAGAGATGAATAGGCGAAATTTTTACTTTTTCGATTGAATGGAAATGTGGCTTAGTTTGCGTTTACTATTGCGCTCAAAGTAATGAGATAAATCGCCCCATAAGAGACCCACAATGACGACTCAACTAGTTGAAAAGCGCCTAACGCCTGAATTGATGATCCAAGATCTGGACGCATTTATGGCGAAGATTGAAGAGCTTGCAACCCTGTTAAAACTGGATCTGAGCTTTGCTCAAGCTGACCATATTGCGCTGCGTATTAATGATACTGAAACAGCGAAAGCCGCGCATGAAGCATGGAATCAATACGGTAAGGTGATTTCACAAGCGAAAATAAACGGTCGCCCAATCATCGTTATCGAATTCGACAAAGCGTTGGAAAGCCGTGGCTGGAAGATTGAGTGTCTGGAGCTGCCATACCCTGCGGAAGGCAAAATCTACCCAAATGAAAGCTGGGAACATGTGGAGTTTGTGATTCCGTCTCATGCCGAAACCGCAGATGAGTTTCTTGCTGATTTGAAACACACTTACCCAGCGTTTAGCGCGCGTTTTGATGAGTTAAAAGAGCTGGGTGTAAAGAGCAAATTGTCGAGCCCGAAAGGGGAAGGCGAACGCTTGAACAACCCAACCGTGGCGTTTAAGTACCAAGGCATTTGTATCAAGCTGCACCCGCATTCACTTAAGCGTATTGTGGAGTCTGAGCAGGCGTAAAACGCTAGAGTGAAAATTGCTGAGTTGCGAGAGGCAAAAAGGGAGCCGAGGCTCCCTTTCGTAAGCGAATCACTATTTAGCCGGTGACTTGCTTTTTGGGTTGGTAATGGAAAGCTTTTTGCCTTTCAACTCTTCGTCTAGAGTTAGTGTGAAAGTCTTTGGAAACGGCATTCGTTTACAATGATCCACTTTGTTCCTGACGATTGTGAGCAGGGCTTCCGTTGAAGAGTTTTGCTCTATTTTTAAGCTAAAGTCATCGTTCTTACTGCAGCCATTAGACTCGGCGATAAATGAAATTTGACTATCGCTAGTTCGGTACGCTTCAACCATGACGGCTTGATGTTCAGACTCTAGACCTTGCTGCGTTTCTGTATTTGCCGAGCAAGCGACTAAGCTGATTGAGCTCAAACCAAGCAGCATTGTTTTGAGTATATATTGCATCTTGTTATCCTTTTTTGCGACGCAGGAAAGGACCTGCAGCTAGCAACATTAATAGGCTAATTGAGAGGCTGCCGCCTGAACTCGATGTTTTGGTTACGCTGCTCTCGCTAGTGTTATCTGAACTAACTGACATCTTGATATTGCGAATATACGCTTGCGCGTTGTAACCACCGCTAAACTCGTAGTTTTTCAGATAAGCAAAAGTAACCGTGTTTGACTTCCTGTAAAGATCGATAGAAAGTTCATTGTACTCAAGAAGCTGGCGAGTGTAGTCATACTCTTGGCCATTGACGTAAACGACAAAAACATCGAAACCATCTGACAAGACTTTAAAGTCCATTGATAGTTTGCCTTTTGGAAGATCGGTTAAATACAAGATGGATGCGTCAGCAGATGTTCCCATGTCTGCTGATTGAAGTTCACCATTTTCAGCGGTCCAAGCGTGTTCATTAGTGTACACGTTTGCGCCAGCTAGCGTAACGGCACTGCTCAATGAGCTGCTTGCTTTGTCAATACCACTATATATTAAGGTAGTCGAAAGTTTAGATAGTTTCGGATGATCAGTAGAGACTTCAATCGTTTCAACTGAGTGCGAGTAGCTTGGGTAGTAGCCTACCGTAATTTGACAGCTCTGAGATGGTGCCAGTGTCGCAGTACAGGTATTTTTGGCGAGGCTGATTCCGCTTGTTAGGGTAACGCCCGTGATGTTGATTGGCGTATTCACCTCGTCATTACGAATAGTAAAGGTCTCTTGCTGCGCTTTTCGCTCAACGAAATGAAGATCTCGATACTGAGTGTAGCTGATAGTATTACGATGACTATCTATCCAGCCGTTATGCTGAAAATGAGCGACGTTTGCGTAAACACCATAAGCATTTGGTTGAGCACATCCATCACCCCAACTGACCACCCCTAATAATTTGTTGATGCCGTTATCATCAACGATGAGCGGACCGCCGCTATCTCCTTGGCAGCTATCTTTACCTCCCCAATAGTATCCGGCGCAAATGCCGTCATCTGATACATTAGAGTAGTTTCCTGGTAGGTTTTGGCAGGTAGCTCGATCTACGTATTCCAAATCAACTTGTTGTAAAACGGTTGGGTATACTCGGTCTGTCGTGGACGTATTTCCCCATCCAGCCACGTGCAACTTGTCTCCCACACGTACGCTATCTAAAAGTTCTGGCGTTGCCAGGTCAATAGTTGCGCTATCGATATTGCGTTCTAATTCAATAAGAGCGATGTCATTGTTCGTTGTATTGCGGTTATATTCATTATGTGAATAGATATTGTTAACAGCGATACGCTGCGATTGAGACTCGTTGTTTTGGTCATAAAGGCCAAGAACGATATCGATATCATCCGCATTAAGACCTTCCACACAGTGCGCAGCAGTTAATACGTATTTTCCACCTAGGAAACTGCCACCACAAAAGTGACCAATAGATGTAGGTTGTCCTTTACGTACCAGTGAAGCAATAAATTTCCAGTCGGAAGTGTTGGCAGGTTCGCCGCCGATAATGCGAGTGGATACATCATTCTGAACAGGCTCAAGAGTATCTGCGATTGTGGTTGCTGGTAAAGTCAGCCCAATCAGAAAAGCCACTAACGTTTTTTTCATTTTAATTCCGTAATATTAACGTGGTTTATTATAAGGAGGACAAATGATAAACGGAATCATTCTCTCAGTAAATAGTTGTAGAGAAATGAAAAATTATAACGTATCGGTTTAACTTTGATGGTTAGAATTGGAGGGGGGGATCTTCTGAAAAGATGAAACCCGCCAAGTTGGACGGGGTTCACTATCGTTGTAACTAGTACGGAGGGATTACAGGATCACTGTCTTATTCCCATAAACAAAGACGTGGTCATTGATCACTTTATTCAAAGCCTTACTCAATACGTTCTTCTCTACATCGCGTCCCGCTTGCGCCATATCTTGGGCATTGAATGTATGGTCGACAGGAATTACGTCTTGCTTGATGATCGGCCCTTCATCTAAATCATTAGTCACGAAGTGTGCTGTTGCACCGATGATTTTCACACCGCGATCGTAAGCTTGTTGATATGGCTTCGCGCCAATAAAAGCAGGTAAGAAGCTGTGATGAATATTAATGATTTTGTGGTGATATTTCTCAACAAACGTCGGCGTTAATACGCGCATGTATTTAGCTAGCACCAAAAAGTCAGCATCGTATTGATCGATCACTTCTAGCATCTTCTGCTCGTGTTCTTCACGGCTAAGGTTTTCATGGGTCACGTGGTGGTAAGGAATGTCGAAGCGCTCAGTGAGAGTTTGCAGTTTGTCGTAATTCCCCACCACAGCGGCGATCTCAACATCTAGGCTTCCATCGTAGGTTTTCATCAGAATATCGCCTAAACAATGCGCTTCTTTTGTGACGAGAATGACGATGCGCTTACGGCGAGAGCCAACCAATTTACGCTTAGCACCTTGCGGGAGAGCTTGGTCCAAGTCGGCAAGAAACGTTTGATCGTTGAAGTATCCCTCCAGCTCCGTTCTCATGAAAAAGTGGCCACTGGTATTATCAACAAATTCGTTATTGTGAACGATGTTGAGTTGGTGCTTGTAACAGATATTAGTAATTTTCGAGATGAGACCCGGGGCGTCAGAACAGTGGGTCAACAGTGTTTTCTTTTCCATAAATCAGGTACTTCCATGCATTAATATTTTAGCGTACGAATTTGTTATTATTCCCTAGCGGGTGTAACTGTACTGCCATGTTTCACCATAAATAATCTATTCTTACGTTGGTTTCAACAAAATATCCGCGTGTCGCCGCAAGCTGGTCAGATTGTGGGCTGATGTCACTCCTATTCCTCTGATATACTCTCGATAATTTTTCAAACTCAATACCAAGCATGATCGCAAAAACTTTTTCCTCTGATGGCGCGTTAGGTAAGGCCATTCCTGGCTTTCAAGCTCGTCAGCCACAAATCGATATGGCGGAAGCCGTCAGCAGTGCGATCAAAGATCAAACCCAGTTGGTGGTGGAGGCAGGAACCGGAACCGGTAAGACCTTCGCCTACCTAGTCCCTGCGCTGTTAAGCGGTAAAAAAGTGATCATCAGTACAGGCTCGAAAAACTTGCAAGAGCAGTTGTACCATCGTGACTTACCGCTCATGGTCAATGCGCTTGGTTTTTATGGCCAAGTGGCGTTATTAAAAGGGCGTTCTAATTATCTGTGTTTGGATCGTTTGAGCCGCCAAATGGTCGAAAGCCACACTAATGAATCTGACCCGACATTATTAACTCAACTGGTTAAAGTGCGTGCTTGGTCATCAGAAACCAAAACAGGTGACCTTGGGGATTGTGATGATCTACCAGAAGACAGCATGATCATTCCGACCATCACCTCAACCAATGATAACTGTTTAGGTAAAGAATGTCCGAGCTACACTGATTGCTTTGTATTGAAAGCGCGTAAGCGAGCCATGGATTCCGACATTGTTGTAGTGAACCATCACTTGTTTCTTGCTGATTTAGCGATTAAAGAAACAGGATTTGGTGAACTGATTCCAGAAGCCGATGTGTTTATTTTTGATGAAGCTCATCAGTTGCCAGATATTGCGAGCGAATATTTCGGCCAGTCAGTTTCAAGCCGCCAAATTCACGATCTTGCCAAAGACATTGAAATAGCCTATCGCACCGAAGCCAAAGATATGCGTCAATTGCAAAAAGTGGGCGACAAACTCATGCAAAGCGCAATGGACATGCGGATTGTATTGGGTGAGCCAGGCTTTCGTGGCAACTGGCGTGAGGCGTTGCAATCAGGTTCTATTAAGCGAGAATTATTGCGCTTAACTGACAGCCTCGAATTGGCGATTGATGTACTCAAAATAGCCTTAGGGCGCAGTCAATTACTGGATACCGCCTTTGAACGAGCAAATTTGATCAAAGGCCGCATCGACCGTGTCTGTGATGTCGATATTACCGGCTACTCATACTGGTACGATACCTCGCCTCGTCATTTTGCTTTGCACATTACGCCTCTCTCTGTCGCGGACAAGTTCCATGAGCAAATAGAGATTAAACAAGGCGCGTGGATTTTCACGTCAGCAACCCTAGCCGTATCGGGCGACTTCAAGCACTTTACTGAGCGCCTTGGCCTCAAGCCTACAAAGCAATTTTCTCTGCCGTCCCCCTTTGATTATCAAAAACAAGCGCGCCTTTGTGTGCCAAGGTATTTGCCAGAGCCAAACAGTAACGGCTTAGCGGATAAGTTAGTCCGAATGCTTGCTCCGGTGATTGAAGAAAATGATGGTCGCTGCTTCTTTTTATGTACCTCGCACAGCATGATGCGTGAACTAGGTGAGAAGTTCCGAGAAGTACTTGAGCTGCCTGTGTTAATGCAAGGGGAGATGAGTAAGCAGAAAACTTTGGCGGAGTTTATGGAACTGGGTAACGCTTTACTCGTGGCGACAGGCGCCTTCTGGGAAGGGATTGATGTTAGAGGTGATGCGCTGAGCTGTGTTATTATCGACAAATTACCGTTTACCGCCCCTGACGATCCGTTACTCAAAGCCCGTATCGAGGATTGTCGATTACGTGGCGGTGAACCATTTGCTGAAGTACAAATCCCGGATGCAGTGATTACGTTAAAGCAGGGAGTAGGGCGATTAATTCGAGATCAGAAGGATCACGGTGCGTTGATCATTTGTGATAATCGCCTTGTCACGCGAGACTACGGTGGTATTTTCCTCGGAAGCCTACCACCTATCCCAAGAACGCGAGACTTAGATGGAATCAAAGCATTCCTGAAAGTAGAACAATCTGTCACAGACGCAAGTGCTGAGGCATAACCCAATAAATGAGAGTTGTAGAGAGTTAAATGAGCGCAAAAATTCTTGCTATCGATACAGCGACTGAAAACTGTTCAGTTGCGTTGTTGGCTAATGATCAAGTGATTTCACGTAGCGCGGTTGCACCACGCGATCACACCAAAAAAGTACTGCCAATGGTTGATGAAGTACTAAAAGAAGCTGGCCTGACTCTACAAGAGCTAGATGCGTTAGCGTTTGGACGTGGTCCAGGTAGCTTTACTGGCGTTCGTATCGGTATTGGTATCGCACAAGGTTTGGCGTTCGGCGCTGACTTACCTATGATCGGCGTTTCAACGTTGGCTGCAATGGCTCAAGGTAGCTATCGCTTACATGGCGTGACCGATGTCGCTGTGGCCATTGATGCACGTATGGGTGAAGTTTACTGGGCACGTTACACTCGCCAAGCAAACGGTGAGTGGGCAGGGATGGATGCAGAGTGCGTAATTCCACCAGCACGTCTCGTTGAAGAAGCACAAGCAGACGACAAAACGTGGACGACAGCAGGTACTGGTTGGGATGCCTACCAAGAAGTATTAGCAGACCTACCGTTTAATTTGACGCATGGTGACGTTCTGTACCCTGATTCACAAGACATCGTGATTCTTGCTGAACAAGAATTTAAAAAGGGTAATACCGTGCCGGTCGAAGATTCTAGCCCAGTTTATCTACGCGATAATGTGACATGGAAAAAACTTCCGGGCCGCGAATAATCCGTTTTTCATTAACCTGACAAAAAGCAGGGCATTTGCCCTGTATTTTTATGGAGCGTTATGGCGTCGATTAATGGCTTGCCTCCTTCACTGATCACTGGTGCAAATCGCACTAATAAAGCCAGTCAAAAGAAGCAGGTAAATAAATCACAAACAAAGCAGCCTGTAGGTCAGCCTTCAAAGGTTGCTAACGCTGTGGCGCACTCCATAAAACACGTGGATGAGTCCCAAATTCACCGAGCTCAAGTGCAATATGACCTTCCTGAAGGGAGCGCACGTAAAGCAATGGAGCAGTACATGGATGTCATGAATCGAACTAAAAAAGAGGAACTGGCTCAATTACTTGGTGTCGATATTTACGTGTGAGATCTCCCCAGCTTGGGGTTACTAATATTGAAAGGTGGTTTATGAAGGTTTTTGGACGGTTTTTTCTCGCATTATTTGCTACGGTTGGTTTGTCTGCGTGTAGCTCGTTGCCAGAGGAGCTAAATGCAAGCACAGAATTGGTCGTTACAGACTATAAAGCTTTTGCTGAGTCTCAGGGGCAAGTGAGTGAAGATGTTCGCCTTGGTGGAATCATCGCTAAAGTGGATAACTTCAAAGATAAAACCCGTCTAGAAATCGTAAACCTACCAATCAGTAAATCTGGTAAACCGGATATTGATGAAGAGCCAACGGGACGATTTATTGCCTATTTTGATGGTTATTTAGAGCCTGTTGCCTTTAGTGAAGGTCGCTTGATGACGGTTGTAGGTAAAGGCGCCGGAGAAGAAGAAGGAAAGATTGGTGAGCACGAATACGTATTCCCGATCATTAAGGGGCAAGGCTACCGTTTATGGAAAATTGAAGAACGTGTACGCATGTATGACTCGCCAACCTACTTTTACCCATGTTACTCGATTAACTGCCGCATGTGGCGTAATGATTTCCCACAAGACGGTAAAGTGATAAAACAGGTCAAATAATCTGCGATGCATGAGCGTCAATTCGAGCTTCCTGTCGGAAAAATGGCAGCCCTAGAGATAGGGAACGAAAAAACGGCTGACTTGTCAGTCGTTTTTCTTCATGGATGGTTAGATAATGCGGGCAGCTTTAAAGCGCTCATGGAGCAGTTGAACCAACTTAATCCTCACTTACACCTCCTTGCTATCGACCATTTTGGTCACGGTTTATCGAGTCATAAATCTCACGATAATTATTATCCCTTTCACGACTATATTGCCGATTTATATCAGCTGTTGGACGAATTATCACCAAACAGACTGATATTAGTAGGGCATTCACTTGGTGCTTTAATCGCAAGTTGCTATAGTGCTGCGTTTCCAGAGCAGGTCGAAGCTCTTGTGCAAATTGAGGGAGCAGGACCTCTTACTGAAGATCCTACTAACAGTTTGCCTCGTCTTCGCGATGGCGTTTTAAGTCGAATAAGACAGCAAAACAAGCCAGAGCGAGCCATTGCCTCCTTCGATCTGGCGTTAAAATTACGCGTGCAAGCCAACCAATTAACCGCTGAGCAGCTTCTGCCGATAGTCGAGCGAGGAACGGAGCAGCGAGGAGATAAATGGTATTGGCGGCATGACGCCAAGTTAAAATGTGCGTCGCTTTACCGAATGGCGCAAGCGCATGCTAACTCGATTACCAGCCAAATACGTTGTCCTCATTTGATCGTATTAGGCGATCAAGGATTTCAGAATTTACCATCTAACCAAGCTGATTGGGGAGAGAACCCGCCGCAAGTGGTTTCTGTCAAGGGTGGTCATCACTGTCATTTAGAGCAAATACTCGAGGTCGCAACGCGAATTCTTGGTGTAGTTAACAAAATTTAAACAAGTGTTTGAGAGTTGCGTGCTCAAGCACGTTCGCTGTGCTGTAATAGCTTTCAAAATAAAAAGGACGCTATTTTTTAGCCAGTTATAAACGAGGAGTAACATCGTGGATAAACCATGGCTTTCACGTTATCCAAGTGACGTACCTGAAACCATTAATCCAGAGCAATATGAGTCTTTGGTAGAAATGTTTGAGCAGTCTGTACAAAAATATGCAGACCAACCGGCATTCATGAACATGGGCTCGGTTATGACCTTCCGTAAATTGGAAGAGCGTAGTCGCGCTTTCGCAGCGTATCTGCAAAACGAGTTAAAACTGCAAAAGGGCGACCGCGTTGCTCTGATGATGCCAAACCTACTGCAATACCCAGTGGCGTTGTTTGGTATTTTGCGTGCAGGTTGTATCGCCGTAAACGTTAACCCACTTTACACTCCTCGTGAACTTGAACACCAATTGAATGACTCAGGTGCGACGACGATTGTGATTGTATCTAACTTTGCGAACACGCTAGAACAAATCGTCGATAAAACACCAGTTAAACACGTGGTGTTAACCAGCCTTGGTCAAATGCTGCCACGAGCGAAAGGTACGATTGTCGATTTTGTTGTGAAGTACGTTAAGGGCATGGTGCCTAAGTACGATTTACCTGGTGCGATCTCAATGCGTCAGGCTCTACGTAAAGGTCGTCGTCTACAATACGTTAAACCGTTTATGTCTGGGGATGACATTGCATTCCTGCAATATACGGGGGGGACGACAGGCGTCGCGAAAGGTGCCATTCTGACTCACCGCAACATGATTGCGAACGTTCTACAGGCAAAAGGCGCGTACGGACCGGTTTTATCTCCGGGGCGCGAGTTAGTCGTGACAGCGTTACCGCTGTATCACGTATTTGCTCTTACCGTAAACTGTTTACTGTTTGTCGAAATGGGTGGCCGTAACCTACTTATTACCAACCCTAGAGATATTCCAGGGTTCGTGAAAGAGCTACAAAAGCATCCGTTTACCGCGATTACGGGCGTGAATACCTTATTTAATGCATTGGTCAATAATGAAGATTTCCACGAGTTGGATTTCAGTAATCTACGTTTAGCCGTTGGCGGCGGCATGGCAGTGCAGCGCTCAGTGGCAGAAAGATGGCAAAAGACCACGGGTTGCTATTTGCTCGAAGGTTACGGTCTAACAGAGTGTTCTCCGTTGGTGGCGGCATATCCGCATGATCTTGTTGAATACAATGGCTCTATTGGTCTGCCGGTACCATCAACAGAAGTTCGTATCGTGGACGAAGAAGGCAACGCTCTTGCGAATACTGAAACTGGTGAACTTCAAGTTCGTGGCCCTCAGGTTATGCAAGGTTACTGGCAACGACCTGAAGCAACGAAAGACACGATTAACGAAGACGGTTGGCTATCAACTGGCGACATCGTTAAGTTCGATGACGAAGGCTTCCTGCATATCGTTGACCGTAAGAAAGACATGATCTTAGTATCAGGCTTTAATGTTTACCCGAATGAAATCGAAGACGTTGTAGCACTACACGGCAAAGTACTTGAAGTTGCTGCTATTGGTCAGCCGCATGAAGTGTCTGGTGAATTAGTGAAGATTTATGTCGTGAAACGCGATCCGAGCTTGACCAAAGACGAAGTGATCGCGCATTGTCGAGAACACTTAACTGGCTATAAAGTACCTAAGTTGGTTGAGTTCCGCGAAGACTTACCTAAAACCAATGTCGGTAAGATCTTGCGTCGTGTTTTACGCGAAGAGAATGACGCTGAACTCGCGAAGAAAAGCGCATAAGCCGATTTCGTCGAGTCGAGAGATTTAAAAAATGATAGAATGCCAGCGTTTTGCTGGCATTTTTTATAGCGAGAAGTATGTGAATTATCAAATTATTACCAAAAACAAAGACCTAGAAGAAGTTTGCATTCACGCCCGAGAGGCAGATGTAGTGATGCTGGATACCGAATTCGTCCGTATTCGCACTTTCTACCCGCAGTTAGGTCTGATTCAGCTTTTCGATGGTAATCGCCTCTCGCTGATTGATCCGACCGAATTAACGGATATGACGCCGTTTGTAGCGCTATTAAAAGATACTTCCGTGTTAAAAGTGCTGCATGCCTGCGGTGAAGATTTAGAAGTTTTCCAAAACGCATTTGGTTGCACTCCATTCCCTATGGTAGATACACAGTTGATGGCGGCCTTTCTTGGTCACGGTCTATCAACAGGCTTCGCATCGCTGGTGGAAGAATATTTAGGCGTAGAGCTCGACAAAAGTGAATCACGTACTGACTGGATGGCTCGACCGTTGACGCAAAAGCAATTAGATTATGCTGCTGCAGACGTGCATTACTTATTACCGTTATACGAAAAGCTGTTCGATAAGGTGACGCAAGCAGGTTGGTGGGAAGCCGTACAACAAGAAAGTGATTTGTTGGTTTCAAAACGCATTCGCGTCACTAATGAGGAGAATGCCTACCTTGATATTAAAGGTGCTTGGCAGTTAAAACCTTCTGAACTGGCGATTTTAAAGCCATTGGCGACGTGGCGTTATCGTGAAGCAATCAAACGAGATTTAGCGCTGAACTTTATCTTCAAAGAAGGTGACCTATTAACAGTCGCTCGTCTTGGCTTAACGAACTTTAAGAAGATGGAAGCGGAAGATATTGATATCCGAGCGATTAACCGCCATGGCGCGAAGATTGCCGCGATTGTTAAACAAGCGAAGCAAACACCTTCTGAAGAGTATCCAGCGAAAATTGAACGCTTAATGGATTATCCAGGTTACAAACAAGTCTTCAAAAATATGAAAGACATAGTGAAATCGGCGTCGCAGAAGTCTGGCTTAGCGACGGAGTTCCTTGCTTCTAAAAAGCAGATCAATCAGCTGATCAGTTGGGTGTGGAAAAAATATCGCGATCCAGAAGTGTTGCCTGACTTGATGCAAGGGTGGCGTTTGGATCTACTCGGCGACCAGATGAACAAAGCATTAAAGTAATAAAAGTTTAAAAGGTTGGCCTCGGTGCCAACCTTTTTCATTCAAATCTGAGCATTCAATCTCGCGAGGAAAAGTGGTTTACTTCTCGTCGTCTGGTAGCTTCACATTGAGCTCAAGAACTGAGATATCGTCGTCTTTGTGCTCAAATGTTAAGTCAACCATATTTGGATCAATTGCCACGTACTTACTGATCACCTTCAAGATGTCCTCTTTCAATTGAGGTAAGTAAGAAGGCGCTGGATCATTTTGGCTGCGGCGCTCAGCAACAATGATTTGCAAACGCTCTTTAGCTAGATTCGCAGAAGTTTTCTTCTGTGGACGGAAAAATTCTAATAATGACATGTCTAGCCTCCAAAGAGTCGTTTAAAGAGTCCTTTCTTCTCCTCAGTAAGGAAACGAAATTCAACCTGATTGCCTAATAAGCGATCAACGGTGTCAGAGTAAGCCATACCTGCATCGGTGTTATCGTCAAAAGTGACTGGCACACCTTTGTTTGACGCGTTAAGCACGGCTTGGCTTTCTGGAATCACGCCCAGTAGTGGAATATGTAAGATCTCCTCTACGTCTTCAACGCTTAGCATTTCGCCTTGAGTGACGCGAGATGGGTTGTAGCGAGTCAGTAGCAGGTGCTGTTTTACTGGCTCTAGCCCTTGTTCTGCACGCAGGGACTTAGAATCTAAAATACCGAGAATGCGGTCAGAGTCACGCACAGAAGAGACTTCTGGATTCGTTGTGACAATGGCTTCATCGGCGTAGTACAAGGCCATCAATGCGCCTTGTTCGATACCTGCTGGTGAATCACAAATAATGAAATCAAAGCCCATTTCATCAAGTTCGCCGAATACACGCTGAACACCATCTTTTGTCAGTGCGTCTTTATCACGAGTTTGAGAAGCAGGAAGAATGAATAGGTTGTCCGTGCGCTTATCTTTGATCAGCGCTTGGTTTAATGTCGCTTCGCCGTTAATGACGTTTACAAAGTCATACACGACACGGCGCTCACAGCCCATGATTAGGTCGAGGTTACGCAAACCGATATCAAAATCGATCACCGCGGTCTTTTTTCCCTTCAGAGCTAGACCAGAGGCGATGGCTGCGCTTGAAGTGGTTTTACCAACGCCACCTTTACCAGACGTTACTACAATAATGCGTGCCATTTTTTTTCCTTTTTAGATTAAATCGCGAGAACTTCTAAATGTAATGATTCATCGGCTTTACTGATCATTACTTTCTTTTGCCAGTACTCGCTTTCAATTTGATCGCTTAACCAGTAGTCACCCGCAATGGATACCAGTTCTGCCTGTAAATCGTGGCAAATAATACGCGCTTCCTGCTGACCACTTGCGCCTGCAATCGCACGGCCTCGAAGTGTGCCATGGATATGAATAGAGCCGTCAGCGATGACTTCAGCACCAGCACTTACGTGCGCTAACACCACCAAATCACCATCTTTCGCGTAGATCTGTTGTCCTGATCGAACAGGCGTGCGAACTACTTTCGTTGGTGCCATTTTGGCTGGCGCCTGGCTTGGTGATTTGCTTGCCGACATAATGGCGAAGCCAGCTTCGGAAGCAAGATTTTGTACACGCTTGTCTTTACTGCCCGTTACACCGACCGGAATAAAACCAGCATCTGAGATGCCTTGTTTAAGCTTAGGGAAATCAATGTCGCCTTGTACTTTTGCTATATTGATTACCAAAGGCGCGGATGCAAAAAAAGAAGGTGCTTGAGAAACTTTTTCTTGCAAAAATTCGACAGTCTTTGCGATCTCATTGTCAGAAAGGTGTAAAACTGACAATGTAAAACTGCTACCTTTAAGGTCTGGTGAATGGGTCATCGTGGACTTCTTGCCTTTATTGAAAGAGCGTTGCCTTAAACTAGGTCTGTCATGTTATATTTCATCCTTTGACGCAGCAAGTTCTCTCGTGGGCAAATAGGTGAATTAATCTCAAATTTGCTATTAAGTTTGCGAGAATTTGACGTTTTCAACCTAATCCGCACTCAACGCGGCTAAATCAGCATAAAAGGCGTGTCATGCTTTGTTCTATTTATAAAAGCTCGAAAAAAGAAGGTACTTATCTCTATATTCCGAAAAAGGATGATTTTTCACAGGTTCCTGACACCTTAATGCAGATGTTCGGTAAGCCTATCGCTGTTATGACGATTAAACTTGATGGCCGTAAATTGGCACAAGTTGATATCGAAAAAGTGAAGGCTTCATTGCAAAATGATGGCTTCTTTTTGCAGGTTCCGCCTCCGCCGGAGAACCTACTAGAAAAGTACAAAGAACAAAAAGCCCAGCAGAAAGGCGAATAACGTCATCGTTTTTCATCTGGGATTTCTGCCTTGCTCAAGGAGGGCAATATGAAAAAAATACTGGCTATCATGCTTAGCGTTGGTGTGTGTACCTCGGCTTTTGCAAGTAGCGAGGGTTTCGATGAATACTTGAATAAGCTGCGTGCTGAAGCGCGTGATAAAGGTATCTCAGAGCAGGTCATTAGTGCTGCTTTTGCGAATGTTGAGTACAAGCCTCGAGCAGTAAAAGCGGACCGAAACCAACCAGAGAAGAAACTGACGTTGGATGAATACATTCCTCGCGCGGTGCCCGAATGGAAGGTGAAGCAAGCAAGACAACTCTATAAAGAGCATTACACCGAGCTAAAGCGTATAGGCGATGAGTACGGTGTGCAGCCTCGTTTTATCGTGGCGCTGTGGGGTGTAGAAAGTAACTTTGGTAAATTTACGGGTAACTTCAAAGTGATTGACGCGTTGTCTACAATGGCATTTGAAGGTCGTCGTGAAGAGTTTTTCCGTAAAGAGACCATGTCGGCATTGCAGATCCTCGATCAAGGCCATATTGAACTGGAAAACTTTAAGGGTTCATGGGCTGGTGCGATGGGGCAATGTCAGTTTATGCCAAGCTCTTTTCTTCGTTTTGCCGCTGACGGCAACGGGGATGGTAAAAAAGACATTTGGCAATCTGAAGCCGACGTGTTTGCATCAACCGCTAACTATTTGAGCAAGTCCGGCTGGGATGACAAATACACTTGGGGTCGCCAAGTGAAAGTCCCTAAAGGCATTGATCGCAGCTTAGAAGGGCGCACGGCTGAAAAAGGTAAATATCTTCAGGAGTGGAGCAAACTTGGTATCACAAAATACGATGGTAGCCCGTTGCCAAAACTGGATGAAGACATCAAAGCCTGGTTGATCATGCCGGACGACGAGAATGGTCGTACGTATCTGGTTTACAATAACTACAACGTACTGATGAAGTGGAACCGCTCTTACTACTTCGCACTCGCCGTGAGTCACTTGGCTGACCGAATTAAATACTGAGCTGTTATAAAATAATCACTTGGCATCCAGTATTCAATATGAGGGCTCTTCGGAGTCCTTTGTTTTTCCTATAATCAAATCGAGGTAAAGCGTGTTATCTGAACGTGCTGCACAAATGGTGATCTTCTCCGCTCTTCTTAAACATAAAAGTTTCACGGCTGCTGCAAAGAGCTTAGGCGTGTCGGTGTCTCATGTGAGTAAGCAGTTGAGCCAGCTGGAAGCATCTCTTGGTATCAAGCTTGTTCAACGCACCACGCGTAGTTTTACGCCTACCGAAGCGGGAAAAACGTTTTATCATCATTGTGAACAAGTGGTGCAGGCGGTGAGTAGTGCGACGTTAGAAATGGAAAGCCAAAGGGATGAAGTGGCTGGGCTGGTTCGTCTCGGGTTATCTCAATCATTTGGAACGCTGCACATCATTCCTGCGATTCAAGAGCTGCGTGAGTTGTATCCACAGCTTCAAGTGGAAGTGCATTTGTTTGACTACAAGGTCGATATGCTGGCGGAAGGGCTCGATCTGTGGGTAACAAACAATGAGCACCTACCAGAGGGCTACATTGCGCAGCGTTTGACAGACTGCCAGTTTGTGGTGGCAGCATCGCCAGATTATTTGCTTAAGTATGATACTCCGACTGAGCCGAACGACTTGTCTTTGCACAACTGCTTGATCTATCGCAGTTGGGAGCGTGATTACACAGGATGGGCATTTACCAAGGGACAACAAGAGCTAAACGTCAAAGTCTCCGGCAACTACTCTGTCGATTTAGCAGAAGCTGTCCGCGACGCCGCGATTGCTGGATGGGGGATTGCGTATCTCGCTACGTATTTGCTTGGTGATGAGTTCAGAACGGGTAAGTTGATTCAACTATTGCCAGACTGGAAAGCGAGCCAGTCGATGCCATTTTATGCGGTGTACCCGAGTCGTCAGCACATGCCGAAAAAAATATCAGCCGTTATCAACTTTATTAAACAGAAAATTGGCAACCCGTGTCACTGGGATCAGCGCCTCGCACCTTACATCTCTATTCCCAAGTAGATTCATTAATAACGTTCAAGAGGTGTTTCTAGTCGATTTTCTCTAAGCAAAACATTTTTCGACTATTCAGTGGTTGTATAAGGTGATTTGTCTCACAAAATTTTTCCAAATCTAGAAACATCTTTTCCATATGGAAATAATAAAAACAAGCAAACGTTTATCTATAACAAATTCAATTAGTTATTTGTGTGGTTAATTATTGTTCGCTTGAACTTTTCACACTGTTAACATCCTCAACTTGCGCCATTTTGAGTCCGCTATACAATCCGGTGCCTTCCATATCCCCCTTCTGTCGGATTCATTTTATGAACTCAATTATTGGTATCGTAGCCATACTATTCGTAGCATGGCTACTTTCTACAAATAGAAAAAATATAAAGCTGAGAACAGTGGCGTTTGCGTTTGCTTTACAGGTGCTGTTTGCATTGTTGGTTTTATATGTACCAGCAGGACGAGATGCGCTGAATTCAGTAAGCAGCGTCGTGTCGAATTTGATCAACTACGGTCAAGAAGGCATCGCGTTTTTATTCGGTAATTTGGCGACAGGGGGCTTCACCTTTGCGATCAATGTTCTGGGTATCATCGTTTTCTTCTCCTCTCTTATCTCCGGTCTTTATCACATTGGTGTGATGCCAAAAATCATTAACTTTATCGGTGGCGGTATTCAAAAACTGCTGGGTATCGGTCGTGCGGAGTCTTTGTCTGCTACGGCGAATATCTTTGTTGGCACCATTGAAGCGCCATTGATGGTGAAGCCTTACCTAAAACACATGACTGACTCGCAGTTTTTTGCGGTGATGACAGGTGGTTTGGCATCAGTTGCTGGTGGAACGTTGGTCGGTTACGCATCACTGGGTGTCGACCTTAACTATCTTATTGCTGCTGCATTTATGTCGGCACCTGCGGGCTTGCTGATGGCAAAAATTTTAATGCCAGAAGATACGGATAAAGCAGCAGATATCGACATTAGCCAAGTTGAAATTCCACGTGCAACCAACGTAGTAGAAGCATTAGCCGATGGTGCCATGGCGGGTGTACGCATTGCTGTATCGGTAGGTGGTACGCTATTGGCTTTCATCAGTGTCATTGCAATGTTAAACGGCATGCTAGGTTGGATTGGTGATCTTGTTGGGACGCCACTAAGCTTCGAGTTGATCCTAGGGTATGTATTCGCACCTGTCGCTTGGTTATTAGGTGTACCATGGCAAGAAGCAACCACAGCAGGCTCGCTGATTGGTAACAAGATTGTGGTGAATGAGTTCGTTGCCTTCATCCAGCTTGCAGAAGTGAAGTCTCAACTTAGTGAGCACTCACAAGCAATCGTGACGTTTGCTTTGTGTGGTTTTGCAAACATCTCAAGCATGGCGATGCTGATTGGTGGGTTGGGCTCATTGGTACCTGAAAAGCGTGCATTTGTTTCTAAACATGGTTTCCGTGCGATTATCGCTGGTGTCATGGCGAACTTAATGAGCGCTTCGATTGCGGGCGTGATTTTAAGCCTGTAATTGAAAGAGATACCTAAAATTAGCAAAAAGGCTCCTTGCGGAGCCTTTTTCGTATCTGAAGTTTACGTTATTTGTCTGTGTGGAACTGCTCGCAAGCGAGCATCGTGTTCTCAATTAAGCTTGCGACGGTCATTGGGCCAACACCGCCAGGGACAGGAGTAATAAAGCTCGCACTTTCACGTGCTTTATCGTATTCCACGTCGCCAACTAGCTTGCCTGAATCAAGACGGTTAATGCCGACATCGATAACCACTGCACCTTTCTTAATCCACTCTCCAGGGATGAAGTTTGGCTTACCAACCGCAACTACGACAACGTCAGCTTGACGCACATGACTCTCTAGGTCTTTGGTAAAACGGTGACATGTTGTCGTTGTACAGCCCGCAAGCAGCAGCTCAAGTGTCATAGGACGACCAACAATGTTTGATGCACCAACCACAACAGCATGTTTGCCACGAAGCTCTATGTTGTAACGGTCTAGTAGGGTAATGATGCCCTTTGGCGTGCAAGAGCGAAGCTTTGGAATACGTTGTGCAAGACGACCAACATTGTAAGGGTGGAAGCCATCCACGTCTTTCTCTGGGTGAATGCGCTCTAAAACATGTGTTGTGTCGATGCCCGCAGGAAGGGGTAATTGCACTAGAATGCCGTCAATTTCATCATCGTTGTTTAATTCATCAATCAGCGCTAGTAACTCTTCTTCTGAGCTAGACGCAGGAAGGTCAAAAGACTTAGAAACAAACCCAACTTCTTCACATGCGCGGCGTTTGCTGCCGACATAAACCTGAGAAGCAGGATCTTCACCAACTAGGACCACTGCTAAACCAGGAGCACGTAGCCCTGCTTCAACACGCGCTTTAACACGTGCAGCCACTTCGGAGCGAACAGTTTGGGAAATGAGAGTTCCGTCTATATTTTGAGCAGTCATGACTTTCCTTATAAATTAAGAAGGCAAATTATCTGCGGCGCATTGTCGCAGAATTTCTTATCAACATCCATACGCAAACGTTTGCCTTGTGGTGTTTTTGAACATTAAGCGTTTTAATGGACTTTTTTTAGGCATTCAGATCAGAATGTTATGAAAACCCGTTGATTTACCCGTTTGAACTCGTATAATCCTGTCCCTGTAGCGCGCCCTTAGCTCAGCTGGATAGAGCACGTCCCTTCTAAGGATGTGGTCATTGGTTCGAATCCAATAGGGCGTGCCATTTATTCAAAAGCCCCGATAACTCTTTGAGTTGTCGGGGCTTTGTCGTTCTTAGGTTTTTGGCTGTAATTGCCACTTTATCTACAACTTTTGAATGGCATTCTAGCCATTGCAATTTCTAGCAATCTGGATAGCCACCAACAAAAAAGCGCTGGTTAACCAGCGCTTTTGCATTTACTAAGGGCATTACATCTTTTTAAAGATGATGGAGGTGTTGATGCCGCCAAAGGCGAAGTTGTTACTAATCAAATATTTCACGTCCAGCTCTCGGCCTTGTCCAGCGATGTAGTCTAAATCGCCACATTGCTCGTCGAGGTTTTCTAGGTTGAGCGTTGGGTTGAACCAACCCGTGTGCATCATTTCTAAACCTAGCCACGCTTCAATTGCGCCACAGGCGCCTAGTGTGTGGCCAAAGTAGCTCTTGAGTGAACTGATTGGCACTTTGCCTAGAGCATTCGCTGTTGCGTTGCTTTCTGCAATATCACCGCGGTCGGTGGCAGTGCCGTGAGCAGATACATAGTCGATCTTCTCAGCAGGAATACCCGCGTTTTGCAAAGCCATTTCCATACAGATTTGCATGGTTTCCATCTGTGGTTGAGTGACGTGTGCGGCATCACAGTTGCTGGCAAAACCGATGATTTCTGCATAGATTTTCGCGCCACGAGAGACGGCGTGTTCGTACTCTTCCAGAACCAACGTTCCCGCACCTTCACCAATCACCAAACCATCGCGATCGGAGTCATAAGGTCTTGGTGTGCTTTTCGGGTCTTCATTCTTCAGACTGGTGGCAAAAAGGGTATCGAAGACAGCGGATTCCGTTGGGCACAATTCTTCAGCGCCACCAGCAACCATCACCGTTTGGTAGCCGTGTTTGATCGCTTCGTAGGCATAGCCGATTGCTTGGCTGCCAGAAGTACATGCACTGCTGGTTGGGATCACTCGGCCTTTCAAACCGAAAAATAGACCAACGTTCACTGCCGTGGTATGCGGCATCATTTGCACGTAAGTCGTTGCGGTGATCGCTTTCGTGGTTTTCTCATTCAGCATGACACCAAATGCGCCGATTGCGTCAGTACTGCCTGTTGATGAGCCGTATGCGATACCCGTTTGACCATTGGTGAGTACGTCGTTACCAATCAAACCTGCTTGGCTTAGTGCGTTTTCTGTTGCGACGGTCGCCAATTTGGAAACACGCCCCATGCCGCGTACTTGCTTGCGCTTGTAGTGCTTTGGCAGTTCAAAATCTAAAATGGGTGCCGCGAGCTTGGTGTTCAAACCTTCATACTGTTCGTAAGAAGGCATGTATTGCGTCGCGTTCTGGCAGTCACGCAGTTTTGGTTCGACAGATTGCCAATCGTTACCAAACGCAGTCACGCCCGACATTCCGGTTACAACGACTCGACGGTTCATACTAGGCCTCCGTTTACCGAAATGACTTGGCGAGTTACATAGCCTGCGATGTCAGACATAAGGTAACTGACTAAACCAGCAACTTCTTCTGGCTCTCCCATGCGGCGCAGAGGAATTTGCGGCATCGCGTGTTCTTTCACGTGTTCGTCTACCATGTCTGTGTCGATAAGCCCTGGAGCAACGCAGTTGACGGTGATTTTGCGTTTTGCCAGTTCAAGCGCGAGTGATTTTGTTGCACCAATTACGCCCGCTTTCGCTGCGCTGTAGTTAGTTTGACCACGATTCCCCATTAGGCCTGAGACTGATGCAAGCGTAACAATTCGGCCGCCTTTGCGCTTTTGCACCATTGGCATAACACAAGGGTGAAGAACGTTGTAGAAGCTATCTAAGTTGGTATGAATCACACCATCCCATTCTTCTTCGGTCATCGCAGGGAAAGCGGTATCTTTTGTGATGCCAGCGTTGTTTACGACGCCATAGTAAGCGCCGTGTTCGGCGATATCGGCTTCTAGCTTCTCACGACAATCTGCACGGTCACTGATGTCGAATTGGATAAGACGACCGCTACCACCATGCTGTTCGATGGTGTTTAGGGTGTCTTGCGCGCCTTGTTGATCGCCCATGTAATGGACAATGACTTGGAAACCATCTTTGGCTAATTGAACGGCAATGGCTTTACCGATGCCTTTGCTGGCACCTGTAACGAGGACTTGTCGGGTCATTGTTGACTCCTGATTTTCATTTCTTGTAATTTTTCTTCTGATGGAACGTAAACGTTCAATTGGCAAGTCGCTACAACAGTTCCTTGTAGCTCAATACGGGCTGAAAAAACCGCCATACCGTTATCTTCCATAACTTTTTCAGCATACACATCGAGCACCTGTCCGCGAGAAAACGTATCGCATTCAGACGTGTATCGACGGCTACCAAGCAAAAAGCCAATCGGTGGCGCTTGTTCTTTCATTAATGCGTGGTAACCAGACCACGCCGCGACAGATTGCGCCATAAACTCAATGCCAACGTAAGCTGGCACAGTTTGAGAGGCCAAGTCGAAGAACGGGTTGTGTTCTGCGATATCAACCTGGCAGTGAATCGTATCTTGTTGAACATCCAAGGCACGATCGACCAAAATCATTGGTTTGTCGTGTGGCAAAAGTTGTTCGATGGGAGGAAGTTTAGTCATGAGCGTAACCAAAAATAAGACTAATATTATTGCCACCAAAAGCAAAAGAGTTGCTGAGAATCGCTTTGTTACCCAGTTTGGTTGGCGTCTCAACTAACGATATATGGATATCGTCTGCTTTGGTTTCGCAGTGTTGTATTGGCAAATCAAGGTTGTACTTGAGAATATGCCAAGCGATCGCGGCTTCCGTTGCACTTGCTGCGCCTAATGTGTGTCCGGTAAGTGGCTTTGTCGAGCTTACGGGAACGGAGTCACCAAAGCAGCGATGAATGGCTTTGCTTTCCATCGCATCGTTTAACGGCGTTGCTGTGCCATGCGAGTTGATGTAACCAATTTCTTGCGCTGTAAGTCCTGCATTGGCCAACGCTTTTTTCATCGCTTCTTCTGCGCCTAACCCTTCTGGATGTGGTGCGGAAATATGGTGTGCGTCTGAGCTGTCGCCAGCTCCGAGAAGAGCAACGGGCGCAGGTGTTTTGCTTAGCAACATTAATGCTGCGGCTTCGCCGATATTGATGCCGTTGCGATGTTGGTCAAACGGCTTACAAAGGGTATCGGATAGAGCTTCTAAACCGTTAAAGCCGTTTAGCGTTAGGCGACAAATGGTATCCACACCACCTACAATGACCGCATCAACAATGCCGGAGCGAATCAGGCGTTGCGCGGTTAAAAAGACACGACCACTAGAAGAACAGGCGGTTGAAACTGAGTAATGTGGGCCGCTCAAATCAAAGTAGGCGGCAATAAAATCGCTGCAGTTACCAAGCTCTTGTTTGGTGTAATGGTAGTCGGCAGGAAAATTACCGTTTGCCAGCTTTTCACCAAATGCGATTTCGCCATCTGAAATGCCAGATGTGCTGGTGCCGATCACGACTGCGATACGGTCACGACCATATTTAGCAATGGCGTCACGCACGTCGCCTTCGATTTGCTGCAAAGCCGAAAGTGCGAGGCGGTTGTTTCTCGTATCAAACTGGCTGAGTGCGGTCGGTAATTGCGGTAACGTCTGTGCAATTCGACCGATTACTGTTTGGCGGCCTGAATTTAAAATATCTTGGTCAACCAACATGTTGGATGGCTTCGCTCCCGATAAACACTGGTGGATGAGCGCGTCATCTTGTCCCATGGCAGAGTGAAAGCCACAGGCCTGAATATACAAAGGTTGAGGAGAGCGAATAGGCATATTGTTATTCTAAATTGTTCTTAATTAATCTGATGTTGCAGTGTTTGAATAGAAATTGAAAACTGATGTTTGAGGTGATGAAAATCAATTTTACCCTCTAATTTGTTAGAAGAGCTGTATTGAATCTCAATGATCTTTTCACCGTCGCTATCAAAGATGGCGCGAGAATTATTTTTATCAATAATTCGCCACCTTACCTCATTTAACGACCCTTCCCAAGCGGAACTCGGCCAGAGCGTGATCATCAGGTTAAATAATACCTGTTCTGGCTGCGGTAGCGAACCTTGTAAACCGTTGAGCACTTCGGTTTGAATTTGTTCTCCATCGTAAGACAGTGAGAGTACTCTTGTTCCCCAGGATGAGAAGCCTGCCAGCACCACTTCGTTGTTGGTTACTTGCAGTTGTACCGGAAGTTGCTCAGATGTGGTTTTACCATCTATTGCCCAAGAAGCCGTAATTAACTGACTGGCAGACAACTGATAGCCCAAGCTTGCGGGAGTGGGCAAGCTAACTTGGGTGTGCTCGGCAATGTCGACCTGAGGCGTCGATTGGTTAGGTACCAAGCTGCATGCACTTAAAAACAGACTCAGTGTGATGAACGTCGCGTAGCGAAAAGCGTGATTGAAAATCATGACGTCGTTTCCTCTGTTTTAATTGCAATCGGAGAGAGCAGCCAAGCGACGAAAATACCACTTAACACTGTAATGCCGAAACTGTGAATCGCGTGAGTTTGGCTTAGTGACAGCAACCCAAATGACAGCACAGTGGTTATTGCCGAAAGGGTGATCGCCAATAGTGTGCTCACGCTGCGCGCTTTCTCGGCAAAGAACAGAGTGTAATCAATGCCGATACCAAGAATGAGCACCAAGCCAAGCAAGTTGAACAGGTTTAATGTTGTTCCCATCGCGACAGCAGTTGCCAGACCGCACGCGCAAGCAATCAATGATGGCAGTAAAACTCGCCAACTGTGTTGCAGACCGTACCGCTTGATTAACACCAGAAAGATCACAGCACTGGCGGCTGCCAATAGTTCCATGATTTTGATTCGGTATTCACCAAATAGGGCGGAGATTTCTTCTGCTTTGTTTAGGTAGACAATATCAGACTGCGATTTGGCAAATGCCTTAACAACGGCGGAGTCTTGCAATTGGTTTAACACCACAACCGTTGCCGATTTTTCTTTAATTTTACCCAAATGAAGAAAACGGACAGGTGCCGATACCGGGTTTTGCAAGTACTGTTCAACCGTAACGGGGATAAAGTCGGCGTCCATTTTGGGCTTTTTATTTAAGCGCAGTCCGGATGCAAGTTGGCTGGATTGTGTCGCGTAAAGATCGCGAATCAATTGATAGTCTTGTTGCTGACGTTCCACTGAGCTCAAGTAGCGACTCAGACTCTGGTAGCTTTCGATGGTGCTGTCCGCTTTCCACGCTTCTAAAGTTGGCGTCAAAGACTCCAGCTTTTTCATTAGGTTTTCGTCATCGTCGGCGGTAACGACCAGCATTTGCTGTGAAGATTGCATGCCACTGAGAGTCGTAATCAAGGTTTCTTGCTGCTTGAGATCGTTCGGCATCGTTTGCAGCAGACGAATGTCGTCATCGTAGTTCAATTGCAGCAAGAAAAAGCCACTCGCAACCACACATAACATCGGTAATCCGACTTTAATTCGAGGTTGATTCCAAAGCGTTAACCATTTCGCCAACAGTGATTGTCCCGGTAAAGTCGAAATGGAGCGCGATGGGTTACGAGCTAGTATCGGATACCAAGCCACCACTGTGATGTAAGCGGCAATCAGACCAATGGATGAAAACAGCGCAAGCTGCTGCAAACCAGGAAACGGTGCCACTAACATGCCCAAATAGCCGATCAAACTGGTGATTAAGCCAAGTGTGATCGCTATGAAAATATGCTTTAACCCTTGCTCGCTATCCCATTCATTTCCCGCCGCAAGACGTTCGGTTAGGTAGTGGAATGCGTAGTCGATAGACACGCCGATTAAACTTGCGCCAAACACTAAGCTGAACAGATGGACTTTTCCAAAAATCCACGTCGTAACGGACAGCGCAACGAGCAAACCAATGGTGATGGAAAGCAGCGCGAGAGACAGTGGCATCACACTACGAAAGACCAACACGAACAATGCAATGATACCGAGCAGAGAGAACACACCGATGGTACTGATCTCCGATTTTGCACTTTGCGTACCATAGTCGGCATAAAATAGAACGCCAGTATGTGCGACTTCAGCGCCATATTTCTGAGCGACGCTTTGTTCTAGTGCTTGAATATCAGGGACTGCAAGCTGCCCAGTTAGGCTATAAGGCGAGTCTTTTAGCTCAGCAGTAATAAGTAAGTATTGAGCACCGTCTTTTTCGACGGATAGATAGCCGTTATCCAACCGGAAAGAGGAAGATTGCTGGGTAACTTGGCTTAAATAATCACGAAATAACAAGAAAGGGTCATTCTGTAACTCTTGCCCGGTCACTCCAGAAAACGGGTTGTACAGAGACTGAATTACATGCTGCACATGCTGCTCTGGATTTTTGCTTAAACGCTCTCGTTGCTCAGGCGTCAGCAATTGGAAACGGTGCTTAAAGTAGTAACTCGCCCAAGCTTGCTGCTCTTGAGGTGAGATTTTTCCCACCACATCGCGAAAATGATTACTTTGGCGTAACCCCTTATCAAATTCAGCGGCCGCTGCAAAAAGGGTATTTTTGTCCGGCGCTGCGATCACGAAAATGACTTTGTCGCTCATACTTGCCGAGACCGACTCAAAGGCTTGCTCAGCCACCGGGTTTTGTTGGTTCTTCGGCAACAGTTTTAAAATGTTGGTCTCAATCGGAGATTCTGCACTCCAAACCCATTGTTTGAGTAGCAACGCGCCCGCTAAAACAACGAGATTGAGCCAAACCAGAGCAAAGGTGTGAGTGCCGAGACTGAGTTTAGAAACGGAATTGAGCGTCTTCGGCATCCGTGAGTTCCTGAGGTAGAGAGGTCTGGTTCGTAAACGTGATTTCGGTCTTATCGCCACGCAGCTCTTGTAGGGTTAGGCGATCTATGTGCGTTTTACCGGAAAGAGTGATGGATTGAAACACCGCATTTAATGGCGACTGTTTTGGCACTAAAACGAGCTGCCACTGATTGTTCTCAACTGAAAAATCGAGTGTGAATTGTTCTTGCAGTGCAGAAGTATCCCCGTGGAACACGGATAAAAATACATGGCTAAAGTAGAACGCCATTGGGTTTTCTTGTGCAGAGATCGTTTTCGGTGCTTGGTCGGCAAAAGTCTGACGAAGTTTGTTTTCCGTCAATACCAAATTGACTGCGAAAGGTTCTGTTTGTTGCCACAACAAGCCATGTGTTTTGCTCAGTGTGAACTGACCTTTAGAGGTTAGAGGTTGACTGAACATTTCCAGATGACGCTGCTGCGTAAAATCTCCGCGTACGATTTCATGCTGAGACAACTGCTGCTGAAGCGATGCCAAATCCGTTACGTTTGCTGTAGGTGTGGCCATTGCTGAAACAGACAATATCAGCAAAAAAGAGAGTAACCACTTTTGCATTAGTTCAGGCTCCCATGGTGATGCCATTGCTCTACTTTATCTAAAAAGATTGCTGGAGAAACAAAGCACATCTCTTGCTTTTCAATGGATACGGCGACTTGGGTTGTATGCGCTTTGCACATACGTTGATTCGTTTCGGCGTCGTAAATCACGTAATCCACACGCAAGCGGTTTTCCCACTCAGTGAGTTGCGCGGTAATACGAATGGTGTGATTAAACGGAATCGCCTTCACGTATTTAACGCGCGTGTCGATGATCGGCCACATATACCCAGAGTCTTGCATATCGCGATAGCTGTATTGGATCTTCTCCATCAGCACACGACGCGCTTCTTCAAAATATCGAAAGAAGTTGCCGTGATAAATCACGCCCATCGGGTCAGCATCTTGGAATGAGGTGACCATAGTCACCTCCGCTTCTAATGGGTAGAGAACCTGCTCTTGCATTATACCTCCGCGTAGAGTGGCCAATGACGTTGCTGAATGCGTTCAATGAAATGACGCAAATCTTGTTCCAATGGGCGATCTTCAATCACAAATTCAAACTCGCTCAGTACGGCGTCACGAATTACTCGCAAACTCTGACTCATGTGGTGTTCGTCCAATTCGTTATGACGACGACGAATCTCAACCGCTTGAACGCTTGCTAGGAGTGAAGCCGCAGCAACTTGCTCTGTTAACTCAAGTACGCGTAGGCAATCACGAGCCGCAATGGTGCCCATGCTCACTTTGTCTTGGTTGTGACATTCGGTTGAGCGAGAAAAAACGCTCGCTGGCATGGTGTTTTTCAACGCCTCTGCCGTCCAAGCTGAGATACCAATCTGAACCGCTTTAAAGCCGTGGTTGATCGGTTTACGCTCGCCTTCTGCACCGGTTAAGTTAAACGGCAGGCCGTTATTGAACTTGTAATCCATCAATTGCGCCATCTGACGGTCCAGCAAATCAGCTAAGTTGGCAATGTTCACTTTCAACGTATCCATCGCCATTGCGATATGACCACCGTAGAAGTGACCGCCGTGCAGAACGCGCTCGTTGTCGCCATCGATAATTGGATTGTCGTTGGCACTATTTAGTTCATTCTCAATCAATTGACGTAGCCAAGGCAGTGAGTCTTGCACCATGCCAATCACGTGTGGCGCACAACGCAGTGAGTAACGATCTTGCAGTCGGTCGCTATTGCGTGGCGGACGCTCAGCATTGAGATCATCACGCAGCCAAGTTGCAACTTGCTGTTGACCAGGGTGAGGTTTTACTGCAAACAACGCTTCATCAAAGTGGAAATCGTTACCTTGCATACCCACAGAGACCATCGCGGTAATCTTGGTGCACAGCTGCGCTAGGTATTCTGCGCGTTTGTAGGCAAGACAGGCGAGGGCGGTCATCACGGATGTACCGTTCATTAACGCCAAACCTTCTTTTGGTTTTAGGCGAATTGGCTCAATGCCCAGCTCTGCAAACACTTCTTGTGTTGGTCGCACATCGCCTCTGTAAAGCACTTCACGCTCGCCAATTAAGGTTGCCGCTAGGTAAGACAGAGGCGTTAAATCGCCGCTTGCGCCCACCGAGCCTTCTTGTGGAATACGCGGCGCAATATCGTGGTTGATAAGCGTAACGATTTGGTTCAACAGATCGTGAGACACGCCAGATACGCCTTGCGACAATGAACATAAACGTGTCGCCAACACCGCGCGAGCTTGCTCATGAGAAAGGATTTGACCTAAGCCACAGCCATGGAAGCGCGTAAGGTGCAACGGAAGTTCATCCACAAGAGCGGGTGGAATCGCCACAGTACATGAATCGCCGTAACCCGTGGTCACGCCGTAAATAACGCCTTCTTCTTTCAGTAATCGTTCCAGAAACGCCACGCCACGATCAATTTTCGCGGTAAATTCTGGCGAGGTGTTCATGTTTGCCTTTGCACCTTGAGCAATGGCAACGATATCTTCGATGGTTAAAGATTGGGCACCAAAAGTGATGTTGTGATTATTGTTGTTTGTCATGTGGCTGATTACTTAAAGTCCAGAAGTTAAAAAAGTTGTACCACTGTAACGGCGCTTGCAGTGTGTGGTGTTCTAATCTGTGTGCGTACTGTTGAACAACGTGTTCTAGTGCCTGCTGACGCTCCTTGCGCGGTAGCGTGATTTGGTCACTAAAGTGTTCAAAGTACACATTAAAATGCGGAGTGTTTGCTTCGTCGTCGCGTAGGCCGAAGAGTAGGTAAACCGGCGCTTTTAATACCGAGGCTAGCATGAATGGGCCTTGCGGGAATGGTGCAGGTTTACCAAGAAAATCTGCCCAAACGACACGATTTTCTTTGCTGGTGGAAGTGCGATCGCCAACGATCACCACCCATTCGCCTTGCTCGATTTTTTGTTGAAGCAGAATCGCGGTGTCTGGTCCCATTGAGCTGACTTGAATCAGATTCAGTTCCGAGTTTGGGTTTACCGCCTTCATTACCGCATTAAATTGTTCAGCGTGTTGGGTAAATACCAAGGCATTGATTTTGACATGAGAGTGTCGACGACCAAGCGCGCGGCAGAGTTCGATATTGCCAAGGTGCGAGCCTAAAATGAGCACGCCTTGTTTTTTCTGCGCCATCTCTTCGAAATGATGCTGGCCGTGAATGGTTAGGTTATCGACGTTAAAGTCACCTTGCCATGCTGCCAGTTTGTCGAGCATGGTACGCCCAAAAGAAAGCAGATGATGATAGCTGTCCAACTGTTTTGGCAGTGCGATGTTCTGCTGCGCAGCGTAGTGCTGTAAGTTTTGCAGGTAAATCTCAGACGCTTCGCGGGCAGATTTACCCGTGAAGTGGTAGTAGCGCATGACTAATTTTAAAATCAGGTCGAACGCTTTTCTACCGAACAAGCGGTAAACCGCGAGTAAGGTTTTGATGCCTAAAATCGTGCCTTGTTCTTTTCGTTTCGACCAGTGGGCATTGCTGTCGTCTGTATGACGGCGCTTTCTGGCGAGTAGCGAAGGAATGCGTGGCAACATGCCAAAAAATAGGCGAGTGTGCATCCAGCTTATCTTGACGTTATCCCACAATGCGTCGAAGTGGGAAATGCCACCTTCAGGGTAGATCACGCGCGTTGGAACAAAATCAATATCGACGCCTTCCCAGTACATTCGCACCAGAATTTCGATATCAAAATCCATGCGTTTGCCGATGTTGTACTTGTTCAACACGGCGACCGTTTTCGCCACTGGGTAGGCGCGGAAGCCGCACATGCTGTCTTTGATAGACAGTGACAAGGTTTCTATCCACACCCAAATGTGCGTAGCGTAGCGACCATACAGACGGGCTTTAGGTACGCTCTCGTCGTATATCGGTTGGCCAGAAATCAGGTTATCTGGTTTTGTTTCGCTGGCGCTGAGCAATTTGGGTAGTGCTTCTAGGTCGTGTTGACCGTCTGCGTCGATTTGAATGGTGTGCGTAAAACCAAGCTGGTGAGCTTGATGTAGGCCAGCCATCACCGCGCCACCTTTGCCTTGGTTTTCACTCAGACTAATCAGTTTTATCAGTCCTTGCTCACTCAACGCTGAAAGCGCTTGTTTGGTGTCTTCATTGCTGCCGTCGTCCACGACCAGCACTGGCAAATCGAAAGAGGATAACGATGCAACCACGTCTGCAATTGTGCTGCCGTGGTTGTAGCAAGGAATTAAAAAGCAGGGACGGTAATCACTCACGTGACTCACCCAGTTTCATTTTGCCTGACGAGTGAGTCACCAAGGTTTCACCGTTTTTCGATGTGTACTTAAAGGTCAATTTCTCGCGCTCATTGTCCCAAGAGAGTGAGAGACAAACGTCGGCGTTTGGCAGAATCGGCTCTTGAAATTTGATGACTTCCATTCCTTTAAATACCTTGGGGGTGTTCAAATATTGAACGGCGTAGAACAACGCCCAGTCAATTTGAGTGACGCCGGGTAAAAGAGGAAAGTGACTGAAATGACCTTGGAAATCTAAGATGTCAGCATCCACACGCAGCGACAGCTCCGCGGTGTGGTCACTAACTTCAATATTCTGAATAGTTGGTTTTCTTTTTTCCATGTTACTAGCTTTATTGGAATAATTTTTCAATTTCAGCAACTTGGCGTTTGCCTTGGCTGTTCAATGGAATTTCGTCGACCACTCGGAATTTTCTCGGGATAGCGATCGGTTCTAGCCAATTGCGCAGTGCCTTGCGAAGCTCAAGCCAAAATTTGCCTTTACCAAGTTCATTAAGCACATCGCTGCCTTTATCGTTAAGTACGATGATCGAGACTAACGTGAGGCGACCAGATTCTTCCATTGGGATCACCACGCTTTCTTGAACCCACGGCAATTGCTCTAAACGTTTTTCCACTTCGACAAGGGAAATACGCTTTTCTTCGACTTTGACGATTCGGTCAGTGCGTCCAAGCAATTCAAAAGAAATACTATCATGGAAATAGCATTCATCCGCAGTTTGGTACCAAGTGTTTTCATCAATGTGTGGCGAGCGGAGCTTTAAACAATTTTCATGGTTAAGCTCGGCTTCAACACCAGGGAATAACGTCCAAGGAGTGCTGGCTACGTGCTGCTGACGGTAAGCGATGCCGCCGGTTTCTGTGCTGCCAAAGACTTCAATAGGAAGTGACCCAAACAACAACTGGCTGTGTTGCGCGGCTTGGTTTGGCAGGGGGCCACCAGAAGAAAATACGCACCGAATCGCAACCGGATTATGCTCTTCACTGAGTCGTTTTAGTAACGCAGGGCTGCTTACTAGCGTGGTGTCAGCATCGGCGTGATGGACAATTTGCTCTGGGAACTCAAGGTTGTGTGCTGAAAATGGACGTGCAGAGCACAAAGGCCACAATACGCGGAACAGCAAGCCGTAAATGTGTTGATGAGAGACGGTGCTTTCAACGCGTGTGTTGGCAACCGTGTCGCCCCATAGGTTGTCTAGAATAGACACTTCGATATCGAGCTGTTTCAGCGTTTTTGCAATGGCTTTTGGTTTACCGCTTGAACCTGACGTAAATAGCGTTACTGGTATTTTTGCCAGATTCAATTCACGCCAAACATAAGGTTGGTCTACCTGTTGCTCGTGAATCAAGGTGATGTCTACCAATGGTTGAGCTTTTACTAGGAGTGAACTAACCTGTTCTGGAACCGAGACATCGGCATCATGCAGCAATAAATCGTAGTGCTCGCTGAGCTCTTTGAGTGCTTCTGGTTGGTAATTACCAGGCAATACAATGGATTTTCCTGCGTGGCAACAAGCAAAAAAGCCAACGGCAAACAGGTAGCTGTTGCCAAAACACAGCGCAATGTTTTGCATTGGCTGGTTTTCTAACTGCTGAGCAAGTGTTGCGACGTGCTGCTGGAAATCACCCCAATTGATAACTGTGTCGCGATCGTAAGAGACAGGGGATTGCTCAGACCTCTCTGCGACGAACAAGGTCGCTAGGGAGGTAAAGCTCGAATACGTTGTATTCATACGATTAGTGTTCCTTTCGAACAAATTGACGCACGATCCATTCTCCAGCGAACAAGCCACCAGCAAGTAAGTAGCTGATGAGGCCGTTATAAAGCGTCCATATTTTTACTGGTAGGAAACAGGTATAGAGTGCAACGGCAGCGTTGAGCGTAAAAAAAACGCACCAAACCATCGTGACTTTGCGTGTGTAAGCCACGCCACTAGCCGGAAGGTCAGGCTCTTGCAAGCGAGCAAGCCTTTCAATGATTGATTGCGGCTGTTTTAAGCTCAGTCCAAAGACACACAGCATACATACATTGACAACGACAGGGTAAAACTGAAGCCACCCGTGTTGTTTAAACACCATGCCAAGCGTAATTAGAAGAATGCCAACAGCGCCCGTAACGAGCGCCAAGAATTTAAACTCTTTTAGTGGGGTCTTATTTGCGACGAAAACACGCAAAAGTAACGCAGCAATTAACAAGCCCCCGACTAAGTTCAAGCCAAATTTATCTATACCGAAATAGACGGCGAAGGGGTAGGCAAACAGTACAATTGCAGACAGACCAGTCAGCAATTGGCGCATTAACTTTCCTTCAATAACTCAGTGACGGCGTTAACCACATCGTCAACGGTTCTTACTGCACTAAACTCTGCTGGCTTGATTTTTTTGCCAGTGACATTCTGTAGGTGTACGACCAAATCAACGGCGTCAATGCTATCAAGGTCGAGATCTTGGTATAAGTGCGCATCTGACTGAATGTCGGCTGCGTCAATTTCGAACAGCTCAACAAGCGCATCTTTAACTTGTTCAAATACTTGATCTTTATTTACATCAGTCATGAATATACCTACAACTTATTCATTAGTTTGAGAAGAAACGTATTTCGCTAGGTTTGCTACAGAAGCAAAGTGTTCGCGCGTGTTTGAGTCGTCGGCATCAATAACGATGTTGTATTGTTTTTTAATTGCGAGTCCAAGCTCAAGTGCATCGATAGAATCTAAGCCAAGTCCATCACCAAAAAGTGGTGCATCCGTTTCAATATCATCTACGGTTAAATCTTCAAGGTTTAAAGCATCAATAATAAGTTGCTTAATGTCGTTGTGTAACTGTTCCACTGGGACCTGCTTATTAATAAAAGTTTTCTGGAAAAATGTTTTCAGCTAGGTGCTGTTGTAAGCGTCGCGCCGCTATTGTCGGCGACGTAGTTTGCTTTATAAAAGGGTCAATCTCAACTTTATCCTTAACTTCAACCCTGAAAAAAGGCTTTGTTGCCGGTACTTGATACCATTTTTTCTCTTTTGTGAGGAAACTTGGCGTTACCGTAATATGGACAACCCTTAAATCTCGCTCTGTTCTTACCGCAATTTGTGCTGCGCCGCGTTGTAATTTTGGTTCTACACCAGGTGTTGTTCTTGTCCCTTCAGGAAATATAAGCAACACGTTGCCTTTGTTAAATCGTTCATCACAAAGTGCTAATAAGTCATCAGGCGCTTCATTGGGAATATATCCGGCTGCTTTTACGATGTGCTTCATAAAAGGATTCGACCATATTGCCGATTTTACTAAACAGTCGCAGCGATTTAATTGTGAAGCAATGAGAACGTAATCGATTAAACTAGGGTGGTTGGCAACAATTAAACAATTACGATCTTGTTGAAGAATATCGGCGCCAATAATTTGATAATCGATTGCGCCACTCAACTTCATCAATTTACAAAATGTGTTGAATGAATATCGAATCGCACCTTGAATTTTATATTCGCGTTCCGTTTGGTCTGAAACAAAAATACGAATGGTCGGAATAACAATGAAGCTCAGTACTAAACCACCTAACCCAAATACTGAAAAACAAAAGCCGGTTGCTAGCACACGCCAATACTGATTTAAGCGACTCATTGCTTGTGCCATTCCCAAATTTGTTTCGGAGCGTGAATAGTCCACTGATTTTCATCTGACAAGTAGTGTTGCAAAAACGCTAAGCCTTGTGGCAACGGGTGGTTTGAGCATTTTGCACTGATGCCGCTTTGCACCGTGAAGCCATCTCCATGAGAAAGTATCAAGCCGAGTCCAAACCCTTGGTATTGTTGGTTTTCATATTCTAAATAAGAGTCAGGCATAGGCTCATCAAAATCAACAAGCAGGACTTTTTTGTCAGGATTGTCGGACAAAAACAGCCATGCTTCTAATATTGCACTTTGGAATGTGTTTTCTGCCGCAGCGATCGAAGTTAGGGGGATGGGCTGTTTGGTTGCAATAGTGGCAAGCCCTGCGGCGGTATTATGCACTGACTGAGAAAAAGCCATCGGAGACGCTTCTTCACCGTTAATAATATCTTTAACTAACGCAACACTGCGATGCAATTCGCCATGACGACTCGAAAATACGAGGTAATCAACCTGATGTTGATTAAGCAATTCGATTGCCGTTTGCACTGCCAGTTTGCTAAGTGGACTCATTCTTCTGCGCATCATCGCAGGAATATCTGCAACATTGATTTTGCCATCTTCTGGCCATGTTATCTCTGTTGCCCATTGTTTCCATTCATTGGATTCGGATAAACCGAATGAATTCGCTGTCCACGCATCAATATTGAACGAAATGTTGATCTTCGAGTTTGGCATATTGGGTTAAATTGTTTATTTTACAGCTCGATACAAATTGGGCTTTACCCAAAGTCATAATAAAAAAGGAAATTATCATGTCGCGTTTTAAGCTGTATGTCTCGTTATTATTAACTTTGCTTCTTGTCGGTTGTGGACGAGTACAACCTGTAATGAATGTGGAGGATACTCCAGTTGCTTATGATCTTCAAAATAAACAAGTAAAAATGGCCATTGTGCAATCGGCAACCAACCGAGGTTGGACGATTGAAGAAGTAAGCCCAGGCGTTCTTATTGCAAAAATTCACGTTCGTAAACACTTTGCAGAAGTAAAAATTCCATATAACAACAAATATTACTCAATTATTTATCTCAACTCAGTAAATCTAAAAGCCAGTAATGGCAAAATCCATCGCAATTACAATCGTTGGATAAACAACTTGAATGTTGATATTCAACGAGCTATTGCATTGTTAGGCTCTCAGTCTAAACAATAAAAATATTAATTGCAGTTAGGTTTTTCCGTGTTAAATCAAAATAATGACCCTTTTAATGCTTTTGAAGCAAAAACAGAAGCTCAGAAGTTATCTTTTGCACCAATCGTGTTCCAGACCGCCAGAACGCTCCGAGATTTAGGTATTTTAGCCGCGCTAGACAGCGCCGGTTCACAAGGCATGAGTGCCACGGACATTTCCGAGAAAACGGGCGTGTCAGAATATGGTGTCAAAGTATTGTTGGATATGGCGATTAGCGCACATATTGTTTTATGGGAAAGACCTAACTATTCGCTTGCGAACCTTGGTTTTTACCTTCTTCACGATGGTATGACGAACGCAAACATGGATTTTACGGCTGATGTCTGTTACGCCGCGATGATGCATCTGACGGAAGCGATTCAAGAAGGTAAGCCTTCAGGTTTGAAAGAGTTGGGCAATTGGGAGACGATTTATCAAGGTCTGTCGACGCTGCCAGACCAAGCTAAGCAGAGTTGGTTTAAGTTCGATCACTTCTATTCGGATCGCTCGTTTCCATTACTGCTTAAAGAAGTGTTTGCAAGCAAGCCAAAGCACCTAGTGGATATTGGCGGAAATACCGGGAAATGGGCTATTCAGTGTTGTAAGCATGATCCTGATGTTGAAGTTACCATTGTCGATTTGCCGCAGCAATTAGAAGTGGCGATGTCAAATGTATCAGAAAACCAGTTCGCCGAGCGTGTACGTCCATACCCTGCCGACATGCTTGATAAAGCACAAACATTGCCTGAGCATGCTGACGTATGGTGGATGAGCCAGTTCTTGGATTGCTTTTCCCCAATTGAGATCCTAAATATCCTTAAAAAAGTCAAAGCCCAGTTAACGAAGGGAGATACTATTTACGTATTGGAGCTATTTTGGGATGCCCAAAAATACGCGGGTGCTTCCTATAGTCTTAATGCAACCTCTCTCTACTTTACCTGTTTAGCCAACGGCAATAGTCGTTTTTATCGCAGTGATGATTTCTTAGAAATTGTTGAAGCGGCAGGTTTATCTGTCGTCGAAAGAACCGACAACATTGGCCTTGGTCACACCTTATTAAAACTACAAGCAAACTAAATTCAGAATGAAAACAGAGCTCAAGCAAGTTGTCGTCGTAGGAGCGGGCCCATCTGGCTCCACCGTTTCTGCGTTATTAAAATCGCGTGGCATAGATGTCGTTGTCATAGAAAAAGCCACCTTTCCACGTTTCTCTATCGGAGAAAGCCTGCTTCCTGCATGTATGGAAGTTGTCGAGCAAGCCGGAATGACCAATGCGGTAAAGCAGTTTGGCTTCCAATATAAAGATGGTGCTGCATTTCGTCGCAATGGTGTTTACACCCAGTTCGATTTTACGGACAAATATAGCCCAGGGCCGGGTACGACGTTTCAGGTGCAACGTGCCAGTTTTGATAAAGTGCTCGCCGACAGTGCCGCAGAGCAGGGCGTCGATATTCGTTATCAACATGAGCTAGTTAGCTTGGCGTTTGAAGGCAAAAAATCTCGCTTAGAAGTTGTTGGGCCGGATAAACAGACCTATCAAATCGAAGCTGATTTTGTTTTGGATGCGAGTGGTTTTGGCCGTGTTTTGCCACGCTTGTTGGATCTTGAAGAGCCTTCTTGTCTTCCTCCAAGAAAAGCGATATTTACGCATATCGAAGATCATATTTCACCACAAGAGCCAGAGTACGATCGCAACAAAATTCTGATTTCAGTCCATCCTGAAAATCACGACGTATGGTACTGGCTAATTCCATTCTCGAATGGTACATGTTCGTTTGGTGTGGTGGGTGAGCCTGAGTTTTTTGAGCGATACCCAGAGGATAAGCTTGCAGCTTTGCAGCAGTTGGCGAATGAAGAGCCGGGGTTGGCTTCTTTGTTGCGAAACGCGAAGTACCCAAATCCAACAGGAGAGTTGGGTGGCTATTCAGCGAACGTCAAACGCTTAGCGACAGAAAACTACGCACTGCTTGGTAATGCCGGCGAGTTTCTTGATCCTGTGTTTTCATCGGGTGTCACCATAGCCATGAAGTCGGCGGAATTTGCGGCCGATTGCGTGGTTCGTCAATTAAATGGTGAAGTGGTTGATTGGCAAGAAGAGTATTCGGAACGCTTGATGGTGGGGGTGAACACATTCCGCACTTATGTGGAGGGGTGGTACAGCGGCACATTGCAAGATGTGATCTTCTATCAAAACCCGAATCCACGTATTAAGCAGATGATTAGCGCGATTTTGGCTGGATACGCTTGGGATACAAACAACCCTTACGTAAAACAAAGCGAACAACGTTTGTCGACGCTTGCTGAGCTGGTTCGAGAAGCGGAACTGTAAGAGTATAAATTCTCTTAGCTGAGGATGCGTAAACCTAGGTCTTACCGAGAAATTGGTAAGACCTTTTTTATTCTCGACAATACCTTTTTATTTGTACTTCGAGCTTACTGGAGACATCTTGACCACTTGTTTCGAGGTGTATCGAATTTGAGAAAATTTATAGTGATTATGATCACATACATACTCATTGTTGCTGATATTTATATTAAACGTGTAGGAAATGGATTACATTTTGGGAGTGTTCCCTAAATCCGGCTTCGTTGTGAAAACGGTTTATAAGCAACTGTATAAATTAGTAAAGTTCCAAAAGCTGCACCAAAAAAAAGATAAGTTTCTTGCCAAATCAATTCGCTTGGTGAGTTCGAACCATCGACTGCGCCAAACACTTCCTTTACTTTCTCGAATTGTCAAAGAACACGAGGCGCCAACTGTCTCTTCGGTTGTTGATCCCGAGAACGCGGTGGCGTGGGGAGGCAAAGTTTCTCCAGAGTTCAAACGCAAAGTCATTCGTATTAGTGAAGAGCTGGAGATCAACCCTAATCACCTGATGGCCTGCATGGCATTTGAAACCGCTGAAACCTTCAGTCCAAGCATCAAAAATGGTTCAGGAAGTGGGGCGACAGGGTTAATTCAATTTATGCCCTCTACTGCTGAGTCACTAGGAGTGAGTACGAAAACTCTTGCGAGGATGAGCGCGGTCGAGCAACTTGACTATGTAAAAGCCTATTACTGGCCATATCGCCATAAAATCAATAGTCTGGAAGATGCGTATATGGCAATTCTCTATCCTGCAGCGATTGGCAAACCGTCTTCTTTCATTTTGTTCAAGCAAGGCTCGATTGCATACCGACAAAATGCGGGTATCGATCGTCACAATACAGGAAAAATCACGCTTAATGATGTTTCCTATAAAGTGAGGAAAAAACTAGAGAAAGGTTTACAGCCCAATTTGATGGGATAGGGCCGTGTTTTATTCAACTTCGCTATTGTTAGTTGGTATATCGGTGTCTTTGGTGACTCTGACTTGCATAATGCGATGTTTTTTAACGAGGAGTATGTCAAATCGCCAACCTTGGTAGTGAATGTGCTCCCCAACATTTGGGACTCGACCATAAAGCCATGTCAAAAGCCCATTTAATGTTTGAAAGCCTTCTCGCTCTTCGCCTTCTATGCTGCTCAGTTCGAGTTTATTCTTGAGCTCATTGAGCGGGATCAACGCGTCCATCAACCAGCTGCCATCTTTTTGTTGCTTGGCCCACACTTGCTGTGGTGCCATGCCCAGTTCTCCAGCAATTGACTTTAACAAGTCGTAAAGGGTTACTAGGCCTTGTACATCACCATACTCATCGACAATAAAGACCATTTCCGCACTGGTTTGTTGCATGTAGTTAAGGAGAGGTAACCCTTTCATGGACTCGGGTACAAAACGCGGACGCTTGAGCTGTTTAGCCAGTTTACTGATAGACAATTCGTCATATTCATCGAGCAGGACTTTGGATGAAATGGTGCCAATAATATTGTCCAAACTACCCTTACAGACTGGCCATACGGAGTGTTGGGTTTGGCGAAGGTCAGTAAGGATGACATCAATAGGTTGGTTGGCATCTAGGTAATGGATATCGCACCGTGGTGTCATTAACGATAATGCTAAACGATCGTTAAGGTGGAGTAAGTTGCGAATCATCAATTGCTCTTGTGGCTCAATCGCACCGGACTCAGAGCCTTCGCTAACAATAGCAAAAATATCCTCCTCGGTAACAATCTCACCGTTGCTGTCGTTTTGGCGCAATAATCGGAGAAAAGTATCGGTTGAAAACGTCAATAAGAAGACAAAAGGAGTGGTGAGCTTGGCGAGCCAGTGGATCGGATAAGCTACGATAATAGCGATGGTTTCTGCGTTGTTTTGTGCAAAGCGCTTGGGAACGAGTTCTCCCACCACAATCGCGAAGTAGGTGATCATGAGCACGACGCTCGTCGTTGAAAGTACCGTTGCTATCTCTCTTTCTAGCCCTTGGGTTACTAACCAATTTTCGAATGGTACTGAAAGCGTTGCTTCACCAAAAATACCACTTAATAACCCGATGACGGTAATGCCTATTTGGATCGTGGAAAGAAACTGAGTCGGATTGTTTTTAAGTTCGAGCGCTAAAGTGGCAGAGGCGTTGTGTTCTGCAATTAATTTTAGCCTTCCGCTTTTGGCTGCGACTAGAGCGATCTCTGACATAGCAAACGCGCCATTGAGTGCGATTAATCCAACCAGCAGTAATACGTCCATAACGTTTCCCAGTAATGTACACGTTAGCAGCATAACTAGATTCACGCGCAAGAAATGTGATGTTGCGAGTAAATCATGCAGCGCTCTATTATCGGGCTCTACGCGCATGAATCCTTCTGTTACTTCACTGGGATTCTGATACACTACGCGCCCATTTCCTCTGTTGAGACGTTTCTATGCCATTTTCTAAGCTTGGTTTAAGCGCATCGATTACTGATGCAGTAAAAGCGCTAGGTTATGAAAAACCGACCTCTATCCAACAAAAAGCCATTCCAATCGTACTGCGTGGTAGCAACTTAATTGCTGCAGCACAAACGGGGACAGGTAAAACGGCCAGTTTTGTTCTACCAATCTTAGAAAAGCTTAGTCAAGGCGAAACTCAACGTAAAAAACGTGCTCGCGCTATTATTCTTACGCCCACACGCGAACTTGCGCTTCAGGTTCATCAAAGCATTGAAGCTTATGGTAAAAACTTACCGCTGCGCTCAATGGCGATGTTTGGTGGTGTGGATTATGCGCCACAAAAACAAGCCTTGATCGAGGGTGTCGATATTGTGGTAAGTACGCCGGGACGTTTGATTGACCTGTACGGTCAACGCGCCATTCACTTTGATGAAGTGGAAATGCTAGTGCTTGATGAAGCGGACAAGATGTTGGACATGGGATTCATCGATGCGATCGATAAGATCGTTGATTGCATGCCAGAACATGTTCAAAGCCTACTGTTCTCGGCAACGCTATCTAACCCTGTTCGTGATTTGGCGAAAAACGCGATTATTGATCCTGAAGAGATCACGATTGCAAAACACAGTGCATCTAAGTCGAACATCAAGCAGTGGATCACCACCGTCGATAAGGACATGAAGTCGTCGCTGTTAAGTCACATGCTCAAAGAAAACGACTGGTCGCAAGTACTGGTATTTATTGAAACCAAACACGGTGCTGCCAAGCTTGTTAGCCAACTTGAAAAGCGCGGCATTGTGGCTGAAGCGTTTCACAGTGGCCGTAATCAGCGTGTTCGCCAAGAATTAATAGAAAAGTTCAAAGCCGGTGAAATCCAGTACCTAGTTGCAACTGGTGTTGTAGCGCGCGGTATTGATATCGATAACTTGCCCGTTGTTATTAACTATGACTTGCCGTATCCAGCAGATGAATATGTACACCGTATTGGTCGTACCGGTCGTGCTGGCGCACAAGGTGAAGCGATCTCATTAGTCTCAAAAGATGACTTTAAAAACCTTTGTATGATCGAGAGCCGTTTAGGGCACTTGCTAGAGCGAGTGGAAATTGACGGCTTTGCACCAAGAAAGCCAGTGCCGATTTCTATTTTAAATTACGTACCTAAGAACAAGCGTAAACCGCACGATAAGCGCGAATCAAAATAGCCTGTTTTATCTCTACGATCCAAAAGCCGCATTGTTGCGGCTTTTTGCGTTTTAGGGAGACTCACTCATGGGTTGACAGTGTTGGCTTTTATGCCGTAATGAGGAAAAAAGTTAATTTATGTCATACGCTTAACACTCAAAGTGAGTCAGCTTTCGTAAAGCTTTTGTCAATTCTCTGTCCTCAGGTTTGCACAAGGTTAGGAATGGGCGCAGACTTTTTTGCTTGCTAGTGAATGCATAAGATGAGGCATAAATGAAAACAGGTGATAAGCAATTCGCCGTTATTGGTCTTGGCCGATTTGGTTTGGCAGTGTGTAAAGAGCTACAAGATTCAGGAGCTCAAGTTTTAGCGGTTGATATCAACGAAGACAGAGTTAAAGAAGCTGCCAGTTTTGTTAGTCAGGCAATTGTGGCTAATTGTACTCACGAAGAGACGGTTGCTGAGCTTAAGCTTGATGATTACGACATGGTGATGATTGCTATCGGAGCGGACGTTAACGCCAGTATTCTCGCCACACTGATCGCCAAAGAAGCGGGAGTGAAGTCAGTATGGGTTAAAGCCAACGATCGATTTCAAGCGCGTGTCCTGCAAAAGATTGGTGCGGACCACATTATCATGCCTGAACGTGACATGGGGATACGTGTCGCGCGTAAAATGCTCGATAAACGGGTTCTTGAGTTCCACCCTTTAGGTAGTGGCTTAGCCATGACGGAGTTTGTGATTGGATCTCGTTGGATGGGTAAGACATTAAGTGACCTCGCACTGTGCAAAGTCGGCGGTGTGCAAGTACTCGGGTTTAAACGGGGCCCAGAAATTACCAAGGCGCCAGACCTTAATACCAAGCTGGAAATTGGCGATCTCATTATTGTGGTTGGCCCGCAAGATGCGCTAGCAAATAAATTAAAATCACTATGACGCAGTTTCATCAAAAAGGCGTTTTTTACGCGCCAGATGGTAAACGAGAAAAAGCAAAGGGTAACGAGCCGCGGATCATATTGCTGAGTTTTCTCGGTGTATTGCTGCCTTCTGCCGTGCTGTTAACTTTGCCGGTTTTTTCAGTTACGGGCCTTTCGATAACGGACGCTTTGTTTACCGCAACATCCGCCATAAGTGTGACAGGGCTTGGTGTTGTCGATACCGGGCAGCACTTTACGTTAGCCGGAAAAATCTTGCTGATGTTTTTAATGCAAATCGGTGGGTTGGGACAGATGACGTTGTCGGCGGTTTTACTCTATATGTTTGGTGTGCGTTTAAGCTTACGCCAGCAAGCGTTAGCGAAAGAAGCGCTAGGGCAAGATCGACAGGTCAACTTAAACCGACTGGTGAAGCGGATTGTGATTTTTGCGCTTGTCGCAGAATCTATTGGGTTTATTTTCCTTTCCGTTCGTTGGGTTCCTGAAATGGGCTGGCAAACTGGCATGTTTTACGCGTTATTTCATGCGATTTCTGCGTTTAACAACGCAGGGTTTGCTCTGTTTTCAGACAGTATGATGAGCTTTGTGAATGACCCGCTGGTCATCTTTACCCTGGCCGGGTTATTCATTTTTGGTGGGCTTGGTTTTACTGTTGTCGGAGACATCTGGTTGAACTGGCGTAAAGGTTTCCACTTTTTGCATCTTCATACCAAAATCATGCTTATCGCGACACCGATATTGCTCCTCGTTGGGACGGTGATGTTTTGGTTACTCGAGCGGAGTAATCTAAATACAATGGAATCGTTACCTTTGGCGGGTCAATGGTTGGCGGCATTCTTCCAATCCGCTAGTGCTCGAACGGCCGGATTCAACAGTGTCGACTTGGCGCAGTTTACCCAGCCATCGTTATTGATCATGATTGTTTTGATGTTGATTGGTGCTGGCTCCACCTCAACGGGGGGCGGTATTAAGGTTTCCACATTTGCCGTTGCGTTCATGGCTACGTGGACCTTTTTGCGCCAAAAGAAACACGTGGTTATGTTTAAACGAACCGTAAACTGGCAAACCGTGACTAAGTCACTTGCCATTATCGTTGTGAGCGGCGCCATTCTGACAAGCGCGATGTTTTTATTGATGCTCACAGAGAAGGCAAGCTTTGATAAGGTCATGTTTGAAACCATTTCCGCATTTGCGACGGTAGGACTTACCGCTGGTTTGACGGCAGAGCTTTCTGAACCTGGCAAGTACATTATGATCGTGGTAATGATCATTGGTCGTATCGGGCCACTCACGCTTGCCTACATGTTGGCCCGCCCTGAACCTACCTTAATCAAATACCCAGAAGACGCCGTTCTTACAGGGTAAAGTAGTGTTTATCTGCAACCCACCGACCATAACGAGCACTGATTAATAGCAGTGCTCGTACATTTATAAAATATGTGGGACGTTGCCCAATTTTATCTACAAAGTCGCAGAAGTTTATTTCTTCTTCCTTTTGTTTCGATACTATTCATTCACTCAATTTATACCCTCGGAAGCCACACTTACAAAAGTATTTGGGCATCCGACGCTTTTGTAACGTGATGCTAAATAATATTGTGTTATCTGAGCTAATTGATACCAGCCTTAGTCGTTAGCCACTCAACCTCATTCTATGTTTATGGGCGATTGTGTACTGGCTGTGCTTGGTATTAAACGAATCGAAAAGATGGAGCCGTACTTTGAAATTCAACACACTCGCCTTGACTATGCTAACTGCGCTTCTTGCAGGTAAGAGCATGGCAACTACTCCGCCATCACCAGTTTGGCATACTATTGCGTTGAGCGATGGTACCTCTAGTGAGGCAATTTTACGCGGCACTGCCGATTTCCACTGGTTTGAAGATAAACAAGGTAATGCCTTGGTTCATGAAGATGGTATTTGGTTTTTTGCACAGATTCAGCGCGAGTCAGACATCCCAACGTTGCGCTCGACGGGTGTTGCTAAAACTCAATCGAGTGATGCGCCTGAATCGGCGAAGTTTCGCCCGGATCTACAAGTTAAGCCGCAGTTATCTTCTCTAAAAAACATTGAACCGATGGCGCGCCAAAATCTATTGCGTTCGGCGCAAGGTTATCAGGCGATGAGTAACTCATCGGTGAAGCAACAACCACTGTTGGTTGTGCAAGTCTCCTTTGATGACCAAGCAATGGTGCATGACTTCGAACAACGTGTGTTTAATACCGATGGCCAAAGCGTTGTCGATTATTTTGATAAAAACTCTCAAGGGAAATTCAAAGTTGTCCCTGCGATTGAGAGTTATGGTACCGCGAATGATGGTGTGATCAATGTGACCGTGGCGCAAAGCCACCCAAATTGCCACTCTAGCTCAACTGACAAGACTTGCACTGCCAAGTTGAATGCGGTCTTCACCGAAGCGTATCAAAAACTGGATCCGTACTTTAATCTTTCGGCTTACGACAGCAATCAAAATGGTACCGTAGAACCGTCAGAGCTCTCAGTCATGTTTATTTTTGCGGGTGGCGACCGTTCAACCGGATTCCTTGATCGTCCTTCTATTTGGCCGCATAAATTCTCTCACGATGATGTGACCTTAGATGGCAAAAAAATTGCCGATTACTGTGTGTTTGCTGACTACCAAGTTGATCATCAAGCGACGTTAGGCGTGATCGTACATGAGCTTGGCCATTTAATGCTTGGCTTGCCGGATTTGTATGCAAGGAACAGTGATGCCTCGATCGGTTCTTGGGGCGTGATGGGCGGTGGTTCATGGGCACAGAAACCGGGAGACTCATACGCAGGAGACACGCCAGTGAACATGAGTGCGTGGAGCAAACACGCCGCTGGTTTCGTAGTACCAACGATCACTCATGAAAGCCCGATGCCTATTTCCGTGAACAACGACGATGTCAAACTGGTGTATCTCGACCCATACTTGAAAGAGTTTGGCCCACGCGTTTATTTGGAAAACCGTACCTTTAGCGGTTACGACCGAGCATTGGCGGCAGAAGGCATACTAGCGACGTCGGTTAATGTCCAGAATCGCTTTAACGATGTTGGCGCGATGCAGGTTCAAATCATGCAGGCCGATGGTCTGAATGAGTTAGAACATGATGGAAGCAGTGATGCCGGCGATTTGTATCCTAATGGTGGTAATGTCATTTCAGATACATCGACCCCGGGTCTGAGAGCGATCGCCGGGTTTGATACTGGGGTTCGTATTTCCAACATTGCCAGCAATACCAACGGCGGCAGTTTTTCTCTTGAGCATATAAACGAGCCAAATAAATCGGCATGGTTGAACTCTCTTCACCAAGGTTATGTGTACGCAAGTGGCAGTAACACTCTGGCGGTATCATTGGATTTGAATGCTGAGACAAAGCTTGATGGTCTTCAACTTTACGCGCAAAGCAATAGTGCTCAAAGTGACATGACTTATCGAGTATGGCGATTCCCATTCTCAGGTAACGTGGGCTACCGATTAATATTGGATCAGAACAATGCTGAACTTTTACAGCAAGGTAGCTTCCAAAAGCCATCCCGAATTTTATTCCCTCAACCAAGCCAATTAAGTGCGGGTCAGCACCTGTTAGTAGTGGAATTAGAAGGCGGTGAATTTGAATCGAACTTTGACTTTGGCCGCTTACTAAAAACTGAAAAATCATCCCTGCCTGTAATGTGGACTGGTAATTACAACGAGATAGGTACGTTTGGTTTAGAGCAAGCCGGATTCTCTTATGTTCCGTTCGCAGCACTCTTGAATGTGGAGGCGAACAACATTGTTGAAGCGAAAGCTGATTCACTGCAAACCGATAAGAATACGCCAATCGATCTGAACTTGATGGACAATGATTTCATGGCCATAGGGTATCAGTTCAATGTGGACATTGTGCAGAAGCCTGAGCACGGCACCATTTCTGGCAACCAATACCAACCTGAAGCTAACTTTGTTGGTTTGGACAGCTTCCAATATCGTTTGCTGTCTACGGATGGCGTGTATTCGTCTTCGGTTGTGAGCGTGCAGGTCGAAGTACTTGGTAGTAATGAAGCACCAAAAGCGCTCATCGATGTGGATAGCCAGGAGATTACTGCTGGACAGAAAGTAACATTGTCGGCGGCAAACAGCACAGATGCGGATGGCGATGTGTTGAACTACCGATGGGAGCAATTGGCTGGTACTTCAGTTTCTATCGGAAATTCGACCAGTGCTACGGCAAGCTTTACAGTGCCTCAAGGTATAAAAGCGGGTGAGGTTCTGACATTCCGTCTAACTGTTACTGATCCAAGTAATGAAACCTCCAGTGCTACCGTCAATTTAACCATGCAAAACGCAGCGCCAGTCACGTTAGCAGATACGGCGACCGTTGCCGTTGGTGAAAGCATTGTGATTGATGCTGCTGGCAATGATTCGGATGTGAATGGCGATAAACTGGTTGTAGAAAGCGTACAGAACCTAACGGGCGTGGGAAGTGCGAGTGTAGAGAATGGTAAAATTCGTTTTCAAGCTCCGGATAGTGCGGTTGATAACATCAAGCTGCAATACACGGTTTCAGATGGCAACGGTGCTACCGCAATAGGTGAAGTGACCGTTACGGTTGTCGCTTCCTTGAAAACAACGACATTCAAGAACTCTGAAGGTAGCGGCAGTGTTTCTTATTGGGCTCTGATGTTACTTGTTGCATTGGGCTGGCGACGCCGCGTCTAAAACGATATCGAATTACGGTATAAGCCACTCACATTGAGTGGCTTATTTTTTGTGCCTGTTTTACTTCCTAGTATCTCTCATTATCTTATGAGATGTGTTTCTCATTATTTTTAAAGCGATTTTTCTATTCAGCGGTTACCCTATGGGCAGATTTTTATAAATTAAGGATGTTGTATGTCAACCGAGGACTTTTCTGTTTCGGCAATATGCCGAGAAGCAGCAGTGATGGTCAGAAGGAACCTACTCGCAATTGTCATTGCTTGTATTCCATTGATCATCGTGCACTCAATTTTTGTGTTTATGTATCCTGAAATGACGGGGCAAGATCAAGCGAACGCTCAAGAAGGAAACATCGCGGGATTTTATTTCGTCACAATCATTTTATACCCACTTGTTGCCGCGATGGCGGCTGTCCGGGTACACCGAATTTATTTGGTTGGCGATTACATGCACTCAGCATTGGATGTATTTCGCTTGTCAGCCAGAGAATTCCGTTTCATTGGCTGGTGGATATTATTTGGACTGATGATGATGCTCGTCATTGGTATCCCGATCTTTGTGTTGTCGTTTCTCTATATTGCAGAAAGCGGTGAACCCGATTTTGTCGCCATGGCGTTTATCACAACGGTTGCAAGCATTCCGGGCTATTGGGTGATGGCGCGCTGGTCATTTGTATTGCCTGCGACCGCAATGGATCATCAGCCGCGCAGCTTGCGTCGTTCGTGGAACCAAAGCAGACCATACAACAAACAAGTATTCATTTTGATGGGCTTAATTCCATTGGGCGCGGGATTGCTCAGTCAGCTTATCTTTAGTCACTTTACTAACCTCTTCATGCTGAGTCTTGTGGGTGTTGCCTATGGTATTTTCGGTGCGTACCAGTTGGCTTTGTTATCGTTGAGCTATAAAACAGTCGTGGATATTGAACGTGCTCGTTTTGATACACCATCAGAGCCACCAAAAACGGGTGAAGAGTTTTCCGCTTAATCATTTGATCGCTTTTACATACCACTTCCGTTTGTGAGGTGGTATGCAGCGGGTTAATACCTTCCTACCGCCTTCGCGTTATTCACGCAAAATACCCATGCCCATTTCATGGCTGAATGACAGTGACGTTCACACGTATACTGACAGTAGTACTTCTTTTTATTAAGGAACCCCACATGTCCATTTGGCAACGGGTCAGTTTCACCCATCGCTTTAGTCAATTACCGTCAGCTTTCTATACTTTGGTCGGGCCGCAACCCTTGGATAATACTCGTTGGGTCGCTTGGAATAGTGAGTTTGCGCAGCAGTTTGGTTTACCAGCAGAGCAAAGCGATGAGCTATTGGCGGTTTTTTCTGGGCAAAGCGAATTCGAACCGTTTCGTCCTCTGGCGATGAAATACGCAGGACATCAGTTTGGCGTTTACAACCCAGACTTGGGCGATGGACGTGGATTGCTGTTGGCGGAAATTGAGCATCAAGATGGCACTTGGTTTGATATTCACCTTAAAGGCGCGGGGCTAACCCCCTACTCGCGAATGGGGGACGGCAGGGCGGTGTTGCGCTCAACCATTCGTGAGTATCTATGTAGTGAAGCCATGGCAGGGCTTGGGATCCCGACGACTCGTGCTCTTGGCATGATGGTCAGTGACACGCCGGTTTATCGCGAGAAAACAGAATTCGGCGCAATGTTGATTCGTATGGCGGAGACCCACGTGCGTTTTGGCCATTTCGAGCATTTTTTCTATACCAATCAATTGGCAGAGCAGAAGTTGCTGGCGGACAAAGTGATCGAGTGGCACTTTGCTGATTGTGCGTCGGCAGAGAAGCCATACGCCGCAATGTTTGGTGAAATTGTTCAGAAAACAGCGGACATGATTGCTTATTGGCAAGCGTATGGGTTTGCTCATGGGGTAATGAACACCGACAACATGTCGATCCTTGGTCAAACGTTTGATTACGGCCCGTTTGGTTTTCTTGATGATTATGAGCCGGGATATATTTGTAATCATTCCGACTACCAAGGCCGTTATGCATTTGACCAACAGCCAAGAATTGCGCTTTGGAACCTCTCAGCGCTCGCGCATGCGCTATCGCCACTCGTTGAGCGAGAAGATTTAGAAGCGTCGTTGAGCCAATTTGAAGTCCGGTTGAGTCAGCAGTTCAGCCGCCTAATGCGTGAGAAGTTGGGTTTAAAAACCCAGATCGCGGAAGATGGACGTTTATTTGAAGCAATGTTTGAGCTCCTTCACCAAAATAACACGGATTACACTCGCTTCTTTAGAACGCTTTCAAATCTTGATACTGATTCTTCTCAATCCGTAATCGACTTGTTTCTCGACCGAGAAGCTGCGCGAGCTTGGCTTGATCTGTACTTAGCTCGATGTGAGCTAGAGGTTGATGAACTAGGGGGCCTGATTTCAGCCGAACAGCGTTGCGAACAGATGCGTCAAGCCAATCCCAAATACATCTTGCGTAACTACTTGGCTCAGTTGGCGATTGATAAAGCGGAAGAAGGGGACTTTAGCGAATTACACCGATTGGCCGAACTGTTAAAGCGCCCATTTGATGAGCAACCCGAGTTTGATGATTACGCGAAATTGCCACCAGAATGGGGGAAGAAAATGGAGATAAGCTGTTCTTCATAAATGGGTCATTTCCCACCCATTTGAATCTTTTTCTTGGGTGGAATTCACTCGTTATACTCTGTGTTCATGTTAATGGTCTTTGTTAATTTATTGAAATACATATAAATTTTAACATGGTCCATTAATTGCTCTTTGTTGAACATCCGTACCCATCGTCTAATACCTAGTTATTCATGGACGGGATGGGATGTGATTCAACAAGGAGAATAATAATGTTTAAGCCTCTAACTCTACTATCTGTCTCTGCGCTTGCTGTAATGAGCTTTAACGCTGCCGCGAATTGTGACCCAGGTGAAACGGTCATCAAGTTCAGCCATGTAACGAACGCGGACAAACACCCAAAAGGTATTGCGGCTTCGTTACTTGAAAAACGCGTTAACGAAGAGATGAACGGTAAAGTCTGTATGCAGGTGTTTCCGAACTCAACGCTTTACGATGATGATAAGGTGTTGGAAGCACTACTAAATGGTGATGTTCAACTCGCTGCACCTTCTCTTTCTAAGTTTGAGAAATTCACCAAAAAGTACCGCCTTTTCGATCTGCCTTTCTTATTCGACGATGTCGACGCTGTTGACCGCTTCCAAAACTCTGAAGCCGGTGAAAAGCTGAAAAACTCAATGAAACGACGTGGTCTACAAGGTATTGCGTTTTGGCATAATGGCATGAAGCAAATGTCAGCCAACAAGCCGCTCATTTCTCCAGCCGATGCTGAAGGGCTTAAGTTCCGTGTTCAAGCTTCTGACGTTCTCGTTGCTCAGTTTGAACAGCTAGGTGCAAACCCGCAAAAAATGTCATTCAAAGAAGTGTACGGTGGCCTGCAAACTAAGGTTATTGATGGTCAAGAAAATACTTGGTCAAACATCTACGGCAAAAAGTTCTTCGAAGTTCAAGATGGCATTACGGAAACGAACCACGGGATTCTGGATTACCTAGTGGTGACGTCAAACGACTTCTGGAAAAACTTACCAGACGATCAGCGCGAGCAGCTAAACACAATCATCCAAGAGGTGACAGCGCAGCGTAATGCTGAGTCGACCAAAGTGAACCTGGCGAACAAAAACAACATCATCGAAGCTGGTGGTGTGGTTCGCACGTTAACGCCAGAACAGCGCCAAGAATGGGTCACTGCACTTCAGCCAGTATGGAAGAAGTTTGAAAAAGACATTGGTTCTGACCTAATTGAAGCCGCTTTGGCTTCTAACCAAAAATAATAACGCCTAGCACGCTTAGCCCTCTCGATTAGAGGGGGCTCTTTTCCCCTACAGACGACGTGATGTAATTATGGAACAGACTTTTTTTGCCAAGGCTGGACGAATCACCGATGCCATTGAAGAGACTTTGATTGCTTTCTTCTTAGGTGCCATGACCTTGTTAACCTTTGCCAATGTCATCTTTCGTTATGTCTTTAACGACAATATTCTTTGGGCGCTTGAGCTCACCGTCTTTATGTTCGCATGGATGGTGTTGGTCGGCGCTTCTTACGGTGTGAAAAAACACTTTCATATTGGTGTTGATGTGATTATCAACATAGTGCCAGAGGGCAAACGAAAAGCCTTGGCGTTATTCGCTGCAATATGCTGTTTAGCCTTCTCTATTTTGCTTTTAATTGGCTCTTGGAACTACTGGTATCCGTTCGCCACAGACCGAGCGTGGTATGAAACGGATGATATTCCAATGCCGGAAATGCTTCAGTTTATGGCGGATTGGTTAAACGAGGGAGAGCGTTACGAAAAGCTGCCACGTTTTATTCCTTATTTCGCTTTGCCGCTTGGTATGGCGTTGCTAACGCTGAGATTTGCTCAGGCAACATGGCAAATTGCTACCGGAAAGCTCGACCGACTGATTGCAGGGCATGAAGCGGAAGAAGAGCTAGATGCGCTTCAAGAAGAGATGAGTGATGCCGGTGATCTTATGGCTCCAAAGGCCTCAGACAATTCTAAGAGCAAGGAGCAATAAGCCATGGATATCTTATTTCTATTTTTGATGGTGATTGGTTTCATGCTCGTCGGCGTGCCAATCGCAGTTTCTCTGGGTCTTTCCAGTATTCTTTTCCTTTTGATTCATTCGGATGCGTCTTTGGCGTCTGTTGCTCAAACGTTGTTTAATGCATTTGCTGGACACTACACTCTATTAGCAATTCCATTCTTCATTTTAGCTTCAAGCTTTATGTCGACAGGTGGTGTAGCGAAACGGATCATTCGTTTCGCGATTGCGATTGTAGGCTGGTTCCGTGGTGGTTTAGCGATGGCTTCGGTTGTCGCGTGTATGATGTTTGCCGCGCTGTCAGGTTCATCTCCAGCAACGGTTGTTGCCATAGGTAGCATCGTTATCGCAGGTATGATCAAAAACGGTTACTCAAAAGAGTTTGCGGCCGGCGTAATTTGTAACGCAGGTACGCTAGGGATTTTGATTCCGCCGTCTATCGTTATGGTAGTTTACGCTGCCGCGACTGATGTATCAGTTGGACGTATGTTCCTCGGTGGTGTGATACCGGGTTTGTTGGCTGGCGTCATGCTGATGATCGCGATCTATATTGCTGCCCGTATTAAGAACCTGCCAAAACAACCATTTGTCGGTTGGAAAGAGACGTTTGATGCAGCTAAGGATGCAAGCTGGGGCTTGTTGCTGGTGGTGATCATTCTCGGTGGTATTTATGGCGGTATTTTCACCCCAACAGAAGCCGCTGCAGTTGCTGCTGTGTACTCGTTCTTTATTGCCAACTTTGTATACAAAGACATGGGGCCATTTGCAGACAATAAAAACACTAAACCTGCGCTCGTTAAAATCTTCCAAACCTTCGTTCATAAAGACACCAAACACACGCTGTATGAAGCGGGTAAACTCACCATCATGCTGCTTTTCATTATTGCCAATGCGTTAATTTTGAAGCACGTTCTCACGGAAGAACGCATCCCGCAAATGATCACAGAGTCGATGATGTCAGCTGGTCTAGGACCAATCACCTTCTTGATTGTGGTGAACGTATTGCTGTTGATTGGTGGTCAGTTTATGGAGCCATCAGGCTTATTGATCATTGTTGCACCACTGGTGTTCCCAATTGCGATAGCACTGGGGATCGACCCAATTCACTTAGGTATTATGATGGTGGTGAATATGGAGATAGGTATGATAACACCACCTGTTGGGCTTAACTTGTTTGTTACTGCAGGTGTCGCCAAAATGTCGATGATGAATGTAGTAAAAGCCGCACTGCCATGGGTGGCGGTGATGTTCCTATTCCTTATTATTGTAACGTACGTGCCATGGGTGTCGACTTGGTTACCAACGACCTTGATGGGGCCAGAAATCATTACTAAGTAATGGCACCAGATATTTGAAGAAAAACAAAAGAGGTGTGATGATTCACACCTCTTCGTCTATGGGTTTGTAGCTAGGCCTACGAGGGTCTGGGTGGACTCGCCGCTCGTAGCTTCGCCACTTCTTTTTATTCTTGCGCCGCTCCTCGCCTGAACGTCTCTCTTCTTGATATTGCCCGTCTACCATCACGGTATCTGTAATGATCGGTATTCTCACTTTCTCGTTCATATCCGTAACAACCATGATGAATCGGTTATTAAAAATTATGATTCAAGTTGGATATAATACCAATCCTTGAGAATCGTTTTATTTATAGAGCTCTTTATCTATTTGATAGCGTTGCATTTTGTCATACAGAGTTTTTCGAGGCACATTCAGTTGCGCCATTGTCTGTTTAATGCTGCCGTTATTTTCCAGTAATGCGCCTTCAATGGCTGCTCTCTCGAACTCTGCAACTTGTTCTGCAAGACTTGAAGAAGGCTTGGCAACCGGAGTCGATTCTCCTAACTGAATTAATTTACCCAATAGCACGAAACGCTCTGCTGCATTTCTTAGCTCGCGAACATTGCCTGGCCAGTCATGGTTCATCAGTTGGGCGAGGTCGTGGGATGACAAACTGGGAGAGCTTTTACCGTAACGTGAAGCCGCTACCAATAGGAAATGATGGAAGAGGGCAGGGATGTCTTCTTTCCGTTCACGCAGTGGCGGGAGATCTAAGGTAACCACATTCAGTCGATAGTAAAGATCTTGGCGAAAGGTTCCCTCTTCAGCAGCGCGTTTCAAATCGACTTTGGTGGCGGCAATCACTCGAATATCTAAGGGCAAGAGTTCATTCGAGCCGACACGCTCAATCACACGCTCTTGCAGTACTCTCAGTAAACGGATTTGGGCTTGGATTGGCATTGACTCGATTTCATCCAAGAAAAGTGTACCGCCTTGAGCAAATTCAAACTTACCGATACGGCGGCTTTCTGCGCCAGTAAATGCGCCTTTTTCATGCCCGTAGAGTTCGCTCTCAATCAAATTCTCTGGTACTGCACCACAATTTACTGCGACAAAGTTTTGGTTCCGTCGAGAGCTTTGCTCATGCAAAGAGCGGGCGATTAACTCTTTACCTGTACCAGTTTCGCCAAACAATAAGATATCTGCATCAGTATCGGCGATGTGAGCAATGGTTTCGCGTAACATTTGAATGCTAGACGTTTCTCCGATAACACGAGGTCCGAGCGTTTTACTTGCCTTGAGAGACAGGCGTAACTTCTCGTTTTCAACCGTTAATTGGCGCTTCTCAATGGCGCGCTTGACGGTTTCAACTAGGTGCTCAGGTGGGAATGGCTTTTCGATAAAATCATACGCTCCATGGTGTAACGCATTAACTGCCATTGAGATATCGCCATGACCAGTAATCATAATCACGGGAAGATGGGGGTCTTTTCGTACAAGGGTATTCAGTAAATCCATCCCTGAAATACCGGGTAAGCAAATATCGGTAATCACCACACCTGGCTCGGCTCCCTGCTTAATTGCGAGTAAGGCAGATTCAGCGTCTGGAAAGAATGTGGCATCGATATCTGCCAATTCAAACGTTTGTTCTATTGCCAGTCTAAGATCGGCTTCATCATCAATAAAAAACACCTGGCACATGATCTCATCCTTTTGATTGTTCTGTGTTGTTAGGAGCGATAGGTAAACACAATGAAAATCGAGCTCCGCCTTGTTCTCGATTTTGGGCACATAATCTTCCGTTCATACTGGCTAAGATTTGTTGCGAGATGGACAGCCCTAAACCTAACCCATTTTGTTTGGTAGTTAGGAAAGGCTCACATAAGTCCGAAAGTGAGAAATCTCCAAGCCCTAGACCATTGTCATCTACATGAATCCAAATTAAATCGGCATGTTCGTCTTGCTCTACGGATAACTGTACTTGTTTGTCTTGTTGCTCTTTGAGAGCCTCTATCGCATTGGTCAGCAAATTAACCAACACTTGTTCAAGTTGAATGATATTGATCTGAACTTCAACATCGTGCTCTGGTACGTGCGTTTCTAGCGTGACACGTGCAGATTTAAGTGCGGGTTTCATCAGCTCTTTGACTGAGGCAATTACTGGAAACAAACGAGATTGAGCCAGCTCGTTTCCACTGGTTTTTTTAGCGAAAGAACGAAGCTGCTGACTGATGTTTGCCATACGATCAGTGAGGGCTGAGATGCGAGTTAGATTATCTTCCACTCGCTCATATTTTTCTTTTTGGAGGAACAGCTTGCCGTTTTCAGCAAAGCTGCGAATGGCCGCAAGTGGATTATTCAGTTCATGACTGATACTGGCTGACATTTGCCCTAATACTGCTAGTTTCGCAGCTTGAACGAGTTCGTCTTGCGTTAGGCGAAGTGTTTGTTCGGTTTCTATTCTCTGGGCGATTTCTGCTTGCAATTCTGCGGTGCGAGCCATGACTTGATATTCAAGTTTTTGATTGGCCTCTTGTTGAATTCTCTCAAGTTGTAAGTGGCGTTGTTGACGGTGATAGATGAGCTGGCCAATTAAAAACAATACGGTGAATGCAAGAGTAAGTACAAAAATGTAACCCATAGTGAGCCAGACGATAGACTGCTTGGGAGATAGTACACGGATGGTCAGCTTGAGCTCTGGTAGGGGCAACGAAGAGACCACCAAGGTCCCTTTGTTATATGGGTAACCTTGTTTAAGCTCAGAATGCGTTTCCTCCACATTGCCCACCAATCCTAGAGTTTCAATTGGCTCATCAAGGTATTGTCGGCTTGCCCAAACTTGTTTTCTTTCATTCTCAGTCAGTGGTTGTAAGCTTTTGAGTAGCCAATCACTTCGGCTGCTCATGAAAACAATCCCGTGCGGATCGCTCGCGACGAACACACTATTTGGCTGCTGCCAGTTGTCTTCTATCTTACTCAAGTCCATCTTAACCACGACCACACCAAGGACGCCGCCCGCGTATATGATCGGATAAGAATAGTAGTAGCCACGCTTACCCGAAGTCGAACCCAGCGCGTAGTATTGGCTTCGTTCCCCAACGATTGCTTGTTTGAAATAAGGGCGGAACGCAAAATTTCGTCCAAGAAAAGATCGCTCTTTACGCCAGTTGCTGGCCGCGATCGTCGTACCCCATTGATCGATTAAATAGGTATCTGCCGCTTCAATCACGTCATTAACGGATTCTAAATACCGATTGGTGAGTTCCAGTTGGGCACTGTTATTTGGATGCAGTAACGCTTGATGGAGAGGGTCATCTTTGGCCAGAAGGTTAGGGATATGGGCGTATTTATCGAGTTTGTTTTTAATATGACTAGAAAATTGCTCAAGTTGGGATTGGTGTTTATCAAGCAATGATTGATAACTAGTCTGCCAAACCCAATGACCACCTATGATTGCGCAAAGGAAATAGAAGGCAAAAAAAGTCAGCAGAATCCGGTTTTTTTGCGACATCCTTACACTCCTTAAACCTTTCCTGTGGTCACGTAAGAAAATGTTAATAGTTTGTAGGGAGGATTAGGGATTTAGTTTTCAACTCTGTGGAGTAAAACAAGAGCAAGATCTCTTTTTAGGCTTTTCGATAAAAAAACCGGTCGATTCTCTTGAAAAAGTCGCTATTGTCCCCATTCTAGATATGCTGACGATACTTAGACGCTGTTTGAATCGCATTTTTGAAGAAAAAATGGGTCAGCATTCGAGAATTTAGCGCAGACAATGTCCACATAGTGGCTATTGGCTCGACAGGGTTGCGACAGATCGCTAGAATGTCGCGTCTAAAAATTCTGTCCTGAGGCTAATAGGAGATACCTTTGGTAATTTTATCGAAGATATCACTGATTAGTCCGGTACTGACAAACAGTATCGATACTCGATTTAAATTAGGTGTTCGGACAGAACACTACACAAGGATGAAGCGTAAGCTCCGCTGAGTTTCGCTCATACGCTCGGAAAACCGAGCCACTTTAGAGGTTTATATATAATGCAAGTTACTGTTGAAACGCTAGAGGGCCTAGAGCGCCGTCTAAACATTACTGTTCCAGCTGCAAACATCGAAGACGCTGTAACAGCTGAACTACGCAACATCGCTAAAAACCGTCGTTTCGATGGTTTCCGTAAGGGTAAAGTGCCTCTAAAAATGGTTGCTAAGATGTACGGCAAAGCAGTACGTCAAGACGTTCTTGGTGAAGTTATGCAACGCCACTTCATCGAAGCTATCGTTAAAGAGAAAATCAACCCAGCTGGCGCTCCAACTTTCGCTCCTGTAGAAAACAAAGAAGGTTCAGACCTAGTTTTCACTGCAACTTTTGAAGTTTACCCAGAAGTTGAGCTTAAAGGCCTAGAAAACATCACTGTTGAAAAACCGCTAACTGAAGTTAAAGACGCAGACGTAGAAGAGATGATCGATACTCTACGTAAGCAACAAGCAACTTGGGTTGAAGTTGAAGAAGCAGCAGAAGATGGCAAACGCGTAAGCATTGACTTCGTTGGTTCTATCGACGGTGAAGAATTCGAAGGCGGTAAAGCTGAGAACTTCCCACTAGAAATGGGCGCTGGTCGCATGATTCCTGGTTTCGAAGACGGTATCGCAGGTAAAACTGCAGGTATGGAATTCGACATCGACGTGACTTTCCCAGAAGATTACCACGCTGAAAACCTAAAAGGTAAAGCAGCTAAGTTCGCAATCAAAGTGAACAAAGTTGAAGCTCGTGAACTACCAGAACTAAACGACGAGTTCGTTGCTAAGTTCGGTGTTGTTGAAGGCGGTGTTGAAGCACTTAAAGCTGAAGTTCGTAAAAACATGGAACGCGAGCTTAAGCAAGCTGTTAAGAACCGCATCAAAGAGCAAGCGATTGACGGTCTAGTTGAGCAAAACGACATCAACGTACCATCAGCGCTTATCGAGCAAGAAATCCAAGTTCTACGTCAACAAGCTGCACAACGCTTCGGTGGTAACCCAGAAGCTGCTGCTCAGCTTCCACGTGAGCTGTTCGAAGAGCAAGCTAAACGTCGCGTAGTAGTTGGTCTTCTACTAGGTGAAGTAATCAAGTCTGAAGAGCTAAAAGCGGACGACGAGAAAGTTAAAGCTCTAATTGAAGAAATGGCTACAGCATACGAAGATCCATCAGAAGTTATTGCTTACTACGAGCAAAACGAAGAAATGATGAACAACATGCGCAATGTAGCTCTAGAAGAGCAAGCAATCGACGCGATCATCGCTAAAGCACAGGTTTCTGAGAAAGAAGTAGGCTTCAACGAGCTACTTAACCAACAACAACCTGCTGCTTAATAAGCAATATCTTGCGTAGAAGGTTGACTTAACGTTAACTATTCTGCTAACAATGGTCCGTATGATAGTCATCATCCGGGCCATTTATTTTAGGGACATAAGAATATGAGCTACCAAGAAAAAAATGCAATGTCGCCAATTATGGACGCGCTAGTACCAATGGTGGTTGAACAAACTTCCCGCGGCGAACGCTCTTACGACATATACTCACGTCTGCTTAAAGAGCGCGTGATTTTTTTAACGGGTCAAGTGGAAGACCACATGGCAAACCTTGTCGTGGCTCAGCTACTTTTCCTAGAATCTGAAAATCCAGATAAAGATATTTTCCTATACATCAACTCGCCAGGCGGCAGCGTAACAGCTGGTATGTCTATCTACGATACCATGCAGTTTATTAAGCCAAATGTTAGCACTGTATGTATGGGTCAAGCATGTTCAATGGGTGCCTTCCTGTTAGCAGGTGGTGCGCCAGGTAAGCGCTACGTACTGCCTAACTCTCGTGTAATGATCCACCAACCATTGGGTGGTTTCCAGGGTCAAGCTTCTGATATCCAAATCCATGCTCAGGAAATCCTGACCATTAAGCAGAAGCTAAACAAGTTGTTAGCAGAACATACTGGCCAACCTCTTGAAGTCATTGAGCGCGATACTGATCGTGATAACTTCATGTCATCAGAGCAGGCTGTGGAATACGGTATCGTGGATGCAGTGTTAAGCCACCGCGGCGAGTAATTAGCCAGCGCATTTTGGCAAAAATTGATATACACTCATTCATGAAGAGTAAAGGCTAAGAGGTTAGCGAATGACAGATAAAAGCAAAGAAAGTGGCAGCGGTAAATTGCTGTACTGTTCTTTCTGCGGCAAAAGTCAGCACGAAGTTCGCAAGCTAATCGCAGGTCCGTCAGTGTACATTTGCGACGAGTGTGTCGACTTATGTAACGATATTATTCGCGAAGAAATCAAGGATGTTCTCCCTAAGAAAGAATCTGAAGCGTTACCAACGCCAAAACAGATCCGTGAACACCTTGATGACTATGTGATCGGGCAAGATTACGCGAAAAAAGTGCTCGCAGTTGCGGTATATAACCACTACAAGCGTTTACGCAATGGTGATACAACGAGTGAAGGTGTGGAGCTTGGTAAAAGTAACATCCTTCTAATTGGCCCAACAGGTAGCGGTAAAACACTACTTGCTGAGACATTAGCTCGATTCTTGGATGTGCCATTTACAATGGCAGACGCAACCACACTAACCGAGGCTGGTTATGTGGGTGAAGACGTTGAAAACATCATCCAAAAGCTTCTGCAAAAATGTGATTACGATGTAGCTAAAGCTGAACGCGGCATCGTTTACATTGATGAAATTGATAAAATTTCACGCAAAGCTGAAAACCCATCTATTACGCGTGACGTATCTGGTGAAGGTGTTCAGCAGGCGCTACTAAAACTTATCGAAGGTACGGTTGCATCGGTTCCACCTCAAGGTGGTCGTAAGCACCCTCAGCAAGAATTCCTACAAGTGGACACGTCGAAGATCCTGTTCATCTGTGGTGGTGCATTTGCTGGCCTAGATAAGGTGATTGAGCAGCGTGTTGCAACAGGTACAGGTATTGGCTTCGGTGCTGAAGTTCGTTCTAAAAACGAATCGAAGACCGTGGGTGAGCTATTTACTCAGGTTGAGCCTGAGGATTTAGTGAAGTACGGACTCATTCCAGAATTCATTGGTCGTCTTCCTGTGACAACAACACTGACTGAGCTTGATGAAGAAGCGTTGATTCAGATCCTATGTGAACCGAAGAACGCATTAACCAAGCAATACGCAGCATTGTTTGAGCTTGAAAACGCTGAACTTGAGTTCCGAGAAGATGCGCTGCGCGCTATCGCTAAGAAAGCAATGGAGCGTAAAACAGGTGCTCGTGGTTTACGCTCGATCCTTGAAGGCGTATTACTGGAAACCATGTACGAACTGCCATCTGCGACAGACGTAAGTAAGGTCGTGATTGATGAGTCCGTCATTAATGGTGAGTCAGAGCCATTGCTTATTTATAGCAACTCAGACAATCAGGCCGCTGGAGCAGAATAAATTCAGCCGTAATGAAAAAGGAGGTAAGTAATTACCTCCTTTTTTTATTTCTCTTATTGAATCCAAACAATTAGCCCCCATATAAATCGATAAGTAATACGTAAACGTGAAAGCGGAAGAGAGAATTATATGAACTTGGAACGTTCCGAGCGTATCGAGATCCCGGTACTACCTCTACGTGACGTAGTGGTCTACCCGCACATGGTTATTCCATTGTTTGTTGGTCGTGAGAAATCGATTAGCTGTTTAGAAACGGCGATGGAAACCAACAAACAAGTTCTTCTTGTGGCACAAAAGCAAGCTGATACTGACGAGCCTACGGTTGACGACCTATTTGAAGTAGGTACGGTAGCCACCATTCTCCAGCTACTGAAGCTTCCGGATGGCACAGTAAAAGTACTGGTTGAAGGCCAGCAACGTGCGAAAATCAATCACTTTAAAGAGAGTGATTTCTTCCTAGCGGAAGCGGAATTTGTGGTTACGCCAGAATTGGATGAGCGTGAGCAAGAAGTGATTGTTCGCAGTGCGATTAATCAGTTTGAAGGCTTCATTAAGCTAAACAAGAAGATTCCACCAGAAGTTCTAACCTCACTCAACGGTATCGACGAAGCGGCTCGCTTAGCGGATACTATTGCAGCTCATATGCCGTTGAAGCTGGTGGATAAGCAGCAAGTACTTGAAATAGTTGATGTCACTGAGCGTCTGGAATTCCTAATGGGTCAGATGGAATCAGAGATCGATTTGCTGCAAGTTGAAAAACGCATTCGTGGTCGCGTTAAAAAGCAAATGGAAAAATCTCAGCGTGAGTACTATCTGAATGAGCAAATGAAAGCGATTCAGAAAGAACTTGGTGAGATGGAAGACGCACCAGACGAGTTCGAAACGCTGCAGAAGAAGATTGACGAATCAAAAATGCCTCAAGAGGCACGTGAAAAGACTGAGCAAGAGCTGCAAAAGCTTAAGATGATGTCTCCAATGTCTGCCGAAGCAACAGTGGTTCGTAGCTACATCGATTGGATGGTCAGCGTGCCTTGGGCTAAACGCTCAAAAGTTAAGAAAAATTTAGCGAAAGCAGAAGAGATTCTTAATGAAGACCACTACGGTCTAGAGCGCGTAAAAGAGCGTATTCTTGAATACTTGGCGGTTCAAAACCGAATCAATAAGTTAAAAGGTCCAATCCTTTGTCTTGTTGGTCCTCCAGGTGTGGGTAAAACGTCTCTTGGTCGTTCAATTGCTTCTGCTACAGGTCGTAAGTACGTTCGTATGGCGCTGGGTGGTGTACGTGATGAAGCAGAAATTCGCGGTCACCGCCGTACTTACATTGGCTCATTGCCAGGTAAATTAATCCAGAAGATGTCGAAAGTTGGCGTGAAGAACCCATTGTTCTTATTGGACGAAATCGACAAAATGTCTTCAGATATGCGCGGCGATCCGGCATCAGCGCTACTAGAGGTACTTGATCCTGAACAGAATAACTCGTTCAACGATCACTACTTAGAAGTGGATTACGACCTTTCTGACGTTATGTTCGTTGCAACCTCGAACTCAATGAACATTCCAGGTCCATTGTTAGACCGTATGGAAGTTATTCGTTTATCTGGTTACACCGAAGACGAGAAGCTGAACATTGCAAAACGTCACCTTGTTGATAAGCAAGTGAAGCGCAATGGTCTAAAACCGGATGAGATCATCATTGAAGACTCTGCGATTATTGGCATCATCCGTTATTACACTCGTGAAGCGGGTGTCCGTAACTTAGAACGTGAGATCTCTAAGATCTGCCGTAAAGCCGTGAAGAACATCTTGCTGGATAAAGACATCAAGTCAGTAACGGTAACGATGGACAACCTAAAAGAGTACTTGGGTGTTCAACGTTTCGATTACGGTAAAGCGGATGAAAGTAACCGAATTGGTCAAGTGACAGGTCTAGCTTGGACAGAAGTGGGTGGTGATCTGCTAACGATTGAAACTCAATCTATGCCAGGTAAAGGTAAGCTGACGCAAACGGGCTCTCTTGGTGACGTGATGCAAGAGTCTATCCAAGCCGCAATGACAGTAGTTCGCTCTCGTGCAGAAAAACTGGGTATCAATACTGACTTCTACGAGAAGAAAGATATTCACGTGCACGTACCGGAAGGCGCGACGCCAAAAGATGGCCCAAGTGCGGGTACTGCAATGTGTACTGCCTTGGTTTCTGCTCTGACAGGTAACCCTGTGAAAGCAGAGGTAGCGATGACGGGTGAAATAACACTGCGTGGTGAAGTCCTACCTATCGGTGGCCTAAAAGAGAAGTTACTTGCGGCACACCGTGGCGGCATTAAGACTGTGCTAATTCCAAAAGACAACGAGCGTGATTTGGAAGAGATTCCTGATAATGTTATCGCTGATCTGGAAGTCATCCCTGTACAGTGGATTGATGAAGTACTGAAAGTCGCACTAGAGCGAGACCCGACGGGCGTTGAGTTTGAGTCTCAAAAATAGTGATGTGCAGCAAAAATAAGTAAAAGTTTACGCTGATAAGTCTAAAAAGGCTTGTCAGCGTTTTTTTTGGGCGCTAAGTTAGTTTCGATAGCTGCCAGCCCTTGACGAATAAGGGATGGAGCATATTTTCTTAACAATGGAACGAAAGTCATCACAAAAATAATCACAGATGACACAAAGGGGAAATTACAGTGAATAAAACTCAGTTAGTAGAACAAATCGCAGAAAATGCAGACATTTCTAAAGCGTCAGCGGGTCGTGCTCTAGATGCATTCATCGAAGCAGTAAGCGGCACTCTTCAGTCTGGTGATCAAGTTGCTCTAGTTGGCTTTGGTACATTCAGCGTTCGTACTCGTGCTGCACGTACTGGTCGTAACCCAAAAACTGGTGAAGAAATCCAAATCGCAGAAGCAAAAGTACCAGCTTTTAAAGCTGGTAAAGCACTGAAAGACGCTTGTAACTAATCACAGCGTTAATTCTGTAACCGGCCATTTGCTTAACTTTTGCTCAAACAATAAGTTTCGAACAAAAATTTACAAACTTCGAGCCGAACTTTCTTAAATTATGCGCATCATACTGATGCGCATTTCTTTTTCTGATATTATTGCGCCATTATTTCTATTAGATAGAAGCAGTAGGCTTCAATTGTGGAGAGCAGTTAAATTATGATGGATCGACTACGCGAAGGCGTGAATAGCATCGCGGTCAAAATTATCCTTGGGCTTATCATCCTGTCTTTCGTATTTGCAGGTGTGGGTAGCTACATCGTTAGTGGTAACAACAACTCTGCAGCGAAAGTCGGTAACACTGAGATTCCTCGTGGTGAGTTCGAGATGGCATACCAAAATGAGCGTAACCGTATGCAAGCTCAGTTGGGTGACTACTTCTCTCAAATGCTGGCTGACCCTGCATATGTTGAATCTTTCCGCAAATCCGTTTTAGATCGAATGATCAATGACGTGTTGCTTGACCAACAAGCAGAAGCTTTAGGTCTGCGAATCAGCGACACTCAAGTTCGCAGCATGATTCTAGACATGCCTCAATTCCAATCTAATGGTCAGTTCGATCAAGAGATCTATCAAGCTTCTCTGCGTCGTGCAGGCTTTTCGCCAGACTCTTTTGCTGAGTACATGCGTCGTGAATTGGTTCGTGAACAACTGCTGAATGCACTACAAAACAGTGAATTTATTCTGCCAGGTGAAGTACAGGCAGAAGGTAAGCTGTTCACTCAAACTCGTGATATTCGCACGATTAAAATCGACTTAGCAGAGTTTGCGAAAAACATTGAATTGACTGACGAAGAAATTCAACAGTACTACAAAGCAAACCCTGACAACTTTACTCGCCCAGAGCAGGTTAAAGTCGCTTATATCGAACTGTCTGCTGAAGCGCTAAAGGAACAAGTTAATGTTTCTGATGCTGAGGTGGAAAAGTACTACGATGAGCATTTAAACAAATACTCTTCAGAAGAGCAGCGCCGTGTCGCTCATATTCTTGTAGAAGGGGACGATGAAACAAAAGCGCAGGCTATCCTAGATGAGCTAAATGCGGGTGCAGATTTTGCGACGCTTGCTCAAGAGAAATCTGACGATTTTGGCAGTGCTGAAAATGGTGGTGACTTAGGTTGGATTGAGCGTGATGTGATGGACCCTGCTTTTGAAGAAGCGGCATTCGCGTTGAAGAATCCAGGCGATACGTCGGGTCTAGTAAAGTCGGACTTTGGCTACCATATTATCAAGCTTGAAGAGCTAAAAGACTCTGTGGCGAAGCCATTTGAAGAAGTTGCCGCTGAAATCAAACAAGAAATGGTTGACCAACAAGCAGTTGATCAATTCTACGAGCTACAAAGCGAGCTTGAGCGCGTAGCGTTTGAATACCCAGACTCATTGTATGACGCTTCTCAAGCGGTTAACCAAGAAGTGAAGACAACGGACTTTATTTCTCAAGTTGACGCACCTGAAGTGCTTCGTAACCCTGCGGTAATGCAAGCTATCCTTAGCCCAGAAGTAAAAGAAGATGGCTTAAACTCTGAAGCTATCGAAGTTGCACCTGAACATATTATTGTTGTTCGTGTTGAAGACGCACGTGATGAGACGGTTCTTCCACTAGAAGAAGTGAAAGATCAGGTTATTGCAGAGCTATCTCGCGTTAAGGGTGAGCAAGATGCGATGGAACTTGGTACACAGGTTGTTGCTGCATTGAAAGAAGGTAAGACAGATGTGCTTACTGAAAACAACCTTGCATTTGGTGAACAAGAGACAGTAGATCGCCGTTCTCCGTTGGCAACAACGGTATTCGCGATGGCAAAACCAGTCGATGGTAAGCCAGTATATGGTCAGTCTAAAGATCTTGAAGGTAACATTGTTATCATCGAGCTTGATGCTGTAAATGCTGAGCTAGATAGTGAGTTAGAAGAGCAAGTTGCGATGCAAATGCAGCGTGCATCTTCTCAGCAAGACCTATCCTCTGTGCTAGCAGTACTGCGAGCAAACACTGACATTGAGTACTTTATTGTGAGCAACTAAGCACAATTAGTGTAATTTGCATGTTAACTAAAACGGACCGCATAAGCGGTCCGTTTTATTTTTGTCTTTATTAACTTCAATCATCAATAAGCATTACTTAAATTAGTGCGCGTTTAAGTGATACCAGTCATTGCGAATATTGGGTCATCTAGGTTTGTTAATTGATAGTGACTTGCTCCCGATGACTGGTTTTAGCCTACTATTTTGGAGATTGTATGTTCAATATGAAATGGATTTTGACATTGTGCTTATTTGTTTTTGCGCCTTTTAGCATGGCTGCGGATTCAGCCACTGACAAATATGAAGGAATTGAAATTACCGTAAATATCAACACGGCTTCTGCTGAAGAAATTGCGACCATGTTGAAAGGTATAGGTGAGAAGAAAGCGCAGAGTATCGTGGACTACCGCGAGGAGCATGGCCCTTTTAAAACGGCTGCAGATTTGAAGAGCGTAAAAGGCATTGGTGAAGCGACAGTTAAGAAAAACGAAGACCGCATTTTACTGTAGCTTGATGTATTTCAGATATTGAGTCTGAATTCAGAACAATATCTGTTTCCCTATTACTGCTTTCCCGAACCAACCCCTCTTTCGTGGTTCGGGATTTTTTATCCGAATAAACGACGGCTAAAGCCTTTTTCCATTAGAGCCATTGTTAACCCACCGATTGCGCCAAATAAATGAGCATCAATAGCAACGTTTGCGCCGATAAGCGCAGCAGTGCTGCTTGATGGACCATAGATCTGCTCCCATGCTACTTTGGCAATAAGCCCGCCGACCAACAACAAGCTGCTTCTTCTGCTTTCAAAGACTTCTCTGAGTGCCCAGAATCCAAACAGTCCGTGTAGTACGCCAGATAATCCCACGTACACGGACATGTTGGTAAACAAATTCATTGCGCCAACAAATGCACACAAGAGTGAGAAAACGATAAGGAAGTTGCGAGTGCTTGGACGAAAAATAAAAGTAATGATCCACAATCCTGCCAGGTTCATCCCTAAGTGCGCAAAGTTGGTATGTGTGAGATTTCCTGTTACGATTCGCCACCATTCGCCATGGCGTATATTGTAGCTGTGCCACTCGGTTAGGCTTGCCATTGGTTCGAATTGAAGTATCAAACAGATCACGCTGATAATACTCAGCAAGGTATAAAGGTTCACTCTATGTCTCGTTATTGTTCTCGTTGTGGAAAGTCGCAAAAAGCGTGTATTTGCCAATGGATTGTACCGTTGGCAAGCGAGGTAGAACTTATCATTCTTCAGCACACGAGTGAAGAACATCGTCCGCTTGGTACGGCACGGATTCTCAATTTGAGTTTAGATAACTGTATTTGTCTGATAGGAGAGGACTTTTCTGGTGATGATGTCTTAAATCACTTGTTGGCGGATGAATCATATCAACATTTTGTTCTTTACCCATCGGAACAGTCACGATGCATCTCTGAAATCAATCAAGCGAGACGTAGTGTATCTAAGAAAATACGTTTGATTTTGCTCGATGGGACGTGGAAAAAAGCGTACAAAATGTGGCAGCTTTCTAGCAATTTACATCCACTCCCAACCGTGCAATTACCGAAGCAATTGCAAGGGCATTACACTATTCGTAAGGCGCCCTCTGAGAATAGCTTATCGACAGTCGAGGCAGGTTATCATTCGCTTCGTTTGCTTGAACCCGAGAGAGACTTTACACCGCTTATGCATGCCTTTGAAAAGATGATCGAATTCCAAATCGCCCAGATGCCGCCGGGCGTATTTGAAAAGAATTACTTGAAAGGTTGAGTGTGACTAAAGAACGATGGAAGAGAATAGCTGACGGTGCAGCTTTTGCGCGTGACCATCGGTCATAGCAGAAATGTAATCGGCGATGACCCTCATCTTATTGCTCTCGCTTTTCGCTTGGCACCACAGTTCTTTTGTATGAACAGGCAGCAAGCGCTCTGGGTCCGCTGTTAACGCTTCAAAAATGTCCATAATAATTTGCTGACCTTTATATTCAACGATCTGGACCTGCGGGACTTGGATAACAAAAGTACTGACAAAGTGTTTGAGTACGTCAAGTGCTCGTGCCATTTGTGGCTCTAAACACGCATTCCAAGACAGTAATGGATTATTGAAAGGCTCATCCACCGCCTTAATTGAAATGCTGGTCAGCAGGGCGTTAACCATACCACCGATGGCATCTTTCCGCTCATGATGCTTACCACTAAATAGCATCTGTCCGATGGAATCGATATGTGCTTCAAACCACGGGTCGCCACAGTCCGCTAATTGACTTGCTGCGCCTTCTTGCCATTGCTGACGTGTCACCATACCAAGTACGATCGCATCTTCTAAATCATGAACGCCGTAGGCGATATCGTCCGCTAGCTCCATGATTGAGCAATCGAGTGATTTAAAGCGCGTTTTACTGTGCTCAAACTCCGATTCTGGTTTTGAGCGCATTAGGCTAAGCAATGCCTTGTCGTTGTCAGAAAGCGGTGCAATTACCCAATCAAATAAGTCTTTATCACAATCATAAATGCCCTTAGCTGGGCTCCAATCTTTGGCTTTTAGTTTACGTTGATGCTCAGCTGGTTGAGGCAACTTGACGGAGCGTGTTTGACTAATGAGGGCAGGGTACTTAATCAAACCAAGCAGTGTGCGGCGTGATAAATTCATTCCGAAATGCTCAGTATAAGGCTCTAACTTAGTGACGATACGAAAGGTTTGGGCGTTCCCCTCGAAACCGCCATGTTCGCGCATTACGTAGTTTAGAGCGACTTCTCCCCCATGACCGTATGGAGGATGCCCGATGTCGTGCGCCAAACATAATGAATCAATTAAGCTGTCTGATGGCAATAGATCACGGAACTCTGGTTGTTTTTTCTTCAACTGGGCGACGATACCGGTCCCGAGTTGCGACGCTTCTAAGGAGTGTGTTAACCGGCTGCGGTGAAAGTCTTCCAAGCTATTGCCGTGTACTTGGGTTTTTGCTTGTAAGCGTCGAAATGCAGCCGAGTGAAGAATGCGCGCTCGGTCTCTTTGGTACGGGCTTCGATGGTCGTCACGACGTATTTTATGCTCATCATCATGGCGCTCTTGCCATTGCGGGTGTAATTCAAACGACACGATTATCTCCGTAAGCTAACTGATTTCATCTAACGATAATTCGAAACTTGGGGCAAAGGTATTGAGGAAGTAATCCATTTCAGGCGTTCTACGTTCTTGCAAAGTGATGTCTAAGCGTTTTTTTGCCAGAGCGAACTCATGATTGCCTGCGCTTAGTTCTTCGAGACATTTTAAATAGGCACAGATGGAGTCGGCTTGCTTGACGATTTTTGCGTCCTCTTCGTGTGCAGAGTGGGAAAGAAGGTAGGGGGCAAAATCATCTTGGAACTCTTCCGGTAACATTGAGAGTAATTTTTGTTCCGCTGCCGATTCTATCTTCTTATATTCTTTGGCAATTTCAGGATTGTAATACTTCACTGGGGTTGGAAGGTCACCCGTTAATACTTCGCTGGAGTCATGGTACATAGCAAGAATCGCGATGCGTTCTGGATTAAGGTTGCCGCCGAACTTTTTGTTTTTAATTAGGGCAAGGGCATGAGCGACAAAAGCAACTTGTAAGCTATGCTCTGAAACGTTTTCTGGTGAGACGGACCGCATTAAAGGCCAGCGTTGGATCAGCTTCATTCGAGCCAGGTGAGCGAAAAAATGGCTTTCTTTCATGGCTTTCTCCGTTTCTGGTGTAAAAAAGGAACTCACTAGGAGTTCCTCTAAGCATATGAGAGATCAGCACTAATTACTACCAGTGATTCATTACTGGCTGTAGGTTGATAGGAATCTTTCAAAACGTCCAATGGCGATTTCTAGATCTTCAACGTGCGGTAGTGTCACGATGCGGAAGTGGTCTGGTTTTGGCCAGTTAAAACCGGAACCTTGCACCAGTAAGACCTTCTCTTGTTTTAAGAAATCTAAAACCATCTGCTGATCGTTCTTGATGTTGTACATTTTAGTGTCGATTTTCGGGAAGAGGTACATCGCCCCCTTAGGTTTGACACAAGAAACACCAGGAATCTGATTGATCAGTTCATACGCTCGGTTGCGCTGCTCTAATAAGCGTCCGCCAGGTAAAATCAGTTCATTAATACTTTGGTATCCACCTAACGCGGTTTGAATCGCATGTTGCATTGGTACGTTTGCACATAAACGCATCGATGAAAGCAACTCCAATCCATTAACGTACCCTTGAGCTAGATGTTTAGGCCCCGTTAGGAACATCCAGCCACCACGGAAACCGCAAACACGGTAGGCTTTTGAAAGGCCATTGAATGTCATGACTAGCACGTCTTCAGTGAGTGTTGCGACTGAGGTATGTGTTGCACCGTCGTACAACACTTTGTCGTAGATCTCATCTGCGAAAATGATCAGTTTGTGCTGGCGCGCGATTTCAATCACTTCAAGTAGGAAGTCACGGCTGTATACCGCACCTGTCGGGTTGTTCGGGTTGATCAGAACAATGCCACGTGTCTTTGGTGTGATTTTCTTTTTGATGTCTTCAAGATCTGGGTACCAGTCTGCACCTTCATCACATAGGTAATGAACCGGCTTACCGCCTGATAGTGCAACTGAAGCTGTCCACAACGGATAATCAGGTGCTGGGATCAGCATTTCGTCGCCATTATTTAACAGCGCTTGCATGGCCATCACGATCAGTTCAGACACGCCGTTACCCACATACACATCTTCGACATCTAGCGAGCGGATACCTTTACGTTGATAGTGTTGGACCACGGCTTTACGAGCAGAGTAAATGCCTTTGGAATCACAATAGCCTTGAGAAGTCGGCAGATTACGAATCACGTCGACTAAAATTTCATCAGGGGCGTCAAAACCAAATGGGGCAGGGTTACCAATGTTTAGCTTTAGGATTTTATGCCCTTCTTCCTCCATGCGCTTAGCATGTTTGAGTACAGGACCCCTAATGTCGTAGCAGACATTATCGAGTTTTGACGACATCCCGATATTTTGCATTGTATAATTCCTAAAAATTCGTTAATTTCTTTATTAAAATACAATAATTTGTTTTTTATTAGAATATATATCTGTAAATTATCTGTTTGCTGGTTAAGTTTTGCTCGTTTGCTATCACAGGATTTTGCAAAAGATCGCATACGACCTTGATTTGCTTTGGGTCTAAACTTAGAGTAGCCGTCAGTTACCATTTATCCTCACATACTACGAGGTTGATTTGTCACAGTTCCATCAAGCCGTAAAGAGAATTATCGAGCGAGTTCAGCAAGCGGAAGGCAATCAAACACGTCTGGTCGAGCCCCTGAGCGAGAAACCTAATTTCTCATTTATTGATTGGCTTGATGCACAACCACTTTTCCCTAAATTCTACTGGCAGTCCCGCGATACTCGTGAAGAGGTCGTTGCACTAGGGCAATTACACGCTTTTGTTGAGCCAGGCCCTGCTTATACCATTCTAGGTGAAGGGCAACGAGTCTGGGGCGGACGCTCTTTTGACGGCCAGCATGAGAAGAATCGTCGCTGTATGCCTTCTTTCTTCTTTTTGCCTCAAATTGAGTTAATTCGTTTTGATCAACAATGGTCTCTCGCAGTTAATATTTCAGAAGACAAAGCGCGAACCCTAGCAGGACTGCATAAACTGGTTTGTGAGGTCGCGACCTTAGCTCCGATTTCTTCTCACATCCGCTTTATTGTTCATACGCCAAGTCAGCCTCAATGGAATGAGTTAGTTCATAAAGTTCTGACTGGTATAAAGAATGATGATTTTAAGAAAGTGGTATTGGCGCGTCGCTCTACCGTGCAGCTTGATAACACATTAAGTGCTGCACAATTGCTGAAAGCGAGTTACTTAAATAACCATCATAGTTTCCATTTCATGCTGAGCTTAGACAGCAAACACAGCTTTATGGGTTCTACGCCAGAACGTTTGTATTCTCGCGTAGGGCACGAACTTCATACCGAAGCGTTAGCAGGCACGATTGGTCGAGGGGACAACGCCACTCACGATATGGAGTTGGCGAATTGGTTATCCCAAGATGAAAAGAACCTCAATGAAAACCAATATGTGGTTGATGACATTATTGATCGCCTATCACCGCATTCCGAAGCGGTTGAAGTGGAGGCCGAGGCAAGTTTGGTTAGGCTACGAAAAGTGCAACACCTCAAGCGAAATATTCACGCGAGCCTAAAGACGGGAATAAACGGTGTTCAGTTGTTATCGGCGCTTCAGCCGACGGCGGCGGTTGCTGGCTTACCTCGACAAGAATCCATGCAGTTTATTCTTGATAATGAGCCCTTTGCGCGCGGCTGGTACGCGGGGTCAATGGGTTACATAAGCCATGAACGAGCAGAGTTTTGTGTCGCGATCAGAAGCGCGCTTGTTCTCGGTGACCAAGTACAACTGTTTGCGGGCGCAGGTATTGTGCCAGGCTCTGTAGCAGAGCATGAGTGGGCGGAACTTGATAAGAAAATGTCGACGTTACTTACGCTGATTTCTGATCACCCCCCGTTAGGAGTCGCATCATGAATCATGACCAAGCGGTGCTCAATCGAATTTGGTCAGAAACCATATTGATTGAGCTTCAGCGATTTGGCGTTAAGCATGTTTGTATCGCTCCTGGCTCTCGTTCTACTCCTTTAACTTTAGAGGCGGCAGAACAGTCCAATTTTTCTATTCATACTCACTTTGATGAGCGTGGTCTCGGCTTTATGGCTCTTGGCTTAGCGAAAGCTACTCAAGAGCCAGTGGCAATCATCGTTACCTCTGGTACGGCAGTGGCGAACTTATTACCAGCCGTTGCGGAGGCTAGGCTTACTGGTGAAAAGCTGGTGCTGCTCACTGCGGATCGTCCGATGGAGCTCGTTGGCTGTGGCGCAAACCAAGCGATTAACCAGTTGGGTATTTTTTCACATCATGTCTCGGCCAGCTTGAATTTACCAAGCCCAACTTTAACAACATCGCTTAATTGGTTGCTGACCTCTGTTGACGAAGTGATGTTTACTCAGCAACTGCAAGGTAGTGCTGTTCATATTAACTGTGCATTTCCAGAGCCTTTGTATTCCAACGGCGCAAAAGCGGATTATCAAACCTACTTAGACTCGGTAGCCGGATGGCGAAAAGGAAGTGGTACTTATACTCAGCGTTTTAACCACTTGTCACAGGCGCACATCACGTCTTGTGCGGATAAAAAAGGCTTGGTTGTGATTGGCAGCTTACCGCTTGAACAAGCGAAGTCGGCGCAGGCATTTGCACAAAAGATGGGATGGCCAGTACTTGCAGACCCGCAAAGTGGTCTCAGTTCGGATTGGGCGCATTACGATGTATGGCTTCAACTTCCCGAGTTCGCAAACGAGCTTGAATCTTGTGAACTTATTATCCAATTTGGTAGCCGAATCATCTCCAAACGTTTGAACCAATGGATTTATAAACAAGTTTCGCAAAATCAACAAAGTAAAGACGTTCAATACTGGTATATCTCGTCGCGTATTGACCGTAATAACCAAAATCATCTGGCGCAAATGCACTGGGTTGAGCTTCCTCAAACTTGGGTTTCTCGCATTAGCTTTGAGAAGCCAATATTTGCTGGTTGGGCTGATAAGTTAGCGAATGGAGTTAAGCGAGTTCATCAACGTATCGAAGAAGCTTTTCTATCTGATTCAGCTTCTGCCATTGACGAAATTGCGTTGGCAGCAGACATCAACGAGCGCACTAAAAACGCTGATGTCTTTTTGGGTAACAGTTTGTTTGTTCGACTTGTCGATATGTACGGCAAACTTGATGATGTAGAAGTGTTCACTAACCGAGGCGCGTCAGGCATTGACGGCTTGTTTGCTACCGCATCAGGTGTGCAGCGAGCAAGAGGTAATCCGTTACTGCTGTATATTGGTGACACATCAGCACTGTATGATCTCAATTCACTAGCGCTGTTTTCTCACAATAAACTGCCGACGGTACTTGTGGTCACAAACAATGATGGTGGCGCAATTTTCGATATGTTACCGGTGCCTCAGGAGCATCGCACTGCGTACTACCAAATGCCCCACGGTTATCAGTTTGAACATGCAGCCAAACAGTTTGGTTTAAAGTATGAGAAGCCAACTACGTTAGAAATGTATCAAGCAATGGTTGCCGAGCACCTGTCGAGCGGCCAAGGCACACTGCTGGTGGAAGTTCAAACCCCACCAAGCCAAGCCGCAGAGTTGATAAAGGCATTTAATAAGAGCCTGCATGCTTCACTCTGAGCGTCTCTCTTCAACTGAAAAACACCAAAGTGGCGACCTTCCCACTCTGGTGTTTTTGCATGGCTTTTTAGGAAGTGGTGCTGATTGGCAAGCTTGTTTGGATGAGCTGACTCAGTTTGAACGAGTCGTTATAGACCTTCCTGGGCATGGTCGCAGTCAGTTTACAAAGTGCAACGATCTCGATGATTGCTGCAAACTTCTTAATTCCACACTATCTTTATTATTTCCTCCGCAACAACCACTTATTTTGATTGGTTACTCGATGGGCGGTCGTATTGCGATGCATGGTATTGCCAATCAATGCTTCCCAGATCTCAATATTGTGGGTGCAATTGTGGAAGGGGGAAACTTCGGGCTTCAAACTGAGTCAGAGAAACAGGTGAGATTGGAGAATGATGCTCGCTGGGCAAAGCGTTTCAAAACTGAACCACTTGAATGTGTTTTGAACGATTGGTATCAGCAAGCGGTGTTTTCTTCACTAAACCATGAGCAAAGACAAACATTAATTGCGAAGCGAAGTGATAATCTTGGCTCGGCGGTCGCGAGCATGCTGATGGCAACATCGTTAGCCAAGCAGGCGTATTTGTTGCCCACACTGAAAAAGCAGAATATACCGATGTATTACTTGTGTGGCGCGAAAGACCAAAAATTTAGTCAACTGGCACAACGTAGCGGGTTGGCGTATCGACAAGTTGAAGGCGCAGGACATAACGTTCATCAAGAGCAGCCCCAACAATTTGCGATGCATATTAAGCAAATAATTCAATCTCACTTTGGTGAGAGTAACGAGAACAATGGGAATCACCATGGCTAAAACAGTAGGCATTTCTGAAGAAGAACTTTACGCTCCGGTTCAATGGAAAGATTGCAGCGAGAAATACGAGGATATTCACTACCATAAATCTGAAGATGGTATCGCGAAAATTACCATTGCACGCCCACAAGTGCGTAATGCATTCCGCCCTCAAACAGTAAAAGAGATGATTGATGCGTTGGCAGATGCGCGTTATGACTCTGGTGTTGGCGTGATCATTCTGACAGGTCTAGGTGAAGACGCATTCTGTTCTGGCGGCGACCAGAAGATCCGTGGCGACTACGGCGGCTATAAAGACGAGCAAGGTACACACCACCTAAACGTATTGGACTTCCAACGCGATATTCGAACTTGTCCAAAACCTGTGATCGCATCAGTTGCTGGCTGGGCTGTTGGCGGCGGTCATGTACTGCACATGATGTGTGACCTAACAATTGCAGCGGACAACGCGCAGTTTGGTCAAACGGGCCCTAAAGTGGGTTCATTTGATGGTGGTTGGGGCGCGTCTTACATGGCTCGTATCGTAGGCCAGAAGAAAGCACGCGAAATCTGGTTCCTATGTCGTTTCTATAACGCACAAGAAGCGTTAGACATGGGCTTGGTCAACACGGTTGTGCCGCTAGAAGAACTAGAGAAAGAAACCGTTCGTTGGTGTCGTGAAGTTCTTCAGCATAGTCCAATGGCGCTACGCTGCCTGAAAGCTGCATTGAATGCGGACTGTGATGGTCAAGCAGGTCTTCAAGAGCTTGCGGGTAACGCAACGATGATGTTCTACATGACCGATGAAGGCCAAGAAGGTCGTAACGCATTCAACGAGAAACGTCGCCCAGACTTCGACAAATTCCCTCGTAACCCATAATCCGTATAAAAAGAGGAGTGTTTTAGCTCCTCTGTTCCATTTTTCCTGAGCGCCTCGCCCTCTGGGAGGCTGGTGGGATTGCTCGCCAGAACGCTCAAATATACGGCATTACATAGGACTCGAATTATGCGTGAAGCGAAAATTTATCGTTATAGCTTGCCCATGGATAGTGGTGTCATCCTACGAGACAATAAGCTAACTGAACGTGTTAGTTATGTTGTTGCGCTTTCTGAAGGTGACCAAATAGGGCTTGGAGAAGTCGCTCCTCTTCCTGGTTTTAGTTTAGAGAGCACCGAAGATGCTGGTATTCAGCTACAAGAACAAGCGGAGCGTTGGGTAGCAGGATTGGATGTGGATTACACCAACATGTATCCATCGGTCGCGTTTGGTTTATCGATGGCAAAGTTAGAGTTGGCTGGTGGCCTGCCCCAACAAGGTAAGTATCAAACAGCGCCGCTGTGTACTGGTGACCCAGACGAGCTCATTCCAAAGCTGAACGAAATGGAAGGCGAGAAAGTCGCGAAAGTAAAAGTCGGGCTTTATGAGCCAATTCGCGATGGCATGCTTGTGAACCTTTTCCTTGAATCTATCCCTCAATTAACGCTTCGACTTGATGCAAACCGCGCTTGGACACCAGAAAAAGCGCAGCAGTTTGCTAAATACATTACTCCGTCTCTGCGTCAGCGCATTACCTTTTTGGAAGAGCCGTGCCGCTCTCCTGGCGATAGTCTCTCTTTTGCTATCAATACTGGTATTGCGATTGCTTGGGATGAAACGTTGCAAGATGCGGTTCGTCGAGAGGATTTCCGTCTTGAAGATCTAACTGGTGTGAAAACGATCATCATCAAACCCACACTCATTGGTTCGGTGGATTTTTGTATTACACTGATAGAGAAGGCGAAGTCACTGGGGATGAAAGCGGTTATTAGCTCGAGCATTGAATCCAGTCTCGGTTTAACGCAATTAGCGCGCTTTGCCCAATGGCAGCTGCCTGATGAAGTTCCAGGTTTGGATACGATTGGCCTATTCAAAGCTCAGTTAGAGCAAGGCTGGCCTAAGTGTGAACTTCCCGTTCTTCCTCTGAAAGATCAGGAGATTGTGTGGCATTCTGCATAGACAATGTTGCGAAGGCACCGTGGAAATATTGGGCTCAAACGAGCCCTTTTTCTATTGCACTCAAGACACCAACAGAAACATTAAACTGGCAACAACTCTCAGTACGTATTGACCAATACGCTCACTATTTGAATGACTTGGGCGTAACGCGGGGAGATGTGCTGACTTTGGTAGGTAAAAACCAAGTCGAAACTCTGCTGTTTTATCTTGCTTCCAAGCAGTTAGGTGCACTTGCCGCGCTGACCATGGTACAACCACTCGATACGCTACAGAGTAAACTTGCGACCCTTTATAAACCTGAACAAACTCGGTTTATCTGGTTTGCTCAGGAGTGCGCTTCGACCTTTTCTGAACATGATATACAAAAACTCAAGGCAACATTGCTTTCACCGCCCTTAGTTTCACAACAAGAGCGTGATGCGGTGATTGAAGATGCCTATCACCATGACAGGCTCGCTTCAGTGGTATTTACCTCTGGCTCGACAGGGGAGCCTAAAGCTGTGGTTCATACACATCGACAACACCTTGCTTCAGCAGAAGGCTTGTTGCAAGAGTTCATTTTCACTCAGCAAGATTCTTGGCTATTGTCGCTTCCGCTTTATCACGTCTCTGGATTGGCGATTGTATATCGTTGGCTATATGTCGGAGCGACATTGAAAATCGGTACAGGAAAACTTGTCGAAGATATTCAGGGCGTGTCACACGCCTCTTTGGTTGCAACGCAGCTCAAACGGCTATTGGATGATGATGCTCACTTGTCATTGACGCATGTGCTATTGGGCGGCAGCCACGTTGCTCACGAGTTGGCGTTGCGAGCAACAGGACGAGGGATTGAGGCGTGGTTAGGTTATGGGATGACGGAAGCAGCCTCTACCGTTACCGCAAAGAGAATTGACAGTACCAGTAATGCTGGACACGTATTGAATCATCGTAAGATAAAGTTGGTTGACCAACGCATTTTTGTCGGTGGTAAAACATTAGCGGCAGGGTATTTTCATCAAGGTCATGTTACTCCGTTTCTGGATGAGAAAGGCTGGTTCGATAGCAAGGATCTCGGTGAGTGGCAAGGTGACGAGTTAAAGATCATCGGCCGTGCCGACAATCAATTTATCTCTGGTGGTGAGAACATTCATTGTGAAGAGATTGAGGCAGCATTGAACCAAATTGATGGCGTGGTGCAGAGCATAGTGGTTCCAGTCGAAGATGCGGAATTTGGTCATCGCCCTGTTGCTGTGATTCAGACCAATGATTTGCGCAGCAAAGCGGAATATGACCTGCATTTGCAATCCAAATTAGAGAAGTTTAAATGGCCAGTGGAATACCATTTAATGCCACAAGTGCTACTAGAAAGTGGGATCAAAGTTTCTCGGAAGGCAGTGAAGGAGTGGCTATTGCCATCAATTCAGCATTAGTCAATTTTGCTATGTATTAGTCAGAAAGGGAATTTCGTATCCTTATAACTCTGAATCATAATTATGCTTCTTCGAAGAGAGAAAAGGCATAAGGTTCAGGATGGTAAAGCTAGTATTAATTGCGGCGGTAGCACTACAAATTGGTATTGCAATAAGCAGTGAAGGGCTCGCCCGCTCTCTTGCAGAGCTGACGGCCTTTTTGATCGCTATCGCATTGGTTGTTACATACAAAAACAGCAAACTTGAGCCGTCGTCATCTCAACACGATGAGAAGACCACTAATATCTAAACAATAACCAAATTAGAGAAGTGGTTGAAATTAACACCCACAGAGTTACACCAAACAACAGTGGCTTAGCTCCAGCAGACCTCAGCTTCGAAATTGAAATGCTGCAACCAATCAGGAACAGACACACCACCAAAGCTTGTTTCGCTCCAACGAAAATACCGTGATAGACCATTTCAAATTGAGGGAAGAAGTCGCTAAACGCGATGGCTGCACAGTACCAAAAAATGAAATAAGGAATAACTAACTTTTTCGTTCCATTCTCTTTCTGGTCTCTCGAAAAGATCACGGCACTGATCAGTGCAACAGGGATGATCCACAAAGCTCGTGCAAGTTTTAACGTTGTTGCTGTAGTTAGTGCTTCTTCACCGTACGCTGAGGCAGCCCCAACAACAGAAGAAGTGTCATGAATAGCAATCGCGGCCCATGTACCAAATGTGTGTTGATCTAGCCCTAAAGCATGCCCAACCACAGGAAACACGAATAGTGCGATGGAGTTTAGGACAAATACCGTTGCCAGTGCTAATCCAATCTGTTCGTCTTTTGCTTTAATCGCTGGTGCCACCGCGGCAATTGCACTACCACCACAAATTGCTGTACCTGACGAGATTAAGTATGCGGTTACTCGCTCCAACTTAATTATTCTGGCAATGATAGTGCCTATGATCAGTGTGCCCGTAATCGTGGCGATAATCAGACCGATACCATCCGATGTAACAGAGAGTGCTTGCTCAAAGTTGATGCCAAAGCCTAAACCAATAATCGAGTAGGACAACAGCTTTTTAGTAAAAGAAGCAATGGGCAGTTCTGAAGGCACAAAACCAAAACTTGCGAGTAGAAAACCAATAACTAGGGCAATAGGAGAGGAGACAAAAGGGGTTAAGCAAAAGAGTAACGCCAATCCAAACAAGAGGTAGTTTCTATTCAAGGTTTTTATTCGCTGTTGTGAATGAAAGCGCGAGTATATCGCACTGAGTGTGGTCAGTTTGTCTTAATGATTTGAACACATGTTCAGTTATTCTAAACATGTGTTCAAATGTATTTTTATCGCCAGTCGCCTCTAAGTTGATGCACTCTATCGAACATCGTTTTTGCCGTTGCTTCATTTGGTGGAACCGGCTGTCCGGCCTCAATTTCTAGCTTTGACCAAAATCGAGTCGGTAAGCCACAACATGCGCGGCCTTTCGCGCGGCTGAAATAGCTTCCCCATAAGCCTTTGAGTGCCACGGGTATGACAGGTACTGGGCTGCGACGCAGAATAATATCAATGCCACGCATGAATTCATTCATTTCACCGTCTGAGGTTAATTTCCCCTCTGGGAAAATACAGACGATATGTCCTTCGCTTAATGCGGTTTCTACATCATTAAATGCACGCCTGATGGAGTTTCTGTTACTCGCTGAAATCGGAATTACCCCAGTTCTGCGTAAAAAGCGTCTTAGTGGAGGTAGGTTGGCGTAATCTTCCTCCATCACAAAACGAATCAACCTTGGGCATACTGCGCTAAGTAGCAAGGCGTCCATATAGCTCACGTGATTACATACGATCAACGCACCGCCTTGTTCTGGCAAGTTATGTAGGTTTTTATGTTTCACTCGATAAATAGTGTGAGTTAGCATCCAAACCACAAAACGGACAACGAATATCGGTATTTGCAAAAAAATGTAAGCGGCGACCAAGAAATTCAAAATGGCTAACAATGCAAACAGCTGAGGAATTGTCATCTTGATGACACTCAGGCACACAATACCTAAGACAGCACTGCCGACCATAAACAGAGAGTTAAAGATGTTGAGCCCTGCGATGACTTGTGCGCGCTCGGTTTCCTTTGCTCTATGTTGCATTAATGCGTAAAGCGGTACGATAAACAGCCCGCCAGAGGCGCCAATCATCAATAGATAGAAAAATAATGGCCAAAAAGGCTCATATCTAAAGAAGTCTACAAAGTTATGGAAGATAGGTAGGTCACTTGGAATGGAGGTTGCCATCAAGTACCCAAATACCGTAATGCCAAGTGCGCCAATAGGCACAATACCGACTTCGATACGATGATTTGAGATCCAATTGCAAAGTAGCGACCCCAGCGCGATACCAATGGAAAACAGAGCTAGCAAGAAAGACACCGCACTCTCGGTGCCATTTAAGTAAATCTTGGTGAAATTCGGGAACTGGGTTAGATAGGCGGCGCCTAAAAACCAAAACCAGCTTATCGCCATAATACATTGAAAAACAACACGATCTGATTTTGCGATGGATAGCGTGTGTTTAGTTTGTTTGTACGGTTGCCAACGAAAAGAAAGATTAGGTGCGCTGGCGGCTGCAAAGGGTATTGATCGGCTCGACAAATATCCCAAAAATGCAAAGAGTACGACACAAAATGCGGCAAGGTATTTTGCGTTGTCTGCTGAGGCGATAATTCCAGCACCTAGGGTACCAATAAGGATGGCGATAAAGGTACCAGCTTCAACAAGGGCGTTGCCTGGCACTAACTCTTTCGCGTTTAATTTTTGGGGCAAAAGGGCATATTTAACCGGTCCAAAGAATGCTGACTGTGTGCCCATTAAGAACAGTAGCAGCAAAAGCACACCATAACTTTCGGTTATAAAACCAATGGCACCCAAAAGCATGATGGCGATTTCAAACAGCTTTACCTTGCGAATAAACCATGATTTTTCATATTTATCGGCTAATACGCCAGCTGAAGCGGAGAATAGAAAGAACGGTAGAATGAACAAGCCAGCCGCTAAATTGATGAACAAGTTGCTCGAAATAGGTAGTGCGCTGGATCCCGCGAAGGCGACAAACAGCAGCAAAACGTTTTTAAAAATATTGTCGTTGAAAGCGCCAAAAAACTGAGTAATGAAATAGGGTAGGAACTTTCTTTGCGTAAGTAAGGACGGCTGTCTGTCGGACGACATGGATAATCCTTTGTTACCAGTTTGTGAGGTAGTTAGAAAGCAGGTTACTGATTAATTCTTTACCATCAATGGGTTCACTAGAGAAAAATTTATCATCAACACTGAGTAAAGTAATACCGTGTACGCCAGACCAAAGCACTCGACTCGCTTGAATCACTTCAGACTCGGTACGATGTGGTGCGATTTGAGCCAATAGTGACTCCAACATTCCTGTCATCCCGTCGATACGTTTGGCATGCCATTCTGGAAGCTCTGCACCATTCATGTTGTGCTCGAACACTAACTGCCAACGGTAAGGGTGCTTTTGAGCGAAATCGTGGTAGCAATAAGCCAGTTCAAATAGAGCTTGATGAGCGTCTTTACTGCTATTGGTCGCCTTCAGTGCTTCTTGGGAGAGTTCGTCTAAAGTTTGCGCGACTACGTGTAAAAGTAACAGGTTATAGTTGCCAAAAATGTTGACTAATGTGCTTGGCACGTAACCAATCATGTTAGCGATTTTACGAAGACTGAGTTCGTGGTAAGAATTCTCATCTAAAAAGTTTTTGACTGTTGTTAAAGTCAAATTCACTAACTCTTCTCTGGTGTGATCGTTTCTGCGCGCCATACTCTCAAACTGCTTTATTGAACATCGTTCAATATGATAGTCAGCTACCTATTAACCGTCAACAAGGCAATATACTCAAGTGACGTCAAGGTGCAGGATTCTGAGCTGTGTCACTGATTCTAATTCAAGTAAAACATCCCCAAGTAGCAGCGAGTTCATTCCAAGCATTTCTAAACGAACCAAGTATCTCGAAGTTAACCGAGAGCAGTCTGTATCTTTGGCAATATTCTGATACATGTCAGCTTCTGTAAGCTGTTTTCATCAACAGGCATACAGAGTATGATGACGTAACAATCATCTTTGGCGTGCTACTGTTTGAAACAATCGTTGTTTCGTCTGATAGAGCACAATCTTAGATAGCTAACTTTAAGGATAACGATGAAACGTTTATTGTCTATTGTTGCTCTGTTGATGTTTACCGTTGCTGTAACGCCTATCGCGGAAGCGAAGAAGTTTGGTGGCAGTAAGTCTTTCGGTAAGAGCTACAAAACAGCGCCAGCACCAAAACAACAGCAACAAAACACCAATACGGTCGGCAAAGATCAGACGGCGAAGTCTTCAAGTAAAAAAGGCTTAATGGGTGGTCTGCTAGGCGGACTTCTTGCTGGTGGTCTACTTGCTGCATTCTTTGGCGGTGCTTTTGAAGGTATCCAGTTTATGGATATCTTAATTATTGGTTTGATTGCCTTTGTCATCTTTAAATTAATGCGCGGTATGCTAGGTGCGAAGCAGGGCAGTATGAACCAGCATCGCCAGCAACCTGCATTTGGTGGTAACGCATCTAAGTTTGAGCAACCAAACATGCAAAACTTTGAGCAACAGCCAAACACAAATAATGGTGGCTTTGGTGGTTTCGGCGCTCAAACGGACGTACCACATAACTACCCACCGGGCTTTGACCAAGCAGCGTTCATTAACGGCTCTCGTGAACACTACCGAATCCTGCAAGGAGCGTGGAATCACAATCAACTGGAAACTATTGAAGAATATGTTTCTCCAAGCTTGTTTGAAGATCTGAAAGCAGAGCGCGCGAAGCTCGACGGTGAGCAGCATACTGATGTAATGTACGTTGATGCAGAGATCGTCCGTGCCGATTATGATGCAAATAAAGCACAGCTTAGCCTGCAGTTTAGCGGTCGTTACCGTGACACAGTAGAAGGTGTTGAAGAAGAAATCGAAGATATCTGGCACCTAGAGCGTGACCTGACTGTGCCTAATGCACCATGGTTAATCGTTGGTATTCAAGGCTAGTCACCTTTAAACCAATTTAGTCACTAATAAAAATCCCGCACCCCCTGCGGGATTTTTTGTATCTGTCGTTTGTATCTACGAAAGATATTTTTATAAAACCTGCCAGGTGGAGCCTTCATCATAGCTCGCGCTTAACTCTGCCGAATATCTTTTTTGCTAGCCAGTCCTCAAGTGCTTTACTGAATGTTTTTAGCATTCACATATGGTCATTGCGATAAAACAAGGACAAAGTGCTAGTACATTGTTTGTATTACAACGACCAGATCCGAACTTTGGCCGGAGATTCGCTTCGGCCCAGTTGTTAAAGTAGGAGCCAAACAAAGGGAGAATAGCGGAGAAGTTGGGTTAAATAAGGAAGGGCTTGTTACTTTATCAAGAGTCTGAAACGAAAAAAGCCAGCTCAATGAGCTGGCTTTTTCAATATGGTGGAGGGGGACGGATTCGAAC
>NZ_JAHPJI010000008.1:0-177661 GCF_020515785.1 Vibrio sp. E14
TATCGGAAAACCCAGCATGATTTTGCTGGGTTTTTTCTTTTTTTGGTTCTGGACTCGGGAAATCATTAGATTTGCCGAATTAAAAAAGCGAGCTCATGGCTCGCTTTTTTTCTATCTGTGGATTGAGTAACTTACTACATACCTAACGCATATTTCAGTACTTGAGCCTTGATCGGTCCTGAGTTTTCAGCAAACTTCAATGCAGCATTACGTACAAACTTCAATGGCCCAAGATCGTTGCTAAAACCTTTATAGAAAAAGTCCATGCCTGTCTGCATGAGTAAGTTGTCAGGTCGACGTGCACGTTCGTATTTCGCGAGTAAGGCATCTTCCAGCTGTTCTTTGTGTTCTGTTACCGAAAGGAGAACGTCTACATCTTTGAAGCCTAAGTTTACCCCTTGCCCTGCAAGCGGATTGATCGTATGAGCAGAGTCACCCACTAATACGCAATTTTTGCTTGAGTAGCCTTGCGCATGACGACGAGTGAGTGGAAATGAGCCAAACTGTAAAACTTCAATATCGCCCAATTCAGCAGGGAAATGACGTAAGATTTCTTCCCTTAGTTGAGGCTTACCCATCGCACACAGTTGTTTAATGCGTTTTGGCGAGTCATACCAAACCAACGAACCTTGGCCTACTTCTTGACCGTCTTCATTAGTCAAAGAGCACAAAGGTAAAAATGAACGCGGGCCTGAAGGAGTAAATTGTTGCCAAGTGATATCTTGCTGTGGCAATTCTGTTTTCACGTTAATCAACATGCAGTGTTGTCGGTAATCCCACGCAGTCACACCAATTCCAGCCAATTGACGAACTTTAGAGTTTGCACCATCAGCACCAATCACCCAGTTAGCTTCAAACTGCGCCCCACTTTCTAGTGTCACAAGATTTACATCTGCAAACTCAATGGCTTTTAATCGCTCAGGACACATCACGGTTAGATTTTCATACTGAGAGAAGACTTGCCAAAGACCTAATTGGATTAGGCGGTTTTCAACGATATAACCTAGCTGCTCCAATGACAGTTCATCAGAGTGAAAACGAGTACGGCACTCCGGGTGCTCCCAAGTTTCTAAACGCCGATAAGGGCAAACTCGCATACTTTTAATTTCTGACCATGCGCCGAGTGAATCAAGTAACTCCACCGACTGGTGCGAAATCGCAGATACGCGAATATCCATCGCCTGAGCGGCATCAAAAGCTTTGGGTTTTGCACCTTCAACCAAGACAACGCTTCTGCCCTGCTTGGCAAATCCAACAGCGACGGCTGCCCCAACCATACCGCCACCGATCACGGCGATGTCATACTTGTTCATTTTTTACTCTTCATCGTGCTGATTAATTGGCGTTTTTTATTGTACTTTCCATGGCTATTTTTACAAAATTGTTTAACAAAAAACCTTGTTCTGCATAGGGCGAAAAACTAGATTTCATCAGGCTTTGCAGAGAATTAGCCAGATCACTAGTCAGGTGCTTTTTAAAGCAGTACAATACGCCGCTTACCGCCGTGATGGCGGCTATAATTTGAGCAATAGCTCTCCAATTTAAGTACAACTGAACGAGCGAAAGTGAGATGAGTAAGAAACTGCTAATTAAAACCTGGGGCTGCCAGATGAACGAATACGATTCATCAAAAATGGCCGACCTGCTTAATGCTGCAAACGGCTACGAGCTGACGGAAGAGCCAGAGGAAGCAGACGTACTTCTACTTAACACCTGTTCGATCCGTGAAAAAGCGCAAGAGAAAGTTTTCCACCAGCTTGGCCGCTGGAAAACACTAAAAGATAAAAAACCTGGCGTAGTTATCGGTGTAGGTGGTTGTGTAGCAACGCAAGAAGGTGACCATATTCGTGAACGTGCACCATACGTCGACGTTATTTTTGGCCCACAAACTCTGCACCGCCTACCTGAGATGATCAAACAATCTCAGTCGGATGACGCACCAGTTATGGACATTTCGTTCCCAGAGATCGAAAAGTTCGACCGCCTACCAGAGCCTCGTGCGGAAGGCGCGACAGCATTCGTTTCTATTATGGAAGGCTGCTCGAAGTACTGTACTTACTGTGTCGTACCGTACACTCGTGGTGAAGAAGTAAGCCGTCCAATGGATGACGTGCTGTTCGAAATCGCACAGCTTGCTGAACAAGGCGTACGTGAAGTAAACCTACTGGGTCAAAACGTAAACGCGTACCGCGGTCCAACACACGACGGTGAAATCTGTTCATTTGCAGAACTGCTTCGTTTGGTTGCGTCTATCGATGGTATCGACCGTATTCGTTTCACAACGAGCCACCCGCTAGAATTCACTGACGACATCATCGCGGTTTACGAAGATACGCCTGAGCTTGTGAGCTTCCTGCACTTACCTGTGCAAAGTGGTAGTGACCGTATCCTAACTATGATGAAACGCCCTCACACCGCTATCGAGTACAAGTCGATCATCCGTAAACTGCGTAAAGCTCGTCCTGATATTCAAATCAGTTCAGACTTTATTGTTGGTTTCCCTGGTGAGACAGACAAAGACTTCCAAGACACCATGAAGCTAATCAAAGATGTAGACTTTGACATGAGCTTCAGCTTCATCTTCTCTCCACGTCCAGGTACGCCAGCAGCGGATTACCCTTGTGATGTATCAGAACAAGTGAAGAAAGAGCGCCTTTACGAACTACAGCAAACTATCAATGCTCAAGCGATGCGTTACTCTCGCTTGATGCTTGGCACAGAACAACGTGTTCTAGTTGAAGGTCCTTCGAAGAAAAACCTAATGGAACTGCGCGCTCGTACAGAAAACAACCGTGTAGTAAACTTTGAAGGTAGTGCAGACCTAATTGGTCAGTTCGTTGATGTGAAGATCGTAGACGTATTTGCGAACTCACTGCGTGGTGAGCTAGTACGTACTGAAAAAGACATGGATCTTCGTAGTGTGATTTCCCCAACGCAGATGATGGCGAAAACACGTCGCGAAGATGAGCTGGGTGTAGCTACTTTTACGCCATAAGCTCGTATAAATAGCCATGGAGAGCCTGGTCGTTATCAGGCTCTCATTAAGTGGCAAAAAATGAGAGGCAACATTGAGTAATAAAATCGTAACTCTAGAAATTAACCTAGAACCTTCCGACAACCGACGACTTGCTAGCCTGTGCGGTCCATTCGATGACAACATCAAGCATTTAGAACGTCGTCTAGGCGTTGAAATTAACCACCGTAGTGACCATTTTACAATTGTCGGTAAACCTCATACCGCATCAGCTGCGCTGGATATCCTGAAAACTCTGTATGTTGATACCGCACCTGTACGAGGTGAGATCCCAGACATTGAGCCTGAACAGATCCATTTAGCGATTAAAGAGTCTGGTGTTCTTGAGCAGAATACTGAGTCTAATATCGAGCATGGTAAAGAAGTCTTCGTCAAAACCAAGAAAGGCGTGATCAAACCACGTACGCCAAACCAAGCTCAGTACTTGGTTAATATGGTCACGCATGATATTTCTTTTGGTATTGGCCCAGCTGGTACAGGTAAAACTTATCTTGCTGTTGCAGCAGCAGTTGACGCACTAGAGCGCCAAGAGATCCGTCGTATTCTATTGACGCGCCCTGCGGTTGAAGCCGGTGAGAAACTGGGCTTCCTACCTGGTGACTTAAGCCAGAAAGTCGACCCATACCTACGTCCGCTATACGATGCCCTATTTGAAATGTTGGGCTTTGAGCGCGTAGAGAAGCTGATTGAACGTAACGTGATTGAGGTAGCCCCTCTTGCTTACATGCGTGGTCGTACTCTAAACGACGCTTTCATCATTCTTGATGAGAGTCAGAACACCACGGTTGAGCAGATGAAGATGTTCCTAACACGTATTGGTTTTAACTCTCGCGCAGTTATCACTGGTGACGTCACGCAAATCGACTTACCTCGTGGTGCAAAATCAGGTCTTCGTCATGCTATTGAAGTACTAAGCGAAGTCGACGACATCAGCTTTAACTTCTTTTTAGCAGACGACGTTGTACGTCACCCAGTGGTTGCTCGTATCGTTAACGCGTATGAGAAGTGGGAAGCACAAGACCAGAAAGAGCGTAAAGAGTTCGAGAAGCGTCGTCGTGAAGAACGCGATGCGAAGTTACTAGAAGCAGCAAAAGCTGAACTGAATGCACAAGTTGCTTCCACTAAGGAATAATCATGGCGATTGAACTTGATCTGCAACTGGCAGTCGAAAATGAAGAAGGGCTGCCTTCGCAGCAAGATTTCCAATTGTGGCTAGAGAAAACGATTCCTCTCTTCCAGCCACAAGCCGAAGTCACCATTCGCATTGTGGATGAACAAGAAAGTCACACGCTTAACCATGAGTATCGTGGTAAAGATAAACCGACCAATGTGTTGTCTTTTCCATTTGAAGCCCCTCCAGGTATGGAAATAGATTTACTTGGCGACTTAATTATTTGCCGCCAAGTCGTTGAAAAAGAGGCAATTGAACAGAACAAGCCTCTGTTAGCACATTGGGCGCATATGGTTGTACATGGCAGCTTGCATCTGCTAGGTTATGATCATATTGAGGATGACGAAGCCGAAGAGATGGAGTCCCTCGAAACCGAAATCATGCAAGGTATGGGCTATGAAGACCCTTACATTGCTGAAAAAGAGTAGCCATTGGCTATTCAGCAGGGAAAGGCGAACCACCTAAATGATTCTCGTGTTCGCCTCTCTATGTGTGCTATCACACTTCTGATAGCGTTACTTAATTGAGAAACAATGAACGAAGATAATTCTCCCTCTTCTAACGAAGATAAGAAAGAAAAGGCAGAAGGTCCGAGTAGAAAGTCCTTCTTTGAACGTCTAGGTCAATTATTTCAGGGCGAACCAAAAGATCGCCAAGAGCTTGTGGATGTTATCCGTGACTCTGAAGTCAATGACCTGATTGACCATGACACCCGCGATATGCTTGAAGGTGTTATGGAAATCTCCGAAATGCGTGTGCGTGACATTATGATCCCGCGTTCGCAAATGGTTACCGTTGAGCGTACTCACGACCTTGATACCTTGGTTGCTTTGATTACCGATGCTCAACACTCTCGCTACCCTGTGATCAGCGAAGATAAAGACCATGTGGAAGGCATACTTCTAGCGAAGGACTTACTTAAATACTTAGGCTCAGGCAGTAATCCATTTGATATCGAAGAAGTTATTCGACCAGCGGTTGTAGTACCGGAAAGTAAACGCGTTGATCGACTGCTGAAAGAATTCCGTGAAGAACGTTATCATATGGCCATTGTTGTCGATGAATTCGGTGGTGTTTCTGGTCTTGTGACCATTGAAGATATCCTTGAAGAAATCGTCGGGGATATCGAAGATGAATTCGATGAAAGCGAAGAGACAGACATTCGTAAGCTTAGCAAGCATACGTTTGCTGTCAGAGCGCTGACAACCATCGAAGAGTTTAATGAGACATTTGGAACTAACTTCAGCGATGAGGAAGTAGATACCGTTGGTGGCATGGTCATGACTGCCTTTGGTCACTTACCTTCTCGTGGTGAACTGGTTGAAATTGAAGGTTATAACTTCAAAGTCACCGCTGCCGATAACCGTCGTGTCATTCAACTCCAAGTGACGATCCCAGACGAAGAAACCCTGGTTGAAGCCACTCAAGAGTAACGCGATACCCATTGGGAATCTCAGAAAATTATAATGATGAATGAACTCTTTCATCGCCTCAAGCGGCCCTTAGTGGCCGCTTTTGTTGGCGCCTCTACTACGCTCGCTTTTGCACCTTACCAGTTGTGGCCTGTTGCCATTCTTAGCCCAGCTATTCTACTGATTCTTCTTGCTAACCAAACTCCGAAACGCGCACTGTGGATTGGCTATGCTTGGGGGTTGGGTCAATTTGCAACTGGCGTTAGCTGGGTGTACGTCAGTATCTCCGGCTTTGGTGGCATGCCACTGATTGCCAATTTATTTTTAATGGGCTTGCTTGTCGCCTACTTGGCTGTTTATTCAGGCTTATTTGCTTGGCTTAACAACAAGCTATTTCCTCAATTCACACTCACAAAAGCGCTTCTCGCTGCGCCCTCTTTATGGCTAATCAGTGATTGGTTGCGTGGTTGGGTGATGACCGGCTTCCCGTGGCTATGGCTAGGCTACAGCCAGATTGATGCTCCACTAGCAAGCTTTGCGCCTATCGGTGGCGTGGAACTGCTCACTCTGTTTATCCTTATTAGTGCGGGGGCATTAGCCTATGCTTGGGTTCATAAACAGTGGCTGATGGTGATTATTCCTGCGGTACTACTCAGCACAGGCTTTGGGATTCGAAACTACGATTGGGTAACACCTCGGCCAGAAGACACGACTAAGCTCGCGCTGATTCAAGGTAACGTTGACCAAAACCTCAAGTGGCTGCCAAGCCAACGTTGGCCAACCATCATGAAATACGCCGATCTCACTCGTGAAAACTGGGACGCTGATATTATCGTCTGGCCAGAAGCTGCAATTCCTGCTTTTGAAATTGAAGTGCCTTCATTTTTGAGCAATATCGACAGTGCAGCAAAAATGAATAACAGCGCAATCATCACTGGTGTCGTCAACCAAGCTGAAGATCGACAGTTCTACAACAGTATTCTGTCCCTTGGCATCACACCATACGGTGACTACAGTTTCGACTTGAGCGAACGCTACCATAAGCATCACCTATTACCGTTTGGTGAGTTTGTTCCATTTGAGGATATTCTGCGCCCATTAGCGCCATTCTTTAACTTACCGATGTCGTCGTTTAGCCGGGGAGCTTTTGTGCAGCCCAACATCGTTGCGAATGGCATGCACATGGCACCAGCGCTTTGCTATGAGATCATCTTTAATGAACAAGTGCGTCAAAATGTGACTGACGAAACAGACTTCATTCTAACGTTATCGAACGACGCATGGTTTGGTCACTCTATCGGCCCTCTTCAGCATATGGAGATCGCCCGTATGCGCGCCTTAGAATTAGGTAAACCGCTCATCCGCTCGACTAACAACGGATTAACAGCGGTAACCGATCACAAGGGTAAAATCGTTGAGCAAGTACCGCAGTTTGAAACTGCAGTACTGCGCGCAGAGCTCACCCCAACCAATGGACAAACGCCATATCGAATCGTTGGTACTTGGCCATTGTATATTTGGGTTGGGTTAAGTTTAGCGCTGGCTTTCGGCTTAAGAAGAAAACAGAGTTATACCAATCACAGTAAATAAGTAATCAGAAATAGCGTAGGAAAAATGCTTGAGAACAAGGCAAAAATTTTCGATAAGTAGTTATTCTACAATCAAAATTCTTAACGCAGTTATCGAGTATTTTAACAAGCTAGAATGACCAGTTATTTACTACGATTGGTATTAAGAGCAGCTTGAAAGTAGAAAAGACAAAAAAGAGGCGACCAAGCCTCTTTTTTATTCATTGCATTATACAGTCGTTACGCGCCATTTATGGTTTTAATGACTGGCGAGTAAAGCCTTTGTGACCACATTTAATACACGGAATGATTACAGTTGGGTGGTTATACGTTGTCTTGTGACCACACTCATCACAGACCAAAGTGCCTAAGCCTATCACCTCTCCTGCTTCATATAGCCCTTGATGCTCTAAGTCATCGAACAACTCAACCCACTCAACTTTAGTTCGGTCTGTAATCTCTAACAGCCCTTGCCATATCGAGTCCGCAATCGTTAAGTAAAACGGGCCGCTTTTACTGTCCTCGTAACTCTCTGAAAACTCTTTTAAGTCGGCTTTAAGGTACGCTTTGATTAAAGCCAATTCATCTTTGGTCAAGTCATTAGCAGCATCCACCACTTTGCCCGACGTCTCAATCGCTTTGTTAACTTCTTCCGGACTGTGCTTCAAGGTTTCAATCACATCCTCGAGCATTTCCTCATAACCTGTTTTACGTTTAGGCATAACTGACCTCCATCTTTCTCCTACCTGCGTCACTTAAGGGCGCATGGGTACAGATTGGCTATTGTTGTGATCCCTAGCTTTAGGTATTCTATGACGATCTATTTAAGTCTGTTCTAACCGAACTCACAAATTCCAAGATAACGGATACCATCGATGCAAGAACAATACAACCCACAAGATATTGAACAAAAAGTTCAAAAGCACTGGGATGACAACAAAACCTTTGTTGTAAGTGAAGACCCAAATAAAGAAAAATTCTACTGTCTGTCCATGTTCCCATACCCAAGTGGTCGACTGCACATGGGTCACGTGCGCAACTACACTATCGGTGATGTAGTATCTCGTTTCCAACGCCTACAAGGCAAAAACGTGATGCAACCAATCGGTTGGGACGCATTCGGTCTACCTGCAGAAAACGCAGCAGTAAAAAACAAAACTGCGCCAGCACCTTGGACTTACGAAAACATCGAATACATGAAGAACCAACTTAAGCTTCTAGGCTTTGGTTACGATTGGAACCGTGAATTCGCAACATGTACACCGGAGTACTACCGCTGGGAACAAGAGTTCTTCACTAAACTTTACGAGAAAGGTTTAGTTTACAAAAAGACTTCTTCTGTTAACTGGTGTCCTAACGACCAAACTGTTCTTGCAAACGAGCAGGTTGAAGACGGTTGTTGCTGGCGTTGTGATACGCCTGTAGAGCAAAAAGAAATCCCTCAATGGTTCATCAAAATCACTGAATACGCTCAAGAGCTACTAGACGACCTAGATAAGCTTGAAGGTTGGCCTGAAATGGTAAAAACCATGCAGCGCAACTGGATTGGTCGTTCTGAAGGTGTTGAACTGAAGTTTGAAGTTAAGGGTCAACAAGACCTAGAAGTTTACACAACACGTCCAGATACGCTAATGGGTGTGACTTACGTGGGCATCGCTGCTGGTCACCCTCTTGCAGCTCTTGCTGCAGAGAACAATCCAGAGCTTGCAGCGTTTATCGACGAATGTAAGAACAACAAGGTTGCAGAAGCTGAGCTAGCGACAATGGAGAAGAAAGGTATGGCTACTGGCCTTACTGCTATTCATCCATTGAACGGCCGTGAAGTTCCTGTTTACGTAGCAAACTTCGTACTGATGGACTACGGTACAGGCGCGGTAATGGCAGTACCTGCACACGACCAACGTGACTACGAGTTCGCAACGAAGTACGGTCTAGACATCGTGCCAGTTATCAAGCCTGCTGATGGCAGCGAGCTAGACATCTCTGAAGCAGCATACACTGAGAAAGGCGTACTGTTCGATTCTGGTGAGTTCGACGGCCTAGAATTCCAAGCGGCGTTCGATGCAATTGCAGCGAAGCTAGAAGCAGAAGGAAAAGGCACTAAGACTGTAAACTTCCGTCTACGCGACTGGGGTGTATCTCGTCAACGTTACTGGGGCGCACCAATCCCAATGGTAACGACTGAAGACGGTGAAGTTCACCCAGTACCCGCTGACCAACTACCAGTGATTCTTCCAGAAGACGTGGTAATGGACGGCGTAACCAGCCCAATCAAAGCAGATAAAGAATGGGCGAAGACCACATTCAACGGCGAACCTGCTCTACGTGAGACAGATACGTTCGATACGTTCATGGAATCTTCTTGGTACTACGCGCGTTACTGTTCACCGCAAGCAGACGACATCCTAGATCCAGAAAAAGCAAACTACTGGCTACCAGTAGACCAGTACATCGGCGGTATCGAGCACGCTTGTATGCACCTACTGTACTCACGCTTCTTCCACAAGTTGCTACGTGACGCGGGCTACGTAACGTCTGACGAACCGTTCAAGCAACTACTGTGTCAAGGCATGGTACTGGCTGATGCGTTCTACTTCGAGAACGAGAAAGGTGGTAAAGAGTGGGTAGCTCCAACAGACGTAGCCGTTGAACGTGATGGTAAAGGCCGCATTACTTCTGCTAAAGACACTGAAGGTCGCGATGTAACGCACTCAGGCATGATCAAGATGTCTAAGTCTAAGAACAACGGTATCGACCCTCAAGAAATGGTAGATAAGTACGGCGCTGACACAGTACGCCTATTCATGATGTTCGCGTCTCCAGCAGACATGACGCTTGAATGGCAAGAGTCTGGCGTAGAAGGTGCGAATCGCTTCCTGAAACGTGTTTGGAAACTAGTGAAAGAGCACACAGCGAAAGGCGCAGCAGAAGCAGTAGATACCGCAGCGCTTTCTGGTGATCAAAAAGCACTTCGCCGTGACGTTCACAAAACCATCGCGAAAGTGACGGACGATATCGCTCGTCGTCAAACATTCAACACCGCGATCGCAGCGATCATGGAGCTGATGAACAAACTAGCGAAAGCGCCTCAAGAATCTGCGCAAGATCGTGCAATCCTTGACGAAGCACTGAAAGCTATTGTTGTCATGCTTTACCCTATCACTCCGCATATCTCATACGAGCTATGGGCAGCACTAGGTGAAACAGACATTGATAACGCGGCATGGCCGACGTTTGACGAAAAAGCGCTAGTTGAAGACGAAAAAACTATCGTAGTTCAAGTTAACGGTAAGCTACGTGCGAAACTAACAGTCCCAGCGGATATCTCTAAAGACGATATCGAACAGCTTGGTCTAAACGACGAAAACGTGGTTAAGTTCACTGATGGCCTGACTATTCGTAAAGTCATTTACGTTCCAGGTAAACTGCTGAACATCGTTGCAAACTAATCACAGCTTGCAATTTGTCTCTGTTTAACGAACTTATTTGTTAACCAAGAGTCATTAAACAGGGTAGTTTTCTACCCTGTTTATTTACCTCAAACCATTCACATGAGTGGTTTAAGGTAAATAACCCCTTCAATTTAGGATGAATACAATCAATGCGCTTTTTCTCTTTGATTAAACTACCAGTGGTATTGGTATTAGCGGGGCTTCTTTCTGCCTGTGGTTTTCACCTTCGCGGCGAGTATTCCGTACCGGAAGAGCTGCACACCATGTCTTTCTCCAGCTACGATGAATACAGTGAATTAACTCGCTATGTACGCTCTCAACTCGAACTGAACAAAGTTGAACTTGTTCAACCATCATCGACTGTACCCAACCTTCATTTGACGGAAGCGACAATCGATGAGCGTACACTATCACTTTATCAAAATAGCCGTGCAGCAGAAAAAGAGCTGACATACGTAGTAAAATACCGTGTGACGATTCCTGGCTATGGTTCTAAAAACTTTACGACAACAGTAAACCGCAACTACCTAGACAACCCGTTGACCGCACTTGCAAAATCTGTTGAACGTGACGTAATTGAAGACGAGATGCGCTTGCAAGCTGCAAAACAGATGATGCGCCAGTTGGGCCGTATTCGTGCCGAATATGAAGCAGGACAAATCTCTGAGCCAGCGAACACAAACTCTTAATCACTATGCGAATTTATGCCGATAAATTAACGGATCATTTAACTAAACACGTTAAACAAGTTTACCTAATCTTTGGTAATGAGCCGTTACTGATTCAAGAGAGCCGCCAAGCAATCCAAAAGGCAGCGTTTCAACAAGGTTTTGAGGAAAAACACCGTTTTGCGGTAGACGCAAGCATCGACTGGAATCAAGTTTACGATTGCTTCCAAGCGATGAGCCTGTTCTCAAACCGTCAATTGATCGAGCTTGAAATTCCAGAAAGTGGCGTGACAACCGCCGTCAGCAAAGAGCTGCAAACACTGTGTGATATGCTGCATGATGACATCATGCTCGTCATTGTTGGTAGCAAACTGACCAAAGCCCAAGAAAATGCGAAATGGTTCAAAGCATTAAGCTCAAAAGGCGACTGGGTAAGCTGTTTGTCGCCAGATCTACAACGCTTACCTATGTTCATTCAGACACGTTGCCGCACGTTGGGACTAAAACCCGATCAACAATCACTGCAAATGTTGGCTCAATGGCATGAAGGTAACCTATTTGCATTGTCACAAAGCTTAGAGAAATTGGCCCTACTCTACCCGGATGGTGAGCTGACCATCATACGTTTAGAGGAAGCCCTAAGTCGCCATAATCACTTCACTACGTTTAACTGGATCGACGCCTTACTGGCAGGTAAAGCAAACCGTGCACAACGTATTCTTCGCCAACTTGAGGCGGAAGGGGTCGAGACCGTGATCTTGATTCGAAGTGTACAAAAAGAGTTGAGCCAACTTTTAAATATGTATCAAGACTTAACTCAAATGGGAATGAACCAGGTATTTGAGAAATATCGAGTTTGGCAAAACAAGCGTCCACTCTATAACGCAGCACTGACCCGCTTATCGGCGAGTCGTATTTGTGCATTGCTCTCCTTGTTGGCTCAAGCAGAGATAAAAGCCAAAACTCAATATGACGAGTCTGTATGGCCAACTATTCATCAGTTGAGCTTAGAAACCTGCTCTCCTGATATTAAGCTGGCAATTTAAAAATCAAAGCGTGATATAGTGCGCGACCTGTTTTGCAAGCAAGAATGTAAAACACTGTAGAGATAAGAGACAAACCGAGGAAAACCGAGTGCTTCGCGAAGAACTGAAAGACTTTTTAGCTGATAAAGCCGACGACATGAAAGCGGAAGACATTATCGTCCTAAATGTGGAAGATAAATCAAGCGTGACAGATTACATGATCATCTGTACTGGCACATCCAAACGCCACGTTTCATCCATCGCTGACCACGTTGCAACAGAAGTGAAAAAAGCCGGTCTTGAGCCACTAGGAATGGAAGGTGAAAACGAAGGTGAATGGGTAGTCCTAGATATGGGCGACGCCATGCTTCACGTGATGCAAGAAGAGCACCGCGAACTCTACCAGCTAGAAAAACTCTGGGGTTAATCTTTTGAAAATTCAACTAATTGCTGTTGGCACAAAAATGCCAAAATGGGTTGAGGAAGGCTTTCAAGAATATCGTCGCCGTTTCCCACATGATATGCCATTGGAGTTGATTGAAATCTCTGCTGGCAAACGTGGAAAAAATGCCGATATCGCTCGTATCCTGCAAAAAGAAGGGGAAGCGATGCTCGCTGCGGTACCAAAAGGCAACCGTATCGTCACGTTAGATATCCCAGGTAAAAAATGGGACACTCCTCAACTCGCTGAGCAGTTAGAAGCTTGGAAATTAGATGGCCGTGATGTATCAATCTTAATCGGCGGTCCTGAAGGACTCGCTCGTGCATGCAAAGCTGCAGCAGACCAAAGCTGGTCATTGTCTGCCTTAACGCTACCCCACCCTTTAGTGCGTATCGTAATGGCAGAAAGCTTGTACCGAGCGTGGAGCATCACCGCGAACCATCCTTACCACCGCGAATAATCGTTGTTTAACTTTAGAGCCAAGCGTTAATGATTCGTAAGCGCCGCAGTCAAATCCGAGATTATCAAGCCGAAGCGCGTCTGTTTGCCAGCCGCGCTATTGTCGCTTTTATCGGTATTGTTCTCTTGATGGGAGCTCTGGTCGCCAACATGTACAACATTCAGGTGAACCAGTTTCAAGATTATCAAACCCGCTCGAACGATAACCGTATCAAAGTGGTTCCTATCGCGCCTAACCGAGGTCTGATTTATGATCGAAATGGTGTTTTACTGGCAGAGAACCGTCCCGTCTTTAACTTAGAACTGACTCCAGAAAAAATTAAAGACATTGATGCAACCATCCAAGAACTACAAACCATTCTGGAAATTACCCCAGATCAGATTGAACGTTTCCACCAAGAGCGTAAACGGACTCGTCGATTTAAGTCGGTCCCACTGCTTACCCAACTGAACGAAAAACAAGTAGCGGTATTCTCCGTCAATCAGTACCGCTTTCCGGGTGTAGAAATAAGTGCGACCTTAAAGCGCTATTACCCTTTCAGCGAAGTCTTAACCCACGTGATTGGTTACGTTTCTCGAATCAATGATCGCGACATGCAGCGCCTGATCCGAGAAGAAAAAGACGCAAACTATCAAGCCACTCGCGACATTGGTAAGCTGGGTATCGAAAAATACTACGAAGACCTCTTACACGGTACAGCCGGATATCAAGAAGTCGAGGTAAACAGCCGCGGCCGAGTAATTCGTACCTTAAAGTACGTTCCACCTGTACCCGGAAAAGACATCGTTTTAAACCTTGATATCAACTTGCAGTTGTACGTACACCAATTGTTGGACGGCCGCCGAGGCAGTGCTGTAGTGATCGATCCTAGAGACAACGGCGTACTGGCTATGGTTTCAAGCCCTAGCTACGACCCTAACTCGTTCGTGCACGGAATCTCAGGTAAAGACTATCGTGCCCTTTTGAACGATAAAAACCGTCCTCTGGTCAACCGCACCACACTTGGCATTTACCCACCTGCGTCTACCATCAAGCCATTTATGGCGGTAGCCGCGCTGCAAGAAGGCGTCGTCACACCTAACACCACACGAAATGATCCTGGTTATTGGCGCATACCAAACTCTAACACACGTCCGTTCCGGGACTGGTTGCGTTGGGGGCACGGACGCGTCGATATCATTAAGTCGATCGAAGAGTCTGTTGATACTTTTTACTATCAAATCGCTTATGACATGGGTATTGACCGTATTTCGAATTGGATGATGATGTTCGGTTTTGGTGATTACACTGGCATCGATATCTACGAAGAAAGTAAGGCGAATATGCCGACTCGTGACTGGAAAATGTCTCGCCATAAAACCCCGTGGTACAAAGGCGATACGATCCCTGTGGGTATCGGCCAAGGTTATTGGACAGCAACACCAATGCAAATCGCCAAAGCGACCTCCGTATTAGTAAATGAGGGAGAAGTGATCGCACCTCACTTACTAAAAGCGACGATAGAGAACGGCAACGACTTCGAAGAACAACAAACAACAGAATACGTGACTTACCCGCCAATCAAGAATGTACCGAAAAAGTACTGGGATATGGCGAAAGAAGGCATGCGTCGTGTAAACCATGGCACGCGCGGAACAGCTCGCCGCTCATTCTACAAAATGAGTTATCAAACAGCGGGTAAATCAGGTACTGCGCAAGTCTTCGGTCTGGGTGAAAACGAAGAGTACAACGCAGATGAGATCGCCGAACACTTACGTGACCATGCGTTATTTACTGGCTTTGCACCATTTGATGATCCTAAAGTGGTCGTCACTGTAGTGCTAGAAAACGCCGGCGGTGGTTCTAGCAACGGAGCCCCAGTAGTGAGAAAGATCTTTGATCGAGTCGTACTTGGCCCAGAAGAAATTGAGCCTGATAACAATGCGAAGAAAGAGGTAAAACAGTAATGAAGATGGATCCCTCTACAGGTAAAAATCGCGCCCTGTTTGAACGCTTCCATATCGACTTACCACTCCTACTTGGCATACTGGCCCTGATGGGGTTTGGCCTGGTGATCATGTACAGCGCTAGTGGCCAAAGTTTACTAATGATGGATCGACAAGCTATGCGAATGGTGCTTTCACTCGTTGTGATGATCGTTCTTGCGCAGCTTTCTCCACGAACCTACGAGAGCTTGGCACCTTTGATGTTCGTCGGCGGCGTCATACTGCTCTTTGGCGTGCTGTTTTTCGGTGAAGCCTCGAAAGGCGCACAGCGTTGGCTTAACCTCGGTTTTGTGCGCTTTCAACCTTCCGAGTTATTGAAGCTCGCGGTGCCATTAATGGTGGCACGCTATGTTGGTCGACAGCCCCTTCCGCCAACGCTAAAAACACTCATCGTTGCACTGATTATGGTCTGCTTGCCAACCATCCTCATTGCAAAACAGCCTGACTTAGGGACCTCTATTCTAATCGCCGCTTCCGGTATTTTTGTTATCTTCCTCGCGGGCATTAGTTGGAAAATCATCGCTGGTGCTGCGATTGCACTGGGTGGTTTCATTCCGATTTTGTGGTTTTTCTTGATGCGTGAGTATCAAAAAGTACGAGTTCGTACTCTGTTTAACCCAGAGTCAGATCCGCTTGGTGCGGGCTACCACATTATCCAAAGTAAAATCGCGATTGGCTCTGGTGGTATTTCAGGCAAAGGTTGGTTGCAAGGCACTCAATCACAACTGGAATTTCTTCCTGAACGACACACTGACTTTATCTTTGCAGTAATTGCTGAAGAATGGGGTATGATTGGCTTCCTTTGCCTTTTAGCCATCTATCTATTTATTATTGGACGAGGTTTATACCTCGCCAGCCAAGCGCAAACTGCATTTGGACGAATGATGGCAGGCAGTATTGTACTCAGCTTCTTCGTGTATATTTTTGTAAATATTGGCATGGTAAGTGGCATCCTACCTGTAGTAGGTGTACCGTTGCCACTCATTAGTTATGGCGGCACATCAATGGTAACCTTGATGGCTGGCTTTGGTATTCTGATGTCAATTCATACGCACCGAAAAGCATTCTCTAAGGCGACCTAGACATGCAAAAACGCGCTTTATATTCCTTGGTTTTCTCTGCTCTTATTTTGGCAGGCTGTTCATCAACTAGCCAAAAAGAACAAGAAGGCCGTTACGAACTCGAATCCGATGTTGCACCGGATACACCGCTTTCAGTCGAACACATCGAGGATGCGCACCCTAAATATGAACCGTACAGCCTAGGTGGGAACAAAGATTACCACTTGCGTGGCAAAGACTACAAAATAGTTCGCGATGCCAAAGGCTTTAAAGAAAAAGGCCGCGCATCTTGGTATGGGAAGAAGTTCCAAGGTCATTTGACTTCTAATGGCGAAATCTATGACATGTACTCAATGACAGCGGCTCATAAAACGCTACCGTTACCGAGTTACGTAAAAGTCACCAACACTGACAACGGCAAAACTACCGTAGTACGAGTTAATGACCGAGGTCCGTTTCACGATGGCCGTATTATCGATTTAAGCTATGCCGCAGCACATAAGTTAGATGTGATAAAAACAGGCACCGCGAACGTGGAAATTGAAGTGATCAGTATCAATCAGCCCACGGACAAAAAGTCATTAGAAGCGCACCCTAAGTACGTTATTCAAGTGGCATCATCAAAAAATGAAGAGCGCGCGCGAACTTTAGGCACCGAGCTTGGTCAAAAATTGGATACAGAAACTTTCCTAGAAAATGCGAAAGAGTCTTATCGCTTGTTGTTAGGGCCATTTACTGACTATTCCCTGACGCAAGCCACTCTAGATAAAGTAAAGTTGCTCGGCTATTCGTCTGCATTTATTAAAAAACACAACACTGCCAAATGACCTAGTGTCATGAATTTCTCCTCGATCCCCTCTTACATAGCTGGGGATTCTGATAAGATGTCCGCAGTTAACCCAAAAATTTGAATTACCATGAATAAAAATAAGTTTGTGAAATCTATTCTCGTTTCTTCGGTTGCCCTTTCTGCAACTTTCGCTCAATCTGCTCTTGCATCACCTATCGTTGTTCCAGATGCCCCTCAAATCGCGGCGAAGGGCTACGTACTGATGGATTACCATTCAGGTAAAGTACTGGCAGAGAAAGAGATGAACACAAAATTGTCTCCAGCTAGTCTGACTAAGATGATGACAAGCTACGTAATCGGCCAAGAACTAGCGCGTGGTAATATCTCAGAAGATGACGATGTCACCATCAGTAAAAATGCATGGGCGAAAAACTTCCCTGAATCATCAAAAATGTTCATTGAAGTAGGCACAACTGTAAAAGTACGTGACCTAAACCGCGGTATCATTGTCCAGTCTGGTAACGATGCCTGTGTAGCGATGGCTGAACACATTGCAGGCTCAGAAGATGCGTTTGTTGACCTAATGAACGCTTGGGCCAACACACTGGGTATGACGAACTCGCACTTTGCCAACGTTCATGGTCTAGATAACGCCGAGCTGTACTCGACACCATACGACATGGCATTGCTAGGTAAGGCCCTGATCCGTGACGTACCAAATGAGTACCGCGTGTACTCAGAGAAGAAATTTACTTACAACGGCATCACCCAATACAACCGTAACGGTCTACTTTGGGACAAGAGTATGAACGTTGATGGCATCAAAACGGGTCACACAAGCAATGCAGGTTACAGCCTAGTAAGTTCAGCAACTGAAGGCCAAATGCGTTTGGTTGCGGTCGTAATGGGCACTAAAGATGCCAATGCTCGTAAGTCAGAAAGCAAAAAGCTACTAAGCTACGGCTTCCGTTTCTTCGAAACAGTAGCGCCGCACAAAGCAGGTGAAACGTTCGTTGAAGAAAAAGTGTGGATGGGTAACAAAGACACTGTAGCGTTGGGCCTTGACCAAGATACTTACGTAACACTACCACGTGGTGAAGCGAAAAACCTAAAAGCCAGCTTCGTCCTTGAAAAAGAGCTAGAAGCCCCAATTAATAAAGGTGATGTAGTTGGTAAGCTATACTATCAGATCGATGGTGAAGATATTGCCGAATACCCACTAATGGCACTAGAAACCGTAGAGCAAGGTAGTCTATTTAGCCGCATGTGGGATTACATCGTATTGTTATTCAAGAGCTTCTTCTAAGAAGAACGTTAGAGTAGCAAACTTATTCGCAAAGCCGCCTGAAAGGGCGGCTTTTTAAGTTTGAGATCCTCGTCTTGAGTTCCCCCTAATTTGACTGTACTATTTCGCACCGCAACGAATATCTACTGGAGTTATCGATATGCTAACCATCAACTCTGATGCAAAATTAAAAGACCTGCTTGAGTTCCCTTGTTCATTTACTTACAAGGTAATGGGTCATGCAAAGCCTGAACTTCCAGAGCTTGTTCTTGAAGTTATTCAGCGCCATGCTCCAGGTGACTACAGCCCGACCGTTAAACCAAGTGCTAAGGGCAACTACCACTCGGTATCAATCAACATCACTGCAACGTCTATCGAGCAAGTTGAGACGCTATACAAAGAGTTAGGTGAAATTGACATCGTGCGCATGGTTCTATAATTTTTTGATAGATTAAATTTTTTTTGAAAGCAGCTTCGGCTGCTTTCTTTTTATTTATCAATCAGATAACAAAACTTTACACTGCTTTCAGTTAAAAATCTGTTACTCAGCGGTAGAGCATCAGGGTTATCCGGTTTATAATCCAAAAACTTTATATATTAGCAACAGGAATTCCCATGCAACACCAACTTGTTGTAAAACGACTTGGCCGCCAAGACTATGAGCCTGTATGGAAGGCGATGCATGAGTTCACCGACCAACGCACAGAAGAAACCCCTGATGAAGTCTGGTTGGTAGAACATAACCCAGTATTTACGCAAGGTCAGGCAGGTAAAGCTGAGCACCTTATTAACACTGGTGACATTCCTGTTGTACAAAGTGATCGCGGAGGCCAGGTTACGTATCATGGCCCTGGTCAGTTGGTCGCCTATTTCTTGATCAACTTACGCCGCAAAAAATTAGGTGTACGAGATCTCGTTACCACTATCGAGAACCTCGTGATCAACACGCTAAAAGCATACAATATCGATTCGGCCGCGCGACCTGACGCACCAGGCGTTTACGTTGACGGTAAAAAAATATGCTCTCTCGGTTTACGCATTCGTAAAGGATGCTCGTTTCATGGCTTAGCCTTGAACGTAAATATGGATTTAACACCGTTTCTGCGTATTAACCCTTGTGGTTATGAAGGTATGGAAATGGTTCAGGTCAGCCAATTCGGCGGTCCAGACAATGTAGAAGCCGTAGAAAAACAATTAATAGAAGAACTCGTTACTTTGCTCGACTATGAGCAAGTAGAATTCAGCACAGAAGCACCTTCTCAAGGTAATAAAGCATGAGCAAACCAATCCAGATGGAAAAAGGCGTTAAATATCGTGACGCCGATAAAATGGCATTGATTCCCGTAAAGAACATGCCTACAGAGCAGAAAGAAGTGCTACGTAAGCCTGATTGGATGAAGATCAAGCTACCAGCCGACAGCCAACGAATTCAAGACATCAAGGCGGCGATGCGCAAGAATAAACTTCACTCCGTATGTGAAGAAGCATCTTGCCCTAACCTAGCGGAATGTTTTAACCACGGTACAGCTACCTTCATGATCCTAGGTGCTATTTGTACTCGTCGTTGTCCTTTCTGTGACGTTGCTCATGGCCGCCCATTACCACCGGAAGCAGAAGAGCCTCAAAAACTGGCGAAAACCATCGCCGATATGAAGCTGAAATACGTAGTAATCACTTCTGTAGACCGTGACGATCTGCGTGATGGTGGTGCACAGCACTTTGCCGACTGTAACCGCGAGATCCGTGCGTTGAACCCGCATATTAAGATTGAAACTCTGGTTCCTGACTTCCGTGGTCGTATGGACGTAGCGCTTGATCTAATGAAAGATAACCCGCCAGATGTCTTCAACCACAACCTAGAAACAGCGCCACGTCTTTACCGTAAAGCTCGCCCAGGTGCAAACTACAAGTGGTCGCTGGAGCTTCTTAAGAAGTTCAAAGAGCAGCATCCAGATGTACCGACCAAATCTGGTTTGATGATGGGTCTTGGTGAAACCAAAGAAGAAATCATCGAAGTACTGAAAGATCTACGCGCACACGGCGTAACGATGCTGACTCTAGGTCAGTACTTAGCGCCAAGCCGTCACCACTTGCCAGTAGAGCGTTACGTTCCGCCATCAGAGTTTGACGAGCTAAAAGAAGTTGCACTAGAGCTTGGCTTCACGCACGCAGCGTGTGGTCCATTTGTTCGCTCTTCTTACCATGCCGATATGCAGGCTCAAGGTATCGAGATTAAATAAGCTCTTGCTTGTTTTGAAAAGAAAGGTTGGCTCAGTGCCAACCTTTTTTGTATCTGTCAAATGATGATAAAAAGCCATTCTACCACCGTCATTCTGAACAGCGAGGAACGAGCGTGATTCAGAATCTGTTTTCAGAGTACTGATGATTTTTAGGGAAACGCTGAGTAAAAGAGTGTGCCTCAACAAGATTCCTGATCTCGCCTAGGCTCGTCGGAATGACGTGGTTTGGATATATTGAAAAGGGACAGTGTTGGTAGCCATCCCCTTATCACACACTCTTCGCTATATCTCATTCCAAACGCCAGACAAACAAAAAGGCCCTCAATTGAGGACCTTTAGTATATCAATGTTCAAAATAGATGAGTCGAGTTCTAGGAGAACACACGGAGTTTGCGCGAGCAAGTGAGTATGTTCGACACCGAAATTGACTCATTCTATGAAGAATAGTTAGGCGTAAACCGGTAGACGCTTACAAATTTCGAGCACTTTCTGTTTAGTCGCTTCGATAACTTCTTCGTTGCCGATGTTATCTAGAACGTCACACATCCAGTTTGCTAGCTCTTTTGCGTCTTCTTCAGTGAAGCCACGACGAGTGATCGCTGGCGTACCTACACGAATACCAGACGTTACGAATGGGCTGCGTGGGTCATTTGGTACTGAGTTTTTGTTCACTGTGATGTTTGCTGCACCTAGTGCCGCGTCTGCGTCTTTACCAGTGATGTCTTTGTCGATCAGGTCCACAAGGAACAAGTGGTTTTCTGTGCCGTTAGATACGATTTTGTAGCCACGCTCTTGGAATTGACCAACCATTGCTTTTGCGTTTTTCACTACGCGAGCTTGGTAAGCTTTGAACTCTGGCTCCATCGCTTCTTTGAACGCTACTGCTTTACCAGCGATAACGTGCATTAGAGGGCCACCTTGACCACCAGGGAACACTGCTGAGTTCAATTTCTTGTACATATCTTCGCCAGCATTTGACAAGATAAGACCACCGCGAGGACCTGCTAGTGTTTTGTGCGTCGTTGTTGTTACCACGTGAGCGTGTGGAACAGGTGTTGGGTATTCGCCTGCTGCGATAAGACCCGCTACGTGCGCCATATCAACGAAAAGGTAAGCATCTACTTTGTCAGCGATTTCACGCATGCGCTTCCAATCAACGATTTGCGAGTAAGCAGAGAAACCACCGATGATCATCTTAGGCTTGTGCTCAAGCGCTAGCTGTTCCATCTCGTCGTAGTTAATTTGACCCGCTTCATCGATACCGTAAGGGATAACGTTGTAGTGCTTACCAGAGAAGTTAACTGGAGAACCGTGAGTCAGGTGACCACCGTGCGCTAGGCTCATGCCTAGAACTGTATCGCCTGGGTTAAGAAGCGCCATGTAAACCGCGCTGTTTGCTTGAGAACCTGAGTGAGGCTGTACGTTCGCGTATTCACAACCGAACAGTTTGCATGCACGGTCGATAGCAAGTTGCTCCGCTTTATCTACGTACTCACAACCGCCGTAGTAACGCTTGCCTGGGTAGCCTTCAGCGTATTTGTTCGTTAGCTGAGAACCTTGCGCTTCCATTACACGTGGGCTTGTGTAGTTTTCAGAAGCGATAAGTTCAATGTGTTCTTCCTGGCGAAGAGTTTCTTCCTGGATAGCTGCGAACAGTTCCGCATCGTAATCTGCGATGTTCATATCACGCTTAAGCATCTGTATCTCCTGACTCAGATTAGTACTGAAAGTTGCAAAAAAAACTGTTGAATGACCCTGCGCAAACGTTTTCGTCACCCTAATGGCGCGCATTCTACATAATTTGATCTGGGTCATAAAGAGAAATTTACAATTTTTCTCATGCAGTTTTTTCATGATGGCAAGCAATCTGTATCACGCCCGCATTGCAATTGCATAACGACGATTTATTGCCTGTCAATTTTGTGCTTTACACCCTGTAAAACAGCAATTACATAGGTTTACCGTAAATTTTACCCTCTAGCTACCGAAAAGATCATCTTTTTACTACTATGCACGCCTTATTTATCACTAATGACTGCAACATTGATGGAAAAACACTCATTAAAAGAAGACTGGATAGCGATTCTCACGGGTACCTTTTTGGTAGCTCAAGGCGTTTTCTTTCTCCAATCCGCAAACCTCCTAACAGGGGGGACGACAGGATTGGCTCTGCTTATTAGCCAATTTACACCTTTTACGTTTGGTGTGCTGTACTTTTTAGCAAACAGTCCCTTTTACTTGCTAGCATGGAAACGCTTCGGCCGTCATTTCGCCATTAATAGTGCCATTTCTGGCGCTTTGGTTTCTATCTTTGCCGATCATCTTTATTTGCTAATCTCGCTCGAATCGGTAAATGAAGTTTATTGTGCCGTCGCAGGTGGGCTTTTAATGGGACTCGGTATGCTGATCTTGTTCCGACATCGCTCCAGCTTAGGTGGCTTTAACGTGCTGTGTTTATTTATTCAGGATAAATTTGGCATTTCAGTTGGCAAAAGCCAAATGGCAATCGATGCGTGCATTCTGTTTGCGTCATTCTTCTTTGTTACTCCAGAAGTAATTGGTCTTTCGATTTTGGGCGCGTTTGCACTGAATGTCGTGTTAGCGATGAACCACAAGCCTCATCGCTACTCCGTGACCTACGGTTCATAAACTTTTGATGATAATTGGAGCGCAATTTATAAGATTTCGCGCTCCAATCGCTATATAATATTTCGCCATTTCCAAATAACGCGGTGCGGTATGCGCGATTTTTTGCAACAAGCCAAACAAACTCACAGTTGTATTGCGATTGGCGAGTTGGTCTATAATCCGAAGACACAAACTCTTCATCAAGACACTGTCGCGATTGATCTCGAACCTCGTACCATTGAGTTATTAGAGCTGCTGCTAACAAGCGTGGGACATCCGCTCTCTGCCGATACTATTATCGAAACCATTTGGCAGAGCAAATTCATCTCTAAGAATGTACTCACTAACCGCATTAGCACCTTACGTGCGCTGCTACAACAGCATCTCCCCGAGTACGATGCGACTAAGCTCTTGGTCACTTATCCTCGCAAAGGTTACTTTCTAAACCCAGCGAATATCCGTTTAGTGCCACCAGCGAAAAACCATCGACGCGTTATCACAGCTCAAGTTACGAACCGTAAGAGCATAAAGTTGATTTTTACTTATAGCTTATGTGCCGTACTTACGGTTTGTAGCGTGACGCTCGCAAGCTTGTTATGGCAACGCCAAGAGATTTCAACGCAACAAACACGTCATCAGTTACTTATCCCCAAAGTCGAACTGCTGCTCAACCGTGTCGATGCGATTGGCTCCCAAGCAAGAAAGTATCGCATACTTGTCAAAGCCATCTTGCTGCAACAACAGGTCGAATATCCATACACCGACATCGCCAACCAAGACGCTCCCAGTTACTTTCTTGATCCTATCGGTCATACGCCGTATTTCCCTGGCGCGCGAAACATGCAGACCAGTGATTACGAACTCAACATAGAGTTAAAAGACGGCGCAGAGCAAGGCACCTTGAAAGCGCAGATGAACCTTATTTATCCTGCGACAGGGAAGCTGGCGTTTCGCAACGAATACACACTGCGCTTATCCGACCTACAATCGGATATCTTCCAAATTCACTCAGATGTCGCGCAATACTTCAACTTGCCTGCACCTTCGGCAAGCACATGGCAGCTGTCAGACGTTCACCAAAAAATGCTGTTTGAGAATGTCTTTTCTAACCAACCTCTCCAACAAGCTGATGAGTTTGCAGCGATCACAACCGCAAGGCATCTCGCTTTGTACGAGCAAGAACCTCAAAAGCTGGAAGCGTATTTGACGCAAGTGCAGTCGTCGTTCGATGTTTTGCCAGATGAGCTAAGCCTCTGGTTGGGCGTATTGCATTTCAAACTAGGTAACCTAGACCGAGCAAAAGTTCTGCTGACCACTCCAGATGGCGACTCACGTATTCAAAACGCGCTGATTTATACGTTTGTGTCTCACATCGCTTATAAACAAAACAAACTCGAACAGTTCCGTCTCAACTACATGGAATCACTGGTGGCACTGCTGCGCGTTTTGCCTTCCGAGACATTGTTTGAACGTCTTTCTCAATCTGAATCGAAAGAAACTTGCCTTCAACCATGGAAAACGTTGCATGTCAGTTTGACCGATCAAGAAATTATCAGCCGATGGAAAGCGCTCATCAACGAGTATTGCACCAACGTAGCTAACGAATTAAGCCCAAATAAAACAAAGACCTAAATATAAAATTAAGCTTTCGTTAAGCCCTATTAGCTTTTGTTTTTTGCCCTTTTTATCTCACTAAACTTAGCATGCTCGCATTCAAGCAACGGCCCAACATGAAGCGGCCTAATCAATCAGGAATGTAAACCATGCTAAACAAAATGACGCTTATCGCAGCAGCAACTCTGGCTCTTTACGGCTGTGGCGGTGGTTCGTCTTCTGGCAGTGCTAATCCAAACAAAGTGCCTCAAGAAAGTTTTGACGTCGCGATTCAACACTCAATCTTCGCTCCCACGCCAAGCACACAACTAAACTACGCGTTTAGCCTGGATGGCCAACCTGAAGGCGAGATGAAACTGAGTTTCCAAGCGATGGATAACGAGCAATTGTTGACAGCATTGGCACAAATCCCAAACAGCGAAGCAATGGTCCAGTTGGTTAATGACTTGGTGAACTACGGCGCCAAACAGTTCTACTATTCTGACGAACAGTACAACGACGATGAAGAGAGCAATACGCTTTATTTTGCAGGCTCTGATGGCGCACTTCATGAAGTCACCGACGCTTATTCCATTAACCAGCAGTTTGTTGCAATGCTGATGCACAGCAGCCCTATTTTCCGTCTCAACGGTGACGACGTAAAAGAGAAAAGCCCGAACATTGATATCGGTGAAGAGACCATATCTCTGCAAACCACTCTAACAGGCTACGCAGTTCATAACCTACTAGACAGTTTTGAAGATCATGAGTGGGTGCAAAACCTGCCAATGACAGCATCTTGCCAAGTGGTTTGGCAGCAGCAAATCCGAGAGACTGGCGTACGTAAAACGTTCTCGATTTCAAGCAAGAAAATTGAAGCGGCGTACCTGACGGAAGAAAATACTTACAACCTAAACTGCGATGGTATGGACTCAATGGAGTTCGCCACTTCGGCAGAACGTTGGTTTAACCCGAGCTTAGGTCTGATTGAGCAAATCGAGCTGCTAAAAGTACAACAAGTACAAATCAATGAAGAGAAAGTGCTGCTAACAGCAATTGAAACAAAATAAGCCTGTACTCCACAAGTATCTCGCATCTCAATAAAAAGGCTTTGGGGAGCACACCAAAGCCTTTATCTCGAACATCAATCTTAGGGGGTGACACCCGAGTTTATTCTTCTATCAATAAAATACGAGTTTCGTAAGGTCGTAATACTTGATGGTTTGACGCGACTGCACTCGCTGAGTTTTGATAGTTGGATAGCAAGTTTTTCGCTTTATTCATATCAAAACGCTCTGGCAGAACGCATTCCACCTCTTCAGCGTAGTAGTTGTTGATACACAGCAGCGTTTGTTTGTCGTTCTGGCGAGCGTAAGCAAAAATGCGTTGATGCTCTGGCAATAAATCTTCATAACGGCCATCGGTGATCACCGGAACCTGTTTACGTAGCTCAATCAAACGTTTGTAGAAGTAGAACACCGAGTTCAAATCAGCAACCGCTGCTTCTGCGTTGATTTCAGAGTAATTCTGCGCCACTTCAAGCCACGGTGTGCCTTCGGTAAAACCAGCGTGCTTTTGGCTGTTCCATTGCATTGGCGTACGTGAGTTATCACGCGACTTCTGCGCCAAAATCGCCATCATCTCCTCGTGTGATACGACATCGCGGTTGACCATGATGTCGTACATGTTTGTGCTTTCTACGTCGCGGTACTGGCTGATCTCCGTGTAACCTGGGTTGGTCATGCCAATCTCTTCCCCTTGGTAAACATAAGGTGTGCCTTGCATCATGTGTACAGACGCCGCCAACATTTTGGCTGATTCGACGCGGTATTGTTTATCATCGCCTAAGCGGCTGACCACACGAGGTTGGTCGTGGTTACACCAGAACAGCGCCCCCCACCCTTTGCCATTTAAGCCCGTTTGCCAATGGTTGAAGATCTGCTTTAACTGAATGAAATCAAACGGCGCTTTGGTCCATTTTTCACCATTCGGATAATCCACTTTCAGGTGGTGGAAGTTAAACACCATGGATAGCTCTTTGCCGTCGAGCGAAGAGTATTGCTGGCAGTGCTCTAGCGTAGTGGAAGACATTTCCCCCACCGTGACGCTGCCGTACTTTTGAAACACGGCTTCGCTGATTTCTTGCAGATATTCGTGCACGCGAGGACCATCAGTATAGAAACGGCGGCCATCGCCAATCTCATCGCTTGGGAAATCTTGTTGTTTAGAAATCAGGTTGATGACATCAAGACGGAAACCATCCACGCCTTTGTCTGCCCAGAAGCTGATGACTTCTTTGACTTCTTCACGCACCACTGGGTTTTCCCAGTTCAAATCCGCCTGCTCTTTAGCAAAAAGGTGCAAGTAGTACTGCCCTGTCGCTTCATCCAATTCCCAAGCATTGCCTCCAAACTTCGATTGCCAGTTGTTGGGCTCTACGCCATCAACCGGATCTTTCCAGATGTAGTAATCACGGTAAGGGCTGTTTTTATCACCTAACGCCGATTGGAACCACTTGTGTTCTGTCGAAGTATGGTTGACCACGATGTCCATGATGATTCGAATGCCCAACTGATGAGCCTCTGCCAACAGGGTATCGAAATCTTGCATCGTGCCGAACTCGGGGTTGATCGAGTAGTAATCAGAGATGTCATAACCGTTGTCGATCATTGGCGATTGGTAAACCGGCGTCAGCCAAATCGCATCCACACCGAGGTGTTTTAGATAATCCAGTTTAGAAATGATCCCTTTAATATCGCCCGTGCCTTTACTGCCGCTGTCACAAAAGCTTTTTGGGTAAATTTGATAGATGGTTGCGGTTTTCCACCAGCTCTTATCATGCTTGGTCATAGCCATTTCTAACACTCACTTACCAGTAATCGGAAACTTAAAATTTGAAAAGAAAAATAGGAGGAGGCAGCCAAGTCACTGCCTCAAATTGAATTACGCGTTTGCCGCCTCAAGCTCACCTTTCGCTTGTGCACGCTTATAGAGAATTAATGTTAATGCGGCAGGTACCACCATCGCGACTAGCATCGCCAGAGCAAAGATGCCCCAGAACTGCGGTTGGATAGATAAGATGCCCGGCAAGCCGCCCACACCGATACCGTTCGCCATGACGCCCGCACTACCACAGATAGCAGCAGCACATGCACTACCGATCATCGCACTCAACATTGGGAACTTGTATTTCAAGTTGATGCCGTACATCGCCGGCTCTGTTACGCCAAGGTAGGCAGAAATCGCTGCTGGCACTGAGATTTCACGCTCATCCTGCTTTTTACTGATGATAATGATGCCAACCACTGCCGATGCTTGAGCAATGTTCGATAGTGCAATCAAAGGCCAAATCGGCGTGCCACCCAATTCTTGCATCAACTGCAAGTCAACGGCGTTGGTTGTGTGGTGGATACCTGTGATCACAAGTGGCGCGTATAAGAAGCCGAAGATGGTTGAACCAATCATCGCAAAGTCACCCGTCATGGCTGCTTTTGCTGCGAATGCTACGCCGTCACCCAACATACGACCGAATGGGCCAATGATAGAGTGCGCAAGAATCACAGACACAATGATAGAAACAAACGGTACTACTACTAGGTAAAGGTAAGACGGAATGATGCGTTTTAAGCGTGTTTCGATAAACGCTAGTGCGATACCTGCTAACATCGCGGGAATCACCTGCGCTTGGTAACCGACTTTCTCAATCGCAAACAACCCAAAGTCCCACACTTCAGGTACTTGCTTACCAATCAGGTAGGCGTTCATTAACTGCGGCGAAACCAATGTCACACCAAGCGTGATACCCAGAATCGGTGTACCGCCGAGCTTTTTCACGGTCGACCAACACACACCAACGGGTAGGAAGAAGAAAATTGCTTCACCAATTAACCATAGGAATGAATGAACAGTCGCCCAAAACTGACTGATTTCCGTCAGGGTTTGACCATCAAACATCTTGATGTCGCCAATCACATTACGGAAACCAAGAATCAAACCACCAGTAATGATCGCAGGCAACAGTGGTACAAAGATTTCTGCAAGGTGGGAGATACCACGCTCAACGATATTCATGTTTTGACGAGCAGCATTCTTGGATTCGTCTTTGCTCGCCTCACTTTTACCGCTTAGCTCGATCAGTACTTTGTAAACCTCATCAACTTCAGTGCCGATGACGACTTGGAATTGACCTGCGTTGGTAAAGCAGCCCTTCACCATCGGTAATGCTTCTAACTGTTTTGTATCTGCTTTGTCCGTATCGTTTAGAACAAAACGCAAGCGAGTTAAACAGTGGCTTACACTGGCAATATTGTCCGGCCCCCCGACCAGCTCAATAAGACGCTCCACGTCTTTACGCGCAATCTTACTCATAACTTTGTCCACCCTGTATTGGATACATTCGATTCATCATTTTATTTTTTATAAATGGGAACATTCCCATTTCTTGATTTTAATATTGCCACTCAAAGACAAAAAACAAAATGGGAACAGTCCCATTAATTGAGAATGATCACAGTATAATTTTAGAGCAAATCGTTGTAGTGTGGATTAGCGGCAAATAGGTTGTTGAGTGAAGTGAACGACTTCTTCATCGCCATTTAATTGATTAATCAGCATTTTAGCGGACTTTTCACCCGCAAGGGTATAACCAGGATCGACACTAAATACTTTAGGGAAAAGGAAAGAAAGCAACTCGTTACCACCCACGCCTGTCACGACCACGTCTTCACGACCTAACTCTTGAAGACGCTTGATTACGCCCAATGCAATGGTATCGCTGGCACACACAATGGCTTGCGTGTCTGCTTTCAGAACGTGGTCCACCAACTGATAAGCACTTTCATGGCTAAGCTTACCGGTTTGGAAACAAGGCGTAAGTTGCTTGCGTTGACACCACGATTTATAAGCATTTAGACGAGCTAAGCCAGTGGTTTTGTCTTCAGGATCAACACCAATATAAGCAATGCGAGATAAAGATTGCTGCTCAAGGTGAGACAAAGCCATGTCTATCACGCCTTGGTTATCATAATTGATGGAAGAGACGTTATCGGTATCCATCGCAATCACCACAATGCGATTGCCCCACTCGGCTAAAGCTTGCTCATCGCACCCAGTAAAGCCAAATACAATCACGCCATCCACATTGCGACGCTTAAGCACACTCAAGTGCTCATTGGTTTTGTCGCGGTCAAACTGACTCTCCATGATCACTGCATCATAACCAGCGGAATACAATGCATTGAGCATTGTACCAACGGCGCGATTTTCTGATGGTGAGTCTAGACGGGAGATGATAACACCAATGACTTTTTGGCTACCGCCACGCATTGATTGCGCAGATTTGGACGGTACATAACCAGATTCACGAATGATTTGCTCTACTTTCTCTCGCGTTTGAGGTTTCACTTTTGGATCGTTGGTAAGCACACGGCTTACTGTTGATTTGCCAACGCCTGCCAATTTCGCGATATCAAGAATGGTGAGTTTTTTGCTCATAAGTGATCAAACTAGAATGGATGAATGCTTAGGTGACTGAACTTTAACAGTAATAAGAGAAAAGGGAAGCAAACGCTTCCCTTAAATATGCGAATTGTGCAGATTATTTCTTTAGATATGCAGGCACGTCAGCAACACTATCAAGCACAACCGTTGCCAATGCTTCACCTTGCTCGGTGATTGGCTTACCTGTGCGAACCAGAATCTTAGTGCCAACACCTGCGGCTTCTGCTGCCATCATGTCTTCGGCTTTATCACCAATCATCACAGATTTTTCCATGTCGATTTTCAAGAAGTCGCGAGCAGAGATAAACATACCAGGTTTAGGCTTGCGGCAATCACAATCCTGCTTGTAATCGCCAATGCCATGCTCAGGGTGATGCGGACAGTAGTAGATACCATCAAACTCAACACCATGATCAACAAAGTTCCAGTCCATCCATTGAGTCAGAGACAAGAAACGGTCTTCACTGAATTTACCACGTGCGATGCCCGATTGATTCGTCACTAGCACTAAGAGGTAACCTTGATCTTTCAGCGCTTTCGTCGCTTCAAATACACCATCAATGTACTCAAAATCATGTTCGTCATGAACGTAGCCGTGGTCAACGTTTATCACGCCATCACGATCGATAAAAACAGCAGGTTTTGCCAAAACATATTTCTCTATTAACTCGGTTTAATCAGATTATTACATACCTTATAAACTTCAACACTATCTAATTCGTTCTGGGCCTCGACAAAACAGTTGATTTGTTGGGCAAGAATCGGTAATTCTGAGTGGGCTCTCCACTTATCTTCTCCTCGTAACTTACTCCTCATTCTCTTCAAAACAGAACATCTATACATTTAGACGTCTAGACGTAAAAATATCTATTGACTTCATTCTGGTTAACCCATAGCATCAACTGAGAAGTGAGATAAAGCTCAACATTAAGTTCTGTCAAAGGCCGTTTTTGACAGCGAAGTTCCCCGTATCTTTGGGCAGGTTGAAACATGATAGAAATAAAAAACGTTAATAAAGTGTTCTACCAAGGCAGTAAGGAAATCCTTGCCCTGAAAGACATTAACCTACACATCGCCAAGGGCACCATCTTCGGTGTTATCGGTTCATCTGGTGCTGGTAAAAGTACGCTGATCCGCTGCGTAAACATGTTAGAAGCACCAACATCTGGCTCCATCATCGTTGATGGCATTGATTTAACAAAACTCAGCAAAAAGCAGTTGGTCGAAACACGCCGTAACATCGGCATGATCTTCCAGCATTTTAATCTGCTTTCGTCTCGTACTGTATTTGATAACGTGGCGCTACCACTGGAACTGGCAGGCAAAGACAAATCGCAAATCACAACAAAAGTCACTGAGTTACTAAAACTTGTTGGCTTAGCCGACAAACACGAAAGCTATCCGTCCAACCTAAGTGGCGGTCAAAAACAACGTGTGGCTATTGCTCGCGCATTGGCATCCGATCCAAGCGTACTACTGTGTGACGAAGCCACTAGCGCACTGGATCCTGCAACAACTCAATCCATCCTTGAGCTATTGAAAGAGATCAACCGTAAACTCAACATCACGATTCTACTGATCACCCATGAAATGGAAGTGGTAAAAAGCATCTGTCACGAAGTGGCGATCATCGGTGGTGGTGAGCTGGTGGAGAAAGGCACCGTTGGCGATATTTTCGCGCACCCTAAAACGGAGCTGGCGCACCAATTCATTCGCTCAACGCTGGATCTATCCATTCCTGAAGATTACCAAGCACGTCTGCAAGCAGAGCGTGTTGAAGGCAGCTACCCATTAGTTCGCTTAGAGTTTACTGGCGCAACCGTCGATGCACCGCTAATGTCGCAAATTTCTCGTAAATACAATATTGATGTGAGTATTTTGAGCTCCGACCTCGATTACGCTGGCGGCGTGAAATTCGGCATGATGGTCGCAGAGCTATTTGGTAACGAAGAAGATGACAACGCAGCATTGGAATACCTGCGTAAGCACAACGTAAAAGTAGAGGTACTTGGTTATGTCCTTTAATACAATTTCTGAATGGCTGAGTTTAAACAGCAAACTACTTTTAGGTGCAACGTGGGAAACGCTTTACATGGTTGCGGTTGCCGGATTAGTCGGCTTTGCCGTGGGTATTCCATTAGGCGTAATCCTCCATATTACTAAGAAAGGCGGCCTACTTGAAAACACCAAATTAAATAGCAGCTTAGGCGCTGTCGTTAACATTGGTCGTTCTGTGCCATTCCTCGTCCTGATGGTTGCGATTATTCCAGTGACAAAAATGCTAGTTGGAACCTTTATCGGTACAACCGCAGCAATCGTCCCACTGACTATTGGTGCCATTCCGTTTGTTGCCCGTCTTATTGAAGGTGCTTTGTTAGAGGTACCAACAGGCTTGGTGGAAGCGGCGCAGTCAATGGGGGCGACACCAACACAGATCATCACAAAAGTTCTACTACCTGAAGCAATGCCGACTATTGTTAACTCAGTAACGATCACCTTAGTCACTCTCGTTAGCTACTCGGCCATGGCGGGAACGGTAGGCGGCGGCGGCCTCGGCGACGTAGCCATCCGTTACGGCTTCCATCGCTACGATGTAACTATCATGGCCGTGACTGTCGTGATGTTGATTGTTCTAGTACAGATTATTCAGTCTATCGGTGACGCAGTGGTGCGCCGTGTAGACCACAGATAAGCATTGAAAATACAAATTATAAGGAGATAAAGATGAAATTTAGCCTTAAAGGTCTTTTGACTGTAGCAACGGCCGCTTCTGCTCTTGTTCTAGCGGGTTGTGGCGACAAAGAAGTAGACGTAAATAAAGTAAAAGTTGGCGTTATTGCTGGTGCTGAAGCACAAGTTGCCGAAGTTGCAGCTAAAGTAGCAAAAGAAAAGTACAACCTAGACGTTGAATTAGTAACATTTACCGATTACGTAACCCCAAATGCCGCTCTGGATGATGGTTCAGTAGACGCGAATGCGTTCCAACATAAACCATACCTAGACCAACAAGTGAAAGACCGCGGCTACAAACTGGCTATCGCGGGTAACTCATTCGTTTACCCTATTGCTGGTTACTCTAAGCAAGTGAAGTCAATCGATGAAATCCAAGATGGCGCACGCATCGCAGTTCCAAACGATCCAACGAACCTAGGTCGCTCACTACTGCTTCTTGAGCAACAAGGTTTGATTACGCTGCGTGATGGCGTTGGTCTACTCGCTACAGTACGTGATATCGTAGGCAACCCTAAAAATATCGAAATCATTGAGTTAGAAGCGCCACAACTTCCACGTTCATTGGATGACGTAACGCTATCTATCATCAACACCACTTACGCAAGCTCTATCGACCTATCGCCAGAGCGTGACGGTGTGTTTGTTGAAGATAAAGACTCACCATACGTAAACCTAATTGTTGCTCGCGAAGAAAATGTTAATGCGCAAAACGTACAAAACTTCGTAAAAGCTTACCAAACGGAAGAAGTTTACGAAGCGGCAAAAGAGCTATTCAAAGGCGGCGTAGTGAAAGGTTGGTAATCCCACTTTTCTAAACCGTACTGAAAATAATAGTCTGAACATAAAAGGGCTGATGTGAAAACATCAGCCCTTTTTATTTCTCTATCCACCCATTTAAGTAACTTCAATTCGCTACTTAAGGTGGTCCCAAGAGATGTTCGACACGATTCGGCAGTCATCACACTTAAAATGAAATATGTCATGTAGTGGCTCATCGAGTAGCCACTCTCCACCGCATTTTGGGCACTTGCGCGCTTTCTCGCTCTCCAGCGACTGACCGCCGACACGATACTGGTAATAGTACGTAGGGATCTTGGTGATGTATTCGATACGGCCACGTAAGTCCCAACCTCGGCGAAACAGCACACTATCCACATCGCAAATTTCGTGCAGCGCCGCATGTTCTGCTCGGCAACCGCCAGCCATTTGGATTTCATCGCACGCTTGCCATTCTGTCTGCCATTTGATGACGGCTTTATGGTCACCATTTAGCGTCGGCTCATTGCGATACAAAGGAATCGGCAACAACGTTTCCCCACTGCGCAATGGCGAACACGTATGAACATAAGTCGTGTACAACACTTGCCAGCTAGGTGTCTCTTCTTCGGCCGCTTGTTCTGAATTTAAATCACGGCCAAGCATACGCATTTTCGGTGCAAGCAAAGACGCGTCTGACAAACGGTTCATGCACACTTTGACAAAATCTGAGTGATAACGTGGATGCAAACTGTCTTGCTCTGGGCAAACGACACGAACATAAAACTCGCCATCTCCCATCACTATCGGGAATTCTCGGCCTAGTACTTGGCCGTTATAACGCAACGCATCCATCAAGCCATTAATGGCTTTGTCTACCGCGCTGACGGTGGTGTTATCAAAACACTCAAACTGCAACTCAACAACATACATACTTAGACGGCAGCCTCTAACTTGCTCAAGAACTCAGCCAATGAATCCGCCAGCACATCGCGTTTAGACGTACCTAAACGCTCTAAAATCACATTACCAGTGAGGTTACAAATCGAGATCACATCCATTTCCTCATCTGTCGCCGCGATAAATACCGTTGGTTTAAGTTTCAGGCGACGTTGCGTTACCAAATGACCAAGAATATTTTCTTGTAGGCGCACAAAATCATCATCGCTCCACACTTGCAGCAGCGTCAACGAATTACCTTGCCAAGTTGCCTCCATATCGGCGCTGTATTGAGAACCATAAAAGGCTTTTACATCATCTTGCAGTGACAACTCAATCGCATTTTCCACATTAGTGAAATCGGCCATCTCATTACGCGCGACCGCTTTCCAAAGCACCTTTCCATCACGCTTCTCTTCGACACAAGGAGAAACAAGATCTGCAAGCTCTTCACTGCTTGGCAACTCATTATATTTAGCTTGCCAAGCTTGTTGGTAGCGCAGGCTGAACTCTTGTAGCGCCTGAGTAACGTTTTGGGTCATGAAGGTCTCCTCATTCCTTATTTATCAGATAGCCGTGTTTGCCGGATGGCAATTGACCAGCGGATTCAGTAAAATTCTCGCCATTCTAATCGAAAACGACCACAAAGTATGAGCAAATATTCTGACGCTAAGGAGCTTGCTGGCCTAACACTAGGTAAAAAGACCGAGTATGCGAACCAATACGACCCAAGCTTGCTGCAACCAGTTCCTCGTAGCCTAAACCGAGATGACCTTCAGTTAGGCGACAGCCTTCCTTTTATGGGCCACGACATTTGGACGCTGTACGAGCTATCTTGGTTAAATAGTAAAGGCTTACCACAAGTGGCCGTTGGCGAAGTATACATTCCAGCCACCAGTGCAAACTTGATTGAGTCGAAGTCTTTCAAACTGTACTTAAACAGCTACAACCAAACCCGTTTTTCAAGCTGGGAAGAAGTTGAAGAGCGTTTAACGCAAGACCTATCTGAATGTGCAGGTGAAAAGGTGTTGGTCGAGGTGAACCCGGTTACTCACTACACCAATCAGCCTATTGTGACAATGGAAGGCGAATGCATTGATGACCAAGACATTGACATCACCAGTTACGATTTTGATGCCGATTTGCTTGAAGGCGCAGCAGGTGAAGAGCAAGTGGAAGAAATCCTACATAGCCATCTATTGAAGTCAAACTGTTTAATCACTAACCAGCCTGACTGGGGCAGTGTAGAAATTCGCTACCAAGGTGCGAAAATAAATCGCGAGAAATTACTGCGTTACTTGGTATCTTTCCGCGAGCACAACGAATTTCACGAACAGTGTGTTGAGCGTATTTTTACTGATCTAATGAAATACTGCCAACCAAGCAAACTGACCGTATTCGCCCGCTACACGCGCCGTGGTGGCTTGGACATCAACCCGTACCGCTCAACGGAACAAGACAAGCCAGATCACAACCACCGCATGGCTCGTCAGTAATCGCGTTAGTGACAGAAATAAGTTCGGTAATCTAAAGGGTTACCGGACGTTTTTATTGTCCAAGCATGTTACTATATCAAATGGCTTCAACCTGCATTTAAGAGGCTTGTTGAGGTCTTTTACCGTTATCCGCCATATCTAAAAACAGTTCGAGGGAACGAAAGGATGTTTTGGGACAGTTCGCGTCTATTCAAGTTGATTGGCTTTCTTTGCTTGCTGTTTGTACAGCCGCTTCACGCGACCATTTTATCGTCCGCGTTACTCAACGAAGCACAACAATTGGCGGAAATAGAGCCATCACAAGCAAAACAAGCGGCAACCAACTACTTGTCACAACGTGAGCTAACGGAACGCAAAGAGAGTGACAGCCCTTCTGCTATGTCTCGTGACGAGACCGATCGTAGCGTTCGCACACCAAGCAGCACCATCGAAGCACACAAGATTATCGCTCAGGCAGACTACGCCATGGGTAACGTTCGTTCGGCTATCGAACACCTAAACAAAGCCGAGCGCTTAGCGCAAGAATATCAATTGCCGTACATGGACTTAGATCTCCAGCTGATGCGCAACCAAATGATTTGGATGTACGACAAAAACTATTCAAAAGCGGAAGATACGCTTAACCAAATTGAGCAGCAACTCGATGAAGCCGATGCGGTATTGCAACGTACCGACAGCGTCCGCTATCGATTAGTGATGCAAAGAGCGCTCCTCGCTTCACATAGTGGCGATCTGATTAAAGCGGAAAGTTTGTATTCTCAAGCCAAAACTATGCTTGAAGACAGCCGATCTGACTTAGCCTTGATCGACTATTACACAGCCGTCGGCGAGTTTTATCTGAATAGCAAGAAATACAATTTGGCTTTGTCGGAACTGCTTTACGGTTATTGGCAATCTATTGAGAGTGACAGTGGCGCAAGGTTAGCAAAAGTTAATCGCCTGTTGGCGAGACTCTTCCAAGAGCGTCGAGTTTACGACAAAGCGATCGAATACTTATCTCAAGCCGCAGACTTCTATGACTCCTACCCTAGCTCTCCCATCCTAGCGGATGTCCTTGAGCAAATGGGTGACATTTATTTTTACCAAGGCAAGTTTAACCTTGCCTTAGTGCACTACTTCAACGTGCTGGACCATGAAAGCACCAGTAAGAACATTAATCGGATCATTAAGATTCGCTTAAGCTTAGCGGCTACCTATCTGCAACTCTACAACTACGCGCTAGCTGAACAATACCTAGACCGTTCTAAAGAGCTTTTAGAATACACTGACATTCCTAAGCTTGAAGCAAAGGCAGCGTTGCTTCAGTCAGGCCTGGCTTATCATCAAAACGACAGTAAAAACGTCATTACCAATGCAAAGCTGGCGTTAGCACTTGCTGAAAAGTCACCTGAAAATAACAACTTCATTAAGCAGCAGTCTTACCGCTTACTCGGGCTTGGTTACGAGCAGGCAGGCGAATACCAACTTTCTCTGCAGGCTTATAAGAAATACACCAACCTTGTGCGTTTAGAGCAAAAACAGCTCAACCAAATCAGTGAGGATGCATTCCGCCAACAAAAAGAGTTTGCTGAACAAACCATCCACTATATCGGCCAATCGGAACGCCTTGAGCAAGTGGAAAGGGAACACCGCAAATTCCAGAAAATCTCATTCGCATTGTTTATTACTGTGTTGGTGATGTTTTTGTTCATTATGCGCCGCGGCGTGATCATGCAGCGCCAAGCAAGTGAAATCGAAAAACTGCGTAATGATCTCTTCACTCACTCTCGTTCCCGTTTACGTAACTTGCGTATGCTGAACGTGAAGCTGTCTCGCTCATTGAAAAAGTCGAGCGAAACTTTCGAGCAATGGCAAATGGGCGAATTGATCCACGAGCCACTTAACGATCGCCTGCGCTTTGTCATGATCGACTTGCCATTCCTACGAAGCATGTACGTCCACAACGGTTATAAAGCAGGTCTAGAGCTGGAGCGCGCATTTGGCGACTTTCTAGCGGAAAAGATAGAAAAGCCATCGCGTCTTTACCATTTCTCAGATGCAAACCTACTCTATATCGAGCCGAACGCTGACCGTGATGCTTCTGCCGAAGTCATGTTCGAGAAATTCCAGACTTGGGTGGATGAGTTCGCTCAGCAGCACAACGTCAACCGCATTATTCGCATGGGTATCAGCGATTATCCGTTCTTACCCCGAGCCTACACTGCAATTAACGACGAGGAATTACTCGATCTGTTGCTGCTCGCGACTCACATTGCGCGAGAAGTCAGCTTGAAGGATAAGCAAAGCCACTGGGTTTTCTTGAAAGCCATCGATAACGCACCCGCCGCGAGCTTTGCAACGGGTAACATAAGAACCGCCTGTCAGCATGCCATTAGCCAAGGCCTGATTAAGATCCATTCGTCCTACAAGAATGAGGACGACATCAAGAAAATATTAAAAAATGGATAATTAAACGCCTGTTAGACACAATAACTAATGACGCTATAACGTTTTTTGTTATTATCGGATAATTGTCAGTAGTACATGGACTTAACCGTAGTCACTTCATGGGAATCTTGGAATCCGATATTCAGTCGCAGCTTCATCAGCTGAGTTGTCAACTTGATCAACTCAGACTGACACATCGTGATACTTCACTAAAATTCAAACGTGAACAACAAGTTCTTAAACGCGTTGTGGCATCATTGTCTTCAGCTTGCCAGGGTTCGAATACCCAGGTATCCAATTACCTGTTTGAAATCCAACAAGAGCTGCAACATCAAAAAGATATCAGTACTCTTATCCCACGTTTAGCGGTATTAGAGAGAATGCTCAAACAGCAGTCGAAGACGATGGACAAACAGAACGGCTACCTAGACGAACAAATCAAACACAGTGGTGAAACACTCCAACGTGTCACAGGTTTACCTGCGCAGTTAAAACGTGAACTACGGAACTTAATGAGTTTCTCAGAAGCTCATGCCAGCAATAAAGCCGATCAAGCCACTAAGCTACTGAGCATTTACGAACGCGCTCTGAAAATCATCACTTCCAACTCGCGTTTGCATCTCAGTGAGTTTGAGAATAATCCTGATAAGTCTCAACTTGAGTGCTTAGCCAGCGATCTACAACATACCATCACCGAGCTGGATTTTGAGGGAGAAACGGGAGATCGATTGCTCGATATTCGGGCTAAGCTACTTCTTGGCGTGAGTGCAGAGTCTCTCATTGAGCTTACGCTCTCAACGCTGAAATTGGTTGTCGAAGCAACAAAGTTTGAGCGCGAAGCGTCTAGCCAATTCCTTGATCAGCTGAACACTTCTCTCGCAAGTAACCTAAAAACCGTTCATCAGAACGTCGACCAACATCATACCTACTTTGAGCACCGCCAAGAGCTCAACACAGAAATGAACAGTCTGGTTGAATTGAGTCAACTTTCGCTCGACCAAGCTCAAGATCTAGCGGATGTAAAAAAAGAAATCGCCCCGTTACTTGCGAAAATGGCGTCGCTGACAGAGCGACTTAAAATGACGGAAGAACGAGAACAAGCGCTGCAAGAGCGTTTGAATTACAGTAAGAACCAGCTCGAAGCCGTGTTTGAAACCACCCAAGATCATCGTCGACGCTTAGATGACCAAGCTCAGCGCATGTTGCTAGACCCTCTGACTAAAGTCTATAACCGCACCGCATTTAATGATCGACTGGAGCTAGAGTATCGCCGTTGGATTCGCTCTCAACAGAACCTGCGTGTAGTGTTGTTTGACGTTGATAACTTCAAAGCGGTGAATGACAGCTATGGCTATACGGCTGGTGATAAAGCGTTGAAGATCATCGCTCGCACCATTAATAAACGCGTATCAGAAACTGAAACGGTAGCTCGCTTTGGTGGTGAAGAGTTTATTTTACTCGTTCCAGAACAATCTGAAGAATACACACTGGATCTCATTAAATATATCCAGCGTGATATTAGCCAATTGCCATTTAAGTTCCGCGAGCAAAATATCATGATCACCCTAGCGGCAGTGTCGACCTCTTTTAAAGAGTCCGATACGCCAGAGTATGTACTCGATCGACTCGGCAAGATGCTTGCGGACGCTAAAAAACGTGGAACAAACCAGCTTAACTGGAGCTAGATTTCGTACAAAAAGCGAACAAACAAACCAGAATTGGCGCAATTTACGCTTTATAACCACCCATTTTCAACGAGTTATCACATTTCTTCCCTTTCAGTCTGCTAAGCTGTAAAAACCCAAGTCACTTCAAGATGATGCATTTACAGAACGCGAATGTACCATCTTGAGGTTGCTTGGGAGTCAATAACCATAAAACCAAATCGGCCAACTGCCTTTCATCAAACCATACGTATAACCCAAAAAGGTGAGTTGGTACTTTCCCTCAAAATAATGCAACACAAGGAGGCGTTATGATTACCCATATAAGCCCCGCTGGTAGCATGGACTTGCTATCTCAATTAGAAGTAGAGCGCTTAAAGAACACGGCCTCGAGTGAACTTTATCAACTGTACCGCAACTGCACGTTAGCGGTGTTGAACTCCGGCAGTCATACCGATAACTCGAAAGAGCTACTCGATAAACACCAGTCGTTTGATGTCAACGTAGTGCGCCGCGAGCGTGGTATTAAGCTTGAGCTGACTAACCCACCTGAGCACGCCTTTGTCGATGGCGAAATAATTAAAGGTATCCAAGAGCATCTGTTCTCCGTGTTACGCGATATCGTTTATGTCAACATGCACTTAGCAGACGCACAACGGCTAAACCTGACGAACCCAATTCACATCACTAACCTCGTGTTCGGTATTCTGCGTAATGCCAGAGCCCTCACACCAGGTATCGAGCCAAACCTCGTCGTGTGTTGGGGTGGTCACTCTATCAATGGCGTGGAATATCAATACACACGTGAAGTCGGTAACGAGCTTGGCTTGCGTGAACTTAATATCTGCACGGGTTGTGGCCCTGGTGCGATGGAAGGGCCAATGAAAGGTGCCGCTATCGGACATGCGAAGCAGCGTTATACTCAGCAACGTTATCTTGGTTTAACCGAGCCTTCGATTATTGCAGCCGAGCCACCAAACCCAATCGTGAATGAGCTGGTTATCATGCCAGACATCGAAAAGCGTTTGGAAGCCTTTGTACGTATGGCACATGGCATTGTGATTTTCCCTGGTGGTCCGGGTACTGCAGAAGAGTTGCTGTATATTCTTGGCATTATGATGCACCCAGACAACGCCGATCAACCAATGCCTATCGTGTTAACTGGACCAAAAGAGAGTGAAGAGTACTTCCGCTCTATCGACGAGTTTGTTCGCGATACACTTGGCGAAGAAGGTCAAAAGCATTACGAGATCGTCATTGACGATCCGGCAGAAGTGGCACGTATCATGAAGCGCTCCATGGACTCTGTACGCCTTCACCGAAAAGAAAAAGGCGATGCTTATAGCTTTAACTGGTCATTAAAAATCGAGCCTAACTTCCAGTTACCATTCGATCCAACTCATGAGTCGATGGAGCAATTGGATTTAAGCTTAGATCAAGAACCTCAAGTCTTAGCGGCCAACCTGCGTCAAGCTTTCTCCGGTATCGTGGCTGGTAACGTAAAAGCCGAAGGCATTCGAGAAATCGAACGTCGAGGCCCTTTCACCATTCACGGTGATCCTGTGCTAATGAAAAAGCTCGATAAGTTACTACAAGACTTTGTCGAACAACACCGAATGAAATTGCCTGGCGGTTCAGACTACGAACCGTGTTATCGTATCGCTCACCCAGAAATTGGTGGTCGATAGTCAGGCTAGCATTCGTTACACTAGGGGCATTACGCCCCTTTTTTATTGCTAAGTCATTATGTCTATTCATCTTGTTATTATTGATGCCCTAAACCTGATCCGACGTGTGCACTCTGCACAACCGGATCCAACCGACATAGCAAGAACCATCACCACGACACAAAGAACCCTCACTCGCATTCTGTCAGAAGCCAACCCGACACACATCATCGCGGTTTTCGATCACCATGAACAAGACAGAGGATGGCGAGCTGAGATTCTCCCAGACTATAAGCAAAATCGAAAACCAATGCCGGAACCGCTGATGCAAGGTCTAGATGCGATTCAGCAAGCATGGTGGGAACAAGGTATTGATTCATTGCTTTCTGAAGGCGATGAAGCGGACGACTTGGTTGCTACTCTCGCGACTAAAGTGGCCAGTCATGGTGAAAAAGTCACCATCGTTTCTACGGATAAAGGCTACTGTCAGCTGCTTTCTCCTACCCTACAGATCCGTGATTACTTCCAACATCGTTGGTTAGATGAACCGTTTATCGAAAAAGAGTTCGGCGTAAAACCGAGCCAACTGGCCGATTATTGGGGGTTAACGGGGATCAGCTCTAGCCAAGTGCCGGGGGTTCCGGGCATTGGACCAAAAGCGGCGAAAGAGATTCTTACTCAGTTTGAGAATATTGAAGCAGCCTACGCCAGTGAAGACCTCGCACCGAAATACCGTAAAAAATTAGACGAGCACATTGAGTCTGCACGCCTATGTAAACGCGTCGCGGCTTTAAAGTGCGACATTGAACTCGGCTTTAACTTACAGGACATTCGCTTTACAGGACCAAATAAAGCGGAATAGTGTCTGATGATGGTTTCAAACCATAAAGCTCTCAGACAATAAAAAAGCGCCATTTGAAGGCGCTTTTTTCTATTCTCGGGACTATCCCCAAATGACTCGGAGATAGAATTAGTACGGCGAAATGTTCGATAGACACTGGATATGAATCGTGATCTCTTCACGATCATGATACAAATGCTTAGCTTGTAGTCTGAACTTTACCTTATTATCAATCAGGAACTGCTTCAGGTTTTCAAGGTCTTGCAGCACCTCGTCATAGCGGCCTTTCATTGGCAGCTTAAGGTTAAAGATTGCCTCTTTCGCCCAACCTTTTAACAGCCACTGGCCCATAAGGTGAGCAACACGAGCTGGCTTTTCTACCATGTCACAAACAATCCATGTTACGTTCTTACGGTCTGGTTCGAATTTAAAACCATCCACCATATGATGCTTGATCTGGCCAGTTTCCATCAAGCTGTCTGCCATCATGCCGTTATCGACACAGTGAACGAACATCGAGCGCTTCACCAATTGGTACGTCCAACCGCCTGGGCATGCGCCTAAATCAACCCCCCACATTCCTGGTGCTAAACGCTCATCCCACTCTTCACGAGGAATAAAGACGTGAAATGCTTCTTCCAGTTTAAGCGTTGAACGACTTGGGGCGTCTGCTGGGAACTTAAGGCGAGGAATACCCATGAAGAACTGAGAGTTATTGTCAGTGTAAGAATAACCGACATAACAGTGGCCAGACTCCACAAAACAAATGTGCAGTACTGGCTTCTTCGCGTTGTCTTTGTTCAACATTAAACCTTTACCGCGCAACGCTTGACGCATTGGGACAGTAAATTTACGGCAGAATTTCAGTAGCTCTTTCGCTTCATTCGTATCCGGAGTTTCAATTCTCAAATCCCCACAGCGAGGAAACGCTTCAATGTCTGCTAGCTCATTCAAAATTGGGCTAATGCGGTCATCACTTGGCAGCGATTGAAACTCAGCCGCTACCGCAAACATTTGGCGAGCGAAGATTAACGACTTAAAGTCCAAACCTCTCGCAAGTTTGTCCGCATCTCCATCTTGGTAACACTCGAAGACAACATAACCTGAGTTTCTCTTCACACGAGGGAAGCCATACACTTCCAACTGTGTCGCTTTGTCCTGAATTTCACCAGCACACTCTTTCTCAAAGCCAGAACGGCAATAGAGCATTAGTTGTTTCACTTGGAGACCTCTTTGATATTGAACGCAGCAAAAAAGAACAGACACCAACCAATCATGAACAGCAATCCTCCCATTGGAGTAATCGGCCCAAACCACTTAATGCCTGTCAGCGCCAGTGCGTAAAGACTGCCGCTAAAACAAAAGATGCCGATGATAAAGCAAATCGCTGCAATGAAAAAATATTTTTGTGCTTTTTGTCCCAAATTCAATAGCAATAAAACCGCACAAAACACAATCGCCAGCGAGTGAATAAATTGGTACAACACTCCGGTCTCAAATACGCCAAGTAAATACGGAGCCAGCTGAGCTTTTAGCCCATGTGCAGCAAAGGCACCTAGAGCGACAGAAACCAGCCCAGACAGACCAGAAAATGAGAGTAACCACTTACTTTTCACGGTACACCTCTTTGATAAACGCCGCTAACTGCTCTACCGCGAGCTCGATGTTACCCGCCTCGGTATGGCCTGAGCTCTTGCGCGGTTTAAAGCTGTGGTCACCATCGGGTAAAAAACTCACCTTAACTTGCGATGAAAGGACAAAGTCATCGAATTCCTCACGCTTACCAAAGGTGTCTCGCTCCCCTTGTAGAATCAGCGTAGGTTTCTCGATATTCGCTAAGTGATCGCCTTTGAACTTTTCTGGCTTTCCCGGTGGGTGAAATGGAAACCCTAAACAGGCAATGCCCGCCACCAGCTCATTTTCAGCCAGTAAACTCGACATGCGGCCACCCATTGACTTACCACCAATGACAATAGGTTGAGAGGTAAAGTGAGCAATCACTTCTTCATAGGCTTCCAGCAGTTTTGGCGCACGATCTGGTGGACGCTTTTTCCCATCTTCCGCTCGCTTAATCATATACGGGAAGTTAAATCGCACCACGCGAATTCCTTGCTCAACTAATCCTTTGGCAACGGCGGCCATGAAATCATGTTCCATCCCCGCTCCAGCGCCATGGGCAAAGATAAATAGAGGACCGCTTTTAGGTCCCTCAACTATCCATTGGCTCATCTAGTACTTCCTCTTGCTCTTTTCTCGCGGTCGCTAACATCCAGTCTCTAAACGTTGCGATTCGGCCCATATCTGCCTGCTGTTCATGACACACCACGTAGAATGCATTCTTGGAGATCAACACCTCGTCGAATGGCGCGATGAGTCGTCCAGCTTCCATTTCTGGCTTGGCGAGTACGTTGTTACCAAGCGCAACCCCCTGACCATGCGCAGCAGCCTGTAGCACCATCGTCGAGTGACTGAAAATAGGACCGTGGTTTACATTGATACCTTCGATGTTGTAATGACGCGCAAACTGCTTCCAGTCTTTACGCGAAGTATCATGTAACAAAGTGTGTAATTTGAGGTCACTTAGAGATTCTAATGGTTTGTTGCCTAAAAGTAACGAAGGTGAACAAAGTGGGATCAGAAACTCTTGGTACAATTTATCCGCTCGCAAACCCGGCCAATTCCCACGGCCATAGTAGATAGCCACATCTACATCATCAGTCAGTGAACCTTCATCCATATCCACAGCTTTAATACGTACATCGATATCTGGCTCTTGAGCATTAAAATCGGCCAAACGAGGCACCAACCATTGGATAGCAAAACTCGGCGGTAGACTGATCGTCAATGCCCCTTTTTCACTACGTTCCAATACCTTATCTGTCGCCTCGGCAATCGAGGTGAAAATATCTTTGATGTCGAGAAAGTAACTTTGTCCTTCTTCTGTCAACAATAGCGAACGATTACGGCGACGAAAGAGCTTCAACGATAAGAACTCTTCGAGTGCTTTAATCTGGTGACTGACCGCGGCTTGAGTAACAAACAACTCTTCTGCCGCTCGCGTAAAACTGAGATGACGAGCAGCCGCTTCGAAGACTCGAAGCGAATTTAATGGAGGCAATCTGCGAGACATATGGGACCTCAAATAGGATTAGTTTTTTTAATCTGAAACATTATAAAATGTCCGTTGTCGAACAGCCAGATAAATTCTATATTTCACCCCGCAACACGAGCCTGAACGGCTTGATTTCTTTGGAAATCAATTGGCTTCGTTGTTGCGATGTTGTGTTTGCAAACTCGTATTTCGAGTTAGGTAGATTTCTACCATAATGTTTTGTCCACACTCCCTGTGACAAAACATATACTTCCTGTATTTATTTTTGACCTGTCTGTCAAATTTGTTACACCGCCTAAATTAGGCGGTGTTTTTTTATCTATCGAAAATCTCATCCGTATATCTGGCAGCAACATCACTTTATTACTCTTCTTTCGGATTAATTATCGTTATATCAACACAAAGTGTATGGCTTTGCGATAAGCCTCAACATTATGCTAAGTAATGATTAGCTGTAACGCGATCAAAAACAAAAAAGGCGCAAATTGATGTCTCAATTTGCGCCTTTTAACGTCTTTTTATCAGTCAACTATGGGCGGTAAACTTTTACGTTATTGAAGCCTTGCTCTTGCAAGTAAAGTGCTTGCAGACGGCTCATCACCCCACGGTCACAGTACAATAGATATGTCTTAGATTGGTCTAAATCACCAAACTGTGTACCCAACTTGTAGAATGGGATATGTTTCACATCCACACCTTCGATTTCGAGCGGGTTATCGTCTTCCTCTTCAGGACTACGAATATCTAGCACAACCGCGTGCTCTTCTACCGCTTCAACCTGCTCGACTTCTGGTGCTGCTTGCTCAGACTCTTTCGCGATATCACGAATGTCCATCATGCGTGCATCACGAACTACTTGCTCAAGAATGCTAAAGTCAAACTTCTCTTCTTCCGCTTCTAGCTTCGCTTTAATCGCTTTTACTGTCGGCTTCTTAGAAATAACACCACAATACTCTGGCATAGTCTTCGCAAAGTCTTCTGTGCCGATTTCGCGTGCTAGGTTAATGATGTCTTCTTTATCCCAGTTGATAAGTGGGCGCAGAATCAACGTGTCCGTTACGTTATCGATATGGCGGAGGTTAGTTAGCGTTTGGCTCGATACCTGACCGAGCGCTTCGCCAGTCACCAATGCTTCGATCTTCATCTTCTGAGCGATCATGCCTGCTGCACGCATGAACATACGCTTCAAGATAACCCCCATTTGGCCGTCATCGACTTTCTCTAGGATTTCCGCAACCACAGGTTCGAAATAAACTGAGATGAAACGTACTTTTGCTGAAGAGCCGTATTTGTTCCATAGGTAGTGAGAAACCTGCTTAACGCCGATTTCGTGCGCTGGACCACCTAAGTTAAAGAAGCAGTAATGTACTTTTGAGCCACGCTTGATGTGCAGATAGCTAGAAACACCAGAGTCAAAACCACCAGAGATCAAGCTCAACACGTCTTCTTGCGTGCCCAGTGGGAAGCCGCCTAGACCTTTATGACGAGCCAGCACTTGGTTTAGCTTATCGTTCGAGACTTCCACCTTGATCGTCACGTCTGGGTTTTGCAGCTTAACTCTTGCGCTCTCAATCGCTTGGTTTAAACCACCGCCGACATAACGCTCTAGTTCGATAGAGGTAAAGTCGTGCTTACCGCGACGCTTCGCACGTACAACAAAGGTTTTATTTTCGAGTGCAGAGCGATTTAGCTCCAGTACTTGTTCGAAGATATCGTGCAAGTCTTTAAATTCGGTCTGCTTCACTTCCAGTACGTGGTGAATGCCTGGTGTATGAGTCAAAACCTCAAGAACTTCAGCGTGGAATTCGTTACTCTCAGAGGTCACTTCAATGTGATCACGACGGTTGAATACCGCGACAGATTCCGTGCGGCTCTTAATGATGTTACGAATGTTGCACTCTAAAATCTTTGTGAAGCGCTTACGCACAGATTCACTTTTTACAAAAATTTCTGGATGGGGCTTTACAATAAATTTCATAGTCTAATTCGCAGGTTAGTTTCGCAATCAACAAAGAGTGACACTCAACTTCAATGCTTCATACGCAGTAAAACCGCGTTTCAGTCACAAAAAGTAGTCTGAGCTCACTTTTAAGGCGCAAGATTATACACCCAAGCGGATTGGAAAAACAAAAAAAGCGAGCAATCTGCTCGCTTTCTTATCCCTCTACTGACTTAAAACTAAAGTCTAGTTATTGAATTACAGGCACTTCTTCACTGTATAGTGGTTCGCCTTGCATGATGCTGATTTCAACCCGTCGGTTAAGCGCGCGATTTTCATCAGAATCATTCGGCAACAATGGTTCAGTATCTGCCATGCCTCGCACTCTCAAACGTTGATGAGAGAAGCCTCTCACCTTCTCCATCTCTTGTGCGACCGATACGGCGCGCTGAGAAGAGAGATCCCAGTTAGAACGATAAAGCTCTGAGTCCAACGGTCGGTTGTCCGTATGACCGGATACTCGCACAATGCCAGGCACGTCTTTTACTAACTCTGCAATTTGTCGAACTAAAGGGCGGAATTTAGGCTGCAAGAAGGCCGAACCTTCAGGGAATGCACCTTTTTCACGCATGCGTATGACAATCTGTTGGCCAAGATTTTCAACTTCAATGGCACCTTGTTCAATCTCTCGCTCTAAGGCTTTCTTGATGCTTTCCATCAAGGTTTCCATCTCTTGCGACATCTCTTCAGATTGCTGCTGTTGCATGTCCGCTTCTGCAGATTGATTGTTTTGCGTTGACGTTTCTGGCGACTGGCCCCCCGTTAACTTGCCTTCATCACGCTTTGTGCCACCAGCTCGGTCAGACTCCCCTTCATGAAATTCGAGCGTCTGCTGAGTGATGTCCATGGTTTGCTGCATGATGACATCAATCGGCGTTGGTTCCGGTCGGCCCGGTCGAAACTCTTGAGCAATGATGCTAGTACCTTTGGGAATGTCTTTCACTTCAAGTTGATTTTGTACACCGAAGGCAAATTTCATTGATCCCGCAATCTGTTTGAACTTCAGCACGTCCATCTCAGAAAACGAGAGCAGAAGAACAAAGAAACACATCAGTAGCGACATTAAGTCCGCGAATGTCCCCATCCATAACGGGAGACCGGGTGGCGGACAATCACATTTGTTATCTTCATCATCCATCACTACTCTCCAAGTTACTCGTCAATCTCAAGGGCACGTTTACCTTCGTTGAGGTAGTTCTTCAAGTAGCTATCAATCACTCGCGGGTTTTGACCATCTTGAATCGCTAATACACCATCCATGATCAAACGGCGGTTTAGCGTTTCTTGGTCACGGCGCAGAGAAAGCTTATCCGCAATAGGGAAAAACACCATGTTGGACAGGATCGCGCCATACAATGTGGTTAAGAGTGCAACCGCCATTGCTGGTCCAATCGCTTTTGGATCATCCATATTTGAAAGCATCGCGACTAAGCCAACCAAGGTACCAATCATCCCCATTGCAGGGGCAACGTCACCAAAGGCGCGAAATACGCCAGTACCTTGAGTATGTCGTTCATCCGTAAGCGCGATGTCTTTTTTTAAGGCCGCTCTTACCACGTCGGCATCATGGCCATCAACAAGCAAATCAATACCTTTTTGCATAAAAGTGTTATTAATTTCCATCTCTTCAAGAGCAAGAAAACCACCTTTACGTGCCGCATCGGCCATTTCCACAATTTTTGCGATCAAGTCTTCCGGTTCATCCGCTTTAAACATGAAGGCTTTGCCTGCGATCTTTGTTGCACCAAAGAACTGTCCCATTGTGAACTTCATCAGTACTACAAATATTGAGCCACCAACGACAATAAGGATCGACGTGACATCGACAAACATGCCGATGCTGCCACCAAGCACCATCGCCATAATGACGAATGCAAAACCACCAATCAAACCTAATAGGGTTGCTAAATCCACAAAGCACTCCTCACGCTATACTCAAATACTGCCATTGGGCGGATTATTACCTGTATCGACAACTCGCGCAGAATTTTTAGAAAAATCTTAGCTAATGGATCACAAATTAGACTTAACAACCTTAACCAAAATATGGGGTTTCAGCGCTTAGGCTCGTTTAACGCTAATTTTGTGACAATTATATAAGGTTAAATTTGACCAAGTTACTAGGCTAAGGTAACTTTCGTGCATCTTCTCCAAGGCTTGATTAAGGCAGAAAAAAGATGGCGGTCAAGAAACCAGAAAACATGACCTTCGAAGCAACCATTGAAGAGCTTGATAGCTTGGTTGATCAATTAGAAAATGGCGATCTTGCCCTAGATGATGCTCTACGTAAGTTTGAAAGAGGCATTGCCTTAGCTCGTGCCGGCCAAACTAAACTTAGCGACGCCGAACAGCGCGTAAGTATTCTTCTTAGCGAAGATGATGAAGCACCACTGAGTGACTTCAAACCAGATTCAGAATAACCATCAGTAGTGAGCAATGTGATGCAACAGACATTGACGTCTTTTCAACAAAGAAACAATCAGCAATTGAACTTGTGGCTCGATCAGCTTCCATATCAAGAGCAGCCATTGATTCAGGCAATGAAATACGGCCTTTTGCTAGGTGGAAAACGCGTTCGCCCTTTTCTTGTTTACATCACAGGTCAAATGCTCGGCTGTAAACCAGAAGACTTAGATACTCCTGCCGCTGCTATCGAATGTATACATGCCTACTCACTCATTCATGATGATCTGCCAGCCATGGACGATGATGAACTGCGTCGAGGTCAACCAACTTGTCATATTAAGTTTGATGAAGCAACCGCAATACTGACAGGTGATGCACTACAAACTCTCGCCTTCACCATTATTGCCGATGGTCAATTAAACCCGGCAGCCGAGACTCAACGCATCAACATGATCAAAGCGTTGGCGCATTCTTCTGGCGCTAACGGCATGTGTGTTGGACAAGCCTTAGATTTAGGCGCGGAAAATCGCCAAGTTTCTCTTGAAGAAATGGAAGAGATACACCGTAAAAAAACCGGAGCTCTGATTGATTGTGCGGTAAAATTAGGTGCATTAGCTGCTGGTGAGAAAGGTATCGAGGTTTTACCTCACTTGGAGCGCTACTCAAAAGCAATTGGTTTGGCGTTTCAGGTTCAAGACGATATTCTTGATATCATCAGTGACACAGAAACACTGGGTAAGCCTCAAGGTTCCGACCAAGGTCTGAATAAGAGCACTTATCCTTCCCTGCTGGGTTTAGAGGGAGCCATAGAGAAAGCTCACACTCTGTTACAGGAAGCACTTCAAGCATTGGAAGCTATCCCATACAATACTCAGTTACTCGAAGAGTTCGCCCGATATGTCATCGAGCGCAAAAATTAACACTATAAGCGCGCATTTATATGACTCTTGATATTTCAAAGTACCCAACACTGGCGTTAGCAAATACACCGGAAGAATTACGTCTTCTTCCGAAAGAAACATTACCAAATCTGTGTGATGAACTGCGAACGTATCTGCTAAATTCAGTGAGCCAATCTAGCGGACACTTAGCGTCTGGCTTAGGCACCGTAGAGCTAACTGTCGCTCTGCATTATGTTTACAACACCCCTATCGACAAATTGATCTGGGATGTTGGTCATCAGGCTTACCCGCATAAAATCCTCACCGGACGTCGCGATAAAATGCCAACAATTCGCCAAAAGGATGGTCTACACCCTTTCCCTTGGCGTGAAGAAAGTGAATATGACACCTTATCTGTCGGCCACTCTTCGACATCGATTAGTGCAGGTCTTGGCATGGCCATCAGCGCACAAAAAGAAGGTAAAGGTCGCAAAATCGTCAGTGTGATTGGTGATGGCGCAATTACAGCAGGCATGGCATTCGAAGCCATGAACCACGCTGGCGACGTTCATCCTGATATGTTGGTGATTTTGAACGACAACGAAATGTCGATTTCAGAAAACGTAGGCGCGCTGAATAACCACCTTGCTAAGGTACTTTCTGGCAGCTTGTACACTTCTATCCGTGAAGGCGGTAAGAAAGTGCTGTCTGGTGTTCCACCTATTAAAGAGTTGGTTCGCCGTACGGAAGAGCACCTCAAAGGCATGGTAGTGCCTGGTACTCTGTTCGAAGAGTTCGGCTTTAATTACATTGGCCCGATTGATGGGCACGACGTCAATGAACTCGTCAAAACGCTAAAAAACATGCGTGAGCTCAAAGGTCCTCAGTTCCTACACATCATGACCAAGAAAGGCAAAGGTTATGAGCCTGCCGAGAAAGATCCTATCGGCTACCATGGTGTTCCTAAATTCGATCCAACGCATAACTGTCTACCGAAAAGCAGTGGCGGTAAGCCAACTTACTCAAAGATCTTTGGTGACTTTTTATGTGACATGGCGGCCCAAGATCCTAAGCTAATGGCAATTACGCCAGCAATGCGCGAAGGCTCTGGTATGGTACGTTTCTCAAAAGAATATCCAGACCAATACTTTGACGTGGCGATTGCTGAGCAGCACGCTGTGACACTTGCAACAGGCATGGCAATTGCGGGCGATCATCCAATCGTTGCTATCTATTCGACTTTCTTGCAACGTGGTTATGACCAACTGATCCACGATATCGCGATCATGGATTTACCAGTAATGTTCGCTATCGACCGTGCAGGTCTCGTTGGTGCAGATGGCCAAACTCACCAAGGCGCATTCGATCTAAGCTTCATGCGCTGTATTCCGAACATGGTGATCATGGCGCCAAGTGACGAAAACGAATGTCGACAAATGCTTTACACTGGCCATAAACATACTGGCCCTAGTGCGGTTCGATACCCTCGCGGTAGCGGGATGGGCGTAGAAATCGAAACTGAGTTTACGGCTTTAGAAATCGGTAAAGGACGCATGGTTCGCCAAGGTGAAAAAGTTGCTATTCTGAACTTTGGTACTTTCTTGGGTAACGCGCTAGAAGCGGCAGAATACCTTAACGCCACTGTTGCTGATATGCGCTTTGTGAAGCCGCTCGATGAAGCATTAATTCGTCAATTAGCAGCAGATCATGACGTGCTCGTGACGTTAGAAGAAAATGTTATCGCAGGTGGTGCAGGTGCAGGTGTCGTTGAGTTTATGATGAAAGATAAAATCATTAAGCCAGTCTTAAACCTAGGCTTACCCGATGAGTTTATTCATCAAGGAACACAAGATGAACTGCATGAAGAGCTTGGTCTCGATGCAAAAGGGATTGAAAAATCCATCTTGGAGTATTTAGCAAAATAGAATGTAAAAAGGGATGCTCATAGCATCCCTTTTTTACGTTCAGCGTTTAGTTCATCCAGCCCGCATATTTTGCGACTAGAAACAGGGCAACACCAGCCATAATTCCCGCCACGATATCATCAACCATAATACCCAGCCCACCGTGAACTCGCTTATCTAGCCACCCAATTGGCCACGGTTTTACCATGTCGAAAAAACGGAACAAGATGAAACCAGTGAGCAACCACTTCCACTCAGTGAGAGGAATATTTAACGCAGGGACGATGCCCATCGTAATCCAAAAACCCGCAAATTCATCCCATACGATTGAACCATGATCATGTACTTTCATGTCTGCTGACGTCACTTGGCAGATTTGAATACCGATCACACACGAAATCAGAACAACAATGACGTACGCCGAAAATGGCAATTGCGCCAACAACAAAAAAAAGGGCACGGCCGCCAGTGTCCCCATTGTTCCTGGGATAAACGGGGATAATCCACTGCCAAAACCCGTCGCCAATAGATGCCACGGGTTCTTTAATGAAATCAGAGAAAGAGGGTTGGTCATATCCTTAAACCTATACTGCTAGTTTGGTTTCAATCGTCACGCCTGCGAGTTGCTCAATGGTAACAGGCTCTTGGCTAGAGCTTAGCTCAGATCATTTAAAGTGGTCGAAGCCACTTAAGTCCCAATCAAGTGGTTGATTGTTATCATGCAGCTCGAAGGTTCCATTTGGTCGGATTTGACCAATACATGTGACCTTACAGCCAGTATGAGATAAAGCGCTTTGTAACGAGCCTCGATTTTGCTCCGGCACGGTAAAACACAATTCGTACTCTTCGCCACTTGCTAAAGCATACTGCTGCGCGCTGATCTTATCATCTAAAAACTGGACTAATTCTGAAGAGATCGGTAGCTGAGAGACATCAATACTCACCCCAACCTGAGATCGCTGTAAAATGTGCTTAATATCAGAGATTAAACCATCTGAAATATCTATCGCCGAAGAGGCTAAGCCAATCAGAGCTTGTCCAGCAAGCACACGCGGAGAACTGAGGTAATGAGCTCGCTCTAGTGCTTCCGCACCTGCCCTGCTGCGTAGAGAACCATCTAGAATCACATCCAAGCCAGCTTTGGCATCGCCAAGGTTCCCTGTTACGTACACCCAGTCCCCTGGCTTTGCTCCGGAACGTGTGAGTGCTTTACCTTCAGGCACAAAACCTTGCACCGTCAGCGTTAAGCACAAAGGTCCTTTGGTTGTGTCACCGCCAATTAACTGAATACCATAGTAATCAGCCAGTTCAAAAAATGCATCACAGAAAGGTGCAAGCCATTCTTCATCTGGCTCAGGCATCGTTAATGCGAAGCTCACCCACGCAGGCGTTGCGCCCATCGCAGCCAAATCACTGATGTTAGAAGCCAATGCTTTGTGTGCGACCCATGCTGGGTTCGCGTCGGCTAAGAAATGCGTTCCAGCTACCAATGTATCCGTGCTAATCGCAATCTGAACATTAGCTGGCGCTTTGACCAAAGCGCAATCATCACCAGCGGCTAGATGGACATCTTTACGTTGGCTCTGACGACCGACGAAATACTTGTCTATCAGATTAAATTCACCAGACATAATTCACTTACTTTTTGATGTAAAAGCTTTTGATACAAAAAAGGTCAGCATGTGCTGACCTTTTCATTGAAGAAATCGTTATTTCTTACGAATGTGAGGTGCTGCTTTATCAAGTACACCATTCACAAACTTGTGGCTATCTTCTGCTGCGAAAACTTTTGCAAGTTCAATCGCTTCATTGATAACAACTTTGTAAGGAACATCTTCGCGACGAGTCATCTCGTACATAGCAAGGCGAAGAAGAGCAAGTTCCATCATATCTAAATCCTGCATAGGACGAGAGATGTATGGACGAATTTTGCTATCTAGCTCAGCGTGGCTAAGTACAACACCGCTTAATAGTTCACGGAAGTAAGCTACGTCTGTCTCTGGAGCAGCAAGCGCTGGCTCAGATGCATGAAGTTCTTCTTCATCGTATTTGTCGCCAGACAAAAACTGTTCTTCAATCTTGGCAACATTCTCTTTAGTAATTTGCCATGAGTAGATCGCCTGTAGAGCGAATTGACGTGCGTTACGACGTGCGGCTGGTTTCACACTGGCCCCCATTAGGAATCAATTTCAGATAGTACATTAATCATTTCAAGTGCGCTTAGTGCAGCCTCTGCACCTTTATTACCAGCCTTGGTTCCTGCGCGTTCAATCGCTTGATCGATCGTATCAACAGTCAAAACACCAAATGCTACTGGAATGCTGAATTCCATAGACACTTGTGCTAGACCTTTGTTCATTTCACTACAAACATAGTCAAAGTGAGGCGTTCCACCGCGAATAACAGACCCTAGAGAAACAATAGCGTCGAATTTGCCAGTTTTAGCAACACGCTGAGCTACTAGAGGTAGTTCTACGGCACCTGGACAACGCACAACCGTGATGTTGTCTTCGCTTACTTGTCCGTGACGCTTTAGTGTATCGATCGCACCAGAAAGTAGGCTTTCGTTAATAAAACTGTTGAAACGAGAAATAACGATAGCAATTTTTGCATTTGGCGCTGGGAAGCCACCCTCGATCACTTTCATAAGCTTTCCTTTAACTCTATTTATAAGTGAAATATGTTCATCAAGTGAGAATCGCCGGATTCTAGCACAAATTTGTGAGCAATATCTAATGGAAATTGGAGGCAAATCACCGGTTCCTAGCCATTGACGAGTTAAGCACGTCAAAGACTAGGAACTTATTGTTCGGTTGTTACTCGCAGACGTACTCAACAACGTTCAGACCAAAACCACCTAACGCGTGGTACTTTTTGTTGGTCGATGACAAAAGGCGCATATCATGTACACCGAGATCCGCAAGAATCTGTGACCCCACACCAACACGGCGAGACGTGCCTTGTTTCTTAGCAAGCGTTGGTGCTTCACCTTTGTCTTGCGCTTCAAACATCTTCACACGATGAATAAGTAGATCGGTCGATTCTTCATGGCCAAGAACAACCAGCACACCGCCCTCTTCGCCAATGCGTTTCATGGCCTTATCTAGTGTCCAGCTGCGCTCTGCATTACGATCGCTACGTAGTAAGTCGGTAAAAACGTCTTGAAGATGTACGCGAACCAGTGGCGCTTTTTCTTTCAAATCGCCCTTGCACATTGCGTAGTGCACTTGGTTATCAATGGTGTCTTTGTACGTGACTAACGTGAACTCACCAAACTCTGTCGGTAACTTGCACTCAGCCACACGTTCAATCGTTGTCTCAGTGTTATTGCGGTACTCAATTAGGTCGGCAATAGTGCCCAATTTAATACCGTGCTTCTCTGCAAAGATCTCTAGATCTGGGCGACGAGCCATGGTGCCGTCGTCATTTAAGATCTCAACAATCACCGATGCTGGCTCTAAACCAGCAAGACGAGCCAAATCACAGCCAGCTTCAGTGTGACCTGCGCGAGTCAGTACACCGCCGTCTTGAGCTGCGAGAGGGAAGATGTGACCAGGCTGCACCAAATCCGCAGCTTTAGCGTTTGGCGCGACTGCTGCTTGAACGGTACGTGCGCGATCCGCGGCTGAAATACCCGTCGTTACCCCTTCTGCCGCCTCAATAGAAACGGTAAAGTTGGTTGTGTATTGCGCATTATTGTCTTGCACCATTGGTGGCAGACCTAGGCTTTCGCAACGATCTTTGGTCATGGTTAAACAAATCAGGCCACGGCCATAGGTTGCCATAAAGTTGATGGCTTCCGGCGTAATATGCTCGGCAGCCATGATCAAGTCACCTTCATTCTCGCGGTCTTCATCATCCATTAGGATGACCATTTTGCCTGCGCGAATATCATCAATAATTTCTTGTGGCGTACTGATTGGCATAGTCTGTTATCCCGTTATTCTAAATTTGTTATTGCGACAGCAATGAAAAATCACGTTGCAGTGAATGCTAGTTAGGTCAATAGTTTGAGCTTTGCATTAAGCAAGTCAATGAATCTCGCGGTGTTCTGTGAGTCTGCTCTTTATCGCATGCCTCACGCAGCCACTCCCAAGACTTATGCAAAACCGTTTTGCTGTAAAAAGTCCATCGTGATACGAGACTCGGCCTTATCTTCTTGTTGTCCTTGCAGTAAACGCTCCATATAACGCGCAAGTACATCAACTTCTAAGTTGACTTTGCGCCCCACTTGAAACTGGTCAATCGTAGTTTCTTCACTCGTATGAGGAACGATCGTCAGCTTAAAAGCATTTTTACGTAAGTCGTTGACGGTTAGGCTAATACCATCAACAGTAATCGAGCCTTTCTCTGCAACGTACTTGCTAATTTCCGCAGGCATTGCAACCCAAAACTCTATCGCACGGCCAACTGAATTGCGTTCGACAATTTCACCAACCCCATCGACATGGCCAGAAACGATATGTCCACCCAATCTCGTTGTTGGCAACATGGCTTTTTCTAGATTCACCTTATCGCCTACTTGGTATTCAGCAAACCCAGTTTTCTTCAAGGTTTCTAATGACAGATCAGCACTGTAATAGTGGCTTCCGAAGTCAACTACCGTTAAGCAAACACCATTGGTCGCAATGCTATCGCCTAACTTAACGTCTGACATATCAAGCGTACCCGTTTCAACCGTGACGGTGATGTCTTCGCCCTTCGGCGTAATCGCAGCTAACTTGCCAACTGCTTCTACTATTCCTGTAAACATACTATTTCTTATCTAATTTCATTACGTTTTATGGTGGCGGTGATGCGAATGTCTACCCCAACCATACGAACGTCTGTAATGTTTAAATCTATAACGTCAGCCATAGCGCTTAACCCTAAAGCACCGATAAGCCCCCGACCATCGCTGCCCATAAGTTTTGGCGCAAGGTAAACAATGAGCTCATCTACAAGATTAGCCTTTATCATCGCGCTGGCTAGCGTTGCTCCAGCTTCAACCCATAAGTGATTGATGTGGTGCTCATCCGAGATACGTTTTAATGTCGTTGATAAGTCAATTTGGTCAGCTCTGTCCAATAGAGGGATACATTCTCCATCTGGGCTAACAATAACTCGCTCTCCATCGGTGTGGAACAGCTTGAGCGCATCCGTTAAATGGTTCTGACGGTCTAAGATTACACGTACTGGTTGACGAAGTTCTTCTCGTAAATACTGCGCTTGAACACTGGTAGGTAAGTCATCCCAACGCACATTGAGTGAAGCATTATCATCAATCACCGTTTTGCTGGTAGAGAGAATGCCACCACTCATCGCTCGATAACGCTGCACATCTTGGCGGGCCGCTGGGGAGGTGATCCATTGGCTCTGCCCATTGCTGAGTGCGCTTTGCCCATCCAAACTGGCTGCCATTTTTAATTGAACAAACGGCATACCTGTACGCATGTACTTTATAAAACCAGGGTTAAGGGCAAGGGCATCTTGCTCTAACAAGCCGATTTGTACTTCAATTCCGGCATCACGCAACATCTGGATGCCCCGCCCCGCAACTTTAGGGTTTGGGTCTACCATTGCGCAAACCACACGTGCCACTTTGGCTTTGATTAGCCCTTCAGCACATGGCGGTGTACGGCCGTAATGAGAGCAAGGTTCGAGCGTCACATAAGCGGTTGCACCAACTGCTTTTTCACCCGCCATGCGCATCGCGTGCACTTCGGCATGCGGCTCACCAGCGCGGTGGTGATAGCCCTCACCAACAATTTCTTCATCACGAACGATGACGCACCCCACATTTGGATTTGGGGCGGTGGTATAAATGCCACGTCTCGCTAACTTAATAGCTCGTGACATCATGGCGAAATCTAAATCAGAAAACGCTCTTTCAGGAGTGTGTTGAGTCATGAGCTACTCAGTCTTCTAGGCGGGCAATCTCTTCGCCAAACTCGCGAATGTCTTCAAAGCTGCGGTAAACTGAGGCGAAACGGATATAAGCGACCTTGTCGAGCTCTTTGAGTTGGTCCATGACTAAATTACCAATCATTTCACTCGGAACCTCTCGTTCACCCGTCGCACGCAGTTGTGATTTGATCATGCTGATCGCTAACTCTATAGAATCAGCACTCACTGGGCGTTTCTCTAATGCGCGCTGAATACCGCCAACCATTTTATCTTCATCAAATGGTTCACGGTTGCCATTCGATTTGATCACTTTAGGCATCACTAACTCTGCGCTTTCAAACGTAGTAAAACGCTCGCTACACGCCAAGCACTGACGGCGACGTCGAACTTGATGGCCATCAGCCACTAATCGGGAATCAATAACTTTGGTATCGTTCTCGGAACAAAAAGGACAATGCATATCACCTCCATATCTATACCAAAATAACCTCATGAGCAATCACGAATAACCACACGTTCATGGTTATACGGACTCTATTAAAGCTATTTGGGTATAACGCTTTCAAACCGAAATAAAAGCTCATGTAGTGTAGCGGAATTGGTATGTTAGACAAAACAAAAAGGGGCGCAAAGGCCCCTTTTTCACTCAAGATCTCGTCGAATGTGTTAACTGCGTGCTAAGTAGTTCGCTTTACCAACCCACTTGTAGCTAGTTAGCTCTTCTAAGCCCATCGGACCGCGTGCATGTAGCTTTTGCGTGGATACTGCGACTTCTGCGCCAAGGCCAAATTGCGCACCGTCTGTAAAGCGCGTTGAAGCATTCACATAAACCGCCGCCGAACCGGCAGAATTGATGAACAGTTCTGAGTTTTCCAAACTATTGGTCATGATCGCATCTGAGTGGCTCGCGTTATGAACACGCATATGATCAATTGCATCTTTCACATCAGACACGACTTTTACACCAAGGGTGTAGCTCAACCATTCCGTATCAAAGTCACCTTCAACAGCATCGCGAACTTGTTTCGCTTGCTCCATGAGTTCTTTTGCTTTTGGCTCTGCCACGAACGTCACTTTTTCGTCCATACGCTCAACGATCATTGGCAGAAACTGTGCTGCAATTTTTTCATGCACGAGCAGCGTATCTAGTGAGTTACACGCAGATGGACGTTGAACTTTAGAGTTCTCAACCACATTCAGGGACTTCTCTAGATCAGCGGATTCGTCGACAAAGATATGGCTGATACCAAAGCCGCCAATAATCACCGGAATCGTGCTGTTTTCTTTACACATTTTGTGTAGGCCAGCACCACCGCGTGGAATGATCATGTCGACGTAATCGTCCAGTTTAAGCAGTTGAGAGACTAGCTCACGATCTGGCTTTTCAATGTACTGAACCGAAGCGGCAGGAAGGTTCGCCTTTGCTAGCGCAGACTGAATAACCTTCACTAATTCCATATTCGAGAAAAATGTCTCTTTGCCGCCACGCAAAATGCTTGCGTTGCCGGTTTTCAAGCACAGCGCCGCAATATCAATAGTCACGTTAGGACGCGCTTCATAAATTACGCCCACAACACCCAGTGGTACGCGGCGACGAGACAATGACATCCCATTTTCCAGTACCTTACTGTCGATTTCGCTGCCTACAGGATCGTTCAAGCTAATAACGTTGCGAACATCATTAGCAATTGCAGTCAATCGTTCTTCATTCAGCAAAAGGCGATCAAGCAGTGCATCGGTTAAACCCGCTTCACGGCCAAGTTCGATGTCTTTAGCGTTTGCCGCCAAAATAGCAGCGGAGTTTGCTTCCAGCTCATCAGCGATGATCGCTAAAGCTTGGCTCTTTTGCGCAGTTGACGCTGTCGCTAATTCGAAAGCTGCATCTTTCGCAGCTTTACCCATATTCGTTAAATCCACTTTGCTTCCCTCTAATTCTATTCCTGAATGACGACCAAATCATCGCGATGAATCACCTCAGAGCCATAATCATGCCCCAAAATAGAGATGATATCTTTACTGTGCTTACCCGTAATTTTAGTTAGGTCATCACTTGAGTAGGCGCTGATGCCACGAGCCACCAACTTACCGTGAGAATTTGTTACACGCGCCACTTCGCCTCGTGCAAAGTCACCACTTACTTTGATTACCCCTTTAGCAAGTAGGCTACTGCCCTTACCGACCACAGCATTTACCGCACCGTCATCAATAATGATGTCGCCCGATGCCGCAGGTCCCGCCAGAATCCAGCGTTTACGGTTTTCTAAAGCTTCAGCGCAAGGTAGGAAGCGTGTGCCTTGTGGCTCTGCGCTCAAAGAGTCAAAGATAACATTCGGTGCACTACCGGCAGCAATAATAACCTCGATACCAGCGCGGCGAGCGATGTCTGCGGCTTGCAGCTTCGTTGCCATACCGCCAGTACCCAATGTTGTACCACTTCCTCCTGCGATTTTACGCAGCGTATCGTCGATGGTTTTTACTTCCTTGATCAACTCTGCATTTGGGTCTTTACGAGGGTCAGCAGTAAACAGACCTTTTTGGTCAGTTAAAAGCAAGAGCTTATCTGCGCCACACAAAATGCCCACCAAAGCGGAAAGGTTGTCGTTATCGCCCACTTTAATCTCACTGGTCGCAACGGCATCATTTTCGTTTACGATAGGAATAATATCGTTCGCAACGAGCGAATTGATGGTGTCACGTGCGTTTAAGAATCGCTCGCGATCTTCTAAATCAGCACGAGTTAGTAGCATTTGGCCGATCTTGATACCGTAAATACCAAACAAAGACTCCCATGTTTGAATCAAGCGACTTTGCCCTACCGCCGCAAGTAATTGTTTACTCGCCATCTCGTTGGGCAATGCGGGGTAACCAAGATGCTCACGGCCTGCTGCAATAGCACCAGACGAAACCATTACCACTGAATGGCCTTGTTTTTTAAGCTCAGCACACTGGCGCGCTAACTCAACCATGTGAGCACGGTCGAGTGCCAGAGTGCCGCCTGTCAGCACACTTGTACCCAGTTTCACAACGACAGTTTGTGGTTGTGAAACAACTGCATTTTGTTGATTCGTTGTCATGATGTCTTCTGAAGTGAAAAACAAATAAAGAGAGGATGTTTTAACAATCAAATAGGGAATTAACAAGAGAAAAGGTGCGTTTTCGCACCTTTTTGTTTGGTATTAAATGAAAACAACCAAATTAAGCGAAATCGAAAGACTCCGTGTGATATTCGACTTCTAATTTGAAGTGTTCTTCTAAAGTATCAACCAGCTTTTGATGGAATGTGCTCTGCGTCAGATACACTTCCTCTACCGCTTTTTTAGGCAGGGCTTCAGATACCCATTGCCCTTCTTTGTTGTACTTGCCGATATGATATTTGGCAGTAAAGCCTCCTTCGATGGATTCCAAATCCATCCACCAGCCCCAAAATTCACGCTTTTCAGGCGATTTTTTGTCGTCTACACAAACAGATAGACAATCAAAATAATAGCGCCCTTCTTGCGATTGTGGTTCGCGCAGGTAAGGCCCTATCGCCTTCAACTTTGACATCAAGCGAAAGTGAGTCGGGCCTTGAGTCGTCTCTGACATATGAATCTCCGTTTTCATAGTTAAAAGTAAACACCCAAGAATGATTATTATTTTTAATTATCATGAGCTTATTTTTTGCTCAGATATATCACTCTTAACTAATTTAGGAGAATTGTCACCCTAATAATTCATCTTCTAGCCACTTTATAGCTAAATCGAGGGATTGCTCATATCCTTTTGTAATCGTTTTGGAACTGATTTTTTTCGCTCTGCCATACTGGCTAAACAGCGCGACGAGTTGGTTATCACTGTGTGGAGACACCGGATCGCCTTCAAGGCTCAAAGCTAAAATAGGTACTTTGGTTTTTCTACTACTCAAGAAGCCCTGAACCTTCAATGACCAGGCCATCATCTGGCCCGCCATGCTATTAATATCAACCGCGCTTTTCCCTAAGCGAGAAGCCAACAGATCCAGATACATCTTCGGCATTTTTTGCAGCTTCTCAGGGGAAGTAAAAATATCATGTACGGGTGCGCCGAGGGCTACACAAGCTTTGATCTTCTCTTGCTCAACAAAAGAGAGTCGGATCATGGCATTACCACCAAAACGAAATCCAACTAACCCCACTTTGTGATGATCCACCCAAGGCAATGAATACAGCTCATTTAGTACCGCTTGGTGCAGACAGCTTGAGTTCTCAGTCAAAGGCCAGTGAGAACTGTGCCCTACCGAAGGCATGTCAACCGTCAACATCGCAATATCTCGTGGTGCAAGATGATTGCGGAACAAACGCCACATGTCGGTTTGTAACGTATCGAGACCAGCGCTCACCATCACCACAGGCAGTTGTTTGTCGGTTCTTGGCAAATGAAGGTTCGCGATGATTTTGCGATTTTGGTAAGGCACTTCAATTTGCTTGATGGTGTACTTGGTCTTCTCTGCGCCGTCAGAATACGCTTTGTTTGCCAGCACTTGAGCCTGCAAGGCCAAATTATCATTCTTCAGATGTGGGTAGCCTGCGATACTAAAACATAGAGATGCAGTGAAGAGTTCATCGGCGGCCTCCTCACCTTGCATTTCATTTGAACGCTTCTGATGCTCCATGCCGAGCTTAATCCACTCAAATGTCCAGTTGCCGTTGTGGTACCCCATTACGGTGTCTAACCAATCATCATTGGTTCGAGAGTGGGAAGAAGAAGCGATTTTAGAAAGCACACCTTCCATCTCTATCGGAGACAACCCTTGCCAAGCCCATTGCAAGCGGCGCAAATGACGATACCAAGCACGATCTCCCTGCGCCTCTCGCTCATCAAGTATTTTTTGACTGGTCGGCATGTACTGGGTAAGCGCAGAGGTTTCTTTTGCTTGCTTATGTTTCACGAACAAAGTTTCGGAAAGATTTTTACTGACGTCTTCAGACATAGGAAGAACCTTAGGCTATTAGCATGAGTTGTTATGATAATAAAAAAAATGCCCCTATACAGGGGCATTTCTCAATATTCTTTAATAGCGTTTATTTTTGCTTGCGGTTTACAGGCTCAGCATACTGGATTGACATGTCCCAAGGTTGTTCAATCCAAGTGTCTTGCGCGATATCTACCACATAATCATCTAGCAACGCTTTGCCTGAAGGTTTCGCACACACAGCGATCATCTTCGCTTTTGGATACATCTCACGTAGTTTGCGCGCCGTATCACCACTGTCTACTAGGTCTTCAACGATTAGGTAACCTTCACCATCGCCTTCAGGTGCTTTTAGTACCGTCATATCGCGCTGATGATCATGGTCGTAGCTTGAAATACAGATTGTATCAACGTAACGAATACCCAGTTCACGAGCCAAGATAGCGCCGGGAACCAAACCACCGCGGCTTACCGCCCAAATCCCTTTCCATTGCTCAGCTGGCATTTGTTTTTCAGCCAGTTCACGGCAGTAAGTCTGCATTGCATCCCAAGTGATAATGAATTTTTTACTCATTGTAATAACCTAATAATTTGAAAATATGCATCCTCAAAATCTAGCGAACTCACTCAAAAGCGGAATGCTCACTGACCTCTCCAAAACGTATGGAGATGAGGATTTCAAGCTGCGCAAACGATTATTCTACCGAAACACACCGCTAATACCAACGGTGATATCAAAATTCTCTGCCTATTCCGCAGAAAAACCGTCTTAAGTGAACAACGTGAAAATAGAAAAAGCCAGCGTGAATAAATCCACACTGGCTTTTTGCTCGAGAAATTAACCGACGAGGTATTTGACGATGAAGATGGCAGACATCACCCACACACTCATCGACACTTCACGGCCCTTGCCGCTGAATAATTTGATCGCCGAGTACGCGATAAAGCCTAACGTAATACCCTCTGCAATCGAGAACGTTAATGGCATTACCAAACAAGTCACAACAACTGGTGATGCTTCCGTTAGGTCACGCCAATCAATGCTTACCAGCCCAGACAGCATCAAAATCGCGACATAGAACAGAGCGCCCGATGTTGCGTAAGCTGGGATCATTCCTGCTAGTGGTGAAAACAACAGAGCAAGTAGGAAGAGCACACCAACAACCACTGCTGTTAGACCAGTACGACCACCAGCCGCCACACCAGAAACACTCTCAATGTAAGATGTGGTGTTTGAGGTACCGAGTAATGCACCTACTGACGTTGCCGTTGAGTCTGCAAGTAACGCTTTGTTTAAACGCGGGATGTTGCCATTCTCATCCGTGAGGCCTGCTTTTTGAGAAACACCAACTAGCGTACCTGCGGTATCAAACAAATCGACAAATAGGAAAGCGAACACAACGGAAATCATGCCAACTTCAAACAAGCCAGAGAAATCCAGTTGCATGAAAGTGGGTGCAATGCTTGGTGGCGTAGACATAATGCCGCTCCACTGCACATCACCAAATAGAAGGCCAAGCGCTGTAACACCAAGAATGGCGATCATCACCGCACCTTTCACACCACGGTGAACAAGCGCGATAGTAAGGAAGAAACCAATTGCAGCCAATACAGATGGCAATGATGTGATGTCTCCCATAGAAACTAATGTCGCAGGGTTATCAACGACGATGCCTGCATTTTTTAATGCGATAAATGCTAAGAAAAGACCGATACCGGCTGAAATACCAGTTCGAAGAGAATGCGGGATCGAGTTAATAATCCACTCACGGATCTTAAATATACTCAAAAGAATAAACAGCAGGCCTGAAACAAACACCGCCGCTAACGCAACTTGCCACGTATAGCCCATTCCCAACACAACAGAGTAAGTGAAAAATGCGTTCAGCCCCATTCCTGGTGCTTGTGCAATTGGGTAGTTGGCAACAAATCCCATGATGAAACAGCCGATAGCGGCCGCAAGACAAGTTGCAACAAAAATGGCACCACGGTCCATACCGGTATCCGACAGGATCGCTGGGTTTACAAAAATAATGTAAGCCATAGTTAGGAAGGTGGTAACACCTGCAATGATCTCAGTGCGCACATTTGTGCCATTGTCACTGAGCTTAAAAAGCCTCTCGAGCATGATCGAATCCTGTAAAGGTAAAAAAGTAAACGGTTGCGTAATCGATTGGCGGGAATTATAAAGTTATCAAATAGCAAATTCTAGATAGAATCTTCACTCTAATGCGATTTTTTTCTTTGGATATGAAACCCATTCGCTAATTCTTAAAAGCAAAAAAGGAAATATATTCTTATAAAACAACAATTAATAATTATCGTTCAGAACCCAACAACAGAATAAAAACTGAACAATGTACTAAACTTTCAAATAGAAACTGGGCGTTTTAAGCGTCATATCTAGGTGGATTTGACGGGGAAGTCGATAAAACTAAAGAACGGAGAATAGAATCTAGCCTTGATGGCAGAAAATGTGTCAGAAAGAGAAAGTGGAGATAAAAAAACGCCACCCAATTTGGGTGGCGGCGAATCATGTCAGCACTATCACTGAAAAAAAATTCCAATTTATAGGGGTGAACAAACTGTTCGAGTCACATGCGTTGACTTCACTTAGTAGCCAAAGCTTGTTGGGTATACAAAGTTGCCGGTGTAAACAGACTTGCTATTCCAGAACATTGTACTTGGTAAACCTTTCATAACTATCACCTTTTAAATCAATTAAACATTCGTTGATTTCTCGGTTCCTTGGAGGCGATAAAACGGACTCATCCTTTGAGCATTTCATTCTTCTCTCAGAAGCTGGTTACAAATATACCACAAAGAAATTTAGTTACAAGCATTTTAGTGATTAAAATCACAAAAAATGTATAAATTGACCTTTATCAAAGTTTAAATGTAATTAAATTACAGTTTTGTGAATTAAAAAATAAAGCCACTTTCAGAATGTATGATAAAGAACACATAGTGCCTGTTATTGTGTTCACAAACTGTGACAGTTCTGAGAGAAATCCTTGTGCACGCGACTACTCGTACTCCTTATCTGGTGGTATGCTAAACGGCAATTTGAAGGCCAAATCGTCTAGCATTTAATGCTATCTCGACAATATTTTTACGGTATATATTTGGCAAAGCACATCAAAAGGAGTCCTCCGTGTCTGAGTTCCATTCTGAGATCAGTACCTTATCACCTGCTCCACTTTGGCAGTTTTTCGATAAGATTTGTTCTATCCCTCACCCATCTAAACATGAAGAAGCATTAGCACAGTACATTATCAACTGGGCAACAGAGCAAGGCTTTGACGTTCGCCGTGATCCAACCGGTAACGTGTTCATCAAAAAGCCCGCGACACCTGGAATGGAAAATAAGAAGGCTGTTGTACTTCAAGCACACATCGACATGGTGCCGCAGAAAAACGAAGACACCGAACACGACTTCACCAAAGATCCAATCCAACCTTACATCGATGGCGAATGGGTAACGGCGAAAGGCATTACGCTTGGTGCAGATAACGGGATTGGTATGGCTTCTTGCCTTGCTGTATTGGCATCTAAAGACATTAAGCACGGCCCAATCGAAGTTCTGCTTACGATTGATGAAGAAGCAGGCATGACTGGCGCATTTGGTCTTGAGGCTGGTTGGTTAGAAGGTGAGATTCTTCTCAACACAGACTCTGAACAAGAAGGCGAAGTCTACATGGGTTGCGCCGGTGGTGTTGATGGCACCATGACTTTCGATATTTCTCGAGAAGCAACACCTGCAGGTTTCGTAACACGCCAACTGACGCTGAAAGGCCTAAAAGGTGGTCACTCAGGTTGTGACATTCACACAGGTCGCGGCAATGCCAACAAATTACTTGGTCGTTTCCTCGCGGGTCATGCGCAAGAGCTTGATTTACGTTTGGTAGAATTCCGTGGTGGTAGCTTACGTAATGCAATCCCTCGCGAAGCTTTTGTCACTGTCGCGCTTCCTGCTGAAAACCAAGACAAGCTTGCTGAGCTGTTCAACCACTACACTGAGCTGCTTAAAACTGAACTGGGTAAAATCGAAACAGGTATCGTAACCTTTAATGAATTGCTCGCTACTGACGCGCAAGTATTTTCAATCGCCGATCAGCAACGCTTCATTGCCGCACTTAACGCATGCCCAAATGGCGTCATGCGCATGAGCGACGAAATTGAAGGTGTGGTCGAAACGTCACTGAACGTTGGCGTGATCACTACTGAAGAAAACAAGGTGACAGTTCTGTGTCTGATTCGCTCTTTGATTGACTCTGGCCGCAGCCAAGTTGAGAGTATGCTACGTTCAATTGCTGAATTAGCAGGCGCACAAATTCAGTTCTCAGGTGCTTACCCTGGCTGGAAGCCAGATGCAGATTCCGAAATCATGGCAATTTTCCGTGATATGTATGAAGGCATTTACGGTCATAAGCCGAACATCATGGTCATCCATGCTGGTCTTGAGTGTGGCCTATTTAAAGAACCATACCCACACATGGATATGGTGTCTTTCGGTCCAACAATTAAATTCCCTCACTCACCAGATGAGAAAGTGAAGATTGATACCGTTCAGCTGTACTGGGACCAAATGGTAGCGCTTCTAGAGGCAATTCCAGAGAAAGCGTAATTCAACCACGAAAAACGACAAAGGGTGCTTTACGGCACCCTTTTTTGTTTGGCTGGACCAAATTACACGCGATTTTGCGTATAAGCAGCTAGCTCATCCATTGAGGTTTGTGCAACGACTTCGCCATCAATGTAGTAAGTGACAAACTCACCATCGCGCACACCCATGAGTGTCGCCTTCTCGCCGTTATTGTAAGTAATATCCATTTGAACAGTATTCTCATCGATTTGCTGCATTCGACCCTGCTCAATAACACGGTTATTCGCTAACGGTGCAATTGGCGCCGTCGTTAACGATTTATCTAACTGGTGGTTTACATCGATGTAAGTATCCATCTTTGTATCGAAGATATGTGGCTTACCATTTAAAGGGTTCTTACCCGTCCAAAACTCTAGAGAGTTAAACACGATGTAGTCCGCTGCGATTGCGACACCATAAACAGGTGCTAAAAGCATGTTTAGACCACCTCGAGCGTAACGGTTATCTACAGCTTTCAAGTTAAACCCCATGACATAACCTGTCACGGCATTACTGCCAACGCAACCTGAAAGTGAAACTGCTACAGCAGTCAATGCACCAATTTTAGCAATTGCCTTTTTCATCAAAACCTCTAGTTAGAAATGTTAGACCTCAAATTCGGCGCGGATATTATCGGATAAAAAGTAGGGTTAAAAGTTCGTTTTTTTGTCCCTCATTATCAGTATTATTTTTAATACAGTCACATTTTTTAAGCCTATGATTGCTCTTCCTTCTGTACCTCTCGTTATGTATTAAACTGATATAAAAGATCATATTGAAAACAAAAACGTCACACATGCTGAGATTTCGCGCATGACGATTAAAGTAATTTGTCGTGTCCTTAATGAGAATGATTAGTGCGATTTTGCAGCAATTGTTACATTGCTGATAACGCATTTGACAGAGATGGTTTATGGCCAGAAGTAAAAAAAGCAAAGTGTTTGAGCTCTTAGGGCATCAAATACAACCAGGACAACGATTAGAGATCGAATTTGAAGCAGCGAAGCTATACACACATTCGCCTTTATCTATTCCCGTGGAAATCATCCATGGGAAACAAGAAGGGCCTGTGCTAATGGTGAATGCTGCTATCCATGGTGATGAGCTTAATGGCGTAGAAATCGTTCGTCAGATCATTAACCAACTGGATCCACAAAAACTGAAAGGCACTGTCATTGCGGTACCTATTGTTAACGTGTTTGGTTTCATCCATAAATCACGTTACTTGCCCGATCGACGAGATCTCAACCGTTGTTTTCCTGGCAGTGAAAAAGGCGCGCTTGCGTCTCGAATGGCACACGGGTTCTTTAACAACATTGCCAAGCGTTGTGACTACATTTTGGATCTGCACACCGGGGCCATTCACCGCACGAACTTGCCACAGATTCGCGCAAACTTAAGCAACCCAGAAACTCTGCGTATTGCTCAGGCGTTTGCGACGCCAGTGATTGTTGATTCAGCATTGCGTGATGGCTCTTTACGCAGTGAGGCAGAAAAATGTGATATCCCCGTGCTCACCTACGAGGCTGGCGAAGCATTGCGTTTTGATCCATTGTCAATCAGCGCTGGTGTACTCGGGGTTCGGCGCGTAATGCAAGCCATTGGCATGTTGCGCGCTAGCCGAAAAAAGCTGCCTGAGCCTATCATAGCGAAGTCCACCAGCTGGGTTCGTGCGTCTGGTAACGGTATTTTGCGTACTGTCGTTAATCTGGGAGACAAAGTAGAACAAGGTGAAACGCTCGCCTATATCAGCTCTCCTCTTGGACATGATGAGGTAGAGCTCAAAGCGCCTAAGCGTGGCTTGGTGATCGGTCAACAAACTTTGCCACTGGTTAATGAAGGCGATGCGATCTTCCACCTTGCTTACTTCAACCAAGGTGATGATTCGGTAGAACAAGCCGTTGAAAGTTACATTGAAGGACTGACCGAGTTCGATGTCGAGCCACTGACTACCGGACAGATCCCGTTAGAAACTCAGTAATTCCTACCAAGTACGCACTTGATTAGCTCGAAAGGAGCAACAGTGCTCGCACCATCTTGTTTAAAAGCCAATGAGCTCAGCGTCCATGATGCTGGGCTTTTTGTTTTCTGTAAGCTAACGATACTCATCGTAGTTTCCACGAATGGATAAAAAACTTTACAAGCCATCGCAAAAACACATTTGATAATTAATCTCATTATCATTTATTAATCGTAATAATGTTCTTATAATCCGAGCTTCATAAAAACACTATAAATCATCAATATGAAACGATTAAAAAGTCATCCATTCAAAGTAAATCTCATTTCACTGACTTTGCTCTTCCCTCTTTATTCATATGCCGAGACAACGCCAAATGAAGAGCTTGAAGTCATCGGTGTGCGTTATGCCAAACCTATTACCATTGCAGAGCCTGCGCAAACCACCATTAATTGGTCAGAGATTGACGAGCAACAGTACTCCAATTTTGCCTCAATGATCGATGCTGTTCCGGGCGCATCATTAGATGGCGGCGGCCGTTCCGGCGGCGAACGTATTAATATTCGTGGTTTTGATGATCCAAGCGATATCGCCGTATTTGTCGATGGCGCTCCAATTGGCTTTCAACAATACCGCTACGGAACTTTCTTTTTTGATCCGTTCTTGATTGGTGAAGCAGAAATTATCAAGGGCGCGCACGACTATCGAGCACTCAACGGAAAGTTTGGTGGCTCCATTCGTATTAAAACCAAAAGTGTCGATGATCTCCTTTACGGCGACAGAAACTTTGATGCTCGCATCTCAAGTGCATACAACACCAACGGCAATGAGAATGCCTACACGCTAACACTCTATGGTAAAAACGATACTGGTTTTTATTTTCTAGCGAATGGCTCGGTAAAAGATTCTGATGACATTAAAGTCGGTGGTGGTGAAACGCTGGATTACTCAGGTTATGAGCAAGAAAACATGCTCGTAAAAGTCGGTTATGAAAACAACGATCACGAGTTTGAAATTAGCCACACTCGCTACAAAGATGAAGGTCGTAAACCTTGGGCTAACCGCCGCGGAAAAATGCCTAACATCACTGAGTACAACATCAAGAAATACGGCTCATTAGAAAAAGCCAAATACGCATACACCGTCGATAATAAATACACGGATAACACCACGACCATCTCTTACCACTACATGCCGACTAACCCGTATATTGATTTCAATATCAAAATGGCACGTTCTGAAAACGATCGTCACTGGGTTCGCCCTGACGTGGCATTCGAGAAAATGTTCGTTTCTGTTGGCAGTTACGGTCACGAGTCTTGGTTGAGTTACGAGCGTGACTATGCTGATGTGTTTAACCAAGCGCAGTTCGGAGACCACACTCTAGTGACAGGGCTTCAATATCAAAAAACCGATAGAGACTCATTAGTATTCAACGCATCATACGACAGTAATGAAGCCAAAAACTACGGTTGGTATACCCCTTACTACGAACCATCTGGCACTCAGTCAATTTATGCTGCTTACATTGCTGATCACTATCAAGCAACAGACCGTCTAACCATCACACCTTCTCTGCGTTACGAATACATCAAGAGTGAAGGAAAAGGGAACGCCGCGCCGGATTATAATGATCCAGCTGCCGGACATGACTACGGTGAAACGACGCATAAAGGCTTTAGCCCACGTTTGGATATCGACTTTAATGCGACCAATAATACGCGTTTAAACGCCTCCTACGCCTACGCTTTAAAAGCACCAACCGTTGATAACATCTACTCAGTGCAATATGCACGAGCTACCGCTACGGCTACTGCTTTGAATCTGGACGTGTCTCGTATCCATGCTTATCAAGCAAGCGTTATCAACTTAACGGAAGGGCTGGTGAATACTCGCGATAACCTCGCAACAGAGTTAACTTTATTCTATAACGATGTTAGCGACACGGTTGATATACGAACGGGCGAAAACCTCGACACAAATACTACTGAGTTACAAAGCTGGAATACAAACCTAGATGGCTTTAAAAACTACGGCTTTGAGCTAATTTCACAATACCGGATTGAAGATTTCTACAGTAATTTCTCAGCAAGTTACATTCGCGGCAAAAACAAAGGCAGTTTATCTGACTCTACAGGTTCAGATGATGATCACCCTGATGTGCCACCATTAAACATTAATCTGGGTTTAGGTTACGAATGGATTCCGGGTTTACGTACGGGCTGGGAAGTCCGTTGGTATGATGCGCAAACCAAAACCAAGGCAAGCGGTAACAATTTAAAAGTGAAATCGCCAAGTGAGCAATACACGCTACAAAACGCTTACGTGGTTTGGGAAATACAACAAATCGAAGGCTTGAGTGTTGGCGCTGTTGTGAAAAACTTAACCGATCGTTACTACGAAGCATACCTATCTAATGGCGTGCCTTCGCCTGGTCGCGAAGTCAAACTGCATCTCACTTATCAATACTAACCATACCTAAAAGATGCAGGGCAGACATTAACTGCCCTGCTATATCGTGTCCAACGGACATAATTGCACACCGTTTTATTTACCAGTACTATCATTTCTTTTTGCTTGCATACACACTATGAACAACTTAAAAACACTGTTTCTTCTTGCTTGCTTCGTTCCAGCAAGTCAAAGCCTGGCACAGACTTCCGAGAGCATTGCTGACTACTTACAAGAGCAGAGTCAGCACCAAGTTATTGAGGATCATTACGCACAACCAACAACAAATAATCTGAATCTAGACGCCAAAGCAAACGCGTTAACTTGGCACGAAGATGGCAAGCCGGATCACTGTCGTTACGCCAAGCAGCCCAAGGACGTCGCAACACATTTCGACTACGGTGAAGCAAACGATCTATCTGACGGATTGCAACACTTTGATTTACCAGAGAGGCACTCGGCAAAGGGTAAGTCAACACATCGCACTTATGCTAATAACCCTCACCTTCTTCCTGGCAATAAACAATTTTCAGCCCCTGAAGACGGTACGTTTAGTCTGTCAGTATCTTCGGATTGTTTTTAAGTCGATACAATAAAAAATGCCCTGAGACAAAGCTCAGGGCATTTTCACTTTTTGTTTGATGGGTGACGTCACCATCTCACCGACTTGAATCTATTCTTCGTCAGCGTCTACTTCAGCGTCACGTGCTTTGCGGGCTTCTTCTTTACGAACTTTTGCCGCTAATTGTTCTGCTTCACGCTCTTGACGTTGCGCTGCTTTACGCTCGTTACGAACCACTTGGTTTTGGATAAAACCAGCCAGTTCTTGTTCAGCCCAAGCTTGTGCTTTCTCTTCGCTGTCAAAGCCAGTTTCACGCTTTGATACTACAGTCTTACGAGATGTCACTTGGCGAGTGATTTCTGCGCTCCAGCCGTTACGTTTTTCAGTGACGCGGATAGCAAATTTTGGATTCTTAGACATTTCTTTCATTTCCTAAGGGATTTAGGGATCAATCAGGGATTCGGTCAACTTGATAACTCCATCTAAGCTGAGCTGTTTAACACCATCCCTTGGTAAGCGCGGTATTAGAGCATAAAAGTAATCTAAACGCTGCAAGTTTTTTACGCGAGATAATAGATGACAAAGAAGAGGCAGAACAAAGCAACGTTTCGCCCAGTCACTAGAAAGAGCGACAAAGAAAAAAGAGTGATAAGAAAAAAGAAAGCGCTGGTCTCTCAACCAACGCTTTACTTAAGCTAGATTAACCTTTGGTCAATTAACCGATATTCTTACGTGCATTTTGGAACATACGCATCCAAGCACCATTTTCACCCCAACCTTCCGGAGCCCAAGAGTTTGCAACTGTGCGGAATACGCGCTCTGGGTGAGGCATCATGATAGTTACGCGACCGTCTGCTGTTGTTAAACCGGTAATCGCGTTTGGCGAACCGTTCGGGTTGTTCGGGTATTGTTGTGTTGGGTTACCGAGGTTATCCACGTAACGAACCGCAACCGTACCTGATGCCTCGATCGCTGCTAGGTGCTCTGCACCACGTACTTCTACACGCCCTTCTCCGTGGGAAACCGCGATTGGCATGCGCGAACCAGCCATTCCGTCGAAGAATACAGAATCAGATTTCTGAACTTCAACTAGGCTAAAGCGCGCTTCAAAACGCTCAGATTCGTTACGAACAAAACGTGGCCACAAGTCTGCACCCGGGATCAGCTCTTTCAGGTTAGAAAGCATCTGACAACCGTTACATACACCTAAAGAGAACGTCTCTTTACGGTTAAAGAAGGCTTGGAACTGTTCACGAGCTTGTGCGTTAAACAGGATAGACTTAGCCCAACCCTCACCCGCACCTAGTACGTCGCCGTAAGAGAAGCCACCACAAGCTACTAGGCCATGGTATTCATCCAGTACCGCTTGACCCGTTAGGATATCGCTCATATGAATGTCGGTTGCTTCAAAACCTGCGCGATCAAACGCTGCTGCCATTTCAACGTGGGAGTTAACACCCTGCTCACGTAGAATCGCCATCTTAGGTTTAGCACCTTTTGCAATGTACGGTGCTGCAACGTCTTCATTTACGTCGAAGCTGAGCTTAACGTTTAGACCCGGGTCAGAGTTGTCTTTCTTAGCTTCGTGCTCTTGGTCAGCACACGCTGGGTTATCACGTAGACCTTGCATCTTATGCGTTGTTTCAGCCCAGATAACGCGTAGTTCGGTACGTGAACGTTCAAGCACAACTGCATCACCAGAAGTGATAATAAAGTCGTCTGAAGCTTCAACAGAACCAATCACATGTGAACATGCCTCTAAACCGTTTGCCGCCAGAGTAGATAGAACTGAATCCAGATCATCATTCTTAACTTGAACAACCGCACCTAGCTCTTCGTTAAATAGAACGGCTAGCGCATCGTCACCCAGCTCTGCGATGTTCGCTTTTACGCCACAGTGACCCGCGAACGCCATCTCAGCCAGTGTTACAAACAGACCGCCGTCGCCTTTATCGTGGTAAGCCACTAGCTTGTCATCACGTACTAACGCTTGCATTGCATCAAAGAAGCCTTTTAGCTGCTCAGCGTTATCTACGTCAGCAGGTTTGTCACCCAGCTGTTTGTATACTTGTGCCAATGCTGTCGCACCTAAGCGGTTTTTGCCGTTACCCAAGTCAACAAGAACTAGAGAAGTGTCGCCTAATCCTTCCAAGGTATCAGATGTGCGTAATTGTGGAGTCACGGTCTTACGTACGTCTTCCACACGACCAAATGCCGTGATAACTAGCGACAGTGGAGAAGTGACTTCTTGACTCTCGCCGTTCTCCTCCCACTTGGTTTTCATCGACATGGAGTCTTTACCAACTGGGATCGTCAAACCTAATGCAGGACAGAGCTCTTCACCCACCGCTTTGACTGCTTCATAAAGACCTGCATCTTCACCTGGGTGACCCGCTGGCGACATCCAGTTCGCAGACAGTTTAATGTGTTTAATATCACCGATGTCTGTTGCCGCAATGTTCGTTAGTGACTCACCAACAGCTAGGCGAGCCGATGCACCAAAGTCTAGTAATGCCACTGGCGTGCGCTCACCCATCGACATTGCTTCGCCGTGGTAAGTGTCATAGCTTGCCGCTGTTACTGCACAGTTTGCTACTGGTACCTGCCAAGGGCCAACCATTTGATCACGAGCAACCAGACCCGTTACTGTTCGGTCACCGATAGTAATTAGGAATGTTTTTTCTGCAACCGCTGGAAGACGAAGTACGCGATCCACCGCTTCATTAAGCTCAATACCATCACGAACAATGGCAGGGCTTTCCACCTTTAGTGTGGTTGCGTCGCGGTGCATCTTCGGTGGCTTACCAAGCAGGATATCCATTGGCATATCGATTGGCGTATTGTCGAAGTGAGAATCTTCTAGCGTTAGATGACGCTCTTCTGTCGCCACACCCACCACTGCATATGGTGCGCGTTCACGCTTACAGATTGCATCGAATGCTTCCATGTTTTCTGGCGCTACCGCAAGAACGTAACGCTCCTGTGATTCATTACACCAAATTTCTAGCGGACTCATGCCCGGCTCATCGTTTGGTACATCGCGTAATTGGAACTTACCGCCACGCTCACCGTCGTCGACAAGTTCAGGCAATGCGTTAGAGATACCACCCGCGCCCACATCGTGGATAAATGCGATTGGGTTGTCGTCGCCTAGCTGCCAACAACGGTCGATCACTTCTTGACAGCGACGCTCCATCTCTGGGTTTTCACGCTGTACTGACGCGAAGTCCAGATCTTCTGCTGACTGACCAGACGCCATTGAAGACGCCGCGCCACCACCAAGACCGATGTTCATTGCAGGACCACCAAGTACGATTAAGCTCGCACCCACTGGAATTTCTTTCTTCTGCACGTGTTTGTCACGAATGTTACCCATACCACCAGCAATCATGATTGGTTTGTGGTAACCACGGATTTCTTCACCCGCGTGAGAGGTCACTTTTTCTTCGTAAGTACGGAAGTAACCCAATAGATTTGGACGACCAAATTCATTGTTGAATGCCGCGCCGCCTAGAGGACCTTCAAGCATGATGTCTAGCGCGTTAACAATACGACCTGGCTTGCCAAAGTCGGTTTCCCATGGCTGTTCAAAACCAGGAATACGTAAGTTAGAGGTTGTAAAACCAACCAGACCTGCTTTTGGCTTACCACCGATACCCGTCGCGCCTTCGTCACGGATCTCACCGCCTGAACCAGTCGATGCGCCCGGCCATGGAGAGATTGCCGTTGGGTGGTTGTGCGTCTCTACCTTCATTAAGATGTGCGCATCTTCATGGTGGTAAGTGTATTGACGAGATTTAGGATCTGGGAAGAAACGACCCGCTTTAGAGCCCGTCATAACGGCCGCGTTGTCTTTGTATGCAGACAGCACATAGTCAGGTGTCGTTTCGAACGTGTTTTTGATCATTTTGAACAAAGACTTAGGTTGATCTACCCCGTCGATAGTCCAATCTGCGTTAAAAATTTTGTGGCGACAGTGCTCTGAGTTCGCCTGAGCAAACATCATCAATTCAATGTCGTTTGGGTTACGCCCAAGCTTAGTAAAGTTCTCTACCAAGTAATCAATTTCATCTTCTGCGAGTGCCAAGCCAAGGGAAACGTTTGCTTCTTCAAGCGCAAGACGACCGCCCGCTAAGATATCAACATGTGCGACAGGCTTAGGCTCTGCGACTGTAAACAGCGCTGACGCAGCTTCAAATTTTGTAAATACCGTTTCCATCATGCGGTCATGAATTAACGCTTTGACAGCGTCAACTTGAGCTTCTGATAGAACAACTGAAGATTCGACATAATAAGCCGTACCGCGCTCTAGACGTTTCACTTTATCCAAGCCACAGTTAACAGCGATATCGGTAGATTTAGAAGACCAAGGCGAGATAGTGCCTGGACGAGGCGTAACAAGAAGTAGAAGACCTTCTGGCTCATGCTCTTCGATGGTTGGGCCGTAAGTTAGTAACTTTTCAAGTTTTTCTAACTCTTGGTCATCAAGGTCAGACTTTAGATCGGCAAAGTGCATAAACTCGGCATAAATGCCAGTTACAGGCAGATCTTGTTCACGACAAAGTTCCAGTAGTTTATTAACACGAAACTCAGAAAGAGCTGGGGAGCCACGCAAAATTCTCATGTGCTTAGGTCTCTTATGCAATTGATTAAGGTGATATTGGAATAAATTCAGACACTTAAAATAAGCCCTGTCGAACCTATGCCGATTCCACCTCGTCATTGCGAGCGCATTATATAGCAATTGTTTTTGTGATGTAACACCAAAAGCAACCGTTTGCGTCATTTTTTTTGTCAAATTTGAATTACGACTAAAATGTCGATAAAACACACAATGTCACGCTATAAGTGTGTGATTCACTTTGCCCCATGAGCTCGCTTTGATATAAAGGCAAATAGAAATTTCCTAAGATGTACCTATTAATGCAAATAAGCCAGCTCAACCGACTCAAGCGCAGCGCCCTAATTTTTGTTTCTGTGCTACTACTCTCTGCCTGCCAGATTGAGTCGGAACCCAAAAGTGAATTCGAAAAAATTCAGGAACGTGGCGTGCTTCGTGTTGGCACGCTAAACAATCAGCTTTCCTATTATATTGGTCCCGATGGTCCCGCTGGTTTGGATTACGAATTGGCGCGTCAGTTTGCGGAGCAGCTCGGCGTCAAGCTCGAGATTAAGCCTGCCTTTCGCCAAGCCGAGCTTTTTCCTGCTCTTAAGAAAGGAGATATTGATCTCATCGCTACGGGCTTAAATCAAACGTCACAAGCGGTAAAACGCTTTAGACCGGGCCCTGCTTATTATTATGTAAGCCAACAAGTTGTGTATAAAAAGGGGCAACTTCGACCACGTGATATCGAACAACTGATTGAATACCAAGCATCGAAAGACAGCGAATCTGACGCAGATACAAATGCAGGCGCGCAAACATTAAAGATCGTCGAACAATCGCAATATGTTCCGACCCTAACCGCATTAAAGAAGCAATACCCAGAGCTGCAGTTTGAAATTGTTGGCGATGCTGACACGAGAGACTTACTTAAATATGTATCCACTGGTGAGTTGCGTTTTACTGTGACTGACTCTGTAGAACTTTCCCTAGCTCAGCGCCTTTACCCCGATCTTGCGCTCGCGTTTGAACTTACAGAAGATCAACCAGTATCGTGGTTTACTCGACGCTCTGAAGACGAAAGTTTGTATGCGATGCTGATAGAGTTTTTCGGTAACATTAAACAATCAGGAGAACTGTCCACTCTCGAAGAGAAGTACATTGGTCATATTGAAGCATTTGACTACGTTGATACTCGCGCATTCATTCGAGCTCTGGATGACAAATTGCCTAAGTGGGCACCTTTATTCCAAAAGTACAGCGAAGAGTTCGACTGGCGCTTAATTGCAGCATTGGCGTATCAAGAATCACACTGGAAGCCAGCGGCAAAATCGCCAACAGGTGTTAGAGGGATGATGATGCTTACTCTGCCAACAGCGAAAAGCGTTGGGGTAACAAACCGTTTAGACCCTGAGCAATCTGTTCGTGGTGGTGTCGAGTACTTACGTCGCATTGTAGGTCGCGTGCCTGATAGCATCAACGAGCATGAAAAAATATGGTTTGCCCTGGCTTCATACAACATTGGCTATGGCCACATGATGGACGCACGACGACTTACTAAAGCGCAAGGTGGCGATCCAAACGCTTGGGCGGATGTAAAAGACAGATTGCCTTTACTGCGTCAGAAGCGTTACTACAGTCAAACTCGCTATGGGTACGCCAGAGGTGATGAAGCGCGTAATTACGTAGAAAATATTCGACGTTATTATCAATCCATCATTGGCCATGTCAGCCAACAGCCAGCGATTGATGAGAATAGCGATGACTTACAAGTGATTCCGCCGCTCAACCCCGACATTTTGATATCAGGAGCAGTAGAGGCTGTCGTCGAGCAAGTCTCAGGTGCTTCTGACGTCACGGTTGAAGAAGACACCGAACAAGAAAGCCTTGAAGAATAGACCCGCTGTAAACTAAAAAATGACGAGCCCATGAGCTCGTCATTTTTGTTGAGTCCTAGCGAAAACTTATCTAGAATCCAAGACTCTGAGTGACACCAACCACACTCAACTATTCCTTTGGTTGGCCGCCTTTTTTCACCGTTAGTTAAACTGATTGCTTTGTAACAGATTGCTTCGCAACCACATGGTTTAGCTCAGTTGATGAAGCGGCGCTATCGGCTACGCTCTGCCGAAATAACGTCACTCATATTATTAAGCACCGTATTGAAATTGTTTGCTGGCTCTGTGCAATGCAGAAGTCAAATGAAGAACGTTAAACCATCAAATGTTTAGTGCGATTATCGAGCCTATTGTAAAGCATCGATGAACCGCTATTTACTGGTATAAGTCTTGTCTGCAGGAGGTTTTGAATATGAGAAGACGTAGAGTGCAGTCAAAGCGTTTAAATAACACAGTAGCTGCTATCCGACGTAAACGTAAACTGACATGTATGAAAAAGAAAGTAAGTTCACGTAATCGTGTTTTTGTACACTTAGTCAATCACTAGTACGTTCAGGCAAACATCTACCCCGTAGTAGATGTTTGCTAACTCTGACTATTTCCATAGTTTTGTCCACTCTCTCCATTTTCTAATGCTTTTTGTGCTTGTTTCTTCGCTTTAATTTCCTTTCGGCGACGCTTAAAAAACGCTTGTAGCTGAGTGCGGCACTCATCTTCTAGCAGCCCCTTTTCAACTAAGGCGTAATGGTAAGCGGCTTGGCTTTCAAACAAATTAAGCACTGTTCCTGCTGCTCCAGCTTTTAAATCTGGCGCTCCAAAAACGACCCGCTTAACGCGGCTATGCAGTAAGGCTCCGGCACACATTGGACATGGCTCAAGTGTTACATACAAAGTCGTATCCAGAAGGCGGTAATTTTCTATCTTTTGGCCTGCTTTACGCAGTGTTTGAATCTCAGCATGTGCGGTAGCGTCATTAGTACCAATAGAGCGATTCCACCCCTCAGCGATAATTTCACCATCTTTGACAAGCACTGCGCCGACAGGTACTTCCCCCTCAGCTTCTGCTTGCTCAGCAAGCACCATCGCTCTGCGCATAAACAATTCATCTTGAGGGGTAAACGGATGGTTAGACAAAGGAGGCTCCAAAGAAACAAAAAACGATTGAAGTCAGGAATTTTATCACCAACTTCGGCTTCACTACAGCAACACATCACGAGACAAAGTTTGCAACTCCAAAAAACCTAGTTCCAAGACCTATCGATGTTCGTTTTGCGAGAACAAAAAAGCGCAGATCGAAGACCTGCGCTTTTCGGCTGCCAATTACCTACACGTTTTTACATTGTGTAAGTGTAAGGAGCTTGAATGCCTAGCGGGATACCTACCATCCAATAAGCAACTAGGAAGATAGACCAACCGATCAGCATTGCAATCGAGAATGGCATCATTAGTGACGCAAGCGTACCGATACCAGCCGACTTCACATAACGCTGACAGTAAACCACTACAAGAGGGAAAAATACCATTAGAGGCGAAATGATGTTCGATACAGAGTCACCCACACGGTAAGCCGCTTGAGACAGCTCAGGCGAGATACCAACCGCCATTAGCATTGGCACTAAGATTGGACCAATTAAAGCCCATTTTGCCGATGCAGAACCAATAAGTAGGTTTACAGACGCAGTTAGAAGGATCATACCAATGATGGTCACTTCACCAGGTAAGTTCATCGCTTTCAGACCTTCTGCACCATACAACGCTAGCATCGTACCGATGTTTGACTGAGCAAATGCAGATAAGAACTGAGCACAGAAGAACGACATTACAATGTATGCGCCCATGGTTGACATGGTGTCAGCCATCGCTTTAATAATGTCGTTGCTAGTCTTGAACGTACCTGACACTTTCCCGTAAACGTAACCAGGAATGATAAACAGAATAAAGATCAACGGCACGATAGACTTCATTATCGGTGCTGAGAAGGCCGTAATTTCACCTTCAGGCGAGCGAAGTGCTGATGTTTCTGGAATTAACGCTGCAACAAGTAAAGCAATACCCGCCATCATTGCCCAACCTGCATAACGGAATGCTTTTGATTCCAGTTCAGTAAATGAACCTAGGTTTGGCGCAGTTTCCGCATCGTCATCAATTGGCATTTTTGATAAACGAGGCTCGATGATTTTTTCTGTCACGTACCAACCAATCGCTACAATAATGATGGAAGATAGGCCAGTAAAGAAGATGTTCGCTAATGGGTTAACCACATATTCAGGATCAAGAACCTGCGCCGCGGTTTGCGTAAAGCCTGCAAGTAGTGGATCGATACCAGAAGGGATAAAGTTTGCAGAGAAGCCACCAGATACACCTGCAAATGCTGCCGCAATACCCGCTAGAGGGTGACGACCTGCCGCATGGAAGATAATACCGCCCAGAGGAATAACCAGAACATAGCCTGCATCTGCCGCAGTATGCGACACAATAGCAACCAAAATCAGCATTGGAGTAAGAAGCTTAGCTGGCGTGAAGTTCAGCATCTTCTTAAGACCCGTCGTAATAAAGCCCGAAGAATCTGCAACACCCACACCTAGCATTGCGACAAGTACGATACCCAGTGGCGCAAAGCCAGTAAACGTCGTCACCATGTTCGCAAGGAAACTTGCTAGCGCTTCGCCCGTAAGTAAATTAGTGATGGTAAGAGCTTCGCCCGTTCGAGGGTTTGGAAGATCGAATGATACATTCGACAAAAGTGCTGACGCCGCCCAAGTAATGATCAATGCCCAGAAGAACAAAATCGCAGGATCAGGAATTTTGTTACCTGTCCTCTCGATAAAGTTTAAAAAGCGCTCCATACCGCTCGGCTTCGATGATGGTGCCTTATTTACAGCTTGGTTACTCATGGTAACTCCATAGTGAATGATGTTGGTGCCAAGGCCTATTTGAATAATTATAACGGCCTACTATCCAACGAGTATTCTAGTAAACACTAATGGAGAAAGCACAAGGTTCTATATTTTTTTTCATAATTGGAGACATATTTTGCAAAAACACCACTTCAATTAAACATAATAAAAACAGTAGCAGATCAACTCGATTAACAGTTCAAAAACCATTTATTAACCGCGACAAATCCGGTATCAAACAGGAATTACACCCGCATTTGTCTCAGCGCATGCATGCAATTGAACTTAGTTTTCGAATTCACTGTACTGTGAAATCATAGTTTTCAGCTGAACGGATTGCGTCTGCCCCATTCTATCTTCCCAACTTGTTGTGATGATGATCGTCTTTAGTGAACCTGATACAGTAGCAGGTGGCACATCCCACTCCACCGTGTACGCTCCAGTGGCGGAAGATCCTGTCACGATAGAGGCAAAACTGGCAGTAGAAATCGTAGAAAGCGCATCCGAAGCACCACGCGTTCGGAACCATTCAAGCTGGTTCTCTGTTAGACGCAGTGCTTCAATACTTTTTATGGCATATTCGGATTCACGTTCGAGATACACGTTTAGCTTTGTTAAACCTAGTGCCCCAACACCGATAAGCAGAAAAGAAATTAGAACTTCAAGAAGGTTAAAACCTTTTTGTTTAGAGATCATTCCAGGAGCCCTTTTTCCATCTAGGAATTGCATGCGCATTCCTTGAATTGTCTATCACATCTTTATTGTATCTAAAGTCCAAAGAATCGAAGAAAACCGCTGCCTGATCTTCACTATCAAAATATTGACCACCAGATACCGTAAAAGAACCATGCTGATAATAAGAAGCTATTGTCCTGTATGAGTCTTCTACAACACTTGGCACATGATTTAGGTGAGCATTGGCTTCGAACCCAACCCAATCCGCTGTTGCCGGAGCATAATCATGATTGAAATGAAACAAGACCCCTTTAAACTTATTTGATGTAGCGCCGGAGCTCGGTGGTCCCATCACGGAGAAAAGACCATCATGAATGAGCACTGTTACGCCATTGGTCGATGATGTAGCATTCACCAAATCATTGTATTCCGATTGCTTGATTTCACAGCTCCCTTCAACCCATAAATGATGCTTCCCTGACTGAATTTCTGCTGTTAAAGCAGCACCACAATTAGGTATGCCACCAGCCACTGAGCCCGTCATAACATGAAATACACCATTATCTCGGACATCGTTATGCTCTTCAGCCTTTACTCCAAAGAAGGATTCAAATGGCTTTAAATCTGTATCTTGAGTAAAATCATCACCAGCACCAACCCCGCCAACACTAGATGAGAGATGACGGTTTGCCGTCGTGTTTGCACAATCTTTATTTGTAGGGTTGTTAAAATCGGCATAGGGAGACTCTCCATGAGTTACGCCTTTATTATCAACTGAAGAGGAGTAAAAGCGCTTTTTATACCTTAACGCAATACACTCCCACCCATCGCTGCTCAATTCCCCTGGATCTGGAGTAGAAAACGTTGCACTAGAATGAAAATAAATGTCGGCACTAGACTGCATTGCACCATAGCTCAAGTTACCTCCCAAAATAATCTCCTTACTAATGCTTGTAAATCCAACATTAGAAGTAACCAAATACCCATTGGAAGTACTCGTAAAATTCGGAACCGTCCAAAGCCCTGAGCCACAATCTGTTATTACTGCAGGTACAATATTACTAACTCTAAATTGCGCCCATGCACATTCAACACCTCCTTCAGCTAACCAATGTGCTTGTCGAGATTTTATTTCGTTTTGCGCAACTTTTATTTGAAAAAAGACACCTTTGGATGATGCTAATGATGCAATTAAAGCAAGTAATAAAAGTATAGAAGTCACAAGCAAAGTGGTATAACCGGAATAGCTATATTTAGATGTCATTGCCAATTCCTTTGTTTGATAGAAAACTCCGCGACTTCACTAAAGACTCCATCAATCGTTTGCAAACCTAACTTAACGTTCGTGACCGAACTTACATTTCCTCCATTAGTCACTGTTTCTGAACTAACGGTGAATTGGGTGACTTGGAAAATATCATCATCAAATAGAGAACGACAAAAATCTATACCATCAAAAGATAATATTTGTGTTTGAGATACAACGCCTTTTTCACATATAAAAAACCGAGTATCTCTCTTCTCATACTTAATATTTCGATAGTCTTCATTGGCAGCTGAGTCTTCTTTAAAATACACAAAACCAACAGAAGAGGCGCCGCTCAGCATTATGGTTCCTGTAGCTCCGGATAATTTGAGTGAACTACCGTTCCCACCATCATAACCTGCTCTTTGAATATCTTCTTTCATAACAGATAAAGTGATATTAAGACCTTGCAATAAATTTAGCTCTAAGCTTTTTTCTTTTGCTGTTTTTTGTAAACTCAAGAATATAGAGCCCACTACACTAAGAACAATTAACCCAATTAAAGAACTAATCATTAATTCAATTAAAGAGCTACCTCTTTGATAGCGTTTGTTAGCACTGATGGTAATCATATAACTTCGCTCCAGAATTACTACAAATCTTAATCCTCCCAGGAGGGTTTGAGAGCTTTGCTTGTAGTTTTATGTTTTGAGCATTGGTTGGGAAAAACTCTATATTTCCTCCTTGGGGCCGTCCACGGACCTCATCGAAGCTTATTTTTTGATTATCGTAACTGTGCTTCAAAGATAATTCAGAGTATGCGGAGCCGGAAAGGTTTAAGATTATTCCCCCTGAGCCGCTAGATGAGTCAGTTAACTGTAGAGACCATGCACCTTGACTTACAACAACGTTTTTAGCCATTGAGAAATGTATATATAACTTTTGATTTCTCATTACCGCCTCGGACTTACTTTGGCTTAGAAAACCAGCTAATTCAGTTGCCAATCGCTGCATTTGCACAGTTTGTGAAACACGGCTAAAGCTTGGAGCTGCAAACGCCAATATAATACTCAGTACAGCAACAGTAATAAGAAGCTCCAACAACGTAAACCCGCGAGGCATTTCCCAAATTCCTATGTAAACGGCAAAAGGGCCGTAATTCATCTTGCACAGATGCTATCACCTGCCAAAAATAGGCGGAAAAGTGAAAAGGAAACTACTCGTGATGATTCGAATTTCTCGCTGTAACAGCTACAAAAAAAGATTGGGAGGGATGACATTGATCGAATTACTGATAGCCGTAGTGATTGTTGGGATCATTGCGGCTGTCGCCTACCCTTCTTACATCAATCATGTAATTAAGTCTCATAGGACGGTTGCCTTGAGCGATCTTAGTCGAATTCAGCTAGAGCTAGAGACATCTTATGATGGTGGGTACGACTGGAGTCATATTATCTCTGGAGGCACATGCACTCTATGTGATTCAGACACAGATAGATTTTCTTTCAATATTGCGAGCTCTGCAAGTACGGCCTATACCATTACAGCAACAGCAAAATCGGCTCTGGGACAAGACGACGACGAGTGCTTGACTGGCGCTAAAACGATTACTTTAACGTCAACAAATGTCGAAGAACCAAGTGATTGCTGGAATTAGAAAGAACACCGAGATGCAAAAAGGCCTGCATTTTAGCAGGCCTTTGTATTTGTGCTTTTCACTAACGTCTAGCTGGTTAAATCATCAAAGAACTTTTTCACACCGTTGAAAAAGCCTTCTGATTTAGGCTTGTGCTTTGTCGCCGCTTCACCACCACAAGACTCTTCAAACTCTTTGAGCAGTTCTTTTTGGCGTGAGCTTAGGTTTACTGGTGTTTCAACAACCAACTTAACAATCAAGTCACCGATACCGCCACCGCGAACGCCTTTCACACCTTTACCACGCATGCGGAACATACGACCTGTTTGCGTTTCTGAAGGTACTTTTAGGCTTACGCGACCATCTAGAGTTGGTACTTCAACTTCACCACCTAGAGCCGCCATCGCAAAGCTTACAGGCACTTCACAGTATAGGTTGTTACCATCACGTTCGAAGATATGGTGCTCTTTCACGTGCACTTGTACATACAAGTCACCCGCTGGAGCTCCCATCTCTCCCGCTTCACCTTCGCCAGATAGACGAATACGGTCGCCAGTATCAACACCTGCAGGGATCTTAACGTTAAGTGTTTTGGTTTTCTGTTTACGACCTTGACCATGACACTCATTACAAGGGTCTTTAATGATCTTGCCTTTACCGTGACAGGTTGGACAGGTTTGTTGCACTGCGAAGAAGCCTTGGCGCATCTGTACTTGACCATGACCATGACAGGTACCACATGTTTCAGCAGATGAGCCTTTCTTCGCGCCACTACCATCACAGGTATCACAGTGTACTAGTGTTGGTACTTCGATCTCTTTCGTTACACCACGAACCGCCTCTTCTAGCGTCAGTTCCATGTTGTAACGTAAGTCCGCACCACGTTGAGCACGGTGACCACCACCGCCACGACGACCACCACCAAAAATGTCGCCGAATACATCGCCAAAGATGTCGCCGAAATCAGCACCGCCGCCACCAAAGCCGCCGCCACCGAAACCACCGCCGCCTTGTTCAAAAGCAGCATGACCGTACTGGTCGTACGCCGCTTTCTTTTGAGGGTCGGTCAGAACTTCGTACGCTTCTTTTACTTCTTTAAACTTGTCCGCCGCAGACTCATCACCCTGGTTTCGGTCTGGGTGGAATTTCATCGCTAGACGCTTGTACGCCTTTTTGATATCGCGCTCTGAGGCATCACGGCTTACGCCTAATACTTCGTAAAAATCACGTTTTGACATGTTCTTCGTCACCAGTTAATTACTACAAACGGCATCGATTCACCGCTTGGTGTTTGTATCGTTCTAGGTAAGTGTACTTATCCGCAACATACTTAACTAGAAAGACAGCGTTTACAAACAGACGGGCGTAAGAGTTGCCCCAAACGCCCGCACACGAAGTCTTATCGACCCCTGATGGCTTTGCAGCCATCTGGTTAAGAAATATTATTTCTTGTCGTCTTTAACTTCTTCGAACTCAGCATCTACAACGTCGTCTTCTTTAGACTGTGCATCGGCGTCAGCACCTTGTGCTTGCTGCGCTTGAGCTTGTTGTTGAGCGATTTCCATCAGTTTTTGAGAAGCGGTCATCAGTGCTTGAACTTTAGCATCGATAGCTTCTTTGTCTTCGCCTTTGCGCGCTGTTTCTAGCTCAGAAATTGCTGCTTCAATCTTCTCTTTCTCTTCTGCAGGTAGTGCTTCACCAGCTTCTTCTACTTGCTTACGAGTACCGTGAATCATTTGGTCAGCTTGGTTACGTGCAGTCGCTAGCTCTTCGAACTTTTTGTCCGCTTCTTTGTTAGCTTCTGCTTCTTGAACCATTTTCTCGATGTCTTCATCGCTTAGACCGCCAGAAGCTTGGATAGTGATCTTCTGCTCTTTACCAGTCTGCTTGTCTTTCGCTGACACGTGTAGGATACCGTCCGCATCAAGGTCAAAAGTAACCTCGATTTGTGGCATACCACGTGGTGCAGGCTGGATGCCTTCTAGGTTGAATTGACCTAGAGACTTGTTGTACATCGCTTGCTTACGCTCACCTTGTAGAACGTGGATAGTAACCGCGCTCTGGTTGTCTTCCGCTGTAGAGAAAACTTGGTTCGCTTTAGTTGGGATAGTTGTGTTCTTCTCAACTAACTTAGTCATTACGCCACCCATTGTCTCGATACCTAGAGACAGTGGAGTTACGTCTAGTAGTAGTACGTCTTTAACGTCACCAGCAAGTACACCACCTTGAACTGCAGCACCCATTGCTACTGCTTCGTCAGGGTTTACGTCACGGCGCGCTTCTTTACCAAAGAACTCAGCAACTTTCGCTTGAACCATTGGCATACGAGTCTGACCACCAACTAGGATTACGTCAGTGATGTCGTTTACTGATAGATCAGCGTCAGCTAGAGCTACTTTTAGTGGCTCAAGAGAGCGTTGTACTAGGTCTTCAACTAGAGATTCTAGTTTTGCACGAGTCACTTTAATGTTCATGTGCTTAGGACCAGTTGCATCTGCAGTAACGTAAGGTAGGTTTACGTCAGTTTGAGAAGTAGAAGAAAGCTCGATTTTCGCTTTTTCTGCTGCTTCTTTAACACGCTGCATTGCTAGTGGATCGTTCTTAAGATCGATACCTTGCTCTTTCTTAAACTCGTCTACTAAGTAGTTGATTAGGCGGTTATCAAAGTCTTCACCACCAAGGTGAGTATCACCGTTAGTCGCTAGAACTTCGAATGTTTTCTCGCCTTCAACTTCATCGATTTCGATGATAGAGATATCGAATGTACCACCACCAAGGTCGTATACCGCGATAGTGCGATCGCCGCCTTTCTTATCAAGACCGTAAGCTAGCGCTGCTGCTGTTGGTTCGTTGATGATACGTTTAACTTCTAGACCTGCGATACGGCCAGCATCTTTTGTAGCTTGACGCTGAGCATCGTTAAAGTAAGCAGGTACTGTGATAACTGCGCCAGTTACTTCCTCACCAAGGAAATCTTCAGCAGTTTTCTTCATTTTCTTAAGAACTTCAGCAGAAACTTGAGGAGCCGCCATTTTTTGGCCTTTTGCTTCTACCCAAGCGTCACCGTTGTCAGCCTTAACAATTTTGTAAGGCATGATTTGGATGTCACGCTGAACTTCTTCGTCTTCAAAACGACGACCGATTAGACGCTTAATTGCAAATAGCGTGTTTTCTGGGTTAGTTACTGCTTGACGTTTCGCAGGTTGACCTACTAGCGTTTCACCGTCAGTGTAAGCAATAACCGATGCAGTAGTACGTTCGCCCTCTGCGTTTTCAATTACACGTGGTTTGTCGCCGTCTAATACAGCAACACATGAGTTAGTAGTACCTAAGTCAATACCAATGATTTTACCCATCTGGCTATCTCCGAATAAATTCTATTTTCGTTTGGTTATAACCCCAATGTGGGGGGAGGAGAATCGGGTTTCAACCCTTGCTCACAAACAAAAATAATCAATGTTTGCTTCTCTATGCCACATAGATAAGGGCGGCAAAATGCTTTTCAAGGGCAGAATTAAAAAAAAGCGTCTTTTTTCGAAATTTATGTGTTTCTTTCTGATTAGTTGGGAACTCGTCACACTGCTGTAGCGCAACAAAACGTCATTTCCCAGATAAATTTATTTATGCCCGACTCTTCCTAAATAAAAAACGAGCTCATAAGAGCTCGCTTCAATATTAGGGTTAAAATAAATTATTCAAGGAATTAGGCGTTCGCTTGAGCAGGCTCAGCATCAACACCTTCTTCTTTACCTATCTCACCTTCTGTTTTTGCCACAATGGTGTTCACTGCCGTGTCGCCGACCACGTTAGATGACGTACAGAACATATCATTAATACGGTCGACCGCTGCAATGATTGCCAAACCTTCAGGTGGTAAACCTAGCTGGTGAAGCAAAACGCCTACCATTACCACGCCGCCCCCAGGAACGCCGCCAGCACCAATAGATAACAGAAGAATAGTTAAGCCAAGTGTGAAGATGTCTGCGGTGTTAATTGGCTGGCCAAAAGCGTTCGCAACAAACATCGTTGCTAGAGCAATATAGATAGATACACCAGACATATTCATCGTTGCGCCCAGTGGTACACCGAAGCCAGCAACTGATTTAGAGACCTGAAGCTTTTCTGTCAGTGTGCGCATCGTTACCGGGATAGTCGCGTTTGAGCTCGCGGTAGATAGAGAGAAAAGAATCTGCTCACGAGTTGCACGCAGGAAAGTCTTTGGAGAAGTTCCTGTCGCAATACTCACTGCCATTGGGTAGAAGAAGAAGATCCAGAACACCAACATCGCAACCACCAAAGCCACGTAACCGGCAACGGACATTAATGTATTGGCGTTTAGAGTTGCACCTAGTTGAATCATTAGCGCGAACACACCATATGGCGCAAGACTCATCACTAACCCAACCAGTTTCATCATGATTTCATTTGCCATTTTGAACGTGCGGATGGCAGGACCACCACGAGAATCCAAAGCTTGAATTGCAAGACCTGTCAGAATTGCCATGAAGATGATTTGCAGCATGTCGCCGTTAGCAAACGCTTGTACTGGGTTGCTAGGAACAATGTTAACAACTAGAGAGAAAATGTCCGGCGTTTCTGTCGTCGTCAGCTGTACGGCCTCAGATACCGTTCCTGCCAGATTAGCACCAGCTCCTGGCTGGAAAATCAAACCAATAGTCAAAGCCGCCGTAATCGCAATGATGGTGTTAAGAATGTAGAGGGTAAAAGTTTTTCCACCAAGACGACCAAATGCACTGATGTCTTTCAAGTCAACAATGCCGCATACGATTGAAACGTAAACTAAAGGAACAACAAGCAATTTGATCAGCGAGACAAACATGCCGCCAACGCCTTCTGCTGCTCCAAGTAGGTATGTATCAAAAATCGCAATACCGCTAAATAAGTACTGAATTGCTGTTCCCAGCACAAGGCCGGCAAACAAGCCTATAAAAATCTTACTAGAAAGCGATTTATCCATTATAAATCTCCGATATGTTGTGTTTGCTATTTACATCTTTGTAGTTATATATGCTTACTTTTAAAGCATTAGTCGCAAATCATACACACGAAGGTTACAAAATAAAGTGATAATTTACATTTTTGTTAACGGAATTGTTGTAGAAAAAATGACTATCTTTACATTCCTATGCAGCACAAACATTCACACAACGAATGATTACAATTACTTATAGCCCTCTTCGTTCATAAACACGCAGTGAGATGAGAAGAAATCTCCTATAGGAAAATAATTAACCAATAAGAAAAAATATGAAGGGGATCAAACTTCCATTTTGTCGATATACAATGAAGCTCATTGTAATAACTTACGTTTAAAACAAAAAAGCGCCCATCAAAAAATGATGGGCGCTTTATATTTAAAAACAGGCAGTTAAGGTTATTTAGCAACCATTACCATTGCCGGACGAATCACACGGCCGTTTAGTTCGTAGCCTTTTTGCATAACAAACATAACTGTGTTTGATTCATGATCTGGGCTTTCCTGAATCGACATCGCTTGATGGAACTCTGGGTTGAATGCTTCACCTTCAGGGTTGATTGCTTTCAAGCCAAATTTCGCCACAACGTCGACAAACGTTTTGTGTGTTAACTCAACACCTTCTAGGAACGGCTTAACCGTTTCATTCTCTGTATCTGCCGCTTGAATTGCACGCTCTAGGTTATCAATAACAGGAAGCAACTCTTCGGCAAACTTGTTCAACGCAAACTTACGTGCTTTATCGATCTCTTGCTCAGTACGACGACGCATGTTTTCTACTTCAGCTTTAGAACGCAACACCGCATCTTGCTGCTCTTTTACTTTTGCCTCGCTAGACAGTAGTGCCGCTTCTAGTTGAGCAATCTTAGCGTCTGTCTCATCACCAATTTCTTCAAGCTCAGCTTCAACTTCTTGTGCTTCAGCTTCTACTTTTTCAGCCTCTTCGATGATTTGATCAAGCTCTTCTTCTGTAACTTTGTTTTCTTCGTTGCTCATGATATCTCCAGAATTCAACATAATGCCCTTAAAGCCATGCGCGTTTTTGCGGGCTTTAACCACATAAAAATTCGCATATTTAGGTGACTTGCCATTATTATGGGGATGAAGATTCCTGATTCAAGCCTCTTTAATGCGGAAATGCTATGAAAAATCCATGTAACGTGATCGCGATTATCGGAAAACCAAGAGATCAACAAGCAATTCAAACTCATAAAGAGTTGTACCAATGGCTGACCTCTGAAGGCTATAAAGTATTTATTGACGATCGCCTTGCCGCAATACTGGATGATATCCCGCAGAGTCAATTTGCCAGTTTAGTTGAACTAGGAAAAAATGCCGATCTAGCCATTGTGGTTGGTGGGGATGGCAACATGCTAGGCGCGGCAAGAATTTTATCCCGATTTGATGTTCCAGTCATAGGGGTTAACCGTGGAAACCTGGGCTTCTTAACTGACTTAAACCCAGACGAGTTCCAAGCGTCTCTGCAAGCGGTACTCGACGGTGAGTATATTGAAGAAGAGCGCTTTCTCTTAGAAGCGGAAGTACACCGTCACGGGCAAATTAAAAGCCACAACGCTGCGCTAAATGAAGCTGTACTTCACCCAGGGCAAATTGCCCATATGATTGAATTTGAAGTGTACATCGATGAAAGCTTCGCCTTCTCTTTACGAGCCGATGGTTTGATTGTTTCCACACCAACGGGCTCAACTGCATATTCGCTTTCTGGCGGCGGTCCAATTCTTTCGCCGAGCTTGAATGCCATTTCACTCGTGCCAATGTTCCCTCATACCTTGTCGAGTCGACCTTTGGTGGTTGATGGAAAGCGTCGAATTAAATTGGTGGTGTCACCAGAGAACCGAGGAACACAAGAAGTTAGCTGTGATGGACAAGTGTCTCTCCCTGTTTCTCCAGGAGACGAAATCCACATCTATCAAAGTCCAAATGTGCTCAAACTCATCCATCCCAAAGACTACAGCTACTATCACGTTTTACGTAACAAGCTTGGTTGGTCTAGTAAATTGTTCTAACACTTGTTACTCAGGGAAATGACTTCAATAAAAAAGCCAGTAGCTTAATTGCCACTGGCTTTTGGCTTTCTTAGACAAGAAATAGACACAAAGTAGTGAGGCGACACGATATTTGCTGTCATTAAAGAGAAGTTTATAAATTTTGATCCTGTGGGCAAAGTTTACACAAAAGATAGAAAAGCAAATTCAATGATCTATGTCCGGTGATATTCTCACCATGAATAGATTATTAACTCTATTTCATAAAATCAATAAAGGACATATTATGAAGAAAACCATCATTCTGTCTGTTCTCAGTACATTAGCACTTATTGGCTGCCAATCAGAGGAAACGCAAGTCAACAGTGTATCCAACGCAAAAGCGGAAGATATCACTAAGACGAAGCGTGCCCTCGCTCAACAATTGAGTGAGAACTATGCTGCCATTGAACCCATGTTGAGAAGAGATATTACTCCACAACAGACTAACGTCTCTGTATCAGCATTTGTTCAACAAAACCCCAACTCCGAGTTTAGCCGTCAGCTTGTACAAGCTGACACTCAAATTCGTAGCTGGAAAGGTATTTCTGAATACTCAGATCAGTTGCTGGAAGTTCGTTTAGCTAATGAGAACATGATAACAGCATGGCAAAGTGGCGAGGTCGAGCCATTATTTGCATTTGAACCAAGTGGTGATGATGAGAATTGGCAATATATCGAAGCATTTGATGTGTATGGCAACATCCATCAACTCGATGTTTACCAACTCCCAGATGTACCTGTACTCGTTGTTGATAACAACAGCTCTGCAGAGCTAAAGGCTGGCTTGCAAGCTATGCAGGCTGAAATGAAAAAACTCGGTCAGCCTACTTTAGTTCAGCCGTATTTTTCTGATGAACAGCGTCAAAATGCACCGCTATTGTCAAGTAGCACTGTTGGCGAAGCGGCTCCAATTCAAACAACGCAGTTGAAAAAGATCCGTCTAGCCGATGACAAAGAACCTTGGATCTCTGGCAAGGCAGAAATCTACGCTATCGTAACGGGCGTCAATCCAAGTCGTGATGAACCTACTCTCGATTTAGTAGAGCTTCCATACTTAGACTACGATAACCAAGATTACTACCCAAATCAGATCATTATTCACTGGTCTCGTTACCGTTGGGGCGCTGCGGACATCGTGCTCATGGAACAAGATGATGGTACAGACTATAAACAGTTGGCAAAACTCCTTGTTCAAGTTGCTGGGGAAGTGCTGAAAGCGATTCCAGATCCAGAAGTTCAGGCTTACGCGATTATTCCGCAAATCACGAATAAGATCATCGACACGATCCCTGACGGCGTCCTAACGAATGATGATGACTTCGTCGACGTTTACTACACACTAATGCAAGACACATCATACGTGGATCATCCAGGTGCTGGTGTGAATGCAGTAGTCACATTAGAGCCGCTCACGATTAACCCAACTCGTCCGTAACCTGTTCAATTTTAATGAGTCGTTGTAATCACTTCGGCTCATTTTTCCCACTTCATCACAAAAAAGCACCCCACACAGAAATTTTTTCCCACCTGTCTTTACTGTATAAAGAAACAGTATATACTGTTCTCTTACACAGTATTGTTCAGTTATACAGGTAAATAAAAAATGCTGGCTCATCTAAGTGTTAATAATTTTGCGATTGTTAAGTCTTTACAACTCGAGCTGTCTAAGGGCATGACCACCATCACAGGTGAAACAGGCGCGGGTAAATCCATTGCTATCGATGCTTTAGGGCTCTGCTTAGGCGGACGAGCCGATGCTGGCATGGTTCGACAAGGTGAAGAAAAAACCGAAGTTAGTGCCGCTTTTTTACTGGACAACAACCTACATGCAACGCGTTGGCTAGAAGATAACGATCTGCTTGATGGCAGTGAATGTATTTTGCGTCGCATCATCACAAAAGAAGGTCGCTCAAGAGCCTTCATTAATGGCAGTCCTGTCCCACTATCACAACTCAAATCTCTAGGGCAACTGCTGATCAATATCCATGGGCAACACGCTCATCATCAATTGATGAAAAGCGAACACCAAATGGCTATGCTCGACCAATATGCAGGTCATCTAAACCTACTAAAAAGCACACGAAGTGCTTACCAGCATTGGCGTCAGGCAGACAATAACCTCAAGCAACTAAAAGAAAATAGCCAGCAAAACCAGGCGCAAAAACAGTTGCTTGAATACCAAATCAAAGAACTAAATGAGTTATCGCTAGGTGAAGAAGAATTTGCAGAGCTCGAGCAAGAGCACAAACGACTATCCAATAGTGGTGAACTCGCCACTACCTGTCAGCAAGCCATCGAACTTATTTACGAAGGTGAAGAAGTCAATGCGCTTGGTATTTTGCAATCGGCCAATCACTCCCTAATTCAACTAGCTGAGTTAGATGAAAAGCTATCTGAGCTACCCAACATGTTGTCAGAAGCGATGATTCAACTGGAAGAAACGAAGAACGAATTACGCAGTTATCTAGATGGCATAGATGTGGATCCTGCTCGTATGGCTTATGTAGAAGAACGTTTTTCTAAAGTGATGTCTGTTGCTCGCAAACACCACGTGATGCCAGAAGAACTATACCAACATCACCAAGATCTTCTGGCTCAAGTAGAAGCGTTAGATTGCTCTGATGAACGTTTAGATGAACTCGCGCAAGAAGTGGAACAAAAGTACCAAAGCTTCCTAAACCAAGCAGAAAAACTACACAAATCACGCAGCCGTTACGCAAAAGAACTGAACAAACTGATCACACAAAGCATGCACGAATTGAGCATGGAAAAAGCGGTATTCAATATCGAAGTCAGCAATGAAAACACGCACCCATCACCACTTGGCATGGACAGTGTGTGCTTCTTAGTATCGACCAACCCAGGACAGCCATTGCAACCTATAGCAAAAGTTGCGTCAGGCGGTGAGCTATCACGCATCTCATTAGCTATCCAAGTGATTACCGCTCAGAAAGTGGATACACCAAGCTTGATCTTCGATGAGGTGGATGTCGGTATTAGTGGTCCAACAGCAGCTGTAGTCGGCAAAATGCTACGCAAGCTTGGCGAGTCTACTCAGGTATTGTGTGTCACTCACCTCCCTCAAGTTGCAGGTTGTGGCCATCAACAAATGTTCGTGGCTAAACAAACAAAAGCTGGCCAAACCGAAACACAAATGCACGCATTAGATGAACAACAACGTGTGGCAGAATTAGCTCGCCTACTTGGAGGTAGCCAAATTACAGATTCTACCCTTGCAAACGCCAAAGAGCTCCTCATCGCCGCTTAGCCATGCTCTTTCAAAGATAGAGTCACGAACACTACTCCGTGACTCTACCTCCCCCATCACCATATCAAAGTGCTTGGGTGCTGATTCCCTTTCGAAATAATGGTCAGTGCTACCCCATAGCTCAATAACTTGGCTATTTGTCATTAGTTACCGCTTAAACTGGATAGAAAATCGCTCATCGACATAAACATACATGTGAGAGAATCAATAAATGCAACTCAACTCAAAATTCGTTGTCAGATTTCCTATCATACGACGCATAGCTTTTTACATCTGCGTCGAGCTTGTTTATTATCAGCGCAGTATTTTAAAGGTTACTAAGAAATTATTATGCAATTAAAGAAGTGGTTAGTTGCCGTACCATTAGCAATGACATTGCTGACAGGATGTTCGGTATTGGAAAAACTGGTTTATCGCATTGATATCAACCAAGGCAACTATGTAGAACAAAGTGCGGTAGATAAATTAAAGTTTGGGATGACTAAAGCACAGGTTCGCTTCGTACTAGGGTCGCCAATGCTTATTGAAAACGGCTACCCAAACACTTGGTACTACATTTATCACCATACTCCTGGTCACGGTGATCCAGTGCAAAAAGACCTGATCGTTAACTTTAACGATCAAGGCACACTCGCAGATATCAGTGGTGACTTCCCAAAAAGTGACGCTTTTTACGAACAGATTCAGTAAACGACTTTTGCAAAAAACCTCTCACATGAGAGGTTTTTTATTATCTAGATATCGCGCAATCACACTTTGAATCAATGACGCCATCCATTGGGATTGATATCAAGTCTACTTATTCTTACGTACAGAGCTAGGCTTACCACCGGTGACTGGGTCTGCACTCCCCTCGGCTTTAGCCTGCTCCGCCCGCTTACGACGAATCTCTTTCGGGTCTGCTAGTAACGGACGATATATCTCTATTCGATCTCGATCTCGAACGGTCGCATCTAACTTCACATTACGACTAAACACACCCACTTTATTCTTAGATAAATCAATTTCAGGGTATAACTCTAACACGCCAGATTGTCGAATGATCTCTTCTACCGTTGCGTGATTATTCACCACTAAATTAAATACACGCTGTTCATGAGGAAGAGCATAGACAACCTCTACGTGAATCATATCTGACTCAATACTCATAACACTCGTAGACCTGTTTTGCGCGTTTAGTGAATGCATTTACCATGTTACTGGTAAGCTCGTTAAAAACCTTACCGAAGGCCATCTCAATCATTTTACTTGAGAATTCAAACTCAAGCTTTAGCTCAACCTTGCAAGCTTGCTCATCTAGCGCGGTAAAAATCCAACCACCACGCAACGTCTTAAACGGGCCATCCACCAAGTTCATCATAATTGCTTGGCCTGGGATCAGCTCATTTGAAGTAGTAAACGTTTTGCTGATACCAGCCTTCGCCACATCGACAGAAGCCACCATACCATTACCCGAAGACTCAATGATTCTAGAGCCCGAGCAACCAGGCAGAAACTCAGGGTATTTAGCAACATCGTTAACCAGATTGAACATCTGTTCAGCACTAAAAGACACAAGCGCAGAACGGCTGACTTGCTTCATACATACTCCTATCGATACATGTACAGATTTAAAGCTCCTGCCAATTTTACTTTTATTCCACGATTGCGCAAATAAAAGGATTTCCTATCCGATATCCAACCCGTATAATGTCGCTATTATGGCAAAGAAAAAAACGAAACAAAAAGCGGGTAGCAATACTATCGCGCTGAATAAAAAAGCTCGCCACGAGTATTTCATCGATGATGAAATCGAAGCTGGCTTGGAGCTCCAAGGTTGGGAAGTGAAAGCCCTTCGCCAAGGTAAAGCCAATATTTCTGAAAGTTACGTATTTATGCGTGACGGTGAAGCCTTTGTGAGTGGCATGACAATCACTCCTTTAAATCAGGCATCGACACACGTTGTGGCGAACCCCACACGTGTGCGTAAACTACTAATGAGTCGTCGTGAACTAGACAACCTATTCGGACGTGTGAACCGTGAAGGTATGACATTAACGGCCCTCTCTCTGTACTGGTCTCGCTCTTGGGTGAAACTAAAAATTGGCGTAGCAAAAGGTAAAAAGCTGCACGATAAACGTACGGATTTAAAAGAAAAAGACTGGGCAAGAGAGAAAGCACGCGTAATGAAGAGTACACTGCGTTAATCTTGACCACTTAAACGCATAGTACTGGACAGCCAATGCTTTTCTGTTACTATGCGAATATTACCTGGGGCTGATTTAGGATTCGACGGGAATTCAGAAGTCTGAGGTGCATGCCGAGGTGCGGTAGGCCTCGTTAACAAACCGCAAAAAAATAGTCGCAAACGACGAAAACTACGCACTAGCAGCTTAATAACCTGCTCAGAGCTCTCTCGCCCTAGCTTCCGCACGTAAGACGGGGAATAACGAGGGATCAAACCCAAACGCGCTAGCCCGGATTCTCCCGCCTGAGAGATGAACGGCGAATTTTAATTCAGGCTAGTCATTCATTAGCGTGTCGGTTCGCAGGTGGGTGGCGAAATTAAAGATCGACTAAGCATGTAGTACCAATGATGAACGGTTTTCGGACGCGGGTTCAACTCCCGCCAGCTCCACCAAACGTTTGGAAAAGGCCACCTTCGGGTGGCCTTTTTTGTATCTGCTATCCGTACTTATGTTGCAACAGTACACGATCTACTTTTACGATGTTACTTTCTATTAGTGCACGGCTTCTTTTATAGCCTATAGAAAAATAAGCAGACGATCTCTAATAATCAACACTTCCAACTTTATAAATATTTTATTCATTAGTAATTTTATGCAGATAATTAAATCTCTTAAAAAATAAAAATGCGAAGCCATTTAGCTTCGCAATTTTATTGGGTTAAACATGGTTAACAATATTAGAAGCGATATTCCACACCTAGCGATGCTTGGTTAAAATCAGTTTTTGTGCTTGCACCATTCGCGACGTTCTCTGCATTCAGTTCTACGTCGTACCACATATATTCTGCGTTAACTAAGAAGTTATCAGTAACTTTAAAACCAACACCGGCACCAGCGAATACACCTTCGTCATCTTTGTTGCCTTGGAAGCCCGCAACGTTGTAATCCGTCGAGTACCACATTTGACCGCCTTTTGCGTAAAGATCGACACGATCAGCAATAGGGGCTGTAACTTTTAGTGCTGCGGTGTAACCGTCCGTTTCGGCATTTGCTAGGTTATTACCATAGCTACCAAAATCAATGTAACCGCCCTCTAACGCTAAGTAAGGGTTAAAACGGTAACCAACCAAACCTTGAATAGCATCGCTGTCATCATCAAAGTCATCTTGTCCATCAACTTTTAAGTAACCATAGTTGGCGCCGACATAAACACCATGATCTTTGGAGTCCGCTGCGTGAGATAAAGTACTAAACGTTGCTAAAGAAAAAAGGCCAATCAAAGTAACAACATTGCTTTTCATTTCGTTCTCCTAATATAAGTGCCATTGAAAGTTCGAATTATACAAAGCAAATACAATGCCAATTTTAATTTAATGAAAAACATTTTCTACTTTATAAAAAATTGACATTATTTTGAAATTAAAACAACAAAAATAAAAGTTATACCGTTTTATTTACCTTGAGAAAACAATATTAGATTTGTGTAAATACTAATGATGTAAAACATTCTATTTTATTTGTAGTTTTTTCAAAAGATAGGGAAAATCAATAAACAAACCCCAATCATCAATTATTTACATACCCATTATATTTAGGATTCTTAATTTTTGGTCTGGGTTCTTTATGAACGATTAAGGCAGGTAATCACACATCGGCTTTTTCTCTCTTTGCTTCAATAGGTAAATCTCCTACTCTGTGAAGAGGCTATCTCCATGGGACTGAAGTATGTTAAAAGGCAGTGAGTACCCTTCTATCCGAGCATTAAGGACGTTTGTCGCGGTTGCAAATTACCTCAGCTTCTCTAAAGCGGCGGATGCCCTATGCATTACACAAAGCGCAGTAAGCAAACAAATCGCCGCGCTTGAACAACTAGTGGGTTTACCTTTAATACAAAGAGGCTCGAATGGTATTGAGTTAACTGAGGAAGGAAAACGCTACCTACCGCAAGTCACAGAAGCACTAGAACTTATTCAGAATGCAACCGCCAACTTAATCCAATCAGATTCAAAGCAAGAATTGCTCACCGTGGATGTTACTCCTTCTTTCGCTAGCCTTTGGTTGGTACCTCATATTGATGACTTCAACCAGCGACATCCCAATATCCGTGTGAGAATCTGTACCGGAGATGGGTACGTCAAAGGTTCAAGCGGTGAAAGCGACTTGCATATTCGTTGTCTTCCATTGTCCACGCATTATGAATACAGCCACTTACTATGCGAAGAAATACTACTATTGGTCGGTTGTACTAACACTCCTGCACTCAAGAATGTGCACGCTGTTAGCGACTATCCGCTGATACCTCAAATCACTCGTCCTCAGTTGTGGGAGCAATTTAAGGCTGCACATGCAGTAGAATCAACCGTTACCTATCACTCTGTAGGCTTTGAACATTTTTACCTAGCTTACGAAGCCGTCAAAATGGGAAAAGGACTCGCCTTACTTCCTGATTTTATGGCGCAGAATTCTATTTTAAGAGGGGATATCCAACGTATTCTCAACCTATCTTTACAGAGTGGTTATGGTTATTACGTGATGATCCCAAATTATCGCCTATCGGCTAAGAAAGTGGCGGCGTTTTACGAATGGTTGAAGAGCAAACTAAGCTAATATTGTTTTCTTGAAATACTTTTGGTAATCCAAAACAACTCAAAGACTTCAGTATCTGTCTGCTCCAAATTGTGGCATTCTCATTAACACTGTTTCAAAAGGATAAATGGATTGAAAGATATGGACAGCAATTCGCCCAAACTCTCATTACGTACCATTGAGCCAACGGATTACCCTGAGCTTGCAGAACTAATGGACTTAGTGTTTCCTGATGTTGGCGGCTCATGGCCACGGCTGACGATTATGGATCTCATTCATCAGTTTCCTGATGGCCAAATCTGTATTGAAGATAACGGCAAAATAGTCGGTGCAGCATTAACCATTAAAGTGGATTACAACCGCTTTTCTCTTCCTCACCTGTATACCGACATCATTACCGAAAACAACGTCATACAGAATCAAGTAACCGGTGATGCAATGTATGGTCTCGATGTATTTGTCCACCCAGACTATCGAGGGCTACGTTTGGGTCGACGTTTATATGATGCGCGTAAAGAGCTTTGCCGTAGTAAGAACTTCAAAGCCATTTTAGCCGGTGGTCGCATTCCTAATTACCACCAATACGCAGATGAACTGAGCGTTGCAGAGTACATCGACAAAGTAAAACGCCGTGAGCTTCATGACCCTATTTTGTCTTTTCAGCTTGCTAACGACTTCGATGTAAAACGAATCATGCGCGGCTACTTACCAGAGGATAGCGCTTCTAAAGGTTACGCGACACTGCTGGAGTGGGATAACTTTTTCTACGAAGAGGATATTCAATCCGTACACGATGTAGAAAAAACGCTGATTCGGATTGGTGTCGTACAGTGGCAAATGCGCGCGATGAATGACCTGGAGGATTTGCTCGATCAGGCTGAGTTCTTCATCTCTTCTCTTGCGAACTATAAAGCCGATTTCGCCCTATTCCCTGAGTTCTTTAACGCACCGCTGATGGGCTTGCAAAACGACAAAAATTCCGTTGAAGCAATCCGCTTTTTGGCTAGCTTTACAGAAGAGATCAAAAACCGTTTCTCGCAGATGGCGGTCACCTACAACATCAACATTATTGCGGGCAGTATGCCCGTTATCGAAGATGGCAAACTGTATAATGTGGCCTACTTGCTGCAACGAGATGGTGAAATTAACGCTCAATATAAAATCCACATCACGCCTCATGAACAAAGAGACTGGGTGATCGACGGTGGTGACAATGTTCAAGTGTTCGAAACCGATGCGGGCAAAGTCGGCATACTTATTTGTTATGACAGCGAATTCCCTGAATTGGGAAGAATGTTAGCAGAACAAGGCGCACAAATTGTATTCGTTCCTTTCTGGACGGACACAAAAAATGGCTACCAACGAGTACGAATTTGTTCCCAATCGCGTGCCATTGAAAACGAATGCTATGTTGCAATTGGTGGCAGTGTTGGTAACTTACCTCGTGTTGATAACGTGGACATCCAGTACGCACAATCTGCCGTATTCTCACCGTCGGATATCTACTTCCCGCACGATGCGACCTTGACAGAAGCAAGCGCCAACACCGAAATGATGATCTTCGCCGATGTTGATTTGACTAAGTTGAAGCAACTTAATACCGAGGGTTCAGTAACCAACTTACGTCACCGACGCCTTGATTTGTATGGCGCATTTACTAAAGCTAAAGAGTCATAATGGTGTGCCTTATTCGCCGCCACACGGGAGCGTGGCAGCGAATAAAACAAGCAGCAGATTGATTCCGCACAATAATCAGAGGCATGTCAGTTTTTCTCAGCGGTGAGAAACAAGAATTGACCCAGTAGGACATTCGGAGTATCACTCCAACTTCGTTCCGCTTTTATTAGGGGAAAGCTTTTGGAACACATTAACGAACTTCTCATGTCAATGAAGCCTTTGCTCGAGCAATACGGCTACTTGGCGCTGATTGTCAGTATATTTCTAGAAGGGATAGGTGTACCGATGCCTGGTCAATCGCTGATGATCGCGGCATCTTTGCTCTCTTCAGAACAAGTCATGAACCTAAGTATGGTTATGATGGTATCGTGGCTAAGCTGCTTTTTTGGGAATACCTGTGGTTACCTAATCGGTTATTACTTTGAAGGCTGGTTGGATAAAAAAGGCTATATCTCTGGCCCGAAGATGCAAACACTTCAACTGACTATCCAGAAATACGGCCCTACGTGCTTGGTCGTCAGTCGCTTTATTGAAGGAATGAAGCAATTTATGCCTCTTGCATGCGGTATCGCAAAAATGCCACGTAGAGAGTTTTTGCTCGGTAACGCCCTCGCGGCGACGGTTTGGGTATTGGTATTCAGCTTGTTAACTCACTTTGCATTTGAACATTTAAGCGTGTTGAGCAACCTGTACACCGAATACAAATATCTGGTATGGGCATTTGCTGCTGTCTTATTTACGTGGATGGTTTTAGGTATTGTTAAACGCAAAAAAGCCAAATCAATGCAATAACGACAGTCTCTTCATTAGCGCATAACTAAAGCTCGTGGTATCAGTGAGATGCGTAATACGAGCTTTTATCTTTTTCTTTACGTGCAAAATTTAAACAGCCATTTAGACGTCTAGACGTTGACAATGCGTAAATGTGATATTAGTCTGCTCTTCTCTCTTATTATTAACATTGTCGTTTACATGTCCGGTTCTCAACAAACAACTAAAACAGTTGCACCTTCTGCGGTCGCACTGATCCCATTGATTGTATTCCTTGCGCTGTTTATTGGCGTAGGCACTTACTTATCTTTGCAAGGCGTTGAATTTGCCTTCTACCAGCTGCCTGCACCCATCGCGGTATTACCAGCCATCATCATTGCGTTTCTTTTAAGTAAAGAGAAACTTAACCGCTCAATCGAACACTTCATGCGTGGTGTTGGCCACCCAGACATCATCGCAATGTGTATGATCTATCTGCTTGCTGGTGCCTTTGCTGCGGTAGCAAAAGCCTCTGGCGGTGTTGATGCAACGGTGAACCTTGGTTTATCCGCAATTCCAACCAGCATGATTTTGCCGGGCATTTTTCTGATTTCTGCTTTTATCGCAACAGCGATGGGCACATCGATGGGTACCATCGCAGCCGTTGCCCCCGTAGCGTTGGGGATTGCTGAATCAGCAGGAATGAGCTTACCGTTAACCGCAGGCGTTGTGCTGAGCGGCGCTATGTTTGGTGATAACCTTTCTATCATCTCTGACACCACCATCGCGGCGACACGCTCTCAAGGTTGTGAGATGAAAGACAAGTTTAAAGAGAACATTCGTATTGCTTTGCCTGCGGCGTTGATCGCGATTGCAGTGTTCGCTTTCAACAGTACAGCGACTCAAGTGCCTGCAACTGGCGATATTGAGTGGCTGAAAGTCTTGCCGTACATCACTATTTTGATCTTAGCGGTATCTGGTGTGAATGTGTTTGTGGTTCTGTCGATTGGTATCCTTTTGGCTGGCGGCGTGAGCTTGGCATCGATTGACAATTACGGACTGACTAATCTAGCCCAAGACGTATACAAAGGCTTTGGCAACATGCAAGAGATCTTCTTGTTGTCCATGCTAATTGGTGGTTTGAGTGAACTGATGCGTCGTCAAGGCGGCCTTGCTTTTCTAACCAATTTCGTTAGCAGCCTTATCCACGCGTTTGGCTCTAACCACTCTAAGCATGCCAACAGCCGCGCGAGCGAGCTAGGTATCGCAGGCTTGGTGTCGATGGTCAATGGCTGTACGGCAAACAACACCGTAGCCATCATTGTCTCGGGCAGCGTTGCTCGCCAACTGGCGGAAGAGAATAATGTCTCTCCTCGCCGCTCAGCAAGCTTGTTAGACATTTTCTCATGCGTGGTGCAAGGCGTGTTGCCTTACGGCGCTCAAGTGTTGCTGCTAGGTTCCGTATTCAACCTATCGCCAATTGAAGTGGTTGCTAATTCTTACTACTGCTTTGCATTAGCGATAGCTGCTGTTGTTGCGGTGTTTATCAAACATCCCGCACGTCAACCTGAAGTGCAAACTGAGAACTAGCGACAAATACCGAAAAGGCTCCGAAGGAGCCTTTTTACTTTCTTCTTTATTTTCCTTGCCGCGAACAGATTTACTTCAAAACTGAACGCAAACTTTGCGCACTGTGTAAAGGAATCGCAAAGTGTCTAGCCACATCGCGTAGAGCTTCCACCTGAGCCGCATTACTGATTGCTAATTCGCCTGCCACATCGACGTGGTTGTTCTCAAACCCCACTCTCACATCGAATCCAAGTAACATCGCACTCGCTAAACAGTCTTGTTCTCGCGCGCCAAAAGCACAAATGGCACATCGAATTTCTTCCTCGACAAAACGCGCCAAACTCAAACCTCGTAAATCCCATGGTGAAGACTGCTGAGCTTGGTGATAACGCCCTAACACCACTAATGCATGCAGATGCGTTTTAGGTAACACGCCCGCATCACGCAGTTGGAAATAACGTTCAATGTCGGTTGTATCGTAGAGAATAATTTGGCTCACGATGCTGTTCTCTGCCAACCAATGGAAAAAGGCATTCCCTTCTTTCTCACTTGCGCGATCGGGGATTAACTCCCTCAATGCGAAAGAAGCCGCTTCTGGTTTCACAGCTTTAACTAACGCCCGCTGTTGTGGCGGAGAATATAAACCCACCGCCTCTGTGGTGAGCTGAACCATCATGGTTTCTCCCACCGCTTCTTTCACGGCATGGTAAATTGCCATGTTGTCGTCGATGTCTAATGAATGACGTCCCTTGGCGTCTCTAGCATGCAAATGGATCATGGCAGCCCCTGCTGTTTGACAAGCGATAGCCTCTGCAACCAGTTCGTCTGTTGTCATGGGTAAGTTGACGTGATCGTGCTTGGTTTTTCTTGCGCCGTTTGGAGCCACGATAATGGCGATAGGTTCTCGCAAATATTGGTTTGCTACTTCCATGTCTCCGCCACCTCTTTTAACGTCAGTGAGAGTTTGCCGACTAGTTCATCAATATGATGAGACTGAATAATGAATGGCGGTGCGAGCAAAATATGGTGCCCATTAACGCCATCAATCGTTCCGCCCATTGGGTAGCACATTAAGCCATTTTCCATTGCTCGCTGTTTGATGCGTTTGTCTGCCAATGTGGCTTTACTCAGAGGCGCCTTGCTTTCTTTATCCGCCACCAGCTCAATGCCAAAAAACAAGCCTCTACCACGAATGTCGCCAATGTATGGTAAATGGGCCAATGCAGAAGTAAGCTCATTACGCAGCAAAACACTTTGCTGATTCACCGCCGTTAATAAGTCATCTTGGAAGATGGTTTCAATTGTTGCCACGGCGGCAGCGCACGCCACAGGGTGCGCCATAAAGGTATGACCGTGTTGAAAAAAACCGCTTCCATCAGCAATAGCTTGATAGACTCGATCATTCGCAACCACCGCACCAATAGGTTGATAACCCGCACCAAGCCCTTTAGCCATACAAACCAGATCGGGCTCTGCCTCTTCTTGCTCAAATGCAAAGAAACTGCCACTTCGCCCAACGCCACACATGACTTCATCCAAGATCAATAGCACATCGTATTGGTCGCATATTTCGCGAATACGTTTGAAGTAACCTTGAGTCGCTGGCACAGCTCCAGCGGTGGCTCCCACAATAGGCTCGGCGACAAAAGCCATTACATTCTCAGCCCCCAACTCAAAAATTTTTGCCTCTAGTTCATTCGCCGCTCGCAATGAGTAATCCAATTCCGACTCATGACTCTGCTGATAACGATAAGCATAGCAAGGGGCAATGTGATGACTCGGATGCAAGATAGGCTTGAACGGTTCACGTCGCCATTCATTGCCACCGACCGCTAGAGCTCCCAACGTATTGCCGTGATAACTTTGCTGACGCGCGATGACTTGCTTCTTCTCTGGCTTACCTGATTCCACGAAATACTGCCGTGCCATTTTTAGTGCCGACTCCACCGCTTCTGACCCGCCACTGACTAAATAAACATGGTTGAACTGCTCAGGCATGTGCTGACAAATCAATTCCGCTAGTCGCTCACTGCTGTCACTAGTAAAAAATCCAGTATGAGCAAACGGCACTCGCTCAATCTGTTCCAACATGGCTTTTTTAACGGCTTGGTGACTGTGGCCAAGGTTTGATACCGCAGCGCCGCCACAAGCATCGAGGTACTGCTTTCCATGCTTATCGAATAGATAAACACCTTCACCTTTATCGATGATTGGCAGCGTGGCATGGCAATGACGGTGAAATACGTAAGACATTTGAGTCCCTTCCAATGTGTAATATTTGCACACATCATCAGGAACAACCCCAAGCGTGACAAGGGAATAAATTTCACCCTCTATGAGCTTTTGGAATACCACAAACCAAAAGAACCAAAGCCTTTGATATTTAAATAATAAAACAAAAAAAGGCCAGCTTTTTTAAAGGCTGGCCTATGGGTAACCAAAAGCTAAAAACAGAATCGTTTTACGCGTTTAGTGCCTGTTCTAAATCGGCTAGGATATCGTCAATATGCTCAATACCTACAGATAAACGAATCATCTCTGGTGACACACCAGCTTGTTTTTGTTCTGCTTTGCTCAACTGACGATGAGTCGTCGATGCTGGATGGCAAGCCAATGATTTTGCATCGCCAATGTTCACCAAACGTTTAAAGATTTTCAAAGCATCATAAAAACGCACTCCTGCTTCATAACCGTCTTTTAAACCAAACGACAAAATCGCAGAAGGCTTACCTTTCATGTATTTTTCGGCGAGGTTGAAGTGTGCTGAACTTGGCAAGCCGGCATAACTCACCCAACTGACTTTGTCATGCTGTTCCAAGAATTCAGCCACTTTGAGTGCATTCTCAGTATGGCGTTCCATACGCAGCGGTAACGTTTCTAGCCCTTGCATAAGCATAAATGCATTCATCGGTGATAATGCCGAACCGGTATTACGCAATGGTACGGTACGCGCGCGCCCGATAAATGCCGCCTCACCAAACGCTTCGGTATACACCACGCCGTGGTAAGAAGGTTCTGGTTGGTTGAAAACAGGAAAGCGGTCTTTGTACTGCGCCCAAGGGAATTTACCGGAATCCACAATCACGCCACCTAATGTGGTGCCATGCCCACCAACGTATTTAGTGAGAGAGTGAACTACGATATCCGCACCAAATTCGATGGGTTTGCAAAGCACTGGCGTCGCAACGGTGTTGTCCACAATCACAGGTACGCCTTGTGCGTGAGCAAGCTCCGCCACACGTTCTAAATCGATGATATTACCTGCAGGGTTACCAATGCTCTCGCAATATACCGCTTTGGTATTTTCATCAATTAACTCGGCCAAACTTTCTGGCTTGTCATCTTTGGCAAACTTCACCTGAATACCCTGATTTGGCAGCATATGCGCAAACAAGGTATAAGTACCGCCATAAAGTTGCGGCGTAGAAACGATGTTATCGCCCGCTTGCGCTAACGTCAGAATTGCATAGTTAATCGCTGCACTCCCCGCACTCACGACCAACCCTGCAATGCCGCCTTCTAACGCCGCCATGCGCTTTTCCAGAACGTCGTTAGTCGGATTCATGATGCGAGTGTAGATATTCCCCGGTACTTCCAAGTTAAACAGATCAGCGCCGTGCTGCGCGTTATCAAACTCGTACGCGACCGTTTGATAAATCGGTGTCGCGACAGATTTAGTGGTAGGGTCAGTTTCGTAACCAAAATGGATGGATAGCGTTTCGTCTTTCATTTTCTTCCTTGAGCGTCATCGAGATAAATCGTGGACTTATCATGCCGATTTTTTAACCACAGAACCTCGTTATGGGTCACATTGCCCAAGTCCAGAAACGTTTATGAAATGGGAAAAGGTAACATTTTTGATATTCATCGATAGGTATAACTTGCGCTTGATTGAAAGTCTTTAATCTTGTTGATAATCCTCCTTCAATATGAACTAAAGTGAATGTGACCTATTGAGTTCTCAAACTCATTGAGATGGGGGCAATAGGCAAAAACCTTACTCTGTATGGAGATGACCGATGAACAAAAACTGGATCCCTATTGCCCTCTCTGGGCTTGCTTTAACGGGGTGTTTTTCTGAAGAAGCGAAAGAAGTAGAAGCCGTCGCCGAGCCGCTAAAAGTAACCGCCGCAGACATAATTTATTATGGTGGCGATATCCTAACCATGGCTAGCGATAAGCCAGAGTACGCCGAAGCCGTCGCCACATTAGGCGAGAAAATCATTTATGTCGGCAGCAAAGATGGAGCGATGGAACACAAGTTCGGTAAAACACAGTTGGTCGACTTAAAAGGCAAAACTATGTTGCCTGGCTTTGTTGATCCGCACAGTCATGTGTATGGTGTTGGTCTGCAAGCCATGGTCGCAAACGTGCTGCCATCTCCTGATGGCGAAGCCGATACCGTTGCGAAAATCATAGAAACTCTGAAAAATGCCGAGAACAATAATACGCAACGCCTATTCATTGAGAAAACCGGATGGATTTTAGGTTTTGGTTACGACGACGCCCAACTGGATTACTACCCTACCAAAGCGGATCTCGATAAAGTCAGCACAGATAAGCCTGTATTAATCATCCACACTTCGGGGCATTTGAGTGTCGCGAACAGTAAAGCGTTAGAGCTAGCAGGTATCACGGCAGAATCGGAAGATCCAAAAGGTGGCATTATCCGCCGAATGGAAAACAGCCAAGAACCAAATGGTGTTCTAGAAGAAAACGCGCACTTTGCAATGCTGTTCAACCTCAATAAGTTGATTGATTCTGAACTTCAAGATCGCATGTTAGAAGCCTCGCAAGGTATGTACGCGAAATATGGCTATACCACGGCTCAAGAAGGACGAGCAACATCAGAAGGTTATGAAGCGATGAAACGCGCGTCGAAAAACGACAAACTGATGATCGACTTGGTTGCGTACGCCGATATGGTATCGAGCAGTGATTTTATGGACTCGGAATACAACACGCCAGAGTACACCAACCATTTCCGCATCGGTGGCGTAAAGCTGAACTTTGATGGCTCTCCACAAGGTAAAACGGCATGGCTAAGTCAGCCTTACTTCCACCCACCACATGGACAAGATAAAGACTACGCTGGCTACCCAACTTTCGAAGATCAACAAGCTTACGATTACGTAGAAACAGCCTTTAAAAATGAATGGCAAGTGCTGACGCATGCCAATGGTGACGCGGCGATCGAGCAATTTATCGATGCGGTAACCAAAGCAAATGAAAAGCTAGGAAAGCAAGACCGCCGACCTGTTCTCATTCACGGCCAAACCATGCGCCAAGACCAAGTAGATCGCTTAGCTGCGCAAGGCATCTTCCCTTCTCTATTTCCAATGCATACTTTTTATTGGGGTGACTGGCATGTGGACTCGGTACTCGGCCATCCTCGTGCCGATTTCATTTCACCAACTCAAGCGGTGAGAAAGGCGGGGTTAAAATTCAGTACACACCATGACGCACCTGTGGCGCTGCCAAGTTCATTCCGAGTATTAGATGCGACCGTCAATCGCACCACCAGAACCGATAAAGTACTGGGACCAGATCAGCGTGTTGACACGTATACCGCGCTGCAAGCCATGACCATTTGGCCGGCTTACCAACACTTTGAGGAGTCGTATAAAGGTTCTATCGAGGTGGGTAAGAATGCGGATTTAATCATCCTCGATAACAACCCGATGAAGATTGAACCTAAGGCGCTAAAAGACCTAAACGTGGAAGAAACCATCAGCCGAGGCGAGTCGGTTTATCAACGACAGTAATCCAAAATAAAACACCGCCGTCATCGAGGCGGTGTTTTCTATCTGACTCACCAAGCACTATATCTATTTACTCTCCACTTGCTGTAATAACCAAGTACGAAACTTGTTTGTGGACTGGCTTCGTGTGTTCATGATCAAGTAGTACCCTGCATTGGCTGGAACCGGCTGAAAGGGAGAAACTAAACGCTCTGTCGTCAATTCATCCTCAATCAGTGCCATTCGTGCCATCGCAATCCCAACTCCTGCTTCCGCTGCAGACATCGCCATATCCGTTCGATTAAAAAAGTGTCCAACATCGGTTTTAAAGTCTAATCCCATTGCTGACGCCCAATATAGCCACTCATAGTCACGCGTCGCTTTTTCCCATGGCATCGCATCGTGTAGTAGCGTCGCCTCCTGCCATTTCTTCACTGACATTGAGGATTCTTGTTCATCAAAAGGCACTTTTAGCCAACCATGATCCTCAAGGTACTTCGGACTCATTACGGGCAGCAGTTGCTCATCCAAAATCAACTCCGCGTTAGCATTTCGGTAAGGATGAAGACCATAGTCTATCGCGACGTCATAATCTTTTATCTCACTATTCACTAACGCCCCTTCCGCGAAGATTTGCACTTGGATATCCGGGTTCTCGTGATGAAAACTTTCCAGCTTTGGGACTAACCATTTAAAAGCAAAAGAAGGCGTTAATTTTAAGCGGATCTCATTGGTGTGCTTTTCTACTTTGAGCTCATCAAGCAGTTTGCTCAGCTCAGAAAAGTGAAACTGCGTTGCTTGGTGTAACTGAGTGCCTTTAGCGGTTAAACGAATACCGCGGGAATGGCGTTCAAATAAAGTAAAACCTAATAACTCTTCCAAATGAATAATTTGTTGGCTCACGGCTCCCGTAGTGAGGTGCAAAAACTTAGCCGCGCCAGTAAAGCTGCTGTGTTCCGCGACTTGGCTAAACAGACACAAGCCACTTATTAAATTACTTCTCATCCTTGAGCCTATAGTTTTTCTAAACGCTGTATGTAATTTATATCGATTGTTAACAAAAGGTAAAGAAAAGAAACTAACCACTCAGATAAATGTGTGGAGTACATCAATGGAAGTCATCGTATTAGGCAGCGGCGTCATCGGCTTAACCTCTGCTTGGTATTTATCTCAAGCAGGCTATCAAGTTACTGTTATTGACCGTCAACCAAGCAGTGCAATGGAAACAAGTTTCGCCAATGCTGGGCAGATCTCGTACGGCTATTCTTCGCCTTGGGCTGCGCCTGGTGTTCCTGTTAAAGCCATAAAGTGGTTAATGGAAGAGCATGCTCCACTCAAAATCAAACCAACCCTCAATGCCGATATGATCAGTTGGGCAAGTAAGATGGTGGCCAACTGCACCCTGTCTCGCTACCAAGTCAACAAAGCTCGCATGCTTTCGATAGCTAACCACAGTCGTATGTGTCTGGAACAATTACGTCAAGAACATGCCATTGAATATCAAGGTCGCCAGTTCGGCACCTTGCAAGTATTTCGAACGCCTCAACAGCTGCAAGCCATTGAAAAGGATATGCAGCTTCTAGAGCAAAGCGGGACTCGGTTTGAGTTGATGGACGTAGAACGCTGCATTGAACAAGAACCTGGACTGGATCTTGTGAAAGATAAACTGGTTGGTGGCTTGCACCTGCCAGATGACGAAACAGGCGATTGCTATCAGTTTTGCCAACAACTAACAGAACTCGCTAAGGCCCATGGCGTGAGGTTCGAGTTCGACACCGAAGTAAGCAATTGGGTTACAGTAGGCAAAAAGATCATAGGTGTCCAAACGAATCGAGGACAGTTTAAAGCGGACCAATATGTGGTTGCCTCTGGCAGCTATTCTACAGCGCTACTCAAGCAAATCGACATTGAGATTCCTGTCTATCCAGTAAAAGGCTATTCGCTCACCATCCCAATGGAAGATGAGCACTTCTCTCCTCGCTCTACTGTGATGGATGAAACCTATAAAGTCGCCATGACTCGGTTTGATGACAGAATTCGCGTAGCGGGCACCGCAGAATTAGCAGGGTTTGATGCCTCCCTTCCGCAAAAACGAAAAAACACCATCGAAATGGTCATCCGTGATCTTTTCCCTCGCTGCGGCGACTTTAGCCAAGCCGAGTTTTGGAGTGGCTTTAGACCAATGACGCCTGATGGCACACCGATTATTGGCGCAACTAAATACGATAACCTTTTTACTAACACCGGACACGGCACTCTGGGTTGGACTATGGCTTGTGGTTCTGGTCAATTACTAGCGAGCATTATGACTGGTGAAAAAGCGAAAGTGATGGATGACACAGAGCTTAACCTTTGCCGTTATGCATAAGGACATATCTGCATAAAAAACAAACAGGCCTTTACTCCACAAAATGCATATTATTTGGCATTTTTAACTCATCAAATGTGCAGCACATTTTAATGACAATGTGCTGCATATTTAATCATCAGACAAATCTTCTACCTCAAAGGAGCAAATAAGCAACAAGAACTAAATTTTAACAATCACTCTCCATTCTGTGTTCACCATCACGCTACAAAGGATTTATAGCCAAAAAAGTTAACAATTGCATTACATAAAGGGTAATGTATTGTGTGAAAAACAACCACAAACACAACTAACAGGGAAAATACTCATGCAGTCATTAGTTGATTTTCTGAATGGAATTATTTGGAGCCCGGTACTGATCTATTTGTGCCTTGGTGCAGGTTTGTTCTATTCAATCATGACGCGTTTTGTACAAATTCGTCACTTCTTTGAGATGTGGCGCTTATTACTTTCAGGGAAGAGTTCAACAAAAGGGATATCATCATTTCAGGCACTTGCCGTTTCACTATCTGGCCGTGTAGGTACAGGTAACATTGCTGGTGTTGCTGCCGCTATCGGTTTCGGTGGCCCAGGCGCCGTATTCTGGATGTGGGTCGTTGCCTTCTTTGGCGCTGCAACCGCATACGCAGAGTCGACACTTGCACAAATCTATAAAGAAGAAGACGAAGGTGAATTCCGTGGTGGTCCTGCTTACTACATTGAAAAAGCAATGGGACAAAAATGGTACGCTTGGATCTTCGCTATCGCAACCATCTTTGCATGTGGTGTTCTACTTCCAGGCGTTCAATCGAACAGCATCGGTAACGCAGTAGAAGCAGCATTTGGCTCAGGTGACATGATTGAAACCGCTATTGGTACCTTCAGTTTTGCTAAAATTTTCACTGGTACGGTTGTCTGTGTCATTCTGGCCTTCATCATCTTCGGTGGCGTAAAACGTATTGCGAACTTTACCCAAATCGTTGTGCCATTTATGGCGCTGGCTTACATCATCACTGCATTTGTCATCATCCTTCTAAACATTGGTGAGGTTCCACGCATTTTCGGCATGATCATTGGTGACGCGTTCACACCAATGGCAGGTGTTGGTGCGGCAATCGGTTGGGGTGTAAAACGTGGCGTTTACTCCAACGAAGCAGGTCAAGGTACAGGTCCTCACGCTGCAGCTGCAGCGAGTGTTGATCACCCAGCTCAGCAAGGTCTTGTTCAATCTTTCTCTATTTACATCGATACACTACTTGTGTGTTCAGCAACCGCGTTTATGATTCTTATCACTGGCGCGTACAACGTAAATGGTGCAGTTGAAGGTACGTTCCTAATTCAAAACCTACCGGCTGATATTGGTGCGAATGGTCCTGTATTTACGCAAATGGCGATCGAAAGTGCGCTACCTGGTGTGGGTAAGCCATTCATCGCAATCGCACTCTTCTTCTTTGCGTTTACGACCATTCTGGCTTACTACTACATTGCAGAAACGAACATTGCTTACATTCGTCGTACATTCAAAGTAAATGGGCTGATGTTTATTCTGAAAGTCATCATTATTTCATCCGTGTTCTACGGAACCGTGAAAACCGCCAACTTAGCCTGGGCGATGGGTGATGTAGGTGTAGGTCTAATGGCATGGCTTAACATCGTCGGTATTTTGATCATCTTCTTTATGTCGAAACCAGCTCTCAAAGCATTGAACGATTACGAAGAACAACAAAAACGTGGTGTGACCGACTTTACATTCAACCCTGTAGCGCTAGGCATTAAAGGCGCAGATTACTGGGAAGATAAGTACAAGCGTAAAACGGGTAAGGCACCAACGGCAGACAACAGTACTACAGAAACTGTTGAACAACCATCAACATAGCCTTAACGCATAAACAAGAAAAAGCAGTGGTCCGTTTAAGGGCATAAAAAAGGGGATTAACCATTGGTTAATCCCCTTTTCTGCATTATGTGTAAAGGATTAAGCAGCGACAGCTTCTACTTTACGAGCGATTTTTGCTTTACCTACAGGTAGAACTTCACGACCAAATTCGTTGTTTAGTACTTGCGCCATTGCGAAGTAAATTGCACTTGCGCCACAGAAGATACCTTCGAAGCCAGCGATAGCACCGATCACTTCGCTACCAGTGAAATCACGAGCAGCAAGCAAGAAGAACAGGATAGTTAGAGAACCAAATACCACTTGCTTCGCTGTTGGGTAGCATAGAGAACCAATGAACATGAAACCAGTGAAGATGCCCCAAAGCGCTAGGTACCAACCCATAAAGCTTGCTGGGCTTGCAGGAAGACCCATATGAGGCATTACGATCAAGCCTACTAGTGTTAGCCAAAATAGACCGTAAGAAGTAAACGCAGTTGTGCCGAACGTGTCGCCGCGTTTAAAGCACATGATGCCAACGATTACTTGGCTAAGGCCACCGTAAAAGATGCCCATCGCTAGAATCATAGAGTCAATTGGGAAAAATCCTGCGTTATGAATATTGAGCAGAATAGTGGTCATACCGAAACCCATTAGACCTAGCGGTGCTGGGTTAGCCAGTTTTGTCGACATGTACAAATACCTTTTTTCAAAAATGTTGATAAAAAATGCGCGCGAATTTTAATGGGCCCCAGAACAAAAGAGAAAAACTGTTATTGAAAACTTAGATTCCATAAATAAGCAACCGCTCAAATAAAAAAAGACCCCGCTAAAAAGCAGAGTCTTTATAGATGGTTAGACTACTTTTCAATCAACTACAGGCAAGAGATCTCGTCCCAGAACCAGTTACTTTGCGTTGGGCTTTCCCACACTCCAGGGCCGTTTTTTGCGACAAAGCATTTGTTTTGGTACGTCACTTTATCGCCGTTAGCGACTTGCGTTACGCCCGGCTCCCACTGAATAAAATTACCTGTCACTGGTGGCTCCGGTTCTGTGACGGGCGGTTCTGGCTCAGTCACTGGTGGTTCAGGTTCCGTTGTAGGCGGCTCTGTCGGAGTGCCTGAGACCAGCTTCCACGGGTCGCCTTTCGTTGGCTCATTACCTTGTGACCACCATTTCGCTTCGTAAACAGCACCTTGGTAAGAGACTTGATCACCAGTGTTGTACACTTTGCTTGCATCCCAAGCTGCCACGCCACCTACAGGCGGATCGACCGGATCTACAGGATCTAACTTGTCAACCACACGAACTTCAGGCCAACCCGCATGAGATTGGTAGAAGTTAGTTACGCACTTCTCGTAATCACCCGCAACTAGCGCAGAGTAAGCCGTTTGGAAACCAACCAACTCACATTCAAACGAATGGCCTCCAGGGCGATCTGAGTAGTATTTCCAGTTACCATCCCAGTTGGTGTAAAGCACGTCTGTCGCACCATTTAGGTTCAGACTGCCGTAAGGAGTCTGCTGCCAACAAGTGTTTGTTTCATCAGCTTCAATTGGAATTTGATAATGGGCGGCAAGACCTTCCCAATAACGAATACGGTTAACAGGTTGACCTTTATCCTTGTTTTGCTCACCACACTCAATACCACCATTGATCACGTTGATGGTGGTACCAAAGCCGTAACCAATGCCAGCATCAAGCTCACGCTGTGAAGGCACCCAAGTACGGTCAATCACATGCAGCATTGCTGGTTTCGGTGCTTGTGGAGTTAGGAAGAACCAGATAGCCGATGCCAAGTTCAGCCATGAATCCGCAACCAAGCCTGGATTTTTTAGCAATACAGATGCATCACCATCAAACATCACTTCAGAGAACGCGCCATAGTTAAAATGGTAAGAAAGCTGTTTAGCACCACGTCCAAAGTAACCTTGTCCTGGTTCACATGGCCAACGCTTATTTTGCCAGTCATTCTGACCACAACCGGTCGTGTAACCTTCTTGACCTTCTGACCAGCCCATTTCACGCACATGAACCAAAGCTTGCTGCCACTCTTCCAATCCAAGAGGGTTATCCGATACGTTATCAATCGAAATATGACCACCAGTTTCCTGCGCAAAGTGAGCAAAGGCTGTCACGATCGATTTTTTACAAATCGCATCCGAATCTCGCCCATCCGTGTACTCACCACAGAATGCAAGGAACTTACCAATTGCACGTAGGAAACGCGTGTAAGTGTATTCAGGTGCCGCCATTTGAGTCAGGAAGTCCCACTCACTTTCAGGGAACACACGCTCTACACGCTTCACGTTTTCTGGATTGGTTGCCGCTCCAGGAACAATCGCCTCCACCACTGAGTTCGGGCGCGTCTCTAATGCTTGTGACCAAATGGCATACATAGGGTCAGAGGTTTTGCTTTGCTCTACGGCTTGAACGTCACCACGAGCAATGACATAGCCGTTTGGATTCTGCGGATCGGGCTGGATATTCATACTCGCATTCGCTTGTGCAGCTAGGACACAACTCAATGCAAGAGGAATATGTTTGAGTGCAAACATGTCTAGTCTCCGGATTTCAACAATACAATATACAAGGAATAACTAGACATATAGTGGATCATATATGCAAAACGCCGAGCTAAGTGCGTTGATTCTGCGAGACAAAATGAATAAATAAGTCCTCGCACACATTTTGTCACAAGAAAAATGTTACCTTGACTCAAAAGAAAAGCGGAGACCCAATGAGCCTCCGCTTTATGATATTTCTATCTTTATTGTTCTGCCGAAACCACGTCTAGCTTCGCGGTTGATTTTTGTTTAGACAACACAAAATAAACCACACACTGGGCAACAATAGCGGCAAGCACAATCACTGGCGAGGCGTTGATTCCAGCTAAAAGGAAACACCCTAATGCAATCATTCCATTGAGTAATGCGTAAGGCAACTGTGTACGGAAGTGCTCATACTGCTCACACCCTGCCCCTGTCGACGACAAAATCGTCGTTTCAGAGATTGGAGAACAGTGGTCGCCAAACAGACCACCAGATAACACCGCACCAATACAAACTAACAATGGAGCATCAATCGCGACGGCCGTTGGGATCACTAATGGCATCATGATGGCAAACGTCCCCCAAGATGATCCCGTCGCAAACGAGATAATACCGGCCAGTAAAAACGCAACCGCTGGCAATAACCAGTAAGGGAAACCGGCTTGAGCTTGTTCAGCAATGTATGCAGCTGCACCTAATTCTTTCCCAACCGAGCTAAGCGCCCAAGCCAATACCAGAATCACCGCCACTGACATCATGTTTGACATCCCTTTCAGATAAACCTGAATACCATCCGAAAGCTTTCTTACGCCATAAAACGCCATCAGCGCAATTAAAGTGAAGGCCGCGAAGAAATATGCAGAAGAAAGTGCAGCCCTAAACGTTGATCCTGCCACTTTTTGAAATGGAAAACCGTGTGGCACGAGGATGGTACATAGAACCACTAGCATAACGAGCAAAGGCGCCCATACAAAACTAGATTTTGCATTTTTATGCGTAAATACATTCATAGACTCCTGCACTTTCCCAAAGTCGGAGCCCTGTTCTGCTAGTTGTTCAGCCTTCGCCATCGGTCCGAAATCTAATTTGAAGAAAGAGACAATCGGCACAATCGCGATCGCAAGAAAGGCGTAAAACTGATACGGGATCGCGCCAATGAAAGCATCCCAGCCACTCATACTGACATTCAGGGCAGTAAACTCTTTTTGAATCAATCCCATGATATAAACGCCCCACCCGATAAAAGGAATTAAGATTGCGACGGGAGAGGAAGTAGAATCGATAATAAAAGCTAATTTTTGGCGTGATACTTTTAACTTATCAAATAAAGGGCGAAAAACAGGACCAACAATCAACGGTGTACCAAGGTCAGAGAAGAAAATAACCACACCACCGAACCATGCGGACAGTTGAGCTTGGCATTTACTCGCAACCCATTGAGTAACCTTTTTAGCAAAAGCAACACCACCACCAGACTTTTCCATCAGCGCAACGAAACCACCAATGAACACTAATAATAAAATCACACCAGCGTTGTAGCTATCCGTAAGTTGCGGCAGTAGATAGCTTTTCATCAATGCACTAAACGAGTCTAGTGGCCCTTTTTCGACAAATGTCCCTTCGAGCATAGCGACACCACTCACCACACCCGCGAATAAACCAACAACGACATTTCTCGTGGTCAGCGCGAGGAAAAGAGTAATAAGGATGGGAATGAGAGAGGTAACTTCAGCCTGTTCCATAGCAATACCATTTATAATATTCAAACAATCAAAATGAATATATATCTAATTTTATCGCATATATATATCTCCTGTAAAAAAGTTGAGTCCCCTATTCACAAATTTGAAGCACAAAAAAACCAGCCCGGAGGCTGGTTCTTATAAACTCAACAGTCTAGAGGAAAATTATTCCCACTCGATTGTCGCTGGTGGCTTACCAGAAATGTCATAAACAACACGAGAAATGCCATCAACTTCGTTGATAATACGGTTAGATACCTTACCTAGGAAGTCGTATGGTAGGTGCGCCCAGTGTGCCGTCATAAAGTCGATGGTTTCTACTGCACGCAGTGATACAACCCAGTCGTATTTACGGCCATCGCCCATTACACCTACAGAGCGAACTGGTAGGAATACCGTGAACGCTTGAGATACTTTGTCATATAGGTCTGCAGCGTGAAGCTCTTCAATGAAGATAGCATCAGCACGACGTAGCAAGTCACAGTATTCTTTCTTGATTTCACCAAGAACACGAACACCTAGACCTGGACCTGGGAATGGGTGGCGGTAAAGCATGTTATAAGGCAGGCCTAGCTCTAGACCAATCTTACGTACTTCATCTTTGAACAGCTCACGTAGTGGCTCAACAAGACCCATTTCCATTTCATCTGGTAGACCGCCCACGTTGTGGTGCGATTTGATCACGTGCGCTTTACCAGTCTTAGATGCCGCAGACTCGATTACATCAGGGTAAATCGTACCTTGAGCTAGCCATTTCGCGTTTTTCAGCTTCTTAGACTCTTCATCGAATACATCTACGAATACGTGACCGATAGTCTTACGCTTCTCTTCTGGGTCAGACTTGCCTTTCAGAGCTTCAAGGAAACGATCTTCTGCATCAACTTTGATGATGTTTAGGCCGAACTTATCGCCAAACATATCCATCACTTGTTGGCCTTCGTTTAAACGAAGTAGACCGTTATCGACAAATACACACGTTAGCTTGTCGCCAATTGCGCGGTGCACCAGCATCGCAACAACAGATGAATCCACACCACCAGATAAGCCTAGGATAACTTCGTCGTCACCCACTTGCTCTTTAATGCGAGCAACCGCGTCTTCGATGATAGATTCCGATGTCCATAGACGCTCACAGCCACATACGCCAAGAACAAAGTTCTCAAGCATTTGTAAGCCACCTTTTGTGTGTGTCACTTCTGGGTGGAACTGAACGCCGTAGTATTTCTTCTCTTCGTTCGCCATTGCCGCGTAAGGACAAGTGTCTGTCTCACCGACTTTGACGAAGTCTGCTGGAATTTCTACAACTTTGTCGCCGTGGCTCATCCAAACGTCTTGAGTCGCTTCAAGATCTTTAAATAAGGCACATTCACCAGAAACTTTAACCTGAGCGTAGCCAAACTCACGTTCGTTAGAGCCTGCTACTTTGCCACCTAGTTGTTCCGCCATAGTTTGCATGCCGTAACATACGCCAAGTAAAGGAACACCAGAATCAAACACATATTGAGGCGCGCGTGGAGAGTTCTCTTCCGTTACGCTTTCTGGACCACCAGATAGGATAATGCCATCTGGGTTGAATTCGCGAATATCCGCTTCTTCTACATCCCAGCTCCATAGTTCACAGTAAACGCCGATTTCACGTACGCGGCGTGCTACTAATTGAGTGTACTGAGAACCGAAGTCCAAGATCAGAATACGTTGGTCATGGATATTTTTAGTCATTTTGAGCAGTCTTTTTAAGGCTAAGTGATTAAAACCGAGGCGAGTGTACTCGCCTCTTCTTAATGCTTCAAGGAAAAAGCAAACGTTTCCGTTAGGTAATTAGTTCCCTAGACGGTAGTTCGGTGCTTCCTTAGTAATTTGAACATCGTGTACATGAGACTCTTGCATACCAGCACCAGAGATACGTACAAATTCAGCTTTCGTACGCATATCTTCGATAGTTGCAGAACCAGTTAGACCCATGCTTGAACGTAGACCACCCATTTGTTGGTGTACGATCTCTTTTAGACGGCCTTTGTATGCGATACGACCTTCGATACCTTCTGGTACTAACTTGTCCGCTGCGTTGTCAGACTGGAAGTAACGGTCAGAAGAACCTTGAGACATTGCACCAAGAGAACCCATGCCTCGGTAAGACTTGTAAGAACGGCCGTTGTATAGAATCACTTCACCCGGCGCTTCTTCAGTACCAGCAAACATAGAACCAACCATCACACATGATGCGCCCGCTACGATTGCTTTACAGATATCACCAGAGAAACGGATACCACCGTCAGCGATAACCGGAATACCATAATCATTAGCCACTTCTGCCGCATCTGCGATTGCAGTGATTTGTGGAACCCCCACACCCGTTACAATACGAGTTGTACAGATAGAACCAGGGCCGATACCAACTTTCACTGCGCTTACGCCAGCTTCGATTAGTGCTTTAGCACCAGCACCAGTTGCTACGTTACCACCGATGATGTCTAGATCTGGGTAAGCTGCACGTGTTTCACGAATGCGGCTTAGAACACCTTCAGAATGACCGTGTGAAGAGTCGATAAGTAGAACGTCAACGCCAGCTTCAACAAGTGCCGCAACACGCTCTTCGTTACCAGCACCAGCACCAACTGCTGCGCCAACACGTAGGCGACCACGCTCATCTTTACATGCGTTTGGTTTACGTTCTGCTTTGTGGAAGTCTTTCGCAGTAATCATACCGGTTAGTTGGAACTCATCATTCACAACCAATACTTTCTCTACGCGAGCTTCGTGCATTTTCTCTTGCACTTCTTCTCGTGTTGCACCTTCTTTAACCGCTGCCAACTTCTCTTTTGGCGTCATTACTGAAGATACTTTCTTAGAAAGGTCCGTCACAAAACGAACGTCACGACCAGTGATAATACCAACAAGCTCATTGCTCTCAGTGACAACAGGGAAACCTGCAAAACCATGCTTTTCAGTGAGTGCAACAACATCAGCGATGGTCGCGTCAGGGTTTACAGTAACCGCGTCAGTTACCATACCAGCTTCGAATTTCTTAACTTTACGAACTTCGGCTGCCTGCTGCTCAATAGACATGTTCTTGTGGATAAAGCCAATGCCACCCTCTTGCGCTAGCGCGATCGCTAGACGAGCTTCAGTAACAGTGTCCATAGACGCTGAAATCATTGGGATGTTTAGGGTGATGTTCTTAGTTAGCTGAGTGCGAAGATCAGCTGTGTTTGGGAGAACGGTGGAGTGTGCTGGCACAAGTAGTACGTCATCGAATGTCAGCGCTTCTTTGGCAATTCTTAGCATTTGCAATATCTCACAATTAGAGGAGTAAAAAGAACAATCCAATCTCATCGTTTCGCATAATGAGGGTAACCTGTGTTAGCAACAAGCTACATTTGGATTAGATATTGCGGAGGGATTATACGGTTAACGCAATCGCTTGACCACAAATTTTTTAATTTTTTTCTTGCAATTACCCCCTTGCTATGTACTATATTTCCGCTAATTTCCATACTCACGTCTAAGAGATTAGCTGTGCTCTCCAAGACCAATCAAAACATCTTTACTGTTTCTCGTCTCAACGCAGAAGTTCGTTTACTCCTTGAAAACGAAATGGGGATCGTTTGGCTCGTCGGAGAGATATCCAACTTTTCAGCTCCTGTCTCTGGTCACTGGTACCTCACTCTTAAAGACTCTCGCGCTCAAGTGAAATGTGCCATGTTTCGTGGTAACAATCGCCGCGTTACTTTCAAGCCCGCTAACGGTAATCAAGTCCTAGTAAAAGCTCGTCTTTCTCTTTATGAGCCTCGCGGTGACTACCAATTGATCATCGAAAGCATGCAACCGGAAGGTGACGGCCGTCTTCAGCAAGAGTTTGAAGAGCTGAAAATGAAGCTTGCAGCAGAAGGGTTGTTCGCTCAAACCAATAAGCAACCTTTGCCTGAACACCCAAAACGTGTTGGCGTCATCACATCGAAAACTGGTGCCGCACTTTACGATATCTTAGACGTATTGAAACGTCGTGATCCTTCCCTACCCGTTGTGATTTATCCGACAGTAGTACAAGGTGAGGACGCAGCCATTCAAATTGCACAAGCCATTGGTCGCGCTAACAGCCGTGATGAATGTGATGTGCTAATTGTGGGCCGAGGTGGTGGTTCATTAGAAGACTTATGGTGCTTTAACAACGAAATTCTTGCTCGCACGATTGCTGCAAGCCAAATTCCGATCATCAGTGCAGTTGGTCATGAGGTTGACGTGACTATTGCCGACTTTGTAGCGGACATGCGAGCGCCGACTCCATCAGCGGCGGCTGAATTGGTAAGCCGCGATAACAGCCACAAAGATCAAGCTTTGGTGACTCGTCAACATAAGCTAGCCAGTGCAATGCGTTACTACCTAGCGCAGCAAAAACAGCAATCAGCTCAACTTATACACCGTTTAGAGCGCCAACACCCAAGCTATCGCTTGCAACGTCAGACGCAACAGTTAGATGAGTTGGACATGCGCTTACAGCGAGCGATGAGTCGTTTTATTGCCTTGCGCCAACAGCGAATCGAGCGTCAACATTATCGGCTGCAATTGAATTCTCCTGTAACACGCCTTGGCGAGCAGAAGTCGAAGCTAGAACGTGTTGAGCAAAAGCTCATGGATGCAATGGATCGCAAATTACTGACTATGCGCCATCAACTCGCGATTGCTGCAGAGAAGTTAGACACCGTCAGCCCACTAGCGACATTGAAACGAGGTTACTCAATTACTCAAACTGAGCAAGGTAAAGTAATTACGCAATCTTCAGATGTTAAGTCGGGAGATGTATTGATTACTCGATTAGCCGAAGGCGACGTTCGTTCTACCGTTAACTGAATACAAACTCTGGTTAAGTGACTTTCTGGAACTCAAATCGGACACGTGATTTTGATTTGAGTTCATTACACACATTACAAAAGTAGCTCGCAGCACCGCATGCTTGCAGCTTCTCCAGCTCCGCCTCACAATCAGGGCAAAAACCTACTTTTTTAAAATCCGATTCACACTGTTCACAATGGTATTGTCCTGTCCATTCCAGTTCGACGTTGCAAGTCGGGCAAATGTTCTGCTGCATATCCCGTTCCTCTCTCTAAACTAAGCAATTTCGAGTAACGCATGCTACTCAAAATAACGAACAAGTATGTTGATCTTCATCACCGCCCCAACAAGTTTCACGAGGCGCTAACCATACTTGATACGTAGGATCTTATACTGATCGTCTGATATTTACTCCTTGATCAGCGATCACCCCTTAAAAGAATATTTATATAACCACACACCGAAAGCATAAGTTACATATTCTGCATTCCAATTTAAGGCAGGATAAAAATCCTTAATTTAATTTAATTAAACGGGGAATCAGAATTTAATAAAAAGATCTTATTCAGAAAGCCGCATTTACATTGGTGTGCATTTCGATAGTTTGAGCGTCGAGCTCAACGAGTTTAACTTGGATAAAAGCAAACTCATTTAAATGGCTCGCATGCGTTCCACCACAAGGGATTACCGCTAATTGACCTTCCCCTAAATCGCACTTCCAATAGCGAGAGTCAGTTAATCTATCGCCGAGGCATTCCATGGTGATCATCGCATCTCTTTGAAGCCATTCAACCAGTTGGCCATTCACTTTTTCTGCAATCGCCTGGAGGTCATTCAGCATATTTGCACTGTTTAATCCTCTTTTACGGAGTGTTTTGCCTAAACGGTACGTATCGAGGCACTTGTCTGGAGTGACATAACTCGTAACTTGCGCATAGCTATTAAAGTCATAATAACCATGTGGGTCTTTGCGGTCTGCGTCTTTTCTCCAGTAGCCTTCCGCTAGCACTTTATTCAACGCCAAATACGCTAAGTGTCCTGCACTATGGCCTCGGCTCAAAGCGTGTTGGTAATCCTTATCTACCGCCAATATCACCAAATCATCAGTAACAAGTGATTCCGTACGCGATATAACATGCACGACGACAAACACCCAACCTTCAGCATCACGCTTTACAGGGATGTCACTACCCACATACAGCGCACCACTTTCCTGTTCCACTGCTCCAACTTGGCAATCTACCACGTCATGCTCAGCCCCATTCACCTTCAACGTTCCTTTGTCTGCAGGGTGATCCGGCCATATGTGACTAACGGGATGGAACGGCGTGACATCTGTAATAACGTAAGTCCCTTCTTCCGTAGATTGAACGAGCTGTATTTGTGCTTCTAATTGCCATGTTTGATGACAAAAACGAGTCTTTGTTGCTGTGATAGTCATTTTTACGATTACTTTTGATAAAAAAATACCCAAGTAGAAACTTGGGTATTCGAATTTCATTATTTATTGCGGTTTTTCACCATCGACATCATACGCTTACGTTTACGCTCTTGTGATAGCGTAAGCTTATTCGTACGGTTCTCGTATGGGTTATCACTGTTGTGGAAGTTAATGCGAATCGGTGTTCCCATAATTTCCAGAGACTTACGGAAGTAGTTCATCAGATAACGTTTATACGAATCTGGCAATTCACGAACCATGTTACCGTGGATAACAACGATCGGTGGATTGTAACCACCTGCGTGTGCGTATTTGAGTTTGATACGACGACCACGAACCATTGGCGGCTGGTGATCATCCACTGCCATCTTCATGATACGCGTCAGTACTGACGTACCCACACGCGTTGTCGCCGAGTTATATGCTTCTTGGATAGATTCAAACAAGTGACCAACGCCAGTACCGTGCAGCGCAGAGATAAAGTGGATACGCGCGAAGTCGACGAATCCTAAACGGCGGTCCAGTTCTTTCTTCACGCTTTCTTTCACGTCACTGTCTAGGCCATCCCACTTGTTAACGGCGATGACAATTGAGCGGCCAGCATTCAGTGCAAAACCAAGCAAGCTTAGGTCTTGGTCTGAAATATTTTCACGTGCATCAATCACCAGTAGAACGACGTTTGCATCTTCTACCGCTTTCAGCGTCTTAACAACAGAGAACTTTTCAACCGTTTCATTGATACGACCACGACGACGAACACCTGCGGTATCAATTAGTACGTATTCGCGTCCATCACGCTCCATCGGGATGTAGATAGAATCACGCGTTGTACCAGGCATATCGTATACAACTACACGTTCTTCACCCAGAATACGGTTAGTCAGTGTCGATTTACCTACGTTAGGACGACCGATGATCGCCAACTTAATCGGCTGCTCTTGAAGGCGCTTGAATTCAGCTTCTGCGTCTTCTTCAGTGTAATCTTCAACAAGAGGCTCTTCGTCTTCGAATCCAGTCAGGTCTTCAATCTCACCTTCTTCAGATTCACTTGTTAATAGATCATCAAAGAATGGAGATAAAGCACGCTCAAGCAAAGCGGTCACACCACGGCCATGAGCGGCCGCAATCTGATACATATCATCCACGCCGAGCTGCCAAAAATCAGCACACGCCGCATCGGCATCAATACCATCTATTTTGTTTACCACCAGCATCGCTGGCTTTTCAATTTTACGCAGATGCGCAGCAATTGCTGCATCTGAAGGAGTCAGACCAGCACGACCGTCAACAAGGAACAATACAACATCAGCCTCATCAATCGCGGCTAATGACTGTTCTGCCATCTTTGTTTCCACGCCTTCTTCTGTGCCATCAATACCGCCGGTATCAATCACAATGAATTCGTGCTCTTCACCAAGTCTCGCCTGGCCATACTTACGGTCTCGCGTTAGGCCTGGAAAGTCCGCAACCAACGCGTCACGAGTGCGAGTCAATCGGTTAAATAGTGTAGATTTACCTACGTTCGGACGCCCTACTAGAGCTACAACAGGTACCATAACAACCTCTACAATAATCTTTCTTCTGTAGTTATAGGTAACGACTTGCTCGATGCCAAATCAAACCAGCTTTTTACCTATAACCACGTCAGGGTTAATAAATTCAAACAACAAAACGGCTCCTAGCTGTCACCAGCCAGGAGCCGAATGTGAATTATATCACGATATTATTCGTTAATGGTTAGTTTCTTTACATCGCCGTTGCGAGTTGTAATCACATAACCATCCGACAATAACGTCGGGCCAACGGCAAAGCCGCTATCATCGATAAACTGCTGCGCAACAAATTCGCCCGTTGAACGATCCATCCAGTGAAGGTAACCAAGCGTGTCACCGACAACGAGATAATTGCCGACAATAACTGGCGCTGTAAGTTGTCGGTGCTCAAGCAAGCTGTTTTCCCACAACTCAGTCCCACTTCGTGAATCAACGGCAACAACATGATCTTTTTCCGTTATCACAAAGATGCGGCTACCATCTGTAGAAATGTCTGTTGCAGATGAGTAATTACGCTTCCAAATCGGGTTCGCTGAACGCAAATCAATGGCGATAAGTTGACCATTGTATCCAATGGTGAAAAGAGTACCGCCTAGCACAATTGGCGATGAATCAACATCAACCAAACGATCAATTTCTGTCGCGCCTTTTGGCGTACCAACAGGCTGTTGCCAAATCAGCTGACCACGCTCAACGATAGCAGCTGCGAGTCGGCCATTTGCCGTTCCCCAAAATACACCGCCGCCAATTGCAGTCGGAGTACTGTCGCCACGTAAAGTTAGGTTCGGCACTTCTGTACTCAATGCCCAGCGTTGCTCACCAGTACTCTCATTAAGGGCAATCAACATGCCTCGGCTAGTATTGATGATAATAAGGCCTGAGTCTGCAACTGGCTTCGCCAGTACCTCACCACCAACTTTTACACGCCAAACAATTTCACCTGTTTCTTGGTCAAGAGAGATGACTTCACCATTCTCAGAGCCAATGTAAAGGTTTCCGTATGCTGCTGTGATACCACCAGAGAGACGAGCAATGACATCTTCTTCTAGGTCCGTTTGCCAACGTTGTTTACCGTTTTCAGGATCCAGCGCTTTTACTAAGCCATCGCGACTTGCCACGAACAATGTATCATTCGCAAATACAGGGGATAGCTTTGAAAAGTAATGACCAACACCATCGCCAACCGATGTACTCCACTCACTACTGGTTGTAAACTCACTGTCTACCTGAGGTAGTGGCGCCATTACAATGGTATCTTTCTCACCAGCACAACCGGCAAGAATTCCCATTGTTAACGCCCCTAACAAGGCTTTGTCAAAGACTCTTTTCATCCAATGCGGTCCTTATTTCGCCAGATCGTCCAATTTCATTTGTAGTGTCGGGCTTGCGTCTGCCGCTTGCTGAGCTTCAGTATACGCAGCGTATGCGGCATCTTTGTCACCTTGGCGAATCGCAATATCGCCACGAAGTTCAGCAATACGACCTGTCCATGCTGCATCAGTGACGTTACTTAGCTCAGCCGTTGCAACGTCAAAGTTACCCATTTCCGTTTCAATGCGCGCAATGCGGTAACTAATCAATGGTAACAGCGCAGCATCTTGGGTGTTGCTTTGCGCCCACTTCAATTGCTCTAATGCAGCAGAAAGATCTTGAGCTTCAACTTGTGCTTTAGCAAGTTGTAGCGCAGCCAATACTGAATATTCTTTTACTTCATTTGACTCAATGAAAGCTTTCACGTCAGCTTGAGCATCAGTACCTTTATCTTGCAAAGCATTCATTGCTGTCGTGTAGCTTTGAGAAGCTGCTTCACTCGCCTGAATCACAGAATCCTGGTAGTAACGCCAGCCAAATAGACCACCTAAGCCAACAACCGCACCGATGATGACGGCTTTGCCGTTTTCCTTCCACCAGTCTTTAATGGCTTCAACTTGTTGTTCTTCAGTATCGTAAAGTTCCACTTCCTGTCCTCTTAAAACATGTAAATGGCAGCTTAGCTGCCATTGTTCCTATTTCGTTTAAAGGCTCCACATTTGGGAGCCTTAGCTTACGAACTAGGATGTAATTTTGTTAGATTACTAAAAGACTTAAATCAGTGCTGCGATCTTTTCTGCAACTTCTGCTTGGTTGTAAGTCTCTTGCTCACCACCGGCCAAGTCTTTCAGTACTACGGTATTATCCGCAACTTCGTTTTCACCCAGAACTAATGCTATAACAGCACCAACTTTGTCTGCACGTTTAAACTGTTTCTTGAAGTTACCGCCACCGAAGTGATTCATCACACGAACGCCAGGGATGGACTCACGAAGCTGCTCTGCTAGCTTCATTCCTGCCATCATGGTGCCTTCGCCTGCTGTTACTACGTAAACATCCACACTGCGACGAACGTCTGTTAGTTCTAGTGTTTCTAGCATCAGAACAAGACGCTCTAGGCCCATTGCAAAGCCAACTGCTGGTGTTGGTTTACCACCTAATTGCTCTACAAGACCATCGTAACGACCACCGCCACAAACAGTGCCTTGAGCACCTAGGCTCTCAGTGATCCATTCAAATACCGTGCGGTTGTAGTAATCCAGACCACGAACTAGACGTTCGTTAACTGTGTATTCGATACCTGCGGCGTCTAAAAGTTCACATAGACCTGCGAAGTGTGCTTTAGATTCTTCACCTAAGTAATCTGAAAGGCGAGGTGCATCACCTAAAATAGCTTGAACGTCAGGGTTCTTCGTATCCAGAACACGCAGTGGGTTCGTGTGCATGCGACGCTTACAATCTTCGTCTAGTACATCAATATGTTGCTCAAGGAACGCAACCAGTGCAGTACGGTAGTCTGCGCGGTCTTCTTGAGAACCGATAGAGTTCAGCTCAAGACGAACATGTTCATTGATACCTAGCTCACGCCATAGACGCGCCGTCATCATGATAAGCTCTGCATCAACATCTGGACCATTTAGACCAAACACCTCAACACCACACTGGTGGAATTGACGGTAACGACCTTTCTGCGGACGCTCATGACGGAACATAGGCCCCATGTACCACAGACGCTGTTCGTCACGGTTGATCAGGCTGTTTTGAATACATGAACGTACACAACCCGCCGTACCTTCAGGGCGAAGTGTTAGGCTGTCTCCGTTACGATCATCAAAGGTGTACATTTCTTTTGAAACGACGTCTGTCTCTTCACCAACAGCGCGGCTGAATAGGTTTGTTTCTTCAACGATTGGCATGCGCACTTCGTTATAACCGTATGCGCTAATTACATTTTTCACTGTGTTTTCTAGTTTCTGCCACAGTGGAGACTGAGTTGGGAGGCAATCGTTCATGCCTCGAATTGCTTGAATTGTTTTTGCCACAATACTTACCGTAATTCTCGTTGAGATTAATCTTGTACTTTAACTTCGATGCGGTTTTCGCCATTCATCATGGCTGCTTTCGCACGGATCTTAGCTTCTAGCTGATTCACAAGGTCATCGTTATCAAAGCGTTCTTTCTGGCGTTTACCATCTTCGTAGAATGCGCTCTTCTTGTTACTGCCTGCTAGACCTAAGTGAGAAACTTCTGCTTCACCAGGGCCGTTTACCACACAACCGATGATAGACACATCCATTGGCGTGATGATGTCTTCTAAACGTTGCTCCAGTGCATTCACCGTACCAATCACATCAAATTCTTGGCGCGAGCAACTTGGGCAAGCAATAAAGTTGATGCCTCGAGAGCGAATGCGCAGAGATTTAAGAATGTCGAAACCGACTTTGATTTCTTCAACTGGATCGGCAGCCAAAGAGATACGCAGCGTATCGCCGATCCCTTCAGATAACAGCATACCTAAGCCAACAGATGACTTAACAGCACCAGCACGAGCACCGCCCGCTTCTGTAATACCCAAGTGAAGAGGCTGATCGATTTTCTTCGCTAGCAGACGGTATGAATCCACCGCTAGGAAGACGTCTGAAGCTTTCACGCTAACTTTAAATTGGTCAAAGTTAAGACGATCGAGATGATCAACGTGACGCATCGCCGATTCAACTAAAGCTTCTGGCGTTGGTTCACCGTATTTCATCTGTAAATCTTTTTCCAAAGATCCACCGTTGACACCAATACGGATTGGGATGTTTTTATCGCGAGCACAGTCAACAACAGCGCGAATGCGCTCTTCATTGCCAATGTTACCTGGGTTGATACGTAAACAGTCAACACCGTACTCCGCCACTTTCAGCGCGATACGATAGTCGAAATGAATATCAGCCACTAACGGTACAGAGACTTGCTGTTTAATCAGTTTGAAAGCTTCTGCTGCGTCCATGGTAGGTACAGAAACTCGAACGATATCTGCACCGACTTTTTCTAGTGCTCGGATTTGAGCGACTGTCGCTTCTACGTCAGTCGTGCGAGTGTTAGTCATTGACTGTACGGCAATTGGCGCACCATCACCAATTGGCACATCACCCACATAAATACGCGTCGATTTACGACGAATAATTGGAGATTCGTGTTGCATAATTTTTTATAACGGTAGAGTGAATCTAGCTACTTTGCCTGAAGTATACCCAGAAAGGTCGACAGGTTCACTTGCAAATGTCATTGTAACCCCTTCCGGTGCGCCTAATATCACTTTAAACGGCGCTTTTCCGGTAAGTTCTACATCTTGTCCTGGTTTATGAGTACCACTTACCAGCGTTTTACCATTGGTGTCTTTTACTTGAATCCAACAGTCCGCTTTAAACTTCATAGTAAGAAGTGTCATGCCTTCAGGTACGACTGGCGCAGGCTGTTCCTCTTCCGCAGTTTCAATCACGGCAACAGGTTCTTCAGAATCTACGCTTGTTGTATTTTCAGTTTCAGCAAGCAGAGGGTCGCTACCCTGCTCGACTGGTACTTCACTCGTTTCAACAACATCATTACTTGTTGAAACAACTTCTTCAGGAGTACTTGCGATTAACTCCTCAGCCGTCATTAAATCGATATCAGCTAACTCTTGCGCTGTGGGCTTCGGCGCTTCAACACTTGAATCAGTAACTTCCTTCGTTAGGCTATTCTCTTGCTGGTTTTGCCACCACCAAGCTGCAGAAATACCAATAATGACCAACCCGATAACCCAAGTCAGGAGCATGATACGGCTATTGTGCTTCTCATCTTTTGTTTTGCGAGAGAAGCTCTGCATTTCAATTTCTTGCTCTTGTGGCTGTACATCTGCTGTCTGCTCTAACGCAGTCAAAACCATCTTCTCATCAAGGCCCACGAACTTCGCGTAAGAACGCAAGTAACCACGCGTAAATGTCGCAACTTGTTGAGACTCAAATCGGTTATTTTCAATATCTTCAATAACAGAAACGCGAAGCCTCAGGCGATCAGCAACTTGCTTTTGACTCATCCCAAGAGATTCGCGTTTGTTTTTCAGTAATGTGCCAGCTTCAATAGAAAGTGGCACTTCATTCGTATTTTCGTTTTCTGTCATAATGGTGGTATTTAATCTGTTTTAGTGGCTAACGTGGTTATGTATTTTCGTTATTGTTCTTAAGCCTCTTTAAAAGATAGCTAGCCTAAACGCGTTAACCAAAATAATAATTTTAAGAAACTCTCAGCGATTTGAGTGTGAATACCCGTTTTGCAAAAATCAGCAAAGCGTATGTGAGAAAATGCTGAGAATTATCGGTGTCATCGTTAATGTCACATATCATGATAAGCGAATGTGTAACGAAGACAAAAACTCTTTACACTCAAACTAACAGATAGCTCAAGCTTTTGTCCAAACTTTGACAAAGGAATTCGAAATTATACCCAAATAACCTCGAGTTGGAGAGTTGTCGTCATAAATTTTGGCAGAAATGCCCTTATCGCTAAACAAAATAGCCAGAGCAAATGGCTCTGGCTATTTTTGAATTCCGGTCGTTTATACGGCTTTTACTTCAATGGTATCAGCACCGCGCGACGCTTTTAACATTGCAGTACGTTTAGTTCTGTCAATCACATCACCGACTAACTGACCACACGCTGCATCAATGTCATCGCCACGAGTCTTACGAACCGTTACTGTATGCTCATATTGCATCAATGTTTTTTGGAAGCGATCGATACGTGAGTTACTTGGTTTCTTGTAAGGTGAACCTGGGTACGGGTTAAACGGAATCAAGTTAATCTTACATGGTGTGTCTTTCATCAGCTCAGCCAGTTCACGAGCATGGTCCATGTCATCATTCACATGATCAAGAAGTACGTACTCAACCGTTACCTTACCGCGGTTTGCATTCGATGAAGCGATATAACGACGAACTGATGCTAGGAAATCTTGAATATCCCAACGATCGTTAATTGGCATGATTTCACTACGCAGCTTATCGTTTGGCGCATGAAGTGAAATAGCCAACGCGACATCGATTTTGCCTGTCATCTGATCAAGACCAGAAACCACACCTGATGTAGATACAGTCACACGACGTTTTGACAAACCAAAACCAAGGTCGTCCAGCATTAGTTCTAATGCCGGGATCAAGTTCTTCATGTTTAGAAGCGGTTCACCCATCCCCATCATCACGACGTTAGTAATTGGGCGACGACCTGTTTCTTTCTCAAGACCAATTTCACGTGCAGCACGCCACACCTGACCGATGATCTCTGAAACTTTCAAGTTACGGTTAAAGCCTTGCTGTGCGGTTGAGCAGAACTTACATTCCAACGCACAACCTACTTGAGAAGACACACAAAGCGTTGCACGATCATCTTCTGGAATGTAAACCGTCTCCACATCCTGATCACCAACGTTCATCGCCCACTTGATCGTACCATCAGAAGAGTGCTGAGCTTCTGCGACTGTTGGCGCCTTGATTTCGCACTTGTGTAAAAGCTTTTCGCGCAGCTTCTTGTTAATATTTGTCATTTTTTCGAAGTCATCTACACCGAAATGGTAGATCCACTTCATAACCTGATCGGCACGAAACGCTTTCTCGCCGAGTTCTTCTGCGAAAAACTGACGCATGCCTTTGCGATCAAAGTCGAGTAGATTGATTTTTTCAGTGGTCATGTTGCCTCTCAATGACTGAAACAAGAATAAGGGCGCGAATTGTACAGCCTTTATGCAGCCACAACAAGGGGTGTAAAACCCTGAGTTTGCTAAGGCATTAAAATCAAAATGATTAAATTTTAAGCACCCCTTGCGCTATTAAGTGGCTATTACACTATCAAAAGTAAAAGCGTAGAAATCGTAAAGGGAGAAGACTAAAAATAACTCACGTTACTGGGCTTTAAAGTCCATTATATAGTCAGACTAGTTAGCGTTTAAGAGATCACTTATGCAGTCAACATTGCCACTCAACTTAGGTATATGAAATGAAAAAGCCTCGGAAAGTTCCAAGGCTTTTCTGTATCAGAGCATCACTAACAAGTGCAGTATCACGCCTAATTAGCGAGAAAAAACCTCTGACTCAGGGAAGAAAAACTCAATTTCACGTGCTGCAGATTCAGGGCTATCGGAACCATGAACTGAATTGTGACGCATGCTAAGTGCGTAATCGGCACGAAGCGTACCGCATGCCGCTTCCTCTGGGTTAGTTTTACCCATCAGCTCACGGTAACGTGCAATCGCATTTTCACCTTCCAGTACCTGAACCATAATAGGACCAGATGTCATGAACTCTTTTAGTGGAGGGAAAAACTCTTTGCCTTCATGCTCTGCATAAAAACCGCTTGCCTGATCTTCAGTCAGGTGGACCATTTTAGCAGCGACAATACGTAGGCCAGCCTTTTCAATACGGTTATAGATTTCACCAATTAGGTTTCGCTCTACCGCATCCGGCTTAATGATTGAAAATGTTCTTTCTAGAGCCATAAAATTTCCTTTCTGTACTTGTAATAATAGTTGTGTTTTTAAAGTGACTTACTGGGTAAGAGCGGCACTCAAACAAGGAGTGCCGCAATCAATCTTATTTACCAGCTTGCTCATTGAGGAAACGAGCAAGTGTACGAACGCCCATACCCGTAGCTCCCGCAGCCCATTTGTCAGACGCGGCTTTACGGTATGTACCCGCACAGTCGAAGTGCAACCAGCCTTTTTTGTAGTCTTCTACGAAGTAAGACAAGAATGCTGCTGCTGTGCTTGCACCCGGAGAGTAGTCGCCAGAACTGATATTCGATAGGTCAGCAAAGTTTGAAGGCAGCATTCCACGGTGGAAGTCAGCAAGTGGTAGCGGCCATAAACCTTCTTTTTCTTGGTTTGCCGCAGTGAGCGCTTGATGCGATAACTCGTCATCAAAACTCATTAGTGCGTGGTAATCATTACCCAACGCATTCTTCGCCGCACCTGTTAGTGTTGCACAATCAATGATTAACTCAGGTTTTTGCTCACTAGCGTAGATAAGGCCATCAGCAAGCACTAAACGACCTTCTGCATCGGTGTTCATGATTTCAACGGTTTTACCGTTTTTGTAGGTGATGATGTCGCCAAGCTTGAGTGCGCGACCAGAAACCATGTTCTCTGCACAACAAAGGATCAGTTTTACACGCTTGTTCAAACCACGAAGAATCGCCAGTGCAAGACCACCGGTAATGGTGCCTGAGCCACCCATGTCTGCTTTCATTGCGCTCATGAAGTTAGAAGGCTTCAAGCTGTAACCACCCGAATCAAAGGTGATACCTTTACCGACAAGACACGCGAATATTGGTGCGTTCTCGTCACCTGTCGGGTTGTAGTCTAGCTGGAGCATCGCAGAAGTACGCTCCGAACCACGGCCTACGGCGTAAATGCCTTCCCAACCTTCTGCCAACAAGTCTTTGTCTTTGACGATACGAGCTGTCACTGTGCCTTTAGGCGCAACAGATTTGATGAATTCAGCGGCCATTGTCGCTAGCTGACGAGGGGCAACTTCTTCTGCGGTTTTATTGATGATATCGCGGGTAAAATCAGTCGCGGTAATACGCGCTTGAAGCTCTGCTTGATCTTCTTCAGACAATGCAGACCACTCAACTGAGCCATGTTTTTTTGGGTTACGGTAACCTTGGTGGAAAGCCCAAACGCTCTCTAAATCCCAGTTATCACCGGAAAGAAAAATAGAACGAATTCCTTGGCCATCTAGCTGACGAGCTGCACGTTGAATTGCACCAAGATCGTGACCTTCACCTAAATGAATGGTTGCGCCGTTTTCAGCGAATGAAAGCAGTGCTTTTTCACCCCAATGTGGTGCTGCCGACTCTTGACTTAAAAATACAGACATCTGTGTAGACATGGTTTCTCCTTGTCTTATAGCAGCGTTGCCTACGCTGCTTCTTTTTAATAACTCACGGATGTTAGCATTATGTAGGGCAAAAATGTCAATTGGATAAAAAAACGGACCTAAAGGTCCGCTTTTTTTAGTAAGAATTGTTAACTAGGCTGTGTTTTACAGACTTAGTCTGCTTCATCCATCCAGCACATGATAACGGCTTCCAGAATCTTTTCGTTACAATGGTTTGGGTCATCTTCAAACTCATCTAACTCCATGATCCATTGATGAAGATCGGTAAAACGCACCGTTTGCGGATCAACATCTGGAAACTTGTCACAAAGTTCAATCGCGATATCGCGAGAATCTGTCCATTTCATTGCTCATCTTCCTTTTGCTTCTTCCCTATATTGGGAAGATAGTTTAGTGATCTTCTGAAGCGTGGTTTAGCGTGTACTTAGGAATTTCTACCACTAAGTCTTCATCAGCAATTTTCGCCTGACACCCTAGACGTGATTCAGGCTCTAGACCCCACGCTTTATCCAGCATGTCGTCTTCCAGCTCTTCACTTTCTTCTAGCGAATCAAAACCTTCACGGATGATCACGTGGCAGGTGGTACAAGCACATGATTTTTCACACGCATGTTCAATACCGATACCATTTTTTAGCGCTACGTCCAGAACGGTTTCACCAGTGTTTGCTTCCAACACTGCGCCTTCTGGGCACAAATCGTCGTGTGGTAATACAATAATCTTAGGCATAACTACTTATCTCTTATATATCGTCTACTGATTGACCTGACAGCGCAGCTCGAATCGATTTATCCATACGGCGCGATGCGAAATCTTGGCTCGCTTTATCGGTATCTTTAATGCCTTGCTCAATCGCATCTGCATCATCACCATTACGCAGCTCAATCAAGGCTTCGATGGCTTTTATCAGGTCTTGTTTCTCTTGTTCTGATAGTAGTTCGTCACCATCAGCTTGCATGGCTGCAATCAAGCCTTCTATCACACGGTCGGCCTCAACACGCTGCTCAGCTAGCGCACGAGCTTGCATGTCTTCTTTAGCGTGAGTCATTGAATCACGCAGCATATCCGCCACTTCATTATCGCTTAACCCGTAAGAAGGTTTTACTTGAATCTCTGACTGAACACCGGTGCTCTTTTCCATTGCCGTAACAGAAAGAAGACCGTCAGCGTCAACTTGGTAAGTCACACGAATATGTGCCGCACCCGCCGCCATCGGTGGAATGCCTTTCAATGAGAAACGAGCCAGTGAACGACAATCATCAACCATTTCACGTTCACCTTGTACCACATGAACACTCATGGCCGTTTGGCCATCTTTGAATGTGGTAAATTCTTGCGCACGCGCAACAGGAATCGTGGTATTGCGAGGGATGATCTTCTCAACCAAACCACCCATGGTTTCAATACCAAGCGACAGTGGGATCACGTCAAGAAGTAACATTTCTGAATCAGGCTTGTTACCCGCTAGAATGTCGGCTTGGATACCCGCGCCGATTGCGACAACTTCATCAGGATTAATGCTTGTTAGCGGTGTGCGGCCAAAAAACTCGCCTACCATTTCACGAACCAGCAATGTGCGTGTTGAACCACCAACCATGACCACTTCGAGTACTTCGTCTGCGTTAACATCAGCATCTTTTAATGCGCGACGACAAGACATTAGTGTTTTCTTCACTAATGGGCGAATCAGATCTTCGAACTGCTCACGAGTAACGGTGCCCTTCCAGCCAAACACGTCAACGTCAACGCTGTCTTGCTCAGAGAAAGCAATCTTAGTCGCAGTAGCAATGTTCAGTAGCGTACGGTTTTTTTCAGCAGAAAGTGGGGCTTCGAGACCCGCTTGCTCCATTAGGTAATCCGCTAACAGATGGTCAAAGTCATCACCGCCTAACGCAGAATCACCGCCTGTTGCTAATACTTCAAATACGCCTTTCGACAAGCGTAGGATAGAGATATCAAATGTACCGCCGCCTAGGTCATAAACTGCAATCACTCCTTCTTGGCCTGAGTCTAAGCCATAAGCAATTGCCGCGGCAGTTGGTTCGTTCAGAAGACGCAGCACATGAAGGCCAGCTAATTTCGCGGCATCTTTAGTACCTGCACGCTGAGCATCATCAAAGTAAGCAGGAACAGTGATCACAACGCCCGCTAACTCCCCACCTAACGTTTCTTCAGCTCGCTTACCTAGCGCTTTTAGAATGTCCGCAGATACTTCAATCGGGTTTTTGTCACCTTGAGGCGTTTGCAGGATCGGAAGACCATTTTCACTCTCTCTAAAACGATAAGGAAGTGAAGAGTAACGGGACTGAATGTCCTTTAATGAACGACCAATCAAACGTTTTACAGAGATAATAGTGTTCTCTGGTTCAAATTCTGCTTTGGCTTTGGCTTCGTGGCCAACCGTTAACGTTTCCTCAGTGTAATTAACGACTGAAGGTAAAATAGTACGGCCCTGCTCGTCCGCAAGTGGAGTTGCATCGCCGCTACGTACAGAAGCAACCAAAGAGTTGGTAGTACCTAAGTCGATACCCGCTGCTAACTTATGCTCATGAGGTGCCGAGCTTTGGCCCGGTTCTGCGATTTGAAGTAGTGCCATGATAGGTCCTTGTCACGCTAACTAGCCGAGGAGTTTGTCTTCGACTAGTTCAATTTCGTTCTTTAGTTTGGCAATGAATTTTAGCTTACGAACTCGGTCTGCGGCTTCAGCCCAAAGACCATCATCAAGCTCTTGCTCGACGTTTGCCAGATGCTGTTTGTACATTTTGCTGACCTTAGAATCGAAGTCAAAAAGCGCCGACTCAGGATCGGTGCTGTCAGCAATTTCTTCCAGTTCTTCGCGCAGCTCCATTTGCTCCATTAAGAACATTGGATCTTGCATTGTCTGCTGTTCACCTCGGATCTCAACTCCCTGCTCTGCGAGGATGTACTCGGCACGGGAGATAGGATTTTTCAGAACTTGATAGGCATCGTTGATTTGCGCTGCCTTTTGCACCGCCATCAAACGGTCACGTTCAGATCCCGTTGCAAAGTTATCCGGGTGGAAGCGTTTTTGTAGTTCTCGGAACTGAGAAGAAAGAAGGCTACCATCCAGCTTAAACTGACTTGGTAGCCCAAATAATTCAAAGTGATTCATTAAGTTCGGGTCCTAGTAAAGCCTTCCGGACTCGCTTGCCCAGAAGGACAATCAATTAGACGTTGAAGCTTTCACCACAACCACATTCACTTTTCGCGTTAGGGTTGTTGAATTCAAAACCTTCATTCAACCCTTCTTTCACGTAATCCAATTCGGTACCGTCTAGGTACACTAAGCTTTTTTTGTCGATGATGATTTTCACTCCAGAGAGTTCAAAAACTTCATCTTCTTCGTTAAGCTCATCAACAAACTCAAGTACATATGCCATGCCTGAACAACCAGTCGTCTTCACTCCAAGACGTAAACCGATACCTTTGCCTCGGTTATCTAGGAATGCTCTTACGCGACTTGCCGCTGATTCTGTCATTGTGATGGCCATACTGCACCTTAGTCTGTCTAAATTTCGATTGGAATGGGAGCGTCAAAGCTCCCATTATATTACGGAATAATTATTCTTGGTGTTTTTTCTTGTAGTCTGCAACCGCTGCTTTGATTGCATCTTCAGCAAGAATTGAACAGTGAACTTTCACTGGTGGAAGCTCTAGCTCTTCAGCAATTTCAGAGTTTTTAATTGCTGCTGCTTCATCAACTGACTTGCCTTTTACCCACTCAGTTACTAGTGAGCTTGATGCGATTGCACTACCACAACCGTATGTTTTGAACTTCGCATCTTCGATGATACCTTCCGGTGTCACTTTGATTTGAAGCTTCATTACGTCACCACAAGCTGGAGCGCCAACCATGCCGCTACCTACTGATGGGTCTTCTTTATCGAATGAACCAACGTTACGTGGGTTCTCGTAGTGATCAATTACTTTTTCGCTGTATGCCATGATAAATTACCTCGAATCCTCTATTTCAATCCCTGAGATTAATGGTGAGCCCATTCAACAGTGCTCAAATCAATCCCTTCTTTGTACATATCCCATAGAGGAGACATGTCGCGTAGCTTAGTCACTGCAACGCGGATTTGTTCAATTGCGTAATCAATTTCTTCTTCAGTCGTGAAACGACCAAACGAGAAACGAACCGAGCTGTGAGCCAATTCATCATCCATGCCTAAGGCACGAAGAACGTAAGAAGGCTCAAGACTTGCAGACGTACAAGCACTACCAGAAGATACCGCTAGATCTTTAAGCGACATTAGTAGTGATTCACCTTCTACGAATGCGAAGCTGATGTTTAGGTTGTGTGGTACACGTTGCTCAAGGTCACCGTTTACCGTCACTGCTTCTAAGTCTTTCACGCCATCAAAAAGACGGTTACGAAGCGCTAAAGCGTGATCGTAATCTTTTTGCATGTCTTCTTTTGCAATGCGGAATGCTTCACCCATACCAACGATTTGGTGAGTAGGAAGTGTACCAGAGCGGAAACCACGCTCATGGCCGCCACCGTGCATTTGCGCTTCAAGACGAATACGAGGCTTACGACGAACGTAAAGTGCACCGATGCCTTTAGGGCCATAAACTTTGTGAGCAGAAAGCGAAATTAGGTCAACTTTCATCTCTTGAACGTCGATTGGTAATTTACCTGCAGATTGCGCTGCATCCACGTGGAAAACAATTTTACGCTCACGACACAATTCGCCGATCGCTGTAATGTCTTGAACCACACCAATCTCGTTGTTTACGTGCATAATAGACACAAGCACTGTGTCATCACGCATTGCCGCTTTAAGCTTCTCTAGATCGATCAAGCCATTTGATTCTGGCTCAAGGTAAGTCACTTCAAAGCCTTCACGCTCAAGTTGACGACATGGGTCAAGAACGGCTTTGTGCTCTGTTTTACAAGTGATTACGTGCTTGCCTTTCTTCGAGTAAAAGTGCGCTGCACCTTTAATCGCAAGGTTGTCTGATTCTGTCGCACCAGATGTAAATACGATTTCGCGAGGATCTGCATTTAGAAGGTCAGCAATTTGCTCACGAGCAGTATCGACCGCTTCTTCTGCCTGCCAGCCGTAACGGTGCGAACGCGACGCTGGGTTGCCAAATGTGCCATCCATTGTCATGTACTGAACCATTTTTTCAGCAACACGTGGATCAACTGGACATGTAGCGGAATAATCAAGATAAATCGGCAGTTTCATTCTCTACTCCAATGTAAAAAGCTGACCGCTAAGAGCGGACGTTTACACCGATGGGCGCGGCGGTTGTATTTTTGTTTGATAGCCCATGGGTTACCGCCAGATCAATGTCCTGACGATCAGAAATTTCGAGGACTTCATTATCTGTCATCAACTCACCAAGAGTGATGTTATTCAAGAAGTCACTAATGCGAGAGCTTAAGTCGCGCCATAGCGTGTGAGTAAGGCAACGTGTTCCGCCTTGGCAATCTCCTTTGCCCTGGCATTTGGTTGCATCGACTGACTCATCAACGGCTGCAATCACGGTACCAATAGCGATACTGTGTGCGTCGGCACCAAGTCGGTAACCACCACCAGGACCACGAACGCTGGCAACGAGACCTGCTTTACGCAATTTTGAAAATAGCTGCTCTAAGTAAGAGAGCGAGATCCCCTGACGCTCTGAGATGTCAGCAAGAGGCACAGGGTTTTGTTGCGAATGCAGTGCCACATCCAGCATGGCTGTCACCGCATATCTTCCTTTAGATGTAAGTTTCATACCACACCGTATCCACATGGTTTGTAATGGTTAAGATTTTTCCATACCTGAGTAATTTGGTCAAGTATTTATTTGACCATTTTACTCAGGTATTCATCCTTACACCTAAAGTGGTTATTCTTTATTCAGAACTTCTTTTCTATCGAGGTTAAAATGCCGCGTAGAATATTGAGCTCCTGGGTTTCTGGCCGAGCACGAGAGAACAAGCGACGCAATTTATTCATCACCTGTCCTGGTTGCTCTTTATTGATAAACTGGGTCTCAACCATCACCTTTTCAAGATGCTCGAAGAACATTTCGAGCTCTCTATGACGTGGGTACTCTTCCGGCTCATTTGGGGCAAACTGGCTTTGCTCTAAGTTCAAATGCGCAACTCGTACTTCGTAACTCAGAGTTTGTACGGCCATCGCTAGGTTAAGCGAGCTATATTCAGGGTTAGCAGGAATGCAAACATGGTAGTGACACCTTTGCAGCTCTTCGTTTGTTAGACCAGTTCTTTCACGACCAAACACGAGCGCGACAGGATGTTTTCTACCCTCAACCGCAAATTTCTCACCACATTCACGTGGCTCAAGCATTGGCCATTCTAATGTACGAGAGCGAGCACTGGAGCCCACCACGAGGCTGCAATCTTCAACCGCTTCCTCTAATGTGCCGACAATCTTTGCATTTTGAGCAATATCACCAGCCCCCGCAGCCAAAGCAAGAGTTTGTTCATCCACTTCACATTGTGGATCGACTAATACTAGTTGGCTTAAACCCATCACTTTCATAGCTCGAGCTGCTGAGCCAATATTGCCTGAATGAGAGGTACCTACGAGTACAATTTTTACTTGATCCAACATCTGTGTTTGCTACCTAAATTAAAACCGCAGAATGTTACCATAGTTTTTTAACACACCCTAGGGCGAAGCAGGCCTCTCTTCTCATTCTTGGTCATTGTTCTCGTTCGCCTCAAGCTAAATACAATAAAACCACTGACTTTAGAACAAAAAATAACCACTTCCCTTTTTACTGATCTCTGGTATACTCGCCGCCGCTTTCATTTGTTCTTTAACATCCGTTGGGAAATTCGTATGCATCCAATGCTAAACATTGCTATTCGCGCTGCGCGAAAGGCAGGCAATCATATTGCTAAATCATTAGAAAACACTGATAAAGTAGAATCTACTCTTAAAGGCACTAATGACTTTGTCACTAATGTAGATAAAGAAGCAGAATACATCATCATCGATACTATCAAGCAGTCTTACCCTGAGCACTGTATCGTTGCTGAAGAACAAGGTCTTATCGAAGGTAAAGATAAAGACGTACAATGGATCATCGACCCACTGGATGGCACCACTAACTTTGTAAAAGGTTACCCAACTTTCGCGGTTTCTATCGCAGTTCGTATCAAAGGCAAAACTGAAGTTGCTTGTGTTTACGATCCAATGCAAAACGAGCTATTCACTGCACAACGTGGTGCAGGCGCTCAACTAAACAGTGCGCGTATCCGTGTTGCTCAACTAAAAGACCTTCAAGGTACTGTTCTAGCTACTGGTTTCCCATTCAAACAGAAACAACACGCTGAGTCTTACATCAAGATCGTTGGTGCGCTATTCACTGAATGTGCTGATTTCCGTCGTAGCGGCTCTGCTGCTCTTGACCTATGTTACGTGGCTGCTGGCCGTGTTGATGGTTACTTCGAGCTAGGTCTAAAACCTTGGGATATGGCAGCAGGTGAGCTTATTGCTCGTGAAGCTGGCGCAATCCTAACTGACTTTGCTGGCGGCACTGAGTACATGAAGTCTGGTAACATTGTTGCTTCAAGCGCTCGTGGCGTAAAATCTATCCTTAAGCACATCCGCGAAAACGGTAACAGCGCGATCCTTAAGTAAGATTTGAAAGTCATATTTAGCCCGTCACGCTGATGACTTTAAAAAGCCCCGCTCAATGAGCGGGGCTTTCTTGTATCTACTGAACCGTATCTACTTAGCGGCAATGTAAGGCTCTTCATACCGTGAGGTTCTGCAAGCACAAAACTCGATTCAGATACAAAAAAACCGCTGATTGCTCAGCGGTTTTTGTTTTCGACTCTCAACCTGCCTTATGGCATTTCGTCGAACTCTGCGCCTTCTTTTTCTACTTGAGGTGGCATCAAGTGCTCTTTCTGGATGCCCAGTTTTAGCGCTAGTGCTGATGCTACGTAGATAGAAGAGTAAGTACCTACAGTGATACCAAGTAGAAGTGCGGTTGCGAAGCCGTGAATCATCGCACCACCCTGCATGAACAGTGCAATTACCACGAACAATGTTGTACCCGAGGTAATCAACGTACGGCTCAACGTTTGGGTGATTGAAGCGTCCATGATATCGGCTGGCTCACCTTTACGCATCTTACGGAAGTTTTCACGGATACGGTCAAACACAACGATGGTATCGTTGAGCGAGTAACCGACTACCGTTAATAATGCCGCGACGATGGTTAGGTCAACTTCTATTTGTAGGAATGAGAAAACACCTAACGTGATAATGATATCGTGAGCCAATGCCATAACCGCACCAGCCGCTAGACGCCATTCAAATCGCATCGAGACATAAAGCAGGATACAGATCAGCGACACGAGGATCGCTAGACCGCCAGCTTCTGTTAGCTCATCACCAACGTTAGGACCTACGAATTCAATACGACGCATTTCTACGCTTTCGCCAGTACCATCTTTGATAGCACCAATGATTTGGTTGCCCAGCGTTTCACCAGAAACGTCATCACGTGGACGAAGACGAACCATTACTTCACGAGCACTACCGAAGTTTTGTACTGTCGCATCACCAAAACCTTTCGCATCTAAAGCGGTTCGGATTTTTTCAAGGTTCGCAGGTTTTTCAAAGCCAACTTCAATTAGCGTACCGCCAGTGAAGTCTAGGCCCCAATTTAGCCACTTAGTTGACAAAGTGAAGATAGAAGCAGCAATCATAAAGATTGAAAAAACGAATGCTACTTTCGACCAACGCATAAAGCCGATCGTCTTCTCTGCTTTTAGAATTTGAAACATATTAATTCCCAGCCTTAGATCGACAATTTATCAACGCGTTTGCCACCGTAAATCAGGTTCACGATACAACGTGTACCAATAATGGCGGTGAACATTGAAGTTAAGATACCGATAGATAGAGTAACCGCGAAACCTTTCACTGCACCAGTACCGACTGCAAATAGGATAATTGCAGTAATCAGTGTCGTGATGTTCGCATCGGCAATCGTACTGAATGCATTCGCATAACCTTGGTGAATAGCTTGTTGTGGACTACGCCCATCACGAAGCTCTTCACGGATACGCTCGAAGATCAGTACGTTCGCATCAACCGCCATACCGACCGTTAACACGATACCGGCAATCCCCGGAAGCGTCATGGTAGCGCCTGGAATCATCGACATAACACCAATGATCAACACTAAGTTAGCCATTAGAGCGATGTTGGCAATCAAGCCAAAGCCACGGTAGTAAAGCAGCGTAAACAGCATTACGGCAACCATACCCCAGATACACGCTTGGATACCCATATCGATGTTTTGCTGGCCCATTGATGGACCAATAGTACGCTCTTCAACGATAGAGATAGGTGCGATCAGTGCACCAGCACGTAATAGAAGTGCAAGGTTGTGCGCTTCAGCTGCGGAGTCTATACCCGTGATACGGAAGTTACGTCCAAGAGCCGATTGAATCGTCGCTTGGTTGATGACTTCTTCATGCTTATCTAGGATGACTTTGCCTTCTGGCGTACGACGACCACTGTCTTTGTACTCAGCAAACACGGTAGCCATTAGCTTACCGATGTTCTTCTTAGAGAACGCTGACATCTTGTTACCACCTTCGCTGTCTAGCGAGATGTTAACTTGTGGACGACCGTATTCATCGACACTTGAGCTTGCATCCGTAATGCTTTGACCACCAAGAATAACACGCTTCTTAAGCACAACCGGACGACCGTCTCGGTCCATTTTGATTTCACTGCCTGCTGGCGCACGACCATTTGCCGCCGCTGATAGGTCAGCTTTATCGTCAACTTCACGGAATTCTAGCGTTGCGGTCGCACCTAGAATCTCTTTTGCACGAGCAGTATCTTGAACACCAGGAAGCTCAACAACAATTCGACTTGCACCTTGACGTTGAACGAGAGGCTCTGCAACACCTAGCTCGTTTACACGGTTACGTAAAATCGTAATGTTTTGCTCAACAGCGTAGTTACGGATCTCTTGTAAACGTTGCTCGGTAAAGGTCGCAGTAAGAGCGTAACGGCCATTTGAATCAGATTCGACAAAGAGCATGTCCGGGTGATTCTTTTCTAGCATTGCTTTCGCTTCTGCTAATTGCTCTTCGTTACGTAGCAGAACTTCTACCGCTTCTTTGCCAGAAGGGCGGATAGCACGATAACGAATTTTTGCCTCACGAAGTTCGCTACGGAAAGCTTCTTCTTGCTGACCAACGAGCTTTTCCATCGCAGCGTCCATGTCTACTTCCATTAAGAAGTGGACACCACCACGAAGGTCAAGACCCAGCTTTAATGGTGACGCTCCAATCGCTTCTAGCCAATCGGGTGTAGAAGGAGCAAGGTTAAGTGCAACAATTGTGTCTTTGCCAAGCGCTTCGCTGATGACATCACGAGCACTGATTTGTGTGTCAGTGTCGTTAAAGCGAACAAGAATTGATCCATTCTCGAGAGCAATGGATTTATGAGAGAGTTGCTCTTTATCAAGAGCAGTAGTGACAGCATCCAGCGTTGACATATCTACAGAGGCGCCACGCGCCCCTGTAACTTGAATAGCCGGATCTTCACCGTAGATATTTGGAAGTGCGTATAACGCAGCGGTGATGATGGCAAAAAATACCATCAAGTACTTCCATAATGGATAACGGTTTAGCACAGCGAGGATCCTTTAGCTGTTTTATAGAGACTTAAGCGTACCTTTTGGCAACACTGCAGTGATGAAGTCTTTCTTGATTACCACTTCATTGTTCGCGTTAAGCTCGATTGAAATGTAGTCATTGTCTTCAGCAATCTTAGTGATTTTACCCACTAGGCCACCGCTAGTTAGAACTTCGTCGCCTTTGCCCATAGAAGCCATTAGGTTCTTGTGCTCTTTTACACGTTTCGCTTGTGGGCGGTAAATCATGAAGTAAAAGATCACTGCGAACATGCCAAGCATGATTAGCATTTCAAAACCACCGCCTGCTGGCGCGCCTTCTGCTGCTGCGTGAGCCTGAGAAATAAACATTAAAACATCCTCATTATATTTTATTGATAATCCAACAAGTTGGGCTTTCGCATTTTAGATTCAAGTCTGAGAGTAACTAATAGCGATCACTCTCTCAAAAATAACGTGCGTTAGCCTACTTTATTAGCAAAAGCCTCTGGCGACATGCCAAAGGCTTTAATTCTTTTTAGTCCGTCAATGACTGTTCTTTTGCTAGTGGTGGCACTTCACGGCCACGACGCTCATAGAACTCAGTAACAAACTCATCAAAACGATCTTCATCAATCGCTTTACGAATACTTTCCATCAGACGCTGGTAGTAGCGTAGGTTGTGGATCGTATTCAGACGAGCACCTAGTATTTCATTACAACGCTCTAAGTGATGAAGGTACGATTTACTGTAGTTTTGACAAGTGTAACAGTCACAGTGCGGATCCAGCGGGGTTGTATCCGTTTTATGTTTCGCATTACGGATCTTGATCACACCACCTGTCACAAACAGGTGACCATTACGCGCGTTACGCGTTGGCATTACACAGTCAAACATGTCGATACCGCGGCGAACACCTTCAACCAAGTCTTCTGGTTTACCCACGCCCATTAGGTAGCGAGGCTTGTCTTCTGGAAGCTGCGGACAAGTGTGCTCAAGAATACGGTGCATGTCTTCTTTAGGCTCGCCTACTGCCAAGCCACCAACCGCGTAACCGTCAAAACCGATTTCCGTTAGACCTTTTACCGACACATCACGTAGATCTTCGTAAACACCACCTTGAACAATACCAAACAGGTTGTTCGGGTTTTCTAGCTTCTCGAAGTGATCACGTGAGCGCTGTGCCCAACGTAGTGACATTTCCATCGATTTCTTCGCTTCATCGTGTGTCGCTGGGTATGGCGTACACTCGTCAAAAATCATGACGATGTCAGAACCTAGGTCTTTTTGAATTTCCATCGACTTTTCTGCGTCCATGAAAATCTTGTCACCATTAACTGGGTTACGGAAGTGCACACCCTCTTCGGTAATAGTACGCATCTTGCCAAGGCTGAATACTTGGAAGCCGCCTGAATCAGTAAGAATAGGACCGTGCCAGTTCATAAAATCATGCAAGTCGCCGTGCATTTTCATGACTTCTTGACCAGGACGCAGCCAAAGGTGGAACGTGTTACCTAGTAGGATTTCTGCGCCCGTACCTTTCACTTCTTCTGGCGTCATGCCTTTAACCGTACCGTAAGTACCAACTGGCATAAACGCTGGGGTTTGAACAGTGCCACGTTCGAAAGTCAGTTGACCACGACGCGCATTGCCGTTTTTCTTCTTAAGATCGAATTTTAATTTCACGATGCCTCCGGGTGTCAGAGAAACAGTCTGACTGAGTGTTTAGGGCTCAACCCTACTTTAAGGAGCGGTCGCTTTTCCTTGCGAGAGATAAAGCAGAGGTTCTGCTCTATTTCCTAGCTTACTGCTAGCACTCGTAAATCTTATTTTTTACTAAATCGTTTTCTTCTTGATGAACATTGAATCACCATATGAGAAAAAGCGATATTTGTTTTCTACCGCATGCTTGTAAGCATTCATGGTGTTCTCATAACCTGCAAATGCACTCACCAACATGATCAGTGTGGATTCTGGCAGGTGGAAATTGGTAATCAAGCAATCCACAAGCTGATATTCGTAGCCAGGAAAAATAAAGATTTCTGTATCACCAAAGAATGGGACCAACTCAGTCCCTTTTTTCAATGCGTCTTGCGCTGCGCTTTCAAGTGAGCGTACCGATGTAGTACCAACAGCAATAATTCGTCCACCGCGCGCTTTCGTCGCTTTAATTGCTTCGACGACTTCTTGCGGTACTTCTACGTACTCAGCGTGCATATGGTGATCGTTGATGTTTTCTACTTTTACTGGCTGGAATGTACCAGCACCAACGTGCAAAGTGACGTAAGCAAACTCTGCGCCTTTCGCTTTGATTTTCTCTAGTAGAACATCATCAAAATGAAGACCCGCTGTCGGCGCCGCTACTGCGCCTGGCTTCTGGTTATATACGGTTTGGTAACGCTCTTTATCTGCATCTTCATCTGGGCGGTCAATGTAAGGAGGAAGTGGCATGTGGCCGATTTCTTCCAAAATTTCTAATACCGTCTTATCAGCGTTAAATTTCAGTTCAAATAGAGCGTCATGACGCGCCACCATTTCTGCAGAGTATTCATCATTCTCGCCAACAATGATGGTTGTACCTGGTTTTGGAGATTTAGAGCAGCGAACGTGCGCGAGGATGCTTTTCTCATCAAGCATGCGCTCCACCAGCACCTCTAGCTTACCACCCGACTCTTTACGACCAAAAAGACGAGCAGGTATAACACGAGTATTATTAAACACCACGAGATCACCGGGTTGAACTTGGCCCAATACATCAGTAAATGTGCCATCAATTAGCTCTCCGGTATTGCCATCCATTTGCAATAGTCGGCTAGCGGTACGCTCTGGCTGAGGGTAACGAGCGATAAGTTCATCTGGAAGGTCGAAATGGAAATCTGATACTTGCATGTTACTTGTCTTATATATTGGTCAAATCACGTCTAGGACGACGATAAAATTGCGACGAGTTTTTCGCAGCAGACTAGTATATGTTTACATGCTGCAATAGCAAGCAAATCCCCAGAATATCACTGTAAAAGCCATGATGAAGAGTGTAATAAAACGTGAAAAACCGCGATCACTTGGCATTATTTTTCAGTTCAAGTCGAAAGAAATGGAACATTAAAAAGCAAAGCAGCGCATAACGCTGCTTACTCGTTTAGTATTCAAATCGCCCTATCAAACCTCACGCCTTCGCCACCACGCCAAGGGCACCAATAGACCCAATAGCCACAGACCCAGACTGCCACCATCATCATCTGCCCCTTTGAAATCACAGTTATTGGTTGCGATACCGTCGTGACACTCTTTATCTCCGCCGACTTCGTTATTAGCCTCTTTAATAAAGTTCGGTGCAATGATGTAGCTACTTGGTGGCGCATCGGCAGTAATGTAAGACTGTACCCAGTCGTAATATTGACTCACCTTGGTGTAGAAACTTGGAATCGTCAAAGAGCCACAAGTCGGAAGAATGAGAGGTCCACCGCTAACAATACCAATCTGTTTTCCCGTCGCCACATCGACCAGCGGCCCCCCACTGTCACCTTTACATGCAGAGTTACCATATTGGGTGTGGCTATCCGGCTCTAATACTCGGTTTTTCGTTGGTAGCGTACAAATTTTGGTTTGGTTTTCTCTTGAGTCGATGATCCCCGGAAAACTGCTGCCAATTTCTAAACGCTCATAACATTTGTCGATGGGTAAAAATGTACTAATGGTGGTTTTGAGCGTATTGGAAGGTTCAGAAGCATCCGGCTGAGTGGTCCCCCACCCAAACACTTGCACATTTTCGACACGTTGATTGGTCAGGTAATTATCGTTCCAATCCGCAGCCAACCGCGCTTCGATACTCTCCATGTCGGCTTTGTTTGCTAAATCAGCAAAGCTTGCGTTTGCCACTGGGCGCGTGAGATACAGCAACGCGATGTCTGAGTCTAAACCGGTTTGGATAGGTTTCACGTTGCCATTACTGTCGGTCTCAGCTTTTGAAATCCGCGTGTAATCAGGGTGAACCACAACGTGAGACACCGGATAGAAGTTATCAAGCCCTGCTGAATTAAGTTCATGCACATTCGCATTCACCGACAACTCGCCCGGCGGGGTCACATAGTAGCTTGCTTCGTTCGTTCCCTGCCCCATTACCACGCAGTGTGCCGCAGTCAACACCCACTGCTCCGTCAGCATGGTGCCGCCACACAGTGGGAACTCTGCCATATTACTTGCTCGTAAAGTAACGCGGTCAACAGAGTCGGTTAGTTCATCTCCTAACACAATCGCCTGTGCTGATTGCACACTGAATGCCGCCACTGCCAGCGCAATGAGTTTGTTACACGTTGTTCTTTTCATTTAGGTTGCTGTCTTCAATTTGGTAAGCCTGAGCGTATCTTCTTCGAGAGACGAATCTTGGAAAATCCAACGAATAAAAATGTGCGATTCAATTCATTGGATTACCTTGGGTACACATTCAATATCAATCAAAAATGCCAACTGACTCGCACGCAAACCGACTTATTCAAATTAATAAAAACGTCGATAAGACACAGATTACGCAGACAAAAAGAAGCGCAAGTGTATTGTGCTATTTAATTGATGAAAAACGAGTTAGCTCCCAGATATACAGAAAAATATTCTCTATATTTAAGAGAAGGACAATGCCGCTGGAGGTCTCTATGATCAAGGTTGAAGACATGATGACTCGTAATCCTCATACCTTACTGCGCACGCACACCTTGCGTGATGCAAAAAGCATGATGGATGCGCTTGATATTCGACATATTCCGGTTGTTGATGCCAATAACCACTTACAAGGCTTGGTGACTCAACGCGACATTCTTGCTGCTCAAGAATCGAGCTTGCACCCAGATGAGGCTGAACAATCTTTTACTCTAGATACACCGCTCTACGAAATGATGCACACTAACATCATGACGGCCGAACCCATCGCGGGGCTTAAAGAGAGCGCTATCTACATGCAAAAGCACAAAGTTGGCTGTTTACCTGTTGTCACCAAGGGTCGATTGGTAGGCATCATTACTGACAGTGACTTTGTGACCATTGCGATTAACTTATTGGAACTGCAAGAAGAAGTGGAACCCGAAGAAATCGAGCCAGAAGAATAATACGCAAACGCGTTATCTTGGGTGTAAATTTCGTTTCTTAAACGTTTTAAACGAAAAAAGAGCGGCAGGGTTGCCGCTCAAAATGCCATTACTGACGCTGATTAAGGAAGTGTTTCTCTGCCAATTAGAATTGGTCTTCTTCGGTCGAACCGGTTAATGCGGTCACTGAAGAGTTACCACCTTGGATAGTATTGGTCATTCTATCGAAGTAACCTGTACCTACTTCTTGTTGGTGTGCAACAAATGTATAGCCTTTTTCTGCCGCCTGGAATTCAGGACGCTGAACTTTCTCAACATAATGACGCATACCTTCACCTTGAGCATAAGCGTGTGCCAGTTCGAACATGTTGAACCACATGTTGTGAATGCCTGCTAGCGTGATGAATTGGTACTTGTAGCCCATGTCTGCAAGCTCTTGTTGGAACTTAGCAATGGTTTCTGCATCTAGGTTTTTCTCCCAGTTGAATGAAGGCGAGCAGTTGTACGCCAACAATTGATCTGGGTATTCAGCGTGAATTGCTTCTGCAAACTTACGTGCTTCTTCCAAACATGGCGTAGCCGTTTCACACCAAATCAAATCTGCATATGGTGCGTAAGCCAGGCCACGAGAAATCGCTTGGTCGATACCAGCGCGAACGCGGTAGAAACCTTCTTGAGTGCGCTCACCTTCAATAAAATCTTTATCATATGGGTCGCAATCTGAAGTAATGAGATCCGCCGCATTCGCATCAGTACGAGCAATAACTAATGTTGTTGTTCCCGCCACGTCAGCAGCCAAACGAGCTGCAACGAGCTTTTGTACCGCTTCTTGCGTAGGAACTAATACCTTACCACCCATATGGCCACACTTTTTCACCGATGCTAACTGGTCTTCAAAGTGAACGCCCGCTGCGCCTGCCTCGATCATCGATTTCATGAGCTCGTAAGCGTTAAGCACACCACCAAAGCCCGCTTCAGCATCCGCTACGATAGGTAGGAAGTAATCAATACCACCTTCATCTTCAGGCGTCTTACCAGCAGCCCACTGAATTTGGTCTGCACGACGGAATGAGTTGTTGATACGCTTTACTACTGACGGTACAGAATCGACTGGGTAAAGAGATTGGTCTGGATACATCGTCGAAGCGGTGTTGTTATCCGCCGCTACCTGCCAGCCTGACAGATAAATCGCTTCAATACCTGCTTTAGCTTGTTGAACGGCTTGACCACCCGTTAGCGCACCAAGACAGTTTACGTAACCTTTTTTCGCACTACCGTTGACCAGTGACCAAAGTTTGTCTGCACCACGTTGTGCAACTGTGTTGGCAGGTACCATAGAACCACGCAGTTCCACCACTTCCTCAGCAGTGTATGTACGCTTTACATTTTTCCAGCGCGGGTTAGTTGCCCAGTCTTTTTCCAGAGCTTCAATTTGTTGGCGGCGAGTTAAGTTAGTCATTGGTCTATCCCTCTTTATAATTTGCACTTTATGCGTGTGCGTTGAGTTTCCGTTCTCAGGCAGTACTTCCCTATCTGCCTTGAAAATCCTTCACGTTATTGGTGTTACAGTTATTCTTTATTAATCCAGGTAGTCATAACCAGGAACTGTTAAAAAGTTGGTCAGCTCATCGCTCGTAGTGAGCCTTGCCATCAAGTCTGCCGCTTCTTCAAATCGACCCGCTTGGTAGCGCTGCTTGCCAATTTCTTGTTTCACGACTTCAATCTCTTCTTTTAGATAGAGCTCGAACAGATCCTTAGTGACCTTCAATCCGTTATCTAGCGACTTGCCGTGTTGAATCCATTGCCAGATAGAAGCGCGAGAGATTTCAGCTGTCGCCGCATCTTCCATCAAGCCATAAATCGGTACACAACCATTACCAGAAATCCAAGCTTCGATGTATTGCAGCGCAACACGAATATTGTGGCGCATTCCGGCTTCTGTACGCTCGCCTTCACAAGGCTCGAGTAGTTCAGCCGCTGTAATAGGTGCATCCTCTGAACGACTCACATCCAATTGGTTGGTGCGCTCGCCCAGTACAGCACTAAAAACTTCCATCGCGGTGTCAGCCAAACCTGGATGAGCTACCCAAGTACCGTCGTGACCATTGTTTGCTTCTAGCGATTTGTCAGTCTGGATCTTGTCTAATACTTTTTGATTCTCTTGCGGGTCTTTCGCTGGGATAAAGGCGGCCATTCCTCCCATCGCGAAAGCACCTCGTTTATGACAAGTACGCACCAATAATCGCGAGTAAGCGTTCAAGAATGGCTTGTCCATAGTGACCACTTGGCGATCTGGCAGTACGCGTTCAGGGTGCTTCTTCAAGGTTTTGATGTAGCTAAAGATGTAATCCCAGCGACCACAGTTCAAACCAACGATGTGTTCTTTAAGTGAGAACAGAATCTCATCCATTTCGAATACGGCTGGTAAAGTTTCAATCAGCACAGTCGCTTTGATGGTGCCTGTATCAAGACCGAAATAGTCTTCCGTGAAATGGAACACTTCGCTCCACCACTTCGCTTCGTGATGCGATTGCAGTTTTGGAATGTAGAAATAAGGGCCGCTGCCTTTTTGAAGTAACGCTTTGTAGTTGTTATAGAAGTACAGAGCGAAATCGAATAGCGCACCTGGAATGATCTGACCGTGCCACGTAACGTGTTTTTCTTTTAAATGAAGGCCGCGAACACGGCAGATCAACACCGCTGGGTCATCTTCCAGCTGATAATGCTTGCCATTGCCAGGGTTGGTGTAACTGATGGTGCCATTCACGGCATCGCGTAAATTCACTTGCCCATCCAGCACTTTACTCCATGCTGGAGACATTGAATCTTCGAAGTCTGCCATAAACACTTTTACATTCGCATTCAGTGCGTTAATCACCATCTTGCGATCAGTTGGTCCGGTAATCTCCACTCGGCGATCTTGCAGATCTTGTGGGATTCCTAGGATCTTCCAACTTCCTTCACGGATGTCTTGTGTCTCTGGTAGAAAATCTGGTAGCTCACCAGCATCAATACGTGCTTGCTTCTCTTCTCTTGCTTCCAGCAACTGTTCAACACGTCCGGCAAATTTTTCACACAGTAGAGATAAAAAGGTTTGGGCTTCAACAGGGAAAATTGCTTGATGTTCTGGAGCAACGACTCCATTCACCTCAAGCATGCCTTGGGTTTGCTTTAGTTGTTGTGTTTTTTGTTCTGTCTGAGCAAGCATAATCATTCATCCTTAACGTGCTTTATCAATCTTGGGCAATCAGCGTAAAGCTACATTTGTAAGTTATGAACAACAAATTACATCCTTTAACTTTGTGTTCAACTCGTCTAGCCATGTCGATAGATTGCGTAATGCTACGTGTATTTTCAATCTAGACATAAGTCGTACCGGCCTTTAAATAAGCTATCTCAACAAAGGGTTTAACGAAACCCCCAAGATAAACAAAACAGAAAATTCGAAGTTTTATTCGGCAGGGTAAAAACCGCCTATCGAACACCTATTTTTGTAATTTATTACGTAATTAAATTACATTAATTTTAAGGCCGATTTATCATTTCAAACGAGTGTATGAATATAGACTGGCAAACAAACACCTTGTATTCACAAGGGCTGGCAAGGTGAACTCAAACAAGGGTCAAACAAGACATACAAGGTTTTGTGTAAAATTAACATTGTGAAATTTCACTATTTTATGAAAGCTTCATCAAAGAAGAGCTGTAAAATTTTACAAGTCAAAGTTCACCAACAGAATAAAATACTAGAAAGCGCACTGTTTTCAGTGCGCTTTTAGATAAATAATGGAGATGTAGAGGCTAATACTAATAGCTAAAGCAGCTCGGAAACGACTTCTGCAAGCTGATTAAATGTTTTCGTTCTTGATGAACTCGGACGCCAAACTAAGCCAATTTCACGATAGGCTTGCTTTCCTGGGGGATCGATCACGACTAAATTCTGGTTATGCAGCAGGCCGTGGTCGATAGCCATTTGAGGAATGAACGTCGTTCCTAAACCATTCGCAACCATTTGCACCAAAGTATGAAGGCTGGTTGCTGTAAACGGATTAATTTTTTCTTTATCTGTTAATTTACACGCTGATACCGCGTGTTCCGTTAAGCAATGCTCTTTCTCTAATAAAAAGACGGATTCGTCAGGTAAATCTGCGTAACGAATCGGCACAGGCACCGATTGGGCTTGATTAGCACTAATAACCATTCGAAACGGATCCTTACCCACCACTCGACTTTCCATACCGTCAATTTCAACTGGCAACGCTAAAATGAGTACATCCAACTCACCGTGTCTAAGCGCTTGAAGTAAGTTTGTTGTCGTGTCTTCTCTTAATAAAAGATTCAGTTGTGGGAAACGGTAGTTAACCTCTTGCACCAAATCACACAGTAAAAACGGAGCAATTGTTGGTATGCATCCCACTTTTAGCTGGCCTTGCATATCGTCGCCTTGGCACATACGTCCAAGCTCGACCAAATCTTGCCCTTTTGCTAACAGCTCTCGCCCCTGCTTTACTACCATTTCTCCTGTTTGGGTAAAAACCAGTGGACTTTTCTTGTCTTTCTTTTCATATAATGGACAACCAATCAATTCCTCTAAGTTTTGAATACCTTTACTTAAAGTCGACTGACTGACAAAACAACGCTCTGCAGCGTCACTAAAATGTCTTGTTTCATGCAGTGTGACTAAGTAGTGCAACTGCTTCAAACTGGGCCATTTATTCATAATTGTATTTGTATCTACCGCCGTTCCAGTGATCGAGTTAAGAGTTTTGCTATTATCGTTTTTTTCGATTAACTCAATCTATTTATTTCGCTTTTTTCAATACTACAATCTGTACTATAGTTTGTCTCGTACAAACACGGACCAAACCGACACAACTGAATTCGGTTTGGAACTAACCATACTTTTTAGGAGCAAAAAAATGGTACTAGTAGGTCGTCAAGCCCCTGATTTTACTGCAGCAGCTGTTCTAGGTAACGGTGAAATCGTTGAAAACTTCAACTTTGCAGAGTTCACTAAAGGTAAGAAAGCAGTAGTATTCTTCTACCCACTAGATTTCACTTTCGTTTGCCCATCTGAGCTAATCGCATTCGACAACCGTCTAGCTGATTTCCAAGCTAAAGGTGTTGAAGTAATCGGCGTTTCTATCGATTCTCAGTTCTCTCACAACGCATGGCGTAACACTGCTATCGAAGATGGCGGTATCGGTCAAGTTAAGTACCCACTAGTTGCTGACGTTAAGCACGAAATCTGTAAAGCTTACGACGTTGAGCACCCAGAAGCAGGCGTTGCTTTCCGTGGTTCTTTCCTAATCGACGAAGAAGGCGTTGTACGTCACCAAGTAGTTAACGACCTACCACTAGGCCGTAACATCGACGAAATGCTACGCATGGTTGACGCTCTTAACTTCCACCAGAAGCACGGCGAAGTATGTCCTGCACAATGGGAAGAAGGTAAAGCAGGTATGGACGCATCTCCAAAAGGTGTTGCAGCGTTCCTATCTGAGCACGCAGCTGACCTAGGCAAAAAATAATAGACCTTCACCCTAGCTCAACGGGTGTGATGGTTGGATGTATATAAAGCAAAAAGCTAATGCGGAAAACCGCAAACGCCAATCAGTCTAAGTAAAGTCCTATCAAAGCCCAGAGCAAATGCTCTGGGCTTTCTTTTACCTTCAGATAAACCGCCAAAATGAGGTAACGCTGCAGCGTAAACTTTACCTCTATTTCTCATGCCTCCCATACAGATTCTGCTTACTGGCCCTGCTAATATCTTAGCCACAACACTTATTTGTAACGTTAGCAGGATGAATGAACGTGGTTACTCACCTAGAAGTCTGTATCGATAATATTGAATCTCTGCACTACGCCATTACTGGCGGCGCCTCTCGGATTGAACTTTGCTCCTCTTTGGCTTTAGGCGGACTAACACCCAGTTATGGCTTTATGCAGCAAGCCGCTAGGATTTCGACTATTCCTGTTTATGCCATGATTCGCCCACGCCAAGGTGACTTCTTCTACAGTGAAGAAGAGATCGAAATGATGCGTTGGGATATTGAAGCGGCTCACCAATCGGGCTTGGATGGTGTGGTTCTCGGTGTACTCACCCAAGAAGGGGATATCCACATGCCCTTTGCAACAGCACTGTGCGAATTCGCACAGGAATTAGGGCTGGGCGTAACGTTCCATCGTGCTTTTGATCAATGTAGAAACGCTCAATCAGCATTGGAAGAGGTCATCAGTTTGGGCTGCGAACGCATTCTCACTTCAGGGCTCGCACCTTCTGCGCCAGCAGGCCAGAAAGTACTTAAATCTCTTGTTGAACAAGCCCAAGGACGCATTGCAATCATGGCGGGTGCTGGCGTTAATGCAAGTAACGTACGTGCATTAGTAGAAGACACTCAAGTTCCTGAAATCCATCTGTCAGGCAAGACCACACGCCCTAGCCAAATGATATTTATTGCAGAACAAAGCAAAATGGGCGCATCCGATGTCGATGATTTTTTAATCCCCATCACAAGTACACAAGCCATTACCGATGTCGTAGCAGCTCTCAAATAGACGACCGTAACCTCACACGCATAGCTTTTGAGTGCTAACATATTGTTTATCAAGGAGTGAGGAAAGGTGTATGTCTAAATTGAAGAAAAAGGAATACGAAAAGGAGCTCAAAAACCTTCAAGTTGAGCTCGTAAAACTTCAAGAGTGGGTCAAACACAAAGGGTTAAAAGTGGTGGTTCTGTTTGAAGGCCGTGATGCTGCGGGCAAAGGCGGGGTGATTAAACGCATCACAGAAAAGCTAAACCCGCGTGTTTGTCGCGTGGTCGCTCTGCCTGCACCGACAGAAAAAGAAAAAACGCAATGGTACTTCCAACGTTACGTCGCTCATTTACCATCTGCTGGTGAAATCGTCTTATTTGACCGAAGTTGGTATAACCGAGCGGGTGTCGAAAAAGTCATGGGGTTCTGTACGCCTGATGAATACGAAGAGTTTTTACGCTCTTGTCCTGAATTCGAAAGAATGTTGCAACGCTCTGGGATTATTCTGATTAAGTATTGGTTTTCGGTTTCAGACGAAGAGCAGGAAAAACGTTTTCTAGGTCGAATTAATACGCCGATCAAACGTTGGAAATTCAGCCCAATGGATTTGGAGTCACGTCACCGCTGGGCGGAGTATTCGGAGGCAAAAGATAAGATGTTTGCCTATACAGACACGAAAAACTGCCCTTGGTGGGTCGTCCCTTCTGATGATAAAAAGAAAGCGCGCTTGAACTGTATCAGCCATTTACTTAGCCAGATTGATTACAAAGCGCTTGAGTACCCACCGATTGAATTACCCGATCTCAATAAAGAAGGTTATGTCAGAGCACCCATTGATGATCAGACCTTCGTGCCCGATAAATATTGATGTACTTTCCCTTTCCCTAATAAATAGACCAGCCTAAAAGCTGGTCTATTTATTGAAATCAGTTACTTCAGTACGTCATCAATGCTTTGATCACCTAGATGGCGTACATCTTTCCCTTTCACGAAGTAAATAATGTATTCACAGATGTTCTGGCAACGGTCCCCCACGCGTTCAATCGCGCGTGCAGACCACATCACTTGCAGAATATTGGGGATATTTTTTGGGTCTTCCATCATATAGGTCATCAACTGACGAATTACCGCTTCATATTCAGCGTCTAGCTTGTCATCTTGTTTGTGCACCTCTGCTGCCGCTTCTACATCCATGCGGGCAAACGCATCCAAAACCTGATGCAGCATATTAATTGCCTGACGGCAGAGAGGCTCTAACGACACTTGGAACTGTCGTTCTTTTGATGATGGGCTTTCAATGGCAACGTAAGCAATGCGTGTCGCCACGTCACCGATACGTTCTAAATCAGTGATCGTTTTGATGATAGCCATGATTAAGCGCAAGTCTTTTGCCGTTGGCTGACGCTTAGCAATAATGCGTGTGCAGGCGTCATCGATCGAGACTTCCATCGCATTCACTTTATGATCGTCACGCACAACCTTACGCGCCAGTTCGATATCTTCTTTATGCAAGGCTTGAATAGCATACGAAAGCTGCTGTTCTACCAAGCCACCCATGGTTAATACATGAGTACGAATCGATTCTAGCTCTACGTTAAATTGTCCTGAAATATGACGTCCAAAGTGCATGATGTTCCTTATTCCGTATAGAGTCGCGACTTAACCGTATCGACCCGTAATGTAATCTTCGGTCTGTTTCTTCATTGGCGAGGTGAAGATCGAGTCCGCGTCAGAGTATTCAATTAACTTACCCATATGAATGAATGCGGTGTGATCACTCACTCGCGCCGCTTGCTGCATGTTATGGGTAACGATAACGACAGTATATTGAGTCTTAAGCTCATTGATAAGCTCTTCAATAGTTAAAGTTGAGATTGGATCCAACGCTGATGTCGGCTCATCCAATAACAGGACTTCCGGCTCAATCGCCACCGCACGCGCAATGACCAAGCGCTGTTGCTGACCACCAGATAAACCAAATGCGTTCTCATGCAAGCGGTCTTTTACCTCATCCCACAACGCCGCCGAGCGCAAGGATCGCTCCACTGCGTCATCTAAACTGCGGCTGTTTTTTACACCTTGTAAGCGTAAGCCATAAACTACATTTTCATAAATAGACTTAGGAAATGGATTGGGTCTTTGAAACACCATCCCCACTCGGCGTCGAAGTGTCGCAACATCGACATTAGGATGATAAACATTCTTGCCATGTAGACGGACTTTACCTGTGACTCGACACCCTTCTACTAAGTCGTTCATGCGATTGATGCAACGTAATAACGTCGACTTTCCACACCCTGAAGGACCGATAAAAGCGGTGACTCGCCCTTTGGGAATTCGCATCGAAATATCATGCAGCGCCTGAGTTTGACCATAGAAAAGATTAAGGTTCTCGATTGAGATTGCTGTTTGTTCATCCGTTAAATTATGAACGTCCAATGGTGGCTCATAACCTAATGTACTATCAAAATTAAACATACTTAATCTTGTCCTAACGTTCTGTATTTTTCTCGTAAATTATTGCGAATACTGATTGCTGTTAAGTTTAGCCCGACAATCACTGTCACGAGTAAGAAAGAGGTGGCATAAACTAATGGTCGCGCAGCTTCGATGTTGGAGGTTTGAAAGCCAACATCATAAATGTGAAAACCTAAATGCATGAACTTTCTATCCAAATGCACATAAGGGAATTGCCCGTCAACCGGTAAACTGGATGCCAATTTCACGACCCCCACCAGCATCAGTGGCGCTACTTCGCCAGCTGCCCGCGCAATCGCAAGGATCAACCCTGTGATAATAGCTGGCGTCGCCATAGGCAAAACCACACGCCATAGTGTTTCGAACTGAGTTGCACCAAGTGCCAGAGAGCCATGTCGTACTGAACTCGGAATACGAGTTAAACCTTCTTCTGTCGTCACAATCACAACCGGAAGCGTCAACACGGCAAGGGTTAATGCGGACCATAGCAAACCCGGCGTACCAAAGGTTGGTGCCGGTAACTTCTCCGCATAGAATACGTTGTCGATAGAGGCACCAATCGTATAAACAAAGAAGCCTAAACCAAACACGCCATAAACAATCGATGGAACACCCGCTAGGTTTATAACCGCAATACGAATAACCCTGGTTAGAGCGTTATTCTTAGCGTATTCATGCAGATAGATAGCAGCGATCACCCCAAGTGGCATCACAATGATCGACATGATAAGTACTAAGAAAACCGTACCAAATATCGCAGGGAACACGCCTCCTTCAGAGTTCGACTCTCTTGGATCTTCAGATAAAAACTTCCAAACCTGCTTCCCCCAGTGCATGACTTTATCAGGCAGTGACATTTGGTTTGGGTACCAGTAGTCCAAAATGTCTTCGAGCGGAATCGATACTTGTGAGCCCGTCATATCCTCGACAATCAGGGCATAGCCAGAAAGCTGTAATCGTAAGCCATCAAGCTGTAAATCTAACGTCGCCAGAGCTCTCTCTATCCGCTCTTTTTTAGTCTGGTTTTCCTTTAAGAAGCTTTCTGTCAGCGTGTCATTCAACTCATGCTTGCGCTTTTCTAATCGCAACTGCTCTAGCTTCCAACCAAGCTCTTTAAGCTGATCGACCACCAAAGAATCAATCTCATGGCGCAGAGTTTCTGCATCATCAAGCTTTTTATTTAGTACCGATTGAATATCACTGGTGTATATATTATCGCCATCTTGAAACGCCACCAGCTTACCAAAGAAATAACCACCGCTACTGCGCTCTATCACCGCCCACTCTTTTGGCGTCGTGGGCTCATCCAACTGCATTTGCAATACGGAGATAAAATCGGCGGGATACAACTCTCGGTTAGCGATTTTGATACTGAGTCGCGTGGCAAAGTCTTCATCGTCTTCTAACTGCTGTGCTGCGCTTTCAGGCAGATAACTCTTCGGTACAAAGCTGCGCTCATACACTTGGCCAATCAGAATAGTATTTTCATGTAGCACTTCGCCTTGTACAGGGGTCAGCGCTGCAACATTCCACTGATACAAGGGAGCTGGCCAAAAGTAAGTCAGGCCTTTCCAGCCGATAAGGAGTAACAACCCTAATACCGACAACAAACTGATGCTGACTGCACCGCCTGTTAGCCATATCCACGGTGCGCCAGAACGAATCCAATTTAACACGTCATTACTCGCTCTTTATTCAAACCATTATTACAACGCACGGTACTTGTCTCTCAGTCTCTGACGAACCCACTCCGCAAGCGCGTTTACTGCAAACGTAAACACAAACAAAATCAATGCAGCTAGGAACAGCAGGCGATAATGCGAACTTCCAACTTCCGACTCTGGCAACTCAACGGCGATGGTCGCCGACAGGCTGCGCAATCCTTCCAAAATATTCCAATCCATTAATGGCGTATTGCCCGTTGCCATTAACACAATCATGGTTTCACCAACAGCGCGTCCCAGGCCCATCATAATGGCAGAAAAAATACCTGGGCTTGCGGTAAGCAAGACAACATAGATTAAAGTTTGCCAAGGCGTGGCCCCTAATGCCAAAGAGCCATCCGATAAATGCTTCGGTACAGAGAAAATGGCATCTTCGGCGATGGTAAAAATCGTCGGGATAACAGCAAACCCCATCGCTAACCCCACCACCAATGCATTGCGTTGATCGTAGCCAATACCATGCTCGGTTAAGAATAAGCGCATATCGCCACCAAAGAACGTCTGCTCAATCGTAGGCGAAATCCACACGCCAAGCCCAATCAGTACCAATATGACAGGCATGAGCACTAAAGCATGCCAACCATTAGGCAGACGATTCCGCAAAGGTTGCGGTATTAACGCCCATAACCCTCCCATAATCATGGTGCTCAAGGGCAAAACGAACAACATAACAACGATCGTAATCAGGTGATCCTCTACAATAGGGGCGAACCACAGCCCCGCTAGGAAACCAATGATCACAGTCGGCAGTGCTTCCATTAGCTCAATCGACGGTTTTACGACACGACGCATGCGTGGCGACATAAAGTAAGCCGTATAAATAGCACCTAGCACTGCGAGCGGTACTGAAAACAGCATCGCAAACATCGCCGCTTTTATCGTCCCGAACGCAATAGGTACTAGGCTGAACTTAGCCTCAAAGTTATCGCTCGCCGAAGTCGATTGCCACACATATTCAGGCTCAGGATACCCTTCGTACCACACTTCTTGCCATAATGAAGACAATGAAATTTCCGGATAGGCATTGTCCACTTCCGCAACGTTTAACTCATTACTTTGCCAAGTGATTAAGTAGCGCTCATTGTTAGACATGGCTGCGATTGCAGGCGCTTGATGGTACGCTCGCTTAAACAACACCAGTTTTTCACTGGTTGTATAATGGCTTTGCAACGTGCCGTTGGTGTAAAAGCTATAAAATCCTTTTCGATGAGAATCCGGCAACAAATACTTAAGCTCTGATGCCAATTTAAAATCACGAATATGCGTTAACGTGCGTTTTTCTTCTTGCAGCGTATCAAACCATTGCGACACCCGACCATCGTTGTGCGTCACCAAAAGCGAGTAAGCACCAGCCAATAAGTCTATCGTACGAACGGAATGCTTCTTATCACCTTGAGTGAGATCGACCACCTCTCGCACAGCAAATTTACGTGCGGTTTTCTTTAACACGATCAACTCAGAGCCATCGCGCAAATAAAGCGTTTCACCGTCAGGTGTCAATAACATTTGCTGAGGTGCATCAAAGCCTGAAGAGAACGTAAAATCGATCGTTGTCGGAGGCGTACCCAAAGACGAAGCCACTTGCCAGCGAGCTTTCACTTCACCGCTTTGCGTCTGCCAAACAATCGTTGGTAAGGGCGTCGAAGCTGCAAATACAAACTGAGTCACAGGATCTTGAGGCGTACTTAGTGTCAGATCCATGCTGGTGTCTAGATCAATCACTTCCGGAGGACGTGTATTTTCTCTCAACGTGGCATTAAATTCTGGCTTGAAAAGGTTCGCTTTACCCTGCCCATCAACAAATCCATACCAACCTAGCCCAGGAGCAGGTTGAGAGAAAGCGACGGGTTTCTGGACGATTTGCTGTTTATACACCGCAGGTTTCGTAGGATCTTCCATCGACAAATATTGAATCTCACCACTTTGGGTTAGAACGAACGCGAGCTGAGCGTAATCATCCACTGAAATCGCCAGTGGTGTTTCAATATGAGTGGCTCGAATTGCTTGGTTGGTTTTGATCTCCGCATCAGAAAAAAGCGGAATGATCACCATGGCGAGGTAGACAAAGATCAAAATAAGCGCCGCGAGTACGCCGACACCACCAGATGTCACTGCAAGTCGAACTAAACGATCTTTTATCAGTCGTTTCTTATCTTTTTCCTGCAATGAAAACTCGGCTTGTGCCATTTAAATCTCTACCTTTTTTGACTTAGTACTAGAATATGTCGTTAAGATGACAATTATATTACAGATCACATTAAACACCTGAAAAGAATACAACTCTTATGCAATGCGTGGTATGAAATAAATCTGTAATGAAAATCTCATAATGTTCTCACTCATCCATTTTTCCAAGATGAGTACGTATTACTTCACTTTTGGCTAGGTAAGGTTATGAGCGCAGAAAAACTATATATAGAAAAAGAACTGAGTTGGTTGTCTTTCAACGAACGAGTATTACAAGAAGCTGCCGATAAAACCGTCCCTTTGATCGAACGTATTCGCTTTCTTGGGATCTTTTCCAACAATTTAGATGAATTTTACAAAGTACGCTTTGCGGACGTGAAGCGCAGAATCCTAATCAGCCAAGAGCGCGGTGGCAGTGATAGCCCTAAACGACTGTTAACCAAAATGCAGTCGAAAGCACTCAAGCTTAACGAACAATTTGATGAGCTTTACAGCGAATTGATTCGAGAAATGGCGCGACGTCGCATTTTCTTGGTCAACGAGCAACAACTGGATGAATCGCAGCAAAAGTGGATCGCGAAATACTTCCGTAGAGAGGTCATGCCGCATATCACCCCTTTGCTAATGAAAGATGAGATCGATGTTCTGCAATTTCTCAAAGACGAGTACGCTTACATCGCCGTAGAGCTACGTAAAGAAGAGCATTACCAGTACGCTCTGATCGAAATTCCGACCGATCACCTTCCCCGCTTTGTGATGGTACCAGAACAGAAAGGAAAGCGTCGAAAAACCATCATCTTACTTGATAATATTATCCGCCACTGTTTGGATGAGCTGTTCAAAGGCTTTTTTGATTATGATGAGCTTAGCGGCTATGCGATGAAAATGACGCGTGACGCCGAATACGATTTACGCAACGAAATCGAATACAGCTTGCTCGAACAAATGTCGGAAGGTGTCAATCAGCGACTGACAGCAAAGCCCGTTCGCTTCGTCTACGAACGTGATATGCCGCCCCAAATGCTAGAGTTTCTTTGTAACAAGCTCAATATCTCTAATTACGATAACCTTATCCCCGGCGGCCGCTATCACAATTTTAAAGACTTCATTGCTTTTCCAAATGTTGGGCGAGAGTACCTTGAAAATAAACCGCTTCCGCCAATGAAATGCGCCGATTTCGAAGGTTACGCTAACAGCTTTGATGCGATTAAAGCGAAAGATATTCTACTCTATTACCCCTACCACACTTTTGACCACATTAGTGAGTTGGTACGCCAAGCCTCCTTCGATCCGAAAGTGCTTAGTATCAAGATTAACATTTACCGTGTCGCGAAAGATTCTCGCTTGATGAACTCGTTAATTGATGCCGTGCACAACGGCAAAAACGTCACCGTGGTCGTGGAGCTGCAGGCTCGCTTTGATGAAGAAGCCAATATCGAATGGTCAAAAGTGTTGACCGAAGCTGGTGTGCACGTCATCTTTGGTGCGCCTGGTCTTAAGATTCACTCAAAGCTACTGATGATTAGCCGCCGCGAAGGTGAAGAAATTATTCGCTACGCACACATCGGCACAGGCAACTTCCATGAGAAGACGGCACGAATTTATACCGACTTCTCCCTGCTTACGGCAGATCAAGAAATCACTAACGAAGTTCGTAATGTCTTCGGTTATATTGAGAATCCATACCGCCCAGTGAAGTTCAACCACCTCATGGTATCTCCACGTAATTCTCGAACCCAAATCTACCGCTTAATTGATAATGAAATTGCGAATGCCAAGCTAGGAAAGAAAGCCGCTCTTACGATCAAGGTCAATAACCTAGTCGATAAGGGCATCGTCAATAAGCTATATGGAGCAAGTACGGCGGGAGTGAAAATAAATATGATCATTCGCGGCATGTGCTCATTAGTACCGGGCATTGAGGGGATCAGCGACAATATTCGCATCATCAGTATTGTTGACCGCTTTTTGGAACACCCACGCGTGGTGATTACCCATAACGATGGCGATCCGCAAGTCTATATCTCTTCTGCTGACTGGATGACAAGAAATATCGATCACCGCATTGAGGTGGCGGCGCCAGTCCGTGATCCACGTTTGAAACAGAGAATTATTGATATAACGAATATCCATTTTACCGATACAGTAAAGGCTCGTTTTATAGATAAGGAAATGAGCAACGCTTACGTACCACGAGGTAATCGCAAAAAAGTTCGTTCTCAAATCGCTATCTATGACTATCTTAAAAATATAGAAAAGCAAACTAGAAAACAAAATTCAGATGCCTCAAATACTTGAACAAGATACTCGCTACATTGCCGCGATAGACCTCGGCTCAAACAGTTTCCACATGGTGGTGGCCAAGGTTGTAGGCAGTGACTTACAACTGGTTAGCCGTCATAAACAGCGTGTTCGCTTAGCATCAGGACTCGACAGTGAATTGAACTTAAGTCATTCCGCGATGGAACGTGCGTTAGAGTGCTTAGCCATGTTCGCAGAGAGACTGCAAGGGCTTGATGAGTCGAATGTGCGTATCGCCGCGACACACACACTAAGACGCGCTAAAAATGCTCATCTATTCATTGAGCGTGCGAAAGAAGTGATGCCCTTCCCAATAGAAATCATCCCTGGGGAAGAAGAAGCCCGCCTGATATACTTAGGTGTCGCTCACACTCAAGTAGAGTCAAACTCCAAGTTGGTCGTTGATATTGGCGGCGGCAGTACCGAAATGATCATTGGACAAGAGTTTGAACCTGAGCTTCTCAACAGTAAACAGATGGGATGCGTCAGCTTTACAGAGCAATATTTTAAAAACAGCAAACTGTCTGGGAAAAACTTTAATAAAGCGATGTTAGCCGCCGAGCAAAAACTCGAGTCCATAGCTTCAGCATACCGTAAAAAAGGCTGGGATATCGCGCTCGGCTCGTCAGGAACTATCAAAGCGATTCAAGAAGTACTTGTAGGGTTGGGTTTTGAAGATGGCCTGATCACCGCGAAGAGACTGGACACGCTTATTGAAACTCTGTGTAATTTTGATTCAATAGAAGAGATTGATCTGACAGGTTTAACAGAAGAACGTAAGCCCGTATTCGCGGCAGGCGTGGCGATTTTGTCCGCGATTTTCAAAGCACTTCGCATTGAGCAGATGTTTTTCTCCGATGGTGCTCTGCGCGAAGGCCTGTTGTACGAAATGGAAGAGCGTTTTGCGCGCTCCGATATACGTATGCGCACAACTGAAAATTTAGCCAACAAACACCGGGTTGACTTAGAGCATGCTGCTCGTGTTAAAGGCCATGCACGTGAGATGTTATGTCAGGTGCGCTCTGAACTAGGCATTAAGAAAAAAAGTGAGTTATTTGACTTACTAGAATGGGCAGCATTGCTTCATGAAGTCGGATTAAGTATCAACTTACGTAGCTTCCATCGCCACTCTTTCTATATTCTGTTGCATTCCACTCTACAAGGCTTCAACCGTGAACAGCAATTAGTGCTCGCAACATTAGCCCGCTTCCAGCGTAAAGCGCTCAAACTGCAAGAACTGCCAGATTTCAACCTCTACAAACAAAGTGACGTGATAAGCCTCATCAAAATATTACGACTTTCTATCGTATTAAATGGACAGCGTAACGAAGATCCATTGCCTGACATCACTTTATCCATCAAAAATGATGAATGGATTCTTACGTGCACAGATAAAGCATGGCTAGAAAACAACAAATTGCTTCATGCTGATTTACAGGAAGAACAAGAACGATGGAGCAGCGCGAAGTGGACACTCACTTTCTGATCTCGCACTGTTCACGCCTAAACAAAAAGTCGGCTTATAGGCCGACTTTTTTTAATTCTTCTTCTGCAAAATCTGCTGTAATGGGTACATAGCCATCTTTCTCAACCAACGCTTGCCCCTGAGCGGAGAAAATAAAGCGAATAAACTCGGCTTCAATTGGTGTTAATGGGTAATCCGGGTGCTTATTCACGTAAACATATAAGTAACGTGATAGTGGGTACTTACCACTAACAATATGTTCTCGCGTTGGCGTCACGTAGTCATTTCCTATTTTTGCCACCGGAACTAAGCGCACGCCTGCTACTCGATAGCCGACACCGGAATAACCAATTCCACTGATGGTTGACGCTACAGCTTGCACAACTGACGCGGAGCCTGGCTGCTCGTTAACTCGGGTTTTAAAGTCGCCGCCACATAAGGCATTGCTTTTGAAGTAACCATAAGTTCCAGAAACGGAGTTACGACCAAACAACTGTACGTTGCGCTTTGCCCACTGTGATTCAAGACCGAGTTGCTGCCAGTTCGTGATAAATTGACTTTCACCACAGCGTAGCGTGGCAGAAAACAAAGCATCTAACTGACTAAAGTTAAGCCCTTGAATTGGATTGTCTTGATGAACAAAAATACCTATTGCATCGATGGCCACCCTGAGCGCCGTTGGCTTGTAGCCATGTTCACGTTCAAACGCTTCAACCTCTCTTAAACGCATAGGGCGGCTCATGGGACCAAACTGAGCTGTTTGTTCGGTCAATGCTGGGGGGGCAGTAGAAGAGCCAGACGCTTGGACTTGCGCATTAATATTCGGGTAAATGGATTTAAACTCTTCAACCCAAAGTGTTGTCATGCCCGCAAGTGTATCGGAGCCGACAGAGAGCAAATTCCCGACAATCCCAGTCGTTTTATGATAATTCGGCAATGGTTTATCTTGAGCGACAGCCATACCTGAACAAGCGAGAGCCAGTAGACTGAACACTTTTGCGACTCTTAATGCCATTATTTCACCACCAAACGTTCAGGCAATACAAAAGAAAACTTACTGCCCACGCCCACTTCACTGTGAATTTCCAAATGAGCATCATGGTGGCTCAGCGCATGTTTCACAATAGCCAACCCTAACCCGCTCCCTCCGGTATCGCGTGATCTTGCTTTATCGACGCGATAAAAACGCTCAGTAAGTCGATGGAGGTGCTGAGGCTCTATACCATCACCACTATCCTCCACCTCTAAGCATGCGCCTTGAGATGTCTGGAACCAACGAACATTAATGTTCGCGCCAGGCGGTGTGTATTTGACAGCATTATAAACGAGGTTAGAGATAGCACTACGTAACTGGTCATCATCGCCCAGTACGCGTAGGCTAGCATCAACATCAAATTTCAATTTATGTTGGTTGTCCCCGCTAAGGCTGACCGCCTCTTTTTCTAGTACTTCGAGCATCGCAGGTACATTCACGACTTCTTCAAGCTCATGCATAGGTGCCGCTTCAATTTTAGATAGCGTCAGTAGTTGGTTCACCAAACTGTTCATGCGGTTAAGCTGCTCCGTCATAACACCATGCGCTTTGCTCCACATTGGGCCCACAACCATGTCAGGGTCTTCTGTCATCTCCAAATAACCTTGTAGCACCGTCATTGGTGTACGCAGTTCATGAGAAACGTTAGCAAAGAAATTACGGCGCATTCCCTCAAGTTGTTTTAACTGGCTAACATCACGCACCACCATCAAATGTTCACCTTCGGTATACGGTACGATACGTAGTTCTAGCATGCGTTCGACATTGAGTGGTGAACTCATTTCCAATGGCTCAGAGAAGTCTTTCTTGTTGAGGTACTTGATAAAGTCAGGCGTACGAATGAGGTTGGAGATAGGTTGACCAGAGTCTTCCGGCCAATGGAAACCCAATAAGTGTTGAGCCAGTTTGTTACACCAAACGATATTGCCTTCAGCACGGAACACCACGACGGCATCGGGTAAAGATTCCGCACCATTTCTGAATCGGCGGATAAGATTAGTAAGCTCTTTGCGTTTACGGCGTTGGCGCTGCTGTAAGCGATACAAGCCATTGAACAAAGATTCCCAGTTACCGCTACCAGACGGTGGCGTAAGGCGCTTTTCATCCCATAACCAAGAAGATAAACGTACTTGGTTATGCAAATGCCACACAAGCTGCAATGCCGTAGCTGCCAAAAGCAACCACGGCATATAACCGAATATCCAACCTACTATCACCCATGGGGTGTAAAAAAAAGCCAGCTCCCAGGCCAGCTTTTTCCACGTTAATCTTTCAACCACTCATAACTCCAGAAATGGTACCGATAAGCTGCGTGTTAATTTATGCCTTTGTCGAGAAGCGGTATCCAGCACCACGAACAGTTTGGATCAGCTTATCATGACCTGCGGCTTCCAATGCTTTACGCAGGCGGCGAATATGAACATCGACCGTACGATCTTCAACATACACGTTAGTACCCCAAACATTGTTTAATAGCTGCTCACGGCTGTACACACGCTCTTGATGCGTCATGAAAAAATGCAGCATTTTAAACTCTGTTGGGCCCATATCTAATGGTGCATCATTAGCCGTGACACGGTGTGATACAGGATCAAGCTTCAATCCCTGCACATCAATGACGTCTTCCAGTGCGGTCGGGGTTACGCGACGAATCACCGCTTTTAAGCGGGCAACCAGCTCTTTAGGAGAGAATGGCTTAGTAATGTAGTCATCCGCACCGACTTCTAAACCACGCACTTTATCTTCTTCTTCACCACGAGCGGTAAGCATCACAACTGGAATGTTGCGCGTTAATTCCTCTCGCTTCATATGCTTGATGAAGTTAATGCCGCTTCCGCCTGGTAACATCCAATCCAGTAAAACTAAATCAGGGAAGGGTTCAGCCAGTTTGGTTACTGCAGTATCGTAATCTTCCGCCTCTACCGCTTGGTAACCTTTCTGCTCAAGTACGAAGCACAGCATTTCGCGAATAGGAGCTTCGTCTTCAACAACCAGAATCCTTCTAGACATAATTGAGTAACCTTATGTTCGTTGAGCTAATGAATTTAAGAGACAAAGCGCCCCTCTATGCATAAGCATTATCACTACCAATTATGACACTTTTGTGACCTTTGAAAACAAATTTTCATATAACTTTCTTTTGAGGTTCATTCGGATATTTTTCATTTCTATTAAGACATCAGCACAAAAATTCCCTATGATTAGTCCCTTGTCATCAAGCCTAGAGAAGATTTATGTGGTTTAAAAACTGTCTGGTATACCGCGTTAACCGCGAGGTTACTTTCAACGCCGAACAACTAGAAACTCAACTGTCTGAATTCCGATTCACCCCATGTGGCAGTCAAGATAAACAGAAATTTGGCTGGGTCAGTGCAATGGGTAGACATGGCGACATGATGACTCACGTGTCAGAAAACCGCATTCTGATTTGCGCCAAGAAAGAAGAGAAAATGCTACCTGCCTCAGTGATCAAAGAGTCATTGAATGCAAAAGTAGAAGCAATGGAAGCGCAAGAAGGTCGTCCTCTGAAGAAGAAAGAGAAAGACAACCTGAAAGATGACATCGTAATGGATTTACTGCCTCGCGCATTTAGCCGCAGCAGCCACACTCACGTGCTCATCATGCCAAAAGAAGGGTTCATCCTTGTTGACGCAAGCAGCTACAAAAAAGCGGAAGACGTATTAGCACTACTTCGTAAAACCATGGGTAGTTTACCTGTTGTTCCTGCCATTCCAGAAGTAGCGATTGAAACAACGCTAACCGAGTGGGTGAAAACGGGCGACACACCTCAAGGTATCACCATGATGGACGAAGCTGAGCTAAAATCCGTGCTTGAAGAAGGTGGCGTGATTCGTTGTAAGAAGCAAGAGCTGACCACAGATGAAATCCGCAACCACATCGCAGCAGATAAAGTCGTAACGAAGCTTGCACTTAATTGGCAAGATCGTATTGAATTCATCATGACAGAAGATGCGGGCATTAAGCGTCTAAAATTCTCTGATGAATTGAAAGATCAAAATGACGATATTCCACGTGAAGATCAAGCGGCTCGATTTGATGCAGACTTCTCTCTGATGTGTGGGGAGTTCAGTGCTTTCCTACCCAACCTATATGATGCGCTAGGCGGCTTACCAAATCCTAACGCTTAACATTGTATAAAGGTTAACCATAACGCCCTCACTTTTTTTGAGGGCGTTTTTCTATCTGAAGCACAATTACCCTAGTCACAGTTCACATTTTAACGTAAAATTTGCGCCCCATTTCCATTAGGTGGAATTGGCCTGACTTGTGATCAGATAAAAGAGAATTGAGCAATGACAACTGAGAAAGCATTCGTACCTGAGCTACTGTCTCCTGCGGGAAGCCTGAAAAACATGCGTTACGCATTCGCCTACGGCGCAGATGCAGTTTACGCTGGCCAACCTCGCTACAGCCTCCGCGTGCGTAACAATGAGTTTAACCACGAAAACCTAAAAATCGGTATCGATGAAGCACATGCTCTAGGCAAAAAGCTTTATGTGGTATGTAACATTCAACCACACAACTCGAAGCTAAAAACCTTCATCCGTGATCTTAAACCAATCGTAGAAATGGGTCCTGACGCATTGATCATGTCAGATCCAGGCCTAATCATGATGGTTCGTGAAGCTTTCCCAGAAATGCCAATTCACCTTTCTGTACAAGCAAACGCTGTAAACTGGGCGACTGTTAAGTTCTGGGCAGCGAATGGCGTGGAACGAGTGATCGTTTCTCGCGAGCTATCTCTAGAAGAAATCGAAGAAATTCGTGAGCATTGTCCTGAAACTGAACTTGAAGTATTCGTTCACGGTGCATTATGCATGGCTTATTCTGGTCGTTGCCTACTTTCTGGTTACATAAACAAACGTGATCCTAACCAAGGCACTTGCACCAACGCGTGCCGTTGGGAATACAAAGTGGAAGAAGGCAAAGAAAACGACGCTGGTGATATTGTAGAGAAGTTTGACCCATCTGAAGCACAGCCTGTCGAAGTACAAGACGAACGCCCTGAAACCACAATTGGTCGTGGTAAACCAACGGATGAAGTCGTTCTACTTTCTGAAGCGCACCGTCCAGAAGAAAAAATGGCAGCGTACGAAGATGAACATGGTACTTACATCATGAACTCTAAAGACCTACGTGCAGTACAGCATGTTGAGCGCTTAACTAAGATGGGTGTGCACTCGCTGAAAATCGAAGGTCGTACTAAATCATTCTATTACTGTGCTCGTACTGCACAGGTTTACCGCAAAGCAATTGATGACGCTGTAGCAGGCCGACCATTTGATGAAAGCCTAATGGGTACACTAGAGAGCCTAGCTCACCGTGGCTATACCGAAGGCTTCCTACGTCGTCATACTCACGATACCTACCAAAATTACGATTACGGCTACTCAGTCTCTGATGCTCAACAGTTTGTCGGTGAGTTCACTGGTAAACGTCGTGGTGATATGGCTGAAGTAGAAGTGAAAAACAAATTCCTTGTCGGTGATAGTCTTGAGCTAATGACGCCAAAAGGTAATGTTGTTTTCACGCTAGAAGCGATGGAAAACCGTAAGTCAGAGTCTATTGAGGATGCCAAAGGGAATGGTCACTTCGTCTTCATTCCAGTACCAGCAGATCTAGATTTAGAATACGGTCTATTGATGCGTAACTTGAACTCAGGGCAGGACACCCGTAACCCGACTGGTAAGTAATCATGGCCTTGCTCATTACTGACAAATGCATCAACTGCGACATGTGCGATCCCGAATGCCCCAATGGGGCAATCAGCATGGGAGAAAGCATTTTCGAGATTGACCCAGCTCTATGTACAGAGTGTAAGGGACATTACGAAAAGCCGACCTGTCAGTCAGTGTGTCCGATTACAAAATGCATCATCACAGACCCGGATCATGTAGAAACAGAAGAGCAGTTACTGGAGAAGTTCGTGATTATTCAAGGGTTGGCATAAGAACAAGTAGGTTCAACTTTGGAGACAAAGTTGAACCTTTTTTTAACCCGACTTTTCAATAGGATAGATATTACAAAACAACTCTTTTTCAAAATGAGACTCTAACCTATCTCGCCAATTTTCTGCTTGGGAAACCGGCACAAGATAAAAGTTTTCTCGGCTCGTATCCGTAACGAAAGCCATTCCATATTGCATCAGCTCGTAATGCACATCATTAACAAATCCGGGATCAAGACGCTGACGTCCTGTCAGGTGATTTACATCAACCCGAGTCAATAAGACCCCTTTCGTTTCACTGCTAAATCTGTGTCTTAACCACTCTGCAAATTCTTTTGCACAAATCATAGTCATGGTTTTATCCTTGATTTACTCTTCTAGCAGGAGAAGTATCCATTCCCGCCTCACACACTTGTCTGCCTTGTTATTGCTTCGCTAGCCAACTGACAGACATATTGCTAAGAAACCAAAGTATCGTGACGAAAGATCTTTCTAAACAGAGAAGTTACGACTTATCTATACTACAACTCTTTGTTTAATTTAGATTTCTATATTATGTCACCAAAACTAATTAGGTTAGTTTTTGTATTGGTATTATTCACTGTAGACAAAAGTATGATGTTTCTCCAGTTTCATAAAAGAGATACGTAAGGGAATATAAACCTGTAGAGCCACTCTAGTTAGTAGAGATAAGTGATTGGCATTGCGGTGGAATCGCTTTTTTTCGCTTGGGCTTAGCAATAACTTTCGCAGACGGCGGCTTATCGATAGGCTTAACTTTCGGTCCCCAACTAGCGAGCTCTACCCCACAACCATCACCAGCGGGAGGCAGAGCTTGTTCAACACAGTAGCCACTCGACTCAGGACAAGATAACCTGACGTGGAAGTGGTAATGATGCCCCCACCAAGGGCGAACTTTACGTAACCAAGAACGTTCTTTGCCTTCTTCTTGCGAGCAAAGCTGCTCCTTAATGACAGGATGTACAAAAATTCGTGCAACATCCTCACTCTGTGCAGCATATCGAATCAGCCTAAAGTGCCTATCTTCCCAGCGATGGTTAAGTATGGAATAACCTTTTAAGTCCACCACACTCATTGGCTTAGGGAGTTGTAATTCGTTATAAGAAAGCGGTTGGTCAGCGAGTCTTAACCAGATATCAGTATCTAACCCAGTTTGGTGACTAGAATGGCCAGAAGAAAACCTTCCTCCTCTTGGTAAAGACAGGTCACCTATAAGCAGCGTTGTGTCGAGATTTTGATGAGCTTTAAGCGCTAGGTTTTCAATAAACTCTATCGTTTTAGGGTGCCCATAGTAGCGTTTCGTTTTACTGCGTAAAACTTGATAACCAACGCCATCAAGAGGCAAAGGTAATGCACCATCCAAACAACCGTTAGCATAGCTACCAATAGAGGAAGAAGAGTTTTGGGTAGGGTTAGCAACAGACTCCCAAGGAGTAGAGTATACAGAAGCTGAGAAACATAAACCCAAAGATACAATGAAACCCAGCTTCATAGATTTTAGCCTTTAGTAGTGTTCGCCATTATCGTAATAAGCTTTAGGGGATAAAGCTGAAAAGATAACTGCAACATCAATATCCGCACCAGCAATACCACGAACTTGCTGTGTAATAAGCTTAGCAACTTTATCTTGTACTTCCTGACCACGATCAAACCAAAGCACTTCGACAAAAGGATATGCAGCACTCACCTCGCCCTCATTGAAAAACGTAGTGTAGATATACTCAAAAGTAAAATCCTCACGCGGACAGTCCATCAGAGGCTGAAGTTCATCCGTCAGAGGCTTTGATAGTGCCTGAACAGCTTGCGGCTCTACAGCACGGAATCGAAAATGTGGCATAAACTTACTTCCTAATTATTAGCATTAACTCATGATAATAACAGGAACCAAGTCAGTAATCATCCAAGCCAATGTAACCACTAACCTTTTCTATACACGTCATATAGATCAAGTAGTAAATCAACTAGCTCACTAACGAAGAATAATGGGAGTATGAACAGAGGTAAGAAGGGGTAAAATGATACACCGAAGCTTAGTGACGCAATCTATTGCAAGGGAAATAGAATGGCTTAAGTCACCGATGTAATATGTTCTTAAGATCAATATGTATCAGATATCGACAACTATTCGTTAGAAACGAAAAAGGCTCCGACCTAAGTCAGAGCCTTGATATATGGCAGGGGTGGAGAGATTCGAACTCCCAACACGCGGATTTGGAATCCGCTGCTCTGCCAATTGGAGCTACACCCCTGCAGTTCGTGTTTAATGAGACGACTCTCAAATAAGTGGCGGAGTGGACGGGACTCGAACCCGCGACCCCCGGCGTGACAGGCCGG
>NZ_JAHPJI010000009.1:0-136548 GCF_020515785.1 Vibrio sp. E14
AAGCCACACGGCAATAGTCAACAAAGTAGTTAAAAAACCCAAATTAACTACATAAAAGCAAATACAAAAGTAGAAACAAAGACAATTAATATCAACAACTTAACGAAAAACAACAAGGTAAAAACGGGGTATACACCTTATAGCTACCTCTACATTCATGTATAGTCTCATCCACTAGTTGTCAACAAGTAATACGCACAATGGAAACTAGAAGAATAACACTATCCTCAATAAATGCAGATGATAAACGCTACCAAGTCAGAGACCCTAGAACTTCACCGTATGGGGAACGTATAGATCAAGAGAAGGCTTCACGCAGACACATTCAGACTATCGTTAAGGCATTGAATGATAACCCAAAAAAACGCATAGAACCCATTGAGGTAGTTGAAGACCCTAAAAAGTATGGTCAGTATATTATCGTTGATGGTTTCCACCGCTACGGGGCATACAGGCAGATCTTTAAAAACACCAAAGGTAAACGCTTCAAACAAATTAGAGTTAAGGTACATACTGAAGGTGTAACACTAGATAGAGCCTTGTCTATCAACACCGAGCACACAGCCTTATCTCTTACAAGCAGTCAACGAACAGAGTTACAGTGGCAACAATTTCTAAATCTCATGAGTCAAGATAATCCCCCAAGCATTAAGAAGACCTCAGAGATACTTGGTATTCAGACCTCAACGGTTAGTAACTGGCGTAAACTTAAGAATAAGTTTGAAGAGGCTGGTTTCTTTGATAAGAAGAGCAATGTTGATAAGAACCCCATTACGGGCTTTCCTATGCTAAGACCGAGCCGAGAAGCACTTAAAAGGGATGAATGGTCTTCTGTTGATGAAGAAACCACAGGAGCGTTAACTGAGGATGATAAGGCTACCGCTAGGCAGATTTTAGAAAAGGCCAAATGCGCTAATGAACCAGATAAGCTTGCTAAGTTCATAAGGCTTTATCTAGGTGAGCCGTTAGACGCTATAGACTTTGATATAAGTATTGATGAACTTGAGCAAGAGAATGAAGAATACTTTTAAGATAGTAGTGTCAACCCGCATGAGCTTCACCATAAACACCTTAGGTGACTATTAGATTACCAGTATAGATACTCTAAACCCTTATCATACGAGGTATAAAGCATACCAAGTTTTAAACTTCTATAAAAAACGAGCCACCAGCAGGACTAGGACAGTTTCTTACAGGCTGGTGGCCTGATGGGTTACCACAAACGAGACAGAGCTAAACGAGGGAGACGGTCGATAGCTTCTTTCTTCGTCTCTAACTCAACCGTACCATATGAACCGCCTACACCCGCTGGAGTATGACCAGTAATAGCGTCACTAACAGTATCAGCAATACCCAATCTGCGCAGAGCCGTCTTGAAAGTATGCCTAAAGGCATGAGCTGGTTGGGTTGTGTGTATACCTAGAGACCTGACTGTTTGACCCCACCACTTACTGAGTGCCGCTGATTTCTTACCGTATTTGTTCTCTTTAAGCTCAGGGAACAAGAAGCCGCCTGACTCCGCAACATAATCTAAGAAACCTAGTTCTATCAGATGAGCAGGGATAGGTACGTGTCTCAGTGAAGAGTTATTCTTAACGCTTTGCCCCTCACCTCTACGGATGTTGAGGTAATGTATGCCTGAGTCTGATTGGGATATATCTGACTTATGTAGTTGAGACATTTCCTCTAGGCGTGCACCTGTATATCTGCACAACAAAGGAACCCAATAACAAGCCATACCATAAGGTTTACGAGCATTAGCATCATTAAATACGTCAGCTTGGAACAGTCGACGCATTTCTGAGTCAGTGTAGCCTTTTCCCTCATTAGCTTCAGTCTTCTTCTCCGCCGTGGCAACACGCACACCTACGTGTGGATTAGAATCGATGATGCCTAGTTCAATGGCGTAGCTAAACACAACAGAGGTCTTGCGTAGACAGTTCTTCACCGTAGTAGCACTTAAAGTCTCTAGACCTTGTATCTTTACAAGTTCAATTTGTTCTAGAAGAGGTCTATTCCTGATACTTGCAATTTTAGACTTAGGTAACTGAAGCAGTGTATCTCGAAACTCAACGATATGTGCACGAGTTACCTCAGTAACATCCAGATCTCCGATAACTTCGATTAGACGCTCAATCTGAAGGCCAGCCTCATACAATGCTTTAGCGTCTTTGTCTTTAAGAATCTCAGACTGGTGATACCTCTTAAACACATTAGATATTGAGTATTGAGATGCCTTTTGGCGTTTAGGCTGACGTTTATTAGCTGAAGGGTTAACTGATAGAGGTTTGTCTGCAATAGGATTAGATATTGCTTCGTAGCCATAGTCACGGTTGTAACGTGCTCTACACAGCGCTTCGATGCGATGAATGTAGTGATAGAAAGCTACTGCTAATTGACGGAAAGACTCACTGTGAGAAGAGACAACTAAACCTTCTCTATCTAGTTGAGCAACAATGAACTCTTTTAGTTCATCTGCTAGCTCTTGAAGCTGTTCAGGGGTAGCAGTATCAACCTCACTACCATATAAAGACAAAGTATCAGACAAGCCAAATTCATGGACTGAACCTTCCGCATCTACATCCCTTTTTAGGAAAAGATCGTAGTTACCAGAGGTATCAACTTCATTCTTTACGTGTTCATACCAACGCTCTGCGATGATTGTACAGTCTCTAACATTGAGTACGACATTGGATGAATTAGATAGTTTTAACTGAGCAACGGCGATCTGCTTCTGTGCATCGAATAGACACTCAGTAAATCGTGGTTTAGCTTCAGAAAGATTTTTAGTTTGAAGAGATTTCTTGAAGACTGTCTTACCGATTATAGGAACCAGCTTTTTTGGGACAGCCATTCTAAAGTAGTAAACACCAGTCTGAGGATGTTTATAAGGACTTGCCATGATGTTCGACATTGTACCTACTCTTTGTACCAGTAGGCAGCTTACATTAAAACACCAAACCCCTGTATTATAAGAAGTTCTTACACTACAAGGGCTTATAGAATGTGGCGGTGAGTGAGAGATTCGAACTCTCGATACGTTGCCGTATACACACTTTCCAGGCGTGCTCCTTCAGCCACTCGGACAACTCACCGAATCAATTTTTGGTTAGCATCATTGGCTAACGAGGCGCTAATTTAATGATTATGTGCCTGATGGTCAAGGCTAAACATAAAAAAAAGCGCCCTTTTCCACTCGATTGCTCACTAAGTAACTAAATTGAGCAAAACTGGGTCATTTAGATGCCTTGAGAATAACCGGGAACACGGAACCAACGGCGGCACATGTCCAAGAAGTACCCATACAACACACCCATACCGCAAGAAATAATGGCGTTACTTGTCACCGCGGTCACTATTTGGTCTGTAGACGCACCAACTGCGAATAAAATTCCCGCATAAACTGGAGACTGAAAAAGCACATAAGCGACCAGATCAGATACGTTTTTCATAAATGAAGACGGCGATACCTTGTTACCCTGACGTAGTACCCAATCACGAAAAACGCCATACGGCCAAGCAATAGCAATATTCACTGGAATAGATAGTGTACGTGATGCTAAAGATTGCTCAAACGTCATCCCTGAAATCAAAATCTCGACAATCATCCCTGTGATAAAGCAAAAAACAACCATAGCAAAGGTATCCGCTGCGGCGTGACGAATACAAAATGGTCCACGAGACTTCATTAACCAACCCCTAAAATTAAATACCACAAAAAATAAACAAAATAAAACTATCAACCATCAAACAAATACATGACCAGTTAATAAGGCAATTAAATCACATAAAAAGCAGCGTATGGCACTGTATTTTAAATCAAGTTGTAAATTTATAACCATTTTTTAAAATGAAAGTAGTTTTTTTCACCACCAACAACTAAAAACGCCTAAAATGACGTAAAAATGGTAGAAAAATACGGATTTAACTTACACAAAAAGTGAGATAAGTGATTGTTTGGATGGAGGGTTAGGATAAAGCTCGGGGAATAAACGATCATTCTAATAACTTATGCTACTGAGTTGTAAAAATTCAGAGTATTCCCGATGTGAGCGCAACTAAGAGCCGCACCGTTTCTCTTATGACAGGATCCAACAGCAGAGCTAAGCTCATTGAAAGTAAGGAAAAAATAGACGATTCAGCTAAGGTTAGGTATGAAGAGTAAAGACAATTCATGATTGCGTTGAATCGCGCTATATGGATTAAGCTATGATGATGCGAGCAAGAGCGTTAATGTATCGATATCATCTTGGTTTGGAGACTGCTGACGCTTTAAGTTACGCCTTATTCGCTCGGCAACTAAAGAAACGTCTTTATTAGCATCAGGGGTGACTTGAGCAATAATCGCTGAAATAGCCTCTAGCGCTTCGTTGAGATGACCATTATCTAGAGCAACATAGAAGTTTAGTAGCCACTTTTCCGCATCAAGGATATCCGTTGTATTATCACCAAAGTCCGACTGGTATTGGTATAACCGTGCTGCATGGAGATATAACGCATCATTTAATTCAGACTCCACAATTGGTTTCGCAATTATGTGGTCGGCTCCTACATTTATCATGCGCTCTTGTGTTTCTTTGAATACATCCGCTGTGCAGCCAAAGATCAGTACCGACTTTACAGGCGAACTCATCGCTCGAATGGCTGATATCGCCCCAACACCATCAAGAACAGGCATATGATTGTCCATTAATATCAAATCAAATGACTGAACGGCCACCTCATCGACGGCAAGCTGACCATTTTCAACACTTGTGCACTCAAAGCCTTTGGCTCTTAGGAAAGTTTCCATAATGATCGCATTTGTTCGGTTGTCTTCGACAATGAGCGCTTTCAAACCTTTGCAATTCAGCTTATGTGCATTGACTGCTTCCACTTTCCCAGGCTCACAAGGCGTAAGCGCGATCTCGACGGTAAAGGTTGTCCCGACATTCTCTTGACTCTGCACAATCACATGCCCTCCCATATGCTCGGCAATTTCTTTTACTATCGCCAAACCAAGCCCTGTACCACCAAACCGCCTAGTCGTCGAGGACTCCGCTTGTTCAAAAGGACGGAAAATGCGTTTTTGCGCTTCTTGAGAAATACCGATACCCGTATCTTTCACCGCGAGCATAAGCTTGGTACCTGCCTTGCTCGATTTCTCGGTCAGCTCTACCTCTACGATGCCTCGGTCGGTGAACTTGACAGCGTTGTTTAGTAGGTTAAACAACACTTGGCGTAGACGAGCTTTGTCATTGTTGTACCAGCGCCCTGTTGGTAAATGAGACACGACTCTAAAGCGAAGGCCTTTTTCTGCACATAGTGTTTGATAAACACTTTTTATGCTGCCGATGATCGACTCAATTGGGAAAGGCGTATTTTCGAATTCAACATGTCCTTGCTCAATTTTTGAGTAATCTAAAATCTCATTAAGTAACGTCATCATATGATCACCTGAGTCATAAAGTGTTCTCAGGTGCTTACGTTGATCATCGGTGAGTGGCGTTTTTAACAATATCTGAGCGGTTCCTAATACACCGTTCATTGGCGTACGAATCTCATGGGATAATGTGGCTAAAAATGCCGTTTTAGCGTTCGTCGAAGCCTGGGCTTTTATTCTCTCTTGCTCTAGATAGATGGTTTTTTCATTGAACTTCTCGATGAGCTGTCCAATTTCATCTTCGCTATCGTAGTCAATGTCTATGATCCCGCCAGTTTTCGAGTCATCAATCTTAGCCGCAATACGGACAATCGGTTCGACAATGTAACGATTCAGCAAGTAATACCCGACCAGTACACACAAGAGTAAGAATGGAATGATCCTCCCCTCAACACTCATGACTTGTTCAAACACTTGATCAGCTACTTTAGCTTTTGCGTTGACAACTTCCATCCGCCAATCAAACTCTCCGAAATCAAGCTCGCTGACATAAATTTCGTCTGTTAGTTGGAAGTTGTGCTCAATAATCACGTTCGAGTCAGCATCGCGAACCACCACACCTAAAGAATGCTGGTTAGTGTGCTCTCGAATAAACTGAAAAAGTGCATCAAGTGATAAGTCTACCGTTACAACGCCAGCGAATTGACCGTTTTGATAATATGGGGAAGACGCAGTAATCATCTGAACCTGAGTAAAAGTGTCGATATAAACCGTAGACCAACTCACAGAACCAACTGGCGCGTCAGCTGCAGCCTTATACCATGGTTCATTGTCATAACCGCCAGATTCAGGATTATTGTAGGAGTGAATTTGGTCAATACCGCCATCACTGTTTTTATTGAAGAATAGGCTTTTATATCGCCATTGTTCAGCTTTGAGTTCTGGTTTAGGCCATACGCCACCACTGACGAGCATCTCATCACTCAATTGGAGAATATGCGGAATTGTTGTGTTGAGAGATTGAATATTTTCAGTCCCCTGGGCGAGTCCTGCAAGGCTGCTCAATACACCGGTAGAGCTAAGGAGAGGCTCTTTAATCTCTAGAGCAAGGAGTTGGGTGCGTAACTCTAGGTTTTGCTCTAGCTTTTGCCTAACCGGAGGCTCGACAACCAAATAGGCAACAGAACCAATCGTTGCGATAAAGAAACACAGGTACAGTGTCAGGGCGAGAATGCTTTTTTTTCTAAGTGATGAGCGAATTTCCATAGATGTCTGTGAATCATTCCCTAATATCGATTTATCACAAATTGATTGGTAAGATGAGCGCAATCAACCAGCCCATTAACAAATGGTATTCTATTTTGAAACTACAAGACATCCTTTCTCTCCCAGAACTTGACGGTAAACTACTAAACCTAGCAAAAACTCAAGGCTTTGTAACAGCGATGGCTGCAGCGCCAAACGTATTAATGCCTCAAGAGTGGTTGCCATTCTTATGGGGTGGTGAAGAAACAGCGCCATTTACTGACGGTGAGCAATTAGAGCAATACATTGATGAGATTGTGCAAATGTGGAACCAAACTCGTCCTGCTCTTCTAGAAGGATCTTGGCAGTGGCCTGAAGGATGCGCGTTAGATGAACAAGATATTGTAACAAGCCAGACCCGTGATTTCTGTGAAGGTGTATTACAAGGTTGGCAACTTGCTCGTGATGACTGGGAAACGCTAATGCCAGAGGACAGCGAAGATAATGCTCTGCTCGGCGGTGTTTTGCTTTCTCTTACGATGCTTTACGATCCAGAAACGACCATTGAAACATTGGCAGAACAAGGCATGGAAGGCTTAGAACAGTTTGAAGAGATCTTCAATGCCATGCCAGTGATGCTATGTGGTCTTACTCAACGCGGTGTTGCATTAGCTGAAGAACAATAAGACACAACGCTGTCGACCATCAAGATTGAACCGCTGAATAGACAAAAGCTCTCTGGATAGAGAGCTTTTTTGATCATGTTAAAATCACATGTGGAATATATCGCGCCATATCTTGCGTGACTAAGCTAGTGTCTTCCCGAATCGAAATCCCAGCGGCTCTATCGTTGACTAGCCAGCTGCCAATTAACGTATGGCTTTGCCCAAACTTGGGTAACGGATGATACTGCTGGACGATATTGAATTTAGATTCATAAGGCCCTGCCGTTTTGAGTACGCGTTTCCCACCTTTGACGATCTCAATATTCGCGCCTTCTCGAGAGAATAGTGGTTTGATTACAAAATCTTTCAAAGTGTTCGCTTTTGAATCGTTAGCAAAATAGGCAGGTAAAAGATTAGGATGATTCGGAAAGCGCTCCCACAATAACGGTAAAAGTGCTTTGTTGGATAGAATCGACTTCCACATGGGTTCTAACCAATTCACTTTCGCGGTCGCTAAGTATTTCGCATATTCCTCTTCAAACATAAACTCCCACGGATAAAGCTTGAACATCCAACGAATCGCTCTGTCATCTGCATCCACAAACTGACCATCTTCCGTCGCACCAATATCTTCGACATAAACAAACGCCGTCGCTAACCCAGCTTCGCGCGCGCAATCTTCTAAATACTGGACAGTCCCTTTATCTTCTTCAGTGTACTTGCAGCAGCTAAAGTGAAGGGTTTGCCCGGGTTGATATTTGGCTATCTCGGAAAAACGTTCAATCAAAAAGTCTTGAAGAATGTTGAATTGATCCGCACTCTGGTGAATTAGACCTTTATTTACAACATCCTCTAACCACACCCACTGCCAAAAACCCGTTTCAAACAGGCTGGTCGGCGTATCCGCATTGTTCTCCAGTAACTTAGCTGGCGAAGTTCCGTTGTATGCAAAATCCAGACGCGAATAGAGTGAGGGTTCATTTCGGTGCCACGAAGAAGCAACCTGCTCCCACATAAATTCAGGGATCGCACATTGCGTCAGCAACCTCTCACTCCGAACTACTTCATCCACAATAGCCAAGCACATCTGATGCAGCTCTTCAGTGGGCGCTTCAATATCGTTCTCTATTTGCTCAAGCGTGAATTGATAGTAAGCACTCTCATCCCAATACGGTTGGTCATACATGGAATGGAAGCCAAAACCAAACTGGCGTGCTAACTCACGCCAGTTTTCTCGTTCTTGTATTTCTCGTCGAAACATAGTGCTTATTAACCGCCTCGGCTGACCGATACCGCTTTACCAAACCCGCCTCGAGACATTGCTCTACCAATAGTTCCGCCACCACGTTTATTTAGGTTACTGGTCGCAACCTTCGTCGGCTGATTACGATAGGAACCAAAAAATTGTCCGGCACCATTATAGAATTTGGATTTATAGCGATACATTGGTTCAGAGTAATAGCTCTTGTTGTAACCTTTCAAACCGCTCAGTGCGCGACTGTAAAAGAAGCCCCCAAAGTGAGGCACATAAGATCGGGAACTGGAACTGTAGTAACAATCGTCTTCGTAAAAGTCATTTTCACATTCGAACTCATTGTTGTAGCGAGGGGCATTTCGTTCGGCTCGAGCCAAAGCTTCTTGATAAGCAATATCGCACTGCTCACTGAACTCTGGCGAGTTTGATTTGCATTCATCAGCGTCAGAAAAAATGTAGCCTTCGGTTTTCGATTCTTGTGTCGCAAAGAAGAAAATACCGCCAAAAGCAGCAAAGGGAATAATTTTCCCAAGCTTTAAACTTTTGTCCATGGAAGAACGTTTAACGTTAGAACTCCGCTTCATCGTTCCTCCTAGTACGTCATACAAGCGGCATTTAATACACCGACCGATATAGAAACAGCCGCTAATACAATACCGGCAGGCAGCTCATCTTTTTCGATACGCTCAGTCACTTTTGGAAGTAAAACAAAACGTACAATCGCAAATGCAATGATCTGCGCCAGCATTGCAACAACGCCCCACACCATAAAATCGACAATGTTGACTGAGTTTTTTGCAGCCCCCGAAATCGCAATACAATAACCAAGAAATGCACCACTTAGTGCAATCGCTGCCGCTGTATTTTGCTTTTCTTTGATCAGGTGCCATTCATCGTAAGGCGTAAGCTTGACGTAGATGAACTTAAACGCCAAAACGAAAATAATAGAAACAGAAAAATAGAGTAAAAAGTTGGGAAAACCTGCTAACAGGTCAGCAATCATGTACATTATTGTTCCTTGTTCATTTCTTTCCATGCAAAATCTTCAATACGTTCATCTGCAATGTAAAACAGCTTGGTACTCGGTGGTACTTCTGCATCTAAATCTGGGTTGAGTTGGATACCATGGCCAATGTCAAAAGCAATTAGCGTGGCATGATGACGTCTTTTGAGAAAAACAAAGAGACTCTCAACAGTAGTTACTGGCAGCCTTTCAGGATAAATAACCGAGTATTGAGTCATGCCTCGTGTTGAAGCTAATAGCTCTTGGTGAAGTGCACTTGAGCCTGGATCTACCGCCGCTTTTGCCAACATTTCTGCGCCAACAGCAGGTATGCATTCCGCTTTAGGACAGTGTTGACTTAAAAGACGGCCTAACGCCTCATCTTTAAAGTAAGCGACCAAATGTGCGGAAGGATTCACAGAAGCACAGTACAGCGCGGCTGACAGCGTGATATCGTCCGAGAGGTTATCAACAATAACGCAAGCTGCTTCAGCAATATTGGCGTTTTTCATCTCTTGCGAATCCGTGTAGCTGGTCACTTTGATAAAACTGATCTCGCCTGGCAACGGGTTTTCTATTTCTGAACGGCTGCATAAAACAATCGGACGCTTCCCCTCTTCTTCATGTTGTAACATGCGAATAAGGTGCATCGTTCTCGATCCATTCCAACCCAACAATACAATATGGTTTTCCACTCTTACTCTCCGTTTTCCTAAAATACCCGCTCGCCAGTAATCCATCGCTGCTCCAGCGACACGTCCCAATAATGCAGCGAATAGGCTCAAGCCGCCTGGGATCACAAACAGTACAACAACCCATTTACCCAAATCTGTCACTGGAGAATGATCGCCATAGCCAACCGTACTCGCCGTAACCATAAGGTAATAGATAAAGTTAGAGAAGCTGTCTGTTAATGCGGTTTCACCAGCGAGAATGAGCAGCCCCCAAGAAAGGCTCACATATAAGCCACTAAAGATGAGAAGACTTCGGTTGCTCAATTTAAAAAGGTGTGAACTAAGCCACTTTTTAACTACTAACCACACCGCCATAAATTTATAACCTCGATATTCATTGATTGCATCAATAGTAACTCATTGATAGTAAGACACAAAAAAACCAGCCATATTCGGCTGGTTTTTGAGATTTACTTTCAGTTACGCCTACTTTTTAAACATTACCTTTCACTTGCATATTTAGCTGCTCAGCAAAGTCCAACATACGATTTAACGGAATGAGCGATTTAACACGCAATTCTTCATCAACAAAGATCTCGTGTTCTTCACCGCCTTCACTAAGCGCTTTCTCTATCGCTTTCAAACCGTTCATTGCCATCCAAGGGCAGTGTGCGCAGCTACGGCATGTTGCGCCAGCACCTGCGGTTGGCGCTTCGATAAGTTCTTTCTCTGGCACAAGTTGCTGCATTTTAAAGAAAATGCCTTTGTCTGTCGCAACGATCATTTGTTTATGAGGAAGCGCTTTCGCTGCTTTGATCAACTGACTCGTCGAGCCAACGGCATCGGCAAGTTCTACGACACTTGCTGGTGATTCAGGGTGAACCAAAATAGCCGCATCTGGATACACGCTCTTCATTTTGCGTAGCGCATCAGCAGAAAACTCATCATGAACCACACACTCACCTTGCCATAGCAGCATGTCTGCGCCAGTTTTATTAGCGATGTACGACCCTAGGTGACGGTCCGGTCCCCAAATAATTGGCTTATCTTCAGCGTCTAAGTGTTCTACGATTTCAAGCGCAATGCTTGATGTAACGACCCAGTCGGCACGGGCTTTAACCGCTGCTGAGGTATTTGCATAAACCACAACCGTGTGATCAGGGTGAGCATCACAGAACTCACTGAACTTATCCGCTGGACAGCCAAGATCGAGCGAACATTCCGCTTCCAACGTTGGCATTAGAATTCGCTTTTCTGGTGTTAGGATTTTGGCCGACTCGCCCATAAAGCGAACACCGCCAATGATCAGTGTGCTTGCAGGATGACGATTACCAAACTTCGCCATTTCCAACGAGTCACCAACAAAACCACCCGTTTCTTCCGCTAGGGCTTGAATCTCAGGATCGGTATAGTAGTGTGCGATAAGTACCGCATCCTTTTCTTTTAGCAGCTTTTTAATGCGCTCAATGTAAGACGCTTTTTCTTCTTCGCTTAATGGAACTGGCTTCGGTGGGAATGGGTAAACAGTGTCGATTTTATCTAATATATGGCTCATTGCTCTTGCTCTACGCAACTTCCTTTAATCCGAGTATTGTAACCTCGTTAATTTTCAAAAACCAACTTGTCGCGGGGATTTCTAGCTATCTAGCCGTATATCTTTGTTACAGGTAGCATTTCTGATTGAAAGGATCCGTTGCAAGATGGGGATAAAAGGCTCGATGCCATTCCTCTCGATTTATTCGATCACCACCGATAAAGAAACGGAAAAGAAAAAGGAAGCCGAAGCTTCCTTTTTAAAACATAACGTCTTACAGCTTAGAGCTGGCAAGTTTTGCAGATGCACTACCTGGGTATTCATCAACCACTTGTTGGTAGTACTTTTTCGCTTGAGCTGCATTGTTATTACGCTCAGCGATTTCACCTAACTTGAGCAAAGCATCGGCTCGCTTATTGGAGTCTTTATAAGACACCACCGCAGCAAAGCTCTTTACAGCATCTTTGTCCTGCTTCTTAGCGAAGTACAATTGGCCTAGCCAATAGTGAGAATTCGCTGAGTATGTGGAGTCAGGATAATCTTTCTGGAACTGCTGGAACGCTGCAATTGCGCCAGTGTAGTCACGTTTCTTGAGAATGAGGTCGACTGCATTTTGGTATGCCGTTTGCTCATCAACATTTGGTGTGTACTGACCACCTGTTTTAGCCGGTTTCGCATCTTGCGCAGGCGCGGATTTGATTTCTCCACGCACACGATCTAGCTCGACAAACAACTCTCGTTGACGTTGCAACATTTGCTTCATTTCGTAGCTATTTCGCTCTAATTGACCACGTAACTCACTGATCTCTTGTGACATTTGGTCAATTTGCTGTTGCATTTGGAGCTGAACGCGATTGCGGTTTTGTAGCAAGCGCTCTAGACGCTCTACTTCCGTTTCAGATGAACGGCTCTTAGAGACGGATGATGTGCTGTTGAGATCGGATACTGGAGCTGGTGCAGCGAACGCAAAGTTCGCTGCACTTGCCAGTAACGTAAGCGCAACAGCGCGCTTAGTGTTACTGAACATGAGGATTACCTCGAATTAGTATACTAGAACCGCGCGACGGTTCTTAGCGTAAACTTCATCTGATTGACCTAGAAGAAGTGGCTTCTCTTCACCGTAGCTAACGATTGAGATTTGGTCAGCTTGAACACCTAGTGCTTGTAGGTAGTTCGCTACTGCTTGTGCACGACGCTCACCTAGAGCGATGTTGTACTCAGGAGTACCACGCTCATCAGCGTGACCTTCGATAGTTACGTTAAGTGCTGGGTTCTTGCTTAGGTAAGAAGCGTGAGCCGCTAGCATCTCTTCGTAATCTGCTGCAATTGTTGAGTTATCAAAAGCAAAGTAGATTGTTTGAGTTTCACGTAGCGCTTGCTCTTTTAGCTCTTGCTCTGTTAGCTGACCGCTTTGATCAATTGGCGTAGCTACTGTTGTTTCAACTGCGCCATTGTTGTTTGTTGCTGCACCAGTGTTAGAAGCAGCGTCGTCGCTTGAACTACACGCTGTAACAGCCATTACAGGAAGCGCGATTAGTAGCCCTTTTAGAACCTTGTTCAGTTGCATCTTATTTTCCTTTATTAATCAAACTTATTACTACAAAAACGGTGACCATGCAGGCGCTCTAACACGCCCATTTGTTGCCGGTAATCTAGCTTTGAATCGACCATCAATTGACACCATCGATAGTACGTTTTTCTTGTTGTAAATCGAGCTATACACAACCATGCCACCGTTTGGGGCAATACTAGGAGACTCATCAAGCAAGGTCTTAGTTAAGACTTGAAGAGCACCAGTTTCCAAATCTTGTTTCGCCAAGTTAAATCCTGCGTTACTGCGGTTCACCATTACTAGGAATCGCCCATCAGGAGTAATCTGGCCACCCAAATTTTGGCTGCCTTGCCAAGTCAAACGGTCAATAGAACCGCTGCCCAAATTTACTTGATAAATCTGTGGTTTACCACCCCTATCCGATGTGAAAATCAACGATTTTCCATCTGGATGCCAGAACGGTTCAGTATTATTTGATCTGCCACGCGTAATTTGCGTCAGCTTGCGAGTGTTAAGATCGAACGTGTAAACATGAAGCGAGCCTGTCTTAGAGAGAACAATCGCTAACTTATTGCCGTCAGGCGAAAATCTTGGCGCACCATTATGACGTGGGTATGAAGTAATCTTCTCACGCTCACCGGTGTAGATGTTCATGATAAAGATTTCTGCTTGACCATTTTGGAAGCTAACATACGCAAGCTTTTTACCATCTGGCGACCATGCTGGTGACATTAATGGTTGCTTAGAACGTAAAACCAAGCGCTCGTTGTAACCATCGTAATCAGCCACACGAAGTTGGTAAGGAAAACGGTCTTTATCATTCACCACCACGTATGCAATACGGGTCATGAAGGCGCCACGGTCACCCGTTAACTGCTCATACACCAAATCAGAGATGCGGTGAGCGTACTCACGCATGCGAGGGCCTTGAACGGTCGCGACCTTATTGAACAGCACATGATCTTTTGACAGTACTAATTCGCCATCGCTACCAAGCGCTTTACTTTTTCCACCCGTTAGCTGGCCACGCACAATATCAACAAGTTGGTAGTTGATAACGTAATCACCTTGAGCATTTTGTTTGATTGAGCCAGTCAGCAGAGCATCTACACCTAAATTAGTCCAGGCATCAAAATTGACTTCTGATTCGCTGAACGGAGTTTGTGGCATCTTGCTCGTTGGAACGGGGCTGAACTTACCACTGCGTTGCAAATCCGAGGCAATAACAGTAGAAATATCCGTTGGAAGCGCTTGAGTGCCCTCCCACTTAAACGGAACAACAGCAATTGGTCGTGCTGAATCAATACCATCGGTAATGACCAACTCTAATGCGGCATTCGCCACATTTGTCATACTGCTAAACAGTACAAACATTCCTAGTAAAAGGCGTCTAATCACGTCTTATTCCTTATTCTAGTACTCAACGGTTAAGTTGATATCTCTAACTTTATCAATAACATCTCGGTCTTTAGGCATCGGAAAGTTACCAACTTGGGCAACTGCACTTTTAGCTGCACTACAAAGACGAGAGTCACCGTTTAACACAGTAACATTACTTACAATACCATCAGTCCCAGTAGGAACTAGCTTCACATTAAGCCTACACGACTTTCCCACAAGATAATCGTCCTTAATGATACGACTCTCTATCAATTGTTTGTAAATTGCACCGTAGCGGTCGACTTCAGATTGCACATGTTGATTTTTAGCTTGCTGATTCTGTTCTGACTCACTCTCAAGGCCCGCAAAAATATCATCTAGCGCGGCTTCTTGCGCTTTACGCTCGCGCTCCGCACGTTCTGCAGCTTCTCTCGCTTTGCGCTCTCGCTCTGCCGCTTCTTTTGCCGCTTTCTCTTTTGCAATGCGCTCTTTTTCAGCTTTTTCAGCGGCTTCACGCTCACGACGTGCTTTTTCTTCCGCTTCTTTTGCTGCCTTTTCACGAGCTAGACGTTCTTGCTCAGCTTTTGCTATAGCGGCTTCTTTCGCTAAACGCTCCTGCTCAGCTTTACGCACAGCTTCTTCTTTTGCCTTACGCTCTTTTTCTAGCTTAGCAGCTCGCTCTTTTTCTTTGCGAACGCGTTCTTCTTCCTGCTTGCGCTCTTGTTCTTTTTTCTTACGTGCAGCTTCTGCTTCTCGTGCTGCTTGAGCATCTTTCGCTTGCTGCTCTTTCAACTTGCGAATTTGCTCTTCTTCAGCTTTGCGGTTTTTTTCTAGCTGCTCTGCTTCGCGTCTCAGTTTATCAAGACGCTCTTGTTCTTTTTTCGCTGCCTTTTCGCGTTGCTGGCGAATTTCTTTCGCTTGTTGTTGCACAAGTTTTGGATCGATGACAACAGCTTGAACCATTTGCCCTGTAGGCTCTGGTTTAGACATGTTGAAGTCCGTCCCCCAAAGCAGGGCTGCAACTAGAATTGCATGCAAACCAACCGATATTGCTATCGGTTTGGCGTATTGGTTGGGTTTCTTCTTGTGATCTTTCATAGATAATTGATGTCTATTCCCTGATATCGGTCATTAGACCTACCTTAGGGATACCAGCTCGACTTAGTTCATCCAGCAATAGCACAACATCGGCATATGGTGTTGCCGCGTCGCCACCTACCGCAACTGGTGAATCTGGCTTAACCTCTCGCTCCGCTTTCACTCGCACAATAACATCTTGCAACGACAAACCTCGCTGAACTTCTTCATCATTTACGCTTAGGCCTAAATTACCCTCGCTATCAATTTCGATGATGATAAAACTACTGTCAGTTTCGCCAGCAAGGTCTTGCATAGATTCAGCGGTCGATGTTTTCGGAAGATCAACATCGACGCCTTGAGTCACAAATGGAGCGGTCGCCATAAAAATGATCAACAGTACGAGCATTACGTCAATGTACGGAACAACGTTGATCTCCGCTGTCATTTTTCGCTTTTTAGGTTGATAACCCGCCATGCTTTATTCCTTATCCGCGCTGTCTCGGCCAGCCATCGCTTGACGATGAAGGATGCTGTGGAATTCTTCAGAGAATGTTGCGTAAGTGTGCTCTAGTTTGCTCACTTTATTGCTTAGGCGGTTGTAGGCCATTACAGCCGGAATAGCCGCAAATAGACCCATCGCTGTCGCGATCAATGCCTCGGCGATACCCGGTGCAACCATAGACAACGTAGCTTGTTTTACTTCTCCCAACGCAATAAAAGCGTGCATGATGCCCCAAACGGTACCAAATAGGCCGATGTAAGGACTGATAGAACCGACTGTCGCTAAGAATGGTAAGCTTGTTTCAAGCTCATCAACTTCACGAGAGACAGCAACGCGCATTGCGCGGCCAGTGCCTTCCATGATGTACGCTGGTGAGTTTGCGTTGCTCTTACGTAGACGAGCAAACTCCGTGAAACCTGCGTAAAAAATTTCTTCTGTGCCTTCAATTTCGTCTTTACGCGCTTTTACTTTTTGGTAAAGCTGAGAAAGATCAGTACCCGACCAGAATTTGTCTTCAAACTGCTCTGCATTCTTTGACGCTTGAGAAAGCACTTTGCTGCGCTTGATGATCATTGCCCATGACACAATTGACATGCCAAGCAACGTCAGCATCACAAGCTTTACCAACAGACTGGCCTGAAGAAAGAGATCTAAAATGGAAATATCAGCAGTCACTATTTGTTAGCTCCGAATTTATAAAGGTTGGAATAGCTATTGGTTTCATTTTCTTATTATCGATACATGCTACCTTAACAGAGGCCTTGCACAATATCTTGCCTTGATCATTGACCAACTCTTGACAGAATTGCAGGGAAGCACGTTTTATTTCTGACACTCGGGTTAATACTGTCAAATGCTCGTCCAGCCTTGCCCCTTGGTTGAAATCAATATCCATGTGTCGGACAACAAAGCCGATATTTTGTTCCAATAACACATGTTGAGAAATGCCTTTAGCACGTAACATCTCTGTTCGCGCGCGCTCAAAGAATTTTAGATAATTAGAATGATATACAACGCCGCCCGCATCGGTGTCTTCATAGTACACGGTGATCGGCCAGCGAAAGAGATTTGATGTGCCTTGCAAGGGAGTCCCAATATATTCAATTCTTTAAAGTAATTACTATAACTGAAGCGACAGCAATTGGTACCGAGCTAAGGGAATATTTTTGAAATTTGTAGAAAAAATAAAAGCCAGGCGAAATACCTAGCTTTTATTCGATGATTTAGTAACCGACTTTATTACAGCGTATTTCAGCCTAAAAGAAATAAAGTGCCGTTAAATAAATTAAGATAGCTAACGAAAAATAGGGACTAAACAAAACTTGCCAGTACCAGTTTCTCGGTTTGAAGCCCACACCGTAAACCATGCTTGAGCATACAGACCAAATCAGTGCTGGTGCGATGATTGAGTTAAAACCACCAATTGCTTGATGGTAAGCTTCAGGATCCCACATCACCAATCCTACATGCATAAAGCCAAGGATGAGAGATAAGACTCTTAACAGAGTCTTATCCATCGGAGCGTGAAGTTGCGCTACCTTATCAGCGAGATTACTCACTGTCTTTGTCCATCATTTCTGAGTGCTCTAACCAAAGAGCGTTTATGATACCGAATGCACAAGCAAGTAGTACACCTAGAATCCATGCGAAATACCACATAGTAAATGCTCCTTAGTAAAGTGAGTTTTTGTTGTCTTCAATGTACTGATCATCAAGGCGACCAAACATCTTGTAGTAAGTCCAAGACGTGTAACCAAGGATGATTGGTACCATAACAAACGCAACGCCTGTCATTAGGTTCAGAGTCAGTTCAGATGACGTTGCATCCCACATTGTTAAGCTGTGGCTTGGCATTAAGTCTGAAGGCATGATGAATGGGAACATCGCAAAACCTGCAGTAAAGATAACGCCAGCAACACCCAAGCTTGAAGTAATGAACGAAATTGCACATTTTTCAAGACGAGATGCCAATACGGCAAGAAGCGGCATTGCAACACCTAGCACAGGAGCAGCCCATAGTAGTGGGTAGTTTTCAAAATTCTTCATCCACGCACCAGCTTCACGGATTACCTCTTTGTTTAGAGGGTTAGAAGCTGCATTAGTGTCGATACCGCCAACAATGACGTAACCATCGATATTTTGGATCCAGAAACCAGCCGCTACAAACGCTGCAACCGTCAGTAAACCTGCCAACTGAGCAACGTTACGAGCACGCATATGCACTTCGCCCGTTGTTTTCATTTGTAGCCAAGTCGAACCTTGCATCAAAATCATGAACAAGCTAACTAGGCCACACAGCAGTGCAAATGGGTTTAGAAGACCAAAGAATGAGCCATGGTATGTTGGCATCAAGAACTCACTCAATTGGAATGGTACGCCCTGTAGTAGGTTGCCAAACGCTACACCAAAGATGATTGGTGGAACAAAACCACTGATTGAGATACAGATATCCCAAGTATTGCGCCATTTTGGATCTTCAATTTTAGAGCGGTAGTCTAGGCCCAGAGGACGAAGCCATAGCGCTGCTAGTGTCAAAATCATCGCTAAGTAGAAGCCTGAAAATGACGTTGCGTAAACCAAAGGCCAAGCTGCGAACAGTGCACCACCAGCAGTGATAAGCCAAACTTGGTTACCATCCCAGTGAGGGGCAATTGAGTTAATCATGACGCGACGTTGCGTGTCGTTTTTACCGATAATAGGTACAAGCGCGCCTACACCCATATCGAAACCGTCTGTTACTGCAAAACCAACTAGTAGAACACCGATTAGTACCCACCAGATGAGTCGCAAGATTTCGTAATCAAACATCTTGTTATCTCCTTACCTTACGCTTCTACTTGGCGACTAACTTTGTCTTCAACAGAGTCAGCATTTTGCTCGAAGTGGTAGCGACCCGTTTTCAGGCTACTTGGGCCTTTACGAGCGAATTTCAACATTAGGTAAACTTCTGCAATCAGGAATACCGTGTATAGCGCCAGAATTGCGAATAGTGAAGTCCAGATTTCGCCAGCAGTTAGTGCAGAAGCTGCAACATGCACTGGTAAAATTTCACCAACAGCCCATGGCTGACGACCGTACTCAGCGACGAACCAACCCGCTTCAATCGCAATCCACGGTAGTGGGATGCTGAATAGTGCAGCTTTAAGAATCCATTGTTTCTGTTCGATCTTCTGACGACACGTTTGAACAAATGCAGCACCGAAAACGAATAGCATGATGAAACCACAAGCAACCATGATACGGAATGACCAGAATAGCGGCCATACTGTTGGGATTGAATCGTCCGCAGCAGCTTGGATTTGCTCTTCTGTCGCATCAACAACATTGTCTGTGTAGCGTTTTAGAAGTAGACCGTAACCTAGGTCACCCTTCACTTCATCAAACGCAGTCATGTTTTCTTCTGACTTGTCGCCCGCACGAAGCTTCTCAAGAAGTTCATAAGCGTACATGCCGTCACGAATACGATCGACGTGCTCATCACGTAGGTCACGAAGACCTGTGACTTGCTCATCAAAAGAACGTGTCGCGATGATACCCATTACGTAAGGGATCTTGATTGCGTAATCTGTGTGCATGGTTTCTTGGTTAGGAACACCAAACAACGTAAACGCTGCTGGAGCTGGCTCTGTGTGCCATTCTGCTTCAATTGCAGCAAGCTTCACTTTTTGAACTTCACCAAGCTCGTAGCCAGATTCGTCACCAAGAACGATGGTAGATAAGATAGCTGCAATACCGAAAGATGCAGCGATAGCAAATGAACGACGAGCAAACGCAATGTCACGACCTTTTAATAGGTAGTATGAACTGATGCCTAGAATAAACATTGCGCCACAAGTGTAACCAGAAGCAACCGTATGCACGAACTTAACTTGAGCAACTGGGTTTAGTACAACCTCAGAGAAGCTCACCATTTCCATTCGCATGGTTTCGAAGTTGAAGTCCGCGCCCACTGGGTTTTGCATCCAGCCGTTTGCGATAAGAATCCAAAGTGCAGAGAAGTTAGAGCCCAGCGCCACAAGCCAAGTAACCGCTAAGTGTTGACGTTTAGATAGACGATCCCACCCGAAGAAGAATAGACCAACAAAAGTTGACTCCAGGAAGAATGCGACAAGGGCTTCGATCGCTAGCGGCGCACCGAAGATGTCACCTACATAGTGGGAGTAGTAAGACCAGTTCGTACCAAACTGGAATTCCATGGTAAGGCCTGTCGCCACACCAAGTGCAAAGTTAATACCGAATAGCTTACCCCAGAACTTGGTCATGTCCTTATAGATTTGCTTGTTCGTCATTACGTACATCGATTCCATAATGGCCAGAAGGAAGGCCATACCAAGGGTCAATGGTACGAATAGGAAGTGATACATCGCTGTCAGTGCAAACTGCAACCGCGATAGATCAACTACGTCAATCATGGTAACTCCTATGTGTCGGCTGAATGACACTCTCTACATATTGCAATCCATATTCAAGTGTTATTTACACTTGAAAAATGTTGAATTATCACAACTCATTGTTGCAAAAATGTGCTTCATTGGTTAGTTAATTGTTAAGCATCAGCTAATATAGCTAGGGCTAATATTACTTGTAAAAACAGATTGTTTCAAAAGGTTTATAGCCGGAATGCGCTTTGATATACATCAATGTTTATGCGCGGAATTTGCACAAAAATCCATCACATTGATCCAGATCAACCAGTATTAGATACGGATGTTAAGAGAGAGTAATCAGGAGAGAAATTAACCAGTTGTGAGCAAACATAGAGTTAACAATCAATGCTTTTTACTTACTAAACTGGTATGAGAAGAAATTCAAAAAATGTGAGTTTGGTCAACTTTAATGAAGCGCTGGGCCGCAAAGGCCCAGCGAGGGAATCTTATTTTTCAATTCCGAAATGCAAATACGCACGATCTGTCGCGATTCTTCCACGTGGAGTGCGTTGTAAATAACCTTGCTGAATAAGATAAGGCTCAAGAACGTCTTCGATGGTATCCTTTTCTTCACCTATCGCTGCCGCCATGTTATCGAGTCCGACCGGACCACCACCAAATTTCTCCATAATTGCGAGTAGCAGTTTGCGGTCCATATAATCGAAACCTTCGGCGTCCACATCAAGCATATTCAGCGCTTTGTCGGCAACCTCTGCACAAATGTGACCATTTCCTTTCACTTCCGCATAATCGCGAACACGACGTAGTAGACGGTTAGCAATACGTGGTGTGCCACGTGCACGTCTTGCCACTTCCAAGGCGCCTTCAGGTTCCATTGACAAACCTAAACAATCCGCGCTGCGCTGCACAATATCTTGCAGGTCTTTTATCTTATAAAACTCAAGACGCTGAGTAATACCAAAACGGTCGCGTAATGGTGACGTTAAAGAACCTGCTCGGGTCGTTGCACCAATCAAAGTAAACGGCGGCAAATCGATCTTAATAGAACGAGCGGCCGGACCTTCACCGATCATAATATCCAATTGATAATCTTCCATCGCCGGGTACAGAACCTCTTCAACCATTGGGCTTAAGCGGTGAATTTCATCAATAAATAGAACGTCATTTTCTTCTAGGTTGGTTAGTAACGCGGCTAAATCGCCTGCTTTTTCAAGAACTGGCCCTGAAGTAGTACGGATGTTTACTTCCATCTCGTTGGCGACAATATTTGCTAGCGTGGTTTTACCCAAACCCGGAGGGCCAAAAATTAACAGGTGATCAAGAGCTTCACTACGTAACTGAGCAGCTTTGATGAAGATCTCCATTTGGTCACGAACGTGGTCCTGACCTTGGTAATCCGCTAATTTTTTTGGCCGAATAGCACGGTCAATGACATCTTCATCACGAAAGGCAGGGTTTTCTGGCGCGATTAAACGATCGGCTTCAATCATCTTTTTACCTTGAAAAATGGTTACCTGAGAGAATAATGCCGCTCGTTTAACAGCAAGTGGCATATTTCTGTATCTCGTCATCCTGTACAGCGACGAAGGAGCGTGATACAGGATCTTCTATCCGAGCGGTTTATGGTCAAATTGTTTCATTAACCGCTCAGCGTGCTGCTATTAGATTCCCGATCTCGCTAGGCTCGCTGGAATGACACAAAAAATATCGTTAAGCGATTGGCATTAACCTTAGAGAATGAGTTATCTTGAACAAATGCTCACTGTGAAACCAGCGTTACACCATTGATTTTAGAGCTTCACGGATCATTTGCTCACTGCTCATGTCCGGTTTAGCGATCTGAGACACCACTTTCGACGCTTGAGTCGGCTTGTAACCCAAAGCTAGAAGCGCGCTAATTGCCTCTTCTTCCGCGTTGTTGGATGTCGCACCAGAATCCGCAGGAGCAGCATCCGTAAATGGTGTAAATAGATCGCCAGCGCCCCACCCTTTCAAGCGGTCTTTCATTTCAACAACCAATCGCTCTGCGGTTTTCTTGCCAACGCCTGGAAGCTTAACCAGCGTAGAAACGTCTTCATGTTCCACACAAGTAACAAATTGCGTTGCTGTCATACCAGAGAGAATACCAAGACCGAGTTTAGGACCAACGCCATTGGCTTTGATCACTTCACGGAAAAGTGCTCGTTCTTTTACTGTGTTGAAACCGTATAGCAATTGTGCATCTTCACGGACGACAAAGTGAGTATAAATAATGGCTTCTTCGCCAACATTTGGCAGCTCGTAAAAACAGCTCATTGGCATCTGGACTTCATAACCAATGCCATTAACTTCAATTAATACTTCAGGTGGTTGTTTTTCAATCAGTATGCCACGAAGACGTCCAATCACTATAAATACTCTTTGGAAATGAATTTGCGACAGGATAATAAAGAACTGGATAGACATCCAGTTAATTTTATCGGTAGCGCCCTTTTCTGGCACTGGTTGCTTTGCCCGCTAAGGCAACGAGGGTTTTGTTCGTATTGGCATGACAAATCGCCACACCTAAAGCATCGGCTGCATCCGCTTGAGGCTTGGCGGGCAGTTTAAGCATTTGCTGAACCATATGTTGAACTTGCGCTTTGTCCGCACCACCAGTACCGACTACAGCTTGCTTAATAAGACGCGCGGCGTATTCGTATACCGGCAACTCTGCATTCACCGCAGCAACAATTGCGCTGCCACGAGCCTGGCCAAGCTTTAATGCTGAATCCGCATTTTTAGCCATAAACACTTGTTCAATCGCAAATACGTCCGGTTGAAACTGAGTAATGATTTCCGTGACGCCAGCGTAAATCTGCTTAAGACGGCCCGGAAGTTCTTTTTCTGAAGTACGAATACAGCCACTACCAAGGTATTGCAAATGGCGTCCATTTTGACGAATGACCCCATAACCGGTAATGCGTGAACCTGGGTCAATGCCCAAAATAATTGACATGAATGTTCCTAAAAATGAGGCCGAATGCGACCTCAATTTCTTATTATTACTTTCTAATTTCGGAGCGAATACCGCTCACTGCACATTGAGTTTACTCTAGAGAGGCTGCAACGTCGTCAGAGATGTCACCGTTGTGATAAACCTCCTGAACATCGTCCAGATCTTCTAAAGCGTCAATCAAACGAAGCAGTTTTGGCGCAGTGTCCACATCCAGTTCTGCTTTCGTTGAAGGGATAAGCGACACTTCGGCGTTCTCCGCCTCAAAACCGGCAGCATCAAGGGCATCTTTTACGAGTCCAAAATCGCTTGGCGCGGTGTAAACATCAATCGAGCCATCTTCTGATGTTTCGATGTCATCAGCGCCACTTTCTAACGCCACTTCCATCACCACATCTTCCTCTAAACCTGGGGCGTATGAGATCACGCCTTTCTTGTCGAAAAGATAGTTTACACTACCATCCGTACCCAGATTGCCTCCTGACTTCGAGAACGCATGGCGTACGCCAGATACTGTGCGATTTCGGTTATCCGTCATACATTCGACCATGACCGCAGTGCCACCCGGACCATAACCTTCATAGATTACGGTTTCCATATTGTCATCGCCTTCACCACCAGCACCTCGGCTGACAGCGCGGTTGACAGTGTCACGCGTCATGTTGTTAGACAACGCTTTATCAATTGCAGCTCGCAAACGTGGGTTATTTTCTGGCTCACCGCCTCCCTCTTTTGCCGCAACAACGATTTCACGGATTAATTTGGTAAAGATTTTGCCGCGCTTCGCATCTTGCGCTGCTTTACGGTGACGAATATTCGCCCATTTACTATGACCTGCCATAATTCACCTTTTAATGTATTTTGACGCTTAATAGCAAACATGAGCTAAAAAGCGTTGCTTGGGAAATTGCTTTGGAAGTTTCTTGGGTTTATTTAAACAAAAACTCCCGCAGTTGCGGGAGTTTTCTTCAAATGTTGTGCGCTTATTCTGCGTCTTTTTCTTTCGCTGCAGTCACTGCGATTGCTAGCTCTTCTAGCGCTGCTGGGTTCGCAATGCTTGGTGCGTCTGTTAGTAGACACGCCGCTGCTGTTGTTTTAGGGAACGCGATAACATCACGGATGTTCTCGGTACCACATAGCAGCATCACTAGACGGTCAAGACCGAATGCAAGACCAGCGTGTGGAGGCGTACCGAATTTCAGTGCATCAAGCAGGAAGCCAAACTTAAGCTGTTGCTCTTCAGGTGTGATGCCTAGAATATCAAATACGGCTTCTTGCATATCTGCGTTGTGGATACGGACAGAACCGCCGCCAACTTCGTAACCATTTAGAACCATATCGTAAGCGTTAGAGTTTGCCGCAGCTGGGTTCGCTTTTAGCTCTTCCGCAGTCACACCTAGAGGTGACGTGAATGGGTGGTGCATCGCGTGTAGGTTGCCTTCGTCATCTTCTTCGAACATTGGGAAGTCAACAACCCATAGTGGAGCCCATGCAGATTCGTCAGTTAGCTCTAGATCTTTACCTAGCTTCAGACGCAGTGCACCCATAGCTTCTGCAACGATGCCCGCTTTATCAGCGCCAAATAGGATGATATCACCAGATTCCGCTTGAGTGCGATCTAGGATAGCGTTGATCACGTCTTCGTTTAGGAACTTAGCCACTGGAGACTGGATACCTTCCATGCCTGCAGCACGGTCGTTAACCTTCATCCATGCTAGACCTTTCGCACCGTAGATACCAACGAATTCACCGTAGCCATCAATTTGCTTACGAGTCAAAGATGCACCACCTGGAACGCGAATAACGGCAACGCGGCCTTTCTCGTCGTTTGCTGGGCCAGAGAATACTTTGAACTCAACGTCTTTCACTAGGTCAGCAACGTCTACTAGCTCTAGTGGGTTACGTAGGTCTGGCTTGTCAGAACCGAAACGGCGAATCGCTTCGCTGAATGGCATTACTGGGAACTGACCTAGGTCTACGTTTAGTAGCTCTTGCCACATATCGCGAACCATGTTTTCCGTCACTTCACGTACTTGGTCAGCCGTCATGAATGACGTTTCGATATCGATCTGAGTGAATTCTGGTTGACGGTCAGCACGTAAGTCTTCATCACGGAAACACTTAACGATTTGGTAGTAACGGTCAAAACCAGACATCATTAGAAGCTGTTTGAATAGCTGTGGAGACTGAGGAAGCGCGTAGAAGCTGCCTTTGTGAACACGGCTAGGTACTAGGTAGTCGCGCGCACCTTCTGGTGTCGCTTTCGTTAGTACTGGTGTTTCGATATCTAGGAAGCCGTTGTCATCTAGGAAGCGACGAACAAAGCTAGATGCTTTAGCACGTAGCTTGATGCGGTCACTCATTTCAGGACGACGAAGGTCTAAGTAACGGTACTTCAGACGTTGCTCTTCAGAGTTCTTTTGGTTGAAATCTAGAGGCAAAACGTCACTGCGGTTGATGATTTCAAGACCTGTCGCAAGGATCTCAACTTCACCTGTTACCATGTCTTTGTTTGCTTGGCTTTCTGGACGAACGCGTACTTCACCCGTTAGTTTGATACAGAATTCATTACGAAGTGTGTTAGCCACTTCATACGCATCCGCCATATCTGGATCAACAACTACCTGAACGATACCTTCGCGATCTCGCATATCAATAAAAATAAGACCGCCTAAATCACGACGACGGTTAACCCAGCCGCAAAGTTCTACAGTTTGTCCTGCAAGGGACTTGTTCAGGTGACCACAGTAATGGGTACGCATAATGAAATTCCCAATCTCTCAAATGTTGTTAACTACGCTCTGTCAGCCTCATTGCCAAGCAGAGTAAAGATTCAGTTATACGCTGAATGTCCACGAAAATCGACTACTCAACATACAATTACGTGTGTTTTATCATTCACTGGTGCTTTTTAGTACAACAAATGTTCAAAAGCGCACCAAAGCGAAAAAATTGGTGGGGATTATAGCGTGAAATTACCTATTTCAGCAAAACTCTCGTAAAGTATTCACACGAGTAGCAAGCAGTAAAGAATAATGGATAACTTACCTCTTCGACTTGGATTGACGATGTGGTCGCACAATCAATGGCAACAAAGCTTTTACGGCAGCGGGACAAAGCCCGCTGAACGTTTAGAAAAGTATGCACAGGTGTTCCATACCGTGGAAGGCAACACGACATTTTATGCCACGCCGACGCTCAACACGGTGCAAAACTGGAGAGCAGCAACCCACGATGATTTTCGCTTTACTTTCAAACTTCCTAAAGCCATCACTCATGAGCAAATGTTAAGAGGTTGCAGCGAACAGCTGAGAGACTTCATGAAAGTCATGGAGCCGTTGCATGACCGTGTGGGGCAATGGACAATTCAATTGCCAGCGGCATTTGGTCCTGAGCACCTTGATCGACTGAAAAAGTTCTGTGCGAGCTTTCCACCTAACTTCCCTCTTGGTGTTGAGGTTCGTCATATGGCATTTTTCTCCAAAGGTGAAGAAGAGCGAGCGCTTAACCAATGGTTAGTAGAAAATAACATTGACCGCATTATTATGGATAGCCGCCCTGTCTTTGCCGCTAAGCCAGACAATGAAGCGATCATTGATGCGCAAATGAAAAAACCAAGAGTACCAGTCCACGCCATTGCTACCGCTTCACACCCTTTGATTCGCTTTATTGGTCATCCAGAAGAACAGCAAAATTACGAGTTTTTTACACCATGGCTCAGCAAGTTGCCGCAATGGATTGCAGAAGGTAAACAGCCGTATGTCATGATCCATACTGCGGACAATATAATTGCGCCGGAGTTGGCAGCCAATCTGTATAAAGACATACAAAAGAGTATAACACTTCCTGACTTAGCCTCTTTCCCGGCTAACGATGGCAACTCGCAGTTGCAGATGTTCTAACGCAACACATGACAGAGGCGTGAAATTCCCATAAAATACGCGCCTTTTTTGGTGCCTGACGTTTTCAGGCGGCTTGTATGCAGAGACTTGGTTATGAACCCTAAGAGCAATCCAGATACTATTTTTTCGGCTCCAATCGATAAAATTGGGGATTTCACGTTCGATGAACGCGTAGCGGAAGTATTTCCTGACATGATTCAACGATCGGTGCCGGGTTACAGCAACATTATTTCTGCAATTGGTATGCTGGCAGAACGTTTTGTAAAATCTCACTCAAACATCTACGACCTAGGTTGCTCTTTGGGTGCTGCTACGCTGTCTATGCGTCGCCATATCAAACAAGAAGGCTGTAAGATCATTGCGGTCGACAATTCACCCGCAATGGTTGAGCGTTGCAAATTACATGTAAACGCGTACCGAAGTGATACTCCTGTAGATGTGGTTGAAGCGGATATTCGTAATATCGATATTGAAAACGCATCAGTTGTCGTACTGAACTTTACTCTGCAATTTCTTTCTCCAGACGATCGTTACGCCCTGCTTGAACGAATCTATGCAGGTCTGCGTCCAGGCGGAATTTTGATTTTGTCGGAGAAATTCGTCTTTGAAGATGAAGTGTCGAACGAGCTGTTAATTGACCTTCACCACGACTTTAAACGTGCAAATGGTTATAGCGAACTAGAAATCAGCCAAAAGCGCAGCGCGATAGAAAACGTAATGCGCCCAGATTCAAAGAAAGAGCATAAAGAGCGTTTCGCTAAAATTGGCTTTTCTAGCTACGATGTTTGGTTCCAATGCTTTAACTTTGGCTCTATGTTCGCAATTAAATAAACCGTGCATACAAAGGCCCTGAATCACGCCACTTTAGGCTGTTATTTAATAATTTTAATACCATCAACTCAGCGATTAACTAACTATGTTTAACTTTGCAAACTTCTACCAATTGATTGCCCAAGACACACGTCTTCAACCTTGGCTCAATGTGCTACCACAACAGCTAACGGATTGGCAAAATGCAGAGCACGGTGACTTTGGTCGCTGGTTGAAAGCACTGAACAAAATTCCAGAAGGCTCACCGGATCAAATTGACATCAAGAATTCAGTGACCATCAGCAACGACACTCCTTTCCATGAAGGTGAGCTGAAGAAATTAGAGAACTTACTTCGTACATTCCACCCATGGCGCAAAGGGCCATACCACGTACACGGCATTCATATTGATACTGAGTGGCGCAGTGACTGGAAATGGGACCGTGTACTTCCGCATATTTCTCCATTAAAGAACCGCAGCGTACTCGATGTTGGTTGTGGTAACGGCTACCACATGTGGCGTATGCTGGGTGAAGGTGCACGCTTAACCGTCGGTATCGATCCATCTCATCTGTTCCTAATTCAGTTCGAAGCAATTCGTAAACTAATGGGCGATGACCAACGTGCGCACCTACTGCCGTTGGGTATTGAACAACTACCTAAGTTAGAAGCGTTCGACACGGTATTCAGCATGGGCGTGCTTTACCACCGTCGCTCTCCATTGGATCACTTGGTGCAGCTAAAAGATCAATTAGTGTCTGGTGGTGAACTCGTACTAGAAACACTAGTGATTGAAGGTGATGAGAATTCAGTGTTGGTTCCAACTTCTCGTTACGCACAAATGCGCAATGTCTATTTCTTCCCTTCAGCAAAAGCGCTGAAAGTATGGTTAGAGTTGGTAGGATTTGAAGATGTGCGCATCGTTGATGAAAACGTCACTTCGGTTGATGAACAACGTACCACAGATTGGATGACGCATAACTCTCTACCAGACTATCTAAATCCGAACGACCCAAGCAAGACTGTAGAAGGTTACCCTGCCCCTCGCCGCGCGGTTCTTGTCGCTCGCAAACCATAATTCGCTGAGATTCCTGACATTGTCTTAACTCATTTTATGAGTTAAGACATTACCCTCTTTCCTCGTACCGAGCGTGTTTGTTTTTCGAGTCCATTTGTTACATCAAAACATAAGCACGCTCTAAATAAGGATGCGCTTTTATGTCCTTGATTTTTAGCTTTTCATCACTATTCCTCAAACAATAAGTAATAGAGAAACATTCTTACTTGTGAGGTTTTATCGATATGAGCTAAACTCCTAAAAAATAAACAACTTAATCCAATCCCAAGGTTTTCAATGTTATTACGATTGACCCCGATTGTTGCCATCGCCTTACTGTCTGGATGCTCACTAACCAAAGGCGAACAGTACCACCAAGAAACGTTAGCGGCTATTCAAACTTCAGAAGCGAATGTCAATAATCGCATTACTAACTTAGAGCTTCAGCTCAGCAACCAATCGGACTATATCGACAGCCTTGAAGAACAAGTCGATAAACTACAGGTTGAACTTCTGACATTTCGCGATGAAGCAATGGCAGAAGTGAAAAAGCCAAAAGAGCCGATTATTGTCCAATCTCCTGCTCCTGTGGAACCAACACCAACTCATGATATTGTCCTTGGCTCAATTGAAAAGGTCACTATTGACTCCATTAAGCAGACTTTTGATGCACGTGTCGACACCGGTGCCGCAACCTCATCTTTAAATGCAGTTGATATTGAAGAGTTCGAAAGAAACGGCAAAAACTGGGTTCGATTCCACCTGGCAGATACCAGTAAATCCGAAGAAGAAAAAAATACTTGGATCGAAGCGCCTGTCATTCGTTACGTAAAAATTCGCCAAGTTACCAGTGAAGAACTGGAACGTCGCGCTGTAGTCGAACTTTGGGTGCGCGTTGGAAAAATTCATGAAAAAGCGCAATTTACGTTGGCAGATCGCTCGCATATGAACCATCCTATTTTACTGGGTAGAGAATTTATGCGCGACATCGCACTTGTCGATGTAAGTCGTACCTATATCCAAACGGACGAAGATAAAAAATAATAAGGTAGATTATGACGTCAAAAATACCGTTTTACCTTTCAATCATCTTATTGGTGATTGCGGGCATTGCTTTGAGTGTTTTCAGACATGAAAACTACGGCGTGCCTTGGACACCAGGCGAAACTCGTCAGGTATGGGATGTAGAGGCACGTATTGAGTTCAATGCTAACGGCAATGAAGTCAAAGCTTCACTCGCAGCACCTCATACACAAAGTGGTTATACGCTTATCGGTGAATCCGCTTCCTCTTCTGGTTATGGCGTTTCCTACATTAATTCTGATTCTGGACGTCGTGCCGAGTGGTCAATTCGTCAGGCCAAAGGTCCTCAAACCATTTACTACAAAGCGCAGTTCTTAGTGGACCCTCAGGCTAAAGTTACGCCTCTACCACCAACTGAAGACATTACGCCACCAACGCTATCAGCGCCACAAGCCGCGGCGGCAAATGCCCTTGTAGAGCGTGCGATGAGTCGTTCTGCCGACAATGTGACCTTTACTCGTGAACTCATCAAAGCGCTTAATGACCCAGACAGTCAAAACTCATCGCTACTACTGAATGACTTCAGCCGTACTGATGCACTACATAATATTTTGCTTACCGCAGGTATACAGAGCAAAACCGTCGGTGTTATCGAACTAGAAGATGGCCGTCGACGCCAAACCATTCAGCCAATGGTTCAGGTTTGGTCAGGTAAAGATTGGGTGCTGTTCTCACCAAATTCCGAACAGAAAGCCGTGAAACCAAACTTATTAGTTTGGGATGAGTCGAATGTATCCCTGCTTGATCTTGTTGGTGGTAAAAATAGCCAAGTTCATTTCTCAATGATCAAACAAGAAATGACTCCACAGCAAGCAACGAACAATAAGATAGAAGCTGATGGGCTGCTGAATATTTCAATTCATAGCTTGCCTCTTGAAGAACAAGCAATGTTTAAGACCATCATGCTGATCCCTATCGGTGCCCTTATCGTGGTGTTCTTGCGTGTGATTATCGGTCTAAAAACATCCGGTACTTTCATGCCAGTACTGATTGCTGTTGCGTTTGTTCAAACCCAGCTATTAACGGGTATTGTCGGTTTCTTACTAATCGTTGGCACAGGCTTGATTATTCGAAGTTACTTATCGAGGTTGAACTTACTACTTGTAGCACGGATATCAGCGGTCATTATTACCGTTATTATGATCATTTCGGTGTTCACAGTAGTCGCATTTAAGATGGGCTTAACGGAAGGCTTAACAATTACGTTCTTCCCTATGATCATCTTGTCTTGGACAATTGAACGTATGTCTATCCTATGGGAAGAAGAAGGCGCGAAAGAAGTCGCTCTGCAAGGTGGGGGCTCACTGCTCACCGCAGTATTGGTTTACTTAGCAATGACGAACTCATACATTCAGCACCTAACCTTTAATTTCATTGGTCTACAGTTGATTGTTCTGGCCGGTATTCTATTGCTAGGTACTTACACAGGTTACCGTCTAACTGAGTTACGTCGTTTCAAACCACTAGCGGAGGACTAAACGATGTTCGAAAGTTTTACTTCGCCAGCTAAGCTTCGCCATAAAGGCATTATGGGGATGAACAAACGTAACCACAGTTATATCGGCCGTTACAATGATCGTTCTAAATACCCATTAGTTGATGACAAGCTCAAGACTAAAATTATTGCGCAGGCAGCAGGGGCGACAGTCCCTGCCCTGATCGGCGTTATTCATAACCAAGCAGAAGTAAAGACCATCCACAAAATGGTTGAGAACTGGCCTGGTTTTGTTATCAAGCCCGCTCAAGGTAGTGGTGGTAAGGGTATTTTGGTTATTACCTCGCATAAAGATGGGGTCTATACCAAACCTTCCGGCTCTACAATTGGTAAGGACGAAGTTGAACGTCATATCAGTAATGCGCTTGCTGGCCTTTTCTCTCTTGGCGGTAAAAACGACGTCGCAGTCGTTGAGAACCTGATTAAGTTTGATGATTGTTTCGATGGCTTCAGTTATGAAGGCGTGCCTGATGTTCGAATCATCGTATTTAAAGGCTACCCTGTTATGGCAATGATGCGCTGTTCTACGGCGGCGTCGGACGGTAAAGCAAACCTCCACCAAGGCGCTGTGGGCGTGGGCATTGATATCGCCACAGGTAAAGCAATCCGAGCGGTGCAATTCGACCATCCAGTTACCCACCATCCGGATACCGGCAAAGACCTTTCTACCCTCCAAGTCCCGCATTGGGAGCGCTTGCTGGAACTGGCGTCTAGTGCGTGGGAGATGACAGGGTTGGGGTACATGGGCACTGATATGGTGTTAGATAAAGAAGAAGGACCTATGGTTTTAGAGCTCAATGCTCGTCCTGGCTTAGCAATCCAAATCGCCAATGGTGCAGGCTTGCTTCCTCGTTTGAAACACATAGAGAGCCTCGGCACACCTGCCGAGTATCCAAAGCCGATTGAACGTGTCGCCTACGCAGCAGAGCAGTTTGGGGTAAAACCACAGTTCTAATCGCCAATAACAATATCATTCGCCAGTAATTGTTCGGATTGTTGGCGTTTTTTTTTCCGTTTCCAAAGCCGTCTACCTACTCGTCTTATTAAACAAACCTATCTCACCTATAACTTGAATCAATGATCGAGCTAACAGAATCAACATAGATCGTTTCTTTTCTCCTTTAACTTTTGAGTATGATGAGGTCTCCCCTTACTCAACTTGAGAGGTTGAGAAATGCTAACAAAAGAAACAGATAACGATGAACCAGAGCTTGAAGAACAAGAGAGCTTAGACCAGCATTTACAACGCTTGTCTGAGCTTTCTGTCCAAGCACTTGAAGAGCTTGCTGAAATGATCGATATCAGAGACGATATTTCAGAGGAATAGAACTTAGCCTCCCCGCTAAGTTCTATTAATAAGCCGAGACTGTCGTCCTACAGTCTCGGCTTATTTTATACGCTTTGAAGCCTCCAGCTAACAAATACAAAAACGCCCGCAATAAATGCGGGCGTTTTACTAGATTCGGAGTTTACGATTCAAACTCTTCGATCATCTCTTGCGCTTCGGTCTTAGGCTTATCCGTTTGACCAAAACCTCGTAGACCAACTACGTGTACGTGCTCATGGTCTTTAAACACCTTACGCACCAACTTGTAGGTAGTACCTTTCTCTGGGCTGATGTTTTCTGGTGCCGCGATAAGAAGCTGCATATCTAGACGGTCACACAATTCGAACAATGTCGCGATCGATTTCGCATCCAGACGCGCTGCTTCATCCAAGAAGAGCAAACGACAAGGCACAATGTCTTTGCTGCGTAGACGACGAGACTCTTCTTCCCAGCTTTGCACGACCATCAATAGAATTGACTGACCGGTACCGATCGCTTCACCTGTTGATAGCGCGCCAGACTCGGCCTGTAGCCAACCGTCTGTACCACGGTTAACTTCTACACTTAGCTCTAGGTAGTTACGGTAATCCAGTAGCTCTTCACCCAGAACTTGCGGTGAACGTTGGCCCATATCGATGTGTGGGTTCACGCGTTGGAACAGTTTCGCCATTGCTTCAGAGAAGGTAAAGCGAGTCGATTCAAACAGGTCTTTATGCTGCTCTTGTTGTGTCGCTAAGCCGTTCAGTAGCACTTCGTGACTTTCACGGATCTTCACGTTTAGACGCACGCCCTTCACCTGACCAAACGAGATGTTCGACAAGCCTTGGTTCAACATACGAATACGGTTTTGCTCACGCTGAATCGTCTTCTTGATGATGCTCGCTACCGACTCAGAGCTGATCGCTAGACGGTTTTCACGCTGCGTTAGCTCTTCCGTTAGACGCGCCAGCTCGACTTCCATCTCTTCGATTGCTTCAACTGGGTCATCAGTACGGATGATATCCTGACGAATACGCTCACGAAGGTGTTGGTATACAGCAATATAGAACAGAACTTTACGCTCTGGGCGAGCGTTGTCTTCAGACAAACGGAGTGCATCACGCAAGTCATCATTGTTTGCAACAGCAAGACGCAGCGCACCCAATGATTTATCCGACATGGAACGCAATTCATCTGCCGACATATACGCCAGTTCACGTTTGTGTAGACGACGCTCAACATCGTTTTCACGCGCTAAGCGAAGTACTGAACACCAGCCAGCTTTCGCAGCAACCACGAACGTACGCAGCTCAACGTATTCTTTCTGAACTTTCTTCAGACGTTTTGCCAAGCCTTTCATCTCTAGTTCAGTAGAGGTGATCGTGCGCTCGTATTCGCTCTTACGGCTACGAGACGTGTGTAGACGCTCATGCAACTCATCACGACGACGCATTGCACGCTCTTCCGCGCCTTCATCGGCATTTACACCATACTCTTGCAGCTCTTGTTTGAACTCTTGTACGGTTTCTTGCTTAGCTTGATGCGAACTCTTCAAAGACGCCAATACTTGGTTGTATTGGTTCATTTGTCCTTGTGCTTGCTTCAACTCTTCACGAGAACGAGTACGAATCTGTTCAGCTTGAACCAACTTCGCTTTTAGCTGCTCACTCAGTTCACTACTTTTGTTCAGAAGATCAACCGAGTCTGAGTAAGCGAAGTAGTGACGACGTTCAACCAGATCCGAGAGTGCAAAGATTTGCTTCTTAAGATCTTGTAACTGTTCATCTGCTGCTTTGTATTCTGCTTCTAGTGCATCGAATTGCTCTGGGTCAGCATCAAGCGCAGACGCAATATTCTCTAGTTGCGCGACGGCTTTTGCATGGTTGTTTAAGAAGTTTTTTGCCTCTGCAAGCTGAGCGATTTTCTCTTCTAGCTCATCAAAACGTGCTTGCAATGACTCATCTTCAACAAGCACCATGTGTGACGCTAGCTTGTCCAGAGAAGACAACGCTTGCTTGCTGGTTTGAAGCTGAGAGCGTTGCTGCTGCTCTTTTGCATCCAGATCCGCCAGCACGCGAGCGATTTGGTTACGCTTATCACGAATGGTTGCGAGTGCTTGTTCTGGATCGGCGTCAAAAGCCACTTGAATGTGGTTAGACACAAATTGGTTAAATGCTTGGTACAAACGCTGCATTTTCTGAGAGTCAAACGCTGCTTTTGCGTGCTTCTCTACCACCTCTTCTCGTTCGTTACGCAGCAACTCTAAACGCTGCTCACGTGCCGCACGACCAAACAATGGGATCTCAGGCAAGCGAGAGTAACGCATTTGGCGATCGTTCATACGAACGCAAACCGCGCCCTCTAACTCTTCTGCATCGAACGAGCTGTCATCAAAGGCATCGATGTCACCTTCAATGATGTACAAGTCTTCTGGACAGTCGTCTAGCTCTACCAGTTTTTCTTCGATACCTGACAAGTCAGAAACGACGATAGCGTGACGAGCCGGACCGTACATCGCACTGAAGTACGGCGCGTCATCAATCGTGATGTCATCGTAGATCTCAGACAGCAATACACCGCCCAGTGTATCTGCCAAACCTTTCAGGCGAGGGTCATTTGAACCACCAGGAGAAGCAAGACGCTCAATCTCAGAGTCTAGCTGGCTACGGCGCTCAGCAAGCTTATCTTTAGCTAAAGACAGCTCCCTTTCTTGTTCAAGGACAACTTGCATGTGGTTCATTACCGCATGGCGATCCTCAAGCTCTTCCCCGCTCTGCTCTCTCAGTTTCTCTAGCGCATCGTTCGCCGCAATCCAAGCTGGTGCTATTGCTTCAAGCTTACTGATTTCTGCCGCCGCGTTTTGCTCTAGACGGCGCTGTTCACCACGCTGATCACGAACTTCTTCTTGAGCTATCTCTAGTGATTCGATTTGCATCGCATGACGTTCACGTTCTTGTTCAAACGTAACCTCATCGGTTAGTTCAACGTGATATTGTTTTTTGTATTCAGCAACCAATTCACGTGCTTGACGCTGCTGGTTAAGGCTGCGTTCGAGATCACGGTGTTGTGCTCGCCATTGCTGTTCGTTTTGTGCGATTTGTTGTGACTCACGCGCTTTCGCAATTGCGGTTTTCGCATGTTCAGAGGCTTCTTTGCGCTCAACTTGACCAACGATGCTTTGTACCAGTTTAAGCGCGGTTTCAAACTGCTCTGCCGCTGCAGAAGACATGTCCAGTTTGTGCTTAACCGATAGCAACGCATTGGTGCTTTCTGATTCTTTGCTCTTAAGCTCAGAGACAAGCGCTTGAGCCGATTCCGCCGTTAGGCTGTCATCGCCAAGTAGCTGCTTCGCTTTCTCCAGCGCTTGAACTGCTTGTTGATATTGAAGGGCGCGAGTTTGCTGAACGTCAAGAGCTTGCTGGTAATCAGCAAGTTGCGTCTTAAGGCTATCCACCTCTTCTTCTGCAACGGTAGCTTGCTCTTCAGCCATCATCACGCGTTCTTGCGCTTCTTCCACTACCATCATTTGTTCTTCAAGACGCTCGCTCAGCTCTTCAAGATCTTCTTGGTAGCGTTCGATCTTCTCTTGCTGACGCAGCGCGTTTTGCACCAGTTGCAAGTGATCCGAAGCCGCTTGGTAGTCTTGCTCTAAAGAAGATTCTGATTCGATCAGCAGTTCCAGCTCTTCTTGAACGCGGTTAAGCAGATTGTTTTGCTCAATCAAGGTCTCGCGAGAACCAAATAACTCTGAACGCAAAGACAATGTCTGTTCTAGTTTTTTACGACGCTCGTTGGCATGGCGCATATAGTCTGCTGCCACGTAGTTGGTCGACTCTGTAATCAAGTGCTTGAACAAGTCACGGTCTGCTTGCGTAGTTTTGATCGCTTCTAGCGTCATGCGGTTTTCACGCAGCGCCGATTCCATATCTTGGAACGCTTTCTTCACACCACCGTTTTGTGGCAGAAGGTAGTCACGTAGCGAGCGCGTAATCGCACTTGAAATACCACCGTAAAGCGATGCTTCGATCAAGCGGTAGAATTTAGAGCGGTCACCAGAGTTACGCAGTTTCTTCGGAATTACACCGAATTCAAACATCTGCGCATGGTAATCAACAATAGAAGAGAAGGCTTTGAATTGAACGCCTTCAAATTCCGCGATCGATTCTTTTACTTCGTTGATTTGACGTACACGAGCTTGCGTCGCAGATACGCTTTCAACCAAGATATCCGTTGGTTTCACATGGCTTGGAAGACCTTGGATAACAAACGGTTTGATGTCTACTTTCTTATCACGACCCGCAACTTGCTGCAGTTTTACTGCAAACAATAGGCGTTGGTTACGTGAGTTCACCACGTCTAGCGCCGCATAACATGCGCCCGGCTGTAGCTTACCGTACAAACCTTTGTCGCGAGACGATTGGCTGCTGCCCGCTTCGGTTGTGTTACGGAAGTGCAGTAGCGTTTGGTCAGGAATCAATGCGGTGATGAATGCCGCCATTGTGGTTGATTTACCTGCACCGTTACCACCTGATAGCGTGGTGACTAGACCATCAATGTCAAATGTACGGGCAAAGAAGCCGTTCCAGTTGACCATGGTCAGCGATTGGTATTTACCGCGTTCAATCATGCTCATGCTTCACCCTCTTCTGTTGTTTCTTCTTGGGCTTGGTCGTCTTGATCTTCTTCAGACAATAGGCTGCCTTGGCTTGGCTCTTTGGTGTGCACTACCGCCTCACCATCACGTATCAGACGCAATTGCGCTTCACGCATATCATCGCCAATACGTACATCGGCACCAAAGCGGAATACAGCTTCACTGATGCTGAATTTACCGGTCTCACCAATGTTGATGATCATGCCTAGGCGGCGTAGACGACGAAGTGACGTGCGTACTTTTTCAAACAGCTTTTCTTTATCAAGGTCAGAACCGGTAGCACGGTTGGTCACCAGCTTCATCAGCTTGTTTTCATCTGCTAGTGCAAGCAGTTCGTCGTACAGCTCTTGGTTAGTGAAGATACCTTCGTGCGCAAGACGCTCTGGGCTTAGGTAAAGGAAACACAGTACCTTACCCACCAGCATATCCAGCTCAGAAAGCACACTGCGGCCAATCAGAGACGTTGAACGAGGACGAAGGTAGAAGAAACCTTCTGGCGCTTTCACCAATTCGGTGTTGTAGCGTTGGTAGAAAGAAGAAAGCTCAAGTTCGAAATCTGACAGCAACGCGTGGTTGTCTAGATCTTCACTTGAGATATGACGCCCTGCTCGAAGCATGCTGTCTAACGCTGGGAACAGAGGGTTAGAAATTGCTTTTGCCAGTTTATCTGACATGTATTCATTAGTATCGGTCGATGACATTCGCTTGTACCTTTGCCCCAAATTCGTTGATTGCTTTCCAGTCCGGTTGAATCGCTTGGTAATCCGATTCTGAATACCCCAGACGTACGGCTTGATCAACGATAATGCGAGCTAAATCAAAATGATGAGTGTAAGGATGCTGTGCAAGGTAATCTCGCAATACCACACTCAAGTCGATTGGCGTGCCTTGATCTTTATGCGCTTTTAGCATGTCACCAATTCGTTCAGACAACTCATCATTGACTTGTTGAAATTCTTCATACTCTACTTCCATCGGAACTTGGCCGGTCACTTCGTCATCACGTAGCACCAACGCCTCATCACGAAGGTCAGAAAGCCTTTCCGCATCTGCATAAGTCAGATACCAAGGCATATCGAAATACTCTTTAATTGATTGGCGTAAACGCGAGCTAAACGCACGGTTCTTATCCATATCAATTGCAGTACGGATGAACTTGTGCACATGTCGGTCGTAACCAATCCAAAGGTCGATCGCTTGCTGGCCCCAGCTTGTGATTCGGTCCAGCTTCATTTGCAGACCAAACAACGCTTCTTCGATGAACTCAAGCTCAGGATCGCCGTAAACAATTTCTTGAATATCTAGGATCTGAGTTTGCAGTTCATCACTGGCGGCTTGCAGCGTATCTTGAAGTTCACGCAACGTGCTCGACGTTTCTGACAGTAGCGCTTCACAGTTGTTGATCGCTTCGCGCCAGTCTTTATTTAGCAGGTCGGCAATTTGTTGTTTTACAGATTGTTGCTGCTCATCCATCACACGCTGGTTAAGATCGATTTGATCGAAGATCTCGCCTACAGAATATTTTAAAACTCCGTATACGTTTTTCTTCCAGTGGCCCGGTGTGCCACCTTTTTGTGCTGCCTCAATCGCTTTCGCCATTTCATCTGCCACCATAGACAGTTGAATAGAAAGGCGCAGTTTCGAGAACTCACGATGACGCACATAGTAATCGGTAATTCCTATCGCTAAAGGCGACAAGCGGTAAATGCTCGCTCCGTCGGTAATCTCACTGACAAAACGGCTAATAAGGCGCTGCTTGACCATCTCGTTGATGGCGTTGTTCGCACGAAAAGCGGAGGCTTCGCCAGTCTCATCAAATAATCGAGTGACGATGGCAAACGCATCATGCAATTCACCTTCACCCAATTCTTCATCGAACCTTTCATTACTCAGTACGGCAATGGCTATCAAGAATGCCAATCGCTCTGTGGTCAGGTTCAACGAGAAATCGTGCTGCTTAACCCAGCCAACCAACTCATCGATTGGTTGCTCTGCAGCATTGAGAGTCATCTCACTCATTGTTATTCCTGTTTATCGTTCTTTTTAGCCCACACATGAATGTAGCGGCCTAATGAGAGGTATGGCTCTTGTCGACAAAGTTGTTTTTCTAGCGCCAACACATCTTCAAACTCGTAATCGCCCATGTATTGCATATTACCTATGTAATCACTAAATGAGCGGATACCAGATTTGCCACAAATACTAAAGCCTGAATCTTCTATCCATTGGTAGACTTCTTCAGGTTTTAAGCCTTTTTGCGGCTGTAGTTTAAATCTTTTTCGGTGAGGCATGCCGTCTAATATATGAGGAATGTTGCCACAAACCACGTTTTTATAGACTAAACCATGGTGGTTATAGAACATCACTGATGCGATGCCTCCCGGTTTTACTTGTTCTAGTACCGTTTCAAGTGCGGCCTTAGGATCGACCAACCACTCCATGACGGCGTGAAACATAACAAGATCCACCTGTTCATCCATATGCTCACCAATGGATTGGACAGGCGAATGAATCAGGCGATACTGCTCAAGCAAACCGTTTTTTTCAATATCCTGCTTAGCCAACTGCAGCATTTCCGAAGATAGATCACATAAAGCGATTCGATGTCCGAGCTTAGCAAGCTTTTGCGACATTTGTGCCAAACCACCACCAGCATCCAACACCTCTAGGGGTTGCTGGTCAGCATCTAATTCACTTAGAATCTGTAGAAAATCTTCCCACACAATGATTTGGCGGATCTCCCCTTTGTCGGAGCCGTAAATATTTTTTGCAAATTTGTGGGCGATATCGTCGAAATTGCGGTCTTCTGTCACTTCTGCTGAGTTATCATAACGGATTGTGCCGCTATTCTGGCACAAGGAAAGCAGGAATAAAGAGGGGTACCCTCATTTTTATTATCAATTGATGTTTTTTCGGACTATTTATGTATGTTTGAGCTGAAAAAAGTAGTGTCAGCCTTGCTTATGCCACTTCCGGCATTGCTGCTGATAGGCTTGTTGGGTCTTGCTCTCATTAGTTTTACCACAAAACGTAAAACTGGCTGCTTCGTTGTTCTATTCTCTTTTGTTGGCATTTTTCTTGTTGCCTTCCAACCTGTTTCAACCAAGCTTCTTATGCCATTAGAGCGAGAGCATAAAGCCTTTTTGCCAGTTTCTGGCACCATCGACTACGTGATGGTTTTAGGGAATGGTCATGTTATCGATGACGAAATTCCACCCACCTCGCAGTTAAGCCGTGCAGCATTAATGCGCTTAACTGAAGGCATTCGTATTTTAAGAATGTATCCAGGTGCTAAATTAATTTTGTCTGGCTATGCTGGCGGTTCTGAAATTAGCCATGCGAGAATGATGGCGAACGTTGCCCTTGCGTTGGGAGTCGCGAAATCCGATATCATTTTATTAGAAGATGCGAAAGATACGTGGGAAGAGGCGCGTCAAGCGGCTGCATTCGTTCAACAAAAGGAGATTGTGTTAGTCACTTCTGCGAGCCACATGAGCCGTGCATTGTATGAGTTCAACGCAGCAGGCATTAAACCAATCCCAGCCCCGACCAACTTCTTAGCTATTAGCGAAATCAGTCAACCTTGGGATAAATACTCACCTAAAGCGCGTTACTTAGAACAAACGGAGCTTTATTGGCATGAGTACTTGGGCAGCATTTGGCAAAGATTGCGTGATACTGTCGGCCAAACACCAATGGTTGAAGCAAAGTAGTACTATCTTGAAACCACAAAAAAGGAGAGCCGAAGCTCTCCTTTTTCTTTTTAAGACTTAGGTTTGTTCAGTTTAATCACCAGCAAACATATAGCCTTCGCCGTGCACCGTCACAAAAATTTGCGGGTTCTTTGGATCAAACTCCATTTTTGCGCGCATACGTCGAATAAGAACATCAATAGTACGATCATTGGGAGCATCAACTCGGTGGCTGATCATATTCAAAATACGCTCGCGACTTAACACCTGGTTAGGGTAAGACGATAACGCCACCAAAAGTTCGTATTCTGCTTTGGTCAATTTTACGGGTTCGCCGTTACGGCTCAGCGCACGACGTTGAATGTCGAATGTCCACTCTCCAAAACGTACAATATGTTCTTCACTGGTTTCGTTCGCTTTCGCGCTACCGCTACGCGCTGCTGAAATACGCCACAGCAAGTTTTTAACGCGAACCAACAATTCCCTCAGTTCAAAAGGTTTTGTCACATAATCGTCAGCGCCCATTTCTAGGCCTACGATTTTATCAATGCTATCCGTGCGTCCTGTTACTAATATGATACCAATATCCGATTGGCTACGTAATTCACGAGTAAGCATCAGGCCGTCTTCACCCGGCAGGTTGATATCCAGCATGATCAGGTCTACATCGCCCGCTTGCAGGACCTCACGCATTTCTGCGCCACTCTCTGCTTCGCTGACTTGGTAACCCTCATTTTGGAAATATCCCGCAAGCTTACTACGAGTTACAACATCATCTTCTACGACTAATACGTGATAGCTCATTTACACCACTTTTCTGTCTTCTTATTATCCAAGACGTATTCTATTCATAACTAGTAACATTTCTAGTCATAGATACATTAAAAAGCAAGATTTAGCGTTTTTATTGATTCAAAACAAGCTTACCCATCGCTATTAATAAACGTTAATTTTTGACCATAAAACATAATAATTATAGTTACTGCTATTCATTTTAATTGATTACACTTAGGGGATATCCCTAATTGACTTTGTGATGCACAACTTGAAGCATCATTCAGGAGCCCAAAATGCAAGAAGTGAAAGCTTTTAATGAAAAACGCGCTGAAATTTACTGGTGGTTTTCGAGCTTGTTCGCAAAAGAGCTAACAGAGAAAGAGCTGGAAGCCTACCACAGTGTTGAAATTCGTAGTTTTCTAGCAGGTTTAGGTGAAAATGAGTCGCTGAAACCAGCCGTTGATAGCCTCGTTGATGCGCTAAACCGATTGCAAGATCGTGAAGACGCTCAATTGGAGCTTGCTGCTGACTTTTGTGAACTGTTTTTGAAGACAGAAAAATACGGCGCTCTTCCTTACGCATCGATGTACATCGGTGAATCAGGTTTGCTGAATGACAAGCCAGCCGAGGAAATGGAAAAGTTGATGGCAGAATTTGGCGTTCAAGTAGATGAAAATCTAAAGGAGCCTGCGGACCACTTAGCCGTTGAACTCGACTTTCTCGGCAACATGATTATCCGCTCAAACGAACTTGAGCAAGAAAAACACATGGAAGAAGCCTTCGTTAAACAAAAAGACTTTATCCAGCAACAGTTGATGTCTTGGCTACCTCAGTTTGCAGACAAATGTAAACAATTCGACGAATTTGGGTTCTACTCGAGCGTCGCGAAACTATTAGTTGCATTTTGTAAACTAGACAGCGCTTACCTTCTTGGGGAATAATTGCCGCCTATTTTTTTAAGGAGCCCGCCTATCGGGCTTCCTGTATACCTGAAATAACTGAATGTAAGTAAGTTGGGTATATTATTCGTTTGCCTTAACTTAGCTCAAAGACGCTTGGTTATTTAGCAGTCAAAATGTGACTTCAAATACACAAATCTCTTGCTGAAAACATTGCTAGTCAGTCCACATAGGGCTAAAATGTGAGCGCAAACGATTAAATATGATTTATATGTAAACCGCTGAAATATAGCGGTTTTTGTGTTTTTTAACAGGTTGATGGCAATTTATCATCAGATAGAAAAAAGATAAAATTCATCGACCGATGCTGCTACGTACCCTTTTGTCGTACTTGGACCAACCGCTGCCGAAACACTTAGCGCCAACCTTAGATTGCTGGGTGTAAACCATTAGAGCATCAGGTACATCCACACGACATATTTCAGTAGCTCGATACAGGACACCATTTATGGCCACTATAAAAGACGTTGCTCGCTTAGCCGGCGTTTCCACTACGACAGTTTCGCACGTTATCAATAAAACGCGTTTCGTTGCAGAAGCAACGCAAGAAAAAGTAATGAAAGCCGTGGACGAGTTGAATTACGCGCCAAGTGCTGTTGCACGCAGCCTAAAGTGCAACTCAACTCGTACGATTGGCATGTTAGTAACGCAGTCAACCAACCTATTCTTCTCAGAAGTGATTGACGGGGTTGAGAGCTACTGTTACCGCCAAGGCTACACTCTGATTCTGTGTAATACGGGTGGGATTTACGAAAAACAACGCGATTACATCCGTATGCTGGCTGAAAAACGTGTTGATGGCATCCTAGTGATGTGTTCTGACTTAACCGAAGAGCTTAAAGAGATGCTTGACCGTCATGCCGACATTCCTAAAGTGGTCATGGATTGGGGGCCAGAAAGCTCACAAGCGGACAAGATCATGGATAACTCAGAAGAAGGTGGCTACATCGCAACCAAACATCTGATCGACAATGGTCATACTGATATTGCTTGTCTAAGCGGTCATTTTGAAAAACTTGCTTGCCAAGAGCGCATTGCAGGTTTCCGTCGCGCGATGAGCGAAGCAAACCTAGCGGTAAATGAAGATTGGATCCTTGAAGGTAACTTTGAATGTGATACGGCCGTATTAGTCGCAGATAAAATTACAGCAATGGACAAACGTCCGACAGCGGTATTCTGTTTTAACGACACAATGGCTCTGGGCCTAATGAGCCGCCTACAACAAAACGGTATCAAAGTTCCTGATGATATTTCAGTGATCGGCTACGACAACATCGAGCTTGCGGAATACTTCTCTCCACCGTTAACAACTATCCACCAACCTAAACGTCGTGTGGGTAAAAATGCGTTCGAGATCCTACTTGAGCGAATCAAAGATAAAGAACACGAAAAGCGAATTTTCGAAATGCAACCTGAGCTTGTAATTCGAAACACCGTGAAGAAAATGAACTAAAATTCGCCAAATATAACGATGTCAAATAAGCGCTCTAAAAGGGCGCTTATTTTTTATCTCTAAATAACTTTTTCCTGACTTAGGTTTGTTAGACAAAAAATCTCGAATCTCTAAGTCTCTGTTTTATATGTAGGTAAATCACACTCCCTCACAACCTCGAGATCATCCCGCCTTATTCTCAAATATGCACAAATATGCGCTTATCGACACTTTTTATTGAACCAGAATCACACTTTTACGGGTAAAACGTGATGTTAATTCAATATACGAAGTATGCTCATTCTGTCACGCACAGGGCAAACCATTCGAAAGGGTGGGACGCAAAGCCTCCGGCCTGAACCATAGTACTATATGGAAGGTAGCGGGGTTACCGATGGCAAGTGTGCAAGCGATGACTTTACCCTGTAATGACATTGCTTTTGCGCATGTTTGCTACTCTCTCGGACCTGACTTTTGGTGGCGTAATATTAATTACACCGAGATAACAAAACATGGATAAACCGATACTCAAAGACTCTATGAAGCTATTTGAGGCACTTGGTAATATCAAGTCGCGCTCAATGTTTGGTGGCTTCGGACTATTCGCTGATGAAACAATGTTTGCACTAGTTGTAAATAATCAGCTTCATATAAGAGCAGACCAACAAACTTCATCTGACTTCGAGAAACAAGGGCTAAAGCCTTACGTTTATAAGAAACGTGGCTTCCCAGTCGTTACTAAGTACTACGCAATTTCCAACGATTTATGGGAGTCTAGCGAACGCTTAATCGAAGTAGCTAACCAATCGTTGAAAAAGGCAAAGCTTGAAAAAGAACAGCAAGCAACTACAAAGCCTAATCGCTTAAAAGATTTGCCTAACTTACGACTGGCGACTGAACGCATGCTGAAAAAAGCAGGCATTGAGTCAGTAGAAAAACTGGAAGAGGAAGGTGCACTTAACGCTTATAAAGCGATAAGAGATACGCACTCTGCAACCGTCAACATTGAGCTGTTATGGGCACTAGAAGGGGCTATTAACGGTACTCATTGGAGCGTTGTACCTCAAGCTCGCCGAGATGAGTTGATGAACGGCCTCCAATAAAAGTCGGCCTTAAAAACTATCTTGTAAAACCGCAGTCTAATCTGCGGTTTTTTTGTGAAATTTTTTCGACTTTCCTTCTGTCTTATTATATATATCCCAAATTGGAATCATAAATATGAATAAGAAACTGATATTAGGCCTAATCCTGGTCGCGATCATTATCTTTTTAGGCGTTAACTTTAGTCAGTATTTAACGTTGGAAAATGCAAAAGCACAACAAGAAGCGCTGACCACATACATCGATCAGAACTTTGTTTTTTCGGCAGCTATTTACTTTTTTGCCTACATTGCAATTACCGCTTTTTCTATTCCTGGGGCAGCTGTGGTTACATTACTTGGTGCGGCTCTATTTGGTTTTTGGACGAGCTTATTACTGGTTTCTTTCGCCAGTACTATGGGTGCAACACTAGCATTTTTAAGCAGCCGATATTTGCTGCGTGACTGGGTACAAAACAAGTTTGGCAATAAGTTAATCGCAATTAACCAAGGTGTCGAAAAAGACGGTGCATTTTATCTATTTTCCTTGCGTCTCATTCCGGTATTCCCTTTCTTTCTTATCAACTTGTTGATGGGCTTAACGCCAATGTCTGTAGGTCGATTTTACCTTACTAGCCAAGTAGGTATGTTGCCAGGCACTGCAGTTTACTTAAACGCCGGTACTCAGTTAGCAACAATTGAAAGCCTGTCAGGCATTATTTCACCTGCGGTATTGGCCTCTTTTGCGTTACTGGGGCTGTTTCCAATCATCACTAAATGGGTTATGAATAAAGTAAGGCCAACACCGAGTCAGCAAAACTCATAATTAGTAAGTGGACGTGTTTAATGAAAATATTCATTGCTAAAAACCCAGCAGAAGCGCATATCATGTGCGAATTATTGAAAACCGAGCAAGTCTACTGTGAAGTCCGCGGAGAAGGTATTTTCGGTTTAAAAGGAGAGCTGCCGTTTAGTGATGATACCGATCCTTATGTCTGGCTTTTTGACGCCAAACAACAAGTAAAAGCAGAAGGAATAGTACAAGCCTACCGCAAACAATCCGATGGAAATGAGTATCAAGATTGGCAGTGCCCGAAGTGCCATGAGGTAAACGAGGGGCAGTTTGGTGCTTGTTGGCAATGTGGACATCAAATAGGGGAGCCTTAATAACTCCCCTACTCCTACTCAATCGATTTATTCAGCGCTAAGCAGAAACCGTTTGCTGCTTAATAAATTCGATGGAATGTTGATTGAAATCTTCAGGGCGCTCAACATTACAAACATGACCACAGTTGGGGATCTCTCGTAAAACACTAAGCTTATGCGCCGCAACCATTTCTTTAACAGGCTTAATAAACATGTAATCTCTGTCGCCCATTAAATAGAGTGTGGGAATGGGTAACTCTCGATCTTTAAAATACTTCATTAAAGGATTTACATCAGCAGCAAGAATAAACCAACGTTTAAATTCTTTTTGGCAAAGCTTCTTGGCCTCACGAATAAAAAGATGGCGAGACTCTCGCTGGCTTCTCTGTGGCATAACAATGTACGCAAAAAGTTTGTAGAGCCACATGTACGGCAGAATGTGCTTACAAAAATTACCTAATTTAACCAATATTTGAGAACGAGTATTGAGCCTTGTGACAGCGCCACCGAGCACCATTGAACGCACGCGCTCTGCTGATAATTCAGCAAGGTTTCGAACAATAATGGTACCAAGCGACATACCGACAAAATGAGCGGATTGGATCTTTAAATGGTCCAATACTTTCAAAATATCTTGGGTAACTTCCGTAAAAGTATAACGGCTGGCAATGAGCTCTTTAAGTAACTGATTTGACTTTCCATGACCTCTTAAATCGATCAGCAATAAGTTAAAGTGTTGCTTGTAAGCTTTGATTTGCTTGAACCAGATAGAAGAGCTACCGCCAGCACCATGCACAAATACAACCCACTCATGACTAGTAGGGTGCAAATAGGTTTTATGAAAAAGTAGCGGCTGGGTCATATTCAAGTATCAAAAAGGTCGTGCTATTGAGTAAAAAGCCATCCTACCACACTCCCCTTACTCAAGATAATAAAGGCACCTCATTCGGTGCCTTTCGTTACAATTTTAAGTCAATTTAACGCCGAATTGTAAAGTTGCAAATAAGCTTCTGCGGCCTTTTGCCAACAAAAATCTTGTTGCATCGCATGCAACTGTACTTTATTCACTTCAGGTTCGTTTTGAGCATAGAGCAACAGTGCCCTTAGCATCGTTAACAACAATGCCTGCGGTGTCGGTTCGAAAAAAACAAACCCCGTCGCTTCAGAAGGGTTCACATCATAATCGTTGACGCTGTCTTTTAGACCACCGACACCACGTACTATCGGCAATGTACCGTAAGCCATACTATAGATTTGATTCAAACCACACGGCTCAAACTCAGAAGGCATCAGAAAGAAATCAGAACCCGCTTCAACGATATGCGCAAGTTCATTATCATAAGCTTCTACGAAGACAAATTTACTAGAAAACTGTGCAGCAACCTCTTCTAGCTGAGCGGCTAGTACAGGGTCTCCGGTCCCAACGACAACTAGTTGAACATCGTGCTTCAAAAAATCGGCCAAAGCAGGCAACAAGTAATGCACACCTTTTTGCTGGGTCAACCGACAAACCATACCGAACATGGCTACATCTTTTTCAGGCAAATTTAGCCGCAGTTGTAATGCTTGTTTACACGCTTTCTTGCCTTGCGTCATACTTTGTTGATCAGCGCAGTAATTAACTGGCAAGTAAGTATCCGTTTCCGGGTTCCAAGCACTGTAATCACAACCGTTCAAAATACCAACTAAGTCCTGCGCGCGTTGCTGAAACTCCCAAGCCATTCCATGACTGCCAAGCTCTGTTTTGAGTTCCTCTGCGTACGTAGGGCTGACCGCGTTTATCTTATCTGCATTCATTACACCAGCTTTGAGCATCGTAATATGCGTTGTACTCACCGCAGCATCGGGAACGTTTCGACAATGAAACTCTGGCAAGCACTGCACGTCTTCATAACTAAATACGCCTTTAAAGACCGCATTGTGAATTGAAATGACGCTTTTAGTATGAGCAAAAAACGGATCATTGCTATACCTGTGCTTGAGCAAAAATGGAACAAGACCAGTGTGCCAATCGTTCGCGTGTATGATATCCGGCTGAAAAGCAAGCTTCGGCAACATGTCTAAACATGCTGCACTAAAAAACGCAAAGCGCTCACCGTTATCGGTATACGCTTGGTTGTTCTCCGCATACATCGATGGTCGATTGAAATACGGCTGACAATCAATCAGATAAACAGGATTTTGACCTAGCATGAGCCGCAGAACTCGATACTCCGTATGCGGCCATGATGTTAGTTCTGTTTCTAATACAACTTCTGCGTCAGCGAGTTTATCAATACTGCTGTACGCAGGGATGGTAATTCTTACGTCTTGCTGTAGGTTTTGAAGGGCTTCCGGTAGTGCCTTGGCAACGTCTGCCAAGCCACCACTTTTAATGAGACCTTCGACCTCAGAAGCTACAAACAGAATAGATAAGTTGTTAGTAGCCAACTCGAGCTCCTTTCGGAATAACAACAATGCCCTCCTCAGACACGTGGAAGTGTTTTTTATCTTCTTGAAGATTCACACCAATCTGAGTACCAGGGGCAATATCGGCATCCTTATCGACAATCACACGACGTAAAACACAGCCTTCGCCAATTTTCACGTCACCAAGAAGGATACATTCGCTGATATCGCAAGCAGATGCAATATTACTGCGGAACCCAAGCACCGACTTTTCTATTCTTGAGCCTCTGACGTAACTGCCATTACATACCAAACTGTCGATGATCTGAACACGGCCATTATCAGAGTCTGTAAATGTCGCTGGCGGCAATGGAGGATAATAAGTATGCAGCGGCCATTTACGGTTATATAGTGAAAACGGTGCGTCTTTTTCTAGCAGATCCATGTGCGCTTCCCAGTACGCATCAATGGTTCCCACGTCACGCCAGTACACCTCTTCTCTTTCACCGCTGATTTTGTTAGTACTGAAGTCATACACGAACACGTCACCTCGAGGGAACATCTTAGGAATAATGTCCTTCCCAAAATCATGTGATGAAGCTTCATTATCCGCATCTTCAACCAACTCAGAGAATAACACCTGAGCCTCAAAAACGTAGTTACCCATTGAAACTAAAGCGTAATCAGGATCGCCAGGAATTGACTTCGGGTTTGCTGGTTTCTCTTCAAAGCCTATCATACGACCTTCACTGTCCACTTCGATAACCCCAAATTGCGACGCCTCTTTTAGTGGCATACGCAATGCAGATACCGTCAGAGAAGCCTGCTTTTCTGAATGGCAGTTCAGCATTTGTTTGATATCCATCTTATAGATATGGTCAGAGCCAAAAATACAAACTTGCTCTGGTTCCTCTAATTCCATAAAACGGAGGTTTTGATAGATCGCGTCTGCCGTTCCTTCGTACCAACGCTTACCAGTGCGCATTTGAGCAGGAATAGGATCGATAAAGCGGTCAGTGATGCCATTAATGTTCCAGCCCTTTTTTAAATGATGGAACAAAGATTGAGATTTAAATTGGGTGAGGACGTAAATGCGCATTAAATCCGCATTTACAAAATTGTTTAGAGCAAAATCGATCAATCGATAGCTACCACCAAACGGTACCGAAGGTTTACTACGAGATTCTGTTAAAGGTCTCAAACGAGAGCCTTCACCGCCAGCAAGAATCATTCCCAAAACACCAGCCATTTGTTGTTCTCCATATCGTTATAGCTTGGATTTGGTACTCGCTTGAATGAGTCATACTCGGGGAGTCAAGCGAATACATTTAGTAACCGTATCAGGAGTTTCTTTGAACTCTTACAACACGATAAAAAAGCTACGGCACTTCCAGTATGCAACGTCCACTCTTCTCTTATTTTTCGACGCAAAATGCACACAGTTGCACTAATTTTTGTAATAAATTATCTAAGCAGGTTCTAAATTACAATTTTTAATACGCCATTCTGTGTTCCATACAGTTCTTGCTTACTCAAGACGATATCTAGATCACACATGCAAAAGCAAACGATTACATTATGAAAACAATTTACGAACGGATTCACTACACTACCGACTTTTTGAGCTTAATATATAACAAATATATGAACGCAAAATGAAAGTTACGACGAATGTTTTTTACATAAAAAATACGTTCGCTACCAATAAATCGTGACTCTGGTGTTTTTAGCGACAATGGTGCTTGTTAAAGTGAGGAAAGGTCGATTAGAGGAAGAATGCGCAGGAGAAAACTGTCGGCCCCTACGCAAAAAAGGCAGCGATATCGCTGCCTTTTTACATTACTTTAATGGTGCATTTTTATGCTTTCGCTTTTTTACGCTTATCTGTGACTTCCCACTTACCTTCAACAAAGAGCGCTGTCCAACCAGATGGTTTGCCGTTCTCTTCCGAACGAACGTAGTTCTCTTTTGTTTTGCGACTAAAGCGTACAACTGCAGGACGACCATCAGGATCTTCTTGCGGTGCGGTCGCTAGGTATTTGAACTTCTCAGGTAAACGCTCTTCAAAACGTGCCAGTTCCGCAACCAAAGGAGCACGTGTCTCGCGCGATTTCGGGAAGTTGCTTGCCGCCATAAATAGACCTGAAGCACCATCACGAAGTACGAAATACGCATCTGAGTTTTCACATGGTAACTCGGGGAAATGAACAGGATCTTCTTTCGGTGGCGCGACTTCGCCATTCTTAAGAATCTTACGAGTGTTCTTACACGTTTCACTCGTACAGTCCATGTATTTACCAAAGCGACCGTTTTTAAGCACCATATCAGAGCCACATTTGTCACATTCAACAACTGGACCATCATAGCCTTTGACTTTGAACTCGCCGTATTCAACAAGGTAGCCCTCACAGTTCGGGTTATTACCACAAACATGCATCTTACGCTTGTCATCAATCAGGTATGCGTCCATCGCCGTTTCACAGATCGGACAACGCTTTTTAGCACGAAGCGCGGCCGTTTCAACGTCTTCTTCTAGAACGTTAATAATACCTTCTTCATCACCCAAGTTGATGGTTGTCTTACAACGCTCTTTTGGTGGTAACGCGTAACCAGAACAGCCTAAGAACACACCTGTCGAAGCAGTACGGATACCCATTGGACGGCTACACGTCGGACACTCGATATCCGTCATGACGATGTGGTTTAACTTCATACCGCCTTCTGACTCATCCAGCTCCGCTTTTTCAAGATCGCCAGTAAAATCAGCAAAGAAGTTGTCTAACACAGCTTTCCAGTTCACTTCACCTTCAGCGATTTGGTCCAATTTCTGTTCCATACGCGCAGTAAAGTCGTAGTTCATCAAATCGTTAAAGCTGTCATCAAGGCGGTCAGTAACAATTTCACCCATTTTTTCAGCGTAGAAACGGCGCTGATCAACTTTCACGTAACCACGATCTTGAATCGTAGAAATGATCGATGCGTAAGTCGACGGACGACCAATGCCTCGTTTCTCCAGCTCTTTAACCAGTGCTGCTTCAGTGTAGCGCGCAGGTGGCTTTGTAAAGTGCTGTTTAGGGTCAAGTGACTCTAAGCTTAGCTTATCGCCAAGTTGTACCGCAGGAAGGATTGTATCCTCGTTTTTGCCCATTGGACGTTGTACACGAGTCCAGCCGTCAAATTTAAGGATACGGCCTTTCGCTTTAAGCGTGTATTCTGCTGCTTTTACACTGATGGTTGTTGAATCGTATTCTGCTGGCGTCATTTGACACGCGACAAACTGATTCCAAATCAAAGCGTAAAGTTTGTGCGCATCAGCATCGACACCTTGCAGGTCTTCCGCTTTAACACCCACATTTGAAGGACGGATCGCTTCGTGCGCTTCCTGTGCCCCTTCTTTACTGCCATACGTCAGTGGTTTCGCTGGTAAGTACTTATCACCAAACTCAGAACCAATAAAGTCACGTACAGCGTCCACAGCCTCGGCACTTAGGTTAGTCGAGTCCGTACGCATATAAGTGATGTAACCGGCCTCATAGAGGCGCTGAGCTAGCATCATGGTCTTTTTCACGCCGTAGCCCAGACGTGTACTCGCTGCCTGTTGAAGCGTAGAGGTGATGTAAGGTGCTGAAGGCTTGCTCTTCGTCGGGCGATCTTCACGCTTACATACTTCGTAACTTGCATTCTCAAGCACAGACATCGCTGCTTTGGTTTCTGCCTCATTAACTGGCTTAAACGCAGAACCATCTTTCTGAGCAACAAGTAGTTTAAAGTCCGCTTTGTCTTTCGTTTTCGTATTCGCATGAATATCCCAGAATTCTTCTGGTACAAACGCGTTAATCTCACGCTCACGCTCAACTAATAGTTTCACCGCAACAGACTGCACGCGACCAGCAGATAAACCACGAGCCACTTTCTTCCAAAGTAAAGGTGAAACCATAAAACCAACGACACGGTCCATGAAGCGACGCGCTTGTTGGGCATTAACACCATCCATGTTCAGCTCTCCAGGTGTTTGGAAAGCTTGTTGGATCGCGTTTTTCGTAATTTCGTTAAAAACTACACGTTTGTATCGCTCTTCATCGCCACCGATGATCTCACGAAGGTGCCATGCGATTGCTTCCCCTTCGCGGTCCAAGTCGGTTGCGAGATAAACGCAATCTGCGTCTTTGGCGAGTTTTTGTAGTTCGTTGACAACTTTTTCTTTGCCTGGAAGGATTTGGTAATTCGCTTCCCAGTCATGATATGGGTTAATCCCCATTTTTTTGATCAACGCTTTGCGGTCTTTCTCTTTTTTAACGCGCGCTTTCTCTTCCGGACTCATCCCTTTTGTTGAGATGGCTGCGGCTTTTTTCTCACCAGTGCTTTGACCGGCCGTAGGCAGATCACGCACATGACCAACACTAGACTTAACAATAAAGTCTTTACCAAGGTACTTATTTATCGTCTTTGCCTTGGCTGGTGACTCCACTATAACGAGTGATTTACCCATAACTGACTCTAACGTCCTTCATAATAATGCGGGTAGAAACCTTGTTTAAAGGCCACCCGCATAATGTTCTATTTCATTGCTTCTTTTTTTACTATTGTGCGAGATGAAAAGAAGATCAACTGCTTTTTTGAAATTCAGATCCGATTGGTTGACAATTCATCGTCTTTATACTTCAAAGAGACAGGGTTCTGAAAGGTATTGAGCGGCATATCTAAACAGGCAAACTTAGCATCCGCTAATCCAATGCAATAAATTTTGTTACCCATCACAAAATAGTTTCGTTCAGTGGCTCTTCCATATCCTCCAACTAATCATACTTACACTCTAAAAATTGATCTGTTTAGGCTAAGTGAACGATTGACTGAATTAATCATGCAAACCCATTTTAGTTGTAGGTATACTCAGCGTTCTCAACTGAAATGAATGGTAGAAAAAGTATGTCTGATAGAACGTTTATCGAAGAGTTCGACCTTCTTTTGATCGCTAACCAAATCATCCAAGAACACGATGATTACATCGAAGGGATGCGAGCAACAAGCGTAGAAGAAAAAGAAGGTGTTTTAGTTTTTAAAGGTGAATACTTCCTTGATGACAAAGGTTTACCAACTTCAAATACGACTGCAGTATTCAATATGTTCAAATACTTAGCGCATCACCTTTCCAAGGAATTTACGCTGGTTAAATAGTAGCGGAAAACAAAAAAGCCAGAGTGTTATTCACTCTGGCTTTCCTGTTTCAGGTCAGAATATTTAGCAGCTTAAAGCCTTAAGTTTGTCGAAGTAGTCAGGGAACGTTTTCGACGTACACTTTGGATCGTTAATCGTCACAGGCGTATCACTAAGTGCCACCAGCGAAAAACACATCGCCATTCGATGATCATCGTAAGTATCAATCGCAGCATGCTTTAACTGAGAGACAGGTTTGACAATGATGTAGTCTTCCCCTTCTTCCACTTCCGCACCCACTTTACGTAATTCCGTCGCCATAGCTGACAAACGGTCTGTTTCTTTTACACGCCAGTTATAAACGTTACGAATAGCAGTAGTGCCTTCGGCAAATAGCGCTGTTGTCGCGATGGTCATTGCAGCATCAGGGATATGGTTGTAATCCATATCGATGCCTTTCAATTGACCAACACGTGAAATTACGTAGTCATCACCCCATTCAATTTCTGCACCCATTTTTTCAAGCGCATCAGCAAATTGAATATCACCTTGAATGCTGTTTTTACCGATACCCGTGACTTTAACTTCTCCGCCTTTGATGGCTGCCGCCGCCAAGAAGTAAGAAGCAGAAGACGCGTCACCTTCAACCAAGAAATCACCTGGAGCGATGTATTGCTGACCGGCAGGAATCACAAACTCTTGATAGTCGTTGTTGATCACATCGACCCCAAACTGCTTCATGATATGCAGGGTGATATCGATATAAGGCTTAGAAACCAACTCGCCTTCGATGTTGATGCGAATTTCACCTTCAGCCAATGGCGCAGACATTAAGAAAGCGGTCAAGAACTGACTTGAAATGGATCCATCGATAGAAACTGTACCTGCTTTTAGGCCAGTACCGACTATTTTGAGAGGCGGAAAGTTCTCGTTTTCCATGTACTCAACGTTCGCACCAGCATCTTTCAGTGCCGTGACAAGGTGACCAATTGGACGCTCTTTCATACGAGGTTCGCCCGTCAGTACATACTCCCCTTCTCCAAGACAAAGAGCCGCAGCTAATGGTCGCATCGCAGTGCCAGCATTACCGAGAAATAACTCTACCGGTTCTGAGACAGAAAACGGACGCCCAAGGCCTTCAACGAGACATTCTGTTTTATCTTCGGAAAGTTGGTATTGAACGCCGAGTTTAGTCAGCGCATTCAGCATATGACGGATATCATCACTGTCGAGGAGGTTAGTAAGGCGAGTTCTGCCTTTAGCAAGAGCAGCAAGTAAAAGAGCTCGATTAGAAACGCTTTTAGAGCCAGGAAGATTCACTTCCCCTTGAATTTTATTGATAGGTTGTAACGTTAGGCTTTCCATTAAAAGTTGATAATCCTTTGTGCCCTCAACATACGATTTTTTATGAGAGCTAAACAATTCTTCGTGAATTCAGACTACCCAAAAAAACACGACAAAACCAGAGCAAATCGGCGCTAATTTATGAATATACTCAAGTAGCCTAAAGATGCAGAATTAAAGGCATTGCCAGCGATGTAAATAAGAGCGAAAGAGGCGCGACGAAACAGCAAGCTATTTCGACTTTATTTGACGATAAGCCAGCCCTACTGTGCATGCCTGGTTAGGCTACCTTAGGTTAAAATAACGTAGGATTAATAAGCGATATCAACCCTGACTCCATCATCAAAATATAAGATACGAACTTCATCCCCTCGACTAAATAGCATATTTTTATCAACATCTTGGATAACATTAATCAGCTTGTCGCCCTTCACTTTGATGAGTAGCTCAACTAACTTATATTCAACCGTGTATTGGTAATTACTTTGATTTTGTGCAACCGCTGCACCTGCAAGTGCACCCACTGCCGTCGCAACTTCTCGTCCAGTACCACCACCAAATTGATTGCCGACTAAACCGCCTATTGTGGCACCAAGTAGCGTTTTCCAACCATTATTTTTCGATTGAACGACCTCTTGCTGAGTAATATAACGGACAGAGTCAATCTTCCCATACACCACTTCATTTACCGGCTTGGCAACATTTCTTTCATATGCTGCGTTGGCGGCAAGTGGGAAAAACAGTATGATCCAAAGCCATACTTTCACAATATTTCTTGACCAGGTCATCATAAACTCCTCTGACTCTAATGTTGGTAACGACTTCTTATGGCTATTTATTTAACTGAACTCGATGATACGTTCAACTTTCCCTCACCGTATAAAGCACTCAGCGATCCCAATGGTTTGCTTGCTTTTGGCGGTGACTTAGATCCCATGAGAATCCTCAATGGTTACTATCAAGGCATTTTCCCTTGGTATGGTCCTGGAGAACCTATTCTATGGTGGAGCCCTTCCCCACGCGCTGTTTTTGATCCCTTAGCGTTTAAACCGTCTAAAAGTCTCAAAAAATTTCAGCGTAAACATAACTATAAAGTAACGCTCAATTTCGCGACAGAAGAAGTGATTAGACTATGTTCATCAACACGTCCTGCAGAGGAAACTTGGCTCAACGAGGAAATGCAAGCGTCTTACATTGAGTTAGCTAAACTTGGTCACTGTCACTCTGTAGAAGTATGGCATGACAACGAGCTCATTGGGGGACTATATGGCATCTGCGTTGGTCAACTTTTTTGCGGAGAGTCGATGTTTAGCCTAAAAGATAACGCATCTAAAATTGCATTGTGGTACTTATGCAACCATTTGGCGTCAAAGCAAGGTCAATTAATCGATTGTCAGGTTATGAACTCGCACTTGGCATCACTTGGCGCATTTGAACTAGAGCGTAACGAGTTTATGCAAAAACTACTATCTTTAAGAGAAAAACAAACACTATTTGATACCTATAAGCCCCAAGTTTTGCAGGATTCAGTATGAGTACGGATATACAACATATTCGAATTGGATTAACGAATAATCACCCTTGCAGTTACTTGCCTGAACGGCAAGAGCGTGTGGCGGTGGCACTTGATGCAGGGCTGCATACTGAAGAAAACTATCAACTACTGATGGCTAACGGTTTTCGTCGTAGTGGAGATACCATATATAAACCGCACTGCGAGCATTGCACCGCTTGCCAGCCAATTCGAGTCTCGATTCCAGACGTTAGACTATCAAAAAGTCAGAAGAGGCTGCTCAGTAAAGCACAGCCTTTACGTTGGGAAATGAAACCCGAAATGGATGAGGAATGGTTTGCGCTTTACAGTCGGTACATCTGCAAACGGCATAAAAACGGCACTATGTATCCACCAAAGCGTGATGAATTTTATCGGTTTGCCCAAACCAGCTGGTTGACCACTTCATTTTTGCATATTTACGATGAGTCAAATCAATTACTCGCCATTGCGGTAACGGATGTAATGACTCAATGTTCGAGTGCATTTTATACTTTTTTTGACCCTGACTACCCGTTATCTCTTGGCACTTTGGCAGTGCTCTATCAAATAAAATACTGCCAAGAGAACAAACAACAGTGGCTTTATTTGGGTTATCAGATTGATGAGTGTCCAGCAATGAACTATAAAACACGCTTTCAACGCCACCAAAGGCTAGTAAATCAGCGTTGGCGAGGGTAGAATACGCCTCAACTTTACATAATTACTATTTAGCGGCAGAATATAGACCGCTAATATTGCCTAATTTCTAAAGAGGATTAAATGGCTAAAGAAGACGTAATCGAGATGCAAGGCACGGTCCTTGACACTCTACCAAACACTATGTTCCGTGTTGAACTTGAAAACGGTCACGTTGTGACTGCTCACATCTCTGGCAAGATGCGTAAGAACTACATCCGTATCCTAACGGGTGACAAAGTAACTGTAGAGATGACTCCATACGACCTGTCAAAAGGCCGCATCGTCTTCCGCGCTCGTTAATCTCTGATTTTCGGATGCAATAAAAAACGGAGCAGTTTGCTCCGTTTTTTATTGCATGATTTTTATTTCCGAGTAGGTTTAGACAAACAAAAAGCGCACGATAAAATCGTGCGCTTTTACTTCCCTACGGAGCAATTAATGCATCGCTGCCTCTTTCTCACTCAAATATTCAAATTTAAGTGTGTCATTCACTAGTGTTACTTTCACAGTGCCGCCGTCGACTAGAGAGCCAAACAACAATTCATTAGCCAAAGGTTTCTTAAGTTGCTCTTGGATAACGCGTCCCATTGGGCGAGCACCCATCGCCTTATCATAACCTTTATTCGCTAACCAATGGCGTGCATCTTGCGATACCTCCATTGATACGCCACGAGCATCAAGTTGCACCTGCAGTTCAACAATAAACTTATCAACAACTTGATGGATAACGCTTTCATCAAGGCTGTTAAACCAGATGATGTTATCAAGACGGTTACGGAACTCAGGAGTGAATACCTTCTTAATTTCCGCCATCGCATCGTGACTGTTGTCTTGCTGAATCAAACCAATTGATTTCTTCTCAGTTTCAGCCACACCCGCGTTGGTTGTCATAACGAGGATGACATTACGGAAGTCTGCTTTACGACCGTTGTTGTCCGTTAGCGTACCATTATCCATCACTTGCAATAGCAAATTAAAGATATCTGGATGCGCTTTCTCAATCTCATCGAGTAATACGACTGAATGTGGGTGCTTGATAACAGCGTCTGTTAGCAAGCCACCTTGGTCGTAACCGACATAACCAGGAGGTGCACCAATTAAGCGACTCACGGAGTGACGCTCACCATATTCCGACATATCAAAACGAAGTAGCTCGATCCCTAGAAGCTTAGATAGCTGCACCGTCACCTCTGTTTTACCCACCCCAGTAGGGCCAGCAAACAAGAATGAACCAACTGGTTTGTTATCCACGCCCAAACCTGCACGTGTCAGCTTGATCGCTTCGGATAATGCATCAATCGCATTATCTTGACCAAATACCAACATCTTCATCTTGCTATCTAGGTTCTTCAAGATGTCTTTATCTGAAGAAGAAACCGACTTCTCTGGGATTCGTGCCATCTTGGCAACCATCGCTTCGATATCGGCAACACCAACCGTTTTCTTACGGCGGCTTGCAGGAGCAAGACGACTGCGAGCGCCAGCTTCATCAATGACATCAATGGCTTTATCTGGTAAATGACGTTCATTGATGTATTTCGCCGAAAGTTCTACCGCGGCACGCAGCGCTTTATTGGTGTAACGTACTTCATGGTGTGCTTCGTACTTCGGCTTCAAGCCCATCAAGATTTTAGTTGTGTCATCCAGAGAAGGCTCTACAACGTCAATCTTTTGGAAGCGACGGGACAACGCACGCTCTTTCTCGAAAATGTTGCTGTATTCTTGGTATGTAGTCGAGCCGATACAACGCAACTTACCGCTACTTAGTAGAGGTTTGATAAGGTTTGCGGCATCAACTTGACCACCAGAAGCCGCACCCGCACCGATGATTGTGTGTATCTCATCGATGAACAAAATTGCATCTTCTTCTTTTTCAAGCTGTTTCAAAATCGCCTTGAAGCGTTTTTCAAAATCACCACGGTACTTAGTACCAGCCAATAGAGAACCAATATCCAATGAGTAAATCACGCTGTTTTGAATAACTTCCGGGACCTGCCCTTCTACAATTCGCCAAGCAAGACCTTCTGCGATGGCTGTTTTACCTACCCCGGCTTCACCCACTAGTAATGGGTTATTCTTGCGGCGGCGGCAAAGTACTTGAATAGTGCGCTCTAGCTCTTTATCGCGACCAATCAGTGGATCGATATTGCCATCTTTAGCGACCTGATTAAGGTTAGTCGCAAAGCTTTCCAAACGTTCTTCAGAATTCGGCTCTTCGACACTCTCTGAACTGAACGAATCTGATGATGGGTCTTCGCTTGCACCTGACGCTTTAGTAATACCATGGGAGATAAAGTTAACAATATCTAATCGGGAGATGTCGTTTTTCTTCAGTAGGTAGGCGGCATGCGACTCTTGCTCACTGAAGATCGCCACAAGCACGTTTGCACCTGTTACTTCGTTGCGGCCAGACGACTGTACATGAAAGACGGCGCGTTGTAGCACACGTTGAAAACTCAAAGTCGGCTGGGTTTCACGCGTCTCATCACTGTCTGGGATAAGAGGCGTAGTTTGATCGATGAATATATCGAGTTCGTTACGTAAAGCGTCAAGATCCGCTTTACAAGCTAAAAGGGCTTCCTTAGCTGCATCATTTTCCAATAATGCAAGTAGGAGGTGTTCGACAGTCATAAACTCGTGGCGTTTATCTCGCGCCCGAGCAAATGCACCGTTAAGGCTTGACTCTAGTTCTTTATTTAGCATAAGTACCTCCCGAAAAAACAACTTGGGTTGTTCGAGCAAGTCTTCTTTGTTTACGCTTGCTCCATAGTGCAAAGTAGCGGATGTTCATTTTCCCTTGCGTACATCGTAACTTGCGCTACTTTTGTTTCGGCAATTTCTGCACTGTATGTGCCACAGATTGCCTTTCCTTCATAGTGAATCTTGAGCATGATCTGAGTCGCTTTATCAATGTCATGTGAAAAGAATCGCTCAAGTACCTCTATGACGAAATCCATAGGTGTATAGTCATCATTATTTAGTACAACATTGTACAGCTTAGGTGGCTGAACTTTCGTACTTTCTCGCTCCAGAAGATCAGAGTCCGGAGTGACCCATTCAAAATTTTTACTCATGGCAATTCAAAGATATCGTATCAAAGGGTTGATGTTTTCGACCTATAAAAACAATCTACCACAAGCGTGCAGCGCGGTGTAGTGAGATATGGCACCGAATTCGATCTTTGATCGATAAAAGTTGCTACCTAATATAGAGACTAATGCAGGTCTTGAGGGGGCGCAAATAAAAGATGCTTGTCGATAAGTTACACATTTTTACTTATAAAATAACTTTCTTTTTACCCCCTCCTAGCTATTGCGAAACATCTCTCAGTATTCTACCGAGATCACACTTCCTAACTGAGAATGGGGTAATTATCACGAAAACTTCATTTTTTATTCAGTTAGAGGATTCATCTATCATAAGCAACACGAACAGTATGGTTTTTCCAGTGAATACTACTTTGCAGGCTAATTGACCAAACTTCCGCGTATATACGAAAAACTGTTTGCAAATTTGTTAATCTCAAGAGTGATTTGTTTTCAATTATGTTTCTGTTTGTTGCTTAATGCTATTGACTGTCGGGATTCATTGACTACAGTGGAAAGTGTTGATGCATAAATCGTCATTTTGAATCCATTTGTTTTTAAGCAGCTTGGTGAATGTGATTTCTCATTGACTAGATGTTTGTTAGCGTTCGCTGACAATAGTAGTACCAGGTTAAAGGTATAACTTGGTTGTTGTAACAACTCAGTAAAAAATGCATGAGGGATGTAAAAGCATGGCTACAGGTACAGTAAAGTGGTTTAACAATGCCAAAGGATTTGGGTTTATTTGTTCAGATGAAGAAGAGGGAGATATCTTTGCCCACTACTCAACTATCCAGATGGACGGTTATCGTACACTGAAAGCAGGCCAACAAGTCTCATACGAGATTGAAAAAGGTCCCAAAGGCTGTCACGCGAGTAGCGTCGTGCCTCTTGAAGGTCAAGCCAAATAATTAGAGCGCTGTCGAAAAATAAAAATATTGCTCTCGAAACGTCATTTTGATGTTCTGAAGAGAAAAATAAACCCGCCAAGATAGCGGGTTTCTTACTATTTGTAGCTTATGAAATACAGATAGACCACATACAAAGTATTGATAAAAGAAGAAACACGCCGAAAGCGACGTGCTCTTTTCATCTATTTTACTTGTTAATGATCGCGTTAAAGGTTTCGCTTGGGCGCATCAACTTAGAAACCAATGCATCGTCTAGCAGGTAGTAACCGCCCAGCTCTCCTTTCACACCCTGTGCGCTGTTTAGCTCAGCGACGATTTTTTCTTCATGCTCTGACAACGCTTTCGCAATCGGTGCAAACTCAGCAGCGAGATCAGCATCGTCTGTTTGCTCGGCAAGTGCTTTCGCCCAGTAAAGTGCGAGGTAGAAATGACTACCGCGGTTATCTAATTCGCCCACTTTACGTGACGGAGACTTGTTGGTATCTAAAAACTCACCAGTCGCTTTGTCTAGCGTATCCGCCAAAACTTGCGCTTTCGGGCTGTTTGCCACCACACTTAGATGTTCTAGGGATGCAGCTAGTGCTAAGAACTCACCTAAAGAATCCCAACGAAGGTGATTCTCTTTTTCTACTTGTTGAACATGCTTAGGAGCAGAACCACCAGCACCTGTTTCAAATAGACCACCGCCATTCATCAATGGAACGATAGATAGCATCTTAGCTGACGTGCCTAACTCTAGAATTGGGAACAGGTCTGTTAGGTAGTCACGAAGAACGTTACCCGTTACAGAGATAGTATCCAGACCCGCTTTCATACGCTCTAGCGAGTACTTACAAGCATCAACAGGAGATAGGATCTTAATCTCTAGACCGTCAGTATCGTGCTCTGGTAAGTAGGTATTTACTTTCTTAATGAGTTCAGCATCGTGCGCACGGTTTTCGTCTAGCCAGAATACGGCTGGAACACCTGTTGCACGTGCGCGAGTCACTGCTAGTTTAACCCAATCTTGGATTGGTGCGTCCTTCACCTGACACATACGGAAGATATCGCCTTCTTCAACCGCTTGCTCTAACAATACGTTACCCGCAGTATCAACAACGCGAACAGTACCTGCTGCGTCTAGAATGAATGTCTTGTCGTGAGAACCATACTCTTCTGCCTTTTGAGCCATTAATCCAACGTTAGGCACGCTACCCATAGTGGTCGGGTCAAATGCGCCGTGCTCTTTACAGAAATCAATCACCGCTTGGTAAATACCTGCGTAGCTACGATCTGGTATCATCGCTTTGGTGTCTTTTTGTTTACCATCTGGTCCCCACATTTGACCAGAAGAGCGAAGCATTGCTGGCATAGAAGCGTCTACAATAATGTCGCTTGGTACATGTAAGTTGGTGATACCACGATCAGAGTCAACCATCGCAAGTTCTGGTTGAGTTTGGTAAACCGCTTGAATTGCCGCTTCAATTTCTGCTTTTTGCGCTTCAGGTAGAGACTCAATTTTCGAGTAGACATCACCAATGCCATTGTTTACATCAACGCCCAGTTCTTCAAACAGCTTACCGTATTTATCGAAAACGTCTTTGTAGTAAACTTTCACTGCATGGCCGAAAATGACTGGGTCAGAAACCTTCATCATCGTCGCTTTCATATGAAGAGACAGCAGCACGTCTTGTGCTTTCGCTTCAGCAATCTCTTTCTCGAAAAATTCAACCAGCGCCTTCTTCTTCATCACTGAAGTGTCAATGACTTCTTTATCTAGTAATGGGAAAGCCGGCTTAAGCTCTTTAACTGTACCGTCATTACCGACGAACTCGATTTTGACCTCTGTTGCGCCAGAGATGGTTGTCGACTTTTCGCTCCCAAAGAAGTCGTTATCTGACATGCTCGCGACATGAGACTTAGACTCTGATGACCACGCACCCATTGAATGTGGATTTTTCTTCGCGTAGTTCTTAACCGAAGTTGGAGCACGACGGTCTGAGTTACCTTCACGAAGTACTGGGTTAACCGCACTACCTTTGATTTTGTCGTAAGCCGCTTTAATCGCTTTCTCTTCGTACGTGCTCGGCTCTTCTGGGTAGTTTGGTAAATCGTAACCTTTCGCCTGAAGCTCTTTAATCGCCGCTTTAAGCTGAGGAACTGAAGCTGAAATGTTAGGTAGCTTGATGATATTTGCTTCTGGAGTTTGAGCTAGTTCACCAAGCTCTGTCAACGCATCGCCAATGCGCTGTTCTTCTTTTAGATGCTCTGGGAAGTTAGCGATAATTCGACCTGCTAGTGAAATATCACGAGTATCTACATTGATGCCAGACGATGCTGTGAATGATTGAATGATTGGTAGTAATGAATAAGTTGCTAGCGCCGGCGCTTCATCAGTGATGGTGTAGATAATTGTAGGTTTTTCTGTAGGCATGAAATTTCCCTATTTTTTAATCAACTTGTTGGCTGATCAACTCAGCGTCTGAGTTGGTTTAATTGACGCATTGCTGCACGTTAGCAGTACATGTCTCCTCACTAACGCCACATGCGGTTCACACTCTTTGTTGTAGTTTGAAGCTCTGGGCTCTGAATCCATGAGTGCACTGATATAATTAAACAAATAACACGAATTAGTCTATCATTCTGTGCGCGTTTGTTAGTTTTAGGCGCGCAAATCATATCCGATCATGAGAAAACTTAAAACTTTCAAACACAGTTCATTTACATTTTTGCAGGGTAGTTAACATGTCATCTCGTACAGGTCATGAAAAAGGTCGCGGTCGCAATCAATCCCAAACGGGCCGATTTAAACACTCAGGAGCTCGCAATAGCTCAAAGACTCGTACTCAAACAAACCGTCGCCCTGTTCGCTCAGCAAGAAACCAAAAGCCAAAAGTGGATCCAAAAGACCGTAAAGTCATTATATTCAACAAGCCTTACGACACGCTCAGTCAATTTACCGATGGTGATGGTCGCAAAACGTTAGCGGACTATATCCCAATCAAAGATGTCTATGCGGCTGGCCGATTGGACCGAGACAGCGAAGGTTTGATGGTGCTCACTAACGATGGCATCTTGCAGGCGAAGCTCACGCAGCCAAAGTCAAAATCCCCGAAGACTTATTGGGTTCAAGTCGATGGCGCTCCTCTAGAGCAAGATCTTGAAAAATTGAGAAAGGGAGTAGAGCTAAAAGATGGTATGACTCTACCAGCCGAAGTTGAAGTGATTCCAGAACCACAAGTCTGGGATAGAACCCCTCCTGTTCGTTTTCGCGCAAATATCCCTACCACTTGGTTAGCCATTACCATTATTGAAGGAAGAAATCGTCAGGTGCGTCGCATGACTGCGCACATTGGCTTCCCTACTTTGCGCCTCATTCGTCATTCGATGGGTGATATCGTCCTTAAAGACCTAATGCCTGGTGAATGGAGAGAAATCTCTCTCTAATAGGCAGAAAAGATAAAAGCAGGCTTAAAGCCTGCTTTTTAGATTCGTACTTTTTCAGTTAAGCCCTATCTAATGAACTAAGGGATTACTGCTCAGCAAGCCAGTTTTTAAATGCCTCTTTTTCCGCCGGAGACGCTTTCTGGTACATCGTCTTTAATACATCAACCATTGGGCTGTCGTTCGATGCGACTGTTGAACGGGTATCACTACTCTCAACTCGAGGCTCGATATCACTTACTGATTGTTGATGCTGATTCACAGTTACATAACTAACGGCAACACTCGCGATACCGCCAGCAATATTGTAGTTACGAGATTCTTGAGGGTAATTACGACCAATTTGAACACCATCTGACTCTAATACATCTTCGACCAAAGCAATAGGTTGACCTTTGGTGTCCAGCAGTTGCCAATCTAAAGGTGAGATGTTGTTTTGCGCTTGACGAAGAGTTTTAAACTCTGGTAGTTCAAACTTTAGTTTTTCATTTTCAACATCAAACTTAGCGATGATCACGTCACTGTAAACTGTCTTAAGGTTTTCGTTTGTTTCAAAAGCAGGTTGATATTTGAAGACAATTTGGTTAGTTCCGTCGGGGATCTCAATTGTCTTCTCACTAGAGAAAAGTCCCCCCTCAAGTTTTGGCTTCTCCATATTGACGGCCAGTAACTTCACGTCTTCTGGAACCACTAAAGTCGTTGCAGCATAAAGGTTTGTACTGGCAAGAATAGACAACGCCATTGCCACTTTTAATGATAACTGCATAGAGTTTTTCATCCTTATCTTCATAGTAAAAGACCCAGCATATAGCTGGGTCTTACAATATCAAACTGGGTATTGATTACCAGTAGAAACGTGCACCAACACCGAAGTCAGTTTTAGAATCAGTTTCTGCAGTTGTTTTACCAGCTTCTAGCTTATCACCATCAAAATTGTAACCCGCTTCTGCGAATACGCGAGCCCATTTAGAGAACTTGTATTCAACGCCAGCGTAAAACTTAGATTGGTCGCCATCTTTCTTGCCAGATTTGTCAGAAGATGACATTACTAGCTCGTAGCCAGAGTAAAGTGTTGTTTTAGGAGCTACAGCGAACATGCCTGCTAGAGAGATACCGTGAGAATCGATAGTCTCGTTAGCTGCTTTGTCTTCATTTTCGTTGTAGTAGTACGTAGCACCTAGAGTGTGCTCATCTAGAGCGTATTCAGCAGTTACTTCGAAAGATAGGTTCTCAGTGTTGTTACCTTTAGAAGCAATCTTGTTCTCAGAAGAAAGAACGCCAGCGTGTACAGATAGGTCATTGAAAGACTTACCTACGAATACTTCGCGGATTTCTTCGTTTTGATCTTTCTCACCTAGCGCGTAACCAGCTTTTAGCCAGAATGCGTCATTTTCGTAAGCGTATTTAATTTGAGAAGAGTTGTTCCACGCGTGTCCGTAAAGAAGTGCAGAACCACCGAAGAAGTATGAGTAATCAGCTCCGTAGATGTCATCAGCCCAAGTACCTTCTTTACCAAAACGAAGTGTACCCATATCGCCCATGTCGAAGCCAAAGATGTGACGGCGTACGTATACTGAGTCATCAGTACGCTCGCTTGAATCAGCACCTGCACCGTAGTTGTCACCTAGAGCAACACCGATTTCAACTTCACCTAGAACTTTTAGGTTGTCGTTTACAACGTAAACACCATTTACACCCATACGAGAAGAGCTAGTGTTTAGCTCTGCAGTGTGGTCTGTGCTGTCTAGGAATAGAAGAGTTGGACGTAGCTGACCGTAGAAATCTACAGAACCTTCTTCAGATTTGAATACTTCAGCTGCGTTCACTGAAGTTGCAGACGCAACTACAGCTAGTGCTAATAGAGTTTTTTTCATAATTAATCCACTGCCTTTTCTTAGTTCGGGATATCCTTGTCCGGTTCCCTTTTTTATATGTTTGAGATAGAGCGTTAACAAAACGTTATACAGCGCCTTCTCAAAATCTGGAGCTAAGAGTGCAAAAGATTATTCTGGCTGTCAAATTTTCTAAATACCAATGTAAAAAAACAAAAATAACATTTAAAAACAATAGCTTGAAAAGTTTATCTTTATTTATTCGACGAACATCTAATCAATCCTCTTGATTTTTCATAATTTATAAAACCATTAACAATGAGATTTTAAACCCAAAACAAATACTAAAAAACACAATATATAGAATAAAAAACCATACAAATATCATATTTGGAGTTTTATATTTTTCATATAATGAAATTAATTTCATTTAGATAAGGTTCAATATTTTTTTGTGAAGAAGATCTACATTCCTCATAAAAGCATTCCGTTTTGTGAACTACTGTACAACTAGTGATGTGTGCTACTATTCGCCTCCAACGCATTTGAGGCCCGTATGCTGACCAGTAACATTCAAAAATCGATTCGTAATAGCTATCAAAACCTGCAAGATCAACTTGATAACTTTGTACCTAGAAGAGCACAAAACTACCTTGTTGCAGAGATTGCAAAAACGCTGTGCGGTCAGTACCACAAATCTAACCGAATACTGGTTGCAGAAGCAGGGACTGGAATTGGTAAGTCGCTCTCCTATCTAATGGCTGCCATCCCCGTGGCTGTACATAACAATAGAAAAGTGGTTATCTCAACGGCGACCGTAGCTCTGCAAGAGCAGCTCATAAATAAAGACCTCCCTCTTTTTCGTCGGATTACCGACCGAGAGTTTTCTTTTATTTTGGCAAAAGGCCGTCAACGCTATTGTTGTGCAGAAAAACTTGCTTCAGCTTGTGGTGCTGATGGTGGTCAGTTAGCCATGTTCGAAACCAAGCCTAAGCAAAAAGATATAGAGCTGTTGGAAACAATGCATCGCTCTCTTGCGCAAGGTAAATGGGATGGTGACCGTGATTCTTGGCCTAAAACCATCGATGATAAGCTTTGGCAACTGATTGTCAGTGATAAACACAGTTGCAATAACAGTCTACCGGGCCATCGCGGCTGTCCATTTCAAAAAGCGCGCTCGGAGCTGGATAAGAATGATGTCATCATTGCGAACCACTCTCTCGTCATGGCAGACGCAGACTTGGGGGGCGGAGTAATCTTACCTGAGCCAGAAAACACGATATACGTCTTTGACGAGGCACATCACTTACCTCACGTCGCCCGCGATCATGCTTCAGCATCTGCGAGCTTAAAAGGTGCGGCAGCATGGCTTGAGAAGTTAAATCAGTCGATTAGCAAGTTTTCGTCGCTCGCAGACGAGAAGCGCGTAGCTCGATTTCGCAACGACCTTCAAGACGCGGTTCAGAACTTGATACCAGCACTGGCTCAACTGCCTAAACAGTTCGATCCAGCTCAATTTGAAGAGAGTATCTACCGCTTTGAGCACGGTGAACTACCAGAATGGCTAGAGAACCAATCCAAAGAGTTAAAGCAGTTCAGTAAAAAAGCAAATCAAAGTGTGGCAAAAATTGCCGACCTTATTGCGGAAAGAGTAAAAGATGGGGAGCTTACGACAAGATTGGCTGAACCAGCGCTTGCAGAACTCGGCTTCTACATTCAAAGGTTAGAAAACCTAGCGCAAGTCTGGCACTTGATGGCTGAGCCAACTCGTGAAAAAGGTGCGCCTTTGGCTCGCTGGTTAGAAACCCACCCCGATCGCGAGGGTGATTTCATTGTGAGTGTTTCTCCGCTTGAAATTGGATGGCAACTCGACCAACAAATTTGGAGCAGGTGCATTGGCGCCATTTTAGTTTCCGCAACGATGCGTGCATTAAACTCCTTCCATTACTTTTGCCATCAGGTTGGTATTGATGGAAAACCAGAATCAGGCACACCGTTTTTAGCGCTTGCGTCACCATTCGATTACCAAAACCAGGCAGAATTGCTCATCCCTGCGATGAAATATGAACCACCAGCGCCTCAATTTACTGAATATCTTATTGAGATATTGCCTAAGTACTTGGAAGACAAGAAAGCCAACTTAGTATTATTCTCATCCTATTGGCAGATGAACCAAGTTGCGAAGGCGCTGTCTTCGGAGTTCATAAAAAAAGGCTGGGCGTTGCAAGTTCAAGGTGAAAGCTCACGTCAAGAAATTCTAAAAAAACATAAAAAGCTAATAGAATCAAATAAAACCAGCATCTTATTTGGTACTGGCAGTTTCTCTGAGGGGCTAGATTTACCTGGCGCATTACTTGAAAACTTGGTGATTACAAAAATTCCATTTGGTGTTCCAACCTCCCCTGTCGAACAGGCTCACTCCGAATATATCGAGAAAAAAGGAGGGAACCCGTTTATGCAAATAACTGTACCTGACGCAAGCAAAAAGCTGATCCAGAGCGTAGGTCGCTTACTGCGTAAAGAGAGAGATTCTGGTAGAGTAACGATTCTTGATCGACGCCTAGTCACTAAGCGATACGGACAAGCCTTAATCGACTCACTACCTCCATTTAAACGTAAAATAGAATATTAGAAGAATCACCATTTATGGAAATGATTGAGCCAACTATGTTGTTGGTGTTGGCGCTTGTCGCTTTTGTCGCTGGATTTATTGATGCAGTTGCCGGTGGTGGTGGCATGCTAACCGTACCTGCTCTACTATCGTTGGGCTTGCCGCCCCATATTGCACTAGGCACCAATAAACTTGCGGCTACCTTTGCCTCTTCTACTGCGGCATTTACGTACTACAAGAAACGTTTATTCAAGCCTCAATGCTGGGGAAGAGCATTTGTAGCGACGCTTGTCGGAGCAACATTAGGTACCCTACTTGTGGACGCGATTAGCACGGATTGGCTAGAAAAAGGGTTACCTCTTGTTATTTTAGCGGCGGCGTTATACACCGTCTTCCATAAAACACCACACTCTCCTCATCAAAGTCCAATTCCCGAGCCTTGCCCAAAACTTCATAGAAAACAGTACATGCAAGGATTATCCATAGGGTTCTATGACGGGCTCGCAGGGCCTGGAACTGGGGCTTTTTGGACGGTCAGTTCAATGGCTCTGTATCGGCTGAATATCTTGCTCGCCTCTGGCTTAGCAAAAGCAATGAACTTTACCAGCAACTTTACCTCTTTGATTACGTTTGCAGTCCTCGGTCATATCAACTGGGTGCTAGGCTTAACAATGGGGGTATGTTTAATGGCTGGCGCTTTTGTTGGCGCGCATTCCGCCATTCGGTTTGGTTCTAAATTCATTCGCCCTGTATTTGTTACTGTCGTCAGTATACTGGCCATAAAATTGGCTTATGACGCATGGTTTGTAGGTTTGTCATGAACATTTCTCAACTCCAGGAAAACCTAGAACAAATGGCGAAGCAAGCCGCTGTTCTTGACCGTCAAAGAGGCGAACACCATGTTCCGCTTTTTGATGAGCGCTTATTTGGTTGTCGCTCTCGCTTACTTACTCCTTGCGTAAAAGAAGCAAAAGCCACGCTGGATGCGATTGTGCGTGAGCAAAATGAAGGTAAGCTCACCGCTTTGCGTGCTGAGTACCTCACTGAACGGTTAGTAGCGCAAATAGGTGCGATTCAACGCGAGATTTCTACCACCAAAATTCGCAAGAATGAGATCAAACATAGCAGCCATTTCCGCAAGCCTATTAACGTGCTTTATCAGGAACTCGCTCAACACCAAGAGTGGGCAAGACGCTTGCGCGAAATGGTGTTAGAAAAAGAACGTGCTGTCGAAAGCGCTCCGAGTTTTATGCGTGCCGAAGCTCAAAAAGTGTTACTAGCAACCGAGCAACGTTTAGCGCGTTGTGAAGCAGCACTTCTTAAGCTAGAGAACCAAATTACACATAGGGAAAAACATCAATAATGGCTGACCAACCAACCTCGCCTTTAGATGACGCACCTGAAGAGATCAAACTGGCTGTCGATTTAATCTATTTGCTTGAGAGCAATGAGATAGATCCAGAAGTTGCGCTTAACGCTTTGAAGATCGTGCAAAATGACTTAGAAAACAAATTAAAAGCAAAGTAGCTCAGAGCGTTTCACTCCTTTCACGAGACTCATTTTCAGTGCTCTTACACAATGATACTATTCATAAAAAAGTACGCCCCCAAAAGGATAAATAATGAAAGTAATCAGCTTTAACATCAATGGACTACGTGCGCGACTGCACCAACTCCAAGCGCTAATCGACAAACACCAACCTGATGTGATTGGTCTTCAGGAAATTAAAGTTCACGATGAAGCATTCCCGATTGAAGCTGTCGAAGCCATGGGCTACAAAGTGTATTTCCATGGTCAAAAAGCACATTACGGCGTAGCAATGCTTTGTAAGCAAGAGCCTCTACACGTACAAAAAGGGTTCCCGACGGATAACGAAGAGCACCAAAAGCGAATGATCATGGCAACGTTTTTAAATGAAAACGGCGAGAAGGTCACTGTGCTAAACGGCTACTTCCCTCAAGGGGATAACATCAGCCACGAAACAAAATTCCCATACAAACGTCAGTTTTATAAAGATCTGATGACCTACCTAAACGATCATCACAATAGTGACGAGCAATTGATTGTTATGGGTGACATCAACATCAGCCCTATTGATGCAGATATCGGTATCGGCGAACCAAACCGTAAGCGTTGGCTAAAAACAGGTAAATGTTCATTCCAACCGGAAGAGCGCGAATGGCTGAAAACCTTGCTAGATTGGGGCTTTGAGGACACCTTCCGCAAGCTATATCCAGAAGTGAACGATCAATTCTCGTGGTTTGATTATCGCTCTCGCGGATTTGATGATAACCGAGGTCTACGAATTGATGTCATTTTGGCGACCCCTTCTCTCGCGCAAAAATGTATTGAGTCGGGTATCGATTATGAATTGCGCGGTATTGAAAAACCTTCAGACCACGCTCCAATTTGGTCGACGTTCAAGTAATACATAACTGAGCAATAAGCGGGACTCAACGCTAAGCTTAACCCATGAAAAAGGGAGACTCTGTCTCCCTTTTTCATGCAAGTTACTTTCTACTCAGCTAGTTCTGCGGCCAAACCGTTTGACCATCAACACTGACTGGCGTTTGAGCAAATTCGTTCAGACAGTAGCCGGTATTGCTGCTTGCAAAGTAAGTGAGCGGCATCGGCGGTAGATTCAGCGCCACAACCTGCTGTTTCGCTTTTTCTGCGAACGAGAAGCCCCACATATCTAAATAGCTCGTCATGTCTCGCTGAGAGATGTAGCTCAGAGCAATAAGCAACCAGTCGTTGTTTGAGATGCTATTTGCCTCTTCACGAGAGTAGTTGGCGAAACCAATACTCAATCGTCTCTCATTCCAAAGCGCATCATCCGATTTTAAGCGGTTAAACTCACGTTCAATCAGGTGCAATCGCGCCAATAAATGCCAACCATTTTGCAGTACACCTTCATGCTGCGTCGCCATCATCATTTGAATGTAAACGCGAGCTCCCCAACTCCAACCAGTTTGATTTTGCGCTGCCATGTAAGCGTTTGGATCCGCTTGAGTTCGGCTTGCTTGCAATAATTCAAACTGGCCTTTGAAATCCAAACTTTGGCAAGTTGAAACTTTCCCCGTATTCTGGAAGAAACGAGACTTACTGTAATACGAGTAGTAATTGGTCGTTGAATGCCCTTCCCAGCCTGCAAATCGGAATCGACCTTTTTCCAAGCCATGACCAAGCTCATGTAAATCACCGTGACCGAGTGGGCTGAATGACCAGTAAGCATCGTATGGGTTACCAGAACAACCGTAACCACACGTCGCTTGGTCAGCGTTCATATGCTTCACCATATCAATATTGGCGATTTCCCAACCTTGATTTTTGGCATACTGGATAATTTCCGGAACCTCATCGATCCCCGGCCCTTGGAAACCAGCCAAGACATGTGGGTAGTTATGAACATACTCTTCTGTCGCTAGCGCCATTTCAGCTGGTGTCGACCACATCTCATCGTTGACAGATTCAAGCATTTTGTCACGTTTAGAGTGTACCTCAAATCCAGGCGTGATCAGTTCAGCCCAATCGAACAAATTCGCTTCAAGCTCCTGAATAAACGCATCGTTATCCTTTTCACTTCTCCATACAGGGTGTTGCGCTACATGGCTAAATGTTAGAGCTACTGGTACATCATTATTGTTAAAGTGAACCTGGATAGGCCCGCCATAAGGTGAAGTCAGCGTGATGGTTTCACCCGGCTTCACCTCATAGGCGAAAGAAGTCAGCATTTTTGGTCGCGTGTATCCATCTTTGCTGAACTCATGAGTTGCGCCACTTCTTAAACTGTTGATGACAATTTTAGTCGTCACTTCATTACTGTCATTGCGCGTGACCGTAAAGGTCTCCCCAGGAAGCGCATACACACCAGCAGAGCGGAAGTTACGCTTTGATTCCATATTAATCGTTGCGCTGATTCTCTTTACTTCAGGGCTAAACTCACTACGGCTGAAGTTCCCCATATTTGGTTGTTTTGGGTTCACGCTTCGGCTGTTGTATTGTACGTAATCGGCAAAATACGATTTTAGGAATTCGGTCGTTTGGGTTGATTGTTTGTCCATTGGGAACACAGCCGTTTGACGATAGTGATCAGCCAGCAATACCATGAGTTTTTCGTATTGGTAGCCATCTTGATTAAACAAATCTACTTTTTGTTCATCAAGCTTTTTCAACCGATGGCGAATACTGTTTGCCCCTGCATAAAATTGACTTTCCATATTCGCAGTGTCAGGACAAGATTTGTCATCACACTGTGACAAGTCAACATTGAAGTTTTGAGATTCAAAACGAGACAACAGCGCTTGTTGCGTAGCAACAGAGTCTGGCACGAAGTTCATGAGTGATGAAGGCGCCCAATCAACCAAGCCTAACTTACGCCAATAGTTATCTCCCACATAATCAACATGGAATTTTTCCAAAATGTCTCGGCCAAGTTCAGTTAGTCCTCCATCCCAATGCAGGTATAGAACAGGAATTTGGGCTTGCTCAGCGTATGCCAGAGCATCGAGTACTTGTTGGTTGGTGTCGCCAGATTGCAGATGCTGTGACAAGATCAATAAGTTTGGAGTATTGGTTTGCAAGCAGCTAAGTAGCTTCGAGCCATCGCATAGGTTGGCCTCGTTAAACGCCAACTCTTGTGAAACATTGTCTTTCAGCCAATTCCGAGTCGCTTGCTCATCAGGGAAGTAATAAGACTGATCCATTTGCGCGATGACAACGTTTGAAGTAGTTCCGCCTGACAACCAAGTGACCAGGTTGCTTAGCCATTGAGTCATCGCTGCATTCGAAGACTCGGGAAAGCGTTGTGCCGTTCTAAATGGGTTACTACCTAATAGCGCATAACGTTGACCATTAGCTTTTTCTCCAGCAACGCCAATTGACAACGCCTGATCTTTATAACCGCTAGCCATGGCCTTGTTGGTCATCAAGATTGTGTCGTTGAACCCATACTGAGGTGCCAAGATCGCTGCATCATGGGTTGGATCCCAATAAAGGCCAGAAAGGTTTTTCGCAATTGCGGATTTGATCGTATTCGACTGTTTCTTGTGCCCTTCCACAACTTGCCGACTTTCTCGGATGAAATCGTTCGGGTCAGAAACGAGCAGTGCATTACCAGTTTCCAGAGCTTGTTGAACTGGAGCTGGCGTTGGTTTTACTTGAGCATTAGATTGTGACTCTCCCTCTCCCCCACCACATCCAGTGGCAACGGCGGCAAGGCCCAACGATAGAATTGTTTTTTTCATTTTTTACTTACTAAACAATGGGTTTATCAAATATTAATGTAAGTACATGAATAAAAAGAAATAGTCTTTTGTATCGGTAGGAAAAATAGGAATGAAGATAACAAAATCATCAAAAAGCAATGGTACCCATTTCGATACCATTGCTGACACTAATTATTAACTTAAAGGACGTAGGTATGCCAAGAAGCGCTTCTCTGCCACTTTAAAGCACCACAAGATCATAAACGTCAGTGCCATGTAGAACAGCCCCGCCGTAAGGAAAGATTCAAATGGCGCATAGTAACGTGAGTTAACTAAGCGCGCAGCGCCAGTTAGATCCATAATGGTAACGATACCCGCGACCGCACTACCGTGCAGCATGAAAATCACTTCGTTAGAATAAGCTGGTAATGCTCGACGCAGTGCACTCGGCAAGATAATACGTCTGTATGTCATAAACTTACTCATCCCATACGCTTTGGCAGCTTCTACTTCACCTTTGGGCAAGCCATTAATCGCACCACGAATAATTTCTGCTGTATAAGCCGACGTATTAAGAATAAAAGCGACTAAAGCACAAAACCAGGCGTTTTCCCACAAGGTATCTTTCACAGGAAAGAACTGATCCATACCGTAATAAATCAAATACAACTGGACCAACAACGGTGTTCCACGGAAAAAGTAAATGAATCCCCAAGAAGGTAAGCTAAAGGCATAATTCGCACTATTACGTGCCACAGCTAATGGAATCGAGACACACAAACCGATAACCAACGCTAATCCTACCAGCCAAACTGTCGTCCAAAGTCCCTGAAGATAAGTTGGGAAGCTTTCAATAATCAAAGAAAAATCCATAACTTACCTCGCATGAATACTGAACTTACGCTCAACAAGCTTGAGTAGCCCGGTCGAAACGCTGGTAAAAAACAGAAAGATGAGCGCGACAGCCATGTAAAAGGTAAACGGCATTTTCGTCGTACCTGCCGCCAACGAGCTCATTCTCACCATGTCATCCAGGCCGATGATGGAAACTAACGCTGTGGTCTTGAGTAACACTAACCAGTTATTACCAAATCCAGGTAATGCATGACGAATCATCTGAGGCAGTAAGATTCTTCTAAACGATAAGGCTGAGCTCATACCATAAGCTTTCGCCGCTTCTAGTTCACCTTTGTCCACCGCCATGATCGCTCCGCGAAAAGTCTCCGCCATGTAGGCACCAAAGATAAAACCAATCGTGAGTACACCTGCAATAAATGGGCTGACATCAATATAGTCGGGTAAGTAAGACGTCCATTCATGGTTTGGATCACTCGAAGCAAACCACTCATTGAGCGTTTCGTTAATGGAGTACAGGCTATTGTTTAAAAGTATTTGTCCACCAAAGAAAATCAGCATCATCAGAACCAAATCTGGAATGCCGCGAATGACGGTGGTGTAAAGAGTGGCAATCGCCCTTGCCCATTTGTAAGGCGCTAACTTAGCTAATGCGCCAAGCATACCTAAGATCACCGCAAGAAGGAGTGAAAGCACTGCAACTTCTATCGTTACTAAAGCCCCTTTTAAAATCGAAGCTTCGTATCCTTGTAAATCTAGCATAGGTGAGTTCCTAATCCCTAAACTCAAAAAATCGACCGTTGACTACTTCTAGGAACAAGCCAACGGTCGCTTAATTACGGTTTATTCACCGTACACATCGTAGTTAAAGTATTTACCAGCAATTTCTTGATAAACACCTTTCTCACGTAGTGAAATTATCGCCGCGTCCAATTTCTTCGTTAGATCTTTATCTTGTTTACGCACGGCAATACCAAAACCTTCACCGAACCACTTAGGATCGGTCAATGACGGACCAACAAACTCGTACGCGTCGCCGCCCGCTTTATTAAGCACACCTTCTTCTAGAGCAGAGGCGTCGCCCAATACAGCGGCAACACGACCATTGGCTAAATCTAGGTAAGCCTCATCAAAAGAACCGTAACGAACAATTTCTACTTTATCGCCATAGTTATCTGTCAGATATTTGTCGTGTGTTGTTGCACGTTGAACGGCGATTTTCTTGCCATCTAGGTTGTCAAAATCCAGATTCGCACCCTTCTTGGCAATAAATTTGTTTGGAATCAGTGCGTATTTGCCAGTGAAATCGACTTTCTTCTTACGCTCTTCAGTAATAGACATCGCAGCGATGATTGCGTCGTACTTACGCGCTAATAGAGAAGGAATGATGCCATCCCAATCTTGCGCGACAATCTTACATTTCACTTGCATTTCCTCACAAAGCGCGTTGGCCATGTCTACGTCGAAGCCTTTAAGAGAACCATCCGTTTCTGTCCAGCTAAACGGAGGGTAAGCACCCTCAATGCCGAAGCGAACTGTTTTCCATTCTTTCGCTTGAGCGACACCTGATACTGCCGTTGCAGCGATCGTTGCTGCTAATAACCACTTTTTCATTTCCATACTCCTGTGATTGCTATTTTATTTCGTTTTGTTTGTTGTGCTGGCTTAGGAGGCAATAGTCTGCCGCCTAAAAATATTAGTAAATGGATGAGATAAACTGCTGTAATCGTTCTGAATCCGGGTTTGTAAATAGCTTAGCTGGATTTCCCTGTTCTTCCACTAAGCCTTGATGCAAGAACATCACATGGTTTGATACGTCTCGCGCAAACGCCATTTCGTGCGTGACCACCAGCATGGTTCGTCCTTCATCTGCCAAATCTCTCATTACCCCTAATACTTCCCCAACAAGTTCTGGGTCAAGCGCAGAGGTTGGCTCGTCAAACAACATCACTTCAGGGTCAACTGCTAGCGCACGGGCAATAGCGGCACGTTGCTGCTGACCGCCAGATAAGTGTCCAGGATAATAGTCTTTACGCTCATATAGGCCTACTTTCTTAAGCAAGACTTCTGCGTTTTCAATCGCTTGGGCTTTTGGTACGCCTAGAACATGAACAGGGGCTTCAATCACGTTTTCTAGTACTGTCAGGTGTGACCATAAGTTGAAACCTTGGAACACCATCGCTAGACGTGAGCGAATACGTTGCACTTGCTTTTCATTAGCAGGAACGGATTCCCCTGCTCGGTTGTTCTTCATTTGGATTAATTCACCATTCACCCAAATTTCGCCTGCGGTAGGCGTTTCTAGCAAGTTGATACATCGAAGAAAGGTACTCTTACCAGAACCGGAAGAGCCAATGATGGAGATGACATCTCCTTTGTGCGCGGCAAGAGAAATTCCCTTGAGAACTTCATTTTGTCCAAATGTTTTGTGCAGGTCTTTTATATCTAGCGCTGGTACATCATTCATGCGCTCTACTCCCTGTGTTTTTGTCACTGCAATTAAGGGACTCCGCCCTCTCTAATTCGGAACAAATTAGCACCACCCCTAGAAAGTTGCAACAAATTATTAACCTAAATAAATCGAATAGATAGATACGATAGACAAATTAATATGCAATATATAGCAACATATTCTTTTATTCGTGAATATAGACCACAAAAAAGCCCCTCAAGCGAGGGGCTAAATAATGAATATTTTTAACAATTATCGTGACAACTTAGTATATTTAAGGGTTCGGATGTCAGTATCATGCCTCGCTCTTTGGCTTGGTTTTACGACCAATGCAACAGTGTCTTCGTCTTCATATTGCGCCATTAAGTTTTGCACCTGCGCTTCTGACAAACTGTCGTACTCATAAGCATCCACAGACAAAGTTTCAGGGGTAGCTGAGGAAAGCCCCGTTTGAGTCAAATCTGGAATCACCAGTTGTGACCCCGCCGGTTTACCAATAATTACGTGCTCTAGCGTTTTGATTGTAGGTGAACTAACACTTTGAGTATACTTCGCGCGGACAACTAACTCGTTCGAAGAGTCCACTCCCGTGATTCGCACAACTCCATTTACTCCAGAGTTGATAATAGAGGGCTTAACATCGTAAGTCTGCAATGAGTCCGGCAATTTGACATCGAGAGAACCTAAGATTCCGCCTACAGTTTTAAATTTCCAACCTGTCGTTAACGTGCCATAAGCTTGGTAGTGATAATTATTATCAAGGCTTGATATAGGGAACGACTCTTCCGTAGCAACATCTGGCGTAAACCAAGAGTAACTGTATGAACCTTTACTTAGACTAATGTTTAGAGACTCAAGATTTGATGTTGGAGCAAATAGGTTTGTCCAATCCAAATCTGTATCAATAGTTTCCAGTACTGCTATGGAAGGCGCAGACTCAGAGCCTAATTTACTCGTAAATTCATAACCAGAAAGTTTTCCATTAAGGATACCTTTAACAAGAACTGATTCATCGCCGAGTTTTTCAACTTCCTTAGAGTTAGATGTATCGATGCTATTGCCCTCTTGGGAAGACAAAAATTGGTAACTATCAGCTTGCACGTTTAGTGTTGATGCTAAGATGTAACCTTTTTGAGGAACAGGTGTAGCATCTGCTGAATAACATTTGTCAACTTGCGGTCTTTTGACTTGTATAAGTTGCGACTCAAGATACTCTTTTTGGATAGATAACGCTTTATAGAAAGGGTCACTATCACTCGGAGAATCTATAACCGTAACATAGCTATTAGCCTCCAAAGGATACTTATCAATAGTTAGAACCCCATTAGTATCAGGGTGTTTAGTATCGATGACATTGCCCTTCGAATCATGGATATAAACTGTTACATCGCTAGCCTTTCGCGCATACGTATATGTCGTAATGTTATCTTTCTGTACTTTATCGAAAATAGTGCAAGTAGCAGATTTATCAGTTGTAGTTGTCACTTTCTGAATAAAAGTAAGAGTGACATAGTCGGACGGAGTACCACCACCGCCGCCACCGCCACCGCCGCCACAACCGACCATTAACCCTGAGATGATTGCCACTAGTGGCAGTACTTTAAGCTGTTTCATGTCTTTTTCCTAAACTGAGCGGCAATGATTAGCCAAAAAATCGTCTTTGCTCTGTAGAAAGCAAGAATAAAGCCAGCTTTATATAATCATCATGAATATTGATATTTACCCCGAATCCCTCGAACGATAAGAGCAACAAATTCTAATTTTATGCAACTTGTGTAATGAAATTACACAAGATTTCACCATCTCATTCGCATGCCAGAAACTTTCTGTAGTTTTATTTCACAACCATTCTTAAAGTGATCTAAATCAATCACCCTAAATGGCTATCTTGCTAGACTCCTGCCAAAAGATGAGGATTTTTTTGTGCCTCAACACAATAAGTTATTAGCTATGCTTAGGCACAATGTCGACGTGTAACAAATCTAATAATAGCTAGCATAAGCGTGCCGCAGGATGCGGATTAACACAATTGAATGAAGAATTCATAACTTTTAAATATATGAGGAATCTATGTCAGACGCAGTTAACAAAACGCACTCTGATTCAGATATCGAGACCAAGAGCTACCGTGAGCTTCATCGTCCAGCATCTGAGTTCGCAAGCCGTTCAGACTACCTAGACCACGAACTACAAATTATGAAGCCGCGTCGTTTCGGCTTAAACTTGCCAGGTCGTGACTTCCGTTTTGAACTTGAAGATCTTGTTCCAGCACTTGCCGGTACGATTGGTATTATCGCGATGTACTCTGCGGTAATGATGTCTTGGGCTGAAGGCCTAACTGCCGCATGGGACCATGTTAACCTGGGCAAAGATTTCGCCATCGAAGTTGCCCGTGTAGAGATGCTCATCCCTGCACTTCTTTTCTGTGTACTTGCTTCTGGCTTTATTAACCCTAAAGCCAACCTAGCAGGTAACCACGGCCCAATGATCCCTCTTATTGGTACCATCGCGCTTGCTGGTGCTCACCCTCTTGCATTGGCAATTCTTATTGGTGTGTTTGGTTTAATTCTGAGCCTGTTAAAAGGTGGTTCAAAACTGGTTAACCTCACCTCTGAAGGTACGGCTGGTGGCCTTCTCATCTTCTTGGGTTTAACCGGAACGATGAGCCAAATTAATTCCATTCAAGCTTGGGCTGTTGGTTTGCAATCCGACACAGTTGCCGCAGGTAGCATGGGTTACATCGGTCTAATCGTTCTTGCGGTTACCATTGGCCTGTACGCGTTTCTTGCTAAAGTGAACAAACGCTGGCTAGCAATCCCTGTTTGTGCCTTCACTGGCCTTGCAATCGCACTTGTTCTTGGCGCAGGCTTCGATATTAAATTCGTAACCGAGACGGGTCTTCCAAACCTAAACCCAATCTACTGGTGGGGTTCAACAGAAGAAGGTTGGATGCTTGGTCTTCCTAATATGGAACACTTCATCGCTTCTCTACCATTCGCAATTCTTGCTGTAGCAATGTGGTCTCCTGACTTCTTGGGTCACCGCATCTTCCAAGAAATGAACTACCCACGTAAGAGTGAAAAAGTACTGATGGACGTTGATGACACAATGACAATGTGTTCTGTGCGCCAAATGGTCGGTACCGCTGTCGGTGGTGGTAACATCACATCATCTTGGGGGACTTACATGATCCCTGCAGCAATCGCGAAGCGCCCTATTCCTGGCGGTGCAATCTTACTAGGTTCTCTATGTATTATTGTTGCAATCCTTGGTTTCCCTATGGATGTTGCAGTATGGCCACCAGTTATGCGCGTTGCTCTTCTCGTTGGTGTCTCTCTACCACTACTTGAAGCAGGCATGCAGATGGTGAAAGACTCAAAAGATTCACAAGCAGCAGGCATCTGTATCTTTGGTTCAGCAGTCGTTAACCCTGTTCTAGCTTGGGCACTAACTATGCTTTTAGATAACAACGGCTTAATTGGTGATAAAGAGCGCGCGTCTCGCTTGTCGTTTGTAGACAAGATTGTGATCCCAGTAAGCGTACTTATTATCTGTTTAGTTGCTATGCTTGCAGTTGGTATGCTTGAAGGCCAATATGGCATCCAAGCTTGGCTGTAAAGCTGACAGTTCAGAAAATGTGTGGGTAGCGCTAGTCGCTACCCCATTTTTATCGAGATTTTTGAGGATTTATTGATTTAGTTTAAGGTTTGCAAAAAAATTTTAGTTTAACCTCTAACTGTTGCTTAAAAAGAGAAACGTTAAAACTAGTGACAATATTTATAGTTTTGTAACTCGAACATTTAAATTTAAGACTATAAATATTGTTATTCATAAGAGTGTACTGTTCCCCTCTTTAACTTGGGGATAGCTGGCTCAACGGCGAAGCAGTACGTATTTTTTTCTACTAAAAAGGTAGGTATGTCATGGCAGAGCAATTTGCTAAAGCTTGGGAAGGTTTTGCTGCAGGCGACTGGCAAAACGAAGTAAACGTTCGTGATTTCATTCAGAAGAACTACACTCCGTACGAAGGCGACGAATCTTTCCTAGTTTCTGAAGGTACTGAAGCGACTAACAAGCTTTGGGCTAAGGTAATGGAAGGCATCAAACAAGAGAACGCGACTCACGCTCCTGTTGATTTTGATACTTCAGTTATCTCTACCATCACTGCTCACGATGCAGGCTACATCGAAAAAGACCTAGAAACTATCGTAGGTCTTCAAACTGACGCTCCTCTAAAACGTGCGATCATCCCTAACGGTGGTATCCGTATGGTTGAAGGCTCATGCAAAGCCTACAACCGCGAGCTTGACCCACAAGTTAAGAAAATCTACACAGAATACCGTAAAACTCACAACCAAGGCGTTTTCGACATCTACACTCCACAAATCATGGCGTGTCGTAAGTCTGGCGTATTGACTGGTCTTCCTGATGCATACGGTCGTGGTCGTATCATCGGTGACTACCGTCGTGTTGCTCTATACGGTATTGATTTCCTAATGAAGGATAAATTCGCACAGTTCTCTTCTCTACAAGAGCGTTTCGAGAACGGCGAAGACCTACAAATGACAATGCAGCTTCGTGAAGAGATCGCAGAGCAACACCGTGCTCTAGGTCAAATCAAAGAAATGGCTGCAAAATACGGTTGTGACATTTCTCGTCCTGCTGAAACTGCACAAGAAGCTATCCAGTGGACTTACTTCGGTTACCTAGCTGCTGTTAAATCTCAAAACGGCGCGGCAATGTCTCTAGGCCGTACTTCTACGTTCCTAGACATCTTCATCGAGCGCGATATCGCTGCTGGCCGCATCACAGAAGAACAAGCTCAGGAAATGATCGACCACTTCGTAATGAAACTACGTATGGTTCGTTTCCTACGTACTCCTGAGTACGATGATCTATTCTCTGGCGACCCTATCTGGGCAACTGAGTCTATGGGTGGTATGGGTCTTGACGGTCGTACGCTAGTTACTCGTACAAACTTCCGTTTCCTAAACTCACTATACACAATGGGTCCTTCTCCAGAGCCAAACATCACTGTTCTTTGGTCTGAGCAACTACCTGAAGGCTTCAAGAAGTTCTGTGCGAAAGTGTCTATCGATACTTCTTCAATCCAGTACGAAAACGACGACCTAATGCGTCCAGACATGAACTCTGACGACTACGCAATCGCATGTTGTGTATCTCCAATGGTTGTTGGTAAGCAAATGCAGTTCTTTGGTGCTCGTGCTAACCTTGCGAAAACTATGCTTTACACCATCAACGGTGGTGTGGATGAGAAGCTAAAAATCCAAGTTGGTCCACAAATGCCGAAGATCGAAGGCGATGTACTGAACTACGATGAGTTGTGGGAGAAAATGGACCACTTCATGGATTGGCTAGCGAAGCAATACGTGACTGCACTAAACGCTATCCACTTCATGCACGACAAGTACAGCTACGAAGCGGCACTAATGGCTCTACATGACCGTGACGTTAAACGTACTATGGCTTGTGGTATTGCTGGTCTATCTGTTGCGGCTGACTCTCTGTCTGCAATCAAATACGCAAAAGTTAAGCCAATCCGTGACGAAGACGGTCTAGCAATCGACTTCGAAATCGAAGGTGATTACCCTAAATTTGGTAACAACGACCCACGCGTTGATGATATCGCATGTGAACTTGTTTCTGTATTTATGGGCAAAATCCGTAAGCTTAAGACTTACCGTGATGCAATCCCTACTCAGTCAATTCTTACTATCACTTCAAACGTGGTTTACGGTAAAAAAACTGGTAACACACCTGACGGTCGTCGTGCTGGTGCTCCATTTGCTCCAGGTGCTAACCCAATGCACGGTCGCGATGAGAAAGGTGCCGTAGCATCACTAACTTCAGTTGCAAAACTGCCGTTTGCTGACGCACAAGATGGTATCTCTTACACATTCTCTATCGTACCTAATGCACTAGGTAAAGATGAGGGTTCACAACGCGCTAACCTAGCTGGCCTGATGGATGGTTACTTCCACCACGAAGCGGGTATCGAAGGTGGTCAACACCTAAACGTGAACGTTCTTAACCGCGAAACTCTAGAAGACGCTGTTAAGCACCCAGAGAAATACCCTCAGCTAACAATCCGTGTATCTGGTTACGCTGTTCGCTTTAACTCTCTAACTGCAGAGCAACAAGCTGACGTAATCGCACGTACATTCACAGAGTCTCTATAAGACTTTAGCGAAGTAACGTTTTAGTGATACAACAAAGGCTGATGCTTAGAAGCATCAGCCTTTTTTTATTTCTTGAATGAAAGTTGTGATATTACGAAAGATTTTGCCCACATTCTTACGTATGATGCGAAAAAAGTTAGTAAATAAAGTATATGAAACTCAGTAAATTAATTGTTCTTACTCTTCTTTCTCCAGTTGCGATGGCATCCACTAAGTCTACGGTCTCTTTTACACTCGACAATGATGGTATTTTCGGCGTCGACCAAGACTACACAAATGGTATTTTTCTTTCCTACGCAACAGGCCAACTGAAACAAGAAAGCCAATGGAAATGGCTGAGTCTGGCAGACTCAGTACACGCCAATATCGATAAAATAGAGTTGGTTCTTGGCCACAAAATGTGGACTCCAAGCGACATTGAAGCGGATTACCCACTGGTCAATGATCGCCCATATGCGGGTTATCTACATACTGAGATCAACTATCTTTCTTTGACTGATGATAAGGCCGTCCGCTACAACTTCACCATCGGTGCAACAGGTGAAAGTTCGCTTTCAGAAAAAGCGCAAGAAATCGTTCACGGCATAACAGGCTCGACTGACCCACAAGGTTGGGATTACCAGATCGACGATAAAGTAGCGTTTAGCCTTGGCTACCGCGTATTTAATAAATTGATGCGCAGCGAAGAACAAAAAACGCAATGGGAAATCACCAACATTAACGACATCAATGCGGGTAACTTCCGTAGTGATGTCTCTCAAGGCGTCATGTTTCGTTGGGGTACAAACCTAGCAAGCAGCATCGGAGCCGCCAATATTAGTGTTGAGAGCCCGTTCTCAGCGAGTATGCTCGCACAGGATACTTCAAGCTGGTTCTTATTTACGGGGTTTGAAGGTCGTTACCGTTTCAATGACATGACCATCGAAGGTGATCGCCCTGGTATTCCTGAGCCATCCGCGCCATACGACGTCACACTGCAAAATTGGCAAGCAAGCGCCGTAGCGGGTGCAACTTGGTATAACCAAAATTACGGTGCAAGCCTAACCTTTACGATAAAAACGCCAGATTATGAAGAATCCCAAACTGATATTTATGGGACAGGCTCCTTCTCTGTGTTCGCCTTTTTCTAAAAGCTGACTTATCCCTGTATCCGCACCAATCTAAATACGAGGCAAGTTCTCTCGTTTGGTATTAACCAACCCTGTGATCAAGCATTTATTTAGATTGGTCTATCTATTTTCTTTCTTCACATAACCTTGCCTTTAGTACCGACAAAGCTGTTTTAACCCTGCTTTTTGTAATAAAATAACAGCTAGAATTTACTAGTAATGAGAGCAAAAGATGTCAACAACTGGTCGTATTCACTCATTTGAGTCATGTGGTACCGTAGACGGACCTGGTATTCGTTTTATCGTCTTCTTGCAAGGTTGTTTGATGCGCTGTAAGTATTGCCACAATCGCGATACATGGGATACGCATGATGGCAAAGAAGTTACGGTTGAAGAGATCATTTCCGAAGCGAAAAGTTACCGCCACTTCATGAATGCATCAGGTGGTGGCGTTACTTGTTCTGGCGGCGAAGCGATGCTTCAGCCTGAATTTGTACGAGACTTTTTCCGCGCAGCTAAGGCAGAAGGTATTCATACGTGTCTAGATACGAACGGTTATGTTCGTAAACACACTGATGTTATCGATGAAGTACTGGATGCAACAGACTTAGTAATGCTTGATATCAAGCACATGAAAGATGAAGTGCACCAAGATCTCATCGGCGTATCGAACCGACGTACATTGGACTTTGCTCGTTACTTGCAAAAAATCGGAAAGAAAACTTGGATTCGCTATGTAGTCGTGCCAGGTTACACGGATGATCCTGAAGCAGCACACATGCTTGGTGAGTTTATTAAAGATATGGATAACATCGAAAAGATCGAGTTACTTCCTTATCACAAATTGGGTGCCCATAAATGGGAAGCATTGGGCTTAGAATACCCACTCGAAGGGGTAAACCCTCCACCGAAAGAAACCATGGACGAGATTCAATCCATTCTTGCGCAGTACAACGATAACGTAAAATACTAAGTGAACAGCAAGACTAACCTCTTTAAAATACCAGCATATTGCTGGTATTTTTTTAACTATACCTAAGTACCTTCAATGAATCTCTATGAGGTGATTTAGGTATAAAAAGAACAATAGAAATGATTGCGTCATGATCGCATAGGAAGGTAGTAACATGGATTGGTTTAACTTGGGCTCGCTGGTTGTCATACTTTGGATAGTACTCGCCTACTGTCTACCAGATTGGAAAAAAGTAGTTTGGCCCAAGCTTGAAAAGGAAAAAGCATTTCAGCACCTCGTTTTCGCAACACTCTTTTTTTTCAGTATCTTATGGGCAACTCAAGCTGGCGTAAAAGAAGGACTACAGATTCATTTTCTCGAGCTAACAACGCTGACGATGATGTATGGTTGGCGTATGGCCTTTCTAATCAGTATCCCTGCAATGCTGGTCAATCACCTGCTACATGATGTGTCGTTGTTACAGTTACCCACGTCTTTAGTATTGTCTGCCCTGCTTCCTATCTTCATTAGTTACCTCGTCTTTCTTTTGAGTTATCACTACTTGCCAAGAAACATTTTTGTATTCATCTTCGTTGCAGGTTTTTTCAACGGCGCGATAACAGGAAGCCTGCATCTGCTGATTAACTCCTTTTACCATTTATCGGTTGGTCATTACGATTGGGAAACCATTCAACATAACTACTTTATTTTTGTACCGTTGCTTGCCTTCCCTGAGGGCCTATTAAATGGTATGTCACTGGCGGTTTTAACCGTATTCAAGCCAGAGTGGCTAAGAGTATTTTCAGACCGAGACTACATATACAATCATTACCATAAATAAGTGTTTTTAAACTGGTCAAAAGTGACAGTTCTTGCCATTTTTTAGTATTAAATATGTGTTGAGATCATGTTTCACTCATGTCTTAAGCGTTAACCTAAGCACATTAAAAATGTATTAGATATCTAGTGAGGTCATCATGGAAATGTCAAACGCTCAACGTTTGATTCTATCAAACCAATACAACCTTATGTCTCAACTTGATCCAAGTAATGCGGCCAAATACAAACGCTTACAAACGATCGTTGAACGTGGCTATGAGCTACAAATGCGTGAGTTGAATAAAGATTTCGGCTGTCTGTCAGAAGCGGAGTGTCGTGAGATCATCGACGTTATGGAGATGTATCACGCGATGCAAGAATCTTACAACATGCTCGATACCGAAGATCGTAACAAAGTGGATCAGCGCCGCTTGCAGTTCCTTGGGTTTGATATTGCTTCTGAGGCCCAACAAGTCCATTACGTACGCTTCCTTATTGATTCTGAAGGTCTGTACCCTCAATTTGATAAAGCAGACCATCACTTTAACAGCCAAATGCCAATGCTGGATAAATACCGTCGTATGCTACAAACTTGGCGCAACTGCCCTCGTCAGTACCATTTATGCGAAAACGAGCTTGCACAAATCTTCAGCGCATAAACTATTCGTCTACGAAAAGGAAAGCACTCGCTTTCCTTTTTTATTTGCCCTGTCACAACCTTACCGCTGCTTTTCCGTCTTCTTACGCTTACCTTATGCGATGTAGAGCAATGAATCACTGAGACTCGTCTGTCTTTGCCAAATATCTGATTTCTATTGCACCTATTCACGACATAAATTCATCTTCAGTGAAAGAGTGATTCAAATGTCACTTTTGCAATAAATTCATAATTGTTAAGCAAAATTGCAAATCCCCGACTAGGCTTAAGTAGAGAAAGGCTGTGATTGAAAGATTCATACCCACCGCTCACCGTTGTAATGAAAAAACTGTCCATAAAGCAAAGTCTTTGGTGTCGCCAATCTTACATTCTGTACGAACCAAATGTGATAACAGGACGTATATTCAAACAACAAGGAGCATAACAATAGGTGGGAAAGCCTGAATCAACGTTCGTCGGTAGACTGACTATTAAAGGGGAAAGCGACATGAGTATTTTCGACCACTATCAATCAAGATATGAAGCTGCAAAAGATGAAGAGATGTCGTTACAGGAGTTTCTAGCCCTGTGTAAGGATGACAAAAGCGCTTATGCTAATGCAGCAGAACGCCTACTGATGGCGATCGGTGAACCAGAGATAATTGATACGGCAAAAGACCCGAGATTGAGCCGCATCTTCTCGAATCGTGTTATCTCTCGTTATGAAACCTTTAAAGATTTTTATGGTATGGAAGATGCCATAGAGCAAATTGTGTCTTACCTAAAACACGCGGCGCAAGGTTTAGAGGAACGTAAGCAGATCCTTTACCTACTCGGTCCTGTCGGCGGTGGTAAGTCCTCACTTGCTGAAAAACTTAAGGCTTTGATGGAACAGATGCCTATCTATGTTCTTACTGCTAATGGCGAACGTAGCCCAGTGAATGACCATCCATTCTGTCTATTCAAAGCCACGGAAGACGGCGATATTTTGAAAAAAGAATATGGCATCGAGCAACGTTATCTTCGCTCGATTATGTCGCCATGGGCCGCTAAGCGCCTTCATGAATTTGGCGGCGATATCACTAAATTTAAGGTAGTGAAAGTTCGCCCTTCAATTCTCGATCAGATCGGTATTGCTAAAACAGAACCTGGGGATGAAAACAACCAAGATATTTCATCACTGGTTGGTAAAGTCGATATCCGTAAACTCGAACATTATTCGCAAGACGACCCAGATGCCTACAGCTACTCCGGTGCGCTGTGTAAAGCAAACCAAGGTTTAATGGAATTCGTTGAGATGTTCAAAGCGCCGATCAAAGTACTTCACCCACTATTGACGGCAACGCAAGAAGGTAACTTCAACGGTACTGAAGGTCTATCTGCGATTCCATTCGACGGTATGATTCTGGCTCACTCGAACGAATCTGAGTGGCAGACCTTCCGTAATAACAAAAATAACGAAGCCTTCCTCGACCGTGTGTACATTGTAAAAGTACCTTACTGTCTCCGCGTATCCGAAGAAGTGAAAATTTACCAAAAACTGCTTGAAAACAGTGAGCTGTCTCAGGCTCCTTGTTCTCCAAGCACGCTCGAAACTCTAGCGCAATTCAGTATTCTTTCACGCCTGAAAGAGCCTGAAAATTCATCCATTTTCTCAAAAATGCGCGTCTACGATGGTGAAACGCTCAAAGACACCGATCCAAAGGCAAAAAGCTATCAAGAGTATCGTGATTATGCGGGTGTCGATGAAGGCATGAATGGTCTCTCTACACGTTTCGCCTTTAAGATTTTGTCACGCGTATTTAACTTTGATCAAACAGAGGTGGCAGCTAACCCTGTACATCTGTTCTATGTGATTGAACAACAGGTTGAACGTGAACAGTTCCCTGCTGAAACGGCAGAGAAATATCTCGAGTTCTTGAAAGGCTATCTAGTGCCTCGCTACGTTGAATTTATCGGTAAAGAGATTCAGACCGCTTATCTCGAGTCTTACTCTGAATACGGTCAGAATATCTTCGACCGCTATGTCACCTATGCAGACTTCTGGATTCAAGACCAAGAGTACCGAGATCCAGAAACTGGTCAGCTATTTGATCGATCTTCACTCAACGCTGAGCTAGAGAAGATCGAGAAAACCGCTGGTATTTCTAACCCGAAAGATTTCCGAAACGAAATCGTTAACTTTGTGCTTCGTGCGAAAGCGAATAACAATGGTCAAAACCCGGTTTGGACCAGCTACGAAAAACTGCGCACAGTAATCGAGAAAAAAATGTTCTCCAATACCGAAGAGCTACTTCCGGTTATCTCATTTAATGCGAAAACCTCTTCTGAAGATCAGAAGAAGCATGACGACTTTGTCGCTCGCATGATGGAAAAAGGCTATACCGAGAAACAGGTTCGCCTACTTTCTGAGTGGTACCTACGAGTACGTAAGTCATCCTAACCCAGTATTGAGTTAGGTCGCTTGTGAAACATGAAGAGGGCTATTTCATGGCGCAATTTATAGACCGAAGGCTCAATGGCAAGAACAAGAGCGCTGTTAATCGACAGCGCTTCTTGAAGCGCCACAAAGAGCAAATAAAAGAGTCGGTAGCAGACGCAGTGAATCGACGCTCGATTACGAATACGGAAACGGGCGAAGACGTCTCTATCCCTCACAAAGACATCAATGAGCCGATCTTTCATCAAGGCAAAGGTGGTGTTCGCGAACGAGTTCATCCCGGCAATGACCAGTTCATTACTGGTGATAAAATTGAGCGTCCTAAAGGTGGCGGTCAAGGTAGTGGCTCGGGAGAAGGCAATGCCAGTCCAGATGGAGAAGGCCAAGACGAATTTGTATTCCAAATATCAAAAGATGAGTACCTCGATATTTTGTTCGAAGATCTCGAGCTGCCTAATCTAGAAAAAAACCAAATTGCCAAAATTACTGAATGGAAAACGCACCGCGCAGGCTTTCAAACTGCTGGTATCCCTTCAAACATTGCGGTAGTACGTTCGCTACAACAATCTCTTGCACGACGTACGGCAATGACCGCAGGTAAGAAACGTCTTCTCAAAGAGCTAGAAGATGAACTTGCTCGTATCAAAAACATTGAACCCGCTCAGCAGTTTGAAGAGAACCGCTTGAAGGCTGAAATTGAAGAGCTGCGTAAGAAAATTGAGGGGGTTCCATTTATTGACACCTTCGACTTACGCTTTAAAAACTATGAAAAACGCCCTGTACCATCTAGTCAAGCTGTGATGTTTTGTTTGATGGACGTATCGGGCTCGATGGATCAAGCAACGAAAGACATCGCAAAACGTTTTTACGTTCTGTTATACCTGTTCTTAACTCGTACTTACGAGAATGTAGACGTTGTCTTTATTCGCCACCACACCCAAGCGAAAGAAGTGGACGAGCACGAGTTCTTCTACTCGCAAGAAACCGGGGGCACCATTGTATCCAGCGCATTGAAACTGATGGACGAAATCGTAAAAGAGCGCTATCCAATTGGACAATGGAACATTTATGCTGCGCAAGCATCCGATGGTGATAACTGGGCAGATGACTCGCCAAGATGCCGCGATCTATTAGTGAACAAACTACTGCCAAACTGTCAGTACTACTCCTACATAGAGATCACACGACGCTCGCACCAAACTTTATGGCATGAGTACGAAAAACTCACCGATGAATTTCCGAACTTCGCAATGAAAAACATTCGCTCTGTGGAGGATATTTTCCCAGTCTTCCGTGAACTATTCCAAAAAGAAACGGCGTAAGGAGGCTAGCGATGAGTACCGCAACGAAAAACCTCTCAGGAGAGGCGCCTAAGAAGCGTAATAGCAAAATGCTGCCAGATGGACCGGATTGGACATTTGAGCTGTTGGAACGCTACCACAAAGAGATTAAGCGTGTCGCACAACACTATCGCCTAGACACTTACCCTAACCAGATAGAAGTGATTACTTCCGAACAAATGATGGATGCCTACTCAAGTATTGGTATGCCCATCAATTACAACCACTGGTCGTTTGGTAAAAAGTTCATCCAAACGGAACAGAACTATAAGCATGGTCAAATGGGGTTAGCCTACGAGATTGTCATTAACTCCAATCCGTGTATCGCCTATTTGATGGAAGAAAACACCGTGACAATGCAAGCGCTGGTGATTGCTCACGCTTGTTACGGGCACAACTCTTTCTTCAAAGGTAATTATCTGTTCCAAACCTGGACGGACGCTAGCTCCATCATCGATTATTTGCTGTTTGCCAAAAAGTACTTAGCTGAATGTGAGGAGCGATATGGAGTACAGGAAGTGGAAAAACTGCTCGACTCCTGCCACGCCTTAATGAACTTTGGTGTAGATCGTTACAAGCGACCAGAGAAAATCTCCATTACCGAAGAGAAAGCGCGACAAGAAGAACGCGAGGCATACTTACAGTCTCAAGTGAATGAATTGTGGCGCACAGTACCAAGAGCCAAAACCAAAGAGGAAGATCTTAAAGAACGGTTCCCAAGCGAGCCTCAGGAAAACTTGCTCTACTTTTTCGAAAAGCATGCCCCGCTACTAGAGCCGTGGCAACGTGAAGTCGTGCGGATTGTACGCAAAATCAGTCAGTATTTTTATCCGCAAAAACAAACGCAGGTAATGAACGAAGGCTGGGCAACATTCTGGCATTACACCATTCTCAACCATCTTTACGATGAGGGTTTGGTATCCGAAAAGTTCATACTAGAGTTCTTACATAGCCATACCAGTGTGGTAGCTCAACCGCCTTATAATAGCCCTTACTTTAATGGTATTAATCCATACGCCTTGGGCTTTGCAATGTTCCGAGATATTAAACGTATCTGTGAAGAACCAACTGATGAGGACAAGGAGTGGTTTCCGGATTTGGCAGGAACCGATTGGTTAGATGCGGTACATTTCGCGATGCATAATTTCAAAGATGAAAGCTTCATTAGCCAATACCTTTCTCCGAAATTAATGCGTGATTTCAAGCTGTTTGCGATCAACGATGATGACCACAAAAACTTTATTGAAGTCGCCGCGATACACGATGAGATGGGTTATAAACGCATTAGAGAAACCTTAGCCGCTCAGTACAACTTATCTAACCTTGAGCCAAACATTCAGGTATTTAATGTCGATGTTCGTGGGGACCGCTCACTCACGTTGCAATACGTACCTCATAACCGAATCCCGCTTGATGACAGTTACGAAGAAGTTCTGAAACACGTATACCGATTGTGGGGATTTGATGTCATTCTGCAAGAAGTAAAAGACACAGGTCACCGAGAAGTCTTAGCGACCTGCCCTAAACGAAGCCAATATGACACAAACATCTAACTAATACTTGGATATAAGCAACAAAAAGGCTCCTAATTCAGGAGCCTTTCTCGTTCTTAATTCAATGTGACCTTTGGTTATGCTTGCTTCGCCACAATAGCGCGCACCGCCTCTAGATCTTCTGGCGTATCAACGCCGGCTGCTGGCGCTTCTTTCGCTACCGCTACATGAATTTTTTCACCGTACCAAAGCACTCGTAGTTGCTCAAGGCACTCGATCTGCTCCAATGCGCTCGGAGCCCAGTTTACATACGTATTAATGAAACCAGCTCGATAAGCATAAATACCAATATGACGCATTAATGGGTTGGCAATGATTTTGTCTTGTTTGGCAAAGTTATCGCGATCCCAAGGGATAGTTGCTCGGCTAAAGTACATCGCATAGCCTTGCTCATTAGCCACAACTTTAACTGCATTCGGATTGAACACTTCTTCTTCCGAGTCTATTTCTACGGCTAATGTCGCCATCGGAGCGTCACACCCCGATAAGTTATCAGCAACCTGACGAATGATAGACGGTGGAATCAAAGGCTCGTCCCCTTGCACATTAACAATAATGTGGTCTGCAGGAATAGCCATCTTTTCAACAACTTCAGCAAGGCGTTCAGTACCTGATTCGTGGTTAGGAGAGGTCATACAGACTTTACCACCAAACGACGAGACAGCATCAGCAACACGCTCGTCATCAGTTGCCACGATAACATCTTCCGCACCCGCTTGTAGCGCTTGCTCGTAAACCCACTGAACCATTGGCTTACCGCCAATATCCGCCAACGGTTTACCAGGCAAACGGCTCGATGCGTAACGCGAAGGAATGACAACCGTAAAAGACATTAGCGTCCCTCATCCATACTCATAGTACGAGCCTCAGGCTCGAGCAGAACGGGAATACCCTCTTTGATCGGGTAAGCGAGGCGATCCAATTTGCAGATCAACTCTTGATTCTCTTTATCGTACGTCAGCTTACCTTTGCAAACAGGGCAAGCTACAATCTCAAGCAGACGGTGATCCATAAGCCGCTTTAACCTCTTTTATTCTATTTAAAATTTGCTCTGCATCGTTTGGTTCAAACTGGGCAGATACAGGCAGATACCACCAATTATCTTGCGCATAATGGCTGCACTTGACAGCATCTTTCTCGGTCATAATCACATTGGCCCCTTGTTGAGCCAATGCTTCTAATTCTTGTTGGTCAAAGTCTTGATGGTCAGCAAAACCTTTTGTGACTTTAACATCTGCGTTCATCGATTTTAGTGTATGAAAAAATCGTGGTGGATGCCCAATCCCTGCAAATGCCACTAGCTCTTTTAACTCAGAAACTTCCACAAGTTGCTTAGTCTTGAGGTTAATGGCTTTAGATGGCGCTAAAGTCATTGCGATTTCGCCCGTATGTGCTTGACCGCCATTGGTGATGATAAAGTCGACTTCAGCAAGACGCTCGACCCCTTCACGAAGTGGGCCAAGCGGAATGAGGCTTTCATTCCCAAATCGGCGATTCCCATCCACAATCACTAACTCAATATCACGGCCTAACGCATAATGTTGTAACCCATCGTCCGTAATAATGATATCCACACCTGACTCTAACAGTGCTTTCACAGCATTTGAACGCACCGGGTCTACCGCAACAGGCGCTCCTGTTCGGCGATGAATCAACTTAGGCTCATCACCACAATGTTTCGCAGGCGTATCTTCTTTTAGCACTAACGGATAGGCCGGAGCTTTTGCTCCATAGCCACGAGAAACGACCCCTGGCTTAAGCCCAAGCTGTTGCAGTTGCTCAACAAGCCAAACCACAACTGGCGTTTTGCCATTACCACCAGCTGTGATATTGCCGACAACAATAACAGGGATAGGCGCGTTGTAGGCTTGCTTACGGCCTGTTTGATATTGCTTTCGCTTAGACTTACTTATTGCTCCAAATAATACACTCAGTGGCCACAAAAGCGGCCACAAGAGGTATTTTATTGGATGGTTTTCAAACCAGATTTTTTCAACCACCGCGTCTATTCACCAAACTGAATACGGTGCAATTGTGCATACGCACCATTTTTTGCAATAAGATCGGCGTGGTTGCCACGCTCAATGATGGCGCCATCATCAACCACAAGAATTTCATCGGCTTTCTCGATTGTTGATAAGCGGTGCGCAATCACGAGTACCGTTTTGTCTTTCTGCAGCTCATCTAATGCAGCTTGGATAGCGCGTTCTGATTCCGTATCCAAAGCAGAGGTCGCCTCATCAAGAATTAATACCGGTGCATCACGCAATAGAGCACGTGCAATAGCGACACGTTGACGTTGACCGCCAGATAGACTCGCGCCATTTTCACCAATCATGGTATCAAGTCCATCATCCATTTTGCTGATGAATTCCATAGCATGCGCGAGTTTTGCCGCTTTCTCTATATCACTACGCTCGTATTTTCCATCCGTTGCGTAAGCAATATTGTTTGCAATCGTGTCATTAAATAAATGAACATTTTGTGATACTAGCGCAAACTGCTGACGCAAGTTCTTTAGCTCGTATTCACGAATATCATGTCCGTCTAATGTGATAGAGCCACTATCAACATCATAGAAACGATTGAACAAGTTCGCGATGGTACTTTTACCGGAACCGGAACGACCAACCAGCGCAACGGTCTTCCCTCTTGGAATATCGAAGCTGACATTTTCCAATGCTGGCTTTTCTGCGCCAGTATAAGTAAAGCTTACGTTTTTAACTGAAACATCGCCATTTGCGCGTTCAACTGTCAACTTACCTTCGTTTTTCTCAGGCTCAAGGTCAATCAACGCAAAGAGCGTTTGGCTCGCAGCCATACCACGTTGGAACTGAGAGGTAACGTTAGTAAGCGCTTTAAGCGGACGCATTAAACCGAACATCGCAGAGAATACAACGGTAAATGTACCTGGAGTCAGTTGCTCTTTAATCGAGTCAATACTTGCTAAGTAAAGAACGGCAACAATAGCAAGTGACGCAATCATTTGGATGATAGGGTTAGCCGCTGCTTGAGCTGTCACCAACTTCATGCTTTGTTGACGCATTTGGTTGCTGACCTTCTCAAATCGTTTACGTTCGATATCCTGGCCGCCGTAGCTCAGCACGACTTTATGGCCTTTAAGCATCTGCTCTGCTGACGCAGTCACGTTGCCCATCATTGTCTGCATATTTTTGGATATTTTTCTAAAACGTTTAGAAACGACACCAATACCCCACGCGACAACGGGAGCAACAGCAAACAGCACTAACGACAACTGCCAGCTGTTGTAAAACATCAGGACTAACAGGCCAATGATACTTGCACCTTCGCGAACGATGCTCACTAACGCTTGGCTAGTTGCCGCAGATACTTGCTCTGAATCGTAGGTAATGCGTGACAATAAATTGCCCGTCTTTTCCTTATCGAAGTAAGACACAGGCATATGCATAAAGTGATTGAATACCATACGGCGGACTTGCATAACCACATTGCCGGATACCCAGCTCAAACAGTATGTGGAGACAAATCCACTTATGCCACGGACAAACATCATGGCAAAAATAATCAATGGAAGCGTGCGTAGAAAATCAGATTCAGCGTTCCCAAAACCTTCATCTAGTAATGGTTTTAATAGGGAAATCATATAGGTATCTGATATAGCATTAATAACTAATGCAATGACTGCAACGACAAGACCTGACTTGTAAAGGCGAATAAATTGCCATAGACGCTTAAACGTCTGCCAAGTCGTTTCATCAGTATTTATCGACATAGAAGTGCTTTGTTTTCTTACATTAAGACTCTCATTCTACTCCCTTACGCAGCATCTGCCTATACCAAGGCTCAAATGTATCGCTACGTTTGGTTTCTGAGAGCCAATTATCACGGTGAATAGAGAAGCTTACCTGACCATATTCCCCAGTATCAAGCCAAGTAATGTCAAGCTTGCGATATGCTGCAACAACATGTTCTGCCGGCATTCCCCATTGATTATTTTTTGCCAAAGAAGCAACGGCCACACTCGGGTTTACCGCTTCAATAAAGCGAGGATTCGACGAACTTTTACTACCATGATGAGGGACCAACATCACATCACTTTTTAACTTTTCAGGCTCCCTGAGCAAGATCCACTCACTAATGGTCTCAATATCACCAGTAAAAAGCATACTGAACGTAGAAATGGGGTCGGTAAGACGTAGCACACAGGAGTGCGGATTATATGCGCGTTGAACAAGAGCAGGAGGCCAAAGTACTTCTATATTTAATCCTTGCCATTTCCAATGATCGCCGCGAGTACAAGACTCATATCCGATAAAATTTTGGCTACTGAGTTTGCGCTGCGGCGAAAAGGAATCTTCAATGAACAAGCGTCCTCCTGCATGGTCATTGTCGGAATGGCTGAGGATCATCGTATCGATGCTTTCATAACCTCGTTGATGCAAGACCGGAGTGACGACCTGCTCCGTAATACTGCCATTTTGCCATGCTTTACCTGTGTCATAGAGCAACACTTTATCGTCTTTTTCTACAATCACCGCAAGGCCATGGCCCACATCTAGTACATCAATGCGCCAATGTTGCTGATCATACTCCGATGTGAGCTGAATACTAATTACAATGCTAAGTAACAAACACCACGCGAAATGAAACATGAATCGTTGAAACACCAAGCAAACAATTCCCGCGAGAATCAACCCTGTCATTTCTATACTAATGGGTTGCCAAGAGCCTATCGCATACTGTATTGACGTGCTCAATGGCTGCAATGACCAGTCCACCAACTGCCACAGAGGCTTTGCTATCATTTCAAGAAATAAAGATGAGAACAGGGCCAGAAACATCAAAGGCACAACGATAAATCCGAACCAAGGAATAAACGCCAAGTTGTATGCAATTGATGACAAACTGAAACCAGAAAAGTAATAGCCACTAATAGGCACGATTAACACACTCAACATCAATTGAGTAAGCAATAGCACTTTTAACTTCGCCTTCCAGCCCCCGTTTTGATGCCGAATCAAATTGATTGCGAACAAAACTGCGCAAACTGACAAATACGATAACCAAAAACTCATGCTATACGATGCAAAAGGTTGAACAAGCAGTTGTAGCGCTACCGCAAGCAAAAGTACCCGCCAGGAAGCCCAGTGCACTAAGGTATACTTGAGAACGACGTAAATAACACATACCGACACCGCGCGGGTAGTAGGTAATGAGAAGTCCGCTAACCAAGCATAGGCAACGGCAAACATCAGCCCACATAAGCTAGGCAATAGCTGGTATTGAGGTAACGTATAACGAATGGCACCGCCCACCACTAGCCCAAAAGTGAACGCCATACCAATATGTAAGCCCGAAATCGAGACCAAGTGCAGTAAACCACTGTCTCTGAGTGCTTGCCAATCTTCCTTAGATAACCAAGAGCGATCGGCAAAAACTAACGCATTTATTAACGAGAAATGATGAAGGGAGGACACATCCTCCGAAACATCAGCGATAATGGCTTGGCGAAAAGATGTAGTAGAGCGAATAATCCAGGTAACATCCTCGTTAACAACACCGCGTGCGATAATGCTTTTACCCATTGCGTGCTTTTCGGCGTCAAAACCAGCTTCGTTGCGTAGGCCTGTAATCGGCTTTAACGAGACGGATGTCGTAAACTCACTGTTAACATCGAGTGGAAAACGCGTAATAAGACGGATTTTAGGTTTAAGAAAAGGTAACAGAGTTTGAGAATTTACCTTTTTTAGAGCCACAATGCCTTCATATCCGTGACTTATTTGCGTAAAAGGGCTGTCAACTTTACCAATTATGGTAATATTCTCCCCTGCTTGAAAAAGGGCTTGTCTCTGAGACTCCAATACATTGCCGTGGACGATGACAACCATAAAGCCCGCAATTGCGCCTATGCTAATTAAGCCACGACGTAATTTGATTATTGAGCCAGTGGTTATTATTCCCAGCAGCAACCAACGCCAATCTGGTATTGTCGGCCACCAAGCTGACGAAATTACGCTCGCTACAAATAACGCCAAGGTCCAACTTTTTTCTAAGAGAGTCATGCTGTCCTATGCCTAGAAAGCTGATAAAACGCTTCATGCCAGATCATGAATTGATCAAACGCCAAAAAGCATTGAAGGTCTTCGGCAATGTGTTGTACAACCCGAACTTGTGGTGTTTAAATCGTCGCTCTGCGTCCGGGGCTTTTGCTGTTGGGTTATTTATGGCATTTGTTCCGCTACCAAGCCAAATGATCATGGCTGCAGGTTTGGCAATCATGCTTGGCGTCAATTTACCTCTCTCCGTCGCTTTGGTATGGATAAGCAACCCTATCACCATGCCTGTGTTATTTTATTTTGCGTATAAGCTTGGCGCTTTAGTGATGCATGTTCCTCCGCAACCTTTCCACTTTGAACTTTCGTGGGAATTCATCATGCAACAGATGAGCACTATTGGCCCTCCATTCTTATTAGGCTGTGCTATCTGTGGTGTCGTATCCGCGATTATTGGCTACTTCGGCATTAGAGGACTTTGGCGCTACTCAGTGGTTCGGAGCTGGCAAAAACGCAAAATAAGATAAGACGTTACTGCATAAAAATCAGCATTTGCGCTATCAGTTGAGGGGCACCTAACAGTTAGAATGAAACACGATGTCGCTCAAGTTGGACAAATACAAAAAAGGACCGAATTCGGTCCTTTTTGCTTTTCTCGTATTGTAAAACGGTTGGTTATTTAGAACTCAGCACCGCTGCTGGATTTAACTTCGCGGCGCGAGAAGCGGGATACCACGTTGCAAGTAAACTCAAAACGATCGCCGTCACCGACACCAATGCTACGTCTGGCCAGTGTAACTGTGATGGTAAGAAGTCGACGAAGTAAATATCACCCGATAAAAACTGATGACCGATTAAGCTCTCTAACCCTTTAATTAACGGAGTCAGGTTTAACGCCACTAAGACACCAATAACACTGCCGACGAGACTGCCAAATACACCAGAGAACACGCCTTGCCAAACAAAGATACGTTTGATTAGGCTATCTTTTGCTCCCATTGTTCGCAAAATTGCAATTTCTGCGGCTCGATCTTTCACTGCCATCATCAGCGTAGACACAATGTTAAAACATGCCACGCCAATCACGAGTACCATCACCAAGTACATAATGGTGCGCACGAGCTGAATATCGCGATACAAAAAACCAAACTTTTGCTGCCAGCTTTTCAAATACACGTAAACATCCACCATGCTACCTACCTCACGAACAATAGAAGGCGCATTGAGAACATCATCCGTTTTTAGTGAAATGCCAGTGACCCCTTCCCCTAACCTCGCGTATTGCTGAGCATCCGCTAATGGCACTAACGCTAAAGAATGGTCTATTTGGCCATTCAACGTTAAGAACCCAGACACCTTCACGCGCACACGCTTGGGAGCCTGCACTTTGTTTGCGCCGCCAGTTTGCGGAATCATCAACGTAATGTAATCCCCCACTGCGACATTTAGCTCGTTTGCAACACCTCGGCCTAAGATCACTTGCTTCTGACCGGCATAAAAGTTTTGCCAAGCTTCTTGGTCAATAAAATTCGATAAGCTCGACACCGCTTGCTCGAAAGTAGGCTCTACGCCACGAACTTCTATCGCTTTTAGCTTACTGCCTTTTTCTGCTAACCCCGTAAAACGAACGTACGGCGCTGCCGCAACAACATCTTCATGGTTTAGGGCTTGATTCATCGTTTTGGTGTAGTTATGAAGCGGACCATTAACGCCTTCCAACTCACCGTGTGGAATAACTGACAACACACGCGATTGCAGCTCGCGCTCAAAGCCATTCATTGCAGAAAGACCGATAATGATCACGGCTACACCAACCGCAATGCCAATCGTTGAAGAAAGCGAAATGAAAGACACCATCTTGTTGCGCTTTTTCGCTCGACTGAAGCGACCACCAATCATCAATGCTAAAGAGGTAAACAAAATTAGCCCTCCGCAAACGCAGTATCAGTCACAAAACGATCTACGAGCAAACCATCTTGCATGTGCATTTGACGATCCATTTTCGCCGCCAGCTCTTTGTCATGCGTGACAACCAAAAATGCAATGTTTGACTCTTTATTGAGCTCGCGCATCAAATCATAGATAGACAGTGCCGTATTGTGATCTAAGTTCCCCGTTGGTTCATCGGCCAAGACCAGATCAGGTTTATTCACCAATGCACGCGCAATCGCAACACGCTGACGCTCACCGCCCGATAACTCGGAGGGTCTATGTTGCATCCGATGACTCAAACCAACTTTATCTAACAGCGCTTTAGCCGCCTGTTTTGCATCCGCTACTTTAGCACCGCCAATCATCAGTGGCATCGCCACGTTTTCAAGCGCAGTAAAATCAGCTAACAAGTGATGAAACTGGTATACAAAACCAAGGTGCTTGTTGCGTAAAGCCGCCTGTTTATTCGAACTTAAAGCTGATAGGTTTTGCCCTAGAAAATCAACTTCACCATGAGTTGCGTCATCTAACGCCCCTAAAATATGCAATAAGGTACTTTTCCCAGAACCAGAAGAGCCAACAATAGAAACCAGCTCCCCTTTATCGATATCGAAACTTACGCCTTTCAACACTTCCGTATCTAACGAACCCTCTCGGTAGACTTTACGAATATCACGACATTCTAATAGCTTATTCATAGCGAAGTGCCTCAGCAGGTTTAACAGAAGATGCTCGATAAGAAGGATAAAGCGTAGCAGCAAGGCTAAGAGCAATCGCCAACACCACCACTAAAAGAATTTGCAGTGAATCAATCAAGATGGGTAGATGACCACCAAAACTGAATAGCGCCACACCAGCAGATTCAAGAATAGCGTTCAGGTTAAGTGACAAGATCACGCCCGCAGCACCACCAACAATCGCGCCAATTACACCACTGCTTGCACCTTGCACCATGAAAATGGTCATCACTTGAGATTGAGTCATGCCTTGAGTTTTCAATATTGCGACTTCTGATTGCTTCTCCATCACCACCATGATTAAGGCGGAGATAATATTGAATGCAGCAACGCCCACTATCAGACCTAGCATGAGTCCCATCATGTTCTTTTCCATTTTCACCGCTTGGAAAAGCTCACCACGCTGTTCGCGCCAATCACTCCATTGCCACCCGTCAGGCATGGGTTGATCAGCAAAATCCGTCACCATAAATGGATCAGAGAAAAAGACACGCCAACCAGAAACCGTGTCTTTCGGAAAACGCATCAGCTTAGATGCATCCGTCATGTTAACAATCATTAATTGACCATCAACGTCCGATCCCGTATTGAAAATACCAGCGACAGTAAAATTGCGCTGGCTAGGAATACGGCCAAGTGGGGTAAACTGCGTCGCGTTGGTCACCATTAAGCGCACTTTATCCCCCATTGATACCTTTAGAGCGCGCGCCAAACTATGACCTAAAAAGACATTGTAATCGCCCGCTTGAAGTGACGATAATCGCCCAGCAATCAAATGGTTGCTAATCGGGTCGCCTTTCTTTGGTTCAATGCCAATGAGGTAACCTGCCGTCAGTTGCGCAGAACTCTGAATTACAGCCTCTCCACGCACGATAGGCTCCGGTTCAGATTCACTCGACATCGCTTGAACAAATGAAGGGGCAGACTCGGTCAACGGCGTTTTTCCATCGTGTTGCGAAACAACAGCGTGAGGCAGCACACCTAAAATGCGCTCTTTTAACTGCGATTCGAACCCATTCATCACTGAAAGAACCGTCACCAACGCCATTACACCGATCGTAATACCCGCCGTCGACATATAAGAAACAAATCGGCTGAACCTATCTCCAGAGCGTCCCCGAAGATATCTCAAACCAATAAATAATGAGATAGGATGATACATATAAGACAAACCAACTGGTTGTTTTGATATAAAGCTTTAGCAGATTATCTTACCTTACTCTTCTCATTAAGAAGACAAGAGAATCGCTAAATTTGTCAACGACATGCAATAAGTCTGTATTTAGGGCAAAAAGTTCAAGGACAAATCAGGTAAACTTGATAACTTCATTCAGTTAGCGATAATCAGTGCCCTACTTCTCTTTGTTTGTTGAGTGAACAGGGAGCGCTCGCTGGCAAAAGGACCGACTATATGACAGAGCAAGAATACTTTACCGTCCATCATAATCTCACTATCAACGTCGAAACGTTGAGTGCGGATTTTGCTTTGCCAGATGAAGAAACCTTTGTCTCCGAAATTCCAGCACCGTTTATTGTTGCCAGCGAATTTAGCCATCTAGATATGTTGGCAGACAATGCACGTCTAGAGCTAAAAAACAAAGATTTAAAGCATGTGATTAACTTGCTTGATACGCAAAACGCGAAACTTAACCTCTTGTTGAGCTTTATGCTTTCACAACAAGATGACGCCTCCATTCGATACCAAACCACAAAGTTTGGCGCCAGCCAACTCAGTTACCGTTCAGATACAGCGCTATCTGCCCAACAACTCGTTCGTGTTAAACTGTTTCTCGATCATCCTGCTGCAGCGATTTACGGTTACGCTCAAGTAGAAGAATGTGAGGCTTCAGAGCAAGATTTCATTATCACTCTTAGATATAAGATGCTACGTGAATCTGACCAAGATTTGCTGATAAAAGCGGCACTATATCAACAACAAAAACTTTTACGTCAGCGCTCGATGGAGCGAGATAAAAAATAACTCCTATGACAAAAGCAACGATTCTTTCCGTCACCAATCCTTCTGAGCGTGGCGACAAAAAACAGCTAGGTAATTTACCGGGCGCGGCTCTACCTCTAGCTATTGCTGAGCTAGCCAAGCAGCATTCGAGTCACTCGCTACTCGTCGTGCCTGACCCGCAAATCGCTTTAAAACTTCAAGCGGAGATTGAACAATTCACCGACCAAACAGTAAGCCTGTTCCCTGATTGGGAAACGCTGCCTTACGATAACTTTTCTCCGCATCAAGAAATCATCTCTGAACGTATCGCGCGCCTATACCAACTGCCAAGCCAACGTGATGGCATAACCATCGTCCCGGTCAGTACAGTATTGCAACGCCAATCGCCACGTGATTTTCTGTTGCAACACACTTTAATGGTGAAAACTGGTGATCGACTCTCGCTTGAGAAGCTACGTGTACAACTTGAAAATTCGGGCTACCGCCACGTAGACCAAGTATTTGGGCCAGGTGAATACGCGAGCCGTGGGTCGATTCTGGATCTCTTTCCTATGGGCAGCGATGACCCGTATCGCATCGACTTCTTTGATGATGAGATAGATACCATTCGCACCTTTGATCCAGAGAACCAACGCTCTATCGACGATATTCAGCAAATCCAATTGCTGCCCGCGCATGAGTTCCCAACCACTAAAGAAGCGATTGAGGATTTTCGTACACGTTGGCGCACCCAATTTGAAGCACGCCGAGAGCCAGAGTCGATCTACATGCAAGTGACCAAAGGCACTTGGCCCGCGGGTATTGAGTATTGGCAACCGCTGTTTTTTGACCATACCGAGACTTTATTTGAATATTTGCCAGAAGACTCTCAAGTCATCACATATGGTGATATTGAATCTGCGGTCGATACTTTCTTAACCGATGTCGAATATCGGTACGACCAGAAAAAAGTTGATCCACTACGTCCTCTTTTGACTCCTGAACAACTTTGGCTGAAAAAAGACGAACTCTTCAGCCAACTAAAACAGCTCCCTATGGCTCAATTGAGCCTAGAGAAAGTGGTTAAGCGTGCTGGTCGTCAAAACCTACCAGTACAATCGTTAGCCGAGCTTGGCGTTCAGCAACAAAATAAAGAACCGCTTTCGCGTCTTCGTCAATTCAGTGAGCAATTCAGCGGCAAAATTGTTTTCTCGGTAGAGTCGGAAGGTCGTCGTGAAGCACTAACAGAACTGTTGCAAGGCATCAAAGTTCGCCCAGTCGTACATGGTTCACTTTACCAAGCTCTAGATTCGGGTGATCGCTTCAGTTTGATCTTAGGCGCTGCAGAGCATGGTTTCATTCACGAAGAGCTGAACTTCGCTCTGATCTGTGAAAGTGATCTTCTCGGTGACCGCGTTATCCAGCGACGCCGCAAAGATAAAAAAGCAGTCAACAGTGACACCGTTATTCGCCACCTTGCGGAATTGAAACCCGGTCAACCCGTGGTTCATATTGATCACGGCATTGGCCGCTACATCGGTTTGCAAACACTTGAAGCTGGTGGCATGAAAACGGAATACGTAACCCTTGAGTATCAAAACGATGCCAAGCTCTACGTACCAGTTTCATCACTAAACCTTATTAGCCGTTATTCAGGCGGTGCTGAAGAAAGTGCACCACTGCATAAATTGGGTGGCGAGGCTTGGGCAAAAGCACGTCGTAAAGCGGCAGAAAAAGTGCGTGATGTCGCGGCTGAGTTGCTGGATGTTTACGCTAAACGAGAATTAAAACCGGGCTTCAAATTTGAGCTAGATCGTGGGCAATACGCAACGTTTAAAGCAACGTTCCCATTTGAAGAAACGGATGACCAAGCGATGGCCATCAATGCCGTCTTGTCAGACATGTGCCAAGCAAAAGCGATGGATCGCTTAGTGTGTGGTGACGTGGGCTTTGGGAAAACGGAAGTCGCTATGCGCGCAGCATTTGTCGCAACGGATAACAGTAAACAGGTCGCCGTACTCGTACCAACAACCTTACTTGCTCAGCAGCATTTCGAAAACTTCTGTGACCGTTTTGCCAACTTGCCAATCCGAGTTGAAGTACTGTCTCGTTTTAAATCGGCCAAAGAACAAAAAGTCATTTTGCAAGACGTTGCCGATGGTAAAGTCGATATTGTCGTTGGTACACATAAGCTGCTTTCGAGCGACATTAAATTCAAAGATTTAGGTTTGTTGATCGTTGATGAGGAACACCGCTTCGGGGTTCGTCAAAAAGAAAAAGTCAAAGCAATGCGTGCGGATGTGGACATTCTTACCCTCACCGCAACACCAATTCCACGTACCTTGAATATGGCCATGAGTGGCATGCGCGATCTGTCGATCATCGCGACACCTCCAGCGCGTCGTTTAGCCATCAAAACCTTTGTTCGTCAAAGAGAAGAATCTGTGGTCCGTGAGGCGGTACTGCGTGAAATCATGCGTGGTGGTCAGGTTTACTTCCTGCACAATCAGGTAGAGACTATCGAGAAAACCGCGGAAGACTTGCAAAAGCTGATTCCTGAAGCACGAATTACCGTGGCACATGGTCAAATGCGTGAGCGCGAACTGGAGCGCATCATGAATGATTTCTACCACCAGCGCTTTAATGTGTTGGTGTGTACAACGATCATCGAGACTGGTATCGACGTACCAACGGCGAATACCATTATTATGGATCGTGCAGACAACCTTGGTTTAGCGCAACTGCACCAATTGCGTGGCCGTGTTGGACGCTCTCATCATCAAGCCTATGCTTACTTATTAACGCCACATCCAAAAGCCATGACCAAAGATGCTATCAAGCGTCTTGATGCGATTGCTTCACTGGAAGACTTAGGCGCAGGCTTTACTCTAGCAACTCACGACTTGGAAATCCGTGGGGCTGGTGAACTGCTTGGTGACGAGCAAAGTGGGCAAATTCAATCGGTTGGTTTTACACTGTACATGGAAATGCTGGAACAAGCAGTCCAAGCATTGAAAGAAGGTAAAGAACCTTCTTTGGACGAGCTGCTTCGTGAACAAACTGAAGTTGAAATGCGAATCCCAGCGCTCTTGCCAGACGATTACATCCCGGATGTTAATACACGACTGTCGATGTACAAACGTATTGCGAGCGTTACGAGTGGTGAAGAACTCTCAGAGCTCAAAGTGGAACTTATCGATCGATTTGGACTGCTTCCAGACGCGACGAAGAACTTACTTGCTGTCTCAGAATTGAAAATTTCGGCTGGTAGCCTAAAAGCGAAAAAGATAGAAGCCCATGATAAAGGCGGATTTATCGAGTTTTACCCTGATGCTGACATAAATCCAGCGTATTTGGTTAAACTGCTGCAATCACAGCCGCAAAAATTTGCAATGGAAGGTCCAACTAAGTTCAAGTTTAGCGTACCATTGGCGGACCGACGTAAACGCATTCAGTTTGTTCAAGACTTATTGAATGATTTTAAACAGAATTTATTACCAACGAGCTAATAGTCGAATGAGAATACTGATCCCGTTATTGCTTCTATGTGTCTCAATGCCTTCTTGGGCACAGCGTCAATTTGATATTGAAGTGATCATTTTCAAGCGAGCAGTCGACGCTGAAAGCACCACTGAATCTTGGCCGAATCAACTGCCAAAAATCGATATGGAAAATGTCGGCAGCTTAGAGAGTGAATCATACCGTCGCTCTAAAGGTGTAACACTACTGCCACGCTCATCTTTCCGCCTGAATGCGCAAGAAGCGGCATTAAACAACCATGCTGGGTTTAAAGTGCTTAAACACGTAGCATGGCGTCAAGGTGACCGAGGCAAATCTAGCGCCCCAATTTTCCGTATTGTTGGTGGACGAGATTTCTCTGATTCTTATCACGCAGATGGTAGTCCAATCAATGGCAGTACTCAGACATTTTCCACTGACGGTTACAGTGAGGAGACAGTCAGCGGCCCTTTGTATGAACTAGATGGTCGATTCCAAATTTACGTGCAGCATTATCTATTCGCTGAAACGACACTAGACCTGCGCGAGCCAAGTGTTAGAGAAGTGCGTTTTGAACCAACTTCAACTGAGCAATTGGCGGATGATTTAGGTGAGGTCGATGGCAATGTTCAAGTCGGTAACTTGGCGGAAATCTCCCCTACAATAACAGAAGAAAAGTTCCTCAAGAGCTACCGAATGGATCAAAAACGCCGTATGCGTAGTAGTGAGACTCATTACCTAGACAACCCATTGATGGGCATGATCATTCAAGTTCGTCGCGTTCGATAAGCACGAGTGATTCAACAAAGCGCAGCATTTGCTGCGCTTTGTTTTTATCTGTTATGTCCTCAGTTATTCCTAACCAACGCAGGGCAAGGAAAATAACTGCGTTACAGTATGAAGTAGACAGTTTTCAAATTACTTAAACTCAACATGGAAGTCGTATCAGTTCATGAGTCCAGATTTTGAAATCATTGCGCCCCGCTTAGCGCTCAAGCTCATCCCTTCTGAAGAAGCTCACTTACTACAACGTTTGCTTGCAGAATCCCCTTCCCTACACCAGTGGCTAGATTGGTGTAATCAAAACATTACGTTGAAAGATGCACAGGACTTCCTGTTGGCAACCCGACTTAACTGGGTAAAAACAGAAGCTTTCGGTTTCGGTATCTATGAACGACAAAGTAACACTCTAGTAGGAATGGCCGCCGTAAACGAGTTATATCACACGTTTAATATGGCAAGTATTGGCTACTGGGTTGCTGACCGCTATCAACGACAGGGCTATGCTCAAGAAGCCGTTAGAGCCTTGGCTGAATTCTGCTTTGTAAAGCTGAGTTTAACTCGACTGGAAATTGTCTGTGACCCCGACAACGAAGCAAGCCAAACCTTAATTGAGTCAGTCGGTGCGCAAAAAGAAACCATCGCCAGAAACCGGTTTATTTTTCATGGTGAGCCTAAGGATGGTGTTGTGTACTCACTTTTACCGGCAGATCTAACATAAATAAAAAGCCACCGACTTGCGGTGGCTTTTTATATTTCTAAGATACAGCATCCGCGCAACCCGCGTAGATGTGAATTGGGCGTCTTAGTGAAGCTTAAGGTTTGGACGCAGTACTCGGTTGATACGGCCCACGAGCATCATCAGTCCGGTTTTAAATACGCCGTGCAACGCCATCAGGTGCATTCGATATAACGAGATATAAACGACACGTGCAATACGGCCTTCTACCATCATCGACCCTTTGGTTAGGTTGCCCATCAAGCTACCAACGGTAGAGAAACGGCTTAGAGACACCAATGAGCCGTGATCTTTATACACATAGTCTTTCAGCTCGCGTCCGTTGATCTTCGCAACGATGTTGCTGAATGCTTGGCTTGCCATTTGGTGCGCAGCTTGCGCACGTGGTGGAACAAACGAACCATCAGCCTGAGTACATTGTGCTAAGTCACCAATAACGAAAATGTCATCATCACGCGTCGTTTGTAGTGTATTTTTCACTACCAGCTGGTTGATACGGTTCGTTTCTAAACCAGCGATATCTTTAATAAAATCTGGTGCTTTAATACCCGCAGCCCAAACCATGATTTGTGCCGGGATCTTCTCACCATCTTTCGTGGTGAGGCCATCTTTTTCAGCTTTAGTCACCATGGTTGCAGTGCGTACGTTTACGCCCAACTTCACCAACTCTTGATGAGCAGTAGAAGAAATACGTGGAGGTAACGCTGGTAAAATACGCTCACCGGCTTCAATCAGGTTGACGTTCAGCTTGCTAGAGTCAAGATCTCCAAAGCCGTAAGTACGCAGCTCTTTAACGGCATTGTGTAGTTCTGCAGATAGCTCAACGCCAGTTGCACCAGCACCAACAATCGCGATATCCACCGTACCGTTACCGTTTTTCGCGTGCAGTTTTAGGAACTCATTGTTCATTTCTGTGCGGAAACGGTGCGCTTGTTCTGGACTGTCTAGGAAAATACAGTTCTCACGAACGCCAGGAGTGTTGAAGTCGTTTGATGTTGAACCAATCGCCATGACCAGAATGTCGTATTCTAGCTCGCGGCTTGGCATCAGAAGCTCACCATGCTCATCTTTAAGCTCACTTAAGATGATCACTTTACGTTCGCGGTCGATGTCTTGAAGGCTACCCATTTGGAAGTCGAAGCTGTGGTTTTTTGCATGAGCTCGATAACTCAGAGCATCCACCCCTTCGTCCAAAGAGCCAGTTGCAACTTCATGCAATAATGGCTTCCACAAGTGGCTCGCTTTACGATCTACTAGCGTAATTTGCGCACGGTTCTTGCGACCTAGAGTTCGGCCAAGCTTAGTTGCCAACTCAAGACCACCAGCACCGCCGCCTACAACGATAATGCGTGTCACAATGATTTTCCTCTACAAAAATGAATATATGGGGTTCAGCTCGACATATGGCTCACAGGCATGCTGTGCCATACATCCAACCGATGAATTCTTGGTTCTTAGAGGTGTCTCAATTTATTTGGATTAAAAACTGCTGCCTAATTTTATTCTTTATCTATCAATAACTTGTTAGGAATCAGCATATTTGTCTGGTACGGATACGACGCCAGAGATTTTTGTGCAAGTTTATTACTCGCTCTCAATTTTTTTTGATATTTATCAAATTATTTTAGTCTGGTTCATTATATAGAGACGTACTTTGAAGGCAACCAAAATCCGTGTGACGAGTACGGATTGACTACTTTTCGACTACTCTACAACAAGGTATTCGTGCCACATAGGATGGAAGTAAGAAAACGGTAAGGAGAACACAATATTCTAAGCGCTAAACCAAGAAAATGAGGCCTTTAAAGAGAAAGTGACTCGGCATACTCACAATAGGGGGTCGCAGCAAAGCAGCCGATAAAAAATGCCGCTTTACTGTTCACACTCAAACACTCTTAAGTATTTTTAAATGCCTTCATCGCTTGTAAATGTTGAGAGATCTTTTTGAACTTGTGGGACTGCGTTTCGTCCCAAATGATTTGATAGTATTTTTCTAACTCAGCTGCCGTTTTCGCATTGTCATGCACTTCATCATCTTTGGATAAAATCACCAAGCAGTGAGCTTGATTTTTCGCTCGAAACTGATCAACACATTTTGTTGCGATATCTTCATACTCTTCTGGGCGATCGATTCGACCAGCCATCGTTTTTTCTGGGTGCAAGTTCGGGTTAAACATCACTTGTTTGATACCGCATAGAAAACCAATTCGTTCAGACCAATAACCACCTAAACCAACCCCACAGATTAACGGGTTTGGATCATCCGATTGATCGATAACTTTAGACACCTCTTTTAACAAGTGTTGCATGTCGTGCTTTGGGTGAAGGGTGCTGTAATTGATAAAACGAACGTCGTCGTCGATGAATTGCAGTTGAAGAACTTTTTCGTGGTTACCCGGGCTTGTACTGTCAAAGCCGTGTAAGTAAATAATCATGTGTACCTCTCCCTGTGTGTATCTGGTACTTTTATTAAAACTACCACTATTTCCTTACTGTTAAAGGGGAAAATATCACGAGTTCTCAAAACAGTGATCTTCCATACACAATGAGCCTTTCAACTCATGCGCACTGTTTAAGTATTGTTCATCTCCCCACAATTTATAGGCCAGTAGATACCAAAGCATCGCCATCACTAGGGTTCTTGGCTGCCACGCCTGTACACCACTTAACCAAAGAGACGTATCGTCGATACCTCGAATTTGGCAATACTGTTTCACTGCCTCTTCCACAGGCGCATCCGCGACTTGAATAGTCAAGGTCAAATCAAGCCTAGGGTCAGCAATACCAGCATACTCCCAATCAATGACTTTCACCCCACTATCTCCCCGAACGAGGTTGTAACACCCCAGGTCAAAGTGACAAAGAGCTAGTGGAACCGGCTCTACACTCGGTTCCGTGCGCCACTTCATGTATAGAGCCTCAAATTCCGTATCCGCATACTGACCATCAAGCTCAAGCCAATAATGATCGATGCGAGAAATATAAGAAAATGGAACCAAAGGGAGCGCGCTGATCGGGTGCTGATGAATGGTCGCCGCAATGGATAATAAATCTCTTACTGGTAGCCCTACATCTGAAAGTGCTTGCCCTTCGATCCATTCCACTAGTAAACCTTGCTCGTGGATAAACACTGGCTTGGGGCCAATTTCTAATGAAGAGATAGCATTCAGAACTTGATATTCATTGTGGCGAGAAATTGAAAAAGCCTTGCAAACATTACTGGTCGGTCGCCAGATGTATACAAGGCCTTGAGAGGATTCCAACCGCCAACAGCGGTTGGTTAGCCCCCCGGTAACGGTTTGAACTTTTACCGGAGGCTCAGTAAAGAAGCCATCGAGAGCATTAAGACTCGGATCTAACTGTTTTGCTTGTTGCCAAGAAAACCATGCCATTGATGACTTCTCCATCAGTATCGATTAAAGACCGAATAAGCTCTTCGATTGCGCTTTACGAATTTCCGTTTCATCCGCCCACTCAATCAAACCTGTTTCTAGGTCCATTAGGCGCATGGTCATCTTGTAGTATACATCTTTATCGCTACCTGCATTTTTGACGATGCTAGATAGGTTACCGTAAAGCATGTATTGCGCACCCACCATTTTACCAAATTGGATCGCTGTGCTTTGGTTAACCAGCTCATCCGTGTTTTGGAAGTTAAGCTGTTCACGCACAGACTCAACACGGTCCATATCAACAAAGCGGAACTTACCAGAGTTCAGCATCTTAGTAGAAATAGTGTCGGTAATGGATTCAGTGTCAATGTGTTCACTGGTCTTGTTCTTAATTCGCTCAACAAAAACGATAGGACGTTGATCACGAGTAATTGCTGCTACAGAACCCGACATCATCATGCTATCCACCATTTCAGCCGCGATTTTTTGTAAATCTGTTGAGCCAAAATCGATAGTCGTGGTTTCTGTTGCTTGCGCATCGCCGTAAGAGACTTTGTTAGAACAGCCACCCAAAATGACGGCAAGACCTAAAAGAGCAATAATACTTTTTTTCATGAGAGTTCCTTAGTTTTTCAATACCAGCGCATCGTTAGCGCGGCAGCTTCGGCAAAGCCGTTAAGATTAATTGTCTTGTGCTTCTCTAATTTGAACACGGAATTTAGTGCCATTTGGATTCACAGTAACTTCAGATAATGTGACTTGCTCAAACCCTCGCACAATCATTTTGCGCCATGGGCCAGGCTTGGTATTCACTTCTAAACCATTATTGTCATACCAATAGAAGCGGTAAAGAATGTGCTGGTCACCTTTATAGTTACTGCTTAGTTGCACCACTCCACGTGGACGATCATCAACGTAAGTGGTGGTGATGTTGTCAACTAATAAGCGACTACCCAAAACGTTATCATTAAAAAATACTTTTTGCGTTTGACCATCAATTCGAATACCAGCCGTGTTTTCGGCGCATCCAACTAAACCAATAGCCATTGCTAAACAAATAAGCCATGCTTTCATTACAGTCTCCCTAGCTGTTTATGCCACACGGTTGAGTGTGTTCCCTGACGAGATACCCATACCAATGTAGTCTGCTGTGCAGGCACTTCAAACTGATAGGTTTGATCACCCAAGTTTAAACTTTGTGTTCCCGGTTTCACGACTTTTGATGCCGTTTTCACTTGCGCTGGTAATGTTTGCCAACTTCTCGTATCCGGCTGCTCGGTCAATGTGTTCCATACATTGAAAAGTATGTTACCCACATCATCACCTTTTTTCGCCGCCTCTTTTCGGATTCGATCTTTTGCCCAAACGCGAAGAGCTTGACGGATCACCATTGTAGTCAGACGTTCATTAAGATCGTTTTGTGCCATCGCATTAACATCAGTCAGCGTGCTAGAAGGCAATACCTGACCATTTAAAACCACATCGCTAAAACGTTGAGTCCCCCGATTCGGATAATAAGGAAGCGCCAACGAATAAATGGCCCCATTATCGCGACTGTCGTAAATCGGTAGATCAATACGCCAACCTTTCAAAGCCTCCACAACGCCTTGTTCATCAATAACGATGACTCGACCTTGAGACTGAGTTAACCCAGAAGGTGCTTTGCCATACCGCTTTTCCAGCATACGTAAGTCTTCACGCATGCCTAGTTTCTTAGCGGCGTACAACGTGCTTTCAACAACTTGTTTATTGTCTGGCATCACAGCGAGTGCTCGTCGGTAATCAACATAAGCACTGTTTAAATCTCGTGACGCTTCATATAACAAGCCAGAAAGATAGAACAAATAGCCGTTTTGTACTGCGCTTAGTTTTTTACCAGCATCAGGGTAGCTCGCCAACACACTGCCTAAATTGGCAGACATGCCTTGCTTTTTCAGGTCTTTTTCTGCTGCTTTTAGTTCTTTTTCACGCGCCTTTCTTGCCGCTTCCTGAACTTGATTGGCTCGACGCACTTCAACAAGCGCCCCTTCCAAATCGTTTTTCTGTAAATAGTTTAGCCCGAGATAAAGGTGCAGAAAGCCAAGTTCATAATCGGCGGGATGATAATCTTGGAGATTGTCGTTCACTGCGAGAGAGCCGACGCTCGTTGCCGTTTCTGACACAGGAATAGTCGCGCGATCTTGCTGAACACGAACGGCACGATCACCATTTTCCAGCGCTTTCAAACTTGTCGGGTAATCTTCAGCAAGAAAAGAAATACGGCCCTTTTCAAAGTTGCCAAGTATCTCGCCACCCACTTCGCTCGATTGAAGTTGTTTCGCTTTCGCATATTCCCCTGCAACAACGGCTTGATAAACTTCTTGATTCTGGTTGCTGTAGTGACTAAACAGATTGCCCGCAGACAAATTCGCGCAGCCAGAGGCCATTAAAGCCCAGCTCATCAGCCCTAACAGCTTTACACCTAGTTTCACATTTATCTCCACAAATGTGTCATTCGACAGGAAAAAGAAGTGGGTGAACTGCGCCACCCACTTTTTAAAGCTTAGCTCAATACCATTGGACCTAGAGGACGACCGCCTAATAAGTGCATGTGAATATGGTAAACCTCTTGGCCACCGTGCGGGTTACAATTAACGATCAGGCGATAGCCGTCTTCCGCAATGCCTTCCTCTTTCGCCAGTTTTTTAGCAACAGTGAACAAACGCCCCATCATTGCTTCATCTTCAGCTTCAACATCATTCGTTGTTGGGATCAATTTATTCGGAATAATGAGAATATGGCTCGGTGTGCGCGGGTTAATATCGCGAAACGCAGTCACCAACTCATCTTGATAAAGAATATCGGCTGGGATTTCCTTACGAATAATTTTACTAAAGATCGTTTCTTCCGCCATGAGGACTCCATTTTATAAAGGTAATTAGACCCCAATTAGTATGCGCCAACCAAAAGCGGAGCTCAATAAAAACAGTGTTCACTTAACATTATTAATCAAACGCTAATTAACGAAGCTTTTTTTGTCGTGTGCGTCATAAAATGCGCGTCACAAACTCAATACAATCCAATGAATTTTGTTACTTTTTTAAGACAATTATTATTTTTATACCCAAGTAAGCTCAAAATTCTTGGGTAGCTTGTCTATTTTGGGAGAGGAAGCTCACTTATGCGAGGTTCAGTTATTAAAAGGATGTATGCGGGCTTTGCTCTGATCATCATCCTATTTGCCGTCACAATTGCCATTATGATGGGAGGAATGAGTGATATTCACGGGAAGTTTGGCACCGTGTCTAAATCATCCCTACCACTGGTATCGTTATCTAACCAAACCAGTGTTGAACTGCTTTCTGCCGACAAATCGTTTAAAGATTTTCTGACGACAGAGAATAAACAACGCATGGATGAAATGCGTCAGGAATTTGCTAGATCTCAACAACGTTTCGAATCCACTTTGGCTCAACTGGAAACTGCAAGCCAAATCTACCCCTCTCTTGCCGAACCGTTTTCACAATTAAAAACGTTAGAGCAGAGCTATTTTACTGAAGCTCTTGAAGCCATGGACAACTACGAAGCGATGTTCGCTGCGCAAGAAAAAGTGCAAAAATCGTCACGTCGCTTCCAAAAGCTGAATACCGAGTTGTCGGTCGGCCTTAAAGAATATGTGGCAGATCAAACCAGCATTTCTGTCAAAGTCATGGCGAAGAGTTACTTCATTAAGCTAAAAGATGCCGAAGTGATAACCTCTGATGCCCTCGCCAGCTCTGATCCTGAGTTTGTTACGCAAGCCGTGACCAAAAACCGCAAAGCAGTGACTCATTTAAACTATGCTTTCCGTGGTTTAGTTACTCAATTACCTGAACTAAAAACAGCGTTTGGTGAGTCGGTAGAACAATTCACACGCGACGTGGGAATGCGTGGAGGTGTCTTAGACCAGCACAATAATTACCTCAATGCTCGTGCAGCGCTATACAACAACATCGCCAACCTAGCGAATAAAGTTGATTCAACCATGGCGATTCTTGAGCAATTTACGACAACCGCAACGGATAAACTTAATGAATCGTTAGCAGACGCTGGTGACATTTATTCTGCGGGTGTGACAAAAGCCATCATCATTGGCGTTGTTGTCGTGTTACTTGCCACAGCGATTGGCTACCACATCGCGCATAGCGTTCGCGAACCATTGACTCGTATTCTAAAAGTGCTTGAAAGCCTGACTGAAGGTGACATGACACAACGTATCGATATTCGCTATAACAACGAGTTCAGCCGAGTGAGTGGACACATTAACTCACTCGCCGACAGCCTTCACGAGATCTTAGTGAAACTCAACGAAGCGTCAGAGAACCTATCTTCGACCGCAGCAACAAACGAAAGCACGTCTTCGCAAGCGCAAAGCAAATTAAGCTCACAACGCGAGCAAACAGCAAACGTTGCGACCGCAATGACGGAAATGTCTCACTCAGTGCAAGAAGTCGCTCAAAGTGCACAAGGTTCACTAGAAATGGTGCAGCGTGTCGAATCTGCCTCTGAAGAAGGCAGAAATGTCATGAGCAGCAATATCTCGACCATAAATCAACTGGAAACGCGTTTGAACGAATCCGTTTCCGCTGTCTCTGAACTTCAAAAAATGAGTGGTCAAATTGGTTCTATCCTCGATGTGATTCGTAATATTGCTGAACAAACTAACCTACTGGCATTGAATGCAGCAATTGAAGCGGCTCGCGCTGGCGAGCAAGGTCGCGGCTTTGCGGTAGTGGCCGATGAGGTGCGTGTGCTTGCATCCAGAACCACTCAGTCAACCACTGAAATTGAATCGATGATCAGTAATCTGCAATCCAGCTCTCAGTCAGCAAACCAAGTGATACAAAGCTGCATGAGCGATATGGAGATGTCTGTTGAGCAAGCATCAAAAGCGAACAGCTCAATGGAAGAGATTCAAGCGCTAATCATCGAAATCAGCCAAATGAGTACGCATATTTCGCAAGCGGCAGCAGAGCAAAGTGAAACCTCAGCAGACATTGCACGCAGTATTGAAGATATCAATAGTATCGCCGATGAAAGCTTCCAAGCTATGTCGAGCATCGCACAGACCAGTGAATCCCTGACTCACTTGGCTCATCAACAGAATGAATTGGTTCACCGCTTTAAGTTATAAATAATTTATAAATTTAAGCATTAATTAGTGCAATCAACTGTATAAGGGCGACTTTTTGTTAAGTCGCCCTTGTTTTTTATCAGCCATGTCTACATATGATTAATATGGCCAGCTCATCCCCTTGCACATCTCTTTTCGAGCGGCCTCATAAAAAGGAAAATCTATGGCTGTTCATGTTGGTATTATCGACCAAGACCCAGTGAGATTGGTCACTCCTCTATTAGATAATCGTACGCTAAGCACACATATCGTCTTCATCGGAGACAAGAGCCAGTTAGATATATTTGACCGACTGAGTGCCGTTTTAGAGCAACGAGACATTACTTCCGAATTTTTTGAAATCCCATCCGCCGTCAATACTTCGCTGATCAAACAAGCGATTCAAAAACTGGCAAAAGATCTCCATGAACGCGGCGAAGATGTGAAATTGAACGCCAGTTGCGGTCTTCGTCATCGCTTATTGTCTGTTTACGAGGTTTTCCGTACCTATCGCTGGCCAATTTTTGTGGTTGAGCCAAGTAGCGATAAGCTTTGCTGGTTATACCCAGATGGCAAAGAAGATACTCAAGTCGAAGACCACATTACGATTGCTGACTACCTCACTATCTTCGGCGCACGCGGCGAGTTCCACCACGTTGATTTACCTCCTCTTCTTGATAAAAAACTGTATGAACTTGGTGAACGCTGGGCCTCAAATGCGCTTGAGCTTGGTCCAGGCTTAGCGACTCTTAACTACCTTGCAACCACATGCCGCAAAGAGCAAAAACTTGATGTGGAGCTTTCTGAAAAGCAACAAGGCTATCGTGAGCTCAACATGCTGCTTTCGGACTTAGTGGAAGCGCAAATCGCCACTTATGAGAATGGCGTTCTAACGTTTGCAGATGAAGATGCACGCCGCTTTTCAAACGGTGAATGGTTAGAGACTCTGGTACACAGCACGGTCAAGCAAATTCAAGATACGATGCCGACGATTCAAGATCGCTCTTTGAATGTTCAGGTTTATCGCAAACTTGGTGAAAGTGAAGTACGCAATGAGTTGGATGTTGCAACAGTGGTAAACAACAAGCTCCACATCATTGAGTGTAAAACCAAAGGCATGCGAGATGACGGCGATGACACCTTGTACAAGCTAGAATCCCTCAGAGATCTGCTAGGTGGTTTACAAGCACGTGCAATGCTGGTGAGCTTCCGACCGCTTCGTCACAATGACATTACTCGCGCAGAAGATTTGGGGCTAGCTCTGATTGGCCCTGATGAGCTTAAAGACTTAAGAACGCACCTAACGGCTTGGTTTAAAGACGCAGGTGGCTCGGACGAGATCTAGTATCAGTGATAAAAGCTAGAATTCAAAATGATCAAAAGCAGCGTTACAGGCTGCTTTTTTCATACCTGATTTTTAAGTGTGGGTTTAAATAGGTAGAAAAAAACCAGAGGCATGCCTCTGGTTTTTCCGTTTGTTTAAAATGCCAATTATCGCGGCTTACAGCATTTTACGCGCTGCTTCTACTACCACCTTAATTGAACGAGCTTCCGTCTCTTTCAGAGTTGAATGATCTGGAATCTCTTTTTGTGTACGGTTGATGATTACACCCGCTACACAACCTGCTTTTAGACCAGAGCTCGCACACATTGTTAGCAATGTTGCAGACTCCATCTCAAAGTTAAGTACGCCCATGTCTTGCCATTCTTGCATAGAACCTTGGAAACGCTTAACAACGCGACCAGAGAACGTGTCGTAGCGCTCTTGACCTGGGTAGAAAGTATCACTTGAAGCCGTCACACCCATGTGAACCGCAGCGCCAGACTCTTCTACTGCCGCTTTCATTGCAGTTGCTACTTCAAAGTCAGCAACTGCTGGGAATTCCATTGGCGCAAAGTGCAGGCTCGCACCGTCAAGGCGAACTGACCCCGTCGTTACGATCATGTCACCTACGTTTACATGCGGTTGAATTGCGCCAGTTGTACCAACACGTAGGAAAGTACGAACACCAAGCTGCGCGAGTTCCTCAACTGCGATAGAGGTAGAAGGGCCACCAATACCTGTAGAACAAACCACAACAGGTTTACCGTCTAATTCGGCACGGTATAGCGTGTATTCACGGTGACTTGCTAGAAATACTGGGTTTTCCATTTGTTCTGCGATTTTTTGAACGCGCGCTGGATCACCAGGAATGATGGCTAGAGTCGCACCATTAAGATCAGCTTCAGTAACACCTAAATGAAATACAGCTTGAGACATAAGTCGCTCCTTATTGTGGCTTATTTTATGAACAATAAGCTCATTAATCAGTTATTGGGTACAAATGCACTGTAGCGAACCTTTCACCAACATAGAGTGATCACAATCACAATGAGAAAATGTAATGAAACTATAATTTCACCCAAAACAAGCAATGATCACACTTTTGGGGAGTTTGGCTCATTTTGTTGCATAGCGATGCGTGATTTCAAAAACAAACTAAAACATCTTATTAGATTTCGTCGATACGGTTAAAAAAGCCCGAGACACGAATGCCTCGGGCTTTTTATTAGCTAGTTAGGTAGGTCACTTGGCCTGCTTGGACTCAAAACGGAGCAATCTCAACGCATTTAACGTAACCAGTGCAGTTGCGCCGCTGTCGGCTAATACTGCCACCCATAGACCCGTAATGCCCAATAAACTTGTCACCAAGAAAACACCTTTCAAACCAAGCGCTAACGCAACATTCTGACGAATATTACTTAACGTCGCACGCGATAGTTCTATCATGGCAGGTAACTCAATCAGACGATTGTGCGTTAATGCCGCGTCGGCCGTTTCCAGCGCAACATCCGTACCGCCTCCCATCGCAATACCGATACTCGAAGCTTTCATCGCTGGCGCATCATTAATACCATCTCCCACCATTGCAACGGTGTGTTGCTGTGATAGTTTCTCGACGTAATGCACTTTATCTGCTGGTAATAAGCTTGCTTTATAATCCAAGCCTATTCTGGTCGCCATTGCTTCAGCACTTCTCGGGTTGTCACCGGTTAGCATCACCGACGTTATCCCAAGCTCCTTCAACGTAGCGATAGCTTCTTGGGCATCTGGGCGCAATGTATCTTGCCATGCAATCACGCCAATGACCTCGTAATCGTAACGCACAATAACAACCGTTTTACCTTGTTGTTCCAACGTCACCACTCGCTCTTCGGTTTCTTGAGAAAGTGGGAAATCGGCCTTAGAAGGCGTGACTACTTGGACTATTTTCCCATCGACGTAACCAGTGACACCAGAGCCCACTTGCGCGGTTTTATCTAGCGCTTCAGGAATAGGAAGCCCCTGCTTTCGCACTTTATTAACTAAAGAAACCGCGAGAGGATGGCTTGAGCCAACTTCGATTGAGGCTGTCAGGCTAAGTAACTTGTCTTCATCTACATCAAAAGCAAAGACGTCGGTCACCTGCGGCTTACCTTGCGTCAATGTACCGGTTTTATCAAATGCGACGGACTCAACCTTACCAAGCAACTCAAGCGCCGCGCCACCTTTGATTAATGCCCCCCGCTTCGCCGCAGCCGCCAAGCCAGAAGTAATCGCTGCAGGCGTTGAAATAACCAACGCACACGGACAGGCGATCAGTAACAGGGCAAGTCCTCGATAAATCCACGTTTCCCATGGTTGAGCAAACAACAGTGGTGGCGTGACGATAACCATCAAGGACACCAACATCATCAGCGGCGTATACCAACGGCTGAACTTATCCAGAAAACGTTCTAATGGTGCCTTACGAGATTCTGCTTCTTCAATCAAATGGAGAATTCGGTCAATCGCATTCTCGCCTTGGCGAGAAGTCACCTGTAAACGAACGACTTTATCGACAACTACAGCCCCGGCCATCACTTTGCCACCCGTTTGGTGCTCAACGGGAACGGATTCTCCCGTTAACGCACTTTCGTCAAAACTCGCAAGCGCATCTTGCAACACACCATCCGCTGGCAAACGACCACCGGGGGCAACTTCTATAATATCCCCCGGCTTAAGCTGAGCTGCAGGCACCTCTTTACGCTCACCATCAACAATTAAAATTGAATTTTCTGGGACTAAGTCCATTAGCGCTTGGACACCACTTCGAGCGCGGGATGATGCATATGCTTCTAACTTTTCACCAATAAGGAAAAGCAATAACACCATTGCCGCTTCAGCGGTTTCACCTAAATATAAAGCGCCGAGCGCTGCCACACTCATTAACGTTTCAATCGCAAAAGGCGTACCGCTACGCGCCAACTTGAACGCTTTAAGCGCAATTGGGTATAAACCCAGTAAACAGGTCAACGTGAATAACCAAGTACTTATTTGAGGGTCGATCTTAGAAATTATTGCCGCGACAACCATCGCACTAGCAATAGAGAGAATTTGAATGTTGTCTTTTACTACCCCACGCCAGCCCTTCGTTGCAGTATTTGGTTTTGGAGCATCGAGTGAAGAAAGCGGAAAACCTGTTTGTTGGGCTGTATGCTCTATCGTAGAGGTCAGCTCGCGATCGTCAAAATCGACAACCAGTTTTTCTGTTGCAAATAAGACTTTTGCTTGGTTAACACCTTCCAAAGACGTAATAGCCTTCTCTAGCTTTTGCGCACATGAAGGACAATCCATACCTGACACAAGCCACGAGTTTCGAATTGAGGAATCACTCTCCCTTGAGGGCTCTTCCTCCTCACCAGGGTCGGCGCTACAACTCCCTCCGCTGCAACATGAACTTTCGGACACTTCTACGCCAGCTTGAGAAATGCTGAGTGAAGATTTTACTGGTGCGCAGCACGACTCGCTCGCGCCAAGCGGCACCGCAGTTTTGATTTTGCTAGATTGGCAACCTTGATGTTTCGTACACATAATTTATTTTCCTTATTGGTGTAGGCTCTTTGCCTATGACTAAGGATAAACCTTAGAGCTAGCTCCAAGGTCAAGGTGATTTTTTTAAAAACTCATCGATTGAAAATAAAAAAGACGCCGAAGCGTCTTTCCAAATGACTTATTTAAAATCAATCACCTATGATATTTGATCAGAAAGGTTAAACTGGATGCTTAAAACACTCATTTAAAGTCATCCCGATGGCGCGCAGCACATCTCGCCTAGTGATAACGCCAACCAATTTACCTTTGCCGTCAACCACTGGATACATTTTTGGCTTACCAATCTTCATCATGTCAGCCAACTCAATCACTGACATGTCTGGAGAAACAGATAAAACATCGTCATGCATACACTCTTGAACGGTATGCGTATCTTGGCAGTGATAACTCGCTTTCACCAATTTATCTAACAAGTCTTGCTCTGATAAGAATCCAACTACCTTTTCATTCTCATCAATGACGGGCCCACCTAATGTGACGCTTTGCATGACTTTATTCAAAGCAGCCGAAAGTGACATATCTTTAGTGAAGGTCACCGCTTGCAACGTCATGTAATCTTTTACTTTTAATGAATACATTCTTACCTCCTTAAGGGCATTTTATTGCGGCCTTTAGATAAGTGTCGCCTAATTTCCTGAATTTACTAAATGGAAATGAGTAATTTTATTTATAGGTGCAGCCTATTGATCTGAATCAAAATTAAGTCATCATCGGCATTCACTGTTGTTTAATTGAGTACAACTTGCAAATGGGTTGATTTTTAACAGGTGGTAAATACAACAAAGCCAGTCAAATTGACTGGCTTCATTATTGGCACATAGTTACATTAACAATGATGTCGACGCATATTGTCTAAAATAATACCGGTTGCCATTGCGACATTCAGCGACTCAGCACCACCAAATGCCGGAATCGTGATCTTATTTGTCACGAGCTTCGCAGCTTCTTCACGTACGCCGTGGGACTCGCTGCCCATCAACAAAATACCTTCAGCAGCGAATTCCGTTTTATGAACGCTCTCCCCTTCCAGAAACGCACCATACACTGGCAAATTGGCTTCTTCTAAGTAACTTGGCAAATCCACCAGACTCACTTGTACGCGGCCAAAACTGCCCATGGTCGCGCTGATCGTCTTAGGGTTATACGGATCAGCACAATCTGTACTCGCAATAATGTGCTTGATGCCATACCAGTCTGCGACACGAATAATCGTTCCTAGATTACCTGGGTCAGATACACCATCTAGCGCAATCATCAAGCCTTTTGCTTGAGGCACTTTTACACTCGGGATTTCAACCACTGCAATGGCCGCGTTATTGCTCACGAGAGTGCTCGCTTTGGTCAGGTCGTCAAGCGATGCTTCAATGCAATCAAAACCACTTAGCGCACTAGCGTTTTGTTCGAGAAATGCCTCGGTTGCGAAGACATGCTTCACCTTTAATGAACTGCTTGCCAGCTCTAAAACGTTCTTTTCACCCTGAACTAGGAATAAGCCATGCGCTTTACGCTGTTTCTTTTGACCTAAAGCACGAAGCAGTTTTAATTGGTTTTTTGAAATCATTAAAGTATCCCAGGTGAAAATGGTTATTCGGCGAATGTACTCGAAACAATCTTCACGACAGTTCGGTATCAAGCGCGTGAGATTATAAATTATACCTAAATAACCTCAAGAAACTTGATTCATCAGAAGACTTTGAAGAGCAAACGCAGTAAAAGAGGGTTCAAAAACGAAAAAAGCCCTGCGATATACGCAGGGCTTTTAAAGTGATGCCTGCAATATATGATCGCATATCACGAACATGATTTCAAATAGTTACAAAACAACTTGCAGCAAAAGTTCGCATAAAATTGCATCAAAAGTCTGCATATTTGACCAACTACTTAAAGGCCACGTTGTAAAATTACCACATTCCTATCAGTCCCTCGAGAAACATATGGTCCTTGGGTCGACAATGTTTTTATTGAGCGATTATGGCGAAGTCTGAAACTTAAAAGCTTACAGCGCGCCCCATAAAGTGGAACTTGAAATCGGGCACTACATCGTATTTTATAATGAGGATCTTAATCATCAGGAACTCAATAACCTCATCCCTGATAAAGTCTACTTTGGCAGACAGAGATTTGCTGCTGAGCAGGATCAATCGCCTAAGGTATTGGCTTATGTGTCCAACCATTAGGCTCCACTTTTCTAATCTGTTCATAAAAATAAATTTTGTGTATGCGTAAAGATAATTTATACACCTTTGATAGCTGGCCTGTAGGTACACCAGAACGCTTAATTCATGGCTATTGGGAGTTGGGCATGATGAGATTTCACACATTTGCTAGTGAATGCGGTAAAGAGCTTCAAGATACGTACAACCGCACTAACCATGGACTAGGTGCCAATGTTGTGTACATAGACCTAACGTCAATGGGAGATGGGTATCGATACAAGTCAGAAATCTTAGACATTATTCGAAGTCATCAGCAAACATGGGTGTGGTTCGTAGGCTGTAGGGCGCTTTTGGAGGACTCATTGGCGGGTTGGTTACGCTCTGTTTTAACGACATACGACCTAGACCACGTTCGAGTTGCTTTTGTGCTTGATAGCCGTGAGCAGTTCAACCATATCTTTCAGGATTATTCAGCTCCGTTCTATCAATCGACCACAGCTCTAGATCTCTCAAAGAACGGCTAGGCTTACCCTTAGTAACTATTAAATGTTTACTCCACTCTTTAGCTAGTTCGTATAAACCCTGCCCTAAATGATCCAATCTAAGTGACCGCAACGTAGCTTTTACGCTAATACCATCGCTAAATCTAACTTTTATTGTTTATTTTTCGGTCGGGTGACAGTTCAAACAAATAAGTAGTTGATAGACTTGGGGCAAAGGCAAGTTAGCGCTAGTCGTCCTAGCACGTTTCTGGACATTTCTGAGTTATGAACCACACAGAGCCCTTAGTTTTCAGATTACTTCTAGTATTGCGACCATGCGACCAGCCTACATGTGGCGGGCCAAATTCCCTCATTCACTACAGTTGCTGTTCTCATCCTGAAAAGAATTTGATATCTCTGATTTTAGTGTGTGAAATTTGGTGCGAGTTTCCTGTATTATCTCCATAAAGTATCGAAGAAGAAGTACCTTGGGCGCTCCTAGCACTCAGCGCTCTAGTTTAGAAGCTATTATGACACAAAGCGATTTTAGAGATTTACTGTATAAGATTAAGGCAGATGCTTGCTCCGATTTCTCTGGAGTTGGTGTTATTGTATCTGATTCTCCTGCGAATTTACCAATAGTAAGTCTACGAGATACATCACCAAAGTTATCCGGTTCGGTGGTTGACATTTTGGCCGAGCTTTCTAGCTATAAAAGCAAATATCATGATGGATTTCATATTCTAAATAGAAAAGGAGAAATGACGCATGTCGCTCAGTATTTCTCTCCACCGATTATTAAAGAAGTGAGCATCGATAATGTTCGCCCAGTAGGTGGGCGTTTCGTAGCTGCTCTTTTCGGCTCAGCAATTCCTGATGTAATAATGACAGGGGTAATCAGTGAAAGACATGGCCTTTCTATCTTTGTAGGTGGCAAAGAAGTATATTTTGAGGAAGCACAATGATTAGCCTTATTCCAATTGGCAGAGTTATTACCCTCATTGCTGTCGCATACGCAGTAGTTAGCTGTCTAATCCTCGGGGCTGTGTATGACGAAAGTACATCGTTCTTGTCAGCGGTATCAATAGGAGCTAGCGGTTCAGCTGTTCTAAATGGTCTACTCGCCATACTATTTTATTATGGCTGGGAGAGAATTTGGGGGAAATACCCTATCCTAAATAGACTTTTATTCCCCAACTTAAACGGGACATGGGACATGACGATCCATTGGGAGTGGGGAGGAAAGCAAGGTACATCGCACGGCAGAGCTGTGATTAAACAAAGTTTTCTGAATATCGGTATGGATGTAGAGGCTGAAGATTCTGACTCTCAAACTTTACTGGCTAAGCCTAAAAAAGATGCAGAAACTGGGAGATCAGAACTATATTACGTTTTTTTGACCACCCCAAAACACAAATCACACTCACTGCCTCAACAACCATATAAGGGTACAGCTATTCTTAAGCTAGGTCTGGATGATGATGGATTACTTCAAGGGAATTATTTTACTAGTCGAAAAACCGTCGGTTATTATGTGTTAAAACGTGTTAGTCATTCTGATTAAAATTATACCGAAAGTTAACTCTATCTTGCTAATAGTGATAAATAGCATAAAAGCTCGACAACTGCCTATCAATGTAATAAGTCTTTATTTTTTCTCAATAATAATCTCTACTTGAATTGGTTGATGGCCTCGAATAAACAGGTAAGCACTACACTCGAACTGCCAAAACCAACGTAACCTAGAAATAAATAAAAACGCAAAATCTACGTTTTCACCGCCATTAACTATACCTTGCATAGCACGGATGTCATTGATACTAGGATCAACAGAGAAACTTGGGTGTGTGTGCCACTCTCCTAAATAATTGAAGCGTTTGTAATCAGAGCCTGTTTCTTCATAAAACCTCTGCAATGCCAAATCGTGTTCATCAGAATCTCTGAAAAAGCTAGAAGTCGTCCCTCTTTTCACATCGACAGAAAAATCAACGATCCGGAAGGCCTGTTCGCCTAAGTCTTCCCCCATAAGCATTCCACCTATTTCATGCTTGCCAGCCTTTAACATATGGAGCCGAAACTTTTTCAAAACACTATTCGGAAGAACTATTTGCATCTAATTGGTCCTTAGGTGGAAGGTAAGCTTGCAATAGTTGGATAATCTCTTCTGAATCAATATGTTCAGCAGTTTCTCCCCACTGTCCTTCTGGTAGCAGGTCGATAGGGCGAGTATCAAAAGGCTGTTGAAAAAGCCATTCTGACGACATGCCAACGATATACGCAGAATAAGGGAATATACTAGCTTCAGGTCGAGCTAGGATATCGGTTGCGAACTGAGTAGCATGAGCGCTCATAATGGAGACTTCAGCATCATTTGCTATTAACGGTGTATCGTCATCCACTTGAGCACTATAGTCATTTGCTTTTGTGCTGTGCAAGAACTCTACACCTTGCCCCTCGCACCAATTATATATTTGAGCTCTCGCAGATAGTGGGACAGGGTCTAGCTCAGGTCTTGACCTTGCCACAAGACCGCCAATCCCACCACCAAAAACTTCTACCCAGATCATTGGTTTTTTCTTACGCACTGAAACAGACGAAATCAAGTTGAATGCTAAAGGCTCTGCTGTAGCATCTATAATGAGATCGCAATTACCGAGTGATTCTAACGCCCCAGACATTGAGCTAGAGCTTTCTTGTCCACCTAATGATAATCTAAGAATCTGTGTGTCAACGTGAGGGTTAATGTTATGTAATCGCTGTTGTAATGCAGGTGCTTTATGAGCTCCAACATAGTTGAGATCTAAGTCATTTCTAACAATGTTGTCAGGAAAAAAAATGTCTTCATCAATGAGCAAAAAATTTCCTACTCCAGATCTGCACAAACTTGCGGCAACTTTGGAACCGACAGAACCACACCCAACTAGTCCTACTTTTTTATCGCTCAATGATAAAAATTGATCAGGTAATCTATTTTTGTGCTCCGGTATTTTAATCGTCGTGTAACGTATTATTTTTCGTTCATCAATAGAACCAAAGAGAGTCAATAAAACCCAATTATCTTTATCCCCCATAATCAAGTTTGCAATTGAATCTGTTTGTAGAACTTCATGATACAGCTCTAGCATTTCTGATGTTTCAAGTAACTTCTTTAAATCAGAAACTTCTGGTTGATCTGATATTTCTGCACCAGAAAAACGTACTACAAAGGCTTGTTCTTCTCTATTACAGTCAGGTAAGGTGAGATTGCTTGTCCAAATAGGATTCTCTTTGTCTCCCACCTTTAGAAGAGAACTAATGAAGACCCCGCCCACCTTACGCTCTCTGAACCAAGCTCTTTCTGTTTTTCTCTCTGTGAGGTCTTTGAGCGCATTTAAGTCTCCTTCAGTAAGCAAAAAACGACAAGTTTTGATGCGCGTATCACGTCCTAAGGAAGGTATATGTGCTGATTGTGCATGCGCCATATATCCTTCTTCTCCCTGCTCTTCTAAAAGTAGTCGGTAAACACTTTCAATCATATCTGAGCCACTTATTGACGATTGCCAATTATCAGGTCTATGCTCTAAACATAGTTCACCGCTCGCCCCGTACTGATGCAAAGAGACCCTCGTTTTATCTTCTGTATAGATCATTGGTGGTGAATCAGGGAATACGCTCGGGTACACCATCTTAAAGTGAAAAGTTCTATTTAGATGCAATACTTGAAATGTCAAACACATTGCCAATTCATTATCTGGATCAGCCTGCCACTTGCCTACCTCTAACCAGCCTACTTTAGACTCAAGCTCCGATACAGCCGCTCTTTCTAAAGAAAACCTTTCTTTTTGAAAAATCCACCACATCACGCAAATCCATCCGGCTTCTTAGGTTTTCTTGCAACATCACCAAATGCAATGCTTGGGGTTGCTAAGGTTGATGCTGCCGTCGCAGCGGACAACAAACTAGAGGCTCCAGATTTTGTTAAACTTAATAGATCTTGGTAAACTTGATTCGTTACATTCTGACCGATTCTGCTTTCCAGGATACCCGACATTCGGCGGTGTTCAGCTTGTTGTCCTACTGAATAAAAATCTTCTCGAGCCTGACTCAGCCAGGAGAAAAAGGCTTCAGCGCGTTCAGGATGTGTTTCCCATTTGTCGGCAAAATTCTCCATGGCATCTGTCGGATTGTTGATTACATACTTATGTCCATCATAATGTATTCCTTCCTCCATCCTGAATAATATGGAGAGCAGCGCCGAACCTATACTATCTTCACCTTGATATGCATGAGCAGATAGCGTTGTAAGAATTATTGATATGGGTTTATCTTTTGAATTATCTTCAAACATCATGTCACGATGACGTTTAAGTATCATTATCGCTGATTGCAAGGGTGTTCTGACGCGATAACTCGGGATGTCTTCAATACTGGCTTCTATACCTTTAGTTTCCATTTCTTTCAGTATTTCGCGGCGTTTTCTTTCAAAGTTCTCACCCATTCGAAATTTAAACCATTCAGCATATCCACGAGGGTTCGATCTCGGCCAGTCTGATGTAATTTGATAGTACTGAGGTAGTACTTCATTGTCTGTTATAGCTATTGCTGTCTCAGCAAATTTAGTATCAAAGTTCTTCTGTTCTAGTAAAAGGCGTTGTTGCTCAGCGTTTGGTATACAGGGAACGACATCCATGTGGAATTGCGCGCCGTCAGCATATTCTAGCCTCCAACAGCGCCTCTGCTCAGCGACTGGCTTTTTGATACCCTTGCTTTTGCGATATAACTCTAGTTCATGCCCCACGAGCACTTTTAAATCTTGTTGCGAGAGAGACGACTTATCGAGATAAGTCAAAGAGCAAGCACAATCAATATCGTATTCTTCCTGTGCTGACAAAGGCTTAATGACTAATCCTAGACGAAAAGAGCCTTGTACATACACGTCAGGAGAGTAATCTTTTACCGTTGACTCCTCTCTATGAAGCCATTCCCCTACAGACTTATAGCTTTTCTCGGCCTGTTCATATCTAGACTGTGGGATCTCTAATGCTTTGGCCAAAGCCTCTAGATAAGTATCCGCTTGCTTTGTAACTGATACAGACATACAACCTTCTCCTGCTTTATAAGAACATTATTCCGTTACTTCAATAATGCAGCTTTTGAACGCTGATGTTGTGTAAATGCCAAAAGTTGCATACCTAGAATACTCCTCAGAGTCAATCATGTACAATTTTCAACCGCCATTTTGACAACGACATATTTAAAATATGTATTAGTAACGTGCGGGAATACATGCTCTGGCTGGAACCTATCTGGTATGCCACAAAAAATAGGCTGTAATTGAAAATCTACACCGTATAAATCGAGGCTGCCCTGAAATTTGTGTAATTGTTACTTTAATATCCTTTATCTGAGACTTATTTGATGTTGCTGATCGGAGTTAGCACCGACTGACCTAACATCATTGCCAGTTATATCTAAAGCGGGGACGAAAATATTTGAACCATCAGGTCTATCGTAGACTCTGCATACTGAATGATTCCCTGCTTGTAACATTTGGCCAAATTTGAAAAGTGTACTGGCTGGGGAGATACCGAAAACATGTATCACCTTAGAGCGCCATGAATCTTGAATTGTCCTTATGGCTTGCCTAGCAAGATCTGAAAAATTATCTAATTGTTCTTTTGAGTTAATGCAGTTGGGGTTGGGGTCAGTATTAGTGATTCTAATCCAGCCTATTTTCTTATCTCTAACTGTTCTAGCCAATTCTTCGGGAAGAGCATTGGTGTCTAACTTGGCTGTGAGTTCGAAAGAAAGGATTGCTTCTTCCGGGTCAGAATCGTCATCTACTTCATACGAGATATTAAACTGAGAGGTTAAGATCGGAGACTCCTTTGGCCAATGCCAAGTTTTTGCGATTCGATCATATTGGAAAATTTCTACATGCCTAGCTTCACCGATAATCCTTCCAGCCAGAACTAGTACAGGAACCAAATGCAGTGGGAAAATTCCTAGAGATTCAGGTGTCATAGATGATTTCTGAGATGGTTTGTTACTTGTGAAGCTAATTAATTCTCGTATATCTGACTCATGCTCATGAAGAAAATGACCCCAAAACCCAAAACGTCCTCGGTCATCTCGCTGTGTTCTTCGGAGCATGTGTTTGATTTCTGGGAGTGGACCAAGATTTCGGTTAAGTGCAGAACTGCAAAGTTCTGTTTTGGATACATTTGTTGGTACTTGAGCTAAGTCTGCGAGTAAAGTTATGAGTTGTACGGTGGGATACTGCAAACTACCCAATAACAAATTAACTCGGGCAGTATGTTCATCGCGCATATGTTGTAAATCGGATGCTGGATGTCCAGCTACATCTATCCTATCTATGAGTCTATGGTGACCGTCACACATAAGCATGATGTTTTCTGGAGAGTCTGATAGTGCATGAGAGCTCTCATTCCCTCTAGGTCCATCTGGATCGGAAGCTACAATGTGAGCCAAATATGCAATCCTTGCATTTTTTGTTGTTAAAGGAGTAGAGCCAAGATCTTGGCCACACCCCCGGTACATACATCTTCCTCCAGCATCATGCCATACCTTAGAAGCCGTAAGGGGTGATATTGCTTTGCCTCGACCTTGGCCAAATAGTTCATCCCTTGCTTTCTTTAGAGCAGTAATATCTTTGACTTTCGCTTCTAGCAACGTCCAGTCAGATTGTGAGGTCTTACTTTCTACTAATACGTCATAAGGAAGCTCTACACGTTTAAGCATGTTCTTCTTAGACAGCACCTTTAGAACGGATACAGCTTCCGTACCTAAATCGCCTACCACTAACTGCGACGGTTCTTCACCCTGCTCATAAACCTTGAAGATATGTTTGGCATAAGCATAAGCTATTAGTTTTCCATTTGAGAGGCATAAAGAAAGCCATTCAGCCATTTCTGCGTCAGATAAACCTGACGGATGACCTTTAAGTACCTTCAGTTCGTTTTGCACTTGTATTCCTTTTCCATCGTCTAACCACTACTCATTATTAACTGACTCTGACCCAATTTCTTCCTTTCGGTTGCAGACAAGTAAGAACAATAATCAACCAAGCACATAATGTGGTATTAGTTAGATTTGGTTAAACAGAGGTAACGAGGAATACTAAGAGTAACAAATATTTCCAGTTAATACGCTTCCGTACTGCCAATCCCCGATAGAAATGTCCGCTTTTAGGAGAAAAGAAATGGAGTCAACGTGAGTGGCTGACGGTGAATTGGTCAGGTTCAAGAAGGAAAAGGCTCGCTAATGCGAGCCTTATATCTATCAATTGATAGGGACGACGAGCTTACCACTTCTTGCTAAAAGCACCTCGTCTTTAACAACAAATGCCTCTACGAAGTGATTCCCTTTATAAGAGGTTGTTTCTTCTTTGATTTTTCCACCGATTTCAAACCCACCTCGTAATTGACCTAATCTACTCGCTTCTTCTCCAGTGTTAGTAATTTGCCAATATACGTCTGAGCCGGGAGGAATATCATCTGTAACCGTGAACTTAAGCGAATAGTTCTTGCCAAAAATAATTTGTTGGACAGCTCTAGCGAACGGATTGACGCTATTTTTATTACGATACTCAACATCTAAGTTGACACTACCAACGTTCTCCACTTCTTCCCATCTGTGGTGCGCGCAGTGAGGAGGAATAGGGAAGTTAGGCTGACTTGCTTCGTCCAAAATTTCATCATAGGTGGCTGATTTCTTGGTAACAGAATGAAAACTATCTCCGAACACACGGCGCCATTTTTTAATAGATTCAGTTCGATCTGTTTCATCAAATGCATCTTCTATCCAAGTTCTATAATCGCCGATCTTTGTTTTGAAAATCGTATACTTTTCTTCATTCCAGTGACGAGTAAATGTTTCTTCGGTTCGTACTGGATTGACTATTTCTGGCATTGAATCGTAAAAACTTAAATAATCATCCAAGCGGGTAAAAATTGTCTTTAAGGTGGTAGCAATATCTTTGAAGTGATCACTATTAGATTCGTAGTCTTGAACCATATTACAAATCAAAGTGGTTAAAAGTATTGATTTACATGAAAACGTAGTTTTTATGTCACGAAGATACTTGATAAGGCGAATACATTTAATGAGGTTGTTGTTACCTACAACTGAATTCTTGTCGGCGACCCACTTCTTGTATGATTCAGGGTCAGTAAGCTCAAACTCATTGGTGTGTCTATTCGCAATCAAATATTGTGTATGATTACCGAAAACGGTTTCTGTTACTCGTACAATACATGGAACAACATCGATGTGAAAATCACCTGAATAATCAAGATAAACACAACGAGTGTTATAGTGAACCATATCTTTATAGATACTCGAACCCTTAAAAGCTTGATGAAGTTTTGTTATGTAGTCTTTAGGCTCCCAATTATCATTTTCGTCCATAAAGAAGACTATATCAGCGTCAAACTCTTTGTTTTTAACTGGCTTGATAATCGTCCTATGTCCGTATGACCCCTGAGGCGAGGTGTTCCTAAAAATCCCTTTAAAATCGTCGTGATCTTTTACATATTTCTCAACAGACGCCGAAGTGGTAGTAACCTTGTTAATTCGAGCTTGATTGAGATTGACCACTTCTGTTAGGAATTCAGTAAATATTTTTTGATGTCTCACATGGTTTCCTTACTTAATTAAATAACTAATTTCTTGGTCTTTGTTTATTTGTAATGACCAAGGGTAACCAGCACCATCGAAGTGGTGTACGTTTATCTGTTGACTAAGGTGATTTTGATTAAACTCCGCCCCTATGCGCATGATTAGCGAGGCTTGAGCCATAAGGGTCAAATGAACTTCAGTAACGTAGGGGTACTTCTTAAAAAGGGTGTTATTTATTTCGGTTCTAAGGGAGGCAACAAAGTTTGATTGCTCTACATCTGAGAACATATTTCCAACGTTTCTACTTTCAACTCTATACGCAATAGCGCGATCTAACTCTAGATCTTCAAAAAAGGTCTTTAAGTCATTATCAAAAGAGACTTCTATCGAAATGCCTAGCTTTGTTACCTGATAATCTAGGACCTCCGGCTTTTCCATAATTTCTGAGCACTCTAATTTTTGACCTCTACTTCTAGCATCTCGACAGTCTAACCATCGTTCCTTGTGTTGCTTCTTGTTGTCACGGTTCCAGCAGTAGTAATTTACCAAACGCTTATTTCCAACCAAGTAACCTAAAGTAAAGCAATGCGGAACATGAGCTATAGCTCCTAAAGCGAGTGGCTTGTTTGGTTCAAAGCCGTTTAATTTCTGAAGTGATTCGTCGTAAAACTTCTGAAGTTTGGCGCATGATTCTTTTAACCAGTCCTCAAGAGTCTGCTTTCTAGACTTCCACATGAAAAGGTCATCATGTAACCCGGCTGGTTCGATTGTGGAACTAAAACTGCTGCACAGGGTTGGAGCGGCAGCCCCATCTAAGCTTCTTAAATCGATACTCTTTGCTCTGTTCTTTGACGCTGACTCACCAAATAGCATTGAGTAAACTTCAAAGAAGAATCCTACGACGATCATTACTATTGAGACATAAACACCTACCAACGTCGCAATTTCATATGTTGAGTCAGACGCTGTATCAATGACGAATGAGTATTCACCATTGCTAAACTGAAATGCAAGTGAGCCAATAGCCGTAAGAGTAAAGAGCTTTATGCCTAAGCCCATAAGATAGCGCGAACCTGAAAGTCGGCGCTGAAAAATTACATAACCAAAATCAAGTAGTTGATCTATCCACTTCAAACTTCAAGTCCTATATATCTAGAAAGTAACTGATTCTAACCTATAAGATACTTATTGCGCATTGATATATGTGTATATAAATGCATATTTATATTTGGTTATCTATTCGTTTGTACAGACTTTCACCCCGTATTACATCTCGGGATTAACAGCGAACAGCATGAGAAGAAGGGATAACTTTTAGTATTGCAAAAGCCCATGAACAGGTTGTGAATGAGTAAAAGGTCTAAGCAACTTTGGGGCATTTTTGATTTTGACTGATTTGTGCAACAGGCTGTTGCACAATTGGGAAACGGCTTTTTTCACTAACAAGCGAGTCTGATTTTAGCCACCAACAGGTTGTTGACCAAATTTTTCATCGGGAAGGTCTTGCTCATCATCGAACATCACAATGCTTCTACGATGCTCCTTTAGAGCAGATAATGCAACTTGAAAACAACTTTCACACATATCGAGGTGGTGGGTAATACCGTCCATTTTTGACCCAAATCCCCAGTTAGCAGTCAGTTCACCAACCTCTTCTAACTTAACGCCATTTGAATCGACGACCATCACACTAGTACCACAGATATCACAACATCGATCAACAACGACCTCTATCGTTTTTTGTCCATAAACTTTCATTGTGAACTCCTGTCGCTGATAAGATTAATCATTACTTAGTACCAAATAACAACTAAGTAGTAGCTGAAATTATAGCTGTCCTATAGGCAACTGAACAATTAACAAAGTCGCTGAATTTTCATTGTTACTCAGCGAAGTATCCTTCTTATGTAGACACGTTAAACGTATTAGTAAAAACTAAGTCATGAGGCAGAGCAAAAGGGAACAGGCTCAATTGACGCTGGCACAGAATGGGGCAAAGAAGATTTACGAAAGACGATGCATGTACTACTGCATCAATAACTTTCACGCTGAATTAGCAAAAAATCCAATTGCCGAACCTAAACTTAAGTGATGTAGATGAGCTTTGACAAAAAATGGTATATCACGGACTTTAAACTAATGGAGACGCTTCCTATTGAACCTGTTTAGATGAGTGTAGACACGTAACAATGTCAAAGCTATATTTACTTATCATCGTCATCGGATGAAATCCGCGGCTCGCCATCTAAGATATATGACATGAAACAAGAAACTAAAAAAATTCACCTTTCCGACCAACAGCGTCGTGAAGCAGTTACTCGCTTGATGAGTCGAGTTATTGTCAGTGAGCATCGTGCCCCCAAGATCAAGAAAGTCCGCCGTAATGTTATACAACAGGTGTGCGTTGCATTTACTAAGGCAGTTCACGCTGAATAGCAATCACTAGTAATTCTTTCACAGCCTTCAAAGGTGTTTTGTTATCTAGCCAAAAACTAGCGCTATTGTTGCGTTAGCTTCCTCTCTAGAAATTGAATGAAAATGTCATCTTCTATGTAAAACAGATCATAACCAACATGCTGAATACCCTCTTGCGAGATTTCCGTGATTTGCCCTTTACCATCGTTCTCGAGTGAAAACTCTCGTTGAAGGTTATATATCAACT